>CAXTJQ010000001.1:0-270936 GCA_964244725.1 uncultured Rhizobiaceae bacterium
GCCGCCGCTGAACTCGATGACCTTGTCGCCCGCACTGTCGACGATGAAGGTGTCGCTGCCGCCATTGCCGGTCATGGTGTCCGCGCCGACCTTGCCATCGATGACATTGTCATTGTCGTTGCCGGTGATCGCGTTGGCGAGTCCGTTGCCGGTCGCGTCGATCGCATCCGCGCCGGTCAGGGTCAGCTTCTCGATGTATTGCCCGGGCATGCCGTTGGCGACCAGCGAATAGCTGACCGAACTCTTCACGAGATCGACGCCCGCGTGATCGGCTTCGAGTACGCGCACCGTGCCGCCGTGAACGATATAGATATCGTCGCCCGCGCCAGCGGCGAACGTGGCGAAAGAACCGCCGCATTCGATGGTCTGGGCGTCGACGTTGCCGGCCGAGATCGTAATCCGGTCGAGTGGCCCATCGAAATTGGAGAATGTCGCGTGAGAGAGGTCGAGCGTCTTTCGGTCTCCCATCGCGATGTCGAGGACGTCCGCGCCGGCGCTGCCTTCGATGACGGAGACATACCAACCGCCACTGCTGGATTGGTCGGCGTTCATTCGCACCGTGCCCACTTTCCCGGTGCCGGGATCGGTAAATAAGAGATGCTCGATGCTCTCGACGTGATCGTCGCGCAGGTCGATCGTATACGCGGCTCCGGAAAAAACGAGAGTGTCGCTATCCAGACCCCCGTCATATGTCTCACCGATTTCGTCATCGCTGCCGTCGATGTTGATGATATCGTCGCCCGCTCCAGCAAAGACTTCGTCGACGCCGCCGCCGCCTGTAAGCGCATCGTTCCCGGCATCCCCACTGATGTAGTCATCGCCGCCGGCGCCGATCATGGCATCGCCGCCGCCGTTGCCGCTCATTATGCTTTTTACGCCGGGGCCGACGATGATCTCGTCGTCGCTATCGCCACGAACATAAACGTAGTCGGTAAAACCATCGAAATAGAGTATCTTTAGTTGAGACAGATCAAGCGAAGTCACTGTATCCATCCGCACATCGATCGTATCGGTCGCAGTCGGCAAAGTGCTTCCCGTTATCGTCGCTTCAAACGACAAGCCGTCTCCGAATTGCGATCCGTTCATTATGATGGTCGACCCTCGCTTGAGAGCGGGGTCGGCGATGATGAGATTTTCGATGGATATCAATGTCGAGAGCTGAAAGCCGGTCAAGATATAGTCGTTGAAGTCGACCGGCCCGTACCGGATCGTATCGTTGCCGTCGCCCCCGTCAAAAATGTCGAAAACCCCGGAATCCGGATACTGATCTATGACAAAGGTATCGTCGCCCTTGCCGCCCGACAGGGTATCGCGACCGCCGCCGCCGTGAAAAAGGTCGTTGCCATCATGACCGCTTAAAATATCGTCGCCGTTTCCGCCTTGCAGGACATCGTCATCGCCGCCGGCTTCAAAATTCACGCTCCCGGAATTTCCGGTCCACGAAAGTTGCAGACGGTGCATATCGGTGATTGCTGAGCCATTCGCGTCCGTCAGGACGCTGGAATTCCCGGTACCGAACGGCCCGCCCGAAATCGAGAACGAGGTGAGCGGCCCGCCGCCCGTATGAAATATCTTGAAGCTGTCGCCGGCGGCCAACTGCTGCGAAAGCGATAACCCGTTGACCCGGATATCGGCCGAGAATGTCGTATCCAACGATCCGGGCGGTATAAACCTGAAAACGCCAGCCATCTTGTCCTTCCCGATCGAGCGCCACCACTATGATGCGCATCAATGAAGGAACAGGTGGCCAAGTCGACTTGATTCAATCGTGGTTAGCGATCTGGTTGAACCCAACTGGATTTCTCCCGACCGCGGCGAATTCGATCGCACCGCGGGCTAAAAGTGAAATCGCTCTTGGCCCGGCAACGGGCACGCCTTGTGGATGCGGTTCAGCACGCCGCAGGCGGCTTGGGCGCGCTGTTCCTCTCGGCCCACGAGCGCGACGCCGCCCAGCGAGGCCGGCTTGCGCGCCAGCGTATCCCACACGGTCCAGGTCCCGCACGGCTCCAACAGGCATAAATATCGAGGCCCGACCGGCATGGCTTCGCCCCCGTTTGTGTGGCCGAGGCATACGGCGCGAACACTCACGGATTCGTTTCGCGCCGCACACTCGCAGGTTGCGGGCGAGTGCAGGCAAGGCTTCGACGACCGCAATCGACAGTCGGCCGGCCGCCATCGCACCCGTCGGGCGGCCGATCGCGGGATTGTTGCGGTTGTAGCTTGCCGGTCCCGCATGCGGCCATTAGCATTCCTGCTGATTGCGAGGGGACCGACGATGACGCCTGGCCTGAAGGCCGGTTTGCAACTGGACGCGCGGCTGCGCGCAGACAGCGTTTCGGTGATGTGGCTCGGCCTGTGCGAATTGCGCCTGATGGACGACAGCCGCTGGCCCTGGCTGCTGCTCGTACCCCAGCGGCCGGGCGTGGAGGAGATCCACGACCTGACGCCGCTCGATCAGACGATGTTGACATTCGAAACCAACATGGTTGCCGAAGGTCTCAAGAAGGCGACCGGGTGCCTCAAGATCAATACCGGGGCGCTCGGCAATATCGTGCGGCAGCTCCACGTCCATGTCGTCGCTCGATCGGAAAGCGATCCCGCCTGGCCTGGCCCGGTTTGGGGCTACGGTCGGCGCGAGCCCTATCGCGGCGAGGACATGCAACGGCTGATCGACACCGTGCGGGCGGCGTTGTAGCGTCCCGGCCTCGACCCCCCAGTCCCGGCGGCCCATGCCATTTTCCCTCTTCGATGCGCCCCAACGCGAGCCCAGCCAGTTCGTCGGCTATGCCGGCAACGTTCTGGACCGCCAGTCCGAGACGCGTGGCGACGATGCCGTGGCGCTCGCGATGTCCCATGATCGGGTCAGGCTGTTGCTGATGCAGAACGGGCGTCTGCTGCTGCGCGAGGCCGGCGGCGGGTTCGAGAGCCATTTCGGCAGGATGGAGGCGATCGAGCTCGGCGCCCGGCTGGACGCCGCCGTCCTGCTCGGCGTCGACGCAACGGGGCCTGTCGTCGCCGCGCCCGCCGGCCTGGACATCGAGGCCCTGCCCGAAACAATCAAGGCGATCGACTGCCGCTCCATCCTCATGCAGGGCCTGCTCGGCGCGGCCGATATCGGCGCGATGGCCCAGGCTTCGGCCCTGCTGGCATGGCACGGCGCGCATCGCTTCTGCGGCCGATGCGGCCATGAAACGGAAATGCGCGCCGGCGGCTACAAGCGCCATTGCCCGGCCTGCGCGGCCGAGCATTTTCCCCGCACCGACCCGGTTGCGATCATGCTGACGGTGACGCGCCACAGATGCATCCTCGGGCGCGGCGCGCATTTCGCGCCCGGCATGTATTCCGCGCTCGCCGGTTTCATCGAGCCCGGCGAGACGATCGAATCGGCCGTCCGGCGCGAAACGCTGGAAGAGGCCGGCATCCGCCTCGGCCGGGTGGTCTACCACGCCAGCCAGCCCTGGCCGTTTCCCTATTCGCTAATGATCGGCTGTTTCGGCGAGGCGCTCGACGACGAGATCGATCGGGACGCCGCCGAGCTGGAGGACTGCCGCTGGTTTTCGCGCCCGGAGGTCCTGTCGATGCTTGCCCATGCGCATCCCGGCGGAATCAAGGTCCCGCCGGAGGGCGCGATCGCGCATCATTTGATCCGGTTCTGGGCGGAAAACGGCTGAATAAAAGTTCAAGGAGAACAGGATGATCAGGCATACGGTGGCGTTTCGGCTGAAGCACGCGCCCGGTTCGCGGGCCGAGCAGGAGTTTCTCGACCACGCCAAGGCGCTGGCCGGCATTCCCGGCGTGGAGCGCTTCGAACAGCTTCGCCAGATCAGCCCGAAGAACGACTACGATTTCGGATTCTCGATGGAGTTCGCCGACCGGGCCGCCTATGCCGTCTACAACGATCACCCCGTCCACGTGGCGTTCGTGCGTGACCAATGGGTTCCGGAAGTCGAAACGTTTCTCGAGATCGACTACGCGCCACTGGCTTGAAGCCGCTGGCCTAGAGTTGGCCGTTGACGCCCTGGCGACGTTCGGAATTCCGTGCCGAGGGCGGGCCGACATTCGCCTTCAGCCGAACCAGCATCCGGACCTGGCCATCGATCCGCACGGTCTCGCGCGCCGGCTCCCGGTTCGGGCGGGCGCCCTCGTTGCCGGAGCGCGAATTGAAGGTGATGCTGATGATCTCGCAGCTGTCGCCGATCCGCTCCAGGACCGTGGCGCAGCTCGCGCCGACAAGATCGTAGAAGGAACGCATCGCCTCGCTCTGCCTGGCGAAGGGATCGTCGCCGTCCGCGAGCGGCAACACCACCGAATGCGACATGTTGATCGAGGTCAGACCGACGCCGGCCACCGGATCGGCCGGTTTGGTTTCCTGCGCCGACGCGGCGGCTGAGAATGCGAGGACCGCGAACGCCGCGCTCGTCAGGCGAATGATCGGCATATGTCTTTTCCCGTTTCGATAGCGGCACTACTCCCGCAAAACATGAAGGGAGCATGGCGTCGACGCGTAAAAATCCGGGATATCCGGTCATTGCGCCGGTCCTCCGGTCAATCGGCGACTTTCCACTGGTCGCGGGATTGGCTCGCCGGATAGACGCCGACGATGCGGACCTCGCGCGAGAAGAAGCCGAGTTCCTCGAGCGCGTTCCTCACGCTCGGGTCGTCGGGATGGCCTTCGATGTCGGCATAGAACATCGTCGCCGTGAAGGCGCCGAGTTGGTAGCTTTCCAGCTTCGTCATGTTGACGCCGTTGGTGGCGAACCCCCCCATCGCCTTGTAGAGCGCGGCGGGCACGTTGCGCACGCGGAACATGAACGTCGTCATCATCCGCGCTTCGGGCGCTGAGCGCGCGACCCATTCGCCATTCTTGGTCAGGACGACGAAGCGGGTGACGTTCGTATCGGTATCCTCGACGTTTTCCTCCAGGATTTCCAGACCGTAGAGATCGGCCGCCAGGCGCGGCGCGAGCGCCGCCATCGAGCGGTCGCCGATTTCCGAAACGAGCTTGGCCGCGCCCGCGGTGTCGCCGGCGACCACGCCCTTCCAGCCGTTGCCGCGGATGTATTTGCGGCACTGACCGAGCGCGTGGATGTGGCTGTGCACGCTGACGATCTCGGCGCGTGCGACGCCGGGCAGGACCATGAGCTGGAAATGGATCGGCAGAAAATATTCGCCAACGATATGCAGCCGCGATTCCGGCAGCAGGTGGTGGATGTCGGCGACGCGGCCGGCGATCGTGTTCTCGATCGGGATCATCGCCAGATCCGCCCTGCCGGCCTCCACCGCGCTGAACGCGTCCTCGAACGTCGGGCAGGGCAGCGGATCCATCGCCGGAAAGACGTTGCGGCAGGCCGTATCGGAATTCGCGCCCGGCTCGCCCTGGAAGGCGATGCGGTTCGTGCGCTCCGCCGTGGTCATGACCCGCGCGCCCCGGCGCGGCGTCCGGGCGACGGCGCAGGCGTCGCGGCTGCCGCTGAATGAGGGGATCTTGTCATGGATTGGCAGCCGTTTGCAAAGCGCGAAAGTGGCAAAAGGTCTCACGGAAGGCGTCCTTATAGGAGTTGCAAGGCTCAAGCAAAAGACCTAGCTTCCCGGCAAATTCGGCCGGGGCCATCCCGGTGCGGCGGAAGCCGGCTGGGCTGGGTCGTGCGCCCGCTTCGCGGGACGGGATCAAGGAGCCTCTGGCGTCAATGGACTCTTTCGAATTCAACAAGCTGATCGGCGCATTGCTGGGAACGGTGTTTGTCGTCTTCTCGATCGGCTTGGTCTCCGACGCGATCTTCGCCGCCCCGCATCCCGAGCAGCCCGGGTATGCGATCGTGGCGGCCGAACCCGAGGTCGGCGACGCCGGAGGCGGCGAGACCGCCGCGGCGGAATCGGTCATTCCTCTCCTGGCGAGCGCCGATTCTGCGGCCGGCGCGGTCGTGTTCAAGAAATGCGCGGCCTGCCACACCGACGATACGAGCGGCGGCAACAAGATCGGTCCCAACCTCTGGGGCGTGGTCAACCGTCCGGTCGCCTCGCATGAAGGTTTCGCCTATTCGGCCGCGATGAAGGCGCATGCCGAGACCAACAAGACCTGGACCTATGAGGATCTCGATCATTTCCTGTTGTCGCCCAAGGGTTTCGTGAAGGGGACGGCGATGGGTTTCGCCGGGTTGAAGAAGGTCGAAGACCGCGCCAGCGTCATCGCCTATCTCCGCACCCAGGCCGACAGCCAGGAGCCGCTGCCTGACGCGGCCGCCGCCGCGCCCGCCGACGATGCCGCCAAGCCCGCCGATGCGCCGGCCCCGGCCGACGCTGCCCCCGCGCCGGCTGACGCTGCACCCGCGCCGGCTGATGCAGCGCCTGCCGACGCTACGCCCGCCGATGCTGCGCCTGCCCCTGCTGACGCTGCGCCTGCTGATGCCTCTCCGGCGCCTGCTCCGGCCGATGCTGCGCCCGCGCCTGCTCCCGCGCCATGACGAAAATGTAATCGGGCCATCACGAAAAAGCCGGGTTCCGCCCGGCTTTTTGCTATCGGTCGTGACAACGGGTGGATGAGTTGGCCGGCCGGACGATCGATCAACGAGGAGCGAAGTTCGGATGAATTTGGGGTGGCGTTCGGCAAACCTCGGTCTGGCGCTCGCCGTGCTGTTCGCGACGGCGTCGGCCGCCCCTGCGGACGACGCGAAGGCGCAGGCCTGGCAGACATCCTCGTCGCTGACCGGCGAGTCCAAATACGGAACGGACTTTTTCCGCTACGACTACGTCAATCCCGACGCGCCCAAGGGCGGTACGCTGAATTCCGTGACGACCGGCACCTTCGACAGCTTCAACCCCTACATTGTAAGGGGCACGGCGGCCGCCGGCCTTAGCCCTTTCGGTGGCGGCCTGCTTTACGATACGCTTATGGAGCAGTCGACGGACGAGCCGAGCGTCTCGCACGCGCTGATCGCCGAAGCATACAAATATCCTGAGGATTTCTCCTCCGCGACATACCGCATCGATCCGCGCGCCAGATGGCATGACGGCCAGCCGATCACCGCCGAAGACGTGGTCTGGTCGCTCGGCGCGCTCAAGGCCAACAGCCCCATGTATGGGCGCTATTACGCCAACGTGACCGATGCCGTGGCCGTGAGCGACCGTGAGGTCGAATTCCATTTCGACCAGAAGGGCAACCGCGAACTGCCCAAGATCATGGGCGATCTCGTCGTTTTGCCGAAACATTGGTGGGAAGGCGTCGATGCGTCGGGCAGGAGGCGCGACATCAGCCAGCCGACCCTGGAGATGCCGCTGGGCTCGGCTGCGTACCGGATCGCCAGCTTCAAGCCGGGCAGCGAAATTGTCTGGACCCGCGTCGCGGATTACTGGGGCGCCGAGCTTCCGGTGAAAGTCGGGCGCGAGAATTTCGACACGCGCCGCTACACCTACTTCCTGAATGAGGACGCGCTCTGGCTGGCCTTCACCAAAGGCGGGTTCCAGGATGCCAGGCCGGAGAACCGCGCCCGGCGCTGGGCCAAGGACTATGATTTTCCGGCCGTCGCAGCCGGCGACGTGGTCAAGCGCGAGTTCGAGTCGACCTCGGGCAAACCGATGCAGGGTTTCGTCTTCAACACCCGTGAACTGAAATTCCAGGACCGCCGCGTTCGCCGCGCGCTGACCTACGCCCTCGACTTCGAAAGCATGAACCGGACGCTGTTCTACGGCTACTACACCCGCACCAAAAGCTATTTCGAGGGGGGCGATCTCGCCTCGATCGGATTGCCGCAGGGCAAGGAACTCGACATCCTGAACCAGTTCAGGGACCGGCTTCCGCCGGAACTGTTCACCGAGGAATTCAAGCTCCCGGTCTATGATTCGCCGAAGGCCACGCGCGACAATCTGCGGGTGGCCTCGGATCTGTTGAAGCAGGCCGGATGGGTCAACCAGGGCGGCAAGCTCGTCAATGAAAAGGGCGAGCAGTTCAGGATCGAATTTCTGGTCGACGACCCCGGCTACGAGCGCACAACCTCGCCCTTCATCGACAATCTGCGCCGTTTGGGCATCGACGCAAGCCTGCGCGTCGTTGACGATTCGCAATTCGTCAACCGCTCCAGGTCGTTCGATTTCGACATCATGACCGCCGTCCTGGCGCAATCGCAGTCGCCTGGCAACGAGCAGCGCGATTTCTGGACGACGCTCGCCGCCGACACGCCCGGATCGCGCAATCTGGCCGGCATCAAGGACCCGGTGATCGATGACCTGGTGAACCGCGTCATCTTCGCCGTGGATCGCGACGACCTGCTCGCCGCCACCCACGCCCTCGATCGCGTCCTGTTGTGGAGCTACTACGTCGTGCCTCAATGGCACCTGAAATCTGTATGGATGGCGTATTGGAACAAATTCGGCATTCCTGACAAGCAGCCCGGCTATGCCGGGGTCGACCTCGATTCCTGGTGGATCGATCCGGCCAGGGAGGCCGCGCTGGCCGCCAAATACAGGAGCGCGAATTGAGAGCGACCTCGCGCCGGGCGTTTCTCGCCGGCGTCGGCGCTGCATTCGCCTCTGGTCTTTTGCCCTCCGAAATCTTCGCCTCGAGCCCGACCGGCCGGAAGCTGCACGGTCTCTCGGCCTTTGGCGACCTGAAATACGCCGCCGACTTCGCTCATTTCGACTACGTCAACCGCGATGCGCCGAAGGGCGGATCATTCAATTTCGCGCCGCCGAACTGGGTCTTCAACCAGAACACCCAAACCTTCAACACGCTGAACAGCTTCGTCGCGCGGGGCGATGCGCCGCCTCGGATGGAGATGTGCTTCGATTCGCTGATGGCGTCCGCGCTCGACGAGCCCGACGCCATGTATGGGCTGCTCGCCGAGGCCGTCACGATCTCGCCCGACCGCAACAGCTTCGATTTCGCGCTTCGCCCCGAGGCAAAATTCCACGACGGTTCGCCGCTGACGGCCGACGATGCCGCCTTCACCTTCGACCTGTTCAAGAAGGACGGCCATCCCGACCTGCTGCTGACGCTGGCGCAGATGACGGAAGCCAAAGTGCTCGACGCCCGCACCGTCCGGCTCACGTTCTCCGGCAAACAGACGGAACGGACGATCCTGAACGTATCCGGCTTCCCGATCCTCTCGAAGGCGTATTTCACCGCCAATCCGTTCAGCGGCGCGAACATGAAGCCGCCGTTGGGGTCGGGACCCTACAAGGTCGGGCGCGTCGCGCCGGGCCAGACGATCGAGTACGAACGCGTCGCGGACTATTGGGGCAAGGACCTCGCCGTCAATCGCGGCCAGCACAATTTCGATCGCATCCGCATCGAATTCTACCGCGAGCGCCAGGCCGCCTTCGAGGCGTTCAAGAAAGGCGACATCACCTTCCGCCAGGAATTCACCTCGCGCACCTGGGCTACCGGCTACGATTTTCCGGCGATCGCGGCCGGCAAGGTGGTCAGACGTGAGTTCCCAGGTGAGAAGCGGCCCTCGATGCAGGCCGTCGCCATCAATTTGCGCCGGCCGAAATTCCAGGATCTTCGGGTTCGCCGCGCGATCGCCATGTGCTTCGACTTCGAATGGACGAAGCGCAACCTGTTCTATGACTCCTACGAACGGTCGCAATCCTGCTTCGAGCGCTCCGACTACAAGGCCGACGGATCGCCGTCGCCGCAGGAACTGGCGTTGCTGGAGCCCCTGCGCGCGCAACTAGCGCCGGAGGTGTTCGGCGAGGCGTTCGTTCAGCCCGTGTCCAACGGCTCGGGCCGCGACCGAAAGCTTCTCGGCGCGGCGTCGAAACTGCTGGCTGAAGCCGGCTGGAAGCGAACCGGCGCGGGGCTGACCAACGAGAAAGGCGAAAGCCTGACGGTCGAGATCCTCGACGACGACGATACGACGGTGCGGATCGACTCGCCCTGGGTCGAGAACATGCGCGCGATCGGCATCGACGCGTCGATCCGCGTGATCGACTCGGCACAATTGCAATCGCGCCAGGCAGACTTCGATTTCGACCTCGTGACGATGGCGATGTCGTTCAGCGCCACGCCGACCGCCGACGATCTCGAAGGGTTGTTCCACTCCAAATCGGCCACGCTGACGGGCTCGCGCAATCTGCCAGGCGCCGCGGACCCCGCCGTCGACGCGCTGATCGCGGCCGTCGGCCGCGCCTCTGACCGGCAAAGTCTGATCGTCGCGATGCGCGCGCTGGACCGGGTCTTGCGCGTCCGTCAGGACTGGATACCAAACTGGTATTCGGCGAATCACCGCGCGGCCTACTGGGATATGTTCGGCTTCAGGGAGCCTAAGCCCGATTTCGGCTTTCCGGTGGAAGCGCTGTGGTGGTTCGACAAGGACAAGGCGGCGGCGATTGGGAAAGCCTGAAACGATCTTCGCAACGAGCAGGCCCTGATGGGCGCCTACATCCTCCGGCGCGTCCTTCTGATGATCCCGACCTTGCTGGGCATCATGGCCGTGTCCTTCGCGGTCATCCAGTTCGCGCCGGGCGGACCGGTCGAGCAGGTCATCGCCAAGCTGACGGGGCAGGGGGGCGATTCGGGCGACCGGCTTTCAGGCGGCGGCGCCGACGCCGGTGGCAACACGTTCGATGCCGGCGGCGAGACCGGTTCGAAATATCGCGGCGCCCAGGGCCTCGATCCCGATTTCATCGCCAAGCTGGAAAAGCAGTTCGGCTTCGACAGGCCGCCGCTCGAGCGCTTCGGCCGGATGATCTGGAACTATGCCCGCTTCGATTTCGGCGACAGCTATTTTCGCGACATTTCGGTGCTCGACCTTATTCTCGAGAAGATGCCCGTCTCGATCTCGCTCGGCCTGTGGATCACTCTGCTGTCCTACCTGATCTCAATCCCGCTCGGCATCCGCAAGGCCGTGCGCGACGGCTCGTCCTTCGACACCTGGACAAGCGCCATCGTCATCGTCGGCTACGCCATTCCGGGATTTCTGTTCGCGATCCTGCTGATGGTCCTGTTTGCCGGCGGCTCGTTCTTCGACTGGTTTCCGCTGCGCGGCCTGACCTCGGACAATTGGGACCAGCTGTCGATCTTCGGGAAGGTCGTCGACTATCTCTGGCATCTCGCCTTGCCGCTGACGGCGATGGTGCTGTCTGCCTTCGCGACGACGACGCTGCTCACCAAGAACTCGTTCCTCGATGAAATCCGCAAGCAATATGTCGTCACCGCCCGGGCCAAGGGCCTGTCGGAACGCCGAGTGCTCTATGGCCACGTCTTCCGCAACGCCATGCTGATCGTCATCGCGGGGTTTCCCGGCGCGTTCATTTCCGCCTTCTTCACCGGCTCGCTGCTGATCGAGAACATCTTCTCGCTCGACGGGCTCGGCCTGCTCGGCTTCAAATCAGTGCTCGACCGCGACTATCCCGTTGTGTTCGCCAACCTCTACATCTTCTCGCTGATCGGCCTGGTGATCTCGCTGGTCTCTGACCTCACTTACACCTGGATCGATCCGCGCATCGATTTCGACCGGCGGGACGTCTGATGAGCGACATCCTGGTGAAGGCGCAGGTCGAGCAGGTCCGGGAACAGGCGGCGCGGCCGTGGCTGTCGCCGCTTAACAAGCGGCGCTGGCAGAGCTTCAAGGCGAACCGCCGCGGTTACTGGTCGCTGTGGCTCTTCCTGCTGCTGTTCGGCTTGTCGCTGGCCGCCGAACTGGTCGCGAACGACAGGCCGCTGATCGTTTCCTACAAAGGCGAAATTCTCTACCCGGTCGCGGTCGACTACCCGGAGGAGAAGTTCGGGGGCTTTTATGCGGTCACGGACTATCGCGACCCCGTCATCGGCGACGAGATCGAAGCCAATGGCTGGATGATCTGGCCGCCGATCCGCTATTCCTACCGCACCGTCAACAACGAAATTCCCGAGGCGGCGCCGGCCAAGCCCTCCTGGATGTATTCGAAAGAGCAGCGCTGCTCGCGCTACCCGCTCGGCGCCGACGACTCCGGGTGCACGCTCGGCAACTGGAACTGGCTCGGCACCGACGATCAGGCGCGCGACGTGTTCTCGCGCGTCATCTACGGGTTCCGGATATCGGTGCTGTTCGGCCTGATCCTGACGCTCGGGTCGGCGGTGATCGGCGTTTCGGCCGGCGCCGTGCAGGGCTATTTCGGCGGACTGACGGATTTGCTGTTCCAGCGCTTCATCGAGATCTGGTCGGCGATTCCGGTGCTCTATCTCCTGCTGATCGTCGCGGCCGTCCTGCCGCCGGGCTTCTTCATCCTGCTCGGCCTGATGCTCGTGTTTTCCTGGGTCGGCTTCGTCGGCGTCGTGCGCGCCGAATTCCTGCGCGCCCGCAACTTCGAATACGTCAACGCCGCCCGCGCGCTCGGCGTCCCCAACCGCACCATCATGGTCCGCCACCTTTTGCCCAACGCCATGGTGGCGACGCTGACCTTTCTGCCGTTCATCCTCAACGGCTCGATCACGACGCTGACCTCGCTCGATTTCCTCGGCTTCGGCCTTCCGCCCGGCTCGCCCTCGCTCGGCGAGCTGCTGAAACAGGGCCAACGCAACCTCAACGCGCCATGGCTCGCCCTGTCCGGGTTCGTCGTCATCTCGCTCATGCTTTCGCTGCTGATCTTCGTGGGCGAGGCGACCCGCGACGCGTTCGATCCGCGCAAGACGTTCAGGTGAGGTGCGCGCTGACCGCCCATTGTGATATGAGGCCGGAAGCGGGCAGCGGCGCTCTTGAAGGGACCCTCGGCTATGAACAAGATCGTGCTTGAACATTATCCTGCGTCGAAATTGCCTGATGAGCTTCGGCGGGGTTTGGCGATGGAGGCCTCCGTCAGAATCACGGTCGAGGAGGAGCGGCCGCCGCCGGTTTTCGGGGACGAGTTCAAACGGCAACTGATGGAAGTGAGAAAGAATCTCAAACACCATGTCACGCTGGAGGAAGCTGTCGCTCGAGTGCGCGAACTTCGCGACGAATGGGATGACTGATGACATCAATCGATCGTCTCTATCTCGACACCAATGTGTTCATTGCTATGGCTGAGGGAGCAGATTCGATATCGGACCAGCTCAATCAGCTCGCAGCAACTCAAAATCCTGGTTCCAACTTTCTGTTTTCCAGCGAACTGAGCCTTGCGGAATTGCTTGTCCATCCCATCCGCAACGACAATCAACCCTTGCAGCGAATGTATGAGGGCTGGATACAGTCGGGAGGCTGGCTCACGGCTGCCCCGGTAGACCGGGCCGTTCTTCGCCGCTCCGCAGAAATCCGCAGTCTGTATCGCGCGGTGAAATTGCCTGACGCTATCCATCTGTCCACTGCGCTGGCTTTTCAGTGTACGCATTTTTTGACCGCCGACCGGCGGCTTCCGGCCGAAATCGAGTTGCCGCAAGACCCTGATGAGCGTCGAGCCCCCCTTCGGCTAAGCGTCCTCACCCTAGAAGTCGATATCGTGCGCGGCCTTGTCGAGAGGCATCAGCTGTCTTGACCCCCCTCCTTTCCGTCCGCGATCTCTCCGTCGCCTTCACCCAGGGCGGCAAGACCACGACCGCCGTCGACCGCATCTCCTTCGACATCGCCAAGGGCGAGACGGTGGCGCTGGTGGGCGAGTCCGGCTCGGGTAAATCGGTCTCGGCGCTGTCCGTGCTGCGCCTGCTGGCCTATCCCGCGGCCAGCCACCCGACCGGTCGGATCCTGCTCAACGGCGACGACCTGCTCGCCAAGGACGAGAACGCGCTGCGCAAGGTGCGCGGCAACCGGGTGACGATGATCTTCCAGGAGCCGATGACCTCGCTCAACCCGCTGCACACGATCGAGCGGCAGATCGTCGAAATCCTCGAATTGCACCAAGGCATGCGCGGAACGCAGGCGCGGGCGCGGACCTTGGCGCTCCTCAACGAGGTCGGCATTCGTGAGCCGGAAAAGCGCCTCGGCGCCTATCCGCACCAGCTTTCCGGCGGTCAGCGGCAGCGCGTGATGATCGCGATGGCGCTGGCCAACGAACCCGAATTGCTGATCGCCGACGAACCGACCACGGCGCTTGACGTCACGGTGCAGGCCCAGATCCTCGAACTGCTCGCCGGCCTCAAGGCCCGCAACGGCATGTCGATGCTGTTCATCACCCACGACCTAGGCATCGTCCGCAAGATCGCCGACCGTGTCTGCGTGATGACCAAGGGCAAGATCGTCGAGACCGGGCCGACCAGGGAGATCTTCGCCGACCCGCATCATGACTACACCCGCCATCTGCTCGCCGCCGAGCCGAAGGGAAAGCCGTCCGCCGCCGATCCCCGAGCCAAGGTTGTAATGGCGGGCGAGGGCGTGAAGGTCTGGTTTCCGATCAAGCAGGGCTTCTTCCGCAAGACGGTCGATCATGTGAAGGCCGTAGACGGCATCGACATCCAGGTGAAAGCCGGCCAGACGATCGGCGTCGTCGGCGAATCCGGCTCGGGCAAGACGACGCTCGGGCTGGCGCTGTGCCGCATGATTTCCTCGCGAGGCCATATCGCCTTCGATGGCCGCGACATCGACGCGCTCTCGTTCAACCAGATGCGGCCGCTGCGGCGTGAGCTGCAAATCGTCTTCCAGGATCCCTACGGGTCGCTCAGCCCGCGCATGTCCGTCTCCGAGATCGTCGAGGAGGGGCTGAAAATCCATGAGCCGAAACTGTCATCGCAACAGCGCGACACCAGAATCGTCGACGTGCTAACGGAAGTCGGGCTCGATCCGGCGACGCGCTTCCGCTATCCGCATGAATTCTCCGGCGGACAACGCCAGCGTATAGCCATCGCCCGCGCCATGGTGCTCAACCCGCGCTTCGTCATGCTCGACGAGCCGACATCGGCCCTCGACATGAGCGTCCAGGCGCAAGTTGTCGATCTGCTGCGCAGCCTGCAGGTCAGGCATGATCTGGCCTATCTCTTCATCAGTCACGATCTGAAGGTGGTGAAGGCGCTGGCCAATGAAGTCATCGTCATGCGCAACGGGCGCATCGTCGAATACGGCCCCGCCACGCAGATTTTCGACAACCCGCAATCGGACTATACCCGCGCGCTGCTTTCGGCTGCCTTCCGCATCGAAACGGCCCCGCTCGGCATCGTTAGCGAATAGGTAGCGGATCGATTGCGCTTGCGCCTCGACTGCGGGCGCATATTAATCCGCCCGATCAGGAGAGAGAGGCCGGATGAGCAAGGGCAAGGTGCTGCTGTCGATCACGGGCTTCAACCCGCAGCGCTGGCACGAATTGCTGGCCGCCGGCCGCGAGGTCGTGCGCGAGCCGAACGGCCCGGACGATCCCGCGATCGACTACGCCGTCGTCTGGAAACAGCCGAGAAACATCCTGGCGACCCTGCCGAACCTCAAGGCGATCTTCTCGATCGGCGCCGGGGTCGATCATATCCTGGCCGATTCGACTGTTCCAAACGTCCCGATCGTGCGCATCGTCGCCGACAATCTTACGCAACACATGACGGAATACGTCGTCTGGCGGGTGCTCGATCATCATCGCTTCGGCCAGCTCTACCGCTTGCAGCAGAAGAAGAAGATCTGGCGCGAGCCCGTTCAGCGTCCCGCGAGCGACGTGTCGGTGGGAATAATGGGCTTTGGCAATCTCGGCCGCGCCTCGGCCGCGGCGCTTGTCGCCCTCGGCTTCCGGGTCAACGGCTGGAGCCGGTCGCTGCACGCGATGGACGGCGTCGCGGCATTCGCCGGCGAGGCGGGACTGCGCCAGTTTCTCGGCTCGAGCGATATCCTCGTCGTGCTGCTGCCGCTGACGCGAGCCACCGAGGGCGTGGTCAATTATGACCTGCTGAAACAATTGCGCCGCCGCAACGCTCTTGGCGGCGCGGTTCTCGTCAATGCAGGACGAGGGCGGCTCCAGAAGGACGCCGACATCGTTCGGGCGCTGGAAGACGGGACATTGAAGGAGGCGAGTCTCGATGTCTTCGAGGTCGAGCCTTTGGCCAGAACCAGCCCGTTATGGATCCATCCGAAGGTCTTCGTGACCCCGCATGCCGCGGCGACATCCGACCCCGATTACCTCGTCGCGCCGATGCTAGCGCAGATGGCGGCGCACGACGCCGGTGCGCCGCTGACCGATCTCGTCGATCGCGCCGCCGGCTATTGACTCCGTGTTCGCGACCGGAGGCCGCCGACGCCGGCCGTCTCAGCAGTCTGAGCAGGGAATGGTCGTGCTGATGCGTGGGCGAAGATAATACGTCTTCTTCATGTCGATGTTGTCGAAGGCCGAGGTCAGCCCCAGGGCGGTTTTCTGGGACGCGGTCCAGGTGATGATCGGCTTGTAGGCGAGCGAGCTTTCGACCCGGATCAGGAAAGTTCCTGGAACATTCAACTCGGCGGGAATGGTCGTCGGGGTTCCAGCCGCCGCGTCGCGGCTGTAGACGTTGTTGACCACCTTGCGGGACCAGGCGACTTTGACGGTCGAGTTCGGATCCGCCGTTACCTCGATTGCGGTCACCACGATGGTTGGCGCGGAGCGATTGTAAGGCTGGATGATCGATTGTCCGATCTGGAGGATCGCGTCGACCTCCGATTTCTGTGTATCGGGCGACTGGGTGATCAGGTCGGCCACCATGCTGCCGATGCGGCCGACCTTCTTGTTGCCGTCTATGCCTTGCGCCACCTCGATCGTCACGAAATACATGGCGAGCATGATCGGCGCGACCATGGCGAATTCGACGGCGGCGACCGCCCGCCGGTCCGAAAGGAAATGTCGCATCGAGCCCCTGAGCGCCGACGGGAGTCGTGCGATGGCCGAGGCGGAGGAGGTAATGGAAGCGAGCATGGTTTTCCCCGGAAAATGGATTGTGCCGCGTTCGGCCGGCGCTACTCGGGAAACGGTTCGTTCTGCCACACGACGGCGGCGAACTGCAGGGTCTTTCCGCCCTTCAGATTCGACATCTGCTGGCGCATGAAGTCGGTCATGACCGGCCATTTGTAGAACACGCGCAGCATGTTCTTAGACAATGCGGGACCGGGATTTACGGCAAATCCCGTCGTGTCGATGTCGTTGTCGCCGGTATATTTGACCTTGACCAGCGCTGCGTCGGCAAAGGTGTCGTACTGCCGAAGGTCGACGAGCAAATCGGGACAGCCGCTGGCGACGATCATGCTGAGGTCGGCGCAGATCATCGTTTTCAGCTTGGCTTCGGTCATGTCCGCCGCCGGAATCTGCCCCGTCCGCAATTGACGCGCGACGTCGTCGGCGGCGTTCGCCAGGATTTGCTGTCCGGCAAAGGAAATGCAGCTCTCCATGATGGCGAAAATCAACAGCATGAACGGAAGCGCGAGAATGCCGAACTCGACCACGGTCGCGCCGCGCTGGTTGCGCGCGAAACGGCGAAAGGGACCGCCAGGTTTCGCGTTGCGATCGTTCGCGGTCTGACGAAGGGAGCTCATGGGATTATTCGCCTCTCGGAACTCGATGGAGACGCACCATAGCGCGAACGTGTTGATGTCCCGTTTTGGCGATTGGTTGAAATCGGGGTCGCGTGTTCACGGCGCGTTGACCATGAACGCCGCGATTGCCCGTCGATCGCTATTGCGCCGCGCTCGCTTCGGCCTCCGAGGTCTTCTCGGCTTCGCTCTTGTAGGCGCTTTCGCAGAACGGCGTGCAGGACAGCGTCTGCGTCTGGGCGCGGCGGTAGATGCGCACCGACGACGCGGTCTGGCGGCCCACGACGACCTGCTCGTCGACGATCGGAGCGCCCGTATCGTCCAGAACGACAAGGTTCGTCACGCCGAAGCCCTTGCCCGTGAGCACGAGCGTCGTGGCGTCCTGCACCGACGCATCGGCGATCGCCGGATTGCCGACCACGATCGTGTCGGCCGGCCGGGCAAGCTTGACGATCTTGGCCTGGTTCATGATGACCTCGATGCCGGAGCCGGCCACCGCGGTGAAGGTCGTCCCGGCGACGAGGCCGCCAATCATGGCGGCGAGGGACAATGCGTGTCTGCGACTGGTCATGGTTTTCCCCAAGGGCGTCATATCTTACGGACGATGTACGATATTGGTGAACCAACGGTTAAACGGAATCACGTTCTCGGACCGGCTGGGCCGTGCGTCGACAAGATATGATGCGCGCTCGACTTCGTGAATTTTGCGCGATCCCGTCTTACATGGCGTTAACCATGGACGATGACTTCATGCGGAAAGCATTCGGTAAGGCTATTTGTTAAGCGGGACGAAAGAGCTTCGCGCTAGGGTTTGTCCATCCGATCAACCACTCAGAATGTTGACGGACATGCTGTAACACGTGGAGTGAAGGATCCTCAAATGAACAAGCTTTTCGCACGTTTCGTAAACGACGAGTCCGGCGCAACTGCAATCGAATACGGCCTGATCGCCGCTCTGGTCGCCCTGGCGATCATCGTCGGCGCCGGCGCGCTCGGCAACAACCTGAACGCAAAGTTCAACCAGATCGCCAACAAGCTCACGTAATACGAGCGGGCCGCGGTCCGCTTGGTTTTGGTTCTGGAAAAGGGCTGTTCCCACAAGGAGCGGCCTTTTTTCTGCGTCCCGGCGAATCCGACATCGTCGGTCACCGACATTTAATGGAAGGCGACGACACTTTGCCCGTCCGTTGCGAACCGAGGAAGTCGCCTCCATGATCGTCGCCCTGATTGTCGTCGTGTTTCCGTTCTGCATGGCGTTCGCGGCGGTTTCCGATACGCTGTCGATGACCATCGCCAACCGGGTGCCTGTCATCCTGGCGCTTGCTTTCGCGCTCGTCGCGCCGTTCACCGGCATGGAATGGTCCGCCTATGCCTGGCATTTCGCGGCGGCTTTCTCCGTGCTGCTGGTGACGTTCTCCCTGTTCGCGCTCGGCGGCATGGGCGGCGGCGACGCCAAACTCCTGGCCGCGACGGCGCTCTACATGGGCATGGGCTTTCCGCTGCTGCACTACTTGGTGGCCTCGGCTTTTCTGGGCGGCCTGTTGACGGTGCTGATCCTCGCCTACCGCAAATCGCCGCTTTCGGCGTTTACCGGACACAATCTGTTTTTGCGCAATTTCACCGACGCGCAGAAGGGCGTGCCGTACGGCATCGCGCTCGGCATGGGCGGACTTTACGCCTACCCCGAATCGCCGCTGATGCTATGGGCCCTGCAGCGTCTCGCCGGCCACTGACGGCGCCGGGCGACGCGTTGGTCCCGGTTGCGGCATTTCCCTAAACCTTAAATTAATCACGACCCTTCGGATTGCGTTAACTTTAATTTGACGATTCCCGATGCAATCTCCGCCACGGCTTGAAGAAAAGGCACGTGCGGGGTTCCGACAGATGGCTGCATCGCGACTGATTATTCTGGGGGTGGCGGTAGCCGCGGCCGGTGGCGCGGGCTACGTCGCCAAGAACATGGCGACGCCGCCGCCGGCGGAAGTGATCGTCGATCAGGCGCCGGCCCAGCCGTCGCTCGCTCTGACGGAAGTGCTGGTGGCGTCCGCCGACGTGCCCATGGGCGGGACGCTGGCCGATCAGATCGACTGGCAGCAATGGCCGTCGAGCGGCGTGACCGACGGATATATCACCAAGGCAAGCGAGCCGAACGCCGTCGAGGACATGAAGCAGGCGATCGCCCGGGTGCCGATCTACAGCGGCGAACCGGTGCGCAAGTCGAAGCTGGTCGGCAACGGGCAGAGCTTCATGTCCTCCATCCTGCCGTCCGGCCATCGGGCCATCGCCACCGCGATTTCTGCCGATACGTCGGCGGGCGGCTTCATCCTGCCCAACGATTTCGTCGATGTCATCATGACCCGGCGCCAGGAAGGCGGCACCGCGACCGGCTTCACCACCGAGACCATCCTCAAAAACATCAAGGTCCTGGCGATCGACCAGACCATCCAGGAGGATGAGGAAGGCAAGAAGGTCAAGGTCGGCCAGACCGCGACGCTCGAACTGACGCCGCAGCAGGCTGAGATCATCACCGTGGCCCAGCAGATGGCCGATCGCCTCTCCCTCTCCCTGCGCTCGGTCGCCGACGCGCAGGAAGTTCCCACCGACCAGGCCGACTACCTGGTTTCGGGCAACGGCAAGCGTGGAACCGTCCGCCTCATCAAATCCGGTGAAATTTCGGAAGTGGGGTCAAAGAAATGAGATCAACTGTCGACCAGCCCGCCGCGACCGGCAAATTTGGGGTTCCCATGAAAACGCTCCGCAAGGCGACTTCGCTTGTACTCGCTTGCGCGGTCCTGACGACCAGCACGGGATTGTCCGGACTGACGGTGGCCTACGCGGGTTCCGCCCGCGTCCAGGTCGGCCCGTCGACCGGAAACAGCCAGGCCGTCGATCTCGGCCTGAACAAGTCGATCGTGATCGACCTGCCGACCGACGCCTACGACATTCTCGTCGCCAACCCGGCCGTCGCGGACGCCGTCACCCGGACCGCCCGCCGCATCTATTTGTTCGGCAAGGCCGTCGGCCAGACCAACATCTTCGTCTTCGGACCCAACGGCGAGCAGATCGCCAGCCTCGACCTCAAGGTCGAACGCGATGTCGCGGGTCTCGAGGACTATATCAAGCGCTTCATCCCGACCGCCGACATCACCGTCGAACTCTTGAACGACAACGTGGTCCTGTCGGGCACGGTCGAGACGCCGCTCGACGCCAAGCGCGCCGTCGATCTCGCCAGGATCTTCGTCAGCGGCGGTGAAGCGACGACCGGCCAGTATTCGCAAACCGCTTCCGGCGGCTCGGGCGACAGCGGCGTGGCGATCGACAATCCGGACAATCAGCGCCGCACCAGCCAGATCGTCAACTTGCTGCAGATCATCGGCGAAGACCAGGTCATGCTGAAGGTCACCGTCGCCGAGGTCAGCCGCACGGTCATGAAGCAGCTCGGGGTGAACCTGATCGGGGGCGGCAATTCGAACGGCATTAGCTGGGGCGCGCTGGCGGAAAATTCCTATGGCCTGGGCAAACCGCTCTCCGCCAGCGGCGTGGCGTTCGGCACATCGAACATCGATGGCTACATCAACGCGATGGAGCAGGCGGGCGTCATGAAGACCTTGGCCGAACCGTCGCTCACGGCGGTCTCCGGCGAGAAGGCGACGTTCAAGGTCGGTGGCGAATTTAACCTCGTCACGGGCCGCACCAGCGCCCAGTCCGACGATAACCAGACCGGGCAAGTCACCTACGAGGTTCAGAAGCTGGAATACGGCATCGGCCTGGAATTCGTCCCGGTCGTCCTGTCGCCAGGCCGCATCAGCCTCAAGGTGCGGACATCGGTGTCCGAGCCGACTACCGAAGGATCGGTGATCTTCGAGGGTGGTCCGACACGCAAGAGCCCGGGCCTGTTCGGCGGCATTTTCGAGCCGCGCAACAACATGCCCGGCACCAACATGCTCTCGATCCGCAAGCGCCTCGCCGACACGACCGTCGAGATGCCGTCGGGCGGGTCGATGATGATCGCGGGTCTGGTGCGCGACGATGTGCGCCAGGCCGTGCAGGGGCTTCCGGGAATATCGAAGATTCCGGTGCTCGGGGCCCTGTTCCGCAGCCGGGATTTCGTCCGCAACGAGACCGAACTCGTGGTGCTCATCACGCCCTATCTGGTCAAGCCGGTGGCGCGCAACGAACTTGCCAAGCCCGACGACAATTTCAACGCGGCAAGCGATGGCGCGGGCATGTTCCTGGGCCAGCTCAATCGGGTCTACGGCACCATGAAAACAGACAAGCCCGACGGCCAGTATCACGGCATGGTCGGCTACATCTACAAATGAGCGGGGCGACAGCCATGAACGGGACCACGACGAGGACGGCTATGAAGGCTCGCGACGAGAGCAGACCCTTGAAGCTATTGCGTAGGCGGACCTTAACGCTAGGCGCGGCGGCCGCGGTCGTTTTGCTCGCCGGCTGCACCATGAATGGCCACGACAGCGTGACGGTCGGCGCGATCCCCGACGACTACCGCACCAGCCATCCGATCGTGATCGCCGAGAAGGAGCAGGTCATCGACCTTCCGGTCGGCGCGAGCGAGCGCGGCATGACCAGGACCCAGCGCGTGGCGCTCGGCGGCTTCCTCAGCGACTACGACCGCAGCGCCTCGCCGGTGCTCAGCATCCTGGTGCCGACCGGTTCCTACAACGAGGTCGCCGCCTCTGCGGCAGGAAGCGATTTCGCCCACTATGCCCGCAAATACGGCGTGCCGTCGGACCGCATCGTCGTCGCGTCCTATCAGGCCGAATCGGTTGAAGCCTCGGCGCCGGTGCGCGTGATGTACACGGCCATGAAAGCGCAGACCAACAAATGCGGGCGCTGGACCGCCAACATCGGCGATACCGACGAGAACAAGCACTACACCGACTATGGCTGCTCGTCGCAGAACAACCTCGCCGCGCAGATCGCCAATCCGGCCGATCTTCTGGGTCCGCGCAAGATGTCCGAGATCGATGCCGAGAAGCGGAGCGGGGTCATCGATCAATACCGGCTTCCGTCCGACACCACGAACTCGGAAGTCGAGTACTGACCGTCCTGATTTTCCGCCCGATCGAACCTGAAGGCGACTGAAATGAGCAATCTGGCCTACGACCCCGATCTGGACGCCCGCCATGCGGCGGCGCGCGATGTCGAGGACATGCATTCCCTCCGCCCGGTTCCGAGGGTGTCGATCCAGGCGTTTTGCGAAACGGACGGCATCGCCGTGCCGATCGAGCGCGCCGGCGAGGACCGCCGCATGTCCAAGGCGCATCTCAAGCTGCATATGGGCGGGATCGCGACGGCGGTCGAACTCTACCAGACCACGCCCACACCCAATTTGATCATTGTGGAATCGCGCAGCGAACCGCGCCAGCTGCTCGAGGAACTCGGCCAGCTCGCCGAATTCTGCGACCCGAGCACCAAGGTGGTTGTCATCGGCCACTACAACGACGTCGCCCTCTACCGCGACCTGGTTAAGAACGGCATCTCCGAATACATGGTGGCGCCGATCTCGATCGCCGACATCGTCGGCGTGATCGCCTCGATTTTCGTCGATCCGGAAGCCGAGCCGATCGGCCGCTCGATCGCTTTCATCGGCGCCAAAGGCGGCGTCGGGTCGTCGACGATCTCGCACAACGTCGCATGGGCGATGTCGAGCCTCTTCAATACCGAAGTCGTCGTCGCCGACCTGGACCTGGCTTTCGGGACGGCCAACATCAATTTCGACCAGGATCCCGCGCAGGGCATCGCCGAAGCGGTGTTTTCACCCGAGCGCATCGACGAGGTCTATCTCGACCGGCTGCTCGCCCAGTGCGCCGAGAAGCTGTCGCTGCTGGCGGCGCCATCGACGCTCGACCGGGTCTATGATTTCGACGACGAGGCGTTCACCGCGGTCATCGAGGTCGCGCAACGCAGCGCCCCGCTGCTGGTGCTCGACATGCCGCATGTCTGGACCGGCTGGAGCAAGCACACGCTGATCCAGGCAGACGAGATCGTGATCACCGCAACGCCCGAGCTCGCCAACCTGCGCAACACCAAGAATCTTGTCGACATGCTGAAGAAGCTGCGGCCCAACGATGCGATGCCCAAGCTGATCATCAACCAGAGCGGCGTGCCCAAGCGCACGGAAATCGCGATCGCCGATTTCTCCGGGCCGCTCGGCATCTCGCCGATGAGCATCATCCCGTTCGATCCGCAATTGTTCGGCAATGCCGCCAACAACGGCCGGATGCTGGGCGAGATGGACGCCAAGCACCCGACGGTCGCCGCGATCAACGAGATCGCCCATGTCCTGACGGGACGCAGCGAGATCAAGGCTAAGGCCAAGCCAGGCCTGTCTGGAATGCTCGGCAAACTCAGGCGCAAGAAGTGACTGTTCGCGGCGGAAAGCGGTAGACGATCATGTTTGGAAGAAGAGGCAGCGACGACGCGACCCGGGTCAAGCCCGAGCTCCGCGCACCCGTTCCGACGGCCCCTCCGTCGCCCAAGGGCGGCGACGTGGCGACCTTGCCGGCTCGACCGCAGGCCGACGCTCGACCCGTGCAGACCTCCCAGACGCCGCGCTCGTCGAGCGGCAGCGCCGCGCCGGCTCCCAAGGCCGCGGCGCAGCGCGAGAAGAGCGAGACCTACTATGACACCAAGTCGCAGGTCTTCTCCGCCCTGATCGACACGATCGACCTCTCGCAGCTCGCCAAGCTCGACGCCGACAGCGCGCGCGAGGAAATTCGCGATATCGTCAACGACATCATCGCGATCAAGAATTTCGTCATGTCAATCTCCGAGCAGGAGGAACTGCTCGAGGACATCTGCAACGACGTGCTGGGTTACGGCCCGCTCGAGCCGCTGCTGGCGCGCGACGACATCGCCGACATCATGGTCAACGGGTCGAAGCATGTCTTCATCGAGGTCAACGGCAAGGTCGAGCAGACCGGCATCCGCTTCCGCGACAACCAGCAGTTGCTCAACATCTGCCAGCGCATCGTCAGCCAGGTCGGCCGGCGCGTCGACGAATCGAGCCCGATCTGCGACGCGCGCCTGCCCGACGGCTCGCGCGTCAACGTCATCGCCCCGCCGCTCGCCATCGACGGCGCCGCGCTCACCATCCGCAAGTTCAAGAAGGACAAGCTGACGCTAGACCAGCTGGTCAAGTTCGGCGCGATCTCGCCGCAAGGCGCCGAGGTGCTGAAGATCATCGGCCGCGTTCGCTGCAACATCGTCATCTCGGGCGGCACCGGCTCGGGCAAGACGACGTTGCTCAACTGCCTGACCAACTACATCGACCGCGACGAGCGCATCATCACCTGCGAGGACTCGGCCGAGTTGCAGTTGCAGCAGCCGCATGTCGTGCGCCTCGAAACCCGTCCGCCCAATCTCGAGGGCGAGGGCACGATCACGATGCGCGACCTCGTCAAGAACTGCCTGCGCATGCGTCCCGAGCGGATCATCGTCGGCGAGGTGCGCGGACCGGAAGTGTTCGACCTTCTCCAGGCAATGAACACCGGCCACGACGGCTCGATGGGCACGATCCACTCCAACAGCCCGCGCGAATGCCTCAACCGCATGGAGGCGATGATCGCGATGGGCGGCTTCTCGCTGCCGCAAAGGACGGTGCGCGAGATTATCGTCGGCTCGATCGACGTGATCATCCAGGCGACCCGCCTTCGCGACGGTTCGCGCCGCATCACCCACATCACCGAGGTGCTGGGCATGGAAGGCGACGTGATCATTACGCAGGATATCGTCCTCTACAATATCAAGGGCGAGGATGCGAACGGCAGGCTGACGGGCGAACACGTCTCGACCGGCGTCGGCCGTCCCAAATTCTGGGAGCGCGCCCGCTACTACAACGAGGAGGCGCGCCTGGCGGCGGCCCTCGAAGCCATGGAAAAGCGGGCGGACTGACAGGGCCTGCTCGCCGGGCGGGATTGCTCGCCGCCACGTCGGGCGGCCGCGCGGCAGCCCCATAACAGGAACGAAGAGGCTCGCGATGTTCGGCTTGGACGGCACCACCTTGGCGTTTATCGCGCTCGCCGGCCTGTGCGCCGGCGCGCTCGCCTACGCCTTCCTGTTCAACAGGATCGCGTCCGAACAGACGTCCGACCGGCGCCTGCAGACCATCAAGCGCGCCGACACCGACCGCTCCGCGGTCAAGGCGGCGTCGGAAAAGCAGGCCGAGATCGCCAAGCGGCGCAAATCCGTGCAGACCTCTCTTAAGGAGATCGACGACAAGCAGAAGGTTCGCGACGTCAACGTCCGCAAGCCGCCGCTGCGCATCCAGCTCAAGCAGGCGGGCCTGACCGTCACCGTCGAACGCTTCTACATCTATTCGGCCATTTGCGCGCTGGTCATGACCGCCGCGGGCTTTTTCGTCGGCGCGCCGCTTTACGTGCTGCCGGGCCTGCTGCTCATCGGCGCTTTCGGCTTTCCGCGCTGGTTCGTCGGCTTCGCGCGCAAGCGGCGCGTCAAGATGTTCCTGAACGAGTTTCCCAATGCGCTCGACGTGATCGTGCGCGCCGTCAAATCGGGCCTGCCCCTCAACGACGGCATCAGGCTGATCGCCAACGAGGCGTCGGAACCGGTCAAGGGCGAATTCCGGCGTATTGTCGAGGCGCAGCAGATCGGCATGTCGATACCGGAAGCATCCATGCGCATGACCGAGAGCATGCCATGCCCGGAAGCCGGATTCTTCGGCATCGTCATTCAGATTCAGGCTCAGGCGGGCGGTAATTTGTCCGAAGCCCTTGGCAACCTTTCGCGCGTGCTGCGCGACCGCAAGAAGATGAAGGCCAAGGTTCAGGCCCTGTCGATGGAAGCCAAGGCGTCCGCTGCGATCATCGGCGCCCTGCCGATCATCGTCGCCACCTTGGTCTACCTGTCCAGCCCGACCTACATCACGCCGCTGTTCACGACGACCACCGGCAATATCCTTCTCGGTGCGTCCGCCATCTGGATGAGCATCGGCATCTTCGTGATGAAATCGATGATGAATTTCGAGGTCTGACGCCATGACCGACCACGTCGCCAAGACGATTACCGATCCGGCCTTCCTCATGGCGGTGCTTGTCGCCGTCGCGGTCTTCGCCACGCTGTTCACGCTGATCCCGTCTTTCGGGGGCAACGTGCTCAAATCGCGCATGAAGAGCGTCGCGCTGGAACGCGACGAACTGCGCGCCAAGCAGCGCGCCCGTCTCGCCGCCGAATCCGACCGCCGCCGCAAGGGCCTGCGCGAGGTTCAGGGAAGCACCGGCATGCGCAACATCGTCGACCGGCTCGACCTGCGCCGCGCGCTCGCCGACGAGAACACGATGAAGAAGCTCAAGGTCGCGGGTTTCCGCGGCCAAAACCCGCTTACAAAATTCCTGTTTTTCCGGCTCGTATTGCCCTTCGTCTTCCTGGGGCTGGCGCTCGTCTATCTCTTCATGCTCGGCGGCCTGCCCGAACAGCCGACTCCCGTCAAGCTGTTCGTCAGCGTCGTGGTCGCCTATGCGGGCTTCTACGCGCCGGTGCTTTATGTCAGCAATCGCGCCACGAAGCGCAAGAAATCCATCCAGCGGGCCTGGCCCGACGCGCTCGACCTCATGTTGATCTGCGTCGAATCGGGCATGTCGGTCGAAGCGGCGATGCACCGCGTGGCCGCCGAGATCGGTTCGCAGTCGATCCCGCTGGCCGAAGAACTCGTGCTCACCAACGCGGAACTGTCCTACCTGCAGGAACGCCGTCAGGCCTATGAGAACTTGGTCAACCGGACCGGCCTCGAATCGGTCAAGTCTGTCTCGCAGGCGCTCGTCCAGGCGGAACGATATGGAACGCCCGTCGCCCATGCGCTGCGCGTGCTTGCGGCCGAAAGCCGCGACATGCGCATGAACGAGGCCGAGAAGAAGGCCGCCGCCCTGCCGCCGAAACTCACCGTCCCGATGATCCTTTTCTTCCTGCCCGTTCTGTTCGTGATCATCCTCGGCCCCGCCGGCATTACCGTCAGCAAGCGCGGCATCTTCGGCGACAAGGGAAGCAGCAGTTCATCGAGCGAGTAGACGGTACCGATCGACATCGAAAAAGAGATCGTGTGCGCGCCTCGAGTCAGATCGGGGCGCGCTTTTTTTGCTTGGTCGCTTGGGCCTCGCGCCCGGGTGGACTGGATCATGACGTCCATGCAAAAGGCCCACCGGCTGGCGGGCCTTCGCGATCGGATTGCCGGACAGGCAGATGACGGGAGCCGCGCCGAACTCAGTTCGTCGAAGGCTTGCCCTTGTCTTCGGCCTTGAGCTGGCTCCAGGCGTTCTGCTGCGCCAGCATGCTGCGCAGATAGGCGACATTGGCCTGCGCCTGGGCGGGGGACAGTTCGTGGCTGGCGATCAGTTCGGCCTCCTGGAAGCGACCTTGCAGCCCGACGACCAGCGCGAGATTTTGGCGCACGCGGCTGTCGGCGTTGGCCTGCTCGCTTGCCGTCCGCAGATAGGTCTCGGCGGTCTTGAGGTCGCCGTCGAGCACGTAGGACATGCCGAGATTGGACAGGACGGAGGGTTCGTTGGCCTTCAGGTCGAGCGCCTTGCGGTAAAGGTTTCGCGCCTCGCCCTTTTCGCCGAGTTGGTCGAGAATCGCCCCTTCGGCCGAATAGAGCTTCCAGTCCGGATATTCGGGCGTTTGCGCCCGGCGCACCGCGTCCAGCGCGGGCTTCAATTGTCCGACGCCGGCAAGCGACTTGCCGTAGGCGGCGAGCACCTCGCGATCCTGCGGCAGGTCGATCGCGAGCTTGCGCATCACGGCCAGCGCCTGGTCGGCATTGCCCTGGCGTTGCAGCAGGTCGGCGTAGCGCAGCGCCACCGGCTTGTTCTTGGTGTCGCGGACATATTGCTTGCCGAGCGCCGCGCCCGTCGAACCCAGTTCCTTTTCGGACATCCGGTCGACTGCGCCGCCGGTATCCGCGCGCGCGATCGAGCCTGTCGTTTCGCGCGATGTGCCACAACCTGAAACCGCCGCCGTGAACCCCAGGGCGAGAGCCGCGCCGGCAATGCGGGAGCGATGGAAGGAGGTTTGCGTGCGATGGCTCATCGAGGCTGGTCCCTGACCGCGCGCGGCGCGTCACGCCGCTATCTGCCTTGCCAGAAATATTCCGTTAACCCTAATGCATGGTTAATGGCGAGCGTCGGTTCCCGTGTCGGGCCGCCTTGAATTGGCGAAACGAAATCGGATAAAGCAGCGGGGCGTTCGGGCGAACTTGCGGCCGCTCCTTCGAAGATTGGACGAAGCCATGCTTGTCGAGTTCCTGGAGACGCGCGCCGATCGATCGCGGCCGATCCACCTCGCCCCGGCGAAGGACCTCGATGCGGACGCCCTGCCGCCCGCCGCGAGCGGCTGGGCGAAAGCCAACGGGTTTGTCGGCGAGCCGGGCAAGATCCTCGTTTTCCCGGACGCGCAAGGCGGGGTCGGCGGCGCGTTGTTCGGCACAGAGCCGTCCGGCGGCGCGCTCGCCTTCGGCGCGCTCGCCAAATCTTTGCCTGAGGGCGACTGGCATTTCGTTGAACCGCCGGCACAGCCCGATCTCGCCTCCCTTGGCCTGGCGCTCGGCGGCTACGTCTTCACCCGCTATGGAAAGAAGCCCGGCAAGGCGCTTCGCGTCGCGTTGCCGGACGGCGTCGATCGGGAGGCGCTGGCGCGTCGCGTGGCGGCCATCTTTCTCGTCCGCGACCTGGTCAATACGCCGACCAACGACATGGGACCGGACGACCTCGAGCAGGCGGCGCGCGCGCTTGCCGGCGGTCATGGCGCAATCGTCGATGTGACGGCTGGCGATGCGCTGCTCGACGCCAATTTTCCCATGATCCATGCGGTCGGCCGCGCCTCGGCCGTCGCGCCGCGCCTGATCGATTTCACCTGGGGACGCCCGGATGCGCGTAAGGTGACGCTGGTCGGCAAGGGCGTCTGCTTCGACACCGGCGGCCTCGACATCAAACCGTCGAGCGGCATGCTCCTGATGAAGAAGGACATGGGCGGGGCGGCCAATGTCCTCGGACTGGCGTCGATGCTGATGGCGGCGCGCCTCGACATTCGCCTGCGCGTACTGATCCCTGCGGTCGAGAACGCGATTGCCGGCAACGCCTTCCGGCCCGGCGACGTCCTGCGCAGTCGCAAGGGGCTGACGGTGGAGATCGGCAACACCGACGCCGAGGGACGCCTGATCTTGGCCGACGCGCTGGCCCTGGCGGACGAGGAGCAGCCGGATCTCCTGGTCGACATGGCGACGCTGACCGGCGCCGCCCGCGTCGCGCTCGGCCCCGACCTGCCGCCCTTCTACACCGATGACGACACGCTTGCGGCAAGCCTTGCCGAAGCGTCCGTGGCGACCCAGGACCCGATCTGGCGCATGCCGCTCTGGAAGCCGTACGACGTCAGGCTCGCGTCCGGGATCGCCGATCTGAACAACGTCACGACTGACGGTTTCGCCGGCTCGATCACCGCCGCGCTGTTCTTGAAGCGCTTCGTCGAGCGGACGCGGAGCTGGGTGCATTTCGACATTTTCGGCTGGGCCGCCGGCGATCGGCCGGAAGGGCCGGCCGGCGGCGAGGCGCAGGCGATCCGGGCGCTGGAGCATGTCATCGCCGGGCGTTACGGCAGCTGATGATGCCGCTGAACCAAGCTGCAAGGTTTAGGCTCGATGATGTCGGCTTTCGCGAAAGACAATCCCGAGAGGAAGGCGATTTGACCATCCACGACCCACGCCTGCATGCGTACCGCTCCGACCTCGCCGACCGCCGGCTGCGGGGGAAGGTCGTTGCCGACCGCTTCGTCGCGGGGATCGACGCGCGGATTGCCGTGCCGGTGGCCGACATGCTGCCGGCGCCGCGCGCCGGGGCCGGGCTCAGCACGCAGCTTCTCGGCGGCGGGTTGGTGGAAGTTTTCGATCGCGCCGGCGGGTTCGCGTGGGTGCAATCGCTTGACGACGGCTATGTCGGCTACGTCCGCGAGAGCGATCTCGCCGCCCCTGAATCCGAGACGACCCATGTCGTCCAGGTTCCACGCACCTTCCTTTACCCTGACGCCGATTTGCGCTTTCCAATCACGGGCATGCTGTCGCTCGGCAGCCGCGTTGCCGTAACAGGCTACGCGGAAACGCGCGGAACGCACTACGCGCGCCTCGCTTCCGGCGGGGCGGTGATCGAAAGGCATCTGCGCGCGATCGACTCGCGGGCCGACGACTACGTGGCGGTCGCCGAGACGATGTTGAACACGCCCTACCTATGGGGTGGCGTTTCGGGTTTCGGCATCGATTGCTCGGGACTGGTGCAATTGTCAATGCGCATGGCCGGGCGCGTCGTGCTGCGCGATTCCGACATGCAAGCCGCCACGATCGGCGCGCCGCTCGAGCCCGGAGCCGACATGGACGGTCTCATGCGCGGCGACCTCGTCTTCTGGAAGGGTCATGTCGCCATCGTTACCGATCCGGAAACGATCCTTCATGCGAGCGGCCATACGATGCTGGTCTCGCGCGAAAATCTTCGCCAGGCCATCGGTCGGATCGGATATCTTTACGGCGGGCCGACGGGCTTCCGCCGACCATAAACTGATCCGCCGACCGTCAGGGCAGACGGCCAAGCCTCTCAGTCAGCAGCGCGAAGAAGCCATCATGATCGATGTCGCGCATGTAGGTGACGTTCTTCTCGCGCTTGGTCACGCCCCACCAGTCGGCCACGGTCATGCCCATGGTCAGTTCCGACGCGGTCTCGACGCTGACATTGATGTGTCGCCCCCCGAACAGCTCCGGCTGCAGCAGATAGGCGATCACGCAAGGGTCGTGCAGCGGACCGCCGTCCGTGCCGTATTTCGCTTCGTCGAATCGCTCGAAGAATTCTAGCATCTGCGCCGTCGCCACGCCGACCCTGTTGCCCAGCGCGCGAAATGCCGCGATGCGTTTGGCCGTCGTCAGCGCCTTATGCGTCACGTCGAGCGGCATCATGACGATCCCGACTCCGCTGTGCAGGACGACATCGGCCGCCTGCGGATCGACATAGATGTTGAACTCGGCGGTCGGCGTGACGTTGCCGCCCTCGAACAGCGCGCCGCCCATCAGCACGATTTCACGGATGCGCGGCGCGATGCGCGGCTCGCGGATCAGCGCCAGCGCGACATTGGTCAGCGGCCCGAGCGGGCAAAGCGTAACGCTTCCCGGCGCCTCGGCCATCAGGGTTTCGACGATAAAATCGACGGCATATTGCGTCTGCAGCGTCATCGTCGGCTCGGGCAGTTCCGGGCCGTTCAGACCGCTCTGGCCATGAACCTCCTCGGCCGTGACAAGCGTTCGGGCCAGGGGACGGATCGCGCCCGAAAAGACCCTAATGTCGGGCCTGCCCGCCAATTCGCAGATTTTCATGGCGTTCTTCTCGGTCAGGCGCAGCGGCACGTTGCCCGCCACCGCCGTCAGCCCGAGCACGTCGAGTTCCGGGCTCGCAAGCGCGAGCAGGATCGCCACGGCATCGTCCTGTCCCGGGTCCGTGTCGATGATGATCTTGCGTGGTGCGGGCATTGCTTGTCCTTGCGGCGGGGTCCGATTCGAACGCTTGAAGTCGCGTGCGCGGCGGACCATATCCGTCGACAGGAAGAATGCCACTTGGATTCTTCCCGCGTATGTCGCTCGATGAGGACAGTGTAACATGACCCGCATGGCGCCATTTTCGAGCCCGCTCCTGCTGGGCTTCGATGCGGTGGAAAAGACGATCGAGCGTCTGGCGAAGTCCGGCGACGGCTACCCGCCCTATAACATCGAGCGCGTGCGCGCGGATGGCGAGCGGCCTGACCTGCTGCGGATCACGCTCGCCGTGGCGGGTTTCTGCGACGAGGATCTCGAAGTTGTCACCGAAGAGAACCAGCTCGTCGTTCGCGGCCGGCAGCGAGAAGAAGCGGAGCGCGACTTCATCCACCGGGGCATCGCCGCGCGTCAGTTTCAGCGGGCCTTCGTGCTGGCGGATGGCATGCGCGTGCTGTCGGCGGACCTTAAGAACGGTTTGCTGTCTATCGATCTGGAGCGGCCGCAACCCGAGCGGCTGGTACGGAAAATCAACATTTCGGTGAAAGACTGACCCTGTCGACGCCGGATCGAAGCTCTTTGGCGGGTTGGTCGGACCGACGCCCGCAAGCAGGAGGCTACAATGACGAATAGCGAAATCAGGCCGGTCGTGACGAAAGCCGATCTTGCCCATCTCGGCGAAGGCACCGTGGCCTATCTCCGCGAGATCGGCAGCGACGAACTCAAAGGCAAGTTTCCCGGTCTGCCCGAGATCGAATCGGGCTTGCGGCTATGGGCCCTGTTCGCGGCCAATGGGCGTCCGATCCTGCTTTCGGACGAGCGCGACAGCGCTCTCGCCGGGGCGATCGAAAACCATCTGGTTCCCGTCGCGCTTCACTGACGGCTGCTTCTCGGCGTCGGTCGGATCACGCGGCGTGGGAGGCCGGCGCGGTGGCGAGCAGCGCATGAATGGCCGACGCGTCGTGCGTGCCGCGAACCTTGGCCACCGTTTCGGGATCGCGTAGCACGCGAGCGATCCGCGACAGCGCCTTGAGATGATCGGCGCCCGCTCCCTCCGGCGCCAGGAGCAGAAACACAAGGTCGACCGGCTGGTCGTCCAGCGCCTCGAAATCGACGGGATGATCGAGCCGTGCGAAAACCCCGGTGATCCGTTTGGCGGCCGGAAGCTTGCCGTGGGGAATGGCAATGCCGTTGCCGACCCCGGTGGAGCCGAGTTTCTCGCGATGCAGCACGGTGTCGAAAATCTCGCGTTCGGCGATGCCGGTGACGCTGGCGGCGCGCTCGGCCAGCAGTTGCAGCAATTGCTTTTTCGAGTTCGCCTTCAGGTTCGGCAGGATCGCCGAAACCTGAACGAGATCGCTGAGATCCATGTCAAAATCCTTGTTCGACACCAGCCGGCCGGCCGATAAGTCGGCGTCGGCGCGGGTGATCAAGCCTGGGCGGCTCGCGCGGTGGAGGGGTCGATCCAGCCGATATTGCCGTCGGGCCGGCGATAGACGATGTTTACGGCGTCGCTGCCGGCGTTGCGGAAGACGAAGACCGGGCTATCCTTGGTGTCCAGCTCGATGACCGCGGACGCCACCGACATGGTCCGCAGCGACATGGTCGATTCGGCGACGATCGCCGGCGCGTAGTCCTCGTCGAGTTCCTCGTCGTCATCCTCGTCGAATGCCGCCACGACCGTGTAGGCGATATCGACGCTGGCGCCGTTGACGCCGCCGAAATTCCGCGACTTCAATCGCCGCTTGTAGCGCCGCAGCCGCTTCTCGAGACGCTCCGCCGCTCCGTCGAAGGCGACATGAGGGTCCTGCGCGTCGCTCGTCGCCTGCAGCGCGACGCCGCTGTCGAGCGATATCATGCAATCGGCGCTGAAGCGGGAGCCGGATTTGGAGACGTTGACATGACCCGTGAACCCGCCGTCGAAATATTTCTGGATGGCTTCCCCGATCCGGGTTTCGATCCGCGTGCGGAATGCGTCGCCCACATCCATGTGTTTGCCGGAAATGCGCAAGCTCATTGGGTCGCCTACCTTCTGCTCGAGACGTCGACCTACCGGAGTTTATACCCGCCGCCGGCCCGCACAAGCGTGACAGCGCTTTAACGCCATTCACCCGCCGATGCTACGCGATAATCCAGGCAGGTCTTCCGATGGAGCCTATCGAGGCGTCATCCCGGCCCATGGGCGCGGGCTTCTAGTGGCTTCATCCGGCCTTGTCAATCGACCGAAGCCGCACGGCATTTCAAGTTCGGGAGCCGTTGCGCTCAGCGCCCCGCCGCGCTCAGCGCCCGTTTTTCGCGCCGGCGCCGCACCGAGGAGGGAATGTTCATGCCCTCGCGATATTTGGCTACCGTGCGGCGCGCGATGTCGACCCCGCTCTCGCGCAGCCTGTCCACGATCGTGTCGTCGGAGAGGACGTCGACCGGCCGTTCGCCCTCGATCATGCGGCGGATGCGGTCGCGCACGGCTTCCGACGAATGGGCTTCCCCCCCGCCCGAGGCCGCGATCGACGCCGTGAAGAAATAGCGCAGTTCGAACACGCCGCGCGGCGTCAGCATGTATTTGTTGCTGGTCACGCGGCTCACGGTGGATTCATGCATGCCGATCGCGTCGGCTATGGTGCGCAGGTTCAGCGGGCGCAGGCTGCGGACCCCGTTAAGCAGGAAGCCGTCCTGCTGGCGGACGATCTCGGACGCGACCTTGAGGATCGTCTTGGCGCGCTGGTCGAGGCTGCGGGTGAGCCAGTTCGCGTTCTGCAGGCACTCCGCCAGGAAATCGCGCTCGGGCCCCTTCTTGGCTCTCTGCGAGACATGGGCGAAGTAGATCTGGTCGACCAGCACGCGAGGCAGGGTGTCCGGATTGAGTTCCACCGTCCAGGTCCCGTCACTTGCGGCCCTGACCGACACGTCGGGGACGATCGTATCGGCCACCCCGCCGGTGAAGGCGTGCCCCGGCCTGGGGTCGAGCGCGCGGATTTCGGCCACCATGTCCTGAAGGTCGGCGTCGTCGACGCCGCAGATGCGTTTCAGCGCCTGGAAATCGCGCCGCGCCAGGAGTTCGAGATTGTCGACCAGCCGTCGCATGGCCGGATCGAGCCGGTCGAGGCGCGACAGCTGCAACGCGAGACATTCCGACAGCCCTCCGGCGAACAGGCCGGCCGGATCGAACTGCTTGCATTGGTCCAGGATGGCTTGCACGTCGCGCGCCTCCGCGCCGAGCCGCGCGGCGATCTCGAACACGTTACCGCGGAAATAGCCGGCCTCGTCGAGATCGTCGGTCAGTTCATGCGCGATCAGCCTTTGCGCCGCTCCGGGCAGTGCGAATGCGATCTGTTCGTTGACGTGATCGCGCATCGTCGGCTTGCCGGCCGCGATGTCCTCCAGGTCGAAACCCTCGCCATCGCTGCCCCCGCCGCCGGTCGACGCGGACTTCCACTGCGCGGTGAGGTCGGGGCCGAGCGCCGGCCGGACGCCCGGATCGTCCGGGAAGACGTTTTCCAGCGAAGCGTCGAGGCTGTCGGCGATCGTCTCCGCGCTGCCGGCGCTTTGGCGCGAGAACCAGTCCTCCTCCGCGCTGTCGCCGTCCTTGTCCTTCTGCAGCTGGTCCGTCGCCGCGTCGTCCTGCGGGTCGATCCGCTCGATCAGCGGGTTGCGTTCGATCTCTTCGTCGACGAATCGTTCGAGTTCGAGATGCGTGAACTGCAGCAGCTTGATCGACTGCATCAATTGCGGCGTCATCACGAGCGATTGTGACTGGCGCAACTGCAATTTCGCCGAAAGTGCCATAAGAGCCTGCTCTACCCACGCACGCGATCGAGGCCGTTTCAGACCCTGAGACCGTCGAGAACGGCGCTATTGAAACTGGCCCGGCTCTTGCCTGTCAAGTCGCATGGATAGGGCGCGCGGGTTAGGGAACCCTTATCGGCGTGCAAATCTCGACCCGCCGCGCATCGAAATCGGCGGCGAAGGTGGAGATGGTGATCAAAGTGTAAACCCCTCGCCGAGGTAGAGGCGGCGCACGTCGGAATCGGCGATGATGTCGTCCGCCGTTCCATGCTTCAGGATTTCGCCGGCATGGATGATGTAGGCGCGGTCGATCAGCTTGAGGGTTTCGCGCACATTGTGGTCGGTGACGAGCACGCCGATGCCGCGTGTCGTCAAGTGCCGGACGAGCTGCTGGATATCGGCGACCGCGATTGGATCGATGCCCGCGAACGGCTCGTCGAGCAGCATGTAGAGCGGCTTCGTCGCCAGCGCCCTGGCGATCTCGAGCCGCCGGCGCTCGCCGCCCGAAAGCGCCATCGACGGCGCCTTGCGCAGATGGGTGATGTGGAACTCCTCGAGCAGCGCGTCGAGCGCCCGTTCGCGCTCCTTGCGGCTGGTCTCGACGACTTCGAGAACGGCGCGGATGTTGTTTTCAACCGACAGGCCGCGGAAGATCGAGGCTTCCTGCGGCAGGTATCCGATTCCGAGCCGCGCCCGCCGGTACATCGGCATCGCCGTGATGTCGAACCCGTCGATTTCGATGCGCCCGAGATCGACCGGCACGAGGCCGGTGACCATGTAGAAGCATGTCGTCTTGCCCGCGCCATTCGGACCGAGCAGCCCGACCGCCTCGCCGGCCCGCACGCCCAGCGAGACGCCATTCACCACCTGACGCCCCTTGTAGGACTTGCTCAGGCCGGCGGCCATCAGCGTGCCTTTCAGCGCGCTCGCACGCCCGGTCGCCGCGGGGGGCGTCCGGAATCGCTCCGCGATGCTGGTCAAAAGCGCCAAGGGCTCTCCGTCCGTCAGGGCTTGGGCTGGGTCTTGGGCTGGATCTTCATCACGACGCGGCCGCTGCCGCCCGAATCCGCCTTGCAGCCGTCGACCGTGGCCTTCCCGGACTTCATGTCGACCGTCAGCTTGCACCCGACGAGGACGTTGTCGCCCTCCGACAGCACCACTTCCTTGCCCGACAGGATCAACGTTTCCGTCGTCATGTCGAACGAGGCGCTGTCGCCGGTCGCGACCTGCGTGTCGGACTTGATGTAGACCTTGTCCTCGACGTCGAGATGATCGATCGCGGCCGACCCCGTGGCGGCCGATCCGCCCTTGCCGTCGGCGACGTAGAACACCGTCATCTTGCCGGCCTTCATCATCGTCGGCCCCTGGGTGACGTTGACGTTGCCCATGAACACCGCCTTGCTTTCGCCGTCCAGAACCTCCAGGTGGTCGCTCTCGATCTGGATCGGCAGTCCGTTGGAGAGGTTCAGGCCCTGCAGGCGGCCTGTCGCCGCCTCCTGCGCCTGCGCCGGAAACAAGATCAGAGTAATGAGGCCGAGGCCCGTCGCCGTCGCTCGTGCATATCGTTTGAACATAGAGGTTCCCCAACCCATCATTGACTGGCCGTCTGGCCGGCGCGCGGCAGAATGTTGACCCTGACGCGTTTCTCGAAGACGACGACCTTGCCGTTGTCGCTGACCGACATGCCGGCGGCCTCGATGGACGCGCCGTTGTAGCGGATCTCGACCGGGTCGGCCGAGGACATCTTGCCCCCCGCTATGTCCAGCAGCGCCGATTGCAGCCTGACCGTGGCGCCGTCGGACGTGCGGATGTTGATCGCGCTGTTGAAGTCGATCGTGTTCTTCCAGCGGTCGAGGATGCCGTGCGCCGCATCGATGGTCGCCGAAACCTTGCCGTCGATTGGAACCTGCGCCGCGATGCCCTCCAGTTCGACGATGGCCTCGTTGGCCACGTCCTGGATGGCGCGCGTCGCGCTGACTGAATAGGGCCGGCCATCATTCGTGAAGCCTTCCAGCTTCGGACTCGACATGACGAGTTTCCCGTCCTCGACTTCGGATTTCTCGGTCGTGATGGCGACCGCCGGAGGTGATGCGAGATAGGATTGCGCGATAAACAGTCCCGCAAGGATAATGCCGACCGCCGGCAGCGCGAACTTGAGTATTCGAACGTTGCGCGAATGGCGCGCGGCGCGGGCAAACATCGAGGACCGCTCCGCCGCCGGCTCGTTTGCCGAGGGAAACGGGTCTCCCGTGCTCGTCGTGGTTCGCGCCAACATTCAGGTTCCGTCCGTTGTCGGGCCGCATGCCGTCCGCCGCGTTGGCCACACCAACGTGCCGAAAGCCACGGAATTATGGCTGGCCGGTTCGGCGGTGCGTCCCCCGGCGATGCCGACGATCGCCATGCCGCCAAGCATATAGGGTGAAAACAATAATTTACTTCCCTTCAGTAAACGGACCGAACGAGCGATTCCATGGCGGATCGTCGATTGGTCTGATCCGGCGCTCAAATCACCTTATCCGTCACGCGGTCCTTGGCCAGTTTGCGGAACTTGCGCACGACAATGTCGCGCTTGAGTTTGGAAATATGATCGATGAACAGCACGCCGTCGAGATGATCGATCTCGTGCTGAAGGCAAGTCGCGAGCAGGCCGTCGGCCTCGGCCTCGCGCCGGCTCCCGTCGAGGTCGAGATAGGTCACTTTGACGCGCGCCGGACGTTCGACCTCGGCATAATAATCCGGGATCGACAGGCAGCCCTCCTCGTAGACCGAGCGCTCGTCGGCGCCAGGCAGGACCTGCGGGTTGATGAAGATGCGCGGCGCCTTGGGTTCGTCTTCCTTGGCCAGGTCGATGACCAGCATTCGGATCGGCTCGCCGATCTGCACCGCCGCCAGGCCTATTCCCGGCGCGTGGTACATCGTGTCGAGCATGTCGGCGGCCAGGCGCCGCAACGGCGCATCGAAGCGCTCCACTGGCCGCGACGCCTCGCGCAGCAACGGATCGGGCAGGATGATGAGCGGCTTGATCGACATGCGCCTGCAGGTAATCGCTCGGCAAAAACTCGTCAACGGGTGACACGAATTCGTTCCCGTTATGATCTATCGGCGGCCTGCGAATCGGGTACGATGGACAGATGATCGATTTCAACGCCCTGTTTGCGCAGCCCGTCGTCCGCCTCGGGGGCACGGCGATCTCGCTCGGCCAGGCGCTGGCTGCCGTCGTCGGACTGTTCGCCTTGCTGCTGCTCGTGGCGATCGTCGGGCTGTGGCGTTCTGCGTCGTCGCGCGCCGCCGCCGCCGCGCTGGCCGTTCAACAAGCCCGCGATACGGAAGCGCGCATCGCGGGCATCGTGCAGGGCCAGGCGGAAATGCAGGGGCGCATGGGCGCCATCGCCGAGGTCTTCGGCGCGCGTCAGGCCGAACTCAACCAGGCGATCGGCCAGCGCCTCGACGCCATGACCGGCCGGCTCGGCCAGACGATGACGGAACAGACCCGCTCGACCCATGAGAGCCTGAGCAAATTGCAGGAGCGGCTGGCGGTCATTGATACCGCCCAGGGCAACATCCAGTCGCTCGCCGGGCAGGTCGTGCAATTGCAGGCGATTCTCTCCAACAAGCAGACGCGCGGCGCTTTCGGCCAATCGCGCATGGAGGCGATCGTCGCCGACGGCTTGCCCAAGGGCGCCTATGCCTTCCAGGAAACGCTTTCCAACGGCAGCCGGCCGGATTGCACGGTGCGGATGCCGAACGGCGCGCCGGCGTTGGTCATCGATGCGAAGTTTCCGCTGGAAGCCTGGAACGCGATCCGCGCGGCGGCCGAAGGCGATGCGAGCGGGGAGGCGCATAAGGCCGCGCAACAGGCGTTCCGCCGTGACCTCGACATCCACGTCAAGGCGATCTCGGAGAAATACCTGATCCAGGGCGAGACGCACGACACCGCCTTCATGTTCGTGCCGTCGGAATCGATATTCGCCGAAATCCATGAGAATTTCGAATCGATCGTCCACCGCGCCCACAAGGCGCGGATTGTGATCGTTTCGCCGTCGTTGCTGATGCTGTCGATCCAGGTCATCCAGTCCATCCTCAAGGACGCGTCGATGCGCGAGCAGGCGCATCTGATCCAGGGCGAGGTGGTGCGCCTGATGGAGGATCTGGGCCGGATGGACGAACGGGTGCGCAAGCTGCAGGTGCATTTCGGCCAGGCTTCCCGGGATATCGACGACATCCTGGTATCGGCCGGCAAGGTCGCCAGGCGCGGCCAGAAGATCGAGGCGCTCGAATTCGGCGAGGCCCCGGCGGCGGCGGCTGAGCAACGCCCGCCTGCCGCCGAGAATCGCACCGGGCCATTGCGGCTGCGCGTTGTGGACGAGGCCGACCGGTAGGATGGATCGGGCAAATGGCGCTTGCCCTTGTCCCATCAATTGCTTCTACTGCGCATGCAAATCGTTGAGAGGAGACGACCATGGCCAAGGGTGCGATGAAAGCCGGCAAGGAAGTCCGCAAGCCCAAGAAGGACAAGAAGGCCGCCGCGCCCGCCGCGCCGCTTCTGAAGGCGCCGGCCGTTCCCGCGATGAAGATCAAGGACAAGAAGTAGCGTCAAGGCCCTGGTCGCGACGCCCGCGCATCACGACCAGGGCCAGGGCGACCCTGATCCCTTGCAGCGCAGCGACGTCCGTTATTTGCCGATCGACGGCCCCAACAGCGACATATCGGCCGGCCCAAGTCGGTCGCTCGCCGTCCAGAGTTGGTGCCAGTAAGGATAGAGGATCGGCGGCGCGCTGACCTCGTCGAGGCGCGTGCGCTCCTCCTGCGTGAGTTTGAGGTCGCAGGCGGCGATGTTGTCCTTCAGTTGCGCTTCCGTCCGTCCGCCGATCACCACTGATGTTACGCCCTGCCGCCCGATGAGCCAGGCGAGCGCGACCTGCGCGCCCGAGACGCCGCGTGCGTCGGCGATCTCGACCAGCGCATCGACGATGCGCCAGAGCCGATCCTCGTCGCGGATCGGCGGTTCCTTCCAGCCGGCGAGCCGGCGGCTTCCCTCCGGAGCCGCCGCGTCGCGGCGATGCTTGCCCGACAGGAGGCCGCCGGCCAGCGGGCTCCACACCAGAATGCCCAGGCCCTGGTCGATCGAGATCGGCACGAGTTCATACTCGGCCTCGCGCGCCTCGAGCGTGTAGTGGATCTGCTGGCTGACGAAGCGCTGGCGATGGTCGGCGGCGCTGATGCCGAGCGCCTTCATGATGTGCCAGCCGGAATAATTGGAGCAGCCGATATAGCGGACTTTGCCGTGGCGCACGAGCAGGTCGAGCGCTTCCATCGTCTCCTCGAGCGGCGTCTGTCCGTCCCATTCGTGGATCTGGTAGAGGTCGATCACGTCGGTGCGCAGGCGCTTGAGGCTCGCCTCGCAGGCATTGACGAGATGGTAGCGCGACGAGCCCCGGTCGTTGGGCCCGGGACCCATCGGGAACCGCGCCTTGGTCGCCAGCAGTACGCCGTCCTTGCGCTTGCCGCCCAGCGCCTCGCCGACGATCTCCTCGCAGGCGCCGTTCGAATAGACATCGGCCGTGTCGATGAGGTTGACGCCGGCGTCGATGCACATGTCGATCTGGCGGCGCGCCTCGTCCAGCCCGACATTGCCGACTTTTTCGAAGACCCCCTTGCCGCCCATCGTCATCGTGCCGAGCGTGATGGTGGAGACTTTCAGGCCGGATTTGCCGAGAAGCCGGTATTCCATGGATGAACCTCGCGATGCGTTGGCGATGGAAATCGGAGCGGCGCGCCGGTCAATTGGTTCCGGGCGTCGCACGGGGCATATAGGTCTCGATCAGCGCTTCGACATGGTCGTCGCGTTCGCGCGCCGTGTGGCCGCCCATCACCACGACCACCAGCCGGTGGCCGCCGCGATTGACCGAGGTCACGACGTTGAAGCCGGAGGCGCGGATATAGCCGGTCTTGATGCCGTCGACGCCGTCGACGCGGCCGATGAGCTTGTTGTGGCCCTTGACCATGCGTCCGCGAAACATGAAGGTCTGGTTCGAGAAATAGACGTATTGCGCCGGAAACCGCTTGCGCAGAGCCAGCCCCAGCACGGCCATGTCGCGCGCCGTCGTGCGCTGCTCGTCGTCGGGCAGGCCGGAGGCATTGTGGAACACCGTCGAGCGCATCCCGATCGAGCGCGCCTTTGCTGTCATCGTCTGGGCGAACTGCTCCTCCGTGCCGCCGAGATATTCGCCGATCGCGACCGCCACGTCGTTGGCAGACTTGGTGACCAGCGCGCGGATCGCCGAATCCACGTCCACGGTCTCGCCCGGCCTGAAGCCGATCTTGGTCGGCGGGCGGCTCGCGGCGTAGGCCGAGACCGGGATTTCCGTGTCGATGCCGACGCGGCGGGCGTCCATCGCCTCGAACAGCAGATAGAGCGTCATCATCTTGGTCAGCGAAGCCGGAAATCGCGTCGCGGTGGAATCCGCGTCGTAGAGCACACTTCCGGTATTCCCATCGACGACGATCGCCGAATATTTGCCCGACACCGGCGCGATGATTTGCGGCGGCGGCGCGATTTGCAGGGTCTGCGATGTCGAGCAGGCGGCAAGCGCCGTCACCAGAAGGCCGGCCATCGCGGAGCGCAGCGGCGCCAGGGTCAACGAAAGGAAATGCTGCAAGAAGCGCCCCAACTTCCAGGATTGAAGCCACCGTCGCGAGCCCCCGCGAAGCAGCGGCGAAACGCTACCCCAGATGGCGACCGCTTCGCAATCCGCGTGACGCATGGACTTGTCCAAGGATTGCGGGCCGGCAAGCCCCGTCGAACATGGCGCGGAATTGAGTACCTGCAATCGATGCGCTAGACATCTTCGGCCTTCGGCGGGCGGAGGCAGGGCGAGCGGAGGACCGTGATGTCGGACATCGCATCGTTGGCGGGCGCGATTTTCAAGCACGCCGCCGGTCGCGGGCGCTACATGGTCGCGATCGCCGGCCCGCCGGCTGCCGGAAAATCGACGCTCGCCGAGCGGCTTGCGCAGCTGTTCCCTCGGGATACGGCGATCGTCGTGCCGATGGACGGCTTCCACTTCGACGATGTGGTGCTGAACCAGCGCGGACTGCGGTCGCGCAAGGGCGCGCCGGAAACCTTCGACTATTTCGGCTTCGAAACCCTGCTCAAACGCATTCGCGCCAACGAATCGGAAGTCGCCGCCCCGGTTTTCGACCGCACGATCGAACTCTCCCGCGCGGGCGCGGCGATCGTCGGTCGCGAAACCCGGTTCATCCTCGTCGAGGGCAACTATCTCCTGCTCGACGAGGAGCCCTGGATCCGGTTGAGGGCCCTCTTCGACTACACTGTCTACGTCGATGTCGCGCGCGATGAACTGGAGCGTCGCCTCGTCCGGCGCTGGGACGAACATGGCAGGACCAGGGACGACGCCCTGGCGTGGATCGCCTCCAACGACATGCCCAACATCGACCGGGTCCTCACGCGTCGCGGAGCGGCGGATTTCGTTCTTCGTTGAGCGTGGCGTTCCGCGCGCCGGCCTGGAACCGATCAGACCCCGGGCCATTGAATGCGATCGACGAGGGAAAGGAATTTCACATGGCCACGCCACGCAAGAGGCCCGCAAGATCCGCCACGACCGGCGCGTCCAAGGGATTTGGCGCCCGCGCCAAGCCCGCCAAGGTGGAAACGGGGGCAAGCTCGGCCGGTGCCGCCATCGCCGAGCACAGCAAGGACGCAGCGGAATCCGTGTCGCGCTCGAAGGCGGTCAAGAGCGTCTCGAAGGCGACGGGCGCGGCCAAGGCATCTGCCGGGAAGACCGCAAGGACAGTCGCCGCAAAAGCCGGAAAGACCACCAAGGCCGCTTCGTCGGCATCGGGTGAAGCCAAGAGAAAAATTGGAAAAACGGCCAGTGGCGCCAGCTCCGTCGCGGGGCGCGTCATCGGGTTCGTCAAGGCGGCCGCCGTAAGCGTGGCGGCTTTTGCGGGTTCGCTCGTCGGCCACAACCAGAAACCGGCCAAGCGCGACTAAGCCGCCGCCAAACCCTGTTCGCCGGCGGAAGTTGTTCGATGTTCGGGCTGGCCTATGACCGGGGCGGCATGTTCAGGCCGCGTTGCACAGCCGGACGCGCGAGGCCCCTTTCGAGCCACGCCGACACGTTGGGAAGCGTGTCTAGCCCGAGCAACTCGCCCGCCTCGTAGAACACCTTGACGCCGCGCACCCAGCCGAGGATCGAGATGTCGGCGATGCTGTACTCGTCCATCAACCATTCGCGCCCCTCGAGTCGAGTTTCCATCACGCCGAGCAAGCGTTTGGACTCGTCGCGGTAGCGCTCGAGCGGGCGCTTGTCGGCGATATCCTTGCCGGCGAATTTGTAGAAGAAGCCTAGCTGGCCGAACATCGGTCCGATGCCGCCCATCTGAAACATCACCCACTGGATGGTTTCGAACCGCCGGATCGGATCGTTCGACATCAGCTTGCCGGTCTTCTCGGCCAGATAGAGCAGGATAGCGCCGGACTCGAACAGCGCCAGCGTCTTTCCGCCGGGACCATCAGGATCGATGATCGCCGGAATCTTTCCGTTCGGGTTGAGCGATAGGAAATCCGGCGTCCAGCTTTCGTTCTTCATGATGTTGACGGCGTGGGCTTCGTAGGCAAGCCCCGTCTCCTCCAGCGCGATCGAGACTTTCACGCCGTTGGGCGTCGGGTAGGAATAGAGCTGCAGCCGGTCGGGATGTTTGGCGGGCCAGCGTGCGGCGATCGGGAAAGCGGACAGGTCGGCCATGAAGTTCTCCTGATTTGAAGAGGGGGGACGTGCGAAGCGGCAGGTGGCAGGTAGGTCCGCTGCGCGCACCGATCAACGGCGCGGCCGGCGCTAAATCGCCTTGAACGCCACCACCGCGTTGGTGCCGCCGAACGCGAAGCCGTTGCTGATCGCGGCGCGCACCTTGCGCTCCCGCGCCGTGTTCGGCGTCACGTCGAGGTCGCACTCCGGATCCTCGACCCTGTAGTTGGCGGTCGGGGCGATGACGCCCTCGCGGATCGCCATGACGCAGGCGATCATCTCGATCGCGCCCGAGGCGCCCATGCAATGGGCGTGCATCGATTTCGTCGACGACACCGACACCTTGTTCGCATGCGCGCCGAAGACCGAGCGGATCGCGCGTGTCTCGATGGCGTCGTTGGCCTTGGTGCCGGTCCCGTGCGCGTTGATATAGTCGATGTCCTCGGGCGCCAGCCCCGCATCCGCGAGGCAGGCCCGCATGGCGCTGGCCGGTCCCTCGACGGTGGGCGCGACGATGTCGCTGGCGTCGCCGGACATGCCGGCGCCAGCCAGTTCGGCGAGGATCGTCGCGCCGCGCGCCTTGGCGTGCTCGTAGGTCTCGAGCACGGCCATCGCCGCGCCCTCGCCGATCACCAGCCCGTCGCGATCGCCGGAAAACGGCCGGCAGGTGTCGCGCGCCATGGCGCGCAGCGCCTCCCAGCTCTTGAGCACGCCGAAGGACAGCGGCGCGTCCGTGCCGCCGGCCACCATCACGTCCGCGCGGCCGAGGCGCAGCTGGTCGGCCGCTACCGAGAACGCGTGGTTCGATGACGCGCAGGCCGAGGTGACTCCGAAGACCGGGCCGCGCAGGCCGTATGCCATGCTGATCTGTCCGGCCGGCGCGCCCGGCATGATCCTGGGCACGGTGAAGATGCCGACGCGCGGGCGATGCTCGATGAAGATCTGGCGATAGGATTCGTCGGCCGTCAGCGCGCCGAAAATGCCGGCGCCCACCACCGCGCCCAGGCGCGTCGGGTCGACGGCTGCACGCTCGATGCCGGAATCCGCGAGCGCTTCGCCAGCGGCGATCGCCGCCAGCAGGCTGAAGCGATCCATGGTCGCGACCTGCTTGCGGTCGATCGTATGCGCGGGAAGCGCCTTGATCTCGGCGCCGATGGCGAACTTCAGGTTCTCGAGATGCGCCGTCGTGAGCCTGCCGATGGCCGGGCGGCCCTCCCGCATCGCGTCCCTGATCGCCGGAGCGTTCGCGCCGAGGCCGCACAGCCCGCCTATGCCGGTGATGACGACGCGCTGGCGCGGCATGTCAGCTTTGTTTGGCGATCAGGCCGCGCACGGCGTCGACGATGTCGCCGACATCCCTCAGCTTGCTCCAGGCCTCGGCCGTGTTCATCTCGATCTCGATCCGGTATTTCTCTTCCAGGTCGAAGATGATTTCGGTCAATTCGAGCGAGTGGATGCCGAGTTCGCCGAGTTCGGTTTCGGTCGTGATCGCAATCTCGGGGTCTGCGTGGGCCTTGATCGTCTCGACGATGTCCTGAGCAAGCTGATCCATCCCGGTCCCGTCCGTCGCCTGTGGTCGGCGCTATTGTCGCGCCATCCGTGCGGCGCGACGTTGGCCTCTCTATAGAAACCGGGCCGCGGCAAGGCAACACGCGATCGCTCGACATTGCGACCCGGCTGATTAAGGTCGCCGCATGGACAGCGCCATGCCCCCGATCGCGTCGCACAACGAGCGTCTTGCCTCGCAGCGGGTCGACGCGCGCGGCCTCCTGACCGTCGAGTCGGACGGCGCGAGGACGCGCCTGCGCCACCTGGTCGAGGACGGCGCGGCGAAGATCCGGTTTCCGTTCGTTGCCCGTGGCCCGCTGCAAGCCGTGCTCATCAACACCGCAGGCGGTTTGACGGGGGGCGACCGCGTCGCGTGGGAGATCGCGGTCGGCGCCGCCGCTGCCGCCACGCTGACGACGCAGGCGTCGGAAAAAATCTACCGCGCCGGGTCCGGCCATGCCGGGATGAGCGTGCGTCTGTCCGTCGGCGCGGGCGGGCGGATGTCCTGGCTGCCGCAGGAATCGATTCTCTTCGACGGCGCTTATTTCAACCGCCGGCTCGATGTCGCCCTGGAAAAAGGCGCCGAACTGCTGATGGCCGAGGCGACCGTCTTTGGCCGAAGCGCGATGGGCGAGACGGTGACCCACGGTGCGTTTCGCGACCGCTGGCGGGTGCGCATCGACGGCCGCCTGGTTCATGCCGAGGATTTCGCGGTCGATGCCGATGTTTCGGGTCGGCTTCAGGAACGCGCCATTCTCTGCGGCGCGGTCGCGATGGCGACGGTGCTTGTCGTTTCGGACCAAGCGGAGGCGATGCTCGACCCGGTCCGCGCCATCGTCGCGGACGAAGGCGGGGCCAGTTTTTGGCGCGTCGGGGGGGCTGGCAAGCTTCTTGCGAGGCTTTATGCTGGGGACGGATACCGCTTGCGCAAACGGCTGATGCCGTTGCTGGCGCTGCTCAACGGGCAGGCAGGCCTGCCCAAGGCTTGGTCACTCTGAAGGACGAGACCGCATGAATCTGACGCCGCGCGAAAAAGACAAGCTGCTGATCTCGATGGCGGCGGTGGTGGCGCGCAAGCGCCTGGAGCGCGGCGTCAAGCTCAACCACCCGGAAGCCATCGCCCTGATCACAGACTACGTCGTCGAAGGCGCGCGCGACGGCCGAACCGTCTCCGACCTGATGAGCGCGGGCGGCCATGTGCTGGCGCGCAGCCAGGTCATGGAGGGCGTCGCCGAAATGATCCACGACGTGCAGGTCGAGGCGACGTTCCCCGACGGCACGAAGCTGGTGACCGTCCACGAGCCGATAAGGTAAGCGCGTTGTTGAGGAAAATCACATGATTGCCGGGGAAACCATCACTGCCGAAGGCGACATTGAACTGAACAAAGGCTTGGCGGCGGTGACGCTGAAGGTCGCCAACACAGGCGACCGGCCGATCCAGGTCGGCAGCCATTACCATTTTTTCGAGACCAACAACGCCTTGCGTTTCGACCGCGAGCAGACGCGGGGCATGCGCCTCGACATCGCCGCGGGAACGGCGGTCCGCTTCGAGCCGGGGCAGGAGCGCGACGTGTCGCTGATCCCGCTGCGGGGCAAGCGCGAGGTGTATGGATTCCAGCAGAAGGTGATGGGCAAACTATGAGCGCAAAGGATTATTCAGGCGGCTGCCAGTGCGGCGCCGTCAGGTTCGAGGCCGCCGGTGTCGATGTCGAAACGACGCTTGCCTGCAATTGCTCGCGATGCGGTCGCCTCGGGACGATCCTGTCGTTCATTCCAGTTGATAATTTCGATTTGCGGTCTGGTGGAGATTCGCTGACCGAATACCTCTTCAACAAGCATGCGATCCAGCATCGCTTCTGTAAGGTGTGCGGCATCCAGCCCTTCGCCTACGGCGCGAAACCCGATGGCGCGAAGATGGTCGCGGTCAATGTCCGCTGCCTGGACGGGATCAATGTTCACGAATTGAAGCCGAAACAGGTCGACGGCCGTAGTTTTTAGGGAACGCCCATGCCAGCCCGTATTTCCCGTGCCTCCTATGCCCGGATGTTCGGCCCGACGGTCGGCGACAGGGTCCGTCTTGCCGACACTGAACTGTTCATCGAGGTCGAGAAGGATTTCACCATCTACGGCGAGGAGGTGAAGTTCGGCGGCGGCAAGGTGATCCGCGACGGCATGGGGCAATCGCAGGTCAGCCGCGCCGGCGGCGCGGTCGACACGGTCATCACCAACGCGCTGGTGGTCGACGCGACCGGCATCTACAAGGCCGACATCGGCCTCAGGGACGGACGCATCGCGGCGATCGGCAAGGCCGGCAATCCCGATACCCAGCCGGGCGTCACCATCGTTGTCGGCCCCGGCACCGAGGCGATCGCCGCCGAGGGCAAGATCCTGACCGCCGGCGGCTTCGATGCGCACATCCATTTCATCTGCCCGCAGCAGATCGAGGAAGCGCTGATGGCCGGCGTCACGACGATGCTCGGCGGCGGCGCCGGCCCGGCGCATGGCACGCTGGCCACCACCTGCACGCCGGGTCCCTGGCATCTGGCGCGCATGATCCAGTCCTTCGATGCGTTTCCGATGAACATCGGCCTGTCGGCCAAGGGCAACGCCTCGCTGCCCGCCGCGCTCGAGGAGATGGTGCTGGGCGGCGCCTGCGCGCTGAAATTGCACGAAGACTGGGGCACCACGCCCGCCGCGATCGACTGCTGCCTGACCGTCGCGGATGAGTACGACGTGCAGGTCATGATCCACACCGACACGCTGAACGAGTCGGGCTTCGTCGAGGACACGGTCCGCGCCTTCAAGGACCGCACCATCCACGCGTTCCACACCGAAGGCGCGGGCGGCGGCCATGCGCCCGACATCATTAAGGTCTGCGGCCTGCCCAACGTCATCCCGTCCTCGACCAATCCGACCCGACCCTACACGGTCAACACGATCGCCGAGCATCTCGACATGCTGATGGTCTGCCATCATCTGTCGCCGTCGATTCCCGAGGACATCGCCTTCGCCGAAAGCCGCATTCGCAAGGAGACGATCGCCGCGGAAGACATCCTGCACGACATCGGCGCATTCTCGATCATCTCGTCGGACAGCCAGGCGATGGGCCGCATCGGCGAGGTGCTGATCCGCACCTGGCAGACCGCCGACAAGATGAAGCGCCAGCGCGGAAGCCTTCCGCAGGAAACCGGCTCCAACGACAATTTTCGCGTTCGCCGCTACATCGCGAAATACACCATCAACCCCGCCATCGCCCATGGGCTTTCCAGGGAGATCGGCTCGATCGAAATCGGCAAGCGCGCCGACCTGGTGCTGTGGAACCCGGCCTTTTTCGGCGTCAAGCCGGACATGGTGCTGATCGGCGGCATGATCGCGGCCGCCCCGATGGGCGACCCGAACGCCTCGATCCCGACGCCGCAGCCTGTGCATTACCGGCCGATGTTCGGCGCCTACGGCAAGGCCGTCGCCAATACCTCCGTGACCTTCGTCTCGAAGGCCGCGCTCGACGCCGGTCTCCAGTCGAAGCTCGGCGTCGACAAGGGCATGGTCGCCGTGGTAAACACGCGCGGCGGCATCGGCAAGCGCTCGATGGTGCTGAACGACGCCATGCCGCATGTCGAGGTCGACCCGGAAACCTACGAGGTCCGCGCCGACGGCGAGTTGCTGACCTGCGAACCGGCGACCGTGCTGCCGATGGCGCAGCGGTACTTTTTGTTTTGAAGGATCGAGAATAATCCTGTGCATTCGCATTTGACGGCATGGGGCGGGATTGGGTCGACCGTTCAAAGTGCTTTTCACTTGATGAAAAGCCTGAATGGCGCGCAATATCTCAGTCATGAATAAAATTTTCAGACCATCGCATTTGACGCCCTACGAGGCCGATTACGCACAATGGTGCATCGAGCAAGGTGCGCTGTTGCGATCGGGCGATTTTTCCGCAGTCGACCGCGAAAATCTGGCCGAGGAGATAGAAAGCTTGGGGAGCAGCCAGGAAGATGAGATCGAAAGCCGCTTGGGCGTTCTCCTGATGCACCTTTTGAAGTGGCGATATCAACCCAAAGGGCGATCCAACAGCTGGAAAGCGTCGATTGCAGAACAACGATCGCGTATTGCCCGGCGCATCAACAAGAGCCCGAGCCTGAAGCGTTTACCGGGTGAGGTGCTGATGGAGGAGTACCTGCTTGCGAGATTGTCCGCTTCAGGTGAAACGGGCTTGCCTGAATCGGCGTTTCCCGCAACCTGCCCGTTCACGATCGACCAAATTCTCGACCCCTCCTTCCTGCCCGAAGGGCAAGCATGAATGGGAAAAACCGTCGTAAAATCCGAGCCGACGCTCTATGAGCAGGACTTTTATGCCTGGTTGATGGATCAGGCCAACAAGTTGCGAGCGCATTCGCACAATGAAGTCGATTGGGATAATCTCGCCGAGGAGGTTGAGAGCGTGGGCAGGAGCCAGAAAAGAGAGATACGGAGCCGACTTCAAAAGTTGATCCATCATCTACTCAAATGGCAGTTCCAACCAGGCCGCAGAAGCGAAAGCTGGCGCATCACGATCGGGGAACAGCGAACATTCATCCCGGGAATTGTTGAGGACAGTCCCAGTTTAAGGTCATTCCCGGCCAGCATTTTCGCGAAAACGTACCTTGATGGACGGCGTGACGCTATTATCGAGACCGGCTTTCAAAGTTCCGTCATACCGATTGAGCCTCCGTTCACTCTGGATCAAGCGCTGGACTATCGGTTCCTTCCAGGCGAACCGTTAAAAAATTCAGATGTATTTCTGGACTAACTTGGGCTTATAGTACTGAGTTTTCACGCCTATCGGCAGTCTCATGAAACTCTCCACCAACACCGACTTCACCAAACTCCCTCGTGCGGGAGCGAGTGTGTCCGCATCCGCTGTCGAACCCGGTGTCGACCCGTTCGGCGCGGTCACGCTGCCGCATGACGAACGTCATCTCCGTCGCAGGGTGATGACGGTCTCGACGGGCGACAAAATCCTGGTCGACCTGCCCGAGGCGGTGTCGCTCGGCCATGGCGATCGTCTCATGCTCGACGATGGGCGGCAGGTCGCCATCTTGGCCGAGCCGGAGCCGCTCTACGACATCCGTCCGCGCAGCGCCGCGCATCTCGCGGAACTCGCCTGGCATATCGGCAACCGGCATCTTGCCGCCTCGATCGCCGCCGACCGCATCCTCATCCTGCGCGATCATGTCATCAAGGGGATGCTCGAAGGCCTCGGCGCGACGGTGACCGAGATCGTCGAGCCGTTCGTTCCCGTGCGCGGCGCGTATTCCGGTCAAGGTCATCAGCATGGCCACTCTCATCCCCATGATCATGAAGAACGCGATCGCTTCGGACGATTGCCTGACGACCCGCATTATGGCCACAACCACGACTGAAGCCGCGTCGCCGCTGCTGCGGCTGATGGCGTGGCTATCGCCTGCCTTCCCTGTCGGTTCGTACAGCTACAGCCACGGGCTTGAACGCGCCGTGCAGGACGGTCTCGTTGGGTCGAAGGACGATCTGGCTGCGTGGATCGCGTCCCTGCTGCATCATGGCTCGGCCTGGAATGACGCCGTTCTGCTGGCCGAAGGCTGGAGGCGCTCGCGGCAAGGCGAAAGCCTCGATGACCTCTCCGACCTGGCGGCGGCGCTCGCCGGGTCGGCCGAACGGCATCGGGAGTCCGATTTGCAGGGCGCTGCTTTCGCGAAAGCGATGGCTGGCTGGCGGAACAAGGAGAACAATTGTTTGCCGGAGAACTGCGCCTATTGCGTCGCGTTTGGCGCGACCGCCGGCTGGCACGGCATCACGCTTGGCGATGCGCTGATCGCCTGGCTGCAGACCTTCGCCTCGAACCTGATCCAGGCGTCGATCCGTCTCGGCGTCACGGGGCAGACCGGCGCGGTCGCGGTGCTCGCGGGGCTGGAGCCGGCGATCGTCGAAACCGCCGCGCGCGGGGCGCGCTCTACGCCCGACGATCTCGGATCCTGCACGATTGTCTCCGATGTCATGGCGATGCGGCACGAGACACAATACTCGCGGCTGTTCCGGTCGTGATCGTTTGGCTTTCCTGAGGAGATGAAGATGGCATCGCAAAATGGACCGCTCCGCATCGGCATCGGCGGACCCGTGGGCTCCGGCAAGACGACGCTGACCGAAAAGCTCTGCAAGGCGATGCGCGACGAGTTTTCGATCGCCGTCGTCACCAACGATATCTACACCAAGGAGGACGCGATGATTTTGGCGCGCCTCCAGGCGCTCCCGGAGGAGCGCATCATGGGCGTCGAGACCGGCGGCTGCCCGCACACCGCCATCCGCGAGGACGCCTCGATCAATCTCCAGGCGATCGCCGAGATGAACCGCAGATTCCCCGATCTCGACATCGTCTTCATCGAATCCGGCGGCGACAATCTTGCGGCGACCTTCTCGCCCGACCTTGCCGACCTGACGCTGTATGTCATTTCCGTTTGCCAGGGCGAGGAAATCCCACGCAAGGGCGGGCCTGGCATCACCCGGTCGGATTTCCTCGTCATCAACAAAAGCGATCTCGCGCCTTACGTGAACGTCGACCTGGACGTCATGGAGAACGACGCCGGCCGCATGCGCGGCAAGCGGCCGTTCGGCTTCACCGACCTGTCGCGGGGCAAGGGTCTGTCGGAGATCATCGCGTTCATCATGGAGCAGGGAGGCCTTCGGGCCGTCAGCGTCGCCGCGGCGTAGGGAACGTCTTTTTCGGCGGCCAGCATTGATCTTCTGTCGCGCCGCTTGACTGACCCATAACTCTACGATTATACGTAGATCGATAGCCAACGGGTTATCGATTGCGGATGCCGGACGCTCACGACCTGCTTTTCAGGACGCTCGCCGATCCGACGCGGCGTGCCATCTTCGAGCGCCTGTGTCGCGAAGGTGAGCAATCGGTTGGGGCATTGACAGCTCAGGCCGGCGTGTCTCAGCCGGCCGTTTCGAAGCATCTTGCTGTCCTGAAGCAGGCCGGGCTCGTGTACGACCGCCACAAGGGTCGTCAGACGCATTATAGCGCGCGAACGGGCGGGCTGACCCCGCTGATCGATTGGACGAGCCAAATGAGCGGGTTCTGGGAGACCCGATTCGATAAACTCGAAGACCTGATGAGAAAGATGGACCAATGAACGCAGCATCGACTGAAACGCGCTCTGTTGTGGTCGAACGTGAACTCCCCCATCCGCCCGAAAAGCTCTGGCGCGCGCTCACGCAGCCCCATTTGATCGAGGAGTGGCTCATGAAGAACAACTTCAAGCCCGATGTCGGTCACCGTTTCAATCTCAGTGCGGATTGGGGCGCTGTCGAATGTGAGGTCCTCGCGGTCGAGCCGCACAGAACGCTGTCCTACACCTGGGCCGCCTATGGCCTTGAAAGTGTCGTGACCTGGACCCTGACCCCGACGAGCGCCGGGACGCAGTTGCGGATGGAGCAGTCCGGCTTCCGGCCCGATCAGGAGCAGGCCTATTCGGGCGCGAAAGTTGGGTGGCCGCGGTTCTTTGCGAGTCTGGAGCAGGTTCTGGCGGGGATGGACTGAAGCGCGTGCGCGCGCCTGCGCCTGGACGGTTGAATCCTGCGACGCTCGTCGGTCACAATCATCGAAGGAATTGAAGCCCATGAAGTACGCGCTGCTGATCTACCAACCGCACCCGTTCGACCCGAAAGCCTACACCCCGGAGGAGTACAAGGCGATTGAAGCCGACTACGGCGCGCTCAACGCGACGCCGCGCGTGACGCCCGGTCTGCCGCTTGGCCTGCCGGCGCACGCGATCACCGTCCGCGTCAAGGACGGCGAGACGGTCGCGGCCGAGGGTCCCTACGTCGACGTTGCGGGGGCGGTCGGCGGCTACCTTGTCTTCGAGGCGGATAGCGAGGAGGAAGCGATCGCGCTCGCCGCGCGGGTGCCGGCCGCGCGCTTGGGCGGCGCTGTCGAGGTGCGGCCCTGCGAGGCGTACTGGTAAAGTCGCGAAGATCGGGCCGGGGGTACACTCGCGCCGGGCCGCTATAGCAAGAGTGAACAACGATGACCGCAGCGCAAATCTTGAACCATATTATCCGCATCGCTGGAGCCGCCGCGCTCGTCCTCGGCCTCGCGTTCTGGACCGGGCGGCTCTACGGGTTGCTGGATGTCCACATGGCTCTCGGCGCCGCCGTCGTCCTCGCTCTGTGGGCTCTCGCGATCCTTGCCCTTCGTCGGCATGTTGCTCGATCCCTCGCGGTGGGAGCGATCCTGTGGGGTGCTCTCACGCTGGCGCTCGGACCCGCGCAGACAGGGCTTTTGACCGGGGATCTGCACTGGATCGTGCGGCTGGCTCATCTTCTGCTCGGCTTGGGGGCGATCGCGTTGGGGGCCCTTCTGGCGCGTTCCCTGCGCGCCCGGACCAATGCTGCTCGAGTGACGGCCGGATGACAATGACCATGAAGCAAGCGCGACGGCCATGACGAAAAGAGGCTCGAAGGACCCGGATGACGAGACCTGTCCGTCTCGACTGATCGACGCGAAAATCAGAATGCTTGCCGACTGGCGCGGTGAAATGCTCGCCCGCGTCCGCAACCTTATCCAAGTGGCGGACCCTGAAATCGTCGAGGCGGTAAAGTGGCGAAAGCCGTCGAACGCGATGCTGGGAGTTCCCGTTTGGGAGCATTCTGGCATCATTTGCACCGGCGAGACCTACAAGGCCGCCGTGAAGCTGACCTTTGCCAAAGGCGCGTCGCTGGACGACCCGACGGGTCTGTTCAATTCCAGCCTCGACGGCAATACGCGCCGCGCCATCGACATCCACGAGGGCGACAAGATCGACGAGGCGGCGCTGAAAGCGCTCGTTCGCGCGGCGGCGGCTCTGAACGACGGCCGGGCGCCGAAAATTTAGCTCGCATGATCCACAAATTGCCATCGGCCTATGGAATCGCGAATATACCGATTTCCCGCGCGATGCCGCGGAGCGAAGCACGGTGTGGCGAGGGCTTTACGCCCCGCTGTGCGAGCAACGCGTTGACGCTGGCGTTTTCCAGCACGGCGCTGGTGGCGAAGATTTCGCGTGCGTTGGCGAGGTTTTGCACGCGGGAGGCGACATTCACGGTTTGCCCGAAATAGTCCTGCCTCTGGTTCAGATTGACCGCGATGCAGGGTCCTTCGTGAACGCCGATCTTCAGCAGCAGATCCTCGCCGCCACGGTCTTCGTTGAGCCTGAGCATGGCGTCGCGCATTCGCAGCGCCGCCGCGATGGCGCGGTCGGGCGTCGGGAAAGTCGCCATGACCGCGTCGCCGATCGTCTTGACGACCGCGCCGGCCTCCGCCGACACGATGTCCTCCAGGACGCCGAAATGGGCTCGCACCAGATCGAAGGCGGCGAGATCGCCGACGCGCTCGTAAAGTTCGGTCGAGCCCCGAAGGTCGGTGAACAGGAAAGTCAGGCTGGTGATCTTGAGCCGCTGATCCACGCTGAGCGTGTCCGTCTGGTAGATGTCCCGAAACGTCTGATTGGTGAGAAGCCGCTTGGCCGTGAGGAACGGACGACGCTTGCCGAGCACGTCGTGCAGCGCGTCGTTGGCGATGCATACCGACGGCAAGGTCCGGACGTCGACGTGGTTTTCCACGGTCATGCGCACCGGACCGGGGCGCATGACCAGGGTTTCGTTGTGGCGGTGCCCCCGGTCGAAGACGAGCGAAAGGACTTGCCGCTCTCTTGTCGGCTCTCCCTTGACGTCGATGAACTGCGCGGCGTGCGTGACCGGCTCGAATACGATCACGAAGCCCTCGGGCAATTGCAGCGAGATGACCGCCTTCTCGCCGGCCGGAAGCTCGAGCGTCTCGATGATGAAGTCGTCGATCAGCGATTCGAACCCGTCCTCCGGCAGATCGATGCCGGAACCCCAGTAAATTTGGCGAAAATATTCCGCCGGCGGCAGATGGTGTGGATCATGAGCGGCGATGCGCCGAACGCGCGGACTGACCGTGAAGGTCACTTCGACCATTTCGTCGAGCGTAGGCTCGTATCCCGCCGCGCAAAGCGCACAGGTGTAGGCATCGCTCTCGACCGTTTTGAGCGAGGTGTTGGCGTCGAGCACCCCGCCGCAGCCGGGGCAAAGCACGTTCCACGACAGTTCGAACAGGCCAAGTCGGGAGGCGTGCAGGAACCCGGCGATCGTCCGCTCTTCGTCCAGGCCTTCCCTGGCCGCGAACGCGAGCGCGTTGACGCGGTTGAGGCTGCGGTCCGGCGCGTCGCGGACGAGCCGTTCGATGGCTTCCGCAACATCCGCCTGCGCCGATTGGCGCAGCATGCCAAACGGCGATTGGGTCTCGCTCATAAAATCATCACCGCCTGGATTGTGCCCTCGGCAATCACAATTCGCCGGATGCAAGATATCCCCTGGCTCGGCGCGCGCAAGGCCTGCATCACCATGCGAACTGCCCGGAGTCCCGTTGCGGTTCTGCGCCGCCGCCGCGCCTAATAGAAGGGCGAGAAGGGAGGGCGTCCCGAGCGGGCCTCGCGCGGCGCTCCTCGCCGCCGGGAAGAACTCAGCTTTTCTGGAAGGCGAGGTGGGCGCCGAGCCCGACGAGCATCGCGCCGCCCGCGCGCTGCATCAGCCGTTGCGCGCCGCTGGAGCGCCGCAGCCTGGCGATGAGCGCGCCGGCCAGCATGACGGCGACGACATCGGCGGTGGAAAACATCAGGTTGACGATCGTTCCAAGCAGGACGAACTGCAGCCACATCGGCAAAACCGCCGACGCGTCGATGAACTGGGGCAGGAACGCCAGAAAGAAGATCGCTGTTTTCGGATTGAGAACCTCGACGGTCATGCTTTCGATGAAGGCGCGCCGGCCCGACTTCGGGGAGATCGCTGGAAGTGCCGCGTCGCCGCTGGCGCGGGCCCGGAACATCGAGACCCCGAGCCAAGCCAGATACGCCGCGCCGGCGGACTTCACAGCGACATAGAGGACCGGCACGGCATGGAACAGCACGGAAAGCCCGGCCGCGGCCGCCATAACGTGGACATAGCAGCCGAGATGGATGCCGAGCGACGCCAGCAGACCGGATCGCCGACCCCGCGCCAGGGTCTGGGCCGCTGCGTAAAGCATCGATGGACCGGGAATGAACGCGAACAGCGCCGTCGTGACAAAAAAAGCAGCCAGCAGTTCGGCGGAGGGCATTGACTGGTCCTGTCGCAAGCCTGACAAACCGCTCGTTGAATCGAGCGATTTTGAAGACCGGCTTCTAGCAGGCCGGAAGTCCAACGCAAGCCGGCGCCATCGCCATGCCGGCGGCAATTCGTTGCGTCATTCTGCGGCCAAATCGGATCCTTTCCATGAACATCGCGCATCGCCACAACCCGCTCACCAATCTCGCTCACTACGAACATCGCGTCGATCTCGCCGCCGCCTTCCGATGGACGGCGCGGCTGAACATGCACGAAGCGGTCGCCAACCATTTTTCACTCGCGGTCAGCGACGACGGCGCGCAATTCCTGATGAACCCCAACCAGATGCATTTCTCCCGCATCAAGGCGAGCGACATGCTGCTGGTCGACGCCAACGACCCCGAGACGCTGCATGGCCCGAACGCGCCCGATCCCACCGCCTGGGGCCTGCATGGCGCGGTCCACCGCAACGTGCCGCATGCGCGCTGCGTCATCCATGTCCACTCGATCCATGCCACGGTGCTCGCCTCGCTGGCTGACTCGACCCTGCCGCCGATCGACCAGAACACGGCGATCTTCTACAACCGCCAGGTCGTCGATCCCCATTATGGCGGCCTGGCCTTCGAAGCCGAAGGCGAGCGCTGCGCGCAATTGCTGACGGACCCCAAGGTCAAGGTGATGGTCATGGGCAATCACGGCATCCTGGTGCTCGGCGATACCGTCGCGGACGCCTTCAACCGCATGTACTATTTCGAGCGCGCCGCCGAAACCTACGTCAAGGCGCTGTGGACCGGCCGTCCCTTGCGCATGCTGTCCGACGAAATCGCCGAAAAGGCCGCGCGCGAGCAGGAAGACTACCCCGGCCAGGCCGAGCGGCATCTTTCCGAGCTGAAGGCGATCCTCGACGAGCAGGAACCCGCGTACCGGAACTGAGGTTTATTCCAGCCCGAGAAAACGTCGCACGTTCTCGGCACTCTTGGCGACGAGCGCGCCGGCCGGGCCGTCCTGAGGCGACTCGGGCCAGAAGATCGTCCGCATCCCCGCGGCGAGCCCCGCTTCGGAACCTGGCCAACTGTCTTCCATGACTGCGCAATCCGCCGGATCGATCGCGCATAGCCAGGCGGCGCGCAAATAGGGTTCGGCGAACGGCTTGCCTTCGCGCACGTCGTTGCGCGTGACCGTGACGATGCCGGGCTCGTGAAGGCCGAGCGCGTGCATGTTGGCGTCGACGATCAGCCGGTCGGAGTTCGACACGATCGCCTGCGCGACGCCAAACGCCTTCAGCTCGCGATGGATTTCCAGCGCGCCGGGCCGGGCCTTGAGGCGTGGCGCTTCTTTCAGGTAGTGAGCGTATTTGCGCAGGATCCACTCCTCGAACGGCAGGTCCAGCCCGAATTCGTCGCGCAGCATCTCGTAGACCGGATAGGCCGCGACGCCGAGGATGCGCTCGTGCAGATCGTCCGGAGGCGCGATGTCCACGGTCCGCAGCGCCATCAAAAGCGCTTCCTCGTGCAGCGGTTCGCTGTCGATCAGCGTCCCGTCCATGTCCCAGAAAACGGCTCGCGGCAGCATCGGCGTCCCTCTTTGGCGTGTCATAGGTCACTCGTGACGGAAGATAAACATGGTGAGCGCATTTGTCGGGCAATTGCCTCGCCGATTGGCAATTGCGCCGGGCGGGATTTGTTGCCAAAAACATCTTGCCGCCGATGCGGCGGGAGGAATGGCAATGGCGGTTCGCCAGGATACTGGCGTCGGCCGGCTCGACGAAGCGGCGCGCGCCGGCTGGCTCTATTATGTCGCCGGCAATACGCAGGACCAGATCGCGTCGCTGCTCGGCGTTTCGCGCCAGTCCGCGCAGCGCCTCGTGTCGCTCGCCATGTCCGAGGGCCTGATCAAGGTCCGCGTCGATCACCCCATCGCCAATTGCCTCGACCTCGCCGCGCGGCTGAAGACCCGTTTCGCGCTGGACTTGGTCGAGATCGTTCCGAGCAGCCCCGATTCGACCTCTACGACGATCGGCATCGCGGAAGCCGCCGCGGCCGAGATCGAGCGGCGGCTGCGCGCGGTCGAGCCGCTCGTCATGGCCATCGGAACGGGCCGCACGCTGAAGGCGGCCATCGCCAAGCTGCCGCCGATGGATTGCCCCCAGCACAAGATCGTCTCGCTGACGGGCAACATCGCGCCCGACGGCTCGGCGGCCTTTTACAACGTCATCTTCACCATGGCCGACCGCATTCAGGCGCGCAGCTTCCCGATGCCCCTGCCGGTCATCGCGTCTTCGCCGGCAGAGCGCGAGATGCTGCTCAGCCAGCCGATGATCCAGCCGACGTTGGCGCTCGCCGCGCGCGCCGACATCACCTTCGTCGGCATCGGCGACCTGGGGCCGAAGGCGCCGCTCTATGTCGACGGTTTCATCACCGAGGCGGAACTGAAGGTCTTGCAGAAGGCCGGCGCGGTGGGCGAGATCGTCGGCTGGGCCTTTGATCGCGACGGCCGGCTGATCGACGGCGCCATCAACGACCGCGTCGCCTCCGCGCCGCTGCCCTCTCGCGAGCGCGCGCTGGTCGTCGCGCTGGCGATGGGCGAGCGCAAGCTTCCCGGCATCCTGGCCGCGATCTCCCGGCGCCTCGTCAACGGCCTGATCACCGACGAACATACCGCGACTGACTTGCTCGCCGCAGGGTAACATTTCCCGGCTGCCAAAGGCGGATTATTTGCTCAGAACCAGCGCCCAATAGCGCTGTCCGTTTTTCCCGCCCGGCGCGGAGGCGAGGCCGAACTTGGTCATGCGCGGGTCGAGCATGTTGCGGCGATGCGGCGGCGAGGCCATCCACATGGCGAAGAGCCGGTCGATCCCCATACGCCCCTGGGCGATGTTTTCGGCCGCCGTCCCGCCGACATCGTTGGCGGCCATGCGCGAAGCGAAATCCTTGCGCCACCCGGTCGTGTGGACCATCCGTTCGGCCGACGCCATGTATCGGGCCTGCTGCTTCGCCGCCTGCTCCAGATTGCCGTCGGCGGTCAGCGGGGGGAGACCGTTGCTCGACCGGATGTCGGCGACTTTGGCCGTCGCCGCGCCGGAGACGCCCGCGGCCGCGCCGACGGATCGACCCGTTTGACAACCCGCCAGCACCATCAGGGTCATGGCCGCAAGCGTTCCAGCCATGCCCGAGGTAGCGGATCTTGATCGTCTTTCAAGCATCCGGATGGACATAACGCTGATTGTGGCTTTTGCCGGGCGCAGGGCCGCGCAGTCGCGCTCCAACTTGTCAGGCGCGCGGCCCGGGCCTAGGAGTCGGGCGGAAACCAGGGAGATCGCCGCTCATGTCCAATCCTGTCTCAGGCCTGTCGATCGCCGACCTGGCCGGCAAGGTCGTCCTCGTCACCGGCGCGTCGACCGGCATCGGCGCCGCGCTGGTCGCGGCCTACGCCGGGCAGGGCTGCAAGGTCGGGCTGCACTACAATGCGAGCAAGGAGGCCGCGGACGTCCTGGCGACGGGCATCGTCAAGTCCGGCGGCGACGTGTTTCTCGCCCAGGGCGACTTTTCGGTTTCCGCCGATGTTGTCCGCGTGGTCGAGGAAACGGCGTCGCATTTCGGCCGGCTCGACGGGCTGGTCAACAATGCCGGCGGCATGCTCGGCCGCGTCGCCTATGCCGACATGACCGACGAGCAATACGACGCCGTGATGGATCTCAACGCCCGCTCGGTCATCACCGCCTGCCGCGTCGCGCTGCCCTGGCTGAAGAAGCAGGGCGGCTTCATCGTCAATACCTCGTCGATCGCCGCGCGCAACGGCGCCGGCGGCGGCGCCGGCCTCTACGGGTCGGCGAAATCCTTCGTGTCGAACGTCACCCGCGGCATGGCCAAGGAGGTCATCGGCGACGGCATCAGGGTCAACGCCGTGTCTCCCGGCGTGATCGCGACGCCGTTTCATGAGCGCTATTCGACGGACGACCAGATGCGCGGCATGGTCGCGACCATTCCGCAGGGCCGCGCCGGAACCGCGCAGGATTGCGTCGGCGCGTTCCTATTCTTTTCCTCCCAGAGCCTCAGCGGCTACGTTACCGGCCAAATCCTGGAGGTCAACGGCGGCCAGTTGATGCCCTGACGCGGCCGTCCGGCGGCGAGGGTTTGTGTTGCACTGCAGCAACGAATTCGCCTTGACATAAATCATGGCGATTGAATAATTGCCCACAGCCAAGGCATTTGCTCAATCTTGGTTTATGGGAGGACTACCTGATGAAATTGAAGACGCTCATCCTGGGCATGTGCACCGCCAGTGCGTTCGCGCTCGCCGCGCACGCCGAAAGCATCACCATCGCGACCGTGAACAATGGCGACATGGTGCGTATGCAGAAGCTGACCGACGACTTCACCAAGAAGAACCCGGGCATCGAACTCAACTGGGTCACGCTAGAGGAAAACGTGCTCCGCCAGCGCGTCACGACCGACATTGCCAACAAGGGCGGCCAGTTCGACGTGATGACGATCGGCACCTACGAGGTTCCGATCTGGGCCAAGCAGAACTGGCTCCTGCCGCTCGACAAGCTCGGCGACGACTACGACGTCAAGGACATCATCCCGGCGATCGCCGGCGGCCTGTCGGTCGACGGCAAGCTCTACGCCGCGCCGTTCTACGGCGAATCCTCGATGGTCATGTACCGCAAGGACCTGATCGAGAAGGCCGGGCTCACCATGCCCGACGCGCCGACCTGGGACTTCATCAAGGACGCCGCCGCCAAGATGACCGACCGCGCCAACGGCGTGAACGGCGTCTGCCTGCGCGGCAAGGCCGGCTGGGGCGAGAACATGGCCTTCCTGACCGCCATGTCGAACTCCTTCGGCGCGCGCTGGTTCGACGAACAGTGGAAGCCGCAGTTCGACCAGCCCGAATGGAAGGATACGTTGAATTTCTACGTCGACATGATGAAGGCCTCCGGTCCGGAGGGCGCGTCGTCGAACGGCTTCAACGAGAACCTCGCTTTGTTCCAGCAAGGCAAGTGCGGCATGTGGATCGACGCGACGGTCGCGGCGTCCTTCGTGACCGGCAAGGACTCGACCGTCGCCGATAAGGTCGGTTTCGCGCTCGCTCCCGACAAGGGCCTCGGCAAGCGCGGCAACTGGCTCTGGGCCTGGTCGCTGGCCATCCCGTCGGGCACGCAGAAGGCCGACGCGGCCGAGAAGTTCGTCTCCTGGGCGACCAGCAAGGACTACCTCAAGCTCGTCGCCGAGAAGGAAGGCTGGGCCAACGTTCCTCCGGGCACCCGCACCTCGCTCTATGAGAATGCGGACTACCAGAAGGCGGCGCCGTTCGCCAAGATGACGCTCGACTCGATCAACGCGGCCGACCCGACCAAGCCGACCGTCAAGCCGGTGCCCTATACGGGCGTCCAGTTCGTCGCGATCCCGGAATTCCAGGGTCTCGGCACCACGGTCGGTCAGATCTTCTCGGCCGCGCTCGCCGGCCAGATGACGGTCGACGATGCGCTCAAGCAGGCCCAGGACGCGGCCACGAGCACGATGACCGAAGGCGGTTATATCCAGTAGGGCGCCTCCCAGTGCCCGGCCGCCCAGGCAACTGGGCGGCCACTCTTTTCCATAGACGGAAGACTTTTGTTCGGATGGCGTGGCGGCTGCGAATGCGCCATGCTGTCCTGCGCGCGCCGGCGGACGTCAACCGCGCGGCACGCGCTTCTGCTCGGCAACGCGGGACCCTGGCGTACCCGCGACCCGGCATCGAGGGAGGGTTGAATGGCCACGAAACAGACCCAGGGAATCGCGCGCCTCATGCTGGCGCCGTCGGTTGTCCTTCTCTTTATCTGGATGATCGTGCCGCTGGTCCTGGCGCTTTGGTTCTCCTTCCAGCGCTACAACCCGGCCAACCCGGCCCGCAACGGCTTCGTCGGCTTCTCGAATTATGTCCTCGCCTTCAACGACCCGGCCTTCTTCCAGTCGATCGTCAACACGCTGATCCTGGTGCTGAGCGTGCTCGTCATCACCGTGGTTGGCGGCATCCTGCTCGCGATGCTTCTCGACCAGCCGATCTGGGGCCAGGGGATCGTGCGCATCCTGGTGATCTCGCCCTTCTTCGTCATGCCGCCGGTGGCCGCGCTGGTCTGGAAGAACATGATCATGTCGCCCGACTACGGGGTGCTGGCGAGCATTTCCCGATCCTTCGGTACGGAGCCAATCGTCTGGCTGACATCCTATCCCTTGCTGTCGATCATCATCATCGTCGCCTGGCAATGGCTGCCCTTCGCGACGCTGATCCTGTTGACCGCGCTGCAGTCGCTGGATGGCGAGCAGAAGGAGGCCGCGGAGATGGACGGCGCGGGGTTCCTCAGCCGATTCTGGTATCTGACGCTGCCGCACATGGCGCGCGCGATCACGGTGGTCATCCTGATCCAGACGATCTTCCTGCTTTCGATCTACGTCGAGATCGCCGTCACCACCGGCGGCGGTCCGGGCTACGCATCGACCAATCTTCCGTTCCAGATATCCAAGAGCGTCGCCGATGTGCGTTACGGGCTGGCGTCGGCCGGCGGCATCCTGGCGGTCGTCCTCGCCAACTTCGTCGCCATCTTCCTGATGCGCGCCGTCGGCAAGAATCTGGACAAGTGAGGGTTCGATGCGTTCGATGATTGCGCCCCCTCCGCCGTGCTTCGCATGGTCACCCTCCCCCGGAAACGGGGGAGGATCAAACGGCGCCGCTGGCTCCTCCCCTGCGAAGCGGGGGAGGGGGACCGCCGGAGGCGGTGGAGGGGCCGTCCAAATGCATCTCAGGGAGGAAGTCTAGCCATGGCGCGCGCCGTCACCACGCAGCACAAGACAATCGCAACCGTCGTCGCCTGGCTGATCGCCCTGCTGATCTTCTTTCCGATCCTCTACACCATCATCACGTCGTTCAAGACCGAACAGGAAGCGATCGCCGGTTTCAACATGATCCCGTCGTTCACCCTCGAAAGCTACAAGGAGGTGCAGGAGCAAAGCGGGTACTTCTCCTTCTTCCTGAATTCGGTGATCCTGTCGGTTGGCTCCACGATCCTCGCCCTGATCGTCGCCGTTCCGGCGGCCTGGTCGATGGCGTTCTCGCCGACGCGCAGGACGAAGGACGTCCTGATGTGGATGCTGTCGACCAAGATGATGCCGGCCGTCGCCGTGCTGGTGCCGATCTACCTGATCTTCGTCCGGCTTGGTCTGCAGGACAACCGCGCCGCTCTGACCGTCATGCTGATGCTGATCAACCTGCCGATCGTCGTGTGGATGCTCTACACCTACTTCCGCGAGATCCCGGGCGAAATCCTCGAAGCCTCGCGCATGGACGGCGCCTCGCTCTGGAACGAGATCGTCTACGTGCTGACGCCGATGGCGATACCGGGCATCGCCTCGACCATGCTGCTCAACATCATCCTGGCCTGGAACGAGGCGTTCTGGACGATCCAGCTCACCACCACCAATGCCGCGCCGCTGACGGTGTTCATCTCGAGGTTTTCCAGTCCGCAGGGCTTCTTCTGGGCCAAGCTGTCGGCGGCCTCGACGCTGGCCATCGCGCCGATCCTGATCATGGGCTGGTTCAGCCAGAAGCAGCTTGTTCGCGGCCTGACGTTCGGCGCGGTCAAGTAAAGAGAAACGAGGAGGACTGCCATGGGCAAGATCGCGCTGAGAGATGTCAACAAGTCGTTCGGGGCGACTGTCATCATCCCGAAGATCAACCTCGACATCGAGAATGGCGAGTTCGTCGTGTTCGTCGGCCCGTCGGGCTGCGGCAAGTCGACCCTGCTGCGCCTGATCGCCGGGCTTGAGGATACGACATCAGGCACGATTAACATCGACGGCCGCGACGTCACGGGCGAAGCGCCCGGCAAGCGCAAGCTGGCGATGGTGTTCCAGTCCTACGCGCTCTACCCGCACATGACGGTCGGCAAGAACATCGGCTTCCCCCTGAAGATGGCGGGGGAGTCTGCCGACGTCATCGACAAGAAGGTCAAGGACGCCGCGCGCGTGCTCAACCTCACCAACTATCTCGAGCGCCGCCCGGGGCAGCTTTCCGGCGGCCAGCGCCAGCGCGTCGCGATCGGCCGCGCCATCGTGCGCCAGCCATCGGCCTTCCTGTTCGACGAGCCGTTGTCGAACCTCGACGCGGCGCTGCGCGGCACGATGCGGCTCGAGATCAGCGAACTGCATAACCAGCTCAAGACGACGATGATCTACGTCACCCACGACCAGGTCGAGGCGATGACCATGGCCGACAAGATCGTCGTCCTAAACGCCGGGAACATCGAGCAGGTCGGCTCGCCGATGGACCTCTACAACACGCCGAAGAACCTGTTCGTCGCCGGCTTCATCGGCTCGCCTAAGATGAACCTGATCGAAGGCGCCCCCGCCGCCAAATACAATGCCAAGACCGTCGGCGTCCGGCCGGAGCATCTCAATGTGTCGACCACCTCCGGCGACTGGAAGGCGACCGTCAGCGTGGCCGAACATCTCGGCTCGGACACGTTCCTGCATGTGACGGTGGATGGCGTCGGCCCTTTGACCGTCCGCGCCGACGGCAACATCGCCGTCCAGCATGGCGGCATCGTCTATCTGACGCCCGATCCGGCGCGGATCCACCGCTTCGGCAATGATGGCCTGGCGATGCGATGAACCGGCTTGCGGGAAAGTCAGCGCTGATCACCGGCGCGGCGCGGGGTATCGGCAAGTCCTTTGCGCAAGCCTATGTGCGCGAAGGCGCGCATGTCGCGATCGGCGACATCAACTTTGAGGCCGCGACGAGGACGGCGGCGGAACTTGGGGGAAATGCCTTCCCCGTTAAGCTCGACGTCACCGACCTCGCTTCCATCGAAGCGGCGATCGCGTCAGTCGATGCGAAGACCGGCGGCATCGACATCCTGATCAACAACGCCGCCCTGTTCGACGCGGCGCCGATCGTCGACATCACCAAAGCGAGCTTCGACAAGCTTTACGCCGTCAACGTTCTTGGCACGCTCTTCACGCTGCAGGCCGCCGCCCGCTCGATGATCGCTCGGGGCAAAGGCGGCCGTATCATCAACATGGCGAGCCAGGCGGGCCGCCGCGGCGAGGCGCTGGTGGCGGTCTATTGTTCGACCAAGGCCGCCGTCATCTCGATCACCCAATCGGCCGGGCTAGACCTGATCAAACACAAGATCAACGTCAACGCGATCGCGCCGGGCGTCGTCGACGGCGAGCATTGGGACGGCGTCGACGCGCTGTTCGCTAGGCTCGAGAACCGCGAGCCGGGCGAGAAGAAGAAGCTCGTCGGCGAGAGCGTGCCGTATGGGCGCATGGGGACGGCCGAGGATCTCACGGGCATGGCTGTGTTCCTGGCGAGCGACGAGGCCGAGTACATCGTGGCGCAGACCTACAATGTCGATGGCGGCCAGTGGATGAGTTGAATCGTTCCCTTCCCCCAAGGGAGGGTGGACAGACATCGAGCCCGAAGGGCCTGGTGGATGGCCGGGCGGGATTTCCGCGGCAGCGCCCGGCCAAAACAAAAAGAGGCGCCTGACCATGACCATCCGACTCTCCGCCGCAACCCTTGATTCCCTCCCGGCGAAAGTCGCCGCCCCCGGCTACGACCGCGCGGCGCTCAAGGCGGGCATCGTGCATTTCGGCGTCGGCAACTTCCATCGCGCGCATCAGGCCGTCTATCTCGACGACCTGTTTTTGGCCGGCCACGATCACGATTGGGCCCTGGTCGGCGCGGGCGTCTTTGAAGGCGAGAAGAAAGGCCGCGACATTCTTGCCGCGCAGGACTGGCTGACGACCGTCGTCGAGCAGGACAGAGGCCACATGCACGCGCGCGTCACGGCCGCGATGATCGACTTCCTGGTGCCCGGCGACACGGCGGCCATCGTCGCGCAATTGGCCGATCCGTCGATCCGCATCGTCTCGATGACCATCACCGAAGGCGGCTATTTCATCGACGCCGCATCGGGAAAATTCAACCCGACGCATCCCGACATCGTCGCCGACGCGGCGTCTCCGGACAGTCCGAAGACGGTGTTCGGCCTGATCCTGGCCGGCCTGCGCCGCCGCAAGGCGGAGGGAACGCCGCCCTTCACCATCATGTCCTGCGACAACATTCCCCATAACGGCCATGTCGCCTCGGACGCGGTGTGCGGCCTGGCGCAACTCGCCGATGCGGAGCTCGCGACCTGGATCCGCGAGCATGTCGCGTTCCCGAACGGCATGGTCGACCGCATTACGCCCGCCACCACCGACCGCGAACGGCAAATCCTGAAGGACGAATTCGACATCGAGGATGGCTGGCCGGTATTCTGCGAGCCGTTCCGGCAATGGGTGCTGGAAGACAGGTTCCCGCTCGGCCGTCCCGCGCTGGAAAAGGTTGGCGTGCAGTTCGTGGCCGATGTGTCGCCGTTCGAACTGATGAAGATTCGCATCCTCAACGGCGGTCACGCGACGATCGCCTATCCTTCCGGTCTGATGGACATCCATTTCGTCCACGAAGGCATGGAGAACGACCTCGTCCGCGCCTTCCTCGCCAAGCTGGAGCGCGAGGAGATCATCCCGACCATTCCGCCTGTGCCCGGCGTCGTGCTGGAAGATTACTACCAACTGATCGAAAGCCGCTTCTCCAATCCCAGGATCGGCGACACCATCCGCCGTCTCTGTCTCGACGGATCGAACCGGCAGCCCAAATTCATCGTCCCGACGATCGTCGACCGGCTCAAGGCGAAGGCCGGCATTTCCGGCCTGGCGCTCGAAACCGCGCTCTGGTGCCGATATTGCTTCGGGACCACGGATTCCGGCGCGGTCATCGAGCCGAACGATCCGAATTGGGATCGCCTGCAGGCCGCGTCGAAGGCTGCGAAGGATGATCCGTCCGCCTGGCTCGCCATGGAGGACATCTACGGGACGGTGGGCAGGGATGCGGCCTTCGCCGGAGCGTTTGCGAACTGGCTGAACGCGCTCTGGGAGAACGGCGTCAAGGCGACGCTGGAATACTATCTCGACGACAAGGTCCAGCGCTAGGCCGATGCCGGTCGCAAGCGGCATGCATGGCCCGCGCGCGTCGCTACGCGCGCTGGCGCGGTTCGGCTCCGATCGGTCCGCCCATGGTCCATGATCCGCGGGCGCTGGTCATCTTCGACTGCGACGGCGTCCTGGTCGACAGCGAGCCGATTTCGATCTCCGTGCTCCTCGATGTCATCCGCCAAGCCGGCGGCGACATCAGCGAGGAGGTCGCCTATCTGCGTTTCCTGGGCATGTCGATGGCAAGCATCGGCGCGATCCTCGATGGCGACTTCGGCTTCGTCATGACCGACGGTCATTTGGCGACCATGCGCAGCGAACTCGACCGTCGCTTCGCTGCGGAACTCAGGCCGATCCACGGCGTGGCCGACGCGATCCGCGCGATTGCCGGACCGAAATGCGTCGCGTCTTCCAGCAATCTCGAGCGCATCCGCTATTCGCTGCGCACCACCGGACTGCTGGAACTGCTGGAGCCAAACATCTACAGTGCGAGCATGGTCAAGAACGGCAAGCCGAACCCCGATCTCTTCCTTCATGCCGCGCGCGCGATGGACATCGAACCGGCGGCCTGCGTCGTCATCGAGGACAGCCCGGCCGGCGTGACGGCGGCCAAGCGCGCCGGCATGCGCGTGTTCGGTTTCACCGGCGGGTCGCACGCCGGCAAGGCCGGATTGGCCGCGACTTTGACGGCGCTCGCGCCCGATGCGATCTTCGACGACATGATGGATCTGGCCGGTCTGCTCGCCAAGGCGCGATCGCAGGCGATAGCCGGCTGATGGCGGTCGTCTGTGCGGTCGATGTCGGCACGCGCAGCGCCCGCGCTGGAATCATCGATGGCGCGGGCGTGCTGCTTGGACGCGGCGAGCGCCCGATTGCCGTGAACGAACCGCGGCCGGACTCTGCCGAGCACAGTTCGGCCGATATCTGGAGCGCGGTTTGCCAGGCAGTGAAGGCGGCTCGGCGCGCCGCCGGCCTCGGCGCCGAAGACATCGTCGGCATCGCCTTCGATGCGACCTGCTCACTGGTCGTGCTCGACCGGGAGGGTTCTCCGCTGCCGATCTCAGGCGGCGCCGATGGCCCTTGGGACACGGTCGCGTGGTTCGACCACCGCGCGCTGGGCGAAGCGCGCGAATGCACCGCGACCGGCAATTCAGTCCTTTCGGCCGTCGGCGGCGTCATGTCGCCGGAGATGCAGGCGCCGAAGGCGATGTGGCTCAAGCGGCACAGGCCCGAAATATGGTCGCGCATCGGATATCTGTTCGATCTCGCCGACTACCTGACCTGGCGGGCGACCGGCAACGCCGCGCGGTCGCAATGCACGCTGGTTTCGAAATGGCCCTATCGGCCGGACGGCGATCGCGGCTGGCGGTTCGATTTCCTCGCGCAAGTCGGTCTCTCCGATCTGCTCGAACGCGGCCGTCTGCCGGCGCGCGCGACGCCGGTCGGCTCGAACCTCGGCCCGTTATCCGACGTGGCAAGCTCGGAACTCGGCCTGACCCGCCAATGCCAGGTCGCAGCGGGCCTGGTCGATGCCTTTGCCGGCGCATTGGGCGTCTTCGGCGCGCCCGCCGTCGATGGCGCCGCCGGCAATGCGGCAGCGCTGATTGCCGGCACGTCGAGCTGCGTGATGACCTATTCGCGAAGCCCGCAGACGCTTTCCGGTTTTTGGGGAGGCTATTTCGAAGCCACCTTGCCCGGCCTCTGGATGATGGAAGGCGGCCAGTCCGCCACCGGCGCCTTGCTCGATCACATCGTCCGAACCCACAGCGCCGGCGGCGAGCCGAGCGCCTCCCGTCATGCGGAGATCGCCGCTCGTGTGACGGTCTTGCGCGCGCGGGACGGCGGCGCCTTCGCCGACCGCCTGCACGTGCTTCCGGATTTTCACGGCCACCGCACGCCACTTTCGGATCCCGCTGCGCTGGGCGTGATTTCGGGCCTGTCGCTGGATGCGTCCTTCGACGGTCTCTGCCGCCTTTATTGGCGCGCCTGCGTCGGGATCGCGCTCGGCATCAGGCACATCCTCGAGGCGATGCGCGACGGACCCGCCCCCATCGATACGCTGTTCGTCACCGGCGGCCACACCAGGAATCCGCTGCTGATGGAGCTGTACGCCGACGCGACCGGTAGACGCCTGGTCGTTCCAAGGATCGACGAGGCGATGTTGCTGGGCGCGGCGATGGTCGCCGCCACGGGCGCGGGGCTCTACCCCGACCTCGACGCGGCCTGTCTCGCCATGCAGCAGGACACGACGGTCCGGATGCCGGACGCCTCGGTCAAGCCCGTCTACGACCGGGATTTTCGTATATTTCTCGAAATGCATCGCCAGCGCCAGACCTTGGCTGCGATGATTTGAGGTCTCCCCGCCGCACTGGCTCAACCATTGCCGCCAGGTCGACCTTGCGAATTGCCCGAATTTCAGCCAGAAGCGCGCTTCGACGATCGAAGTCTGCCGGTGGCAGGGCTTTCCGGACTTGACGCAGGCGTGTCGTCCGGACTGAAAGACAAGACCATGACCACGATGGACGCCGTCGCGAAAGCGCCGGCTACTCTATGGCGCACCGAAATCCGCGCGATGTTCGCGTTGAGCTGGCCGATGGTCCTGACCAATCTCGGCCAGACGGCCATGAATGCGACCGACGTGATGATGATGGGGCGTCTCGGCCCCCAGGCGCTCGCCGCCGGCGCGCTCGGCGCGAACATCTATTTCATGCCGATGATCTTCGGCCTTGGCCTGATGCTGGCCGTCTCGCCGATGATCGCGACCGAACTCGGACGCAGGAGACACTCGGTCCGCGACGTGCGCCGCACCGTGCGGCAGGGTCTTTGGCTGGCGATGCTGATCTGCGTTCCGATCTGGGTCTTCCTCTGGAATGCCGAGACGGTGCTGCTGTGGATAGGCCAGGAGCCGGCGCTGGCGTCGGTGGCGGGCGTTTATGTGCGCTGGCTGCAATGGGCGATCCTACCGTTCTACGGCTACATCGTCCTGCGCTCCTTCATCTCGGCGCTGGAGCGGCCCGGCTGGGCGCTGGCGGTGGTGTTCGTGGCCGTCGGTCTCAATGCCCTGTTCGCCTGGTGCCTGATCTTCGGCCATCTCGGCTTGCCCCGGATGGGCATATCGGGCGCTGGGCTCGCGACGACTCTGGCGAGCGCCTTCATGTTCCTGGGGCTGGCCGCCGTCCTGGTCGTGGAGCGCCGCTTCCGGCGCTACCGCGTCTTCGGCAGGTTCTGGCGCGCGGACTGGCCGAGGTTTCGCGCGCTGCTCCGGCTCGGCATGCCGATCGCCGGCATCCTCGCCTTCGAGGTGACGATCTTCAACGCCGCCGCATTGTTGATGGGGCTGATCGATTCGGCTTCGCTCGCCGCGCACGCCATCGCCATTCAGATCGCCTCGATCACCTTCATGGTGCCGCTCGGCCTCAACCAGGCGGTCACGGTTCGCGTCGGCCTGGCGTTCGGCGCGCGCGATCCGGACGGCGTCAGCCGCGCCGGCTGGACCGCCTATGCCATCGGCGTCGGCTTCATGGCCTGCATGGGGCTCATGATGATCCTGATCCCGAGGACCCTGATTGGCGCCTTCATCGATATCGACGACCCCGCCAATGCCGCGGTGGTTTCGCTGGCGATCACCTTTCTTGCCTTCGCGGCCTTGTTCCAGATCGCCGACGGCGCGCAGGCGGTAAGTTCCGGCATGCTGCGCGGCTTGCACGATACCAAGATCCCGATGATCTTCGCGGGGATAGGCTATTGGGGCGTCGGCTTGCCTTTGAGCGTCATCCTCGGCTTCGCCTTCGACCTCAAGGGCGCCGGCATCTGGATCGGCCTGTGCGCCGGGCTGGCGATCGTCTCCCTGCTTCTACTGTCGCGCTGGCTGCGGCGCGGTGGGCTCGGGCTGACCGACGGGCATCGCGCGTTCGGTTAGATCGACTTCACCGCCGGGCTGAACGTCATCAGGCTGAGAATCTCGAACAGCACCTGCGCGCCGGCATGCGCGGTGTTGGTCGTCGCGTCATATTGCGGCGCGACCTCGACCACGTCGCCGCCGACGATGTTCAGCCCCTTCAAGCCGCGCAGCAGCTCCAGCACTTCGCGCGTCGTCAGCCCGCCGATCTCCGGGGTGCCGGTTCCCGGCGCGAAGGACGGGTCGAGACTGTCGATGTCGAAGGAGATGTAGGTCGGGCCGTCGCCGACGATCGTCCGGGCGCGCGCGATGATCGCAGGCACGCCCATGCCGGTCACCTCCTCGGCGTGGACGACCGTCATCCCCGATTCGTAGGTGAATTCCCACAGGTATTCCGCCGAGCCGCGTATGCCGATCTGGATCGTGCGCGTCGGGTCGAGCACGCCGTCGAGCACGGCGTTGCGGAACGGCCCGCCATGGTGGAACTTCGTCTGGTCGTAGGCGCCGCTGGTGTCGCAATGGGCGTCGATGTGGATCATGCCGACCGGCCGCGCCTTGCCGACGGCCTTGAGGATCGGATGGCTGATCGAATGATCGCCGCCGACCGACAGCGGCAGCACGCCGGCCGCCACGATCTGGCCGACGCGTTTCTCGATGTCGTCGTGGCTGAGCTCCAGCCTGTAGCGGCTCCGGAACGCCACGTCGCCGATGTCGGCGACGCGCAGTTGCTGCACCGGCGCGCAGTCCAGAACGTGATTGTACGGGCCGATCCGCTCGATGGTGCGCAGCGCGCGCGGCCCGAAGCGCGAGCCGGTGCGGTTGGTGACGCCGAGATCCATCGGCATGCCGATCATCGCCACCTGCAGATCGCCGAAATCCGGGTTCTCGTTGTCGACTGGCCGATAGGGCGCGGCCAGGAAGGTCGGGATGCCGGAATACGGCGCGGCGCGCGTGCCGTCCTTGGTGAAGATTTTGTCGGCGATGCCCGCGAAGCGCGGATCGAACATATCGCCGCCGCCGGCATTGCCGTATTTCTGCCGCAGCGCCTCAAGTTTCCCGGCGTCCAGACCCATGCGTCGCGCTCCCGTTCCACAAGCACGATATGCATGCGATTCGTGATCGGCAACAGCCTCCCAAGCGTAAGGCGGCGTAGCCGGCATCCGCCTTGCAAAAGCGCGCGGCGCAAAACCATGCCGCCTGCCCGAAACGTAATGCTCCAGCGAATTAGACAGCACAGGCAAAGTCTTCGATAGCATCGCGCTTCGCTACGGCTGACGAAGTGTGTTTAATGAACCGGCAAAAGCATCGAATCGTTACAATGAGAACGTCAGCGCTGCATAAATCAGCCGAACTGAAGCCGTATTCGCGCTTTTAACTGGACACTCAAAGCGCAGGTTGCGATCTTGCGCGCGGGGCAATATCGGGGTTGCGTGCGATCGTGCGCTCGGGGACATTGATCATCGTCGCTGCATTGTCTGTGCTTGGCGTTTCATGCGCCGAGGCCAAGACGCGCGCATTGATCGTCGGCGTTTCCGGCTATCCGAACCTCGCGCAAAGCCTTCATTTGGTCGGGCCGAGCAACGATGCGCGTGCGGTCGCCAACAGCCTGGCCGGGCTGGGCGTCTCGCCGTCCGAGATCACCGTGCTCGCCGATGGCGTGTCGGGCCTGACGGGAGGCATCGCCGATCCCGGTCCAGGTACCAAGGCGGCGATCCTCGCCGGTCTCGACCGCCTCACCCGGACGAGCAAGCCGGGCGACCTGGTGGTCTTCTACTTCTCGGGTCACGGTTCGCAGCAACCCGACCGCAACGGCGACGAGCAAGGCGGGGCCGACGAGATCTTCCTGCCCTACGATGTCGGCCACTGGACGGACGACGGCGTCCGCAACGCGCTCGTCGACGACGAATTGGGCCAGCGCGTCGAGCGTCTTCTCGACGACGGCGTCGACGTCTTCGGGATCATCGACGCGTGCCATTCGGCGACCGGCTTCCGCGCGATCGGCGATGACGACGTCCGGTCGCGCGCCGTCGCGCCGGCGGATTTGGGCTCTCCCGAAACGGGATCCCCGCCGCGACATGGCCTTGTCGTGCGAACCGCGAGGAACAAGGCCGTTGGCAGGGGTCGCGCCGCATTCTTTTACGCGGCGCAGGAAAGCGAGGAGGCGCTGGAAAAGACGCCGCCGGGTGCCGGCGAAGGCGAGAGCTACGGCGTGTTCACCTACAATCTCGTCGCCCGGCTGAACGCGACGTCCGGCCTGACCTATCGCGGCCTGCACCAGGCCGTCATGGCCGACATCAAACGCAACACGTTGATGTCCACGCAGACGCCCGAGATCGAAGGCGAGCTGGTCGACCAGCCGGTCCTCGGCATCGGCGCCGCCGCGCCGCGCCGGCAATGGCCGATCTATGGCGGCAAGCTCAGGGCCGGGGCGCTCGACGGCCTGTCCAAAGGGGCGTTGCTGGCGCTTTTCGACGACCCCGCGGCCGCCGATGCAAGCGCGGTCTCCTACGCCGTCGTCCAATCCATCGGCGCCACGCAAAGTCTTGTTGTGCCGGCTAGGTATCCGTGCCCGGACTTGGCGGATTGCTCCGCCTTCGAGGATGCGGCTTACAAGAAGGGCCGCTTCGCACGCCTTGTGCAGCCCGGCATCGATCTCGGTCTTGTCCTGTCCGACCCGATCCGGGTCGATCCGGCCGATGGCCGCGACTATGCGATGGCGATCGGCGCGCTGAAGTCGGCGCTCGGCCCGAAAGCCGCGCGCGTGACCCAGCGGTCGAGCGGATACGACATCGCCGTCGGGCTGGTCGACGGCGCGCTGGCCTTCGCGCCGGTCGGCGGCCTGATCGACCGCAACGGCCCCGGCTCCTCGCCGCGCCTGACCCTGCCGAAGGATCCGGTCGAAGCGACGCGCACGATCGGGGACGCCATCGACCGGATGGCGCGCGCGACTGCCCTGCAGCGGCTGGGACTCGGTGCGGACGGCGTCGCGAAGCTCGGGCTGACGGCCCGCATCCTGACGCGGGCGAGCGCGACCTCCCCGGCGGCCGGCGCGTCCTGCCCGGACGATGCGGACAATTACGCCGCGCCGATCCCGGCCGGGGATGCTCCCGATCTGACGGATTGCGACATCCTCTCCATCGCGCTCTCGAACGACGGCCCCAAGCCGCTCGACGTGACCGTCCTGCTCGTCGGCGCGGATTTCTCGATCACCTCTGTCTGGCCCGTGGACGGCAATTCCAATCGCATCCAGATCGGCGAGCGCCGCGACGTGGACATCCTGCAGATGGAGCCCAACCCGAAAGCCTCGGCGGAAGAGCGGCTGATCTTCCTCGCGGTCCCCGGCGTCAACCGCGCGCATGTCGCCTTCACCGATCTCGACCAGGCGGGTCTTCGCGCCATGCCCGGCGGCGATTCCCCTGCGGTCGCGGCCGTGCGCGACCTGCTCGATCTCGGTCTCAACGATATGAGCCGCGCCGCCGCGGTGCAGCCGGCCGGCCTGCGGGACGAGATGGCGGTCGACATCAAGCCGTTTCTGGTCGTCCGCAAGGTGGCCGGCGACTGATTTGGAACTGCCGGAGCGCCTCGGCGCTCCGCATCGATCCGTCATTCCCCTGCTCGAAGGGCGGCAGGGTGGAGAACGGAAAGTCCGTACGGCGCGAGCCGGCGGTGAGGCTGGGGAGGCAAGCGGCGGGGAGCCGTGCGCCCTCTTGAAACTGGGTTTGTGCGCTGATCGTCCGCTCGATGAGGCCGGGAAGGCGTACAGGGAAAGTCAAACAACAGAGGACGACCACGATGAAGAAGATTCTACTAACAGCGGTTTTCGCCGCGACCTGCCTGACGGCGGGCGCCACCATCGCGCAGGAGAAGAAGCAGGACCTGACCGCCGCGCAGCAGACCGAGGGCCATCTGGTCCTCGAGACCGCACGCAACCTCGTCAGCTACGGCGAGACCAAGGGCGACGCGCTCGCGCTCGTCACGGCGGCCAAGATGATGGCGAGCGTACCCGGCAAGGTGCTGGCCGACGGCCAGACCGGGGAGGGCGGCGCCGACAAGAGCGCCGCTTTCGACATTGAGGGCGTGCTGAAGAAGGCCGAGGACCTCGCCCAGGGCGACGAACTCATCACCAAAGTCGCCGGTCAGGTCCGCGAGACCGCCAAGGCCAATTCCAAGGCCGTCTGCTACTGGCAGTATTACTGTTATTACAACGGCTATTGCGAATACGCCTACGCCTGCTGGTAAAATCCGCGAGCGCCGGCTGCGACAGCCGATCTTGGTGCTTGCGTGCGGAAACTACGCTCCGCTCCGATTCCGGACATCGTCTTTTTCGCTGCGCCCCAGCGCATTCCGACGGTCCGGCGATTGCCGGCGAACCCCGCGGCCTCGCGCCGCGGGGTTTGTTTTTGTCGGCCGGGCTGTTTGATTCGTTGGGCGATTCGCTTTTGCGCTGTATAGGCCGGGTAAAGCAGGGGTCGAGTGTCCTTCATGGCCAGGACGGATATTGCGCGGCGGGTTTACAACCACGCCTGGAAGCTCGACCCGATCGTGCGCAGCCTGCTCGACACCGATTTCTACAAGCTGCTGATGCTGCAGATGATCTGGGGCCTCTATCCCAAGGTCGACGTCACCTTCTCGATCATCAACCGAACGACCGGCGTCCGGTTGGCCGACGAGATCGACGAGGCCCAGCTGCGCGAGCAGCTCGACCACGCCCGGACGCTGCGCTTTTCCAAGAAGGAGATGATCTGGCTGGCTGGCAACAGCTTCTATGGCCGCAAGCAGATTTTCGCCCCCGATTTTCTCGCCTGGCTCGCCGATTTCCGATTGCCGGAATACCAGCTGACCAGGCGCGACGGCCAGTACGAACTGGAATTCCACGGACCCTGGATCTACACGTCGATGTGGGAGATTCCGGCGCTTTCGATCGTCAACGAATTGCGCTCGCGCGCGGCGATGCGCGCTTTCGGTCCCTTCGCGCTGGATGTCGTCTATGCGCGCGCCAAGGCGAAACTCTGGGCCAAGACCGAGCGCCTGCGCAAGCTGCCGGAACTGCGCGTCTCCGATTTCGGCACCCGCCGCCGGCACAGCTTCCTCTGGCAGCGCTGGTGCGTGGAGGCGCTCAAGGAAGGCATCGGCGCCGCCTTCACCGGCACGTCGAACGTGCTCTTGGCCATGGACACCGATCTTGAGGCGCTCGGCACCAACGCGCACGAATTGCCGATGGTCTACGCCGCGCTGACGGACACCGACGAGGATCTCGTGCAGGCGCCCTATCGCGTGCTGCAGGATTGGCAGCGCTACTACGGCGGCAATCTGCTGATCGTGCTTCCCGATGCGTTCGGCACGGCGTCGTTCCTGCGCCGCGCGCCGGACTGGGTGGCCGGCTGGACGGGCTTCCGTCCCGACAGCGCGCCGCCGATCCAGGCCGGCGAGAAGATCATGGCCTGGTGGCGCGAGAAGGGCGTCGATCCGAGGAAGCGGCTGCTGATCTTCTCGGACGGGCTCGACGTCGACGCCATCGAGGACGCCTATCGCCATTTCGACGGCAAGGTTCGGATGGCTTTCGGCTGGGGCACCAATCTCACCAACGATTTCGAGGATTGCGCCCCGGTCGAGACCGACGGATTGAGCGCGATCTCGCTCGTCTGCAAGGTCACGCGCGCCGATGGAAGGCCCGTCGTCAAGCTGTCCGACAACCCCGCCAAGGCGACCGGCGACGAGGAGGAGATCGCGCGCTACCTGCGCATCTTCGGCGACAGCGACAGGGTCGCCCACGATGTGAGGGTTTGAGCCCGGAAGCGCTCAGCCGCCGAAGAAAAGCCAGCCGGACAACACGAAGGTCGGCAGCAGCACGGCGCCCGACCACAACATGTAGCCGAAGAAGCTCGGCATCCGGATGTCCTGACCCCGGGCGATGGCGTAGACCATGAAGTTCGGCGCGTTGCCGATATAGGTGTTGGCGCCCATGAACACCGCGCCGGCCGAGATCGCCGCCAGCGTCGTCGCGAATTCGGTCATCAGGTGCTGCGGATCGCCGCCCGCGAGTTCGAAGAACACCAGATAGGTCGGCGCGTTGTCGAGGAACGATGACAACAGCCCGGTCAGCCAGAAATAGGCGAGATCGTCCGGGCCGCCGGCCGGCGTGGTCACGAGGGCGACGAGCGGGGCAAGCGCCCCTTCGGAGCCGGCCTTCAGGATCGCCACGACCGGCACGATGCAGATGAAGATGCCGGCGAAAAGTTTCGCGACTTCGCGGATTGGTTCCCAGTGGAAGTGGTTGGCCGCGCGATAGCCGCGGTTGGTGAGCGCCAGCGAAAGCAGCGCCAGAGCGAGGATGATCGCATCCCGCACGAGGTTCTGCAGTTCGAGGGCGACGCCTCCGACCGCGAGGTCCAAGCCCGGCTTCCAGGTCGCCGACATCAGGATCGCGCCGATGACGCCGGCCAGCAGCGGCAGGTTGATGAGCCCGCGAACGCGGATATCGGAGTCCGGCGTCGGGTCTTTAATTTTCGGCGCGCCGTCCTCGCGGCGGTGCAGGACGGCGTCGAGGCCGAAAAAGACGGCCAGCACGATTCCGCCGACGAACAGCGTGTCGGGCAGCAGATGCGTCGTCGTCCAGAAGAAATCGACCCCGCGCAGGAACCCGATGAACAGAGGCGGATCGCCGAGCGGCGTCAGCGAGCCGCCGATGTTGGAGACCAGGAAGATGAAGAACACGATCACATGGGCGTTGAAGGGCCGGTTGTCGTTGGCGCGGATGATCGGCCGGATCAGGATCATCGACGCGCCGGTCGTGCCGACGATCGAAGCCAGCGCCGCCCCGAAGAGCAGGAGCCCGGCATTGACTATCGGCGTGCCGTGGATGTTGCCGACCACCAGGATGCCGCCCGAGATCGTGTAGAGCGCGAAGAGCAGGACGATGAACGACAGATATTCGATCAGGATTGCGTGCAGCACGCCTTCGAGCGCCGCCGGCGCGCCGTAGGCGGCCACCAGCGGGACGACCACCAGCGCCGACCAGAACGCGGCGATCTTGCCGTAGTGCCGCTCCCAGACCTGATGGAACAGCAGCGGTCCCGTCGCGATCGAAAGAAGCAGCCCGGCGAACGGAAGTCCCCAGAGAAGGGACATCGAGTCTCCGGGCAGGCCGTGCGCCTGGGCCGCGGACGCCCCGGCGGCCGACCAGAAAAACAGGATGGCGCCCATCGCGCCCAGCCATGCGGTCCGCATCAGTCCGTCACCGATCCCATCGATTTCAAGCCAGCGCCACGCCGGCCTCCCGCATCGCCGTCGTCATCGCGTCGAGCGAGCCGCCGAGATCGATGGCGCGGCAGGCCTCCATGCGGACCGTGACGTCGAAACCGAGCTTGACGGCGTCCAGCGCCGAATAGGCGACGCAAAAATCCGTCGCCAGCCCGGCGAGGGTCAGCGCGCCGATGCCGCGCTCGCGCAGATAGCCCGACAGCCCCGTCGGCGTGGCGCGGTCGTTCTCGAAAAAGGCCGAATAGCTGTCGATCGCCGGATTGAAGCCCTTGCGGATTACGATCTGCGCCTTGGTCCACACCAGCCCTGGGTGGAAATTCGCGCCGGGCGACCCCTGGATGCAATGATCTGGCCAAAGCGTCTGCGCCCCATACGCCATCTCGACCGTCGAGTAAGGCGCAGCGCCGGCGTGCGTGGATGCGAAACTCGAATGGCCGGGGGGATGCCAGTCCTGCGTCAGCGCCACATGCTCGAAGCGATCGATCAGATCGTTGACCAGCGGGATGATGCCGTCGCCATCGGCGACGGCCAGCGTTCCGCCTGGGCAGAAATCGTTCTGAACGTCGATGACGACGAGCGCTTCGTTGCTCATGACCCCTCCGGCCGGGCTGGATGCATCGAAGGTCGGCCGGAACGGGTTGCCGCGTCAACCCCGCCCATGCGCCGGGACGACGCGGCTTTGACAACGCCGCGATCCCTGATATTGTTTGCATACAAACGAATTGTTCCGGCTTGGCCGTCCGGAAAGGCATGGCGTGATCGCATACGCGAAACCGAAAACGGTGGAAGCGGCGTTGGCTCTCATGGCCGAACGTCCGTGGCGGATTTTGGCCGGCGGGACCGATTTCTATCCTTCGCAAGGCGCGCGCCCGATCCGCGACGACGTGATCGACCTGAACGGCCTGCCTGGTCTGCGCGGCCTGGGCGAGACGCCGACCCATATCCTCATCGGCGCCCGCACGACCTGGACCGACCTCGTCCGTGCAAATCTTCCCCCCGCCTTCGATGCGCTGAAACGGGCCGCGCGCGAGGTCGGATCGGTCCAGATCCAGAATGTCGGCACGGTCGCGGGAAATCTCTGCAATGCCTCGCCGGCCGCCGACGGCGTTCCGCCGCTGCTCGTTCTCGACGCGGAGGTCGAGCTTCGATCGGCGACATCGGCCCGCGTGCTGCCTTTGGCCGATTTCATCCTCGGCAACCGCCGGACCGCGCGCCGCGCCGACGAGCTTCTGACGGCGGTCCGCGTTCCCAGATCCGCAGTCTCCGGCATTTCGGCTTTCCGCAAGCTCGGCGCGCGCCGCTATCTCGTCATCTCGATCGCCATGGTGGCAGCACGGATCGACATCGGCCCGGATGGGCGCATCTCCGGCGCGGCGGTCGCGGTCGGCGCCTGTTCGGCGGTAGCCAGTCGTCTTTCCGGCCTCGAAGCCGAGTTGATCGGCCGGCCGGCCGGCTCCGATGTCGCGGCGATCTGCGCGGCCTGCGATCTGCCGGAACTCGCCCCCATCGACGATGTCCGCGGCACGGCGCGATACCGGCTGGAGGCGGCGCGCGAGATCGTCACGCGGGCGGTTGTTGCGGCGGCGGGCCAAGCGCTGGACCGGGCGCAAGCGGCATGAACGAGCGGGCGACATTCGATGGCGAAGAAGGTGGCGTTTGCGTCCTCTCGCCGATCGCCTTCGAGGTCAACGGTCGGGCCGTATCGGTCGCGGTCACCCCGTTGAAGCGCCTGTCCCTGGTGCTGCGTGACGATCTGCGCCTGACCGGGACCAAGGTCGGCTGCGACGCCGGCGACTGCGGCGCCTGCACGGTGCTGGTCGACGGCGATCCGGTTTGCGCCTGCCTCACGCCTGCCGCGTCGGTCTCGGGATGCGCGGTCCGCACCGTCGAGGGCCTGGCCCTGGGCCAGCTCTCCGCATTGCAATCCTCGTTCCTCGCGCACGGCGCGGCGCAATGCGGCATCTGCACGCCCGGCCTGCTGATCGCCGCGACGGCGCTTCTGGAGCACAATCCGTCGCCCGACGAGGATGAGGTCGAGGACGCGCTCGGCGGCGTGCTTTGCCGCTGCACCGGCTACCGCAAGATCGTCGCGGCGGTGCTCGCAATGGCGCGGCGCCCAGGGTCCGAACCATCGACCGCATCCGCGACCGGCGTCTCCTCCCACATCGTCGCCGCCAGCCATGCCGTCGGCGCGTCCCCGATCCGCCTGGACGGCGTCGCGAAAGTCGGCGGGACCGAAAAATTCGGCGGCGATTCCTTTCCCGCCGATACGCTTTCCGTCCTCGTGGTCCGTTCGCCCCATCATTACGCCCGGTTTGTCATCGGCGATCTCGACGCATACCTGCGCACACACCCGGGGGTCGTCGGTGTCTACGCGGCGAGCGACATTCCCGGCGTCAACATCTTCGGCGCGATCCCGCCCTTCGCCGACCAGCCTGCGCTGGCTGAAGGCTTCGTCCGCTTTCGCGGCGAGGCGGTGGCGCTGGTGGCCGGCGAGACGCAAGCGATGGCCGATCTCGATTTATCAGGCTTCCCGATCGAGTGGCAGCCGCTGCCGCCCCTGCTCGAAGGCCGCGAAGCGGCGGCGATAGGCGCGCGCCGCATCCACGCCGACCGGCCGGGAAACGTGCTGGCGACCGGCCTCGTCGAGCGCGGCGATCCCGATGCCGCGCTTGCCCGAGCCGCCTTCAAGGCCACGCTGACGATCGCCACCTCCTATGTCGAGCACGCCTATATCGAGCCCGAGGCCGGTTTCGCCGTCATGGATGGCGACACGCTTGTGATTACGGCCTGCACCCAGGCGCCGTATATGGATCGCGAGGAGACCGCCAAAGTCCTCGGGCTGCCGGCGGACAAGGTTCGCATCGTTCCGACCGCGACCGGGGGCGGGTTCGGCTCCAAGCTCGACGTGTCGCTGCAGCCGCTGATCGGCCTGGTGGCGATGCGCACCGGCCGGCCCGCCGCGCTCGCCTACACGCGCCACGATTCGATGACCTCGACCACCAAGCGACACCCGGCCGAGATGACCGCCACCATCGGCGCGGACGCCGCCGGCAAGGTCACCGCGATGGTGTTCCACGGGCGGTTCAACACAGGCGCGTATGCAAGCTGGGGCCCGACGGTTGCCAACCGCGTCCCGGTCCACGCCTCCGGCCCCTACGCCACGCCGAACTATCGCGCTGTCGGCGTCGCGATCCACACTAACGGTCCCGTTTCCGGCGCCTTCCGCGGCTTCGGCGTGCCGCAATCCACCATCATGCAGGAGGCGCTCTACGACGTGCTCGCGGAACGGCTTGGCCAGGATCGCCTCGAATTCCGCATCGCCAACGCCCTGCGCGACGGGGAGGCGACCGTCACCGGCCAGGTCCTGGAAAGCGGCGTCGGCATCGGCGCGTGCCTGGAAGCCCTGCGCCCGCATTGGCGTCGCGCGAGCGCCGAAGCCGAGGCGTCCAACGCCGGGACGACGCAACTCAAGCGTGGCGTCGGCATAGCCGCCTGCTGGTACGGATGCGGCAACACCTCGCTGCCCAACCCCTCGACCATCCGCATCGCCATCGCGGCGGACGGCGCTGTCGTCCTGCATCAGGGCGCGGTCGACATCGGCCAGGGGTCGAACACGGTCATCGCCCAGATCGCCGCCGACGCGCTCTGCCTGTCGCTTGCGGCCTTCCGTCTGAAGAGCGCCGATACGGGCATCTCGCCCGATGCCGGCAAGACATCGGCATCCCGCCAGACTTTCGTCACCGGCAAGGCCGCGGAGAAAGCCGCCCGGGCGCTGCGCGAGAAAATCCTCCGCTTCGCCAACGTCTCGGCCGCCGCCGAACTCGCCTTGGACGGTGCGGCGCTGCTGATCCGCGAGGGCGAGGCGCGCCGCCGCATCGACCTTTCCGGGATGGAAGCGGATGCGGAAGGCTATGTCTTCGTGGCGCAGGAGACCTACGATCCGCCGACCTTGCCGCTTGACGCAAAGGGTCAGGGCAAGCCCTACGCGCAATACGGGTTCGGCGCGCAGATCGCCGAGCTGGAGGTCGACCTGAAGCTCGGCGCGGTGCGGCTGATCAAGATCACGGCGGCGCACGATGTCGGCCGCGCGATCAACCCCATGCTCGTCGAGGGCCAGATCGAAGGCGGCATCGCGCAGGGCATCGGTATGGCTCTGATGGAGGAATACATCCCGGGCCGCACCGAGAACTTGCACGACTACCTGATCCCGACCATCGGCGACGTCCCGCCGATCGAGTGCATCCTGATCGAGGTTCCCGACCCGGAGGGGCCGTTCGGCGCCAAGGGTCTCGGCGAGCACGTCCTGATCCCGACCGCGCCGGCGATTCTCAACGCCATCCGCCACGCGACGGGCATCGCGATATCGAAAGTGCCGGCCACGCCGAGCCGCATCCGCGAAGCTCTCAGGGAGAAGCCGCTATGAGGGTGAGCCCCGGCTTGCCCCCTCCACCACGACATGCGTGGTGCATCTCCGCCGCTTCGCGGGGGAGGATCAGCGGCGACGGTTGCGCGACCTTGATCCTTTCCCGTTTACGGGGGGTCCGAAGGACGGGCGAGACCGTTGGCTCGCCCCGGCCGGGGACCGCCGAAGGCGGTGGAGGGGGTGCATCTGCGCGCGAAAAAACCCCATGAGCGAACGCGCCGAACGCTTCGAGACGCACGATCCGGGCGAGAAGCAGGTCGCGGAAAAGATCCGCTGCGATGCCTGTCCGGTCATGTGCTACATCGCGGACGGTCGCACGGGGGCTTGCGACCGCTATGGCAATGCCGGCGGCCGCATCGTGCGCTGCGATCCGCTGGTGATCCTCGATCACACGGAGCAGGCCGGCGGCGCTGTGATGCCCTTTGAGGCGCAGCGCGAGCCCTGGACCGGCGAACTCGTCAACACCGGCCGCCGCTTCGTCACCGCCATCGGCGCCGGCACGACCTATCCGGACTACAAGCCCGCGCCGTTTATCGTCAGCCAGGAAGTCGAGGGCGTCGATCTGGTGACGGTGGTCACCGAGGGCATCTTCTCCTATTGCGGCGTCAAGATAAAGATCGACACGGACCGCCATCTCGGCGACGAGGCGGCGACCGTGCGCGCCGGCGGCGAGGCGGTCGGCCATGTCACCACCGGCGAATACGGCTCGCAGATGCTGTCGCTCGGCGGCGTCCATCATCTGACCGGCGGGTCGAAATCTGAAGGCCGCGTCACCTGCGAGACGCTGCTCGGACTTTGCAACCGAAAGCCCGTCGAACTCGCGATCGACGGCGGCGCCGCCGTCGTCGTCGAGGCGGGCATGCCGCCGATCATCGACGGCAAGGTCGAGCGACGCATGCGCGTCGGCTGCGGCTCGGCCACGATCGGCATGTTCGCGGCGCAGTGGCGCGGGCTGGTCGACGAGGTCGTCGTCGTCGACGACCACATCACCGGCGTCGTTTCCGAACACCAGGCGGGAAAGGTGCTCGGCTGGCGGGAAACCGGCATCAGGATTCTCGGCCGGCGTTCGACGCCCGGCCGCTATTTCAAGGTCTCCGAGCCGGGCCTCGGCTGGGGCGGCACCTCGATCTCCGACCCTTTGGCGATCCTCGGCCCTTGGAACGCCGCGAAAGGCGCGCGGCCCGGCCTGTCGCTGCTGATGGTGTCGACCACTGGCGAGCAGTTCGCCTACTACGAGCTCGACGGCGATCTGCGGCCCGTGGCGAAGCCATTCCCCGAGCGGCTGAGCAAATCGGTCGGCCTGATCGAGGACAATTGCGAGCCGGCGCTCTGCACCGTGCTGTTCGTCGCCGGCGCGGGCGGCTCGCTGCGCGCAGGCGTGGTCGAGAACCCGGTGAACCTGACACGCTCGGTGCAAGGCCTGAAGACGTTCGTCACGGTCGGCGGCGCGCCGGTCTATGTCTGGCCGGGCGGCGGCATCACGCTGATGGTCGACGTCACGCGCGTGCCCGAGAACGCCTTCGGCGCCGTGCCGACGCCGGCCCTCGTCGCGCCGATCGAGTTCACCCTGCGTCGCGACGACTATTTGCGCCTTGGCGGCTACGAGGACCAGATTCGCACGGTCGACGACGTGCTGGCGCGAGGCGGCGAATACGGCGATGCGCGCCGCGTCCAGCCGCCGCCGCGCGGCAATCCATGGCCGCCATTGCAACAGCTTCGCCGCGACGGGACGGCGTTATGATGCAGCCGCCGCAAGCGCATTGGCTGTCGGACGGCAGGCGACTGCACCTCAACCATGGCCCGATCGATTTGATCGTCGAGGCGTTTGGCTTGCCCGCCGAGGTGCAAGCTGCCTATGGGCAGGCCGTTGCACGCTTCCTCACCATCCTTGAAGAGATCGTCGCCGAACTGCCGGACCTTCGTCTTCCCGCCACGCCAGCCTCCGTCCGCCAGTTCGAAGGGTTTGTCGCTCGACGCATGGAGTCAGCGGTCACGCCGCTGGCCGAAAACTTTATCACGCCGATGGCCGCAGTCGCCGGGTCTGTAGCCGACGAAATAATGGCGGTGCTGGCCGCCGGTCGGACGCTTGATCGCGCCTATGTCAACAATGGCGGCGACATCGCGCTGCATCTTGCGCCACGCCAGACGATGAAAGTCGCGATCGCCGGCGCGGGACACGGCTTTGGCGACCGCATCACCGTTCACGCGCGCGATCGAGTTCGCGGCGTCGCGACCAGCGGCTGGCGCGGCCGCAGCTTTTCGCTCGGCATCGCCGATGCCGTGACGGTGCTCGCGAAAACCGCCGCGCAGGCCGACGCCGCCGCGACGGTGATCGCCAACGCCGTCGATTTGTCGGGACACCCGGCGATCCTTCGCGTGCCGGCCTGCGATCTGTCTCCCGACAGCGATCTGGGCGCAATTCCAGTGACACAGGGTGTAGGCATTTTGACCGATGCCGAGGTCGCGCGGGCGCTCGACGCCGGAGAAGTCGTCGCGGAGGCGCTTCGAAGGAACATGTTGATTGAAGGGGCGGCCTTGTTCCTGAACGGTGAGGTCCGCGAGATTGGCGGGATCGACTTGCCGATCGCAACCGCGTCTCTATGCAACGTCGAAATCAGTGGTCGATTTTCTGCCGAGAAGCGCCGGAGCGCGTTCCTATGACCCTCTCCGAAATCGACCTCGATCTTGTGGACGCCGCCGAGGCCGACTACCGGCTGCAGGACCAGATCGGCTTCATCGTGCGCCGCGCGCATCAGCGCCATCTCGCGATCTTCGCGTCGCGCATCGGCGACCTGACGCCGCCGCAATTCGCGGCGCTCGCCAAGCTCCGCGATGTCGGCGAGACCTCGCAGAACCAGCTCGGCGCGCTGATCGCGATGGACGCCGCGACCGTGAAGGGCGTCATCGACCGCTTGAAGGCGCGCGGCTATGTCGATCTCGGCAGGCACGACGCCGACAGACGCCGCCTGATGGTCAGCCTGACCGAGGACGGCAAACGCGCCGTTGACGAGATGATCCCGCTCGCCCGCCAGATCACCGCCGAGACGCTGGCGCCGCTTTCCGACAGGGATATCGCGACGTTGACGCGCCTGCTCGCGAGAATCGCCTGAGCGGGATCAGGCGCCCGCGCCGAACATCTCTTCCGCCTGCGCCTCGGTGTAATACCCCATCGCGATATCCTTCAGCACCGCCGCGCGCTCGCGCTTGCGCGGATCGCCATAGCCGCCGCCGCCGGGCGTGCCGACCCGCACGCGGTCGCCGGCCTTGAGCGGAATGTCCTGCTCCTTCGACAGATGCGGCGGAACCTGCGCGACCCCGTCGCGGACCACGGTGACGACATTGACCGCGCCGTCCTTGCCGCCGAACGCGCCTTGCGGTCCGGTCCGGCCATGATCCATGACGAAGGACGCGCGGGCTTCGCCGCGCAGCAGTTCGATCTCGTAGTCCAGGCCGAAGCCGCCGCGATGCTCGCCCGCCCCGCCCGATCCCTCGCGCAACGCATAATGCCGGTAGAGAACCGGATAGGCCTGCTCCATGATCTCGACCGGCGGCGATTTCGAGATGCCGATGGTCGAGCAGCCGTTGCTCAACCCGTCCCCGCCTGCATGGCCGCCATAGCCGCCGCCGGAGATCTGGTACATCACATAGTCGCGCCCGCGCGCCGGATCGTGGCCGCCGAGCGCGAAATTGCCGCTCGTGCCGGCCGGCGCGGCCGTCACCCGGTCCGGCAGCGCCTGGACCATCGCCGCGAACACGGCCTCGGCGATGCGCTGCGAGACCTCCGCCGCGCAGCCGGACACGGGCCGAGGATAGTGCGCGTCGAGGAATGTGCCCTCCGGCCGTCGGACCACTAGCGGCTCGAACGCCCCGGCGCTGATCGGCGTGTCGGGGAAGACATGCCGCATGGCGAGGTAGACCGAGGAGAGCGTGGTCGCCAGCACGCTGTTCATCGGCCCGGTGCACGGCGGACTCGATCCAGAAAAGTCGAAATTGAGCGTCGAGCCGGATTTCCCGACCGCCAGCGCGATCGTCAGCGGCTCGTTCACGACGCCGTCGGAATCGACGATCGCGGTCGAGCGATAGGTCCCGTCCGGGATGAGCGCGATGGCGGCGCGCATCTGGTCTGCCGCACGCTTGCGCAACTCGGCGATCGCCGCGACGACGGTCTCGTCGCCGTAGCGGTCGAGGATCTGGAACAGCCGCTCCCGGCCGACATGCAGGGCCGCCGCCTGCGCCTTCACGTCCCCGATGCGCTGGTCGGCGATGCGGATGTTGGAGGCGATGATGGCGTAGATTTCCGTGTCCAGCACACCCTGCTTGAACAGTCTGACCGGCGGCAGGCGCAACCCCTCCTGCTCGACCGCCGTCGCCGAGGCCGAGAACCCGCCCGGCACCGAGCCGCCGATATCCGGCCAGTGACCGGTATTGGAGAGCCAGCAGAAGATCGCGCCGTCGCGATAGACCGGCATGGCGAAGCGCACGTCCATCAGATGCGTGCCGCCGAGATAGGGATCGTTGACGATGTAGATGTCGCCGTCCTGCGGAGCCGGGCATGTGCCGGCGGCGATCATCTCGATGATCGTGCGCGTGGAATACTGCATGACCCCCACGAACACCGGCAGGCCCTGTGATCCTTGTGCGATCAGCGAGCCGTCGAGCGCGGAATAGATGCCGTCCGAGCGGTCGTTGGCTTCGGCGATGACGGGCGAGAACGCCGCGCGCGAAAACGTCAGATCCATCTCGTCGCAGGTCTGCTGCAGGGCGGCCTGGATGACGGAAAGCGTGATGGCGTCGAGGGCGGTCATGGATCAGCCGACCACCAGCCTCACCGGCTTCCCAGCCAGTGAAAGCATGCCGACCGGCGCGTCCACGGTGAACTTGCCGACCTTCTTGGTGACGACGTCCGACACGCGAGGCCTGCTGACACGCAGGATTTTCGCCGCATCCTCCTGCTTGAGATTGTTCTGCATGATCCAATGCGCGACTTCGTCCATCAGCTGGACCTTCAGCAGGTTCATTCTGTCGATCTGCTCCCGGGATTGCTGTTGGAAGCGCTTTGCCTTCCCGGGCGGAAACCCGGGTTCGTCGAACAGATTTGCCCCTGCCTTGGTGACGTGACGGATTTGGATGTCGATCTCGCTCATGATTCGTTTCTCCTGACGCGGACGACGTCTTGATAGCGGGCCTGCGCAATCATCTTGTCCTGCCGCGTCGTGACTTGCGTCGTCTTCTGGAAGCAGTGGAGGACGTACACAGCCTCCTCGAACCGCGCGACGTATATAATCCTGAACACCCTGCTGTCTCGAATCCGGACCTCCCGTGTACCGGGGCCAATGTCGTGAAAAGGCTTCCAGTCGTTGGGCTCGAGACCGGCCTGAACCTCGCCCAACTGAAACCGGCCTCGCGACGGGCATCGGACGGAAAATCCAGCGGGCCGTCATTATGACGAGCCAACCCAGCGGACTTCCTTTTCTTCGCTCATGTATCAGAATTTATACATTGTCGGAAGCCGTGGCCATGCGGTCAAGAGGCGCCTCCCACCTCTACCACCAGGTTCCCGTCCGCATCGGATTTCGCCGAATTCCCGGGCTCGAGCACCGTCGTCGCGTCCATCTGTTCCAGAATCGCCGGCCCCTCGATCACCGCATCCAGTGGAAGCCGCTCGCGTGAAAAAATTGGGGTCTCGCGGAACGTTCCGTCGAACCATACCGGCCGCACGCCGGTCCGCGCGCCCTCCAGCGTCGTCGCGCGCAACGCCGGATCGATCAGCGTCGACAGATTGACCGGCGCGCGCACGCCGATGACCGAGGTGTTGAGGTTGACCAGATTGGCGCGGATTTCCCGAAGATCGACGTGGAAACGCGCGAAATAGGCCCTCTCGAACAACGCCTGCAACTCCGCGCGGGAGACGACGGTCGACGGCAGGGCCACGTTGATCAGATGCGTCTGTCCAACGAACTGCATGTCGGCCGAATGGCTGAAGCGCATTTCCCGCGGCGTCACCGCTTCCTTGGCGATCAGCGCGACGCCCTCGGCGCGCTGGCGTTCCAAAATTGTCCGCGCCATGTCGACATCGAGCACCGCCACTGGCTGGTTGACGGTGTTGACGAAATCGTGCCGCAGGTCCGCGACGATGCAGCCGAGCGCATTGGTGATGCCCGGCCGCGCCGGAACCAGCACCCGGGGCAGGCCGAGTTCGCGCGCCAGCGCGCAAGCGTGGAGCGGGCCTGCGCCGCCGAACGCGAACAGCGTGAAGTCGCGCGGGTCGTGGCCGCGGCCGATCGACACCATGCGGATCGCGCCCGCCATCCTGATGTTGCCCAGCCGCAGCACCGCTCCCGCCGCGGCGGATCCGTCGAGTCCCGTGGCGCGGCCGATTTTTTCCTCGAACAGTCTGCGCACGTGGTCCACGGTGACCGGCTGGTCGACCGAAAGCAGCCGGTTCGGGTCGAGCCGCCCGAGCAAAAGGTTGGCGTCGGTGATCGTGGGCTCCGCTCCGCCGCGTCCGTAGCAGATCGGGCCGGGCGACGCGCCCGCGCTTTCCGGCCCGACCTGGATCAGGCCCGAAGCGTCGACGCGCGCGATCGACCCGCCGCCGGCTCCGACCGTATGCACCGCCACCATCGGCACGTGGATCGGCATCGCATACTCGATCTCGGTCTCGCTGGAGACGGCCGGCTCGGCGTTCAGGATCAGCGCCACGTCCGTCGAAGTGCCGCCCATGTCGTAGGTGACGAGCGACGGGAATCCTACCCGCTTGCCCGTATAGGCGGCGGCGATCACCCCGGAGGCCGGACCCGACATCACCGTCTTGGCCGCCTCGCGCGCCACGTTGCGCGAAGAGATCATGCCGCCATTCCCGTTCATGATCAGGAAATCCCGGCCGTAGCCGCGCGCTCCCAGTTCGGTTCGCAGCCTGGCGACATAGCGATCGAGGATCGGCTGTACGCTGGCGTTGACCGCCGCCGTCACGCCGCGTTCGAATTCCCGCGCCTCCGAGAGCAGCGAATGGCCGGTGGTGATATAGCCGTTCGGCCAGGTCTCGGCGGCGATTTCGGCCGCGCGGAGTTCGTGGGCGGAATTCGCGTAGGCGTGCAGGAAATGGATGACCAGCGATTCGCAGCCGGCCTCGATCAGGCGGCGCACCGCCGCGCGCATGTCGCCCTCGTCGAGCGCCGCCCGCACGGCCCCGGATGCTTCCATCCGCTCGGCGACCTCCAGCCGCAGATCGCGCGGAATCACCGGCGCGAACTGCCCGGTCATGCCGTAGGCGTTGGGACGGGTGCGCCGGCCGAGTTCGATCACGTCGCGAAAGCCGCGCGTCGTGATCATGCCGGTCCTGGCCAGCCGCCGCTCCAGCACGGCGTTGGTCGTCGTCGTCGTTCCATGCACGATCAGGTCGATGTCGCCGATCGGAAAACCCGTGCTCTCTATCGCGGAAACGACGCCGAATGCCTGGTTGTGGACGGTGGTCGGCGTCTTGGCGATGCGAACTTTCCCGCCGTCGCGGCCATCGATCAGGATGAGGTCGGTGAAGGTGCCGCCGACATCGATCCCGGCAACCACGCTGCTCTCGCAAATCGCCTTTTTCTCCGCCATCCGATGAATCCGGAACGAGTGAACTGGCCGAGGCGTCATGCCTGGAAAGGCGTTTCCGCGCGGATGTTGACGCCAAACTCGTTTGTATACTAATAAATTCGCGGGACAAGATCGCAGCCGTCAGGCTTGCAATTGTCGATCCTTCAGGGAAATGCGGAAACGCGCGCTATGAATTCTGCCGCTTCGATCGGGACGACGGATGTCGATGCGCCGCCGTTCCCGATTCCCGCCAATGTTTATGCGCAGACCGTCGTTTCGGTAAAGCATTACACCGATCGACTGTTCGCGTTCCGCGTGACGCGGCCGCAAGCGCTGCGCTTCCGGTCGGGCGAATTCATCATGATCGGCCTGCCCAACGCCGAGAGGCCGGTGTTCCGCGCCTATTCCATCGCCAGTCCCGCCTGGGACGACGAAGTCGAGTTCTTCTCCATCAAGGTACCCGACGGCCCGCTGACCGCGCAACTCCAGAAGATCAGGCCGGGCGACACGGTGCTCTTGCGCCAGAAAACCACCGGCACGCTGATCCTCGACGCGCTGACGCCGGGCAAGCGCCTGTTCATGATCTCCACCGGCACCGGCATCGCGCCCTTCGCCAGCCTGCTGCGCGATCCCGAAACCTACGAGAAGTTCGAGCAGGTCTTCCTGACGCACACCTGCCGCGACCGCGACGAACTCGTCTACGGCCGCGAACTCGTCGACGGCGTGGTCCACGACCCGCTGATCGGCGAACTCGCGAATGGTCGCGTCACGCTCTACTCGACCACCACCCAGCAGCCCTCCGAGCGCATGGGCCGCATCACGACGATGATCCTGAGCGGAAGGATCTACGCCGATCTCGGCATCGACAAGCTCGACCCGGCCACCGACCGCGTCATGATCTGCGGCTCCATGGCCATGCTGAAGGACGTCAAGGACCTTGTCGAGACCTTCGGCTTCACCGAAGGCTCCGTCAGCCACCCCGGCGATTTCGTCGTCGAGAGGGCGTTCGTGGGGTGAGAAGCGGTCCGCGCAGCGGACGAAAAGCCAACGATTTGGCTTTTCGAGCTTCGAACGCCCGGAGCCAAAGCGACGGGCCGGGGTGCCGGTTCGCCGCAGGCGAAACGAAAGCTCCAGCGGAGCTTTGGTAGGTGTCGAACGCCCCGAGCTTGGGCGAGGGGCCCGGCTGCAATCAATCCCTCGATCAACCCTTGCTCAAGCCATCTTTCATTTCGTCGACGGCCGATTGTAACTCGGCCAGTTCCCCGTCAGCATAAATACTTCAGAGAACCTTCGGGTCGATATTGTTGTAGGCATGCCGGATCAGGTTCCCGAGGCCTCTGATGCGCTGCCAAGGAATCCCGGGATGAGTGGCCACAAGACCTTCCGGAATGTGGCGCGACGCCTCGCTGATGATTTTGAGAAAACGTTCAAAAGCAGCCCGCAGAAACCTGTCGCGTCGAAGATCGGCAAGCGATTTTTGGCTGAGCAGAATGCGGATATCCGAAATGGCGTCCGTGATGTGGTCAAGCCGGTCACCAACCTGCGCGCCCATATCAGAAAAGCTCGACGATATCGTCGCGGATTGCGTCTCGAAACCTCGGCTTAAGACTTCTGCGCATCAAAGCGTTGGCTCGAATTCCCGTCTCCCCCGCCACGATCTGCTCGACGCCGACGAGGTTCAAGATCGAAAAAGGGCATCCGGCGCCACTTCGACGAGAATATCGACGTCGCTGTTTGATTGATGATCGCCGCGTGACCGCGAGCCGAACAAGGCAAGATGCTCGACACCTTCCAGGCCCAGTTCAGGCTGAAGGCTGGCCAGTCGCCTGATGAGCCGTTCGCGATTCATGCTAGCAGGCCGCTTTTCCAGAAGTCGGTCAGACCTCTCGAACGCTCTGATGCGAGTGTCGTCGCTTTAGGACAATCTTAATCCCCGTACGGCGCCCAGACATTCTTCACTTCCACCGCGCGGCGCAGGAACGTCTCGCCGGCTGACAGCTCGGATGTCCAGTCGACCGACCTGCCGCCGCTGGTCCAGACGCGCTTCAGGTTGCCGATCGAATCCGCCTCCGCCGACCGGCAGGTCTCGGCATCCGCGACGATCCACAGACCGTCGATATCGTCATGCTTGGCAAGCACCCCGGCCAACTCGGCGGTACGGCCGGTAACGATGTTGACCGCGCCGGCCGGTACGTCGGAATATTCGATCACCTGGTAGAGGTCGGTCGCCACCAGCGGGCAGGCCTGCGACGGCGCGACGACCACCGCATTGCCCATGGCGAGCGCCGGCGCGATCATCGAGATCAGGCCGAGCAGCGGCTGCTCGTCCTGCGCGACGATGCCGATCACGCCGACCGGCTCGTGCAGCGCCAGCGTCACCGCGCGCGCGGGCGGCTGGTGTACGCGGCCCTCGAACTTGTCGGCCATGCCGGCGAAATAGAACAGGCGTTCGACCGACAGATCGACCTCGGCCCGCGCCGCCTTGCCGGAGGCCCCCATGACCGCCTGCAAACGCGAGGCGAACGCATCCGCTTGGCCCGAGAGATTCTCAGCCAGGTAGTACAAGACCTGGCTGCGGTTGAAGCCGGTTGCCTCCATCCAGCTTTTCGCGGCCCGCGCGGCCGACGCCGCGTCGCGGATATCCTTGCGGCCGCCGAGACCGACTTCGCCGGCGACCTTGCCCTTGCGGTCGCGCACGGGAACCGAATAATTGCCGTCGGGCCGGACCTGCTTGCCGCCGATGAACAGCTTTGCCGTCCGGTCGATGCCGGGGGCCGCTTCGCCGCGCGACGGCGATGTCGACGCGGCGACGGACGGCTTTATCGCCGCGCCATAGGCCATTGGCGCGGAGAGATATTCGAACATCCCCTCGCGCCCGCCCTCGCGGCCGAAGCCGCTTTCGCGATAGCCCCCGAAGCCGCAGGCTGCGTCGAACATGTTGGTCCCGTTGATCCAGACGACGCCCGCCTTGAGCTGCGGCGCGGCATGCAGCGCGACGTTGAGGTTCTCGCTCCAGACGGAGGCGGCCAGTCCGTAGCGCGTGTTGTTGGCGATCTCGACCGCTTCTTCCAGCGTGCGGAAGGTCATCGTCGCCAGCACCGGTCCGAACACCTCCTCCTGCGCCAGGATGTTCGACGGCGAGACGCGGGTCGCCAGCGTCGGCAGCGCGAAATAACCCGTTTCCGGCAGCGCGCAGTCCGGCTGCCAGCATTCAGCGCCTTGGGCCGCGCCTGCCTCGATCATGCCGCGCACGCGGTCGAGCTGGGTCTTGTCGACGAGGGGGCCGATATCCGTGTTCTTGTCGAGCGGGTTGCCGACGCGCAGCTTGCTCATGCGCGCCTTGACCTTAGCGACGAAGGCCTCGGCGATACCCTCCTGCACCAGCAGCCGCGAGCCGGCGCAGCACACCTGGCCCTGGTTGAACCAGATGCCGTCGACCAGGCCTTCCACCGCCGAGTCGAGATCGGCATCCTCGAAGACGATGAAAGCCGACTTGCCGCCGAGTTCGAGCGACAGCTTCTTGCCCGAGCCGGCGGTCGCTTTGCGGATGATCTTGCCGACTTCCGACGATCCGGTGAAGGCGATCTTCTGCACGCCGGCATGCTCGACCAGCGCCGCGCCAGCCTCCGGTCCGCCGGGCGCGATGTTGACGACGCCCTTCGGCACGCCGACGCTTTGGCAGATCTCGGCGAACAGGATCGCGGTCAGCGGCGTGAACTCGGCCGGCTTGAGCACGACAGTGCAGCCGGCGGCCAGCGCGGGCGCGATCTTCCAGGCCAGCATCAGCAGCGGAAAATTCCACGGAATGATCTGGCCGACGACGCCCGCCGGCTTGAAGCCGGGAAATTCCCGGTCGAGCGCCTGCGCCCAGCCGGCATGGTGGACGAAATGCCGGATCGCCAGCGGGATGTCGATGTCGCGGCTCTCGCGGATCGGCTTGCCGTTGTCGATCGATTCCAGCACCGCGAACAGCCGCTGATGCCGCTGCATCGCGCGGCCGATGGCATAGAGCAGCTTCGCCCGCTCGAAGCCGGACTGCGCGCTCCATTTCGGCAGCGCTTTCGTCGCGGCGGCCACGGCCGCGTCGATGTCGGCCGCGCCCGCATCCGACACCTTCGCAAGCAGCTTGGTGGTCGACGGGTCGGAGACATCGAAGGTCGCGCCCGACGCCGATGCCTTCCAAGCCCCGTCGATGAACAGCGCCTTGGCAAAATCCTTGGCTTTCATCCACGCGTCCGCGTCCCCGCGCGCTTCCGGCGCCGGGCCGTAGTCCATGGCGTTGAATTTCTCGAGGATGTTCATTTGGCTCTGTCCTAGCTTCGCACAGCGTTGAAAGCCGCCCCCTCCACCATGCTTCGCATGGTTCCCCTCCCCCGCTTCGCAGGGGAGGATTTGCGGCGGCACTGCTGGCGCGACCCAATCCTCCCCCGTTTACGGGGGAGGGGGACCGCCAGGGGCGGTGGAGGGGGCGCAAACGTCAAGTCATTCACGCCATCGCGTGGCGGTGGTTCGCCGAATAATGCCCCGTCAGATGATGCTCCAGTTGCCGCTCGATATCCGTCAGCAGGCTCGAAGCGCCGAAGCGGAACAGGTCCGGCTCCAGCCACGGCCGCCCGAGTTCCTCCTTCATCAGCACCAGCCAGTCGAGCGAGGCTTTCGCGGTCGAGATGCCGCCGGCCGGCTTGAAGCCGATGAAATAGCCGGTTTCCTCGAAATAGGCGCGGATGGCGCGCACCATGATCAGCCCGACCGGCAGCGTGGCGTTGACGCTCTCCTTGCCGGTGGAGGTCTTGATGAAATCCGCGCCGGCCATCATCGCCACCATCGAGGCGAGCATGACGTTGCGCAGCGTGGCGAGATCGCCGGTGCCGAGGATCACCTTGAGATGCGACTCGCCGCAGGCGGCGCGCATCTGGACGATCTCGTCGTACAATTCCCGCCATTTCGCGCCGAACACCAGTCCGCGCGGGATGACGACGTCGATCTCGTCCGCGCCGTCCTTCACCGAAGCCTCGATCTCCGAAAGCCGGGTGTCGAGCGGGCTCAGCCCGTGCGGAAATGCAGTCGAGACCGCCGCGACATGGATGCCGGTCCCCTTGACCGCCTCGACCGCCGTCGCCACGAACGGATGGTAGACGCAGACCGCCGCCGGCCTGATGTCGCCGGCGCTGATGCCGAGCTCGTCCATGATGTCGGCGCGCAGCGGATTGACCGCCTTGGCGCACAGCCGGCGCACCCGTTCGTCGGTGTCGTTGCTGTTCAGCGTCGTCAGATCCATGCAGGAGACCGCGCGCAGCAGCCAGGCAGCCTGGTTGTCGGCCTTGATCGAGCGGCGCTTGGTCAGCGTGCCGGCGCGCCGCTCCAGCGCCGAGCGGTTGACGTTGCGCACTGATTCCACGAAGCCGAGATCGAGCTTCATGCCGGGATTGCGGGCGATGCCGGCATCGGCGGCGGGCAGGTTCGCGGGCGTCCGCGCCGGCAGCGCCATGACGCGGGCGGTGGCCGCGGACGACACGCTGTCGATCTCTCGAACGATGCCCGACATCGGATATCTCCTCTTGGCCTAGCGCCGTGCAAAGGGCATGCAGGCGTCGAATTGGCGTGAGTTTAGAGACTTTCGCCCGGTTTTGGTAGCCTCGTCGTCGCCCAGGCCTTGGCCTCAGGCGATGCCGAGGCGCTGCAGGATCGGCAAGCGCTTCTCGATGAAAACCGCGTTGCGGGCCGCAAGCTCCGCGAGGTTCTCCTCGTCGCTTTCCAGCGGCTTGCCGTCCTTCATCACGCGCTGGTTCTGCCGCTTGAGCACGGCCATCGAAAAATGCGCGCCGTCGGCTTTCTTCTGCAGGGCAAGCAGGGACAATTGCTGGAAACGGTCGACCCCGAATCCGCCGCCGGTCAGCGGCGAAGCCAGGAACTGCAGGTCGGACGAGGATTCCGCATGCGCCAGCACCGCCTGGTTGAAGGCGCGGGTGCGCTTGGCGCGCGACTGGTCGCCGGCGGCGTCGAGGCAGGGCTGCGCCTGGTTGGTTCCCATCAGCACGACCATCGCCTGCAGCAGCCGTTCGCGCCCGAGTTTCGCGATGTGCGGAACGGCCGCGAGTTCGGCCAATGTCTTCGGCGCGGCGGCGAGCGCGTCCGCCACGGGTTCGTAGGTGTCCTTGTGCAGCGAGGCCTCGCCCTGGCCGCCCTGCGCCTTCAAAGCCAGGTCCTCGCGCAGAACCGAGAGCACGAAGCGCGTTTCCATCCATTTGCGCAGCAGGTCGTGGCTCGTCAGCGTCGCCAGCCCCTTGACGAAGACATCGCGGCGGAATTGCTGGTTGACCATGTAGTCGCGCACCGTCTCCCTGAAGACCGGGTCGGCGATGCCGTTCATGATCGTCTGCTGGTCCGGCAGGAGATTGATGCTGTCGACGTTTTCGAGCAACGCCGCCGACCCGGCATAGGCGAGCTTGGCGTTGGCCAGGTCGCCGGCCACGTCCGAATGATACATCGGCGTCCAGGTCTCGTTGAGATATTCATGCGCGAGATAGTTGCGGCTCTGGCCGCGCAGCTTTTCGAGGCGGTCCTTGACGCCCGCGTTGACGCGGAAATAGCCGGCATTGGCGTCCACGAGCTTCTGGATGAAGCCCAGCGCCGGGTCGAGGCGGCCGGCTGTCGGGCCGCCCTGCGCGCTGCCGTGCAGGTAGAGCAAATGGCGCATCGGGGCCGGCGCCGCCCAGCCCGGCAGGGTATTGTAGGAGTTGTAGAACAGGCCGCCGGCCTTCAACTTGCGCCGCGCGATCTCGACGATTGTGGCGCGATGCTCCGGCGCGATCCAGCTGTAGACGCCATGCAAACAGATGATGTCGAATTCGGGCAGTTCGGGCCGCGCCAGGAATTCGGCGAAGCTGTCCTCGTAGAGATGAAGGTTGGCATTGCCGGCCGCGCCCGCCAGGTCGCGCGCGGCGGCGATTTGCGCCGGATTGAAATCGGTCGCGTGAAATTCGATGCGCGGGTTGGCGGCGGCCAGAAGGTTGACGCTGAACCCCTGGCCGCATCCGAGTTCGCAATAGCGCAGCGGCTCGGTGGTGTTCGGACTGCGGCAACCGCGCACCAGCGCCACCATTTCGAGCAGGCGCGGCGTGAGTTCGCGGTAGAACCCATGCGTGTAGCCGAGATCGGTGATGTAACCGGACGACCAGTCGCTCATGCCGTTTCCCCTGCGCAAGCGTCAGGATACACAAAAACGCGAGAAACCAATCCCTGGCATCGACAGATTTTGCTCGGTCGACCTTTATTGCGCCGGCGGCTGCTGCACGGGCAGATCGTCGGGCTTGATGACGGGCGTTTCGCCCTGCGCGGGCGCGGGTTCAGAAATGTCGCTGTCGCCGGTCGCCGGGGGCTTCAGCACGCCGCCGCAGTCGGCCAGCGTATCGGTCAAACTGTCGCCCGCCGGCGCGGACTTCTCGCCGCCAGCGGCGCCGTCGTTGGCGTCGGGCGCGGCCCGGCATTTGTAGGTTGGCGTCGGGGCCGGCGCATCGGTCTGTGCGTGGGCCTGGGACGCCGCGATGAGCGCGGCCAAGACTATCATCATCGGAATGATCGATTTCATCGCCATTTCCTGTTCCACAATCGTTGCTGTAAACCGAAATCCAGGGCATCCGGGAATGTTCCGGACGATGCGGGCATGAACATCCGTGGCTGCATCGCCAAAAAGCGCGTTGCCATTGCATGGGCAAGGAACCGACAACCGTTTTTCGGGTTGAAGGCCGTCATCTTGAAAAGGACACGATCATGGATCCCCGCAGACCCGCACCCCTCGAGACGGACGACCTTCCAGATGGGATCGAGGGTCAGGATTGGGACGCCGTTGAAACAGGCGAACTGCTTCCAGGCTCGCGCTCCGAGGACGACGACCTGGGGCAGGACCTGGAAGACGGCGATCTTCTGGAAGAAGACGACGACAACCCGATGCAGGACAGCGACGACGCGTTGCCCGAGGACGACGACGAAACCGTGCTACGCCGCAACCCCTCGAAAGAGGGCGGCCGTTTCGACGAGGTTTGAAGTGATGACGCCGTCCAAGCTAATCATGTCGCTCGCGGCGCTCGGCATGCTGGCTTGTCCCGCATTGGCCCAGGACCAGCCGCCCACGCCGCCAGCCGACGCCGTGAAACTGTCGCAGATCGTCGCCGAGGTCGAAGCCCGCCAGGATTTCAGGTATATCGACCAGATCGACTGGGACAATGACGGCTATCTGGTAACTTATTATACTTCGGACAAAGCGAAGGTTGAAATAAAGTTCGACCCGACGTCCGGAAAACCCAAATAGGCTCGAACTCGAAGCGTCTCAATTGTTATCGTCAGGGCCGGCTCGCGGCGCTAGCGTGCTATTCGTTGCGTAACGATCGGCAAGGGTCAAAGGCATAGTCCGGAGCTGTCAGTGTCGCAGACTTCATCGCATCGCCTCAGTGTGCTCGCGCCGTCGCCTCGCGGCGACGAGGCCGCGATTGTCGATTTGATTCCCGCATTGAGGGCGTTTGCGCGCACCTTTTGCCGCAATGCGTCCGATGCCGACGATCTGGTCCAGGAGACGCTGACCAAGGGCATCGCCAACATCGACAAGTTTGAGCCGGGCACGAGGATGAAATCCTGGCTGTTCACGATCATGCGCAACACCTTCTACACGCGCGTCAAGATATCGGTTCGCGAGGCGCCGGGGCTGCTCGATTGCGCCTCGTCGCGACTGGTGTCGGAGGCGACGCAGGAATGGAGCGCGCAAAGCCGGGATGTGAAGCTCGCGATCGAGAGATTGCCGGAAAGCCAGCGCGAGGTGCTGGTCCTGATCGGCGTCCTGGGCGTCAGCTACGAGGAAGCGGCCGAAATTTGCAATTGCGCGATCGGCACCGTCAAGAGCCGCCTCAACCGCGCCCGGGCGACGATGCTCGACCTTCTCGGCGAGAGTTCCTACAAATCAGTGGTCGAGCGCCGCAATCATCTCGGCGACGGCTATATTTCCGGGGATGTCGCGCGACGCCGCTGACGGCCTGACAGGACCGATCCCGACTTGCGGGTCTCAATTCGGATCGTTTTGCTGACGCTGCCTCCGCGACGCTTCATCGAGTTGGCGCGCGAACGCGAGCAGACGCTCGGGAACATGCTCGGCCTCTATGGCGGCCAGGATGAAGTCGAGGCTCGATTTCTGCGTGTGACCCTCGGACTCGGGCAGTGCGAAATCTGGTGTCTGGGACTGCGATCGCGGCATTGCCGTCTAACAAATGTTACGATACTTTTATGGCCGTGCTGGAGCCGGCCCGCAAGGTGGGAACGCGATTTCAACCGATAATTGTTTGGACGCGTGGCGACCGGGTTCAGCGCGGCGTCTGCCGAAGATTGAGGTAGGTCGGATCGAATTCCGACAACCGCTTCAGCGCCTCGAAATCGAGGATCCGGATTTGCTCGCTCTGCCAGACGATCAGGCGTTTCTTGCGCAACTGCTGCAGCGTGCGGTTCACGTGTACGACCGAAAGCCCCATCGCGTCGCTAAGGTCTGTCTGGCTCATCGGCAGATGGAAGCTGTCGCCTTCGACGAGCCCGACGATCGACAGCCGCGTATGCATTTCGCAGAGGAAATGCGCGATCTGGCCTGCAGACGAAAGGCGCCCCGACGCCACCAGCCATTGCCGGTAGGTGGCCGCGTCGATGATGGTCAGCATCCAGAGCATGCGCGTGAAATGGGGTTGGCTGATGCTCACCTCGCGAAGGAATTCGTGGGGCGTCAGCGCGATGACGCAATCGGTCAGCGCCACGACGCCATGCTCCATCCGGTCGAGCAGGAAGCTGTGCAGGTCGACGAAGTCGCCGGCAATGTGCACAGCGGTGATCTGGCGCGTACCATCGCCGAGCAGATGGTAGCGGGCCGCGTAGCCGGAGATAATCAGGCAGCTGTCCGTTGGATTGGCGCCTTCCTCAACGATATCGGATTTGGCGGCGAAAAGGCGCCGTCGGCTGCCGATCTCCTCGACAAGCGTCCTCTCGACATCCGAAAGGCGATCGCGCCGTTCCAGCGCCATCAGAAAACTGTCCGCCAATCTCTGCCCCCCAGCCTGTCGCGAAGGGGAATCGTCTAGCAGAATATTGGAAAGCGCGCACAATCTTTGCGCCGAAACACCGGTCCACGCCGACGCTCGATGCAAAAACGCGCCCGAGCAGAAACCGATCGGGCGCGTGTTTGCGATATAATGAGACCTGTCAGCGAGTCTTCACCCAGCCTTCGACGATGGTCTGCTTGTCGCGATGGTTTCCGCCCAGCACCGCGCCCATGTATGCGCCGGCGCCGCTGACCAGAAGCGATGCTGCTGTGATGAAGGCGGCGAGCACCGCCATCTTGCGGGCATTGTCGGCGGCTTCGCGGACCTTGGCTTCCGTCGCCTGCGCCTGCGCCCACAATTCATCGACGCGTTTGGTGGCGGTGTCGGAATCGACCCCCGTGCGCGCGGCGACGGTGTCGATGAGATACTGCTTGTCGGCCGGGTCGAGCGTTCCGCTTGCAACGGAGGAGGCGAGGATGCGGCCTATCTCGGCGCGCTGGTCTTCCGGGGAAGCCGGCTGGGCGCCGTTGGCCGGAGCAGTTCCGCTCGCGCCGCGCAGGAGCTTGTCGATCGAAAGGCCGCTCTGGTCGAGCATGTCGCCCGCCGCCGCCGCGCCGCCCGCCGCCGCTCCGGCGACGACCGTGGTTGCCGCGCCCGTCGCCGTCGACAGGGCCGACGACACGCCCGAGAAGGCGATCGCCGAACCGATCAGCAGGCCGAGCGCCCAAACTACGACGCCATGCGAGCCGTCTCGGATGTCGGACTCGTGTTCGGTCGCATCCATCGCCCGCCGGCGCAGCCGGCCCGCCAGGTAACCGCCTGAGAAGCAGGCCGACACCTGGACCCAGATCAGCCAGAGCGCCGCGGCGATCGCGATCCCGGCGAGTGATATGCCGCGGTTCTCATGCGCGGAAGCCATGCTGAGGCCGAGCGCCGAACCGAAGGTCAGGAGGACCACGGAAATCGCGGTGGCAACCGCTGTTCCCGCCAGGATGGCTGGCCAGTCGACATAGGAGTGGTCGCTCGTCGGCGTGGCCGCCGGATAGACTGTCGTATCGGAAATCGCCATGATGTGGTTCCAGCCAGAAGAGTTCCGTGCGTTTCGCGCGACGGCCAAATAGTGATGGGACAGGGAAGAGACAGGCCGCTCAGCGCAGGCCGAACAGCGAAAGGACCGCCAGCACGACGACGACGAGACCGACGAGATAGATTATTCCGTTCATGTCGAAACTCCGTGATTTTGCAATGCGTCCTAAAACACGGGTGAAAGGCTTATGTTCCGCCCGCGCGGTCGGCTGCCTGCAATTTCGTCATCGGCCGATTGCGGAATTTAATGCCTGCCCGCGAACATTCCCCGCGTCCGCTGGTTCGATACCCAACCCAGGGAGTGTCCCATGCCGGACGATCACATCGAACTCACGGCGCTTGCGCTGAACTGCTCGTTGAAAGCGTCGAGGAACGACGAGAAGAGTTCGACCGACAAGCTGCTCGGCGACATGCTGGACGCTTTGAAACCCTATGGCGTCTCGGGCGAGATCGTGCGGGTCGCCGACCTCGACATCAAGGCGGGCGTCACCTCCGACGAAGGGGATGGCGATGCGTGGCCCGGACTGCGCGAGAAGATCGTGGCCGCCGATATTCTGGTGCTGGGCCTGCCGATCTGGCTCGGCCAGCCTTCCAGCGTCGCCAAGCGGGTGGTGGAGCGGATGGACGCCTTCCTCGACGAAACGGATGATCGCAAGCGCATGCCGGCGGCGGGCAAGATCGCCGTCGTCGGCGTCGTCGGCAACGAGGACGGCGCGCACCACTGCCACGCCGAAATGTTCCAGGCCCTGAACGACGTCGGCTTCACCATACCCGCGAACGCCGGCGCCTACTGGGTCGGCGAGGCGATGGGCAGCGTCAACTACGTCGATCTGAAAGCGGTCCCCGACAAGGTATCGGAGAGCCTCGCCATGCTTGCGTCCAATACGGCCCATCTTGCCCGGGCGCTGAAGCGCCAGCCCTATCCGGGTCTGCACGAATAGCGGGCCGCCGCGTTCCGAACCTGGAAACGAAAAAGGCCGGGAGAATGTCCCGACCTTCGTTGCGTTCCGTTTCGACGGCCCTGCCAGTACATCCGTGGTCAGCGACCGGAAACGGTTGACGAGCCCATAGCCTATGTGGTGCCTTCCGGGCTGCTCCGCAAGAGGGCGGCATGGGAGGGTTGGACAATGTTTGGAGTGCTTGAGGACAGCGGCTTCGAGGTCATCGATCCCCGTTTCGAGGGCCTGTTCGCGGCCCATATCCGGGTCGAGCGCCTGTGGACCGGCGCGCGCTGGTGCGAGGGGCCGGCGTGGTTTGCGGCGGGACGCTATCTGGTCTGGTCCGACATCCCCAACAACCGCATGATGCGCTGGGACGAGACCGACGGCTCGGTCTCCGTGTTCCGCTCGCCCGCCAACAATTCCAACGGCAATTCGGTCGACCGCCAGGGTCGCCTGGTCAGCTGCGAACATCTGGCGCGGCGCGTCACCCGCACTGAGCATGACGGCTCGATCACGGTTCTTGCCGACAGCTTCGAGGGCAAGCGCTTCAATTCGCCCAACGACCTGGTCGTGCGCTCCGACGACAGCGTCTGGTTCACCGACCCGCCATACGGCATCCTCAGCGACTACGAAGGCAAGCGCACCGATCCGGAGATGGACGGCTGCCACGTCTACCGCATCGACGCCGCGACCGGGAAGGTGACGCGGGTGACCACCGATTTCGACAAGCCCAACGGACTGGCTTTCTCACCGGACGAGAGACTGCTCTACATCGCCGATACCGGGCGCTCGCATCACCCCGACGCCCCGGCGCACATCCGCAGCTTCGCGGTCTCGGAGAACGGCGCGCTGTCGGGGGGCGAGGTCTTCGCGGAATGCACGGCCGGCCTGTTCGACGGATTCCGCGTCGATGCCGACGGGCGGATCTGGACGAGCGCGCGCGATGGCGTTCACTGCTACGAACCGGACGGCACGCTGATCGGCAAGGTGCGCATCCCCGAAATCGTCGCCAACGTCGCCTTCGGCGGCTCCAGGCGCAACCGCCTCTTCATCTGTGGAACGACATCGCTCTACTCGGTGTATCTCTTCGCCAGCGGGGTTGGGATGGGCTGACGGCGATCGAATTGGCGCCGAGGCCCATGCGGGAAAATATTTTGCGTCGAGGCCTGGATTGGGCTGGAAAATGCGGAAATCATACCAAATTTGGACCGATGAAGTCGCCCGTTGTGTCAGGGTGAAAGGTAGAGTGATCGCATTCTCATCATGGAGGCACGCATGAAACTGGCTCGCAGGTCCTTGCTTTTCGCCGCTTTTCTGGCTGGCGCCGCTCAGTTCGGGGGGCTGGGTTTCGCCTTCGCCGACACGACGTTGCTCAACGTCTCCTACGATCCGACCCGCGAACTCTACAAGGCCTTCAACGAGGCCTTCGCGGCGCATTGGAAAACCGAGACGGGCGAGACGGTGACGATCCAGCAGTCGCATGGCGGCTCGGGCAAGCAGGCGCGCGCGGTGATCGACGGGCTCGACGCGGATGTCGTGACCCTGGCGCTCGAGAGCGACATCGACGCGATCGTCAAGAACTCGAAGAAAATCAATCCCGACTGGCGCACCAGGTTCGAGCACAATTCGGCGCCCTACACCTCGACGATCATCTTCCTCGTCCGCAAGGGCAATCCCAAGGGCGTCAACGATTGGGGCGACTTGATCAAGGACGGCGTCGAGGTCATCACGCCCAATCCCAAGACCTCGGGCGGCGCGCGCTGGAACTATCTCGCGGCGTGGTCGTGGGCCAGTACGAAGTTTGGCGGCGACGAAGGCAGGACGAAGGAATACATCGCCGATCTTTTCGCCCATGTCCCGGTCCTCGATACCGGCGCGCGCGGTTCGACCGTCACCTTCGCCGAAAAGGAGATCGGGGACGTGTTGCTGGCCTGGGAAAACGAGGCCTATCTGGCGCTCGACGAATTCGGCGCCGACAAGTTCGACGTGGTCTATCCGCCGACCTCGATCCTGGCCGAGCCGCCCGTCGCAGTGGTCGACGCCAACGTCGACGCCAAGGGAACGCGCAAGGTCGCCGAAGCCTATCTCAAATATCTCTACTCCGCCGAGGGACAGGCGATCATCGCGAAAAATCACTATCGGCCGTCCGAACCTGGGCTCGTTCCGCCGGAGAATCTCGTAAAGCTGCCCGACATCAAGCTCGTGACGATCGACGATCCGGTCTTCGGCGGCTGGGCCAAGGCGCAGCCCTATCATTTCGGCGACGGCGGCGTCTTCGATCAGGTCTACAAACCGGCGCAATAGTTCAGGACCCATGACCATCGCTCCCGCAACGGCGGCGGGATGGCATTTCAGGAAGCCGAGCGTCATCCCGGGTTTCGGGCTGACGCTCGGCTTCTCGCTTGCCTACCTCACGCTGATCATCCTTATCCCGCTGTCGGGCCTCGCCTGGCGTTCTGCAGCCCTCGGCTGGAGCGAATTCTGGGCGATCGCGACCGACCCGCGCGTGCTGCAGTCGCTCAAGCTCAGCTTCGGCGCATCGCTGGTCGCGGCGTTGGTCAACGTCGTCTTCGGAACTGCCCTCGCCTGGGTCCTGGTGCGCTACCGCTTTCCGGGACGCCGCATCGTCGACGCCATGATCGATTTGCCGTTCGCGCTGCCGACGGCGGTCGCTGGCATCGCCATCACCACGCTCTATGCGCCGAAGGGCTGGATCGGCGGCCTGCTGGCCCCCCTCGGCGTCAAGGTCGCCTACACCCCGCTCGGCATCGTCCTCGCCCTGATCTTCATCGGCCTGCCCTTCGTCGTGCGCACCGTGCAGCCGGTCATGGAGGAGATCGACCGCGAGGTCGAGGAGGCGGCGGCCACGCTCGGCGCCAGCCGCTTCCAGACGATTACGCGGGTGCTGCTGCCCGGCCTCGCGCCGGCGATCGTCACCGGCTTCTCGCTCGCCTTCGCGCGCGCCGTCGGCGAATATGGCTCGGTCATCTTCATTGCCGGCAATCTGCCGTTCCGCACCGAAATCACGCCGCTGCTGATCGTCATCAAGCTCGAGGAGTACAATTACGCTGGCGCCACCGCGATCGCGGCGGTCATGCTGGTCATTTCCTTCTTCATGCTGCTAGTCATCAACCTGCTCCAGAGCTGGAGCCGCAAGCGCTATGGCTGATGTCGACCCTGCCGATAGCGGCGCGTTCTCCGACGCCGCCTCGCCGATTGGCGAGGGACCTATGGCGCGCGGCGTCCTGATGGCCGTCGCCTTCACGTTCCTCGGCGTCGTCCTGGTGCTGCCGCTCGTCGTCGTGTTCGGCGAGGCGTTCAGCCGGGGCCTCGGCTATTTCGTCGAAACGTTGGCCGAACCGGACACCCTGTCGGCCATCCGGCTGACGCTGCTCGTCGCGGCGATTTCCGTGCCGCTCAACCTCGTCTTCGGCGTCTCCGCCGCCTGGGCCATCGCCAAGTTCGAGTTCAAGGGCAAGGCGTTTCTGACCACCCTGATCGATCTGCCCTTCTCGGTGTCGCCGGTCATTTCCGGCCTCGTCTACGTGCTCCTGTTCGGCGCGGGTGGCGTGCTCGGGCCCTGGCTGAGCGCCCATGGCGTCAAGATCCTGTTCGCCGTGCCCGGCATCGTGCTCGCCACCGTCTTCGTGACCTTCCCCTTCGTCGCGCGCGAACTGATTCCCCTGATGCAGGAGCAGGGCAACGGCGACGAGGAGGCGGCGATCTCGCTCGGCGCGAACGGCTGGCAGACGTTCTGGTACGTCACGCTGCCCAACATCAAATGGGGACTGCTGTACGGCGTGCTGCTGTGCAACGCGCGCGCCATGGGCGAATTCGGCGCGGTGTCAGTCGTCTCGGGCCACATTCGCGGCCTGACCAACACCATGCCGCTGCACGTCGAAATCCTCTACAACGAGTACAACGCGGCCGGCGCCTTCGCCGTCGCCTCGCTGCTCGCCGGTCTTGCGCTGGTCACGCTGGTCGTAAAAACCTTGCTCGAAATGAAGTACGACGGCGTCGGCCGAGGCCACTGAGTTCGTCCTGGGAAAAACCTTGCATGGAAGTTCGCGTCGCCAATGTCCGCAAGGAGTTCGATACGTTTGCCGCGCTGCACGACGTTTCGCTCGACATCCGGTCGGGCGAGTTGATCGCGCTGCTCGGACCGTCCGGCTCCGGCAAGACGACGCTGCTGCGTCTCATCGCCGGCCTTGAGCGGCCGACGGAGGGCGCGATCTTCTTTGGCGACGAGGACGCCTCGCACCACTCGGTGCGGGAGCGCAACGTCGGCTTCGTCTTCCAGCACTACGCCCTGTTCCGCCACATGACCGTCGCCGACAACATCGGCTTCGGCCTCAAGGTCCGGCCGGGCGGGTCGCGGCCGGCGGCGAGCGCCATCCGCAGCCGCGCCATGGAGCTGCTCGACCTCGTCCAGCTTTCCGGCCTGGAAAACCGTTATCCGACCCAGCTTTCCGGCGGCCAGCGGCAGCGTGTGGCGTTGGCGCGCGCCCTTGCCATCGAGCCGCGCGTCCTTTTGCTCGACGAGCCGTTCGGCGCGCTGGACGCGCAGGTTCGGCGGGAATTGCGCCGCTGGTTGCGTGAAATCCACGACACGACCGGCCACACCACCGTCTTCGTCACCCACGACCAGGAGGAGGCGCTCGAGCTTGCCGACCGGGTCGTGGTGATGAGCCAGGGCCGCATCGAGCAGGTCGGCACCGCCGACGAAGTTTACGACACCCCCAATTCGCCCTTCGTCTACGGCTTCATCGGCGATTCCAGCGCCCTGCCGGCGGCCGTCGAGCATGGCCAGGTCTGGCTGCGGGACCGCCTCATCGGATTGTCCGCGCCGGACAGGCAGGACGGCCCGGTGTTGCTCTATTTCCGCCCGCACGACGTCGAACTGCTCGACGAATGCGGCGGCTGCATCGCCGGAACCGTCGTTTCGAGCCGGCGCGTGGCCGGCACGCGGCGTGTCGAACTCGAAGTCGGCGGCGACCGCCACCGCGTCGAGATCGAGGTGCCGGCCGGCCACGCCGCCGCCCAGAAAAGCCGCATCGCGTTCAGGCCAAGGCGTTGGAGCGTCTTTCCGAGGGAGAGTGAGCTCTGAAGCGCGTGCGAAAGCGTTGGGCAAGCCAGGCCGAAAGGCACTACCCCGTCCTGTGACCCTCGTAGCGCATGAAGGCGAAGCGCCGTGATCCCGGTTCCCAGCATGGCACGTTGATCGAGCCCTGGCCGCCGAACAGCGAGAGCAGCGTCTTCGTCGCGCCGCCCTCCGCGGGCATCAGGCGCAACTCGACGTCATGGTCGCGCGGATGCCCCGCGACGCCGTTCGCATAGGCGAGGTAGAGCACGTGCCCGCCGTCCGGCGAAGGGTGCGGAAACCAGTTGACGTGGCTGTCATCGGTCATCTGCTCCAGCGCGGTCCCATCGGGACACATCCGCCACAGCTGCATGGCGCCCGAGCGGCTGGAATTGAACCAGATCCAGCGTCCGTCCGGCGTGAAATCCGGACCGTCGCTGTGTCCGCGCCCATCGGTCAGACGGATTTCCATGCCGCCCTCGACGCCGCAGGTATAAATGTCGAAGATGCCGTCCCGCGCGCCGCAATAGGCGATCGTCGCGCCGTCGGGCGACCAGCCGTGCCAATAGGACGGCGTTTTCTCCGTGATCCGCTGCGGCTCGCCGCCCGCGATCGGCAGGGTATGGATGCACGACATGCCGGTTTCCGTGCTGTCGCTGATGACCAGGCTGCGCCCGTCGGGTGAGACGCCGTGGTCGTTGTTGAGCTGTCGGGCGAAGCCGGTGTCGATCCTGGCCAGCTTCGCCATTCCGCCCAGTTCGACGCGGAAAAGCGACCCCTCTCCGTTCACGATCAGGGTCTTGCCGTCCGGCGTCCAGTTCGGCGCCTCGATCAGACGCGGGGTGCGCAGGACGGTCTCGCTCCGCCTCGACTCGAGATCGAAGATGGCGAGTTCGCTTGGCACGCTAACGCTTGCCGCGATCTGGTGGCTGGACGGGCGGACGGCGATTTTGCTTGCGCGCATCGGCCAGGCGGACGGCGTTCGACGCCATCTCCACCAGGTCTCGCACCGGCAAAGCGCCATCCAGCGTCACCCCTGCCTCGTCGCCTTGAAGGGTCTCCAGCGCGGCGAACTGGCTCTCCACCAGACTCGCCGGCATGAAGTGATCCTGTCGCCGGCCGACCCGCCCGCGCGCCGTGGCCTTGTCGATCTCGAGATGGACGAAGACCAGCGCCGGGCAATGACGGCGCAGCCGGTCGCGGTATGTGCGCCTCAGCGCCGAACACGCGGCGACCGCTTCATGGCCCTCGGCGTTTCCCGCCGCGAGCGCATCGCCGACCGCGTCGAGCCAGCCCTCGCGCAGATCGTCGGTCAGCGGCTGGCCGCTCGCCATCCGGGCGACGTTGGCTGCAGGATGCAGCCGGTCGCCCTCGATGAAGCGGCCGTCGAGCCGCCGCGCCAGCGCCTCGCCGACGACGGTCTTGCCGCAGCCCGCCACGCCCATCACCACGATCGCGCGCGGCTCGCCGGTGGACGCATCGCCTGCCATCGCTCAGCGATGCGCGGGCGCGCGGCCGTAGAGCAGCAGCATGACGACGATGACGGCGCCATAGATGATCTGTCGCCCCGCTTCCGGCATCTGCATCACCGACAGGATCGATTGCAGCAAGGTGATCAGGATGACGCCCGCGATCGTGCCGAGGTAGGAGCCGCGCCCGCCGAGGATCGAGGTGCCGCCGAGCACCACGGCGGCGATGGCCGGCAGCAGGTAGGCGTCGCCCATCGATTGCGCCGCCTTCGAGGCGTAGCCGGCGAGCAGCACCCCGCCGAACGCCGCGAGCCCGCCCGACATGGCGAAGGCGATCAGCACGACGCGCCGCGTGTCGATGCCCGACAGATAGGCCGCGCGCTCGCGGTTGCCGATCGCGTAGACCGAGCGCCCGAAGCTTGTCCGGGTCAGCAGGAACACCGTCGCCGCGCCGATGATCGCCCAGATGACGACGGCGTTCGGGACGCCGGGAATGGTGAACGCCGTCGCGATGTAGCGGACCGGCGCCGGCGCGGAATCCTGCGGCGAGAAGCCGCCGGTGTAGACGACCATCAGGCCCTGGGCGACCGCGTTGGTGGCCAGCGTGATGATCATCGAGGGAATGCGCAGATAGGCCACGCCGATGCCGTTGACGATGCCGATCAGCACGCCGCAGAACACGCCGAACGGGATCGCGAGCGCCACGCCGGCCGGCCCGTAGGCCGCCGCCGCGCAGGCCATCATCGCGCCCGCGGTCACCGTCCACGGCACCGAGAGGTCGATCTGCCCGAGCAGCACGACGAGCATCATGCCGGTCGCGATGACGCCTAGGAACGACGCGACCTTCAACTGCTGGAGGAGATAGTCCGGCGACAGGAAATTGCGCGAATAGAGGCTGCCGACCAGCAGCAGGACGACGATGCACGCAAACGACGTGACGACCGCCGGATCGGCCCGCCGGATGAATTTCGGCATCCGGCTCGCGAACCCGCCGGCGGTCGCATCGCTCATAGGAACCACTCCAGCCGGTTGCGCACCCGTAGCAGCACGAACGCGCCGAGGCTGACCGATATCAGCAGGACGACGCCCTGGAACAGCGGCTGCCACAGCGGGTCGAAGTCGAACACGAACAGCAGGTCGCCGATGGTGCGGAAGGCCAGCGCTCCGAAGATCGCGCCGATCGCGCTGCCCTTGCCGCCGAACAGCGACACGCCGCCGAGCACGACGGCCGCGATCGAGAACAGCGTGTACGCGTTGCCGCTCGCATAGGCGGCGTCGCCGGTATAGGTGAAGAAGGTAAGGAACAGCCCGCCGATCGCCGCCAGGAAGCCGGCCAGGGTGTAGGCGGCGAATTTCGCCCGGCGGATCGGCACGCCGGACATGTAGGCCGCGACCTCCGACGATCCGGCTGCATAGGCCGCGCGGCCGAGCACCGAGCGCCGGAACGGGATCCACACGACCAGCACGACCACGAACAGCGCCACGAGGCTGGTGGGGACGACGTCGAAGATCGTCCCTGTCAGCGCATCGGCCAGGTCCTCGTTGACGTCGCCCCCGGGAATCGGACGCAACAGCAGCGCGATGCCGAAATAGACCGCGCCGGTGGCGATGGTGGCGACGATTGGCTGCAAGCGACCGTAGATCACGATCGCGCCGTTGATCGCGCCGCACGCCGCGCCCGCCAGCAGGACGGCGACGACCCCGATCGCTGTCTCGAAAGGCGTGCCGATCACCAGGGTCGAGGCGAGGCAGTTGGTCAGGAGGAAGATCATGCCGACCGACAGGTCGATGCCCGCCGTGATCACCACCAGCGTCTGCGCCATGGCGACGAAGGCGAGCAGCACGCCCTTGTTGGAGGCTGTCTGCACGACGTTGGCGCTGAAGCCCGCCGGGTGGTTGGATGTATAGAGGACGAACATGAACACGAAGATGCCGAACGCCATCAGCGTCCCGCGCTGCTCGGCGAACCAGTAGCGCCAATCGCTCATGATGGCGCTCCCCGGTAAAGTCTGTCCGGTCCATGACCGTACTTAAAAAAATAATTTTTTGCAGGTACAGAAAATACGTGGAAGCGCCGCATCGATTTTCGTTCGATCCCGCGAAAAACGAGCGGAACGTCACGCAGCGCGGCTTCGGGTTTGAGGTGGCGGAAGCCTTTGATTTCGCGACTGCGATCGTGGCCATCGATGATCGAAGGGACTATGGCGAAATTCGGCGTGTGGCGACGGGTTTTGTCAGCAGTCGCCTCCACGTTCTCGTGTTCACCATGCGCGGACCGGGATGGCATATCATTTCGCTGCGTAAAGCCGATAAACGGGAGATTAGGTCTTATGTCGAGCAAACCAGCCGATTGGAGTGAGGCGCGCCGAATGGCGCTCCAAAATCTTGAGGAGATGACCGAAGACGAAGACGCCGCGCTGACGGCGGCGGCTTTGGCCGATCCCGACAACCCGCCCGCTGACGATCTTATACGGCGCAGGGGTCGGCCCTTCAGCCTCAATCCGAAACTCGCGATCAAGCTCCGCATCGACCCCGATGTGGTGGCGCGCTTCAAGGCGGAGGGACCAGGTTGGCAAGGGCGGATGAACTCGGCTTTGCGCCGGTCGGTCGGCCTGTAGGCGTTCACGCCGCCACCTCGGGCAGCGCCTTGGCGTCCGCTGCATTGATATTCAGCGCGCTGGCGATCAGCGCATGCTCGGTGATCTCGGCGCCCACCAGCTCGCGTTTCACCGCGCCGTCGTAGAGCACCAGCACGCGGTCGCAGCAGCCGATCAGCTCGTCGTAGTCTGTCGAGTAGAACAGGATCGCCGCGCCGGCGTCGGCAAGCTTGCGCAAAAGCTGGTAGATCTCTTGCTTGGTGCCGACATCGATGCCGCGGGTCGGATCGTTGAGCAGGATGATGCGCGGCTGACGCATCAGCCATTTCGCGATCACCACCTTCTGCTGGTTGCCGCCCGAAAGCGCGCCGACCGGCACGTCCAGCCCCGCCGTCTTGATCGCCAGCAGCTTGACCATGTCGTCGATCAGCCGCTGCTCCTTGCCGCGATCGATGACGCCGCCCTTGGTCATTCTTTCGAGGGCGGCGAAGGACAGGTTTTCGCGCACCGTCATCGGCAGCATCAGGCCCTCGGTCTTGCGGTCCTCGGGGATCAGCGCCATACCGACGCCATCCTCCTTGGCGGCCGCGGGACTGCCGATCGAAACCGGCTTGCCGTCGACCAGCATCTGGCCTTTCAGGCCGCGCAGCACGCCGAAGAAGGCGAGCAGCAGCTCGCGCTGGCCCTGCCCGTCGAGCCCGCCGAGCCCGACGACCTCGCCGGCCCCGATGCCGAACGAAATGTCGTTCAGCCGGTCCGTCCAGGACAGGTTCCGGCATTCGACGACCGGCGGCGCGTTCGCTGCGGCCAGCGCCGGCTTGGGTGGAAAGACATGGCTGTATTCGCGGCCGATCATCATCTCGATGACTTCGGTGTCGCTCTTCGAGCCGGCCGCGTAGGTCGCCACCTTGCGGCCGTTGCGGAACACGGTGCATTCGTCGGCCAGTTCGGCGATCTCGTTCATGCGATGCGAGATGTAAAGCAGCGCCAGCCCTTCCGAACGCAGCCGCTTGAGCACGCCGAAGATCGTCGAGACATCGGCGGCCGTCAGCGCCGACGTCGCCTCGTCCAGGATCAGGATGCGCGGCTTGCGCGCCAGCGCCTTGGCGATCTCGACAAGCTGCCGGCGCGACAGCGGCAAGTCCTTGACCAGGGCGGACGGGTGGATGTCGGACGCGCCGGCGCGCGCCAGCGCCTCCTCGGCGATCCGCCGCTGCGCTTTGCGGTCGATCATGCCGAAGCGCCTGGGGGGATCGGAAATGACGATGTTGTCGGCGACGCTCAGTTCCGGAATGAGCGACAGTTCCTGGAAAATGCAGACGATGCCGGCCTTGTTGGCGGCGGCGGGCGAGGCGAAGCTGATCGCGCGCCCGTCCAGCATCATGCGGCCTTCGTCGGGCGCGACGACGCCCGACATCACCTTGATCAGCGTCGACTTGCCGGCGCCGTTCTCGCCGAGGATGGCATGGATGCGACCCGCCGTCACCGGCAGGTCGGCGTTTTCCAGCGCGCGGACCCCGCCATAGCGCTTGGAGATGCCTTCCATGCGGAAGAGCGGGGTGGTGCTGGACGCGACCTCAGTCGACATGGGCGCTCTGCTGTCTGGATGAATAAACAGGCGCCATCGCCCCCACTCCGTCTCCCCTTGCGGGCTCGCCACCTCTCCTCCACAAAGTCGGGTAGGGGAAAGGCGCTTCCTCTCCCTCGTCGAGCGGGGGAGAGGTGGTTTGCGAAGCAAACCGGAGTGGGGTCGACCGGAGCCGACCGTATTATTGATTCTCCTTGCTCTGCCCCATGATCTCCTGCGCGGAGAAATTGATCTTGCAGGTCGGGAAGGAGTTGCCGACGAAGAAATTGTCCGACTGATCGGGGAAATAATCCTCGCCGGACTTGAAGTTCGGATCCTCGACGATCGCCAGCGGCAGCTTGACGACCTGCGGCACGACCTGGCCTTCGAGCGCCGCGATCGCGGTCTTCATCGCGACCGCGACCTGAGCCGGTCCGCTGCCGGCGGACGAGCATTTCAGGCCGTCGGCGGCATGGGCGGCGCAGAACTTGCGGAAACCGTTCTCGGTCTCGCCGCCGAACGGCACGAAGGGATGCTTCGCGTCGATCATCGCCTGTACGATGCCGGTGTCGCCGCCCTGTCCGGTGATGCCGACGAACGGCCCGTTCGTCGCGATCGCATCGGCCGAAGCCTTCTGCGCGACGCCGTCGTCCCATTTGCCGTTGACCTCCGTCACGTCCCACTTCTTGCCGGAAGCGTCGAGGGTCTCGTGGATGCCGTTGTGGCGGTCGGTGTCGACCGACGTGCCGGCGACGCCGCGAACTTCGAGGATCTTGCCGCCGTCGGGCACGTTCTTGATCAGCCAGTCGGCCCACAGGATTCCGAGGCCATGCTGGTCCACGTTGACGTTGATCGCGTCCTCGGTGTCGAGGATGTTGTCGAACGCCACGAGCACGACGCCGGCCTTCTTGGCGCGCTTGATCACCGGCGCGAAGGCGGTCGGGTTCTGGGCGTTGACGACGATCGCGTCGTAGCCCGAATCGATGAAGTTGTTGATCGCCGAAATCTGCGCCGGCACGTCCTCGCCCGTGGAGACGACCTTGAATTCCTTGAGCTTGGCGGCCACGTCCGGCTGCGCCGCATAGGCCTTGGCCGTCTGGATCATCTGGATGCGCCAGGTGTTGGCGATATAGCCGTTGGCGAGCGCGATGCGGAATGGCCCTGTCTTGGCCGGGAATTTGAAGAACTTGGTTTCCGCGGTCCAGGGCGCGAAGCAATCGGCTTCGGCGGCCGGTCCGCTGACGATCTCGGGTTCGGCGAAGGCTGTCGTGGAAACGAGCGTAAGGACTGCGGCTGCAACGATGCCGCCGACGACTGATCTGATCATGGAATCCTCCCAGTGTGAAATCTGACAGAGGCTGTCGCAGGCTTGCCGTGTCGACGCGAGAGGCGGTTGACCGTCCGCATCGTCGCTGGCCGAGCTTTGCGCTTCCCCTCCTCGACGCCGGCCCTTCGTATCCTCCCGGGACCGGCAACGGCGAAATTGGTAGCGGGACCGTTACCCCGTGTAAAGCGCATTTGTTGGACAAATGGGTTGCGTCCCTGTCCCCGACGCTCGCCCCGCGATCGCCGCCCGCGGGACCTACCAGCAGACATATCCGCCATCGGCCAGCACGATCGCCCCGGTCATCAGGCTCGACGCCTCGCTCGCCAGGAACAGGATGACGGACGCCACTTCATCCGGCCGCCCCATCCGCCCCATCGGCGTCCCGCCGACCCAATGCCGGTAGATTTCCGGATTGTCCTGGACATAGGCGTTCATATCGGTGTCGATGTAGGTTGGCGCGACGGCGTTGACGCGCACGCCGCGCGCCCCCCATTCCGCCGCCAGCGACCGCGTCAGGTGATGGACGGCGGCTTTCGATGCGTTGTAGTTGACCTGCTCCTGCGGCCGGTTGACGATGAAGCCGGACATCGAGCCGACATTGACGATCGCGCCCGAGCCCCTGTCCAGCATCCCCTTGCCGAACGCCCGGCAGCAGCGGAACACGCCGTTCAGGTTCACGTCGACGACCTTGTCCCAGACGGCGTCCGACATGGTTTCGGCCGGATGCCAGGAGATCGCGATGCCGGCATTGTTGACCAGCACGTCGACCTTGCCGTGCCTCCCGACGATCGCGTCGCGGGCCGCCTCGACGCTGTCCACGCTCGACACGTCGAGCGTTTCGGACGAAACATCGTGCCCGAGCGCCGCGAGGCCGGTCGTGGCCCCGGCGAGCAGTTCAGCGTTCATGTCCGTCAGCGCCACGGTCGCGCCGGCCTCGGCCAGCGCCTGCGCCGTCGCCAGACCGATGCCGCGCGCCGCCCCGGTGACCACGGCTACCTTGCCGTCCAGCCTGAATTTGTCGAGAACCATTTTATCCTCCCGTGTCCGCGCCCGGCTTAGCCATCCGGGCGCTCGCAGGCAATCGGACACGCCGGTGTACGCCGGTGTACGATCGATTGCGACGCCGGCCTGGCCCGCAGCGTGCGTGGTTTGCAGGGCCTGCGACATGGTTTAGAGGCAAGGCGATCACCTTTCTCTTCAGGGACCGCCCACATTGCCGACAGACGTGACTGATTCGGACGCCGCTTCGGCTTCGCCGCTTTACCTCGGCATCGACACCGGCGGCAGCTATACCGACGCGGTGCTGTGGTCGCCCGGCGCCGGGGTCGCCGCCAAGGCCAAATCGCTGACCACGCGCCACGATCTCGCCATCGGCATCGCCGGCGCGGTCGATGCGGTGCTGGCGAGCGCCGGCGTCGATCCCGGCCAGGTCAAGCTCGTCTCGATGTCGACGACGCTCGCCACCAACGCGCTGGTCGAAGGGCAGGGCGGCCGGGTCGGCCTCGTCATGATCGGGTTCTCCGAGGGCGACCTCGCCCGCGACGGCCTGGGGCAGGCGCTCGGGTCCGACCCGGTCGTCTTCATCGCCGGAGGTCACGATGTCCATGGCAATGCCGCGCGGCTCGATCTGCAGGCGCTGGAGGCGGCCCTGCCGGCGCTCGCCGAGACCGTGTCGGGCGTCGCCGTCTGCGCCTATTTCGCGACCCGCAACCCCGCGCACGAGATCGTCGTCCGCGACCTCGTGCGCGGGAAGACCGGCCTCCCGGTCACGGCGAGCCATGAGTTGACCTCGAAGCTCGGCGGTCCCCGCCGCGCGCTGACCACGCTGCTCAACGCCCGCCTCATCTCGATGATCGACCGGCTGGTCGAGGCGACCGAGGGGTTCCTGAAAAGGCGCGGCATCGTCGCGCCGCTGATGGTGGTGCGCGGCGACGGCGCGCTGGTCTCGGCGGCCTTCGCCCGCCGGCGTCCGATCGAGACCATTCTGTCCGGCCCCGCGGCGAGCCTCGTCGGCGCCCGCCATATGACCGGGCTCGACGACGCGGTCGTTTCCGACATCGGCGGCACCACGACAGACGTGGCCGTGCTTGACCGGGGCCGCCCGAGGCTCGATCCCGAAGGCGCGACGGTCGGCGGGTTCCGCACCATGGTCGAGGCGGTCGCGATGCGCACCTTCGGACTCGGCGGCGATTCCGAGTTGCGGCTGGAGGATGGCGCGCTGACCCCCAGACTGCTGCTCGGCCCGCGACGGCTGATTCCGCTGGCGCTCGCGGGCGTCGCGCACGCCGACGCGGTCGCCTTCCACCTGGAGAGGCAGCTGCGCGCGCCCAATCCCGGCCGCATGGACGGCCGCTTCGCGTTCCGCACCGGCGTGCCGGATCGGCTTTCGGCGGGATTGACCCCGCCCGAGCAGCGTCTGTTCGAGACGATCGGGTACGTTCCGCTGCCGCTCGACGCGCTGCTGTCCTCGAATGCCCGGATGGCGACGCTCGACCGCCTGGTCGCGCGCGGCCTCGTCCATATCGCCGGGTTCACCCCGTCTGACGCGGCCCATGTCCTCGATCGCCAGTCGAACTGGAACGCCGCGACAGCGCGTCTCGGCGCGGAACTCTTCGCGCGCAAGCGCGACGGTCGCGGCCAGGCGATCGCGCCTTCGCCTGAGGCGTTCTGCGACCGCGTGCTTGTGACGCTGACGCGGCTGTCGGCGGAAGTGATCCTCGAAACCGCTTTCGCCGAGGATGGCCTCGACGGCGCGGCGACCGTCGCCCATGCGCTGGTGCAGCGCGCGGTCGATGGCGGCGGAGGCATCGCGCGCTTCACCGTCGCGCTCGACCGCCCGGTCGTGGGGCTCGGCGCGTCCGCGCCGCTGCACTACGCCGGGCTCGCGCCTTTGGTGGGCAACGAATGCATCGTGCCGGGAGATGCCGATGTCGCCAACGCGCTCGGCGCGGTCGTCGGCCAGGTCCGCATCTCGGCCGAGGCCCTGATCACGCAGCCGCAGGAAGGCCTGTTCCGCATCGCCGCCGGCGATTTTGTCCGCGATTTCCCGAGCGAGTCCGACGCGCTTGGCGCCGCCGAGACGGAAGTCCGCCATCTCGTCGCCTCGCGCGCTCTGGCGGCCGGCACCGACACCGCCGACATCGCCGTCTCGATCGAGTTCCGAACCTCGACGATCGAGGGCCGGCGCATGTTCATCGAGGCGAGGGTGGTCGCGGAAGCGACGGGACGGCCGCGGATCGCGGCGTGACGTCCCGCCCACCGCGTGCTAGAAAAATGGCGGTATTTTCACGGAGATCGATTCTGCCCGCGACCGTCCCGGCGTAGATTCGAGCTTTCTCAAGATCAGGCCGATTTGATTGACCGCAAGGTTTCGCTCGGCGAATTTGTGTCTCCGGACAATGTCGTGCGCGCAGGGCTGTAAGCTATCGTCGATCGCGACGAGGCCATGGACCGCTGGCTCCGCGATCAGATCGTCAAGGAAATGAAGGCGCATCCAGAGGGGAGCATACCCTCCAAACAGGTTTTGGACGAGTTACGCGTTAGCAAATCGCGCATGACACAGAGCGTCGATGCATGAGGTTATCCATTCTCCTCAAGCACGAACGGTCCAGCGCGATATTTATCTCTAACATGACCGACCTCGTGTGGCAAAACTCTTTGAGTTGCGGTTCGGTGAGTTGGTTGGAAACTCAGATTTGCTTGGGCAGCCGACTGTATCGATCTATGTCAACGACTCCCACTGCCCCCCGGGGGAGGTTGCTCGGCGCCACTGCCTCAATAGCCTTGCCCGTTCCGCTCTCGCCAACGGATCGGATTTCGGCAGCCGTGAGCGCTTGATCGCTTCCGCCCACCATCCTTCTTCCTGCGACGAGGGGGGCAGTGATGGGTCGTCCTTCAATGTCTTTGAGGAGTTTTCCAACATCGTCATTCGCTTCCGTGGTGGGGTAATCAAGCGCGAAATCTCGCGCTGGTTTGGTCGGAGAAGTACACGACGTAACGACATGACTTGCCAGCTTTTTTGCCATATATTGCCGAACGAAGCGGCGATCGCACAGCTCTCGCGTTCGGTGAACGCTTCGAGGCATTTTGCCATATTCCCTGAGCGCCGCCGTCGTCGGGATGATTTCGAGCCAGGGCTCAGCATCCTCGGCGTCGAGAGACGGGTTACCATTATGTTCCATTTTGAGCCCGAGCCCGAGTGCGTCGCGATCGATCGGGTCTCTACGCCGCGACCTTTTCGGCCTGTTTGGCAAGACATGACCGTCTTGTCCCTGCTCCCCAAGCCGCCTTCTCCCTCGAAAACTTGACGCCTTGTCGGCTGGCGTGTTGAACGGCGCAGGACCCGGAGACGAATGCTTTGACCGACCGTATCGAAATCGCCGACCTCCGGATCGACCGCGCCCTTCACGATTTTGTCGTTTCCGAAGCCCTGCCCGGAACCGGCGTCGACCCCGCCGCCTTCTGGAGCGGCATCGCCGACCTCGTCCACGACCTCGCGCCCGTAAACCGCGCGCTTCTGGCGAAACGCGATGACCTGCAGGCGCAAATCGACGCCTGGCATCGCGAGAACGGCGCCCCGTCAGACCCCGCCGCCTATCGCGCGTTCCTGACGGAGATCGGCTACCTCCTGCCGGAAGGTCCGGATTTCTCCGTCGAGACCGCGAATGTCGATCCCGAGATCGCCAACGTTGCGGGGCCGCAACTCGTCGTGCCCGTCACGAACGCGCGCTATGCGCTCAGCGCCGCCAACGCGCGCTGGGGCTCGCTCTACGACGCCCTCTACGGCACGGACGCGATCCCCGGGACGGACGGCGCGGAAAAGGGCGAGGGCTACAACCCGGCGCGCGGCGCGAAGGTCGTGGCGTGGGCGCGCGCCTTTCTCGACGCCGCCGCTCCGCTCCACGGCGCGCGCTGGTCGGATGTCGCCGGCCTCTCCGTGGTCGCCGGCGCGCTGGTGCTTCATGCGGGCGCGCCTGCCAGGCGTTCGATCGGCGACGGCGAGGAGACGCTGCGAACTCTGACGCTCGCCGACGCCGGGCAGTTCGCCGGCTATCGCGGCGATGCGGCGAGTCCGGCGGCGGTCCTGCTCGCCAACAATGGCCTGCACCTCGAAATCCGGATCGACGCGACCTCGCCGATCGGCAAGCACGATCCGGCCCGCATCGCCGATGTCATCCTCGAATCGGCCCTGACCACGATCCAGGACTGCGAGGACTCCGTCGCGGCCGTCGACGCCGGGGACAAGGTCGCCGTCTACCGCAACTGGCTCGGCCTGATGAAGGGCGACCTCGCCGAGGAGGTCGCCAAGGGCGGCGGGACCTTCACCCGGACGCTCAACGCCGACCGCGTCTATACCGCGCCCGACGGAGGCGAACTGGCGCTGCCGGGCCGCTCGCTGATGCTGATCCGCAACGTCGGCCATCTGATGACCAACCCCGCGATTCTGCTCCGGGATGGCGGCGAGGCGCCCGAAGGCATGATGGACGCCGCGATCACGGCGCTTATCGCGCTTCACGACATCGGCCCGCATGGGCGGCGCATGAATTCCCGCGCCGGTTCGATGTATGTCGTCAAGCCCAAGCTGCACGGCCCGGAGGAAGTCGCCTTCGCCGCCGAGATTTTTTCGCGCGTCGAGGACCTGCTCGGCATGGCCGAAAACACCATCAAGATGGGCATCATGGACGAGGAGCGGCGCACCACCGTCAACCTCAAGGAATGCATCCGCGCCGCGCGCGAGCGTGTCGTCTTCATCAACACCGGCTTCCTCGACCGCACCGGCGACGAGATCCACACCTCGATGGAAGCCGGCCCGATGATCCGCAAAGGCGACATGAAGTTAACCCCTTGGATCGCCGCCTACGAGGACTGGAACGTCGATGTCGGGCTTGCATGCGGCCTGCGCGGGCGCGCCCAGATCGGCAAGGGCATGTGGGCGATGCCGGACCTGATGGCGGCCATGCTCGACGAGAAGATCGCCCATCCCCGGGCCGGGGCCAACACCGCCTGGGTGCCGTCGCCGACCGCCGCCATCCTGCACGCGACGCACTACCACAGGGTCGACGTCGCGGCCGTCCAGCAGGCCTTGAAGAACCGCCCCAGGGCGAGGCTGGACGACATTCTGTCGATCCCCGTCGCCGTCCGTCCGGACTGGTCGCCTGAAGAGATCCAGCGCGAGCTCGACAACAACGCGCAGGGCATATTGGGCTATGTCGTGCGCTGGATCGATCAGGGCGTCGGCTGCTCGAAGGTGCCCGACATCGACGACGTGGCGCTGATGGAGGATCGCGCCACGCTGCGTATTTCCGCCCAGCACATCGCCAACTGGCTGCATCACGGCGTCTGTTCGCGGAGCCAGGTGATGGAGACCATGAAGCGCATGGCCGGCATCGTCGACCGCCAGAACGAGGGCGACCCGCTCTACCGGCCGATGGCCCCGGCCTTCGAGTCGATCGCCTTCGCCGCCGCGCTCGACCTGGTCTTCAAGGGCCGCGCCCAGCCCAACGGCTACACCGAGCCGGTGCTGCACGCGCGGAGATTGGAACTGAAAGCTGGTTCTTAGGGGTCCGCTTTTGAACGATGCCATGTCGGCCAGAGGGGGGCGTGGCAGGCTGAAAGCTTTGAACGCGATATCGCTGTCGAAGCCTATGGGCGCGACCCCATGATCCTCCTCGCCATCGACTGTTCCGCCAACCTCTGCGCGGCCTGCGTCTACGACGCCGCCGCCCAGGCCGAACGCGGCCGCTGCGTCCTCGACATCGGCAAGGGCCATGCCGAGCGCCTCGTCGCCGTCGTCGAGCAGGCCCTGGCCGGCGCCGGCGTCCCCTACGCCGATCTCGGCGCGATCGCCGTCTCCGTCGGCCCGGGCTCCTTCACCGGCATCCGCGTCGCCGTCTCGGCCGCTCGCGGTTTTGCGCTGGCGCTCGGCATCCCGGCGATCGGCGTGAACACCCTCGAGGCGCTCGCCGCGCAAGCGCGGGAAACCCTTGGGCCGGTTCCGGTCATGGTCGCGCTGGCGTCGGGCCTGGAAAACATCCAGGCCGCCGTTTACGATGCGTTGGGAGACGAATTGTATGCTCCGGCCATGATGACGTTCCGGGAGGGGATCGATCTGGCCGACGGAACCGGCGCGGCGCTCGCGGGCGCGGCGGCCGGCCGCATCGCGGCCGGGTCGGCTCGTCTCGCACAGATCGGCCCGACGCTCGCCACGGCCGACATCCGCTTCTACGCGCGCATCGCCGCCGCCCGCGGCGGCGCCGGCCGCCGCCCGAGTCCGCTCTACCTGCGCGAGCCCGACGCCAGGCCGCAGGCCGGCTTCATCCTGGCAAGGCGCGGCGGCGCGTGAGATTTCCCTTCGTCCAGCAGCGCAAGCGCGAATTCTCCGTCGAGCCGTTCGCGCCCGCTGATTTCCCCGCCATGGCCGCGATCCATCGCGAGGATTTTACCCGGGCCTGGACGGAGGATGAATTCGAGGGCCTGCTGACGCAGGACACCGTCTTCGCGTTCGTCGCGCGCGAGATCGGCCGGGGTCGCGACGGTCCGGTCGGGTTCGTCCTGGCGCGGCTGGCGGTCGGCGAGGGCGAGATCCTGACGGTCGCCGTCGCGCGCTCGCACCGCAGGCTGGGACTGGGCTGGCAATTGATGGACGCCGTGCTGCGCGAACTCTACGCGCGCCGCGCCGACAGGCTGTTCCTCGAGGTCGACGAGAGCAACCAGCCGGCGCTCGCGCTTTATCGCCGCTTCGGCTTCATGCAGGTCGGCAGGCGGCCGAATTACTACGCCGCCCCCGGCGGCAAGGCTGCCGGCGCGCTTGTCATGCGGCGCGATCTTCGATAGCGCTTCAGCCGCCACCGGGCGGAGAGCCGTTAGCCTATGATCGGAACGCTCCGGACGATTTTCGGGCTGGGGTTCGCCATGCTCGCGACGCTCGTTCTCGGGCCGACGCAGTGGGTCTGCATGAAGAGCGGACTGTATCGCGGCCCGCGCGTTCTCCACGCCTGGCACAGCAGCATTTTGAAGGCTTTCGGCATTCGCGTCAGGGTCTTCGGCGGAAAGGCCGCCGGCCGGCCGCTGATGATCGCCGCCAATCACGTCTCCTGGACCGATATCCCCGTGCTCGGCTCGGTCGCCGATGTCGCCTTCATCGCCAAGGCCGAGGTCAACCGCTGGCCGATCGTCGGCTGGCTCTCGCGCCTGCAGCGCACCGTCTTCATCGAGCGCGAGCGGCGCGGCCAGTCCGGCGCGCAGGCGAGCGAGATCGCCGGGCGCCTGGCCGGCGGCGACGTCATGGTGCTGTTCGCCGAGGGCACCACCGGCGACGGCAACCTCGTGATCCCGTTCAAGAGCACGCTGTTCGGCGCGGCGGCGCGGATGCTTGCCGCCGGCGGCCAGGACGAGGTCTGGATCCAGCCCGTCGCGATCGCCTACACGCGCCTCCAAGGACTGCCGATGGGCCGCCAGCACCGCGCGCTCGCCTCGTGGATCGGCGACCAGGATCTGGGGCCGCACGCCGTCGGGCTGGTGCGCGAACGCGCGGTCGATGTCGAGGTCCATTTCGGCGAGGCCGTGAAGTTCACCGGCAAGGACGACCGCAAGGCGACCGCGCGGCTGATCGAAGCGCGCGTACGCTACCTGCTCCAGCACGCGCTCGCGCATCCTGGGCCGTAGTTGGAGAGGAAGCGCCAGCCTTCAAGCGCGACGCCCTTCCTTGTAACTCAACATTTGCCGAACCTGCGAGGATTGCGGGTGCGGAGGCGGATGGGAGACCGACCCACCTCTGGGCGTCTGAGCCCGTGGGGGAGCTTGGGTCGCCATGCGCCGTTTCCCGCTCGACCCGCGCCGGAACCGAGGGGGGGAACGCTTTCACGCCAATGCTCCCGGGAGCCCCGATGCTTCTATCGTTCACCTTGATGCGTTAAGAGGCGGCCATGGACCGTATCGATACCGAGACGCTGGACCGGCCCGCCGAGACCGAGCCCCGCCACGCGCCCGCCGCCAAGAAGGTCTTCCTGAAGACCTATGGCTGCCAGATGAACGTCTACGATTCTCAGCGCATGGCCGACGCGCTGGCCGTCGACGGCTATGCCGCGACCGACAGCATGGACGACGCCGACCTTATCCTGCTCAACACCTGCCACATCCGCGAAAAGGCGGCCGACAAGGTCTATTCCGAGCTTGGCCGCATCCGCGACCTGAAGACCGAGCGCGAGAAGGCCGGGCATTCGATGACGGTCGGCGTCGCCGGTTGCGTTGCCCAGGCCGAAGGCCGCGAGATCATCCGCCGCGCGCCGGTGGTCGACCTCGTGATCGGGCCGCAGACCTATCACCGCCTGCCGGCCGCCCTGCGCGAAGTCGCCGAGGGCCGCAAGGTCGTGGAGACGGACTATGCCGTCGAGGACAAGTTCGAGCACTTGCCGCAGCCGTCGCGCGCCGCGATCGCCAGGCGCGGCGTCACGGCTTTTCTGTCGGTGCAGGAGGGCTGCGACAAGTTTTGCACCTTCTGCGTCGTGCCCTATACGCGCGGATCGGAAGTTTCGCGGCCGGTCGAACGGATCGTCCCGGAGGCGGAAAGACTGGCCGGGGCCGGCGTGCGCGAAATCACGCTGCTCGGCCAGAACGTCAATGCGTGGCGCGGCGCGGGACCGGACGGAACCGAATGGGGCCTCGGCCGCCTGCTGTTCCGGCTGGCCGAAATCCCCGGCGTGGCGCGCCTGCGCTACACCACCAGCCACCCGCGCGACATGGACGACGAGCTGATCGCTGCGCATCGCGATCTGCCGGCGCTGATGCCCTATCTGCATCTGCCGGTGCAGTCGGGCTCGGACCGTATCCTCAAGGCGATGAACCGCCGCCACAAGGCCGCCGACTATCTGGCCTTGATCGACCGCATCCGCGCGGGACGCCCCGATATCGCGATGTCGGGCGATTTCATCGTCGGCTTTCCGGGTGAGACGGACGAGGACTTCGAGGCGACGCTGATGCTGGTCGACGCGGTCGCCTATGCTCAGGCCTATTCGTTCAAATATTCGCCGCGTCCCGGCACCCCTGGCGCGGACATGGACGGACACCTATCTGAAGCGGTGAAGGACGAACGTCTGCGACGTCTCCAAGCCTGTCTGAACGGCCATGCGCGCCGCTTTCTCGAAAGCCGGGTCGGCATGACCTTCGATATACTGATCGAAAAGCCCGGTCGCCGCCCGGGCCAGCGCATCGGACGATCTCCGTGGTTGCAGCCGGTGATCATTGGTGAGACGCTGGCCGCCATCGGGGACATCGTCTCCGTTCGAATCACCGAGGCGGGGCCTGCTAGCCTGTTCGCCGAACCGGTCCACGCCGGACAGCATGAAAGGCTCTGACGTTTGGTCGCCACCACGGATCTGAAGAAGCCGTCCTCCGGGGCGTCGGACATGGCCCATATCGTCCTCACCTTCGACAACAACAAGCTCGCTAGTTCGCTTTACGGCCAGTTCGACGAGAATTTGGCGCGGCTCGAACAGAAGCTCGGCGCAGATATCCGCTCGCGCGGCAATCAGGTCACGATCAAGGGCGCGCCGACGGTCGCCGAGCAGGCGCGCCGCACGCTCGATGCGCTCTACGACATCCTGCAGAAGGGCGGCGAGATCGCGCAGTCCGATGTCGACGGCGCGATCCGCATGGCGGTGGCCGCCGACGACCAACTCGTGCTGCCCACGCTCGAGCGCAAGGGCAAGATGGCCGCCGCCCAGATCGCCACGCGCAAGAAGACGATCTACGCCCGCTCGCTCAACCAGGACGCCTATATGCGCGCGCTGGAGCGCTCCGAACTCGCGTTCGGCATCGGCCCGGCCGGCACCGGCAAGACCTACCTCGCCGTGGCGCACGCGGCGATGCTGCTCGAACGCGGCATGGTCGAGCGCATCATCCTGTCGCGGCCCGCCGTGGAAGCCGGCGAGCGCCTGGGTTTCCTGCCCGGCGACATGAAGGAGAAGGTCGACCCCTATCTGCGCCCGCTCTACGACGCGCTCTACGACATGATGCCGGCCGACAAGGTCGAGCGCGCCCTGACCGCCGGCGTCATCGAGATCGCGCCGCTGGCGTTCATGCGCGGCCGCACGCTGGCGCACGCCGCCGTCATCCTCGATGAGTCGCAGAACACGACGCCGATGCAGATGAAGATGTTTCTGACCCGTCTCGGCGAAGGCTCGCGCATGATCGTCACCGGCGATCCGACGCAGATCGATCTTCCGTCGAACACCAAGTCCGGCCTCGTCGAGGCCCTGCGCATCCTCGACGGCGTAGCCGGCGCGGTCATCGTCCGCTTCAACGATGTCGACATCGTGCGCCACCCGCTGGTTGCCGAGATCGTCCGCGCTTACGACCGGGACGGAAAACTGTCGCGCGGGCTTGGGATCGACGAGACCTGACCGCCGCTCCGATGGTTGCGATCGGGATCGATCTGCTGGTCGAAGCCGGCGGCTGGCCGGACGATGACCGCCTGGCGGCTCTTGCCGAGGCCGCCGTCGCCGCCGCGCTGGCCGAGACCGGCGCCGTCTCGCCTGACCGTCCGCCCGAACTCAGCCTGGTCTTCACCGACGATTCCCACATCCGCGCGCTCAACGCGGCCTGGCGCGGTCAGGACAGGCCGACCAACGTGCTGTCCTTCCCGGCCTTTCCGATGAAGCTCGGCGCCCCCCTGCCGCCGATGCTGGGCGACATCGTGCTGGCCTTTGAGACCGTCGAAGGCGAAGCGCGGGCGGAAGGCAAATCCCTTGAGGATCATATCGGCCATTTGATCGTTCATGGCCTGCTGCATTGCCTGGGCCACGATCACGAGACCGACGATGACGCCGAGGTCATGGAAGCGGTCGAGCGGCGCGCGCTGGCGAGGCTTGCCATCGCCGATCCCTACGCGTAACAGAAATCGACCCAATTGACCGGACCGAGATGAACGACACTTCCGAGACCGCCGCCGCCCCCCAGCCGGGAGGAGTCGGCAAAGCGGCCGACGAGGCGCAGGACGCGCCGGGGCCGAGTAGTCCGCCGCAGGCGGTTCCCGAGCGGTCCTCCTTCCTCGATTGGATTTCGAGCATGTTCCGGCAGAAGAACGGGACGTCGCTGCGCGAGGACCTGACCGAGGCATTGTCCGAGGACGAGGCCGACGCGGCGGCGTTTTCGCCGGCCGAGCGCGCCATGCTCAACAACATCCTGCGCCTGCGCGAGGTTCGCGTCGAGGACGTGATGGTGCCGCGCGCCGACGTCGAGGCGGTGGAGATTTCGATCACGCTTGGCGATTTGCTGGTCGTCTTCGAGCAGTCCGGCCATTCGCGCATGCCGGTCTATTCCGGCACGCTGGATGATCCGCGCGGCATGGTCCATATCCGCGACGTGCTTGCCCATGTGACGCGGCTCGCCCGCAAGCCGGCCGCGGCGGCCCCGCTCGACTTCTCCGCCATCGACCTGTCAAGGACCATCGGCGACCTCAGCCTGATCCGCACGGTGCTGTTCGTGCCTCCGTCGATGCTGGCCTCCGACCTGATGGCGCGCATGCAGGCGTCGCGCACCCAGATGGCGCTGGTCATCGACGAATATGGCGGCACCGACGGCCTCGTCTCGCTGGAAGACATCGTCGAGATGGTGGTCGGCGACATCGAGGACGAGCACGACGAGAACGTGGCGCTGATCACCAGGGCGGGCGATGGCATCTATCTCGTCGATGCGAAAGTCGAGATCGCCGAGGTGGTCGGCATGATCGGCCCCGATTTCGCGCCCGGCGAGCATGGCGAGGATGTCGATACGATCGGCGGTCTTGTCATCAGCGCGCTCGGCCGCGTGCCGGTGCGCGGCGAGGTCGTTCAGGCCGTCCCGGGCTTCGAGTTCCACGTGCTCGACGCCGACCCGCGCCGCGTCAAGCGGGTCCGCATCGTCGAAGCCAGGAGCGAACGCCGCCGCCGGGCCGCCAGGGCGGAGGAGGCCGCGCGGCCGGAGCCGTCCGCGGACGCGGAAAGGCCTGGATAGCTGGTCCCCGCGATGTCCGCGCCGCCACTCGACCCCGACGAACTCGAGCGCTACGCGCGTCATGTCGTGCTGCCGGAGATCGGCGGCGCGGGCCAGCAGAAACTCAGGCGCGCGCGCATCCTGGTGATTGGCGCTGGCGGCCTCGGCGCGCCGGTGCTCCAATATCTCGCGGCGGCCGGGGTCGGCGCACTCGGCATCGTCGATGACGACGCCGTGTCGCTATCGAACCTGCAACGGCAAATCATCCACGACACCGCTTCCGTCGGCGAGCCCAAGACGGCGAGCGCGGCGAGGACGATCGCGCGGCTCAATCCGCATGTCGCCGCCGAACTGTACCACCTTCGCATAATGGCCGGGAATGCCGCCGATCTCGTCCGCCGCTACGACATCGTCGTCGACGGATCCGACAATTTCGAGACGCGCTACGCCGTCGCGGACGCTTGCGCGGCCGAGGCCCGCCCGCTGGTTCACGGCGCGGTCGGACGGTTCGACGGGTCGGTCACCGTGCTGAAACCCTTCGAAACTAACGCCGAGGGTCGGTCCAACCCGACCTACCGCGACCTGTTTCCAGAGCCGCCGCCGGTCGGTCTCGTGCCCTCCTGCGCACAGGCAGGCGTGATCGGCGCGCTCACCGGCGTGATCGGCGCACTGCAGGCCATGGAGGCGATCAAGCTCGTCACCGGCATCGGCGAGCCGCTGGTCGGACGCCTGCTGCTCTACGACGCGCTCGCCGCCCGTTTCGACACGATCCGTTACTCGGCCGGGAAACGGAAGGCGCGGTAGCGATTGACCCTTGCCCTCACCGACGAGGAACGCGCGATCGCGGCAGGCATGGACGGCGCGGCGATGGCGATGCGGATCGTCGCCGAAAGCGCCCGGCTGCTCGGCGCGCCGCGCCTCATCCCGGTCGCCTCGGCGCATATCGACGGCGCGCTCTATCACGGCGATTCGGGCACGCTGTTCGCGGAAAGGCTCGTCGAGGGCGGCGCGAAGGTTGCCGTTCGCGCGACCCTCAACGTCGGCGCGCTCGACCTCATGGGCTGCTCGAAGGTCCGTCTCGAAGAGCCGGCGCGCGGCATGGCGCGGCGCATGATGGACGCCTACCGCGCGCTCGGCTGCGAGCCGAGCTGGACCTGCGCGCCCTATCAGGCCGGCCATCGCCCGTCTTTCGGCGCGGATGTCGCATGGGGCGAGTCCAACGCCGTGGTGTTCTGCAATTCGGTGCTCGGCGCCCGCACCAACCGCTATGGCGACTTCCTCGACATCGCTTGCGCGATCGTGGCCAGCGCGCCCGATTGCGGCCTGCATCGGCCCGAAAACCGGATGCCGACCCTGACCTTCGATGTCTCGGGACTGCCGGCCGCCTTCCTGGCGTCCGAGATCGCCTGGCCGATCCTCGGCAGCCTTTACGGCAGGACGGTCGGCAATGCGGTCGGGCTCGTCGTCGGCGTACTGGATGATCCCGGCGAGGATGCGCTGAAAGCCTTCGGCGCGGCCGCGGCCTCCACCGGCGCGGTCGGGCTCTTTCACATGGCCGGCGTCACGCCGGAGGCGCTGGCGCTCGGCCTGTCGGCGAACGCCCGGGACGATGTCGTCATCCGCGTGACGCCATCAATGGTTGTGGATGCGCGGCGGCGTCTCTCGACGGCTGCCCACGCCGATCGCATCGACGCGGTCGCCATCGGCAGTCCGCATCTCTCGATCGCCGAATTCGACAGGCTGGAGCGGGCTATCGCCGGCCGCCGTCTCGCCGTGCCGCTCTACGCCTGCACCGGGCGTCATGCGCTCAAAGAACTCGAGGCGAGCGGCCGGCGCGAAAGCCTCGAATCGTCGGGCGTCGTCATCGTCGCCGACACTTGCGTGGTCGTGACGCCGATCCTGGCCGACCATGCAGGCGGCGTCCTCATGACCAACTCCGCAAAATTCGCGCACTATGCGCCGGGCAACACCGGCTACGCGGTGATCTACGGCTCGCTTGGCGATTGCGTCGAAAGCGCTGTCCTCGGTAGGCCGGTCCACGGGGAAATCCTCGCGTGACCGCCGTCCAGGGCGAAATCCTCGTGCCGGGCATGGCCGGACAAGGCCGGGCGCTGATCCTCACCGCGCCGATCAGCTTCTGGGGCGGCGTCGATTCCGCCACCGGCCGCATCGTCGACGTGCGTCACCCGCAATGCGGCGAAATCATCGGCGGGACTGTGCTGTTCCTGCCAGGCGCGATCGGCTCGTCCTCCGCGTCGGCGGTATTGCTTGAATTGGTCCACAACGGCCACGCGCCCGCCGCCCTCCTCATCCCCGAACCGGACGCAATCCTGCTGCTCGGGCTGATCGTGGCGCGCGAGATGGGGTGGCCGACGCCGGTGGCGGTAAGGATCGGCGCGAGCGTCGTCACGTCTGTCGCCGGATCGACGCTCGCGGTCAGCGAGAACGGTCGGATCGCGCGACGCCCATGATCTACCCCCGGAGCGGCAGGACCCGGTCCGGCGGGCGGTGGCCGTCGAAGAAGGCGCGGATGTTGATGACGACCTTCTCGCCCATGTCGATGCGGCCCTCGATGGTCGCCGAGCCCATATGCGGCAGGATGACGACCTTGCCCCTGGCGGCGAGCTTGACGAGCTTCGGATTGAGCGCCGGCTCGTTCTCGAACACGTCGAGCCCGGCGCCGGCGATCCGGTTGTCCTGCAGCAGCTTGATCAGCGCTTCCTCGTCGATCAGGTCGCCGCGCGCCGTGTTGACCAGGTAGCTCGTCGGCTGCATCAGCGCCAGCCGCCGGGCCGACAACAGGTGGAACGTCGCGGGCGTCGACGGGCAGTTGACCGAGATGATGTCCATCCGCGCCAGCATCTGGTCGAGGCTTTCCCAATAGGTCGCCTCGAGTTCGTCCTCGATCCTGTGCATGACGCGATGGCGGTTGTGGTAGTGGATCGACAGGCCGAACGCTTTCGCGCGCCTTGCCACGGCCGTGCCGATGCGGCCCATGCCGACGATGCCGAGCCGCTTGCCGGTAAAGCGGCGGCCGAGCATCCAGGTCGGCGACCAGCCCGCCCATCTGGAAGGTTGCTCCAGTACGCTCGCGCCTTCCGTCAGCCGCCGCGGCACGGCAAGCATCAGCGCCATGGTCATGTCGGCGGTGTCCTCGGTCAGAACGCCCGGCGTGTTGGTGACCGTGATGCCCTTCCGGGCCGCCGCGTCGATGTCGATCCGGTCGACGCCGTTGCCGAAATTGGCGATCAGCTTGAGATTGCCGCCGGCCTGTTCGATCAGGGCCGCGTCGATCCGGTCCGTCACGGTCGGCACCAGGACATCGGCCTCGCGCATCGCGGCTACGAGTTCGGGCTGCGTCATCGGCCGGTCGTCGACATTGAGGCGCGCGTCGAACAATTCGCGCATGCGGGTCTCGACCGGGTCCGGCAGCTTGCGGGTGATCACGACGAGAGGCTTCTTCTTCGTCGCCATTGGTTCTCCCAATCCGGGTCGCGTTGAGACCTCTTTAACCAAGACCAGCGACACTCGAACTGGCTCTGGGATGGCGACTGTGTAACAAGCGCCCGGGCTCATGACAAAGAAAAAGCCCGGCGCGAGGGGATGCTCGCCGCCGGCAGGGGAATTGAACGTGTCGAGCTTCCTACCGCTTCGCGGAGCCGTTTCCATCCTGGTTCTGGGCCTGCTCGCGGTGGTGTCGACGCCGCCGTCCGCCTTCGCGCAGAGCGTCGCCGGCCAGAACGTCGCGCAGGGCGCGAGCGGCCTGCCGCTGCCGCGTTTCGTCAGCCTGAAATCGGGCCGCGTGAATTCGCGCATCGGGCCCGGACCGAACTATCCCGTCGACTGGCTCTACCTCAAGTCCGGCCTGCCGATGGAGATCATCCAGGAATACGACAATTGGCGGCGCGTGCGCGATGCGGATGGCTCGGAAGGCTGGATCAACCAGTCGCTGCTGTCGGGCCGCCGCACCGCGATCGCCGCCCCGTGGCAGCGCGGCAAGGAAATCCGCATCGAACTTCTGGCCGAACCCTATACTGATGCGGCCAAGGTCGCGGTCATCGAACCCGGCGCGATCGGCGCCATCAAGGCCTGCAACGGCCTGTGGTGCGAAATGACCTTCGCGGGCCATAGCGGCTGGCTCAGCCAGCGCCTCGTCTGGGGCGCTTATCCAGGCGAGACCATTCAGGATTGAAATTCGGCGCCTGCCTTGCCGATGCGTCCGAGATGCGTGTCCTGGAACGCCGTAGGCAGTTTCAGCCCGTACCCGAGCGCGCGGTCGAAGGCGACGTGGAAAATCCAGATGACGGCGACCTGAAGCGCGCGGTCCGTATCCGTGAACCAGCCCACGCCGGCGATTGCCAAGGGTACGATCAGCGTATGGCCGAGATTGTAGGACAACGCCCCGACCCGCGGTCCGGACAGATAGCCGAGCATCGAGAGGTCGGGCGCGAGCACGAGGATCGCGAACGCCAGCCACGACCAGCCCATTACCGTATAGACGACGATCATCGCGATCGCGATCCCCGCCCATTCCAGTTTCAGAAGGGCGGCAAGCCAGCGCGGCGGCGCCATGAAGGTCAGCCCGCCGCCTTGCGGCGCAGCCTGACGACCACGTCGACGTTGACGATCTCCATTCCCTCCGGCGCGACGGGAAGGTTGGTCACCTTCACCGGACCCGAAAGGATGTCGAACACGGTGTTCTCGCCTTCGACGAAGAAATGATGATGGTCGGAAGTGTTGGTGTCGAAATAGGTCTTGGCGCCCTCGACGGCGAGTATCCTCAGCAGCCCGGCTTCGGTAAACTGGTGCAGCGTATTGTAGACGGTGGCGAGCGACACGGGAACGCCGGCGACCAGCGCCTCCTCGTGAAGCTCCTCTGCCGAAAGATGCCGGTCCCCCTTGGCAAACAGCAGATCGGCCAGCGCGACGCGCTGGCGCGTCGGGCGCAAGCCCGCCTCGCGCACGCGCTCGTCCACCGAAATCCTGGTTTCCGTCGATGTCATCGACCTGCCTGATGCAAAAAGAGAGCCGAGACTGCCTATCCCGGCTTCGACTGCCTGCACCAGCATATATTCGGTTGTCCGCATCCGATCAAGGGCGGCGGATTGACCGGGCGCGGTCGGCGGGCTAATCGCTAGCGTCGATTTCGGGTTGTAACGGTTCGTGATGTCGGATCGGCGGTGGGACCGGATCGACCCGCGCGGGGTTGGCTCGGTCGGCTTGGACGGACGAGGGCGCAAGGCCGATGGAAGCAGCGAAATCCAGCTACGGGTACGAAGATCTTCTCGCCTGCGCGCGCGGCGAGTTGTTCGGCCCCGGCAATGCCCAGCTGCCCTATCCGCCGATGCTGATGTTCGATCGCATCACCGCCATCGGCACGACCGGCGGCGCGTATGAGAAGGGTCATATCCGGGCCGAACTCGACATCCACCGCGACCTCTGGTTCTTTCCCTGCCACTTCGTCGGCGATCCGGTCATGCCGGGGTGCCTGGGCCTCGATGCGATGTGGCAGCTGGTCGGGTTTTTCCTGGGCTGGCTGGGCGAGCCCGGCAGGGGCCGCGCGCTCTCGACCGGCGAGGTCAAGTTCACCGGCATGGTGACGCCGGCCACCAGAACCGTCGAATATGGCGTCGACTTCAAGCGCATCATGCGCGGACGCCTCGTGCTCGGCATCGGCGACGGCTGGTTGAAGGCGGACGGTCAGACCATATACAAGGCCAGCGACTTGAGGGTCGGCCTGTTCAAGCAGGCTGCCGCCTGACACGGATTTCGGCGCGGAGGAGATTTCGATGAGACGAGTGGTCGTGACCGGCCTGGGCATTGTTTCGTCCATCGGCAACAATGTCGATGAAGTCCGCGCCTCGCTGCATGACGCCAAATCCGGCATCAGCTTCTCGCAATCCTTCGCCGAACATGGCTTCCGCTGCCAGGTCTGGGGCGCGCCGACGCTCAATCCCGCCGATCTGATCGACCGCCGGGCGATGCGCTTCCTGTCGCAGGGCGCCGCCTGGAATCATGTCGCGATGGATCAGGCGGTTCTCGACGCCGGGCTGGAGCAGGCAGATATCACGAATGAGCGCACGGGCATCGTCATGGGGTCGGGCGGCCCGTCGACCCGCGCCATCGTCGAAGCCGCCGACATCGTCCGCAAGAACGTCAGCCCCAAGCGGATCGGCCCCTTCGCGGTGCCCAAGGCGATGTCCTCGACCGCCTCGGCGACGCTCGCCACCTGGTTCAGGATTCATGGCGTTAACTATTCGATCTCCTCGGCCTGCTCGACCTCGGCGCACTGCATCGGCAATGCCTGCGAACTGATCCAGTGGGGCAAGCAGGACGTGATGTTCGCCGGCGGCCACGAGGATCTCGACTGGACCATGTCGGATCTCTTCGACGCCATGGGCGCGATGTCGTCCAAGTTTAACGACAGGGCATCGACCGCTTCGCGCGCCTACGACGCCAACCGCGACGGCTTCGTCATCGCCGGAGGGGCCGGCGTGGTCGTGCTGGAGGAACTCGAGCACGCCAGGGCGCGCGGCGCGAAAATTTACGCCGAAGTGGTCGGCTACGGCGCGACCTCGGACGGCTACGACATGGTTGCGCCCTCGGGCGAGGGCGCGGCGCGCTGCATGCGCCAGGCGATCGCCACCTTAAAGTCGCCGGTCGACTACATCAACACGCACGGCACATCGACCCAAATTGGCGACTCGCGCGAAATGGCGGCGATCCGCGAGGTGTTCGGCGACGCGATGCCGAACATTGCCTCGACCAAATCGTTGACCGGCCACTCCCTCGGCGCGGCCGGCGCGCAGGAATCGATCTATTCCATCCTGATGATGCAGGGCGGCTTTATCGGCAAGAGCGCGCATATCGAGGAACTCGACCCGGATTTCGAAGGCATGCCCATCGTGCGCGAGCGCATCGACGACGCCAGGATCGATACGGTGCTGTCGAATTCCTTCGGATTCGGCGGCACCAATGCGACCCTGGTCTTCCAGCGTTACACGGCGTAGGAGCGGGGGCATGGGCATGATGACCGGCAAGCGCGGCCTCGTGATGGGGGTCGCCAACGATCACTCGATCGCCTGGGGCATCGCCGAGAAGCTCGCCGCCGAAGGCGCGGAACTCGCCTTTACCTATCAGGGCGAGGCGTTCGGCCGCCGCGTCAGGCCGCTCGCCGATCGGGCCGGCGCAAAGCTCGTCTTGCCCTGCGATGTCGAGGACAGCGCCTCGGTGGCGAGCGTCTTCGAGACGCTGTCGAGCGAATGGGGAGGGCTCGATTTCGTCGTCCACGCGATCGGCTTCTCCGACAAGAACGAGCTCAAGGGCCTCTACGCCGACACCAGTCGCGACAATTTCGTTCGCACCATGGTGATCTCATGCTACTCCTTCACCGAGGTCGCGCGCCACGCCGCAGCCCTGATGCCGGATGGCGGATCGATGGTCACGCTGACCTATGCCGGTTCCGTCCGCGTCATGCCGAACTACAACGTCATGGGCGTCGCCAAGGCCGGCCTGGAGGCTAGCGTGCGCTATCTCGCCAACGATTACGGACCGCGCGGCATCCGCGTCAACGCCATCTCGGCGGGTCCGGTCCGCACCCTGGCCGGCGCCGGCATCGCCGACGCGCGCCACATGTTCTCATACCAGCAGCGCAACTCGCCGCTGCGCCGCACCGTGACCATCGCCGAGGTCGGCGGCTCGGCGCTGTATCTGCTTTCGGACCTGTCCTCGGGCGTCACCGGCGAAATCCACTATGTCGATTCCGGCTACCACATCGTTTCCATGCCGACCCTGACCGAGCTCAAGCAGGACGAGTAGAGCCGACCGGGCGCGTGGCGCGCCATTCGTTCAAAACCGTCGGCCGGATCTCAGCAAATCTTAAGACCGCGTCGCTACGTCTGGTGCGCAGTCGGGATTTCGTCCATGGCGTCAGCCGTCAATCCAAAGCGCGGCGCGCTTTTTCGGATCGTCACCATATCGGCGTCCGGCCTCGGCAGCTTCATCCTTGGCCTGTGGGGTCTGAGCCAGGGTTTCGGCGACGATCTCGCGGGAATGCCGGCAGGCATGATCGGCTCGGTCGTGGCCGGCCTGTGCGCGCTCGCGGCGACGGCATCGGCCCTCTCTTTCTTTGCCGGCGTCGACGAGTCCGTCGGCTTCGTCTATCACGAGACGCATTTCGACAGGCTGACCGGATTGCTCGGCCGCAACGCGATGGTCGGCAAGATCGCGCAGGCCGCCTCGGCGGCCGTCGCGAGCGGCGAGGCGATCTTTTTGGTCGACATCGACATCGACCGGTTCAAGCAGATCAACGACGCGATCGGCTACAGCCAGGGCGACGAACTGATCCGCGGCCTGACCGCGCGGCTGAAGGACCATCTGCCCCCAGGCGTGACCCTCGGCCGCATCGGCGCCGGGGAATTCGCGGTGCTCGTCCCCGACCGCGTCTGCGGCGAGCGTCTTGTCGAGATGGTCGCCGATCTGATCGACGCGATGATGCGGCCCTACCAGCTCCCGACCCATCTTCAATCCGTGCATCTGTCGGTCGGGATCGTCGCCCTGCCGAAGGACGGGCTTGATCCGATCGCCATTCTGCGCCATTCGAATCTCGCGCTCCAGCACGCCCGCACCAGCGGCATCGGCGCCTGGGTCGTGTTCGAGCCCGAAATGGGGCGCGTCGCCGACCATCGGCAGTGGGTCGAGTCGGAGCTTCATGTGGCGCTCCATCGCGGCGACTTCAGGCTGCACTATCAGCCGCAGTTCGATCTGAGCCATGGGCGCGTCGTCGGCTACGAAGCCCTGATCCGTTGGCGGCACCCGGAGCGCGGGATGATCGCGCCGTTCGACTTCATCCCGATCGCGGAGGAAACCGGCATGATCGGCCCGATCGGGCGCTGGGTGCTGCGGCAGGCCTGCGAGGATGCCAGGCGATTGCCGGAAGACTGCTTCGTCGCCGTCAACATCTCGCCCGCGCAATTCATGAACCGCGATTTTTTCGAAGTGGTCGCCGAAACGCTGAAATCCTCGGGCATAAATCCCGCCCGGCTCGAACTCGAGGTGACGGAATCGGCCATGATGCAGGATCGCGCCTACGCCGCGACGCTGCTGCGCCAACTCGGCCAATTGGGAATCTCGGTCGCGGTCGACGATTTCGGCACCGGCTACTCAAATCTGAGCTATCTGGTCGATTTCGAGTTCCAGAAGCTCAAGATCGACCGGTCTTTCGTCAGCCGCATGGAGACGGACGCGAGTTCGGGGGCCGTCGTGTCGACCATCGTTGGCCTGTCGCGCGCGCTCGGCGTCCGCATCGTCGCCGAAGGCGTCGAGACGGAAAACCAGGCGATTCTGCTGCGCGCCGCCGGCTGTCACGAAGTGCAAGGCTTCTTCTTCGGCCGGCCGGAGCCGCTGGCGGCCAAGCTCCCAAGTCTCGTCGATGCTCTGGCAGGCCGCGAACGCCGCCTCGCCGAAGCTGCTTAGCGAAGGGCCTCGATGACCTTGAACATCGTGTCGCCGGCGATTTCGGCGTGCCGATGGAAATGCTCCGCCACCGCCTGTTCGTAGGCGAGATGTCGGTTGGCGACCATGTAGAGCGTGCCGCCGCGCTTGAGTGCGCCGGACGCCGCCTTGATGATCGCCTGGCCGAGACCGGGACCGGCGCGGCGCTCGGTGTGGAACGGCGGGTTCATGACGATCGTATCGTAGCGCTCCGTGACCGGTTCGCCGGTCAGGTCATGCCAGAAGAACCGGGCAGGAACTTTCATTTCGGCGAGATTCCGCCTGGCCGCCTCCAGCGAGGCGAAGTCCGCCTCGTAGAGGTCGAGCCCCTTGATGCCGGGATATCGGTCCGCGATCTCCGCGGACAGATAGCCCCAGCCGGCGCAGAAATCCGCGACCTTGCCCTTCAGCTTTTCAGGCAGGCTGTCTGTCAGAAGCTTCGATCCCGGGTCGATGCGGTCATGCGAGAACATGCCGGGCGCGGTCTGGAACCGGCCCTCGACCGGGTCTGATTGCGACCCCGCCCGCAAGGCGTCGACGATCGCCCCGACGTGCCGCGGCCGCGGGAACCAGAAGGCCACGCCGTGATATTTGGACGCCGAGCCGTCGATGGCGACCAGAGCGGCCAACCGTTTGCGGGCGCTTGCAATGCCATCGTCCTTGCCGCCCGAAATCAGAATGAGCCCGCCGACGCGCGTCCGTTCCAGCGCCTCGGCGATCCAGGATTCGTTCTGTCCGCGATGGCGACCGCACAGCACGAGGGCCGTATCGTAGTTCACCCCAGTGGGCGCGGGTTTGACCGCGCGGCCCTCGCGCTGAAGCGCTAGGAAAGACGGACGGAAACCCTGCACCGCAAGGATCGAGGCGGCAAACCCGTCCGGCAGGCGGAAGCCTGGTTCGGCGCCGAGGAAGAGTGCTGTTTGGCCCTCCCAGGGCGGCGTCAGCGCTTCCGTCTCAAACGGGTGGAACAGGGTCTTCATGGCGTCGAGCGACATGCGGGCTCCAGAGTCACCGACAAACGAAAACGGGCGCGGCTTTCGCCACGCCCGTCAGCAAATCAATTTCGCCAGTATCAGGCGGCGTTCTCTTCGCCCTTGTCGCGGACGATTTCCTTGCCGGTCGTCTGGTCGACGACCTTCATCGACAGGCGGACCTTGCCGCGCTCGTCGAAGCCCATGAGCTTGACGAACACTTTCTGGCCCTCCTTGACCACGTCGGTCGTCTTGGCGACGCGCTCGTTGGAAAGCTGCGAGATGTGGACGAGGCCGTCCTTGGGGCCGAAGAAATTGACGAACGCGCCGAAGTCCGCCGCCTTGACGACGGTGCCTTCGTAGATTTCGCCGATTTCCGGCTCCGCGACGATGGTATGGATCCACTTGCGGGCCGCCTCGATCTCCTTGGCGCTCGACGAGGCGATCTTGACCGTGCCGTCGTCGTCGATGTTGATCTTGGCGCCGGTCTTCTCGACGATCTCGCGGATGACCTTGCCGCCCGAGCCGATCACTTCGCGGATCTTGTCGGTCGGGATCTGCATCACCTCGATGCGCGGCGCGAACTCGCCGAGTTCCTTGCGGCCCTCGGAAAGCGCGTGGCCCATCTCGCCGAGGATATGCAGGCGTCCGTCCCTGGCCTGGCCGAGCGCGACCTTCATGATCTCCTCGGTGATGCCGTCGATCTTGATGTCCATCTGCAAGGCAGTGATGCCGTTGGTTGTGCCGGCCACCTTGAAGTCCATGTCGCCGAGATGGTCCTCGTCACCCAGAATGTCGGAGAGCACAGCGAAGCGCTCGCCTTCCTTGATCAGGCCCATCGCGATGCCTGCCACCGGCGCGGCCAGCGGAACGCCGGCGTCCATCAGCGCCAGCGACGTGCCGCAGACGGTCGCCATCGAGGACGAGCCGTTCGACTCGGTGATCTCGGAGACGACGCGCAGCGTGTAGGGGAAGACTTCCTTCGCCGGCAGCATCGGATGGACGGCGCGCCACGCGAGCTTGCCGTGGCCGATTTCGCGGCGGCCCGGCGAGCCCATGCGGCCGGTCTCGCCCACGGAATAGGGCGGGAAGTTGTAGTGCAGGAGGAACGTCTCCTTGTACATGCCGGTCAGCGAATCGACATACTGCTCGTCCTCGCCGGTGCCGAGCGTGGCGACCACGATCGCCTGCGTCTCGCCGCGGGTGAACAGCGCCGAGCCGTGGGTGCGCGGCAGCACGCCGACTTCCGAGACGATCTTGCGCACGGTCGTCAGGTCGCGGCCGTCGATGCGCGAACCGGTGTCGAGGATGTTCCAGCGCACGATCTTGGCCTGCAGGTCCTTGAACACGGTCGACACCTGCTCCGAGGTGAAGCGCGGCGTCTCGTCGTCCTTGGGCGAGAACGTGTCCTTGACTTTCGCCTTGACGGCGTCGACGGCGGCGTAGCGCTTCTGCTTGTCGACGTTTTTGTAGGCCTCGCGCAACTCGTTCTCGACCAGCTTCAGCATGTCGGCTTCGAGTTTCGAATGATCCACCGTCTTGTGCGCGCGCGGGTCCTTCGCGGCCTGCTCGGCGAGCCGGATGATCGCGTCGAGCACCGGCTGGAAGCCGCGATGGCCGAACATGACCGCGCCGAGCATGATCTCTTCGTTCAGCTCCTGCGCTTCGGACTCGACCATCAGCACCGCGTCGCCCGTGCCGGCGACGACGAGATCGAGCTTCGACTCGGGCAGCGTGTCGATATGCGGGTTGAGCACGTATTCGCCGTTGATGTAGCCCACGCGCGCGCCGCCGATCGGCCCCATGAACGGCACGCCGGAAAGCGTCAGCGCCGCGGAAGTGGCGACGATGGCGAGAATGTCGGGATCGTTTTCGAGGTCATGCTGCATGACGGTGACGACGATTTGCGTATCGTTCTTGTAGCCGTCGGCGAACAGTGGGCGGATCGGACGGTCGATCAGGCGCGAAACCAGCGTTTCCTTCTCGCTCGGCCGGCCCTCTCGCTTGAAATAGCCGCCGGGGATTTTTCCAGCGGCGTAGGTCTTCTCTTGATAATTCACGGTCAGCGGAAAGAAATCCAGACCGGGCTTCGGTTCCTTCATCGAAACGACGGTGGCGAGCACGACGGTCTCGCCGTAAGTGGCGAGCACGGCGCCGTCGGCCTGGCGGGCGATCTTCCCGGTTTCGAGCGTGAGCGGGCGTCCTGCCCATTCGATTTCGATTTTGTGGTGATTGAACATGTATTGTCCCTGGGTGGCGCGGAAGGTCATGCGTCGCCCCCTATGGGCGACAGCTTCCGCTCTGGCTTCTCGTTCGGACGAGCCACGGGCAAGACAGCGGGGGGTCCAGCGAACTGGCGCGACGGGCATTGCGCGCCGCTGGGCCTCCGGCAATCCTGCCCCGTGACCGATCCATGGGCGGTCGCAAATCCCTCGGATCTGGACCGTGCGGTTCGGGCGAATGCTGCGGCCTCGGCCATGGCAAAATGCCCGGTGGAGCGCATTCCCGCGCTCCGATGCATGAACGGCGGGTCCTCTCGAGAGGACCCGCCGTTCAATTCATTAGCGGCGCAGCCCGAGCTTCTCGATCAGCGTCGCGTAGCGCGTCTCGTCGCGGCTCTTCAGATAGTCGAGCAGACGCCGGCGCTGGGAAACGAGCGCGAGCAGGCCACGTCGGGAATGGTTGTCCTTCTTGTGGTCCTTGAAGTGCTCGGTCAGGTTCTTGATCCGCTCGGAATAGATCGCCACCTGGACTTCGGGAGACCCCGTGTCGCCCGCCTTGGTCGCGTATTCCGTCATCAGTTCTTTCTTGCGATCAGCAGTGATCGACATCGGCTTTTCCTTGTATGTTGGAGGAAGACGTCGCCCACGGCCGGGATGTCGTCCAGCGGGGGCCAAAATGATCGCTTGTCAGGCGATGCGGCGCATATAGGGGAATTTTGCGCGAATGGCTATAGGAATTAGACAGCCCGTCCTGAGGAGCCTAGCCCACCATCCCGCACACAGCAAAATGTTCCATGCATACGATTATGCGTCTAACTCAAGCGGAAATTGCGTCGGTTCCCAAATGAACTCCATTTTAAGCCGCGCGATCCGCATCTGCTCCCAGCCGCGAAGAACGCGTGCCAGTTCCCCTCGGTCGTCCCGCTTGAGCGGGCCTCGCAGCGGGCCCAGCACCTCGGCCCGCTCGTCGTCGAGGAACGGCCGGGTCCAGCGTGTGTCACCCGTCAGACGCTTTCTGAGCACTTCGCGTGCTTCGTCGAGTTTCCCAAGGGCGACAAGCAATGGAAGCTGCCGCAACGGGTCCCAATCGATCGACATGCGCCGGCTTTGCACAGTGGCCAGGAATGGCGCGATATCGTTGAGCGTCTTGACCGGCCGGATCATCGGCAGGACATAGTCTTCGATGATCTCGAACAAAGCGCCGGGCATACGCGGGTCGGTCAAGCACCAATGCGCCTCCCTGCGTGGATAGAGCCGATCACCCCAGTTCAACGGATAATGGCCGCAGGGATCGCAGAAATTGGTGATAGCCCAAGCCGGATAGAACCAATCCGCGCTGCTTGTAAACATCAGGGTCATGCCGCGCATGACGTGATGGATCGGTGTGATCATCAGCCAACGGCCGCAAAGCGCCAAATCCTCATGACGCTCTAACAGCGGAGTGAGAAGCTTCTTGATTTGTCGCTGCGTCGTCATTCGAAGGGCCGAATCTCGATGACTACAATCTGATTGACACCGTCCGTGGCCTTATCGAGGCGTTCCACGAACTCCGCAGTCCGCGACGAACTCAAACCACGATTGCCGGTTTTGATATTCTTGCAGCTTGTAGTAGAAGCGCCACGCGGCCAATGTGGCTCGGGCTTGTGCGATGACGAGCGAAAGATCGAGAGATTTGGAACTCATTTCAGCCTCCTAGCTTGAGCTAAAAGGATAATATTCCTACATCGGACCACGGGGATAAAATTGTCGGGAGTCTGGTTCCTCACCCCGCAAACACCCGCTTTGGCCTGAACATCCCCGCCTCGACCGCGCCGATCGCCACCAGCTTCCCGCGCACCGTCGCGCACGCTTCCTCCGCCTCGACCGGCGCGTCGCGGCCGCGCAGGATCACCGCGTTGCCGAGCCGGACTTTCCCGGCCGCCTCGTCCGTCAGCGCGATCTGCGGCAGGCAATCCAGCGCCGCGCCCGTATCGACCACCAGCGCATCGATCGCGGAATAATCTTCGTAGCCGTCGACGGCCGGGGCAGGGGTGGCCTCGCGTTCCGGCTCCTCAACGGCCCCGACATCCCGCGTGTTCTTGCGCGGCGATGCGGCCTCCAGGTCGGCAAGGCGCACCAGGTCCTCGGGCGTGAACGGATCGACCTCCGTGCGCCGCAGCGTCGAGATATGGCCGTAGCAGCCAAGGTCGCGGCCCATGTCGCGCGCCAGCGACCGCACATAGGTGCCCTTGCCGCATTCGATTTCGAACGTCGTATGGCCTTCCGCCGTCATCGCGATCAGGTCGAGCCGGCCGATCTCGACCTCGCGCTCGGGGATGTCGACGGTCTCGCCGCTCCGCGCGAGATCGTAGGCGCGCTCGCCGCCGATCTTGATCGCCGAGAATTGCGGCGGCGTCTGCATGATGATTCCGGTGTATTTCGGCAGCAGCGCGCGGATGTCCGCCTCGCCCGGCCGCTTGTCCGACATCTGCGTCACCGGCCCTTCGAGATCGTCGGTCGAGCGCTCCTCGCCCCAGGCGACGGCGAACTGGTAGATTTTCGCGCCGTCCTGCACGTAGGGCACGGTCTTGGTCGCCTCGCCGAGCGCGATCGGCAGCATGCCCGACGCCAGCGGATCGAGCGTGCCGGCATGTCCCGCCTTCTCGGCGTTGAACAGCCATTTGATCTTGGCGACGGCGTCGGTTGAGCCCATGCCCACCGGCTTGTCGAGGATCACCCAGCCGGAGATCGCCCGGCCTTTCTTCTTTCCCCGGCGGCTCATCGGGAAACGCCCCGTCCACCGCTTCGTGGTCCCCCTCCCCCGCTTCGCAGGGGAGGATAAAGGTCGAGGACGGCCGCAACGCCAATCCTCCCCCGTTTACGGGGGAGGGGGACCACGAAGTGGTGGAGGGGGCGCGACACGGCGATCGTCATTCCTCACCCCCCTCCTTGCCCAAATCCCTCGCCACCCCCGGCGATTTCAACAACCGGTCGATCTTCTCGAAATTGTCGAAGCTGGTGTCGATCCGGAAGCGGAACTCCGGCATCGAGCGCATCTGTCGCAGCGCCGGCGTGACCCGGCCACGGATGAACCTGGCATTTTTGTTGAGCGCCTCGATCACCGCGTTGTCGTCGGACGCGGCGAGCGGGGCGACGAAGGCCGTCGCGATCTTCAGGTCGGGCGACATGCGCACTTCCGACACCGAGATCACGGTCTTCTCGATCAGATCGTCCCGGATTTCGTCGCGCTGCAGCAGTTCGGACAGGGCATGTCGAACCTGCTCGCCGATGCGCAGCATGCGTTGGGAGGGGCCGGAGGCAGACGGTGAGCGAGCCATGACTAGTCTTGGCGACCTTTGTCGAGAAGCCGCAGCACCGTCTCGACGGCGGCCTTTTCGGCGGACGCCTCGATCCTGTTCGCGATGGTCGAATTCAGGGTCGACAGAATGGCTTTGAGCTGCCCATTGTGATCGTCCACCAGGCGCTGAAGCTCATCAACCTGTCTGCGCAACTGTTCATTGTCGCTTTTCAAGGATCGATAGGAACGTTCCAGACTGAGAATGTTCTTGAGAAATTCACCTGCGCGACGCCAGGAAAATTCCTCCGTGGGTAGAACAGGCGGTCTTTTGTCGGGGTCCTGTGCATCGATCGGCATGAAGGGCTATGTCGCCTGCCATGCGGTCAAAGCGGCGGCATTGCGCGCCGACGCCCGCTGCGCCGCGTCGATGCGTGCTTGCGAAAGCGCAAGCCAGCGGCGAAAGTTCTCGGAAAGATCGCGTGCGTCATCCGAAATCTCATTCAGCCTGACGAGAGCGTCGTCGACCAGGATCGAGGCCTGATGCTGATCGTCCGGATCAAGTCGAAGCCCCATGTGAGCGCCAAGGTCGATCGGATGCATGTCCAATACGGAGATTTCACTGCCCGAGCCTGAACGATCTGGCCCCTTCGCCCAAGGATCGGAGAAGTTGCCATCTTCCTCCCGCGCAAGAACGGGAGAAGATTGAGCCGGAACGGTGAAACGCCTCTCGTCGGCCATCTCTCACTCCTAAAGGTATCGCGTCACCATCTCCACCCGGAAGCACTCGATGACGTCGCCTGCGCGCATGTCCTCGTAGTTCTGGAAGGCCATGCCGCATTCCTGGCCGACCGGCACTTCGGCCACTTCGTCTTTGAACCGCTTCAGCGTCTTCAGCGTTCCCTCGTGGATCACGACATTGTCCCGGATCAGGCGGACGCCCGCGCCGCGCTCGACCTTGCCTTCGGTGATGCGGCAGCCGGCGATCTTGCCGACCTTCGTGATGTCGAAGATCTCGAGGATCTCCGCATTGCCGATGAAGGTTTCGCGGCGCTCCGGCGACAGCATGCCCGACATCGCCGCCTTCACGTCGTCCACGAGATTGTAGATGACGTTGTAGTAGCGGATCTCGATGCCGGCCTGCTCGGCGGCCGTCCGGGCCTGCGGATTGGCGCGCACGTTGAAGCCGATCATGGCCGCCCCGGAAGTCTCGGCCAGCGACACGTCGCTCTCGGTGATGCCGCCCGCGCCCGAATGGACGATGCGCGCCCGCACTTCGTCGGTGCCGAGCTTGTCGAGCGAGGCGATGATCGCCTCGACAGAGCCCTGCACGTCGGCCTTCACCACCAGCGGGAATTCCTTGACGCCGCTCGCCGAAAGCTGCGTCATCATCTGCTCCAGCGAACCGCGCTGGCTAACATGCTTGGCGACGGCCTTGTCGCGCGCCTTGCGCTGGCGGTATTCGGTGATCTCGCGCGCCCGCGCCTCGCTTTCGACGACCGCGAAGCGCTCGCCGGCAAGCGGCGTGGCCTGCAGGCCGAGAATCTCGACCGGCATCGAGGGCAGGGCGCCGTCGATCTGCTCGCCGCGATCGTTGATCAGAGCGCGCACCCGGCCCCATTCGGTGCCGGCCACGACGATGTCGCCGATCAGAAGGTCGCCGGTCTGGACCAGCACCGTCGCGACAGGGCCGCGGCCCTTGTCGAGCTTGGCCTCGATGACGACGCCCTCGGCGGTCCGGTCCGGATTGGCCTTGAGGTCGAGAACTTCGGCCTGCAGCAAAATCGCCTCGAGCAGCTTGTCGAGACCCGCGCCGGTCTTGGCCGAGACCTCGACGTCGAGCACCTCGCCGCCCATCGATTCGACGAAGACTTCGTGCTGCAGCAACTGCGTGCGCACACGCTGCGGGTCGGCCTCGTGCTTGTCGATCTTGTTGATCGCCACGATAATCGGCACCTTGGCCGCCTTCGCATGGCTGATCGACTCGATCGTCTGCGGCATGACGCTGTCGTCGGCCGCCACCACCAGGATTGCGATGTCGGTGGCCTGCGCGCCGCGCGCGCGCATCGCCGTGAACGCGGCGTGGCCGGGCGTGTCGATGAACGTGATCTTGTGGCCGTTCTTCTCGACCTGGTAGGCGCCGATATGCTGCGTGATTCCGCCGGCCTCGCCGGACACCACGCTGGCGTTGCGGATCGCGTCGAGCAGCGAGGTCTTGCCGTGGTCGACATGGCCCATGATGGTCACGACCGGCGGACGCGACACCAGATCGTCGGGCTTGTCCTCGAGAACGTAGATGCCCTCCTCGATATCGGATTCGGCGACGCGGCGCACCGTGTGGCCGAACTCCGAGGCGACCAGTTCGGCGGTGTCGGCGTCGATCACGTCCCCTGGCTTCAGGATCTGGCCCTGCTTCATGAAATACTTCACGACGTCGACGGCGCGTTCCGACATGCGCTGCGCCAGTTCCTGGATCGAGATCGTCTCCGGCAGCGTCACCTCGCGCGCGATCTTCTCGCGCGGCTCGTTGTGCATCGCGCGCTTGAACTTCTCCTGCCGGCGGCGCATCGCCGACAGCGAACGCGACCGCGCGTCGTCGTCGCTGGTCACCGTGGTCAGCGTCAGCTTGCCGCGGCGACGGTCTTCCTCGCCCTTGGTCTTGGTCGGGCGCGCGGCTTCCGGCGTCGTCGGTCGGCGCAAAGGCGCGCCGCGCAGGGCCGCGACGCCGGTGCGCGGACGAGCGTCGCGCTCATCGTCGGCCGCGCTCATGTCGGCGTTGGGGGCGCGGCGGCGCGCTTCGTCCTCGGCGCGGCGGCGCGCCTCGGCTTCCTTCTGGAGCCGCGCCTCCTCCTCGGCCTGGCGGCGCGCGGACGCTTCGCGCTCGCGCTTTCGCTGTTCCTCGTCTTCCTGGCGGCGCTTGGCGTCTTCCAGCGCGCGCTGGCGGTCCTGCTGCTCGCGCGACTGCGATCCGGCGAGCGCGCGGCGGCGCGCCTCGATCTCGCCCACGGAAAGCTGGTTCAGGACCACGCCGCTGACCGGACGGCTGGCTGGCGGCCGCGGCGCGGCGACGGCGGCCTTGTCGGGCGCGGCGGCCGGCCGCGCTGCGGCGACCGGCGCGGCGGCGATTGGCGGCGGCGCGGGTCTGACGATGGGCGCGGCCGCCACGGGCGCGGCCGGCTGCGTCTGCACGGGCGGCTGCGGCTTGGGCTCTTCGCGCTGCGCCACAGGTTGCGCCGGCGCGGCGACGACCGGCCTCGCCGCGGCCGGCGGTGGGGCGGCGGGCTGCGGTTTGGGTGCGAAGACAGCGGCGGCGGCCGGCTCCGGCTTGTCGCCTGGCATGGAGAATTTGCGTTTCTTGGTCTCGACCACGACCGACTTGGTGCGGCCATGCGAGAAATTTTGGCGCACGGTTCCCTGCTCGAGGCCGGGGCGCTTCAAGGTCAGGGTCTTCTTGGTATTGACGGTCAAAATATTGTCGTCGCCGGATTTAGTATCGCTCATTCCATGTCCTCTGCGGCATTCTCGTCGGGGGCGATCGCCGCGAACATCGCCAGTTCGTCCGGGGAGCCGCCCCGGTAGCGGTCGAGCGCCACGAGGCGCGACAACGCCGCCTTCCCCGCTTCCTGGGCGAGGACGGCAGCATGTATCACATTTGACCCGCCCAATGCCAAACTCAATTCGGGTTCCGAAAAAAGTTTGCACGCGCGGATTTCCGGCCCGCCCTGATGGGCGACGGCGCGCCTGGCCGACGCGATCTTGCGAACGCCGTCGTCGGATGCCTCGTAGGCGTGCAGCACGATCAGAGCCTCGCCGGAACGCACGGCGCTTTCTATTTTCGTGGCGCCGAGGGCGATCGCCCCCGCCTTCCGGGCGAGCCCCAGTGTTCCAAGCGCTGACCGGACCATCGTCCTGTCAACCTGGTCGGCCAGGTCTGGCTGCGCCGCCACCGATCGTTTGAACGCGCGGGCAAAAAGGTTTTTGCCGACCGCCTTCTCGACATGTAGGCGGTCGGCGGTCACCCAACAACCGCGCCCCGGCAGATTTCGCTTCAGGTCGGCCACGACCTGGCCGTCGGGGTCGACGACGAAGCGGATCAGTTCATCCGGTTCGCGCCGTTCCCGCGCGACGATGCACGTGCGATCGTTCATTTCGTCGAGGATGCGCCGCTTCGCGATGGGTCACCTCACGACTCGACGGCGTCGAGCGGGGCGCCGGCCGTGAGGTCGTCCTCGGTGATCCAGCCTGCCTTCACGCGCGCCGCCATCACCATCGTCTCGGCGTCGGCGCGCGAGACTCCATGCGCGGCGAGCACGCCCGGGAACATCTTGGTCTCGCCGTCCTTGCGCTCTTTCCAGCCGACCAGGTCGTCGACCGCGTAGCCGGCGAAATCGTCGACGGTCTTCACCCCGTCCTCGCCGAGCGTCACCATCATCGCGGTGGTGAGCCCCGGAACGTCGCGAAGGTCGTCGGCGACGCCGAGCGCCTTGCGCTTCTCGTCATGCTCGGCCTCGATCTTCTGGAGATAGTCGCGCGCGCGGTTCTGGATCTCGCTCGCGGTGTCCTCGTCGAACCCGTCGATCGACGAAATCTCGTCGGCGTCGACATAAGCCACTTCCTCGACCGTCGTGAATCCTTCCGACGCCAGCACCTGGCCGACCATCTCGTCGACATCGAGCGCTTCCATGAACAGGGTCGAGCGCTCCACGAATTCCTTCTGCCGGCGCTCGGATTCTTCCTGCTCGGTAAGGATGTCGATGTCCCAGCCGGTGAGCTGCGAGGCGAGCCGCACGTTCTGGCCGCGCCGGCCGATGGCGAGCGAAAGCTGGTCGTCGGGCACCACGACCTCGATGCGCTCGGCGTCCTCGTCGAGCACCACCTTGGCGACTTCGGCCGGCTGCAGCGCGTTGACGATGAACGAGGCGGCCGAAGGCGACCACGGGATGATGTCGATCTTCTCGCCCTGCAATTCGGCCACGACCGCCTGGACTCGGCTACCACGCATGCCGACGCACGCGCCGACCGGGTCGATCGACGAATCGCGCGAGATCACGGCGATCTTGGCTCTGCTGCCGGGGTCGCGGGCGACCGACTTGATCTCGATGATGCCGTCGTAGATTTCCGGCACCTCCATGGTGAACAGCTTGGCCATGAACTGCGGATGGGTCCGCGACAGGAAGATCTGCGGTCCGCGCTGCTCGCGGCGCACATCGTAGACATAGGCGCGGACGCGGTCGCCGTATTTGTAGTTCTCGCGCGGGATCAGTTCGTCGCGGCGCACGATCGCCTCGCCGCGGCCGAGATCGACGATGACGTTGCCGTATTCGACGCGCTTGACCGTGCCGTTGACGATCTCGCCGATGCGGTCCTTGTACTCGTCGAACTGCCGGTCGCGCTCGGCCTCGCGCACCTTCTGGACGATGACCTGCTTGGCCGACTGCGCGGCGATGCGGCCGAAGTCCATCGGCGGAAGCTGCTCGGCGATGAAGTCGCCGAGTTCGGCGTCGGGGTTGCGCTCGCGCGCCGACGACAGCGCGATCTGCGTGGCGTAGTCGTCGACCGCCTCGACCACCTCCATCAGCCGCTGCAGCTTCATCTCGCCGGTCTGCGCGTTGATGTCGGCGCGGATGTTGGTCTCCTGGCCGTAGCGCGAGCGCGCGGCCTTCTGGATCGCGTCCGCCATGGCGGCGATCACGATGCTCTTGTCGATCGACTTCTCGCGCGCGACCGCGTCGGCGATCTGCAGCAATTCAAGTCGGTTTGCACTGACGGCCATCTTCGTCTCCTTGGGCGGCCGGACTTGCCGGCCGTTCGTTCACGCGCCGGGTTCTTCGTCCGGCCGGGTTTCGGTCTCGTCGGTCTCTGGCTCGCCGCGGCGCTTGCGCGCTTCCTTGCGGGCCCGGTTGTCCTTGCTCAGCGCCTCGCGGATCAGCTCGTCCGTCAGGATCAGCCGCGCTTCCGAAATCGCCTCGTAGGCCACGCGCACGGTCGGTTCCTCGCCGTAGCCCGGCCTGTCGCGCGCGATCACCACCCCATCCTCGTCGGCGGTTTCGATCTTGCCGCGGAACTTCTTGCGGTCGTGGACGATGATCGACGTGTCGACCTTGACCAGATGCCCGGTCCAGGTCGTGAAATCCGATTTGCGCACCAGCGGCCGATCGATGCCGGGGGACGATACTTCGAGATGATACGCCTTCTCGATCGGATCGTCGACATCGAGCGCCGGCGAGACGGCGCGGCTGACCTCCTCGCAGCCATCGACATCCATGCTGCCGTCGTCGCGCTCGGCCATGATCTGCAGCGTCAGGCCGTTCTGCCCCGACAGCTTCACGCGAACGAGGCGGTAATGCAGCGCATGCAGGGAGGGCGCGATGATCGCGGCGACGCGGGCTTCCGCGCCGTCCTCGCGAATGATGCGGTCGTCCATAAGATGTTCGGCAACGTCCGGCGCCATCGGTTCTCCGCAAGGCCTGTCGAAGCCCCAGGTAACAAAAAAGAGCGGGACCGGGTGGACCCACTCTTCGTCAGATCGACCAAGAATTTGACGGAGATATAGCCGAGTTGCATGCAGGTTTCAAGTGTCGGTTACATCGGCGCGTCCCCTGCTCGGTCGAGTTCCACGATCCGCTGCCCTTGATCGAACGCTTCGACGATATCGTTTAGTGATCGTTCGACACGCCGCCAAAGCGCCTCATTGCTTGTGTTGCCGATCCGCACCCAAAGAAAACGGCAATCGAGGCTTCCAGCCCGCGCCATATCGAAAAAATCCTCATCCTTGGAGACAAGGATTGCAGTGAGCCCGGACGAGAACCGCGCGATCCGATCATCGGTTGCAGAGCCAAAGCCTACCTCATTGACATCTACAGCTTCATGCCCGGCAAGTCGCAAGCGGCGAGCAAGGTCCGGCGGCAGTTGTGCGTCGATGACAAAGGCGGCCACTATTCGGCAGCAACAACGCGGTGTTCGAGTTCGCGGGCGGCGTATCGCAGCGCGGCCGTGATATCTTCATCGCTGATGTACGGATAATCGGCAAGAATTTCTGATCGGTCGACCTTTTCCGCCAGCATGTCGATTACATCGCTCACCCGGACGCGGGTTCCGGCTATCCGTGGACGTCCCCCGCAGATTGCTGAATCAATGTGAATCCGGTCTGGAAAGCGGTCTTCTTAGGCCATCATCCTCGCTCCTGCTGACAGTTATATGATACTGACGGAATTCTCGCAGCGAAACAGCCGTTATGTCGACGTTCAGTTGGCCAGCTTTGCAGGGCTGCATTGAGATGCAGCGCTTTTCGCGTCCCTCGAAAGATCACTATTTCTGTTGCAGTGCACGATGACGGTGGAGGTCATCGATGTCCCACCGCAAGCGTTCCGGGCTTGAGACATTTTTCGGTGTGTTCGGCAGCGCTGTCGCGGCGGCGGCCGCGGTTAGTCGCGGCGGCCGGCCGCGATCGCGCGACCTGCGCGCGCTTGGGATCGACCCGGAGCAGTTCCGCAAGATCGGTCGCTAGCCGAAACGATCAGTCTTCGCTGGCCGCCAACTGCGACAGGACCCTGCCACGCCCCCTGTAACGCAGGATCAGCGGGACGACGACCGCCGCGACCGCGAGCGTCAGCAGGCCGATCGATATCCACGAATGCACGAGCACGGTCGGGTCGCCTTGGCTGATCGACAGCGCCCGGCGCAGCTGCTGTTCGGCGAGCGGCCCCAGGATCAGCCCGACCACAACCGGCGCGATCGGGTAGCCGAAGCGCCGCATGCCGTAGCCGAGCAGGCCGAACACCAGCAGCATGCCAAGTTCGAATGTCGATGGGTTCGCGCCGATGGTGCCCAGCGTCGCGAACACGAGAATGCCGGCATAGAGCCACGGCCTCGGAATGGTGAGCAGCTTGACCCACAACCCGATCAGCGGCAGGTTCAGCACCAGCAGCATGAAGTTCGCCACCAGCAGGCTGGCGATCAGCCCCCAGACGAGTTGCGAATTGTTGACGAACAGCAGCGGCCCCGGCTGCAGGCCGAACTGCTGAAAGCCGGCGAGCATGATCGCCGCCGTCGCCGTCGTCGGCAGGCCGAGCGTCAGCAGCGGGACCAGCGTGCCGGCGGCCGATGCGTTGTTGGCCGCTTCCGGTCCCGCGACGCCCTCGATCGCGCCATGGCCGAACTCCTCCGGCCTGACGGCTAGGCTCTTCTCGACGGAATAGGACAGGAACGTTCCGATCTCAGCGCCGCCGGCCGGCATCGCGCCGATCGGGAAGCCGATCGCGGTGCCGCGCAGCCATGGCTTCCACGAGCGCTTCCAGTCCTCCTTGCTCATCCAGACCGAACCCTTGACGGCCTCGATCCTTTCGGCGGCGCCCGACTGTGTCGCGGCCACGCTCAGCGTCTCGCCGATCGCGAACAGCGCCACGGCCAGGGTCGTCACCTCGACGCCGTCGAGCAGATCGGGAATGCCGAAAGAAAGCCGCGCCTGGCCGCTCTGCAGGTCGATGCCGACGAGGCCGATCGCCAGCCCCAGGAACAGCGAGGTCAGCCCGCGCAGCGCGGAGTCGCCGAAAGCCGCCGAGACGGTCATGAAGGCCAGCACCATCAGCGCGAAATATTCGGCCGGCCCGAAGGACAGCGCCAGCTTGACGATCGTCGGCGCGATCAGCGCGAGCCCGACCGTGGCGATCAGGCCGGCGACGAAGGAGCCGATCGCCGCCGTCGCGAGCGCCGGCCCGCCGCGCCCCTTGCGGGCCATCTTGTTGCCTTCGAGGGCGGTGACGATCGACGCGCTTTCGCCCGGCGTATTGAGCAGGATCGAGGTCGTCGACCCGCCATACATGCCGCCGTAATAGATGCCGGCGAACATGATCAGCGAACCGGCCGGGTCGAGCTTGTAGGTCACCGGCAGCAGCAGCGCGACGGTCAGCGCCGGGCCGATCCCCGGCAATACGCCGACGGCCGTCCCCAGCGTCACCCCGATCAGCGCGTAGAGCAGGTTCATCGGCTCGAGGGCGACGAAAAAGCCCTGCGCCAGGAGGCCGAATGTGTCCATCAAACTGACCCGCCGTTAGATAAGCCGTTCCAGCGGCCCGGTCGGCAGCGAAAGCTGCAGCCCGCGGGCAAAGACGACCCAGACGACGAACGACAGCACGATGCCGATCGGGATCGTCATCCACAGCGGCCCGCGCCCGAAGCCCTTTGCCGTGGCCGCGAACAGCAGGCCGGTGGCGATCGAGAAACCCGTGACCTGCAGCAGCAGCATCTGCGCCGCCAGGCCGCCGACGATCCAGGCGACGGGTCCGAAGGCTTCCGGTTCGCGTACCGGAAAATCGCCGCGCAAAGCCGAAAACACCGTCATGATTGCCAGCGCGAACAGGATCGCCGCGATGACATATGGAAAGGTTTTCGGGCCGACAGGCGAATTCATGCCGGCGCCGGCCATATGGGCGGTGCTCCAGACGATCACGGCGGCGACGGCCGCCAGCCCGGCCGCGATCAGAAACGCCGCCCGGTCGGGGCGGCCCGTGGTTTCGGGCAGCCGCTCCTGGCTCATTTCACCAGGCCGATGTCCTTCAGGATCGCCGCGGTCGCATCGGTATCCTTCTTCAGTTGCGCCGCGAATGCATCGCCCGCGAGATAGGTGTCGGCCCAGCCCTTGTCGGCGAGCGCCTTCTTCCAGGCCGTCGATTTCACGAGCTTGTCGACATCGCCCATGATGGTCGTCTTCTGCTCGGCGCTGATGCCGGGTGCGGCCGAGACGCTGCGCCAGTTTTGGATCGAAACATCGACGCCGCCTTCCTTGTACGTCGGGCCATCGATGCCGGCGACGCGCGCGTCGCTCGAAATGCCGATCAGCCGCAACTGGCCGGCCTGGATCTGCGAGGCGAATTCGCCGAAGCCCGAAATGCCGACGGTGACCTGTCCGCCGAGGATCGCCGCCAGCGCCTCGCCTCCGCCCGAAAACGCGATGTAGTTGACCTTGGTCGGGTCGACGCCGACCGCCTTGGCGATCAGGCCGGCCGTGATGTGGTCGGTGCCGCCGGCCGAGCCGCCGGCCCAAGATACCGAGCCGGGATCGGCCTTCAGCTTGGCGACCAGACCCGCAATGTCCTTGATGTCGGACTCGGCCGGCACGACCAGCGCCTCGTATTCGCCGGTCAGCCGCGCGATCGGCGTCACCTGGTCGAGCGTCACCGGGGATGCGTTGGTCAGGATCGCGCCGACCATCACGTAGCCGCCGATGATGAGTTGGCTCGGATCGCCGCTCGCCTGGTTGACGAACTGCGCCAGCCCGATCGTGCCGCCGGCGCCCGGCACGTTGACGACCTGGACGTTGGACGAGATGCCTTCCTCCTGCATCGCGCTCTGCATGGTCCGCGCGGTCTGGTCCCAGCCGCCGCCCGGCGCCGCCGGCGCCATGATCTTGTAGTCGGCGGCCTGCGCTGGCAGGGCAAGCGCGCCGACGATCAATGTCGCATGGATGAAGTGCTTCATGGGGTAGTCCTCCCTGTACGATGCGGCGCGGCGCCTTCGTGATGCGGCTTGCACCTGCCGGCGGCTGTCGCCCGCAAGTCCTTGGCTCGTTTCGTCCTTGGTCGAAGCGGAACCGCCCTCTCGGCCATCTTGTCAGGTCGATTCCAAGGCTGCAAGTTGCGCCGCCTGCTTTTCACCGCCGCGAAAATCGCAGATAGGCGGTCCGCCGTCCTTCTCGAACGGCTTTCGCCTCGAAACGGGTCCGCACCCAGCCATCGTAGGGACGATGCCAGTCCGATGCCTCGTTCGCGATCCAGTCGAACGCCGGATGATCCCGGCATGCGAGCAGGGTCCAGTTTACATAGCCGTCGATGTCGGATGCGAAGCGGAATGCGCCGCCCGGCTTCAGGGCGCGCGCGATGCGGTCGAGATTGACGGGGCTGACGAAACGCCGCTTCCAGTGCCGCCGCTTGGGCCACGGGTCGGGGTAGAAGAGGTCGACCCGGTCGACGCTCGCCGGCGGAAGCCAGTCGAGCAGCCGGATCGCGTCGTCGTCGTAGATGCGCAGGTTGGGAAGCGGCCCGGCGGCGATCCGCGCCATCAGCTTGGCCATGCCGTTGACGAACGGTTCGACGCCGATGAAGCCGTGATCGCCCTCGCCAGTCGCTGCGTGCAGGAGATGCTCGCCGCCGCCGAAGCCGATTTCGACGGCGATGCTCGACACGAGGGCCGGAAAGAGGGCCGACAGGTCGGACGGGGCCGGCTGCGAAAGATCGATCCGGTAGCGCGCCAGCCCTTGCGACAGGGCTTGCGCCTGCAGCGTCGTCATCGTCTTGCCGCGCCGGCGGCCGAAGAACCCCTCGGTCGCCCGCGACCTCCGCTCGGGCGGGGTCACCGGCGCGACGCGGTCAGGCGGCGACGGCTTGCTTCAACGCCTTGGCGAGGTCGGTCCGCTCCCACGAGAACGAGCCGTCGCGGCCGGGTTTGCGGCCGAAATGACCGTAGGAGCTGGTTTTGGCGTAGATCGGTTTGTTCAGGTCGAGATGCTTGCGGATGCCGGACGGCGACAGGTCCATGACGTGGCGCAGCGCGTCCTCGAGCTTCGCCTCGTCCACCGCGCCGGTGCCGTGCAGGTCGACATAGACGGACAGCGGCTGCGCGACTCCGATCGCATAGGCGAGCTGGATCGTGCAGCGGTCAGCCAGCCCGGCCGCGACGACGTTCTTGGCGAGATAGCGCGCGGCATAGGCCGCCGAGCGGTCGACTTTCGTCGTGTCCTTGCCGGAAAAGGCTCCGCCGCCGTGCGGCGCCGCGCCGCCATAGGTGTCGACGATGATCTTGCGGCCCGTCAGCCCGGCGTCGCCGTCGGGGCCGCCGATCACGAACTTGCCGGTCGGGTTGATGTACCAGTTGCAGTCGTCGGCGATCCTGAGGTCGCCGAGCGCTTCGCGGATATAGGGTTCGACAACCTTGCGGACCGTCTTGGAATCCCACTTTTCGTCCATGTGCTGGGTCGAAAGCACGATCTGCGTCACCTCGGACGCCTTGCCGTCGACGTAGCGCACCGTCACCTGGCTCTTGGCGTCGGGACCGAGCTTGCCGGCCTCGCCGTCGCCCTTGTGGCGCGCGGCGGCGAGCAGTTCGAGGATCTTGTGCGAATAGTAGATCGGCGCGGGCATCAGGTCGGGCGTCTCGGTGCAGGCGTAGCCGAACATGATGCCCTGGTCGCCCGCGCCTTCTTCGCCCTGCTTGTCGGCGGCGTTGTCGACGCCCTGCGCGATGTCGGCCGACTGGCCGTGCAGCAGCACGTCGATCTTGGCCGTCTTCCAGTGGAAGCCGCTTTGCTCGTAGCCGATGGCGCGGATCGCCTTGCGCGCGACCGATCTGAACTTCGACGGGTTGATGACCGGAAAATCGCCGGCGTCGACGAGGATGCCGCCGTCCTTGTCCTTCTTCAGCAGCGTCGGCGGCACGCGCACCTCGCCGGCGATCACGACGCGGTTCGTGGTCGCCAGCGTCTCGCAGGCGACGCGCACGTCCCAGGCGTTCATGCCGGCCTTCTTGGCCTCGCGGTAGACGAGGTCGACGATTTCGTCGGAAATCCTGTCGCAGACCTTGTCTGGATGTCCTTCCGAAACCGATTCCGACGTGAAGAGATAATTCTGGCGCGCCACGGGTGTCCCCTCTCGAAAGCCAATGTGTCGTGAATGTCGAAGATGTGTCCGGTTACAGAAGACTATGGCGCCGCGTCAAGCCGGCCCGGCGGATTAGCGCGGGCGACGACCGCTGGATCGGCGTGTCGGATCGGAGGCGGGACTAGTCGCCTCCTTCCGAGGCGAGCGCCTTGACCAGGTCGAGCAGCCGGCGGCGGACCTTGGTGTCGGCGATCTTGACGAAGGCGCGGTTGAGCTGCAGGCCTTCGGCGCTGGTGACGAAATCCATCGTCCGCATCGTCGACGGATCCTCCGAAAGGCCGCGCGGAACCACGGCGTCGTGTCCGGGGATGTCCTCGAAGAAGAATGCGACCGGCACTTCCAAAATCTCCGAGATCGCCTGGATGCGGCTTGCGCCGACCCGGTTTGTTCCCTTCTCGTATTTCTGGATCTGCTGGAACGTGATCCCGAGCATGTCGCCGAGCTTTTCCTGGCTCATGCCCATCATGTTGCGGCGAAGCCGGATCCGGCTTCCGACGTGAATGTCCGTCGGGTTGGGCTTCTTCTTGTTTTCGTTGTTCATCTCGGATCCCCGCCGTCGCCCGCTGTTCCGCGCCGCCATCTAAGCGAAAGTCTTCAGCCGGCCAAATGCAAGATTGTCTTAATCTGTTCGTTTCAATTCGAGCCGAGTCTGCGGCGCAGCGTCGCAACAAGGGAAAACAAGCCGAAAAACAGGACGACGCCAAGGCCGATGCGTTCGCGCGGCAGAACCAGACGGTTACCGCCTTCCGCAATCGGGAGGTCGATGTCGATGACGCCGCGAACGTTCATCGCCAGGGCGTCGAGGATCCGCCCGCGGGCATCGATCACGCCGGATATGCCGGAATTCGCCGCTCTGATCACCGGAAGTCCATTCTCGACGGCCCGAAGCTGGGCCTGCCTGAAGTGCTGATAAGGTCCCGGAGTGTCGCCGAACCAGGCATCGTTCGTCATGTTCACGATGATCCCGCCTGGCGCCGTATCGGTCGACACGATATCGGGAAATATGATTTCGTAGCAGATAAACGCAACGGCGGAAATACCGTGGCCGACCGATATGGCCTTGCGCGTGGTTCCGGCGCCGAAATTCATCGGTCCGGCAACCAGCTGCGTCAGGCCCACGCGTTCGAGCAGGTCGGCCAAGGGCAGGTATTCGCCGAACGGCACGAGATGCACCTTGTCGACCGCGTCGACGATTACGCCGTTCGCATCGATGGCGACGACCGAATTGTAGTAGACGTCGCCGGCCGGCCCGCCTTCCCCCTCCGAGCGCACCGCGCCGGCCAGCAGCATCTGCCCGTCGTTCAGCAGCGCGCCGATCGACGCCAGCGCGTCGGGCCGGTCGGCGAGGAAGAAGGGAACCGCCGTCTCCGGCCACAGGATGAGCTGCGGCTTTTGCGTCGCCGCGCCGGCGTCTGGCGCGGCGCTCGATGTCATCAGCGTCTTGAAGATCTCGTCCTGCTCCGCCTCGTCCCATTTCGCGCTCATGGCGATGTCGGGTTGCACGATGCGCAGCGCGAGCGTCCGCGTGCTCGGCGGGTCCGGCCGCGTCAGCCGCCATGCGCCGAACCCGACATGCGCGATGCACAGCGCCGCCGCCAGCGCGAATCCGAGGCGGCGGCCTCTCGTATCGGACAGCAGCGCGGGGCTGGCGAAAACGAAGACCGCGAGCGCGTTCATGCCCGCGAGCCCGACCACCGACGCGCTCTGCATGAGCAGCGGCAGCGGCATGGCGCCATAGCCCACGGCGTTCCACGGAAAGCCCGTCAGGATGAAGCCGCGCAGCCATTCGGCGATCCCGAAGGCGAACGCGAGGGCGGCGATCCTGCCGACGCCGTCGCTCCACAGCAACCGGGCGAGCGCCGCCGCCAGACCGTAGAAGCACGCCATGACCAGCGGAATGCCGAGCACCGCGAAGGGCAGCGCCCAGGCGAAGGCGTCGGCCTCGACGAGCAGCGCGTCGCCGATCCACCAGAGCCCGGCGAGGAAATACCCGAATCCAAACCACCATCCGATTGCGAAGGACGGGCGCAGCCGGCGCGCGAAGCCCGCCATGGCGGGCGGGGCGGCGCCGTCGAGAAGCCAGGCCAGGACGGGAAAGGACGCGAAGCCGACGGCAGGGAAATCGTAGGGGGCCTGCGCCAGCACCAGGAGCGCGCCGGCCAGGAAGGCCGCGAGCGCGCGGCGCCAACCCCAAAACAAGATAACACGCCCAGCTAGGCGCTGCATGCGCGGCCCCCGTCGCGAATCAGATGCACTGATGTATCAGGCCGCGCGGGCGACCGCGAATGGCGACGGGGGGCTTTCGGCGTTTTCACGCCGCGGTGGGGAAAACCGTTCCCCGATCCACGGTCAGAAACTGCGCCCGGCCCTGGAGACCGGCAAAGAGTGGGCTTTCGGTTCCGGTCATGAAGGTCTGGCAGCCGATGTCGTCGAGGATCGAAAACAGCGCCGCGCGCCGCCTTGTGTCGAGATGGGCGGCGACCTCGTCGAGCAGCACGACCGGGATCTGCCCCGAAATGTCGCCCGTCAGCCGCGCATGCGACAGGATGAGGCCGATCAACAGCGCCTTCTGTTCGCCGGTCGAACAATGTTCGGCCGCCATGCCGGTCGGACGGTGACGCACCGCGAGATCGGTGCGGTGCGGTCCCTCGAGCGTGCGGCCGGCCGCGCGGTCGCGGCCCCGGCCCTCCTCCAGCGCATGGCGGAAGGCCTCCTCGACATCGGTCGCGGACGTCTGGCCGATCCGTTCTTCGAGCGATCCTCGCAGCGCGATATCGGCCTGCGGGAAGGGCCCCTTCGCAGGCTGCCGTCCGATCATGGCGGCGAGCAGCCGCAGCAATTCGACCCGCGCGGCGGCCATCGCGACCCCAGCCTCGGCCATCCGCGCCTCGATGGCCGACAGCCATCCGGCGTCCGCGCGGTCATCGGCAAGCAGCCGGTTGCGGCCGCGCATGGCCCTTTCATAGTCCAGCGCGCGTTGCCCCTGTCCCGGGTCGATCGCCAGCACCAGACGGTCGACGAAGCGGCGGCGATCGGCGGCCGGTCCGGTGAACAGCGCGTCCATCGCCGGCGTCAGCCACAGCACGCGGATCCATTCGAGCAGCGCCTCGGCCGATTTCGCCGCCGCGCCGTTGATCCGCACGCGCCGGCCGGTTTCCGAAGGTTGCAGGCCGGCCGTCCCGGTGCCGATCTCGGCGGCCCCGAGCGGACCCTCGATCGCCGCGTGGATCGCGAACCCCGCCGCCCGGCCGTCGCGCGCCACGTCCTCATGGGTCGCGCGGCGCAGGCCGCGGCCCGGACCGAGCAGCGAAATGGCCTCGAGCAGGTTCGTCTTGCCCGCGCCGTTCTCGCCGGTGAAGATGATCGCGCGCGGCTCGAGCGCGAGGTCGAGGACATCGTAGTTGCGGAAATCCGCCAGTCGCAGCCGAGTCAGCCGGACCCGCGCCGGAAGGTCCGGAGTCACGGCGTCGATGTCGTGTCAGACCCGCATCGGCATGAGGACGTAGAGACAATCCTCGTCCGCGGCGTCGTGGATGAGCGTCGGCGACCCGGCGTCGGCGAGCATGAAGCGCGCTTCGCCGCCGGTGAGCTGCGCGGCGACGTCGAGCAGGTATTTGGCGTTGAAGCCGATCTCCATCGGCTCGGCGCTGTAGTCGGCCGCGACCTCTTCCGTGGCGCTGCCCGAGTCGGGATTGTTGACCGCCAGCGTCACCAGTCCGTCGCCGATCGAAAGCTTGACGGCCCGCCCACGCTCCGACGACACGGTCGAGACGCGGTCGACCGCCCGGGCGAATGTTTCGCGGTCGAGCACCAGGCGCTTGTCGTTGCCGGTCGGGATGACGCGCTGATAGTCCGGGAAGGTGCCGTCGATCAGCTTCGAGGTCAGCACGACCGCGCCGATCGTGAAGCGGATCTTGGTGTCCGAAAGCTCAATGGTCACGACCGTGTCCGGCGCGTCGACCAGCTTCTGCAATTCGCTGACCGTCTTGCGCGGGATGATGATGCCGGGCATGCCCTCGACGCCGGCCGGCGCATCCATCTCGGCGCGCGCGAGGCGATGTCCGTCGGTCGCCACGGAACGCAGTTTCAGTTTTCCGCCGGCGTCGACCGCATGCAGGTAGATGCCGTTGAGATAATAGCGGGTCTCCTCGGTGGAGATCGCGAACTGCGTCTTGTCGACCAGCTTCTTGATCGCCACCGCATCGAGCTGGAACGCGTGCGAGAAGGTCCCCGCCGTCAGTTGCGGGAAATCCGATAGCGGCAGGCATTGCAGGCGGAAGCTCGACCGGCCGGCCGCCACCGTCATGGCGTTGCCGTCCTCGTCGGTCCGCAGCATGACCTCCGATCCGTCCGGCAGCTTGCGCACGATGTCGTAGAGCAGATGCGCGGGTACGGTCGTTCCCCCGGCCTGCTCGACCTGCGCCGCCGTCGCTTCCGTCACCTCCAGGTCCAGGTCGGTCGCCTTCATGTCCAGGCCCTGCTTGGTCGCGTTCAGGAGCACGTTCGACAGGATCGGGATGGTGTTGCGCCGTTCGACGACGCGATGCACGTGGCTGAGCGATTTCAGAAGATTGGAACGTTCCAGGACGACACGCATGGATGGCAAAACTCAACTCGAAAGGGGAACGGGAGCAGACAGGGTCCGGTTCGTGGGTCCCGGTCGATATCAGCCCGAGACTGACTACAAAAACGGCTGGAAGGCAAGCCTCGCGCGGCCGCCGAGCCGCGCCGAGTGCCGTCGCGACCCGCTCGGCCCGCCGCGGTCAGGCCTGGTCGCTGATCAGCCGGCGCAGCAGTTCCAGCTCCTGCGCCAGGCCGTTGTCGTTGCCCGCCAGATCCTCGATCTTGCGCACCGCGTGCAGCACCGTGGTGTGATCGCGTCCGCCGAAGCGCCGCCCGATCTCGGGAAGCGAGCGCGGCGTCATGATCTTGGCCAGGTACATCGCGATCTGCCGCGGCTTGACGATGGTCCGCGTGCGGCGGTTGGACAGGAGTTCGGTCTTCGACACGTTGTAGTGCCGCGCCACGATGCGCTGGATGTCCTCGATGCGGGGCCGTTTCGGCTCGCCCGGCCGGTACATGTGACGCAGGATCTCGTCGATGCGGTCGAGCGTGATCTGCGGCTCGAAGGTCTGGCGGAAGACGAGCTGGTTGAACGCGCCCTCGAGTTCGCGGCCGCTGCCCGTGACGGTCTTGGCGACGTGGTCGAGCACGTCGTCTGCGATCATGACGGTCGGGTCCTCGGCCTGCGCGACGGCGAGCCGGACCTTGAGCATGCCGAGCCGCATCGCGTGGTCCGGCGCCGACATTTCGAGCGCCACCCCGCTGACCAGGCGCGAGCGCACGCGCGGCTCCAGGGATTCCAGGTCCGACGGCGGACGGTCGGCGGCCACCACGACCTGCTTGGCGCTGTCGAGCAGCATGTTGATCAGATGACAGAATTCGTGCTGGATCGACTTGCCCTGCAGGAACTGCATGTCGTCGATGATCAGGATGTCGATATCGCGGAGCTGTTCCTTGAGCGTCAGCGCGTTGTTGTCGCGGATCGCGGTGGCGAAGCGCCACATGAAATATTCGGCCGTCAGATAGACGACGCTCGCCTTCGGGCGCTGCCGGACGGCTTCCGCGGCGATCGCCTGCAGCAAATGCGTCTTGCCGAGCCCGACCGAGGCATGGAGGAACAGCGGATTGAATCGCGACGCGGACTCAGCGACCGCCTTGGCGGCCGCCAGCGCCACGCGGTTGGACGCGCCCTCGATGAAGGACGCGAAGGTGTAGCGCGGGTCGAGCGGCGAGCCCAGCCCGGTGAATTTCGTCTCGTTGTCGGACAGCACGGTTCGCTTGGCGGGATCGCGGTCCATCAGCGGCGCGGCCGTCGCGCCGGCGGCGAGCGCCGTCTGGCTCTGCCGCGGAGGCTTGCGCGGCGCGGCGGTCTCTTCTTCGGCCGCGATGCGGGCCGGCCGCGTCGCGGTGCGGACGATGAACTCGACCTTCAGCACATCGGGCTCCTCCTGTTTCCACAGCTCGACCACCTGATCCAGGTAGTGCGCATTGATCCAGGCCTTCAGGAACGCGGTCGGCACCGAGATCCGCACCACATCGCGCGTCCCTTCAGAAAGCTTCATGCGTCCGAACCAGCTCGAATAGACGTCGTTGCCCAGTCGCGCTTTCAGCTGTGTCTTGACGCGTTCGAAAACGTTCTCGACGCCGCTGGAGCCGATCATGCTGCTGTCTCCGATCAAGGTAGGTGGAAGTGGAAAGAGAAGGCCCGCCTGCGCTTCTCTGTCGATGCCGCGATGCATGTCGTTCTATCCTCGTCCCTGCCTGTCGAACCCGCCGCCCGACCGGCCATGTTTCCATCCGAATCCCGCCCGAAGCGCGATCCCGTTCGCTGTGCCGCGGCGTGCCCTCACGCGCCGGATTTCGGCAATACCCAACCTGCTCCGGCTTGCGCCGAAGGTCGATCTCGTCCCAACGTGCCTGAAGACAGACGCGCACCGCTTGTGGAAAAGACGCAAGCCTCCCCCGACGCACGAGTTCAAATCGTGACGTGTCCGCTCGGTATGCTGGGGGTGGCGGGCCGCTGGCCCCGTCCTTTCGATGAGTGGACTTTACAGAAAAGGTGGGGACAATCGCAAGGGCGCGGGTAACGCTTTCTTAAGCCTTGCCGGTGCGCCGCGCCGTGATTCGAGGCTTTGAGGTCCAGGCGCTCGAATGCAAAACGTTGGGATTCAAAAACTTACCGCCGACTCGAAAAACCGCCGACGCCGACGAAATAATTTCAAAGAATCAGCTTGACAAAAGCGCCGCCCGGAAAGCCCGCGAATCGGTTGCGGGCGCTGTGGATAAGCTCCGGTCAAATCCTTGAAAACGATGGAGGAAGTATGGCCTGGGGAGGGTCGGGAGGAGGCCTGATTCCCGAAATCAGACGCCGCGCGAAAGGTTAATTGGGGCAGGATTTCCCGTGACCCTGCGTCATCTCTCGGGCGGGCGGGCGGGCGCTCGTCGCGCTGGAATCGAAAACCCGGCCTTGCAGCCGGGTTGAGGACGTGGCGAGGGGGGTGGTCAGGCTTGGGCGGAAAGGGTTTTTACCCGCCGCGCCAGGCGTGAAACCTTGCGCGATGCCGTGTTGGCGTGCATCACGCCCTTGCTGGCGGCGCGCATCAGTTCCGGCTGCGCCTCGCTGAACGCGGCGGCCGCCGCCGTCTTGTCGCCGGCAAGCAAGGCCTCCTCGACGCGGCGAACATAGGTGCGCACCCGCGAGCGGCGGTTCTTGTTCATCGCCGTGCGGCGGGCGATCTTGCGCGTGGCCTTTTTGGCCGAGGATGTGTTGGCCATGAATGCCTCTTTCCGAAGTGAGCAAGCGGCCCGGCGACACGGGCGCGAAAAACAACCGGGCGACCGGAGGCCGCCCTTGATTGGCCGGGTCTATAGATCAGCGACCGGTCCCGGTCAACGCACTTTTCGCGCCGCGCGGCCCCGTCATCGGTTCTTGAAATCCGCCGGCCGCTTCTCGGCGAACGCCGCCATGCCCTCCTTCTGGTCCTCGAAGGCGAACAGCGATTGGAACAGCCGCCGCTCGAAACGCAAGCCCTCGGCAAGCGTCGTCTCGAACGCCCGGTTGACCGCCTCCTTGGTCATCATCACGGCCGGCAGCGAGAAGGCGGCGATCCTGCCGGCGGCCTTGACGGCCTCCTCGACCAGGTCGGCCGCCGGCACGACGCGCGACGCCAGCCCGCACCGCTCGGCTTCCGCGGCGTCGATCATGCGGCCGGTCAGGCACATGTCCATCGCCTTCGATTTGCCGACGAAGCGGGCCAGGCGCTGCGATCCGCCCATGCCCGGCATGACGCCGAGCGTGATCTCCGGCTGGCCGAACCTGGCGCTGTCGGCGGCGATGATGAAGTCGCACATCATCGCCAGTTCGCAGCCGCCGCCCAGCGCATAGCCCGCGACCGCGGCGACGATCGGCTTGCGCGTCCGCGTGAACGCCTCCCATCCGCCGAACATGTCCGCCAGATACATCTCCGCGCATGATTTGGCCTGCATCTCCTTGATGTCCGCGCCGGCCGCGAAGGCCTTGTCGGAACCGGTCAGCACGATCGCGCCGATCGCCCCGTCGGCGTCGAACGTCTCCATGGCGTCGAGGAGGTCGGCCAGGACCTGCGCGTTCAGGGCGTTGAGCGCCTCCGGACGGTTGAGCATGACGAGCCCGACCTTGCCGCGCGTTTCGACCAGGATCGTTTCATAGGCCATGGCGTCCTCCTATTTCTGGCAGACCGGACAGTAGAACGTCGAGCGGCCCGATTGCACGATGCGCGTGACCGCGCCGCTGCAGGTCGGCCGGGGGCAGGGGTCGCCCTCGCGGTCGTAGACGGAAAAACTGTGCTGGAAATACCCGAGCGACCCGTCGGCATGGACATAGTCGCGCAGCGACGACCCGCCGGCCTCGATCGCCTCCGCGATGACCGACCGGATCGCGGACGCGAGCCTGCCGCGCCGCGCCGCTGCGCGCTTGCCGTTGACGGCGATTGCGCCCGCCGCGCGCTTCGGCGAAAGTTCGGCGCGCCACAGCGCTTCGCAGACATAGATGTTGCCGAGCCCGGCGATGCGCCTCTGGTCGAGCAGGGCGGCTTTCAGCGGCGTGCGCCTGTCCTTGAACATCGCCCGCAGCGCTTCGGCGTCGAGCCCGTCGCCGGTCGGCTCCGGCCCGAGCCCGGACAGCATGGGGTGGTTGGCCGATCCGTCCTCGGCAAGCAGCATGAAGCCGAAACGCCGCGGGTCGTTGAACACGACGCGCACGGCGTCGCCCGCCACGGTCGCCAGATGCAGCACGACATGGTCGTGCGCCGCCATCTTCGAGCGCTCGTGATGAAATCGACCGGGCGTTGCGGCGTCCGCGCCGTCGCGCTCGATGCGCAACGAGCCGGACATGCCGAGATGGACGATCAGCGTCGGCCCGGCGGCGAGGTCGAAGATCAGGAATTTCGCCCTGCGCCCGACCGATACGATGGTCTGGCCTTCCAGCCGTCGCGCGAAATCGGGCGGGAACGGAAAGCGCAGATCGGCGCGCCGCAGCTCGGCCTGGACGATGCGCGCGCCGGTCATCGCCGGGTCCAGCCCGCGCCGGACGGTCTCGACTTCCGGGAGTTCAGGCACGTCCGTCGATCTGGCCCAGAAACGAGACGCCATGCGGCCCGGCCGGCAGGCCGAGATGCGAAGCGACCGTCGCGCCGATGTCGCTGAAGGTCGGCCGCAGCCCGACCGGCCCGCCTGAGCCGCCGGCCAGCCGTCCGATGATCGGGACGCGCTCGCGCGTGTGGTCGTTGCCGCGAAAGGTCGGGTCGCAGCCATGGTCGGCGGTGATCAGCAGCAGGTCGCCCTCGCGCAGTCTCGCCAGCGCCTCCGGCAGCCTCCGGTCGAACGCCTCGAGCGCGGCGGCATAGCCCGCGACATCGCGGCGATGGCCGAATTTCATGTCGAAGTCGACGAAGTTGGCGAACACCAGGTCGCCCGCCCCGGCGTCGTCCATTGCGCCGAGCGTCTTGTCGAACAGCGCCATGTTGCCGGCGCCCTTGCGCACCTCGCTCACGCCGCGATGGGCGAAGATGTCGCCGATCTTGCCCATCGCGATGACGCGGCCGCCGTGCCCCGTCACGCGGTCGAGCAGCGTCGGCTCCGGTGGCGGCACGGCGAAATCGCGGCGGTTGGCCGTCCGCTCGAATGCGCCCGGCGTCTCGCCCAGGAATGGCCTCGCGATGACCCGGCCGATGTTGAGCGGATCGACCAGCCGGCGCGCCAGCCGGCACAGCCCATAGAGCCGTTCCAGGCCGAAATGCGTCTCGTGCGCGGCGATCTGCAGCACGGAATCGGCCGAGGTGTAGCAGATTGGCTTGCCGGTCCGGATATGCGCCTCGCCGAACAGGTCGAGCGCCTCGGTGCCGGATGCATGCGCGTTGCACAGGGTCCCGGGCAATCCGCCTTCGTCCTCGATCGCTCGCATCAGCGCGTCCGGGAAGGCGGGAACCGTGTCGGGAAAGTATCCCCAGTCGAACAGGACGGGCGCGCCCGCGATTTCCCAATGGCCGGACGGCGTGTCCTTGCCGCTCGAAATTTCCTGCGCCGCGCCGTGGAAAGAACCGTCGCGTGATGCGGCTCCGTCGAGCGTCTCGCCGGCCGCGATGGCCGCCGCGTGACCGAGCCCCAGCGCCCGCATCGTCGGAACGGCGAGCTGGCCTCGCCGAAGGCCATCTCGATCGGCCTCGCCGGCTTCGGCCGCGGCCGCGATGTGGCCGAACGTATCGGCGCCCGCGTCGCCGAAGCGCGCCGCGTCGGCCGAGTGGCCGATCCCGAAAGAGTCGAGAACGAAAAGGAAAGCGCGCGCCATGCCGGATGCCGTTCGAGTGAAGCCGCACACATAGAGTCCGGCCGGATGCTTGGCAAATCGATCGGCGGAGGACCTCGGCCGGTCAGTCGGAGCCCGAGGCCTTGCCGAGCGTATCGGCCATCTGCGCGCCACGCTTGCCCATTGGCTTGGGCCGGCCGATCGTCGAATCCTTGACGGTCTGGTGCTCCATCTCGGCATTGAGTTCCGCGCCGAGCAGCAGGATCATCACCGATACCCAGGTCCAGATCATGAAGCCGATCACCGCGCCGAGCGACCCGTAGGTAGCGTTGTAGTCGGCGAAATTCTGCAGATAGAACGAGAACCCCCAGGACGCGACGATCCAGGCCAGCGAGGCGAAGAGCGCGCCCGACGTCAGCCACCGGAGCTTCGCGTTGCGCCGGCTTGGCCCGAACCGGTAGAGCAGCACCAGCCCGGTCGCGGTCGCGGCGAGCAGGATCGGCCACCGCCCGAGGCGGATCAGGATTTCCGTCCAGGAATCGAGATAGAGGAAGGCCAGCATCGCCGGGATGACGCCGACCGCGACGATGAAGCTGATGCCGATCAGCATTGCGCCGATCGTGAAGGCGAAGGACAGCGCGTTGAGCCGGAAGAAGCTGCGCTTCTCGTTTTCGTTGTAGACGACGTTCAGCCCGTCGAAGAGAGCCTTGACGCCGCTGTTGGCGCTCCACAGCGCCAGAAGCAGGCCTGTGATGAACCCGAAGCTCTGGACTTCGGGGTCCTGCGAGGCCAGCGATTTCAGCTGCGCCTCGATCAGGTCGACCCCGCCGCTGGGCAGCAGGCCGCCCAGGAAGGCGATATGGTCGCCGATCGTGCGCGGATCGGCGACGAAACCGTAGAGCGACACGAACGCCGCCAGGAACGGGAACAGCGCGAGCAAAAGGTAGAAGGTCGCGCCGGCCGCCACCAGCATCACGCGGTCCTCGCCGATCTGTTCCCAGATGCGCCACAGGATGTCCTTCCAGCCGCGCGAGGTCAGTTCCAGCGGACCGTCGGCATGCCGGCCGCGCCGCGTCTCCGCCATCCGCTCGGCGCGCCGGGAAATTCTTTCGACCCCGAGCGGCTGCGCCTCCGTCCTGTTGCCGTCCGCGGCGCGCCGAGGCATGTCTTCATGGTCGTCGTCCGGTTCGCGCGGCTTCAAGAGGAACGAAATGCCGATCAACAGGCATCCAAGAAGCGCGGATTGCGATATGACGCGGGCGACGGGACGAGACAGCATGGAGTTCATATGACGCAAAAGACCATCATCGCGCCATCGGTACTTTCAGCCGATTTTGCAAAGCTCGGAGCGGAAGTCGAAGCCGTCGACGCCGCCGGCGCGGACTGGATCCATCTCGACGTGATGGACGGCCACTTCGTTCCCAACATCACCTTCGGCCCGCCGGTCGTCAAGGCGATCCGCGCCCGCAGCGCCAGGCGCTTCGACTGCCACCTGATGATCGCGCCGGCCGATCCCTATCTTTCCGCCTTCGCCGCCGCCGGCTGCGACGGCCTGACCGTCCACGCCGAAGCCGGGCCGCATCTCGACCGGTCGCTGCAGGCCGTTCGCGACCTCGGCAAGCGCGCCGGCGTCGCGCTCAACCCGGGCACGCCCGAAAGCCATGTCGAGTACGTCCTCGATCGGCTCGACCTCATCCTGCTGATGACGGTCAACCCGGGTTTCGGCGGACAGGCCTTCATCGCGGCGGTTCTGGACAAGATCCGCCGCGTCAAGGCGATGATCGGCGGCCGTCCCATCGACATCCAGGTCGACGGCGGAGTCACGCCGCAGACCGCGCCGCTGCTCGTGGCGGCGGGCGCCAACGTTCTGGTCGCGGGCTCCGCCGTGTTCAAGGGCGAAGGGACGGAAGCCTACCGCGACAACATCGCCGCGATTCGCGCGGCCGCCGATGGCGCGTTCGCCTGACGGCGGCTACGACGCGCGCGTCAGCGGCCACGCGCCGCCGGCATCTTCCGGCGCGCGCCGGCAGCGCTGCAGCTCCGCGTCGAGCGGCGCATGGACCCGGCGTTCGCCGTCCACCAGTTCGGCGGAAAACAGCCCGTTCTCGCAGGCGCGGTCGTCGTCCCAGCCGGGGTGGTTGAGGATCGGATAGAGGCAGATGCCCTCGACGGGAATGCCCGCGCGCCGCGCCTTGGCCGTCTCCGAGTCGATCGAGGCGAGCCACTCCGCGCGCCGCTCGAACTCGATTCCGGTCTCCGACACGAACAGCGGCCTGCCGTAGCGCGCGTAGTTTTCGGCCAGGATCAGCCGGAACGGCTTGTAGAGAGGGTGTCTGACATCGATCGGGGGTTGGCCGTGCACCCACTGGTTGTTGTGATAGTAGTTGATGCCGAGGATGTCGAGATATTTGCGCTCGCCGCCGATCTGCGGCCAGAGCAGGCCGCCGACCAGATCCCAGGCCTGATACTGGGCGTCGCTGAGCCCCGCGACCTCGCCGCGACGATCCGGCCGCGCCGGATCGTGGGCGATGTGGATCGCCGGTTCGCAATGGACGAAGCGCGCACGCCCGTCGACAGTCAGGATCGCCTCCATCGCGGCGATGGCCGCGCGCGCCAGTTGAACCTTGAGTTCGAAGCCGCGGCCGTTTGCGAACGGGTTGAGGTATCCCGCGTCGCCGCCGCCCCAGGACAGGAACGACATCTCGTTGATCGGGCAGTAGAACGGAACGGAGTCGCTCTCCTCGCGCACGATACGCGCCGCGGCCGCCGCGAAGCGGGCGAAGCGGTCGACGAAGGCCGGCTTCCAGATGTCGATGTCGTCCGGCCAGCCATAGTGCAGCACATCCCACAGGACCTGCGTTCGCGTGCGGTTGGCCGCCCGCAGCATCGGCAGGAAACTCGACCAGTCGAACGCGCCCGGTCTGGATTCGACGAGATGCCAGCGCAGCCCGTCTCGAATTGTGCGCAGGCCGTGGCGGGCGAGCTGGCGGTAATCCGCCTCGGCGTGCGCGTCATGGCGCGTGGCGGCGATGACGTCGATGCGATGGCCGTCGCGGCGCCGGTGGGTCGAGCATTCGAAGCCGCCCTGGAAAAAGCTTGCGAACAGCGCGCCGGCGGGCGCGGCCCGCCGTTGCGCCAGCACGTCGTCGAACAGGTTGCGCCATTGCCGGACGACCACGTCGACGCTGTACTCCGCCACGACCTTCGCGCGCAGCGCGCCGCCGAGCCGCGCGCGCAAATGGCTGTCGCCGATCAGCCTCATCATCGCCGCCGCCGCGGCCGCGGGATCTTCGTGCGGCACGAACAGGCCTGAGACCTCGTCCTCGATCTGCTGCGTCGAGCCGTTGTCGGCGGTCGCGATCACCGGCAGGCCGGCCGCCCCGGCTTCCGCGATGACATGGGGCATGCCTTCGCCGCGCGACAGCCAGGCAAATACGTCGAGCGCGCCGAGCAGCGCCGGCGCGTCGGCGCGGTCGCCGAGGAAGGTCAGGCAGCCCGAGAGGCCCCGTTCGGCCGCCAGCGCCTTTAGGCGATCGGCATACTCAGGCATGAAGGCGTCGGGCCCGCCGATGACGACGAACCGCGCGGTCGGTTCGCCCGCATGGACGATCGCCGCCGCCTCGATGAAGTCCTCGACGCGCTTCTTGGCGTCGAGCCGGCCGACCCAGCCGATCAGCGGCGAATGGTCCGCGATCCCGAGGGATGCCCGCATTGCCGTCCGGTCCGCGCCGACGAACTCGGAGAGGTCCACCATCGACGGGATTTCGAGCGCATGCGCCTCGCGCCCCGGCATCCGCGAGGCGGCTGCGTCGCGGATCGAGCGGCAGACGCCGACATAGCGGCTGGTGAAATGCTTCGGCCCCGCCAGCGCCTCCGAGACCAGCCCGCCATGCTCGACCAGCGGCGGCCGCCAGGCCAGGCGCTCCAGCGCGGGGTAGATGTCGGCGACGTTCTGGCACGAGACGACGATATCGTAGGCGGGAATCTTGCGCGCCAGGTAGGCGACCGTGTCCTCGAACGACAGTGTGTAGGGCGCGCGGTCGACATCGACGCCGAGCGCTTCGAGCTGGCTGTGCGTCTGTTCCGGCATGTCCGGCTTGCGCAGGCAGGCGATCACGTCGATGCGGTACTTGCGCCGGTCCAGCCGGCGCGCCAGCAGCCGGACCTCGGTTTCCTCGCCGCCGACGACCAGCCACGCGAAGACGAACAGGATGCGGATCGGGTCGTCGGCGCTCATGCGGCGAACTTGAACACGATCTGCAGGAATTCCGGCCGGTTGCCGATCAGATCGCGCAGGAAGTCCGGAGCGTCGTCGATCGGCACGACATGCGTGATCATCGCGCGTGCGATCGCGTCCCCGTCGCGGCGCAGCAGGTCGATCGTCTGCGCCGCCAGCCGCCTGCGGTCCCATGCGAAGGCGAGCTGCGGCGGAACCCGGTTGATCTGCGCGCAGCGGATCGTCAGTCCGTTGTGGTGGAATTCCTCGCCGAGCCGCAGGCCGTCCGCGCCGCCCTGATAGAACGCGAGGTCGATGATCGTCCCCTGCGGCCGCAGCGCCCGCAGCGCGAGATGCAGGCTTCCGGAACGCGCACGCGTCTGGAAGACGATCGCCGCGCCGCGCTGCCTGCCGTTGTCGTGCCAGCGATCCTTGGCGTAGCGCCACGCCTCGTCCTCCGGCAGCGCCGCCAGTCCGAGTTTTTCCGCGATGGCCCGGCGATAGGCCGACGGCTCCGCCACGACGACTTCGCGGGCGCCCGCCATCCGCGCGAACAGCGCCGTCAGAAGTCCCACCGTGCCGCCGCCCCAGACCAGCGCAGGCCGTCCGGCGATGCCGCAGCCGAAATGCGTCGCCGATGCGCCGAACATTTCGGCGTCGGCATGCAGGATGCCGTTGGCCGCGATCGAACCCATCTGCGCCACGAAGATCCCGAGAATTGGATCGATGTCCCGCGGCATGTCCACGAGGATGTCGCTGCGCGGATCGGCGATGTGGCCGCTCTTGTGGGCGTAGGTCGAGGCCACCAAGTCGCCGGCGCGATGTCCGGGACTGTGGGACTCCGTGACCCGCGCAACCTCCATGTAGCCCAGGAACGCAGCCGGAAAGCGCGCGCTCGGCTCGCCGGCGACGAAGACGCCGTTCCGCTCGTCCCAGCGCGAATGCAGGTAGGGGTTGGTGTTCTTCATGAAGGTCAGCTCGGTGCCGGCCGAAAAGCCCGAATAGAGCGTTTCGAGCCGAACCTCGCCCTCGCCGGGCGGGCCTTCCTCGTAGTGGAAAAAGAACGGCTCGCCCTCTCTCTCGAAGCCGAGCGAGCGGATGTCGCGATGCTCAGCCACGGGCGAATTCCTGCGCGCGTTCACCGAGCGAGATCGGCATTCCGCTGTGCGCGGACTGCGCGATCGCGATCGCGGCGCGGTGCGTTTCCAGCGCCTCGCGATAGGGACAGCGGATGCGGTTCTCGCCGCCGCGCACCGCGTCGACGAAGTCGCGATCCTCGCGCCGCACCGGGTCCCCCTCGGCGCGCCGGACCGGGCGGCCCGCGCCCACGTCGACCATGATGTCGTGGTCGGTCAATTCGATCGCCAGGCCCTCGCCGAACAGATGCAGTCCGACGCGGTGGCTCCAGTTCAGCAGGCACGTGGCGCCGATGTTGCCGATCGCGCCCGATGCGAAGCGCAGGCTCGCCGTGCTCACCGTCGGCACGTCGAGACCTCCGAAATCGGGGCGCTCGGTATGTCCGGCCATGCCGAAAACCTGCACCACGTCGCCCGCGAGGTAGCGCGCCAGGTCGATGATGTGCGTCGCCTGCTCGACCATCTGCCCGCCCGAGCGGTCGGTGCGCCACCACCACTGCGGCGGCGGCGTCGAATCCAGCCAGTAGCCCGACAGCAGTCGCACGGGATTTCCAACAAGCCGGTCGCGCGCCTCGTCGATCGTGTCGAGATAACGCCAATGGTAGCCGACCGCGGTCACCAGGTTCTTGCGGGCGACCTCGTCGGCCACCCGCTCGGCCAGCGCGATGTCGAGCGACAGCGGCTTCTCGACGAAGAACGGCAGGTTGCGCGCCAGCACGGCGCGCTCCGGCTCGCCATGGGCGAACGGCGGGATGCAGATGTAGACCGCGTCGAGGTCGGTCGATTCGAGCATTTCGCCGTGGCTGGCGAATGCCTTGGCGCCGAACCGCGAGGCAGCCTCTTCGGCGCGGGCGAAATCCGTATCGGCGAACGCCGCCAGCCTGACATCGTCGAAGGTTTCCAGCACGCCGAGATGCCGCTGCGCGATGCCTCCCGCGCCGATGAAGCCGATCCGGGTCTTCTGCATGCGTTTCGATCTTCCAATGCGGGTCACGGTTGACGTTGTGGCGGTCCTGTAGACGGCGGCGGTCTCCGCCGCCATCCGGCTCGCCCGGTAGCCGGCCTCGAAGCGCGTCCGCCCGCGCGCGCCGACCTGCGCCCGCGCGGGCGCGTCCGACAGCGCCTCGATGATCCGGCCCGAGAGGGCGGCGGGATCGTTCGGCGCGGCATACCACGGATGGGCGTGTCCCAGCGCCTCTTCCGTGCCGCCGATCCGCGTCGCCACGACCGGCACGCCGAGCGCCATCGCCTCCAGCACGACGAGCGGCAATCCCTCGAACATCGACGGCAGCACGAACAGGTCCGCCGCGACCAGCAGGTCGGGCACGTCCTGGCGTTCGCCGAGGAAGGCGACGTGGCCCTCCAGCCCCAGTTCGCGCGCGACGCGCTCCATCCCCGGCCGTCCGACGCCGTCGCCGGCGAGCAGCAGCCGCGCCGACGGAAACGCGGCCGCGACATCGTCCATCGCCGCGAGTAGTGACGCATGGCCTTTTTGCGGCGTGAAGCGCGCCACCGTCAGGATCACAGGATCGCCCTCGCCAAGGCCTAACGCCGCGCGAGTATCGTGGCGGCTGGCGTTCGGGCGCGGCGTGGCGATGCCGTTGCGGATCGTGGTCAGCCGCTCATGCGCCGCGCCGGCCCGCTTGAAGGTCTGCGCGGCGGCGTCCGACACCGCGATCACATGGTCGACGAGATCGAGCGACGCGCGGTAGTCGACGCGCTGCCGCGGGTCGGTGATCAGATAGGGCAGATGCTCGGTGCGCACGACCGGGACGGCGACCGTTTTGGCGGCTTGCGCCAAGGCGTGCCCTTCCCAGCCGATTCCGGCGTGAACGTGCAGGAGGTCGATGTCGCCGGCGCGCAGCCAAGCCGCCATGTCGTCGTCGCGCGGCAGCCGTTTGACGCCGATCGCCAAGCGCGCGGCCCTCGCGAGGAACGCATGTCCGGCCGGACAGTCGCGATAGCCGACGATCACGTCCATCGCGCCGCCCAGCGCCTGCGCCAGCGTCAGCATATGCGCGCCGACGCCCGACGGATCGAGGCTGTCGGTCGCCAGCGCGACGCGTAGTCTTTCCGGCCTGCTCATGCGATCGCTTGTCCGCTTCAGGCTTCCGCGACGAGGGCGCCTTGCGACAGCCGGCGATGCGTCGCCAGGGCCTGGCCCACGACCTGGTCCATATTGTAGTATTTGTAGGTCCCGAGCCGCCCGACGAAGGTCACGTCGTCGCTCGCCCGCGCCAGGGCCTCGTACTGCTTGTAAAGCGCATGGTTTTCCGGCCGGGGGATAGGATAATACGGATCGCCTTCGTCACGCGCGAATTCGTAGCTGATGCTGGTCTTGGGGCTCACCTGGCCCGTCAGGTGCTTGTATTCGGTGATGCGCGTGTAGGGCGCTGCCTCGCTCGGATAGTTCACCACGGCGACCGGCTGGAAACGGCGCATCTCATGCGTCTCGTGCCGAAATTCGAGGCTGCGGTACGGCAATTTTCCGAAGCGGAAATCGTAGAACGAATCGATCGGGCCGGTGAAGATGGTGCGCGGCGCCAGCCGCTCCTTCCGCAGGTCGGCGAAATCGGTCTCCAGCTCGATATCGATCCCGTCATGGTCGAGCATGGTTTCGAACATGCGCGTATAGCCGTCGAGCGGCATCGACTGGAACGTGTCGAGGAAATAGCGGTCGTCGGCCGAGGTGCGGGTCGGCACGCGCGATGTCACTGACTTGTCGAGTTGCGAGGGATCGAGGCCCCACTGCTTGCGCGTGTAGCCCTCGAAGAAGGTTCGATAGAGGTCGCGCCCGACCGCCGAGACGACGACATCGCGCGACGTGCGAATGTCCATCACCGGTTCCGCCCGGCTGGCCAGAAATGCGGCGGCCGCGGCGTCGTCGCGCAGGTCGAGGTCGTAGAGTCCGTTGAGCGTCGTGCGGTTGATGGGGATCGGCAGCAGCTTGCCGCCGACATCCGCCAGGACCCTGTGCTCGTAAGGCCGCCATCGCGTGAACTGCGAGAGGTAGCGCACGATCTCGTCGCTGTTGGTGTGGAAGATATGCGGCCCGTAGCGGTGGATCAGGATGCCCGCGTCGTCGCGCTCGTCATAGGCGTTGCCGCCGACATGCGCCCGGCGATCGCAGATCAGCACGCGCTTGCCCGATTGCGAGGCGAGCCTCTCCGCCAGCACCGAGCCGGCGAACCCCGCCCCAACCACCAGATAGTCGTAAGGCGGCTTGCGGCCGGGTCGCTTCAGCGCCGGCCGTGAGAGGCGCTCGCCGCCAAACGTCGGATGGTTCTGCGCGACGGCCTCGGCGACCAGGCCGGCCATGCGCTGCTGCGTCTCGTCCCAGGACAGCGTGGCGAGGATCCGGTCGACCTCCGGCAGCCACCGGGGCGTGTCGCGCGAATGCGACAGCGCCCTCTCGCAAGCGGCCACGAAGGCGGAGGCGTCGCCCGCGATCTCCACCCCGTCGAGCGCGCCGTAATGGCGCTTCACGTCCGTAATCGGCGTCGACACGACGGGACGCCCGCCGGCGAGATATTCGGGCGTCTTGGTCGGGCTGATGAAGCGCGTCGCCTCGTTGATGGCGAATGGCATCAGCGCGGCGTCCCAGCCGGCGAGGTAGGCCGGCAGGTCGCGATAGTCCTTCTGCCCGAGATAATGGATGTTCTTCGCCTTCGGCAGGCTGGCGGGATCGATCTTGACCACCGGACCGATCATGACGATCGACCAGTCCGGCCGCCGTTTCGCGACCGTTGCGATCAGCGCCAGATCGAGACGCTCGTCGATCACGCCGTAGTAGCCGAGCCTCGGCCCCGCGATCGCCGCCTGATCCGCGGGCGGGACGACCTCGCCCCTGGCCTTGGCGAAATGCGCGATATCGACGCTCGACGGAAAAGGATGGATATTGTCGTGCAAACCGCGCTTGGCTTCGAAAATACTATGTCCGCCGGTGAACACGACATCGGCGCGCTGGATCAGCTGACGCTCGCGCTCCTTCAGGTCCGGCGGCGCGAAGCGAAAGCTCGAGAGTTCGTCCATGCAGTCATAGACGATCGCCTCCGCCTCGATGTGCCTGGCGATGCCGTACATCATCGGCGTGTAGAACCAGAGCACGGGCCGGGCGGCGCCGTGGATGGCCAGGAGTTGGTCGAGCAACCGCGACAGCGCGGCCTCCCTCGATGCGAGATCGTAGCTGCGCGGAACGCGCGGCCGCACCGCGATCACCTCGACGCCGTCGAAATTGTGAAATTCCAGATAGGGCAGATGGTGGTCTGTCGGGATGAATTCCTCGAAGAAGAAGACGCGGCGATCGCTGGCGAACCGCTGCATCAGGTGCTGCGGCCGCTGCAGGACGAAGTCCCAGCGGAGATGGGAAAAGCAGATGAGCGGCGCAAGGACGGGCTGAGGGTCGAAGTCGGCGTAACGATGTGGGTTCGAAACCGATGCGTCCAAAGCATAATCCCCTTAATCAACTGCTCCGAACTGTTCGCGAGCCGCTCTGTTCCGACGCGCGCCGAGATTCTTTTTGCACTGCACGCGGTCGATGGCCGCGGCGAGCGTGGCGACGCTGCGCGGCCAGCTCCAGCGTGCGATCGCCGTCTCGCGCGGGGTGAAGCCTGCGCGCCGCGCGAGAATCTCGGCGAGGCCGAGATGGAAGCCCTGCGCGCAAGCCGCCATCCCGGTTTGCGGCGTGATATATTGCAGGCCGCAGCGCAATTCGGCATTGGCGAGCACCGGCAGCCCGGCGAGCATGTATTCGGTGAGGATGGCCGGCGCGCCGTCGTCGATGCCGCATACGACCCCGACCCTGGCGAGGTTCATCAGCCGGTTGACCTCGGCGAAGCCGACGCCGGGCGGCCCGACGAAATCGACGGCGAGCCCCCGCGCCGCGGCCTGCTCGCGCAGCGCCTGGCCGAGTTCGCCGTAGCCGCAGACGCAAAGCGCCCTGGTCGTTCGCGGCATCCGCGCCAGCGCGTCGAACAGGATGTCGTGACGCTTGTAGGCCTGCGCAGCGGCGACGTAGATCACGTCGTAGACTGCCTCGAGGCCGAGCGGAAAGAAGGTGTCGGGCGCGGCGAAGTCCGGACCGATCGGCAAGACCAGAGTCGCCATGCCTGGGTGGCGCCGATGGACCGCCTCCGACTGCCACTCCGCGCCGGTGACGACCAGGTCGAAATGCCGGCTCGCCTCCGGCGGGATGCGCAGCGCCGGCGCGTCGATCGAGTTATAGATTTTGAAGCTCGCAGCGCAGGCCCGCATGATGGACTCGTCGACCCCCAAACCCCAGACGCAGAGGATGTCGGGCGCGCCGAACGCCGCGATGTGCCCGAGCATGTCTGGCGAGGAACGCGGTCCTGGAGACGGCTCAACCCTGAAACTGCGCCGTGCGAGCCAATTCGAGTCTCGTGTAAACGGCGGCGGGCCGTCATGGCCGAGGAACGTCCAGATCTCGGCCCCGTCGCACAGGCCCTGCCGGATGCAGGCCAGCGGCAGCCGTTCCAGATAGCCGCCGCCGACCACAATATCCTCGCGCTCCCGGGCATCGGGACAGCGCGAGAGCGGCGCCGGTCCCCGCTCGCCATCCGCCCAGTCTTGCCTGAACGCCGAAATGTCGCGGCCCGACGCATGCGTCGGTTCGCCGTCGCAGAAGTCGCTGATGACGATCAGGCGCCGCGGCTTGGCCTGCGACGGCGGCAAATTATTCGTCCTTGTCGAACAGCCGACGCAATTCGTCCTTGGCGTCTTCCAGCACTTGTTTCTGCTTCTCGGGCAGGTTCTTGCCGGCCCGATTGACATAGAAGGTCAGCATCGACATCGCCGACTGGAAGGGGCTCGCCTTGCGCCGATCGCTGTGCTCGGCCGAGCGCTTCAGCGACTCCGCGATATGCTTAGGATCGTGTGATTCGAAGACGTGGTCCTCGACGTCGAGCGCGTCGCTGTGTTCCGTGACTTGCGCCGACCATTTCTTGGTGGATTTGCCCATTGCGATCGCCTCCGTGCCAGCACGTCGAACCGGAATCAGGGTCTTTCGTTCCCAAGAGCGAATCGGTCGCGGTTCCAGGAACAATGCGAACCTTTGCCCGTTCGGTGATCTTCACGACCGCGTGAATCCATCGCATTGATGCGCAACCAAGGAGAGTTGAGATGGCCAAGGAAAAGACCCTGAACGACCTGTTCCACGACACGCTCAAGGACATCTATTACGCCGAGCGGAAGATTTCCAAGACGCTCCCCAAGATGGCGCGCGCGGCCCAGTCGCCCGACCTCAAGGCCGCCTTCGAGAAGCACAAGACCGAGACCGACGGTCAGATCGAGCGTCTGCAGCAGGTTTTCGAACTGATGGGCAAACGGGCGCAGGGCAAGACCTGCGACGCCATCGAGGGCATCATTTCCGAAGGCGAGGACATCATCGAAGAATACACCGGCACGGCCGCCCTCGACGCCGGCCTGATCTCGTCGGCGCAGGCCGTCGAGCATTATGAGATGTGCCGTTACGGAACGCTCAAGCGCTGGGCGACGACGCTCGGTTTGAGCGACGTGGCCGACCTGCTCGACCAGACCTTGCAGGAGGAGACCGCGACCGACCAGGCTCTCACCACGCTGGCCGAAGGCTCCGTCAACGAGATGGCCAAGGCGGCCTGATCCATCGATGCGGCGGCGCTTCGTGCCGCCGCATCCTGCATTTCAGCCGAACTCGACGTTAGTGGGCTCCGTGACGAGCGCGCCGTTGTGATCGGCGCGGAACCGCGCCGACATCTCGTACGCCATCCGCCTTACCCGCATGACCGATCCGAGCGGCCGATGCGCCGCGATTCCGTGCCACGGGCTGAACGCCATGCCGTCGTCGACGATTGTCGAGCGGCGTTGGTCCCATGCCGTTTGGCGCCTGACCACGACGCGAGCCACGGTCACGAAGGGGCTAAGGGACTCGGGCCAGGCGACCGATGCGTCCTCGATCGGCATTTTCGCGATGTCGACGCAGAGCTGCGCACGCAACTCCCACTCGGCATCGTAGATATCGAAGAAGTCCTTGACCGCTTCGCGGATGCCGTCGGGATGGCCGCGAAGCTTCAGCGGCTTGTCTTTCAAGTCGGCCAGGTCCGGCGAAACTGGCGCCAGCGAGAGCTTGGCCATGTAGAGTCCATGGAGCATCGGCGCCTGGGTGAAGAAGGTCTCGCCGAGAATATGCGTCTCGCGGTGACCGCCGAGGGAGACGACCGTGGCGCTCTTGCCGCTGAAGGCCTCGATGACCTTCTCGACCGCCTGCAACGCCGTCGACAGCGCGACCTTTGCGCCCGGCGCCCTGTCGGTGGTCGATGCCAGAAGCTTCAGGTTCTTGAGGAACGCCTTGGCGCTTGGCGCGGCGAAGGCCGGACCGTTGACCATCAGGAAATCCTGCGTCGCGTGGCCTTCCGAGCCAGGCAGCCGCTCGCCGTCGACGCCGACGATCTTGAGCGCCACGCCGCGCGGAGTCGAGACATTATCGTCGAGCAGGTCTCCCGGCGTCGTGGAGAACCGCATCACGACGGGGTAGGTCGCGGCCTTGGCGAAGATGCCCTGCGCCAGCATCGGCGGCAGATCGTCCGAAATGGTCAGTTCGCCACTCAGCAGGCCGTGGCTCTTGGCATGCACGGCGCGGATGGCGTGGTCGCCGTTCCGGAAAGTCGTCTCGCAGATGCCGCGCATGGTCTCGGTGATCTGCAGGGCCGTCTCTTGCTCGTCGTCTTCCGGCGTTTCCATGGACGGGTCGTAAAGCAAGGCATGGATCGAGGGCTGCGTCATTCGGTCGTCTCCGGATTGGCTGTCGCTCGAAACGGGTAGTTGTCAGCGTCGTTCCGCCGCACCGGCGGACGGCGCAATAAAGCCGCGTCGCGCGGCAACTGTCTACCGCATGGCTCGTTGAGCGCTATGTCGCTCGGCAACGCGTCTCCGATTGGTTTGAACGTATGAAAAAGCTCCTCGTCGGCATTCTGGTCGTCCTTGTGTTCGTCGCCGCCGTCGGCGGGGTGGTAATTTTCACCTCGCGCGAATCCGCCACGATCGCCGTCGAGCAGGGCTATGGCCCCAATCCCACCCTGCCGGAGCCCAATCCCAAGCTCATCCCGACGGTCAACATCGCCGAGGCCAGTTCCTGGCCGGACGGCGCCAAGCCGACGGCGGGGAGCGGCATGCAGGTCAACGAATTCGCCGGCGGCCTCGACCATCCGCGCACGGTTCGCATCCTGCCGAACGGCGACGTGCTGGTGGCCGAGACCAATGCGCCGCCCAAGCCCGACGATACCGACGGCATCAAGGGAAGGATCATGAGCCTGGTCATGGGGGCGGCCGGCGCGAATGCGCCCAGCCCCAACCGCATCCTGCTGTTGCGTGACGCCGATGGCGACGGCGTGGCCGAGATGCGGACGACATTGATCGAGGGCCTGACCTCGCCGTTCGGCATGGTCCTCGTCAAGGACAGGCTTTACGTCGCCAACACCGACGGCGTTGTGGCCTTTCCCTACAAGGAAGGTGACACCAGGATCGCCGCGCCCGCCGAAAGGATCGCCGACCTGCCGGCCGGGACCATCAACCACCACTGGACCAAGGACCTGACGGCAAGTCCGGATGGGACGAAGCTCTATGCCACGGTCGGGTCGAACAGCAATGTCGGCGAGAACGGCATCGCGGCGGAGGAGGGTCGCGCGGCGGTCATGGAGATCGACCTCGCCACCAAGGCGTCGCGCATCTTTGCGTCCGGTCTGCGCAACCCGAACGGCCCGTCCTTCAACCCGGTGACCGGGGAACTCTGGGTCGCCGTCAACGAGCGCGACGAAATCGGCAGCGACCTCGTTCCGGACTACATGACGTCGGTCAGGGACGGCGCATTCTACGGCTGGCCCTACAGTTATTACGGCCAGCATGTCGACGTGCGCGTCGACCCCCAGAACCCCGAACTTGTCGCCAGGGCGGTCGTGCCGGATTATGCGCTAGGCCCCCACACCGCTTCGCTCGGCCTGACCTTCGATACCGGCGCGCTGTTCGGCGACAAATACAGGAACGGCGCCTTCGTCGGTCAGCACGGCTCGTGGAACCGCAAGCCGCGTAGCGGTTATAAGGTCATCTTCGTGCCGTTCGCCGACGGCAAGCCGGCCGGCGCGCCGCAAGACATCCTGACCGGCTTCATCGGCGGCGACGACAAGGCGCTCGGCAGGCCTGTCGGCGTGGCGATCGACGGCAAGGGCGCGTTGCTGGTCGCCGACGATGTCGGCAACAAGATCTGGCGCGTCACGCCTTCCGCTCAGGCCGCGAGCAACTGACGGCCGCTTCTATCCGGACGAGAAGAACCCGCGAAGGAAGATTGCCGTCTCCTCCGATATGCCGACGATTTTGTTCGTCGCTTGCCGATAGAATTTGAAGTTGAGCTCGGTCTCCGTCCGTCCGTCTTTCCAGTCGGTAAAGCGCTTGAGTTCGCTGCGTCCCAGGGAGCGGGTGGCGAAGGCCGTGCGCCTCGCGTGGATGCTCACGCGCGGCGTTTGCCGCTGCAAGCCGCGCTCCTGCGCGACGGTCTCGGCGGAAGTGACGACCGCCTGCGCGATCAATCCATGTCCGCCATCGTTTTCGCTCGCGAACAGGAAAACGATGTCGGCTTCGGCGATGTGCTTGCCCCCGTACATCGTCTTCTGCGCTTCGAAGGAAAACGTCTCCGCCCGTGGATCGGCAATTTCGGCCTTGATCGCGAAGGCGCGCGCCTTCGTCATCTCGGCAGTCTTCTCTTGAGGCCGTCGATGATCTTGGACGCAAGCATAGCGTAATCGCCGTCGAAGTGATGGCCGCCGTCGATCGGTACGAGTTCGACGCCCTTGGCCACGGCCGGGCAGGCGTCTTCGTCCTCGTCCGTCCCGTAAATGCATTGCACGAGTTTCGGATCGACCGCCTCGAGATCCTTGATCGGATCGCCCGACCCCTCGGCCTGCGTCGCCCCGAGCCAGCCCATGACCGAAACCTCGTAGTCGACCTGGTGCGACAGCGCCATCAGCGTCATCTGCGGCACGCGCGCCCGGTCTTCCGCGCCGAGCAGATTGTAGGTCGCCGGCAGCACGTCCGCTCCGAACGAATAGCCGATCAAAACCACGTGCGCGACATTCCATTGGTTGCGGTAGAAGGCGATGATCTTGGCCAGATCGTCGGCGGTCTCCTTCGGCTCCCGCTTCGACCAGAAATAGCGCAGCGAATCGACGCCGACGACCGGAATGCCCTTGGCCTGCAGCGCTCCGCCGACATCCTTGTCGATGTCGCGCCAGCCGCCGTCGCCGGAATAGATGACCGCCATCGTATCCATCGTCGGTTCGGTCGGCAGGATGTCGAGCGGCAGGTCGAGCGGCGACACGCTCGAACTGATCGCGGCGATGCGCTCCGCCAGCAGCGTGCCGAACGCCGTCTCGGCGTCGTCGCTCACGTCGCTCGCGTCGAGGTCCGGGTGGGACTTCCGGAGCGACAGGACATGGCTCTTGCCCTCGGGCGAGGCCTTCTGCGTGAACGCCACGGTGATCGGATCGGGCAGCGGCCCGTCCGTCAGGCCGTACACCATGCGCTCGCCGGTCTTTTGCTTGGCGGCCGGCGTGCAGAGTTCCTTGGCGACTGGAACGCCCTGCGCCGGATCGACGGCCACGGTTTCGCCGATCGTGGCCGCTGGGCTCTGCGCGGCGATCGCCAGCGCCAGCGCGCCGCCATCGCCGATGCCCGCGACGATCGGGTGCTTGTAGTCGCCGTTCCCGGCCTTGCGCTGCGCCTGCTGGCTCAGCGCCTCGATGTCCGAGACCATGTAGACGCAGTCGCCGTCGTCTTTCCCGAGCGACGCCATGTAGGATGGGAAGTCGATGCCGATGACGATCGCGCCCGCCGCCGCCAGCGCGTCGGCCTGCGCCTTCTCGTTGTCGCCCCAGCCGCCGGCGTCCGAGATCAGCACGACCGCGGCCGACACGTCGCCGTCCGGCAAAAGGATATGCGGGGCATGGATCATGCCGGTGTCGAAATTGGCGGAATCTTCTTCCGCGGCATGAGCCACCGGCGGCGAAAGCAGCAGGCAGAGGGCCGTCACGGCCGTCGATGCTCTCATTTGCCAACCACGCCCTTCAGTCCGCCCGAGATCAGCAGCGTCGAATCCAGCAATGCGATGAGCGGCCCGATGCTGCCCGAGACCGCGAGATAGCGCGGCTCCCATTCTGGCGAGAATTTCGCCTTGAACGCGCGCAGTCCCTTGAAATTGTAGAACCGCTCGCCGTGCTCGAACACGGCCCCGCCAATCCGGTCCCAGACCGGCGCGACGCTGCGTTTCGACATGCCCGAGAGCGGCGCCATGCCGAGATTGAACCGCTTATAGCCCGCGTCGCGCAGATGTTCGAGGATCCTGACGAAGAGGAAGTCCATCGACCCCTTCGGCGCATCGGCGGCGAAGCGCATCAGGTCGACGGTGCCTTCGGCGCGCGTGTCGGTGACCATGATTGTGGCGAACGCGACGATCCTGTTTTCCCGCCGCAGGATCGCCACCGGCTGCGAGCAGACATAGTCCCGGTCGAACGCGCCGAGCGAAAAGCCTTTTTCGCGGGTCTTGTGATGCGCGAGCCACGCGTCGGAAACCGTGGCGAGGTCGTCGACCACCCCGGGCGCGTCCCCCGGCTGCAGCACCGAAAACGTCAGCCCGTCGCGCGCGGCCCGGCTCGCCGTCTGGCGCAGATTGGCGCCCTTGCCGCCCTTCAGGTCGAACGCCGTCAGGTCGACCACCGCCAGTTCGCCGAGCTTGAAGGCGCGCAGGCCGGTGTCGGCGCAGGAGGGCAGCAGGGCCGGCGAAATCTGATAGAAGACCGGGCGGCAGCCGGCCTCGCGCGCCGCCTCGACGAACCGCCAGACGAGTTCCCGGAACGCCTTGCGCTCGCCGACCGGGTCGAACAGCGCGATCCACGTCCGGCCCTGCACGCCGTACATGATGAAGGCGTCGCCGGTCTCTGCGAACAGCAGCTTCTTGTCTCCCATCCGCACGAGATTGGCGTCGGCCATGTCTTGGCGCCGCGCGATCGTCACCGCCTGGTCGAGCGCGTCGGCGGTGGCCCGGCTGCCTGCGAGGTTCACCGGCCGAAGCAGCCCGAAGGCCGCGATCGCCGAGGAAGCGATGGCGAGGCCCAATATGGCGCGCAGGCCGCGCGGCGCCTCGCCCTCGAACTCGAACTGCCACCAGAGTTCGTGGCTGTATTCCACGTCGCGGTAGACGAACAGCAGGACGACGATCGCGCTGATGCAGATGACCGTCATCGCCGCGATCCAGGACGGCGACATCGCCTGCCGCAGCAGCGAGGCCGGGCGCTCGAACTGCCGCCGGCTGACCAGCAGGCTGACGAGGAAGAAAACCAGCGCCGCCGCCTCGAACAGCGCGATGGCCTTCAGGAAGGCGAATGCGAGCGCCGCCGCCGCGCAGCAGACGACGGTCCACCAGGCCCCGTCGAGCCGCTGGCCGAGGCCGCGCGCCGCCACCACCAGCGCCAGGCCGAGCAGGCTCGAAAGGAAATGCGCGCCTTCCAGCAGCGGCAGAGGAACATGGTCGGCGAGCAGTTGCAGGTTTTCGTCGGGCGTCGGCAGCACGCTGGAGAAGATCAGCATGATCCCGAGAACGATCGACAACGTCGCCAGCAGCGGCGGCGACAGCCGCGCGCCGACCCGCCTGATGCTCGAGGCCACCGGATGATGAGCGAGTTGCCAGGCCTCGGTCGCCGAAACGATGACGATCGCGAGCGCCAGCGGCAGCACGTGGTAGATCGCGCGGTAGAGCACCAGCGACCCCAGGATGGCGTCGACGCTGGCCGATCCGCCGACGCCGGCGATGATGACGGTCTCGAACACGCCGAGGCCGGCGGGCACGTGGCTGAGCACGCCGAGCCCGACCGCGATCGCATAGATCGCCAGGAAGGCCGGCATGCTGACGGTCGCGTCGGCCGGCAGCAGGGCGTAGAGGACGAGGCCTGAGAAGGCGATATCGATCGCCGTGACCCCGAACTGGCGCAGCGATGTCGGACCGTCGGGCAGATGGAAGGATGTCCGTCCGATCGTGATCGCCCGCCCGTTGCGGCCGAGGATGGCGACGGTGGCGAGCGCCGCGGCCACGATGCCCGCGCCGGTGCGCAGCAGGAGCGGGTCGACGCCGACCATTGCCCCGATTTCCGGCGCCATGGCCAGGATCGTGACGGACGACACCGCCGCGAGCCCTAGGCCGAAGGCCAGTGTCACGAAGGCGATGACGCGGCCGATCTCCTCCGGCGTCAGGCCGAGCCGCGAATAGGCGCGGTAGCGGATCGCGCCGCCGCTGAGCGCGCCGAAGCCCGCCGTGTTGCCGACCGCGTAGGCGCTGAACGCCGTCAGCGCCACGTCGGGTAAGGGTAGTTTCTTGCCGACATGGACGAGCGCGTTCAGATCGTAGGCGATCAGCGCGCAGAAGCTCAGCGCCGTGAACAGGATCGCCAGGGCGACATCCCCGGCGGAGGTTTTCTCGAGCGTTCCGACGACATCGTCGTATCGGATTTCGGAGGTCAGATGAAAAATCGCCACGCCGACCAGCACGAAGATGACGATGGTCGTGACCGCGAGGATCGGCCTCCGATAGCGCCCGAGGGCCCCGAGCATCTCCGGACGGTCAGACGGAACGGCGTCGAGGGTTTTGGAATGGGGCATGTATACCTGGCGGAACGATGTCCGCCCGAACGGCAAAATGAGGTCTCGGTCGCGATCGCCGATGTCCGGCGGGCTGCTGATCGCCGACAATCCCGGCGAAGGTGTGGCGCGGCGTCGATCTGGCGCTCGATCGTCAGGGCTTCTCGCCGCTCGGCCCGACGAGCACGCGGCCGTAGAGCGGCTGGTAGCGTTTGCGCTCGGCCGCCGTCTCCTTGAACGACAGCGCGTAGTAGCCCATCTGGTGGAAATAGGTGATCCGCGCGCGCACCAGGCTTTCGTCGTCGTCGTAGGCCATCGCCTTGAAGGCATGGGTGAGGAGACCGATGCGCAGGTCGTCCATCGCGGCCACTTCGCGCGCCAGCGGCTTGGACGTGCGCGACCAGTCGCGGATGGCGAGATCGAGCGGCGGACTGAACGGCGCTTCGTTGGTCCAGATGCGGATGGTCCGCGTGAACAGGTCGAGTCCGTCCGGAGGTTCGTCGGCCGCGAGCGCCTCGAAGGGCCGGCAATTGCAGTGCCGCCACTGGTCGAGCAGGCTCGCATGCAGGTCCTCTATGCCGGTGAAATGGAAGTAGAAGCTGCCGCGCGTCACCTTGAGCTGCTTGGACAGCCGGTCCGCTTTTACGTCGGCGATGCCGCGCTTTTCCAGCGCCTCGCGCGCGGCGCCGATCCAAACCTCGCGCGTCAGCGGCTTGCGCGCGCCGGTCTTGCCCGAAAACCTGGCCGGCGTCGCGCTCTTCACAGGCGCAACCGGACATCGAGCGCGTCGCGTGCGCCGTCGCCGACGAAGTTGAAGCTCATGACGGCGAGCGTGATCGCGAGCCCCGGAAAGATCGCCAGCCACGGGGCGATCAGGAAGTCGCTCTGCGCGTTGGTCAGCATGTTGCCCCAGCTCGGCGTCGGCGGCTGGATGCCGTAGCCGAGATAGCTGACATAGGATTCGAGCAGGATGGCGTTGGCGGTGTTCAGCGACGCCGCCACCAGGATCGGCGCGACCGTGTTGGGCAGGATCTGGCGCAGGACGACCCGGATCGTCGATGCGCCCGAGAGCCGCGCGGCCAGGATGAAGTCGCGTTCCTTCAGCGACAGCACCAGCCCGTGGACGATGCGGGCGATCTCCATCCACGATGTCAGGCCGATGATGATGACCAGCGTCGTCAGCGACGGCCGCACGAAGGCGGCGACGAACAGCAGCAGGAAGATGTTGGGGAAGCACAGCACCATGTCCGTGACGCGCATCAGCAGCGCGCCGGCGATGCCGCCGATATAAGCCGCGAATGCGCCGACCAGCGCCCCGACCGCGATCGTGACGGCCATCGCCGCGAATCCGACCGTCAGCGAGATGCGTCCCGCGTAGAGCAGCCGGCTGAGCACGTCGCGCCCGAGATCGTCGGTGCCGAAGACGTGCGGACCGGTCAGCGGCGGCATGTAGGCGTTGGAGAGGTCGAGCAATTCGGGATCGAAAGGAGCGACGAAATTGGCGAAGGCGGAGGCCAGCACCATCAGCACGATGACGATCAGGCCCGGCGTCGCCAGCCTGTGCTTCATGAAGCGCCGCAGCACGCGGCTGCGTTTCGGCCTGGCCGCGTCTTGCACGCCTCTTTCGACCGGCAGGATGTCCGTCAATGGCCCGCACTCAGCTTGACGCGCGGGTCGATCGTCGCGTTGAGGATGTCGGCGAGAAGGTTTCCGATCACGACGCTGACCGCGCTGAGCATCAGGATGCCCATCAGCACCGGATAGTCGCGCGTCGACAGCGAACTGACGAACAGCAACCCCATGCCGGGCCACGAGAACACCGTCTCAGTCACCAGCGCGCCGCCGAAGAGCAGCGGCAATTGCAGGCCGAGCAGAGTGATCAATGGCCCGATCGCGCCGCGCAGCGCATGCCGCCGCATGATCGTCGCCTTCGACAGGCCCTTGGCCCGCGCCGCCCTTATGTAGTCCTGGGTCAGCACTTCCAGCATGGCCGAGCGCGCATAGCGGCTCCATTGCGCGATCAGGACCAGCGTCAGCACCGCCACGGGCAGGATGAGATGATGCGCACGGTCCCAGAATCCGCCGCCGCCGCCGAGCGTCTTCATGCCGCCGGCCGGAAACCAGCCGAGATTGACGGCGAAGACATAGATCGCGACCAGACCGAACCAGAAGGTCGGCAGCGACAGCGCCATCATCGCCCAGGTCGTCGCCATGTAGTCGAAGATGGAGTAGCGCCTGACCGCGCCGACGATGCCGATCGTCGTGCCGATCAGCACGGCGAGCATCATGCTCGCGCCCATCAGCAGCAGGGTCGCCGGCAGCCGCTCGATGACGATGTCGGCCACCGGCCGCCCGCCGAAGAAGCTGGTGCCCCAATTGCCCGACAGCAGGCCGATCGCCCATTTGAGATATTGCACGTAGAACGGCTGGTCGAGCCCGAAAACCCGCTCCAGCCGCTTGATGTCCTCCGCCGTCACGCCCGGGTTCAGCGTGTAGACCGCGAGCGGTCCGCCCGGCGACAGGTACATCAGCGTGAACCCGATCAGCGACACGCCGACGACCAGGATCGCCGACTGCCACGAACGCCGGATCACGAATGCCCACATACGGCGGGACGGTCTCCGGTTAGCCCGTGACCGACCAGGCGTTGACGTTCCAGGCATTCGTCGCGTGGTACGAATTCACGCCGTAGCCCTTGACCGTGTCGTCGTAGGCGCACAGCGTCGAATGCACGAAGATCGGTCCGAAAGGCACCTCGTCGAGCAGGATTTCCTGGATGCGGTCGTAGATCGCCTTGCGCTTCTCCTGCACCGTTTCGTTCAGGCCCTTCATGCAGAGATCGTCGATCTCGGCGTTCTCGTACTGCACGTAGTTCGCGCCGGCCCCGCCCTTGGCGGGAATCTGGTTGGAGGCGATGCGCGAGGTGTAGTCCGGGTCCGGGAACAGCAGCGGGTCCCAGGCCACCATCAGCGTGTCGAACTGCGACATCACCGTATAGTCCGCCCAGACCACGGAGCCCGGCATGTTGTTCAGCGTCATGTCGACGCCGATGCCCTTGAAGTTCTGCTGCAGCAATTGCTGCGAGCGCTCCCGCGCCTTGTTGCCGGCGGTGGTCGAAATCGTGAAGGCGAGCTTGACGCCGTCCTTCTCGCGCACGCCGTCCGCGCCCGCTTTCCAGCCTGCTTCGTCGAGCATCGTCGCGGCCTTCGCGAGATCGAACCCAGGGTCCTTCAAATTCTTGTTGTAGGCCCAGTGGTCGCTCGGGATGTAGCTCAGCGTCCGCGACGGGATGCCGGTGTAGATCTGGTCGATGATGCCCTGCTTGTCCATGGCGAGGTAGAGCGCCTGGCGCACCTTCTTGTCCTTGAACTGCGGCTTGCCGCAATTGAAGTAGACGAACTCGACGAACGGCGAGGGGCTCGGGAACACCGTCTTGCCCGGCAGCGCCTTGGCGCGGCCGTAGAGTTCCGGCGGAATGCCCTGCAAATCGATGATGTTGACCGCTCCGGTCTGGAACTGTGCGAACAGCGCCTGCTGGTCCGGCGTGAATTTCTGGATCAGCGAAGCGACATGCGGGCCGTCGCCGTGATAGTCGGCATAGGCCTCGTATTCGATGTAGTCGCCCGCCGCCCGGCTCTTGAACTTGAACGGCCCGGTGCCGACCGGCATCGAGTTGAACGGCGCGGTGTTCAGGTCCGCCGCGTCCTTCAGCAGATGCTCGGGGATGATGCTCGTCTTCTGCCACGTCACCAGATAGGGGACGAAGGCCTCCTTCAGCTTGATCTTCACCGTCAGGTCGTCGGGCGCGCTGATCTCGGCGACGCGGTCGTGGCCGGCCCTGCTGCGCGCCGCGACCTTGGGGTCCATGATCGTGTTGTAGGTGAACACCACGTCCTTGGCCGTGAAGGGCTGCCCATCATGCCATTTCACGCCGCTGCGCAGCTTGATCGTCCAGTCGAGGCCGTCCGCGGAAATGCCGCCGTTCTCGACGGTGGGCACTTCGGTGGCGAGGTTGGCGACGAAGTCGCCCTTGTCGTTGATCGTCCAGGGCGAATCGAAGACCGCGACCTCGACGATCGTCTCGATGCCGGTGTTGACGTAGAGCAGCGGGTTGAAGTTGGTCGCCTCCTGCGTGACGCCCAGAATGATCGTGCCTTCGCCCGAGGCGCTGGCCAGGATCAGGTCGCGAGATACGGCCTGTCCGCGCAGAACGGCTTGCAGCGGAAAAGCGCCGGCCGATCCGGCCGCCGCCGTCGCGCCGAGCAGGGCCGCGCCGCCGAGGATCTGCCGTCGGCTGAGGCCGCGCTTGGTTGTCTCGCTGGTGTCTTCCGGATGATCCGTCATCGCGTTCCCCTGTGGTGGTGGCGGCGCTGTCGCGCCCTGCGGGTGAAGTGGCCGTGCGTGCAGATGTCTCGCCGCCGCCCGGCCTTGACGCTTTGCAAAGGCGGACGGACAGGCCTGTATGTCAGCGGATCGGCGGCCCGCTGTCAATGATGCGTGCGGGATTCTCGGCTGCCCGAAAGAGTGGCATCGCCACGCGGCGCCCGCTACAGTGGCGATGCATGCTGGACGTGATCGACCTCTCGATCGATTTTCGCACCGACGACGGGCCGCTGCGCGCCGTCGATGGCGTCTGCCTGCAACTCGCGCCCGGCGAGAAGCTCGGCCTGGTGGGAGAGAGCGGCTGCGGCAAGAGCACGCTGTCGCTCGCGTTGATGCGGCTGCTCGAGCCTCAGCACTATGCCGGCGGGGCGATCGTCTTCGAGGACGAGGACATCCTCGCCATGGACGATCGCCGCATGCGCCGGCTGCGCGGCGGGCGGATCGCGATGATCTTCCAGGATGCCGCCGCCGCGCTGCACCCCATGCTCCCCGTCGGCGTCCAGATCGCCGAGGTGCTGCAGGCGCATGCGAAGCTGTCGCGCCGCGCGGCGATGGCGCGCGCGGTCGACCTGCTTGCCTCGGTCGGCATCCCGGATGCGGCCCGCCGGGCGAAGGCCTATCCGCACGAACTTTCGGGCGGCATGTGCCAGCGCGTGATGATCGCCGGCGCCATCGCCTGCGACCCCAGGCTGATCATCGCCGACGAGCCTACTACGGCCCTCGATGTCACGGTCCAGGCGCAGATCCTCGATCTCATGAACGATGTCTGCGATCGAACCGGCAGTTCCGTCCTCCTCATCACCCACGACCTCGGCGTCGTCGCCGGCATGTGCGACCGCGTCGCCGTGATGTATGCCGGGCGCATCGTCGAAAGCGCGCCGACAGAGGCGCTGTTCGCCCGTCCGCTGCACCCCTACACGCTCGGTCTCCTCAATTCGGCGCCGAGGATGGATGCCTTCATCGGCGCCGATCTGGTGACCATTCCCGGCAGCGTCGGATCGAGCCGCGACGTGGCTGGCTGCAAATTCGCTCCGCGCTGCCATCTGGCCCGGCCGGTCTGCTGGGACCGGGCGCCGCCGCTGGAGACGAAAGCGCGAAACCACCTCGCCGCCTGCTGGTTCAGCGCCGAACTTGCCGCTCCCTCCACTGTCGCGAGCGCGCCTGCGTGACCGCCGTCGCCCGCACCGGCGCGCCGCTCGTCCAGGCCGACGCCGTCCGCATGCATTTCCGCGTCGGCCCGTCGGCCCCTTTCCGCCCGGCGAAGGTCCTGCGCGCGCTCGACGGCGTGTCGCTGGCCATCGACCGCGGCGAGATCGTCGGCCTGATCGGCGAGAGCGGTTCGGGCAAGTCAACCTTCGGCCGCTGCCTGCTGCGCATCCATGCGCCCACCTCCGGCAAGATCGCCTTCGACGGGCGGGACATCGCGGCGATGGACGCCGGCGCGGTCCGCACGCTGCGCCGGCGCAGCCAGATGATCTTCCAGGACCCCTCCTCCGCGCTCAACCCGCGCATGACCGCCGGCGACGCCATCGCCGAGCATCTGCGCAACCAGGGTTTTGGCGCGCGCGAAAAGATCGCGGCTCGCATGCGCGAGTTGTTCGACATGATCGGCATGTCGGAGGGCCTGAGGGACAGTTTTCCGCACGAACTGTCGGGTGGCCAGCGCCAGCGCGTCGTCATCGCCCGCGCCATCGCCGGCGCGCCGGATTTCGTCGTCGCCGACGAGCCGGTGTCGGCGCTCGATGTCTCGGTCCGGGCGCAGATCCTGAATCTCATCCGCGATCTGCAGCGGCGGCTCGACCTCGCGCTGCTCTTCATCAGCCACGATCTCGGCGTCATCGCGCACGTCTGCCAGCGCATCGCGGTGATGTATCTCGGCCGCATCGTCGAATTCGCGGACCGCGAGACGCTGTTCCGCAACCCGCTCCATCCCTATACCCATGCACTGCTGTCGGCCGTGCCGCTGCCCGACCCGGTGCGCGAGAAGCGCCGCCAGCGCCTGATCCTGGTCGGTGAGATCCCGAGCCCCATCGACGTGCCGCCCGGTTGTCCGATGCACAACCGCTGCCCGCGCGCGACCGACATCTGCAGGGCCGTCGTGCCCGAACTGGCCGATGTCGGCGGCCAGTCCGTCGCCTGCCACCATCCCGGCCCGCCCGGCCGGGCGGAATTCGGGTCGCGCGCCTAGTTCAATCGACCGATCCGCTCCAGCATCAGCGCGAAGAACCCGTCCGGCTCGATGCGGCGCAACACGTTGCAGTTCCTGCGCTTGCCGGTCACGTGCCACCAGTCGACGATCGTCATGCCGATCGTCTCGGGCGACTGCAACTCGATCGTGACGTTGCACTGCTTCTGCTCGTAAAGCTGCGGCGCGAGCAGGAAGCCGGTGACGCAGGCGTCGTGGATCGGCCGCGCCTCCGTGGTGAATTTATGCGACCCGTATTTTCGGTAGAAATCCGCCATGTTGGCCGCCTCGATCGCCGCGCGCTTCCCGGTGGCCCGCAGCGATTGCAGCCAGTCCGGGGTCATCAGCGCGGTATAGGTGCAGTCGATCGAGGCCATGGTGATCGGCGCGCCCGACTCGAACACGATATGCGCGGCGTGCGGGTCGACGAAGATGTTGAATTCGGCCGCCGGCGTGGCGTTGCCGCCCTGGAAGAAACCGCCCCCCATCAGCACGACCTCGCGGATGCGCCCGACGATCCTGGGCTCCATCGCCATCGCCATGCCGAGGTTGGTCATCGGTCCGAGCGTGCAGACGGTGAGGTCGCCTTGCGGCGCCGCCATGATCGTCTCGACCAGGAAATTCACCGCATGCTGCGCTTGCAGCGGCGTCGCCGGCTCCGGCAGGTCGGTCCCGTCCAGTCCCGACGCGCCATGCACGTGCTCCGCCGTCAGCAGCGGCTTGACGATCGGGCCCGGGCAGCCGGCATGGACCGGGATGTCGGCGCGTCCGGCGAGTTCCAGAACCTTCAGCGCGTTCCTGGAGGTCAGCGCCAGCGGCGCGTTGCCGCCCACCGTGGTCAGCGCCACGACATCGAGTTCGGCCGGCGAGCCGAGCGCGAACAGGATCGCGAAGGCGTCGTCTTGGCCCGGATCGGTGTCGATGATGATCTTGCGCGGCGCCATGCTCCCCCCGGAGGTCAAGCCACGGCAGCTTGCCAGAAGCCGTTGCCAAATGCGGAAGCGTAACATACAGTTCTGTATTTTCTGTTCAAGGTGAAATTGACATGGGCTTGCTCGAACGCGGCGACTTTTCCGAAATCCCGGTTCTCGACGTGTCCCGACTTTCGACCGGCGATGCGGCGGACGCCAAGGCTGTCGCCGAAGCGCTCGGCGCTCATCTCGAGACCACGGGTTTCGTCTACATCTCCGGCCACGGCGTGCCGCGCGACAGCGTCGAGGCGGTGCGCGAGGCCGGCAGGCGGTTCCACGCCCTGCCGCTCGACGAAAAGATGAAGCTCGGGATCAACCACAATTTCCGCGGCTATCTCGGCTTCGACACCTCGACCATCGTCACCTCGTCCGTCGCCGCCGTCAGCAAGCCCAACCGGAGCGAATCGCTGATGATCATGGACGAGGTCGCGGCGGATGATCCGGACGCGCTCGCCGGAAAGCCGCTGCAGGGAGCCAATCGATGGCCCGACGAAGCCGTGCTTCCCGGCTTCCGCGCCACGATCGAGATCTATGTCCGGCACATGACCGGTCTCGCCCGCCGCATGGTCGAGACCGCCGCGGTCGCGCTCGGTCTCCCGGCGCAGGCGCTCGCGCCGCATTTTCTGAAGCCGACGACCTTCCTGCGCCTGCTGCACTACCCGACCCAGCCGGAGGAAGCAGGCCTGTTCGGCTCCGCGCCGCACACCGATTATGGCTTCATCACGCTGCTCGCGCAGGACGATGTCGGCGGGCTGGAAGTGCGCAACAAAGCCGGCGACTGGATCGCCGCGCCGCCGATCCCCGACACCTTCGTCCTCAATGTCGGCGACATCCTCGCGCGCTGGTCGAACGACCGCTTCGTGTCGACCCCGCATCGCGTCGTCAACCGTTCGGGCCGCGAGCGCTATTCGCAGCCCTTCTTCTTCGATCCCGCGATGGACACGACCGTCGAGACGTTGCCGACCTGCATCCCGCCGGGATCGACGCCGAAATATCGGCCGGTCGTCTATGGCGAGTATCTGATGGAGCGGATCGACAAGAATTATCACGGCCGCAAGAAGGCCTCTTGACGCTCTGCCTCCGCCCGGGTTGCGCTGACGGCGGACTTCGTGCTTTGCAGCGGCGACATCATTGCGCCGCGGACGATCACGAATGGAAAAACCCGACATCCCCGCCGGCCTGCCCGCCGACATCGAGCACAGGAAATCGGCGGCGCAAGCCTGGTTCCAGGCGCTGCGCGACGACATCTGCGCGGCCTTCGAGCGGATCGAGGACGAGGTCGCCAATCCTCGAGCCCAAGGCCCGGCCGGCCGCTTCGAGCGGACGCCCTGGCGGCGCGACGAGGGTGAGGGCGGCGGCGGCGTCATGTCGATGATGCATGGCCGCGTCTTCGAGAAGGTCGGCGTCCACACGTCCACTGTCCACGGGGAATTCTCACCCGAATTCCGCAAGCAGATGCCGGGCGGCGAGGACGAACCGGGTTTCTGGGCGAGCGGCATCTCGCTGATCGCGCATCCGTGCAATCCCAACGTGCCGGCGGTTCACATGAACACCCGCATGGTGGTTACGTCCCGCCGCTGGTTCGGCGGCGGCGCCGACCTGACGCCGGTGCTCGACCGCCGCAGGACCCAGGATGACCCCGACACGATCGCGTTTCATGGGGCGATGCGCGGCGCGTGCGAACGCCATGCCGTCGCCGACTATCCGCGCTATAAGGCCTGGTGCGACGAGTATTTCTCCCTGCCGCACCGCGGCGAGATGCGCGGCGTCGGCGGCATCTTCTTCGACTGGCTCCATTCCGTCGAGGCGGCCGGCGGCTGGGACGCCGACTTCGCCTTCGTGCAGGATGTCGGCCGCGCCTTCCTGTCGGTCTACCCGAAATTGGTCCGCGCCAGTTTCGACGCCGCCTGGACCGACGCCGACCGCGAGGAGCAGCTGATCCGGCGCGGTCGCTATGTTGAGTTCAATCTACTTTACGACCGCGGCACGATTTTCGGCCTCAAGACCGGCGGCAACGTCTCGTCCATCCTGTCGAGCCTGCCGCCCGTGGTGAAATGGCCCTGATCGCCCGCGCGGTCACCGCGCCGCAACCGCGATGTCGGGCGCCGAGGTGATCTCGGCGCCGCCCTGTTCCAGCGGCGCGGCGAAATTGAACCGTTCGAGGACGAGTCCGCGATGGCCGTCGCCGTCCGGATCGAAGGCATATTCGGTCACCCCGCAATTGACCACGTCGCCCCGCGCGTCGATCGCCAGGATTTCGGCTTCCGTGAGGTTTTCGAGCAGGTAGCGCATGCAGAACACGACGACCTCGTGCGCCACGATCAGCACGCGCTGCTCGCTGTGATGCAGGCTGATCGTGTCGAAGGCGCTGCGCAGCCGCAGGATGATGTCGCACCAGCTCTCGCCGGCCGGCGGCCGATGGTAGAATTTCCCGAGCAGGCGGCGGAACTCGGTCTGGTCGGGATATTTTTCCGCCACGCCGGCCGCCGTCAGCCGGTCGAGAATGCCGAACTCCTTCTCGCGCAGCCGCTCGTCCATCAGCGTCGGCGGCGTCTTTGCGTGCAGCCCGCCGCCGGCGCGGATCAGGTCAGCGGTCTGCAACGCGCGCCGATAGGGCGAGCTGATCAGGAGATTTGGCCGATCGTCCGGCTCCATCGCAGCGAACCAGCGCGCCAGCGCGACCGACTGGCGCTCCCCGAGCGGGCTGAGAGGGACGTCCACGTCGCGCTCGGCGATGTCGATATTGGCGAGGCCGTTGCGCTGCGCGGCCTGCCGCGCGACGTTGCCGAGGCTCTCGCCGTGCCGAACGATCCAGATCCGCCTTGGCCAGCGCTGCGTCATGAAAACTCCCGCGATTCGATCGGACAATCGCGCGCTTCATAATGCATCGGTCGGGTTTCGGCGCAGGCGATGCAAGCGTTCAGGCCAGTTCCACCGCTCGCTGTTCGGCGATGCTCTGTTCGGCGGCCAGCACGATGCGCAGGCTGTTGACGGCGGCATCCATCGAGTCCGACAAGTCGATGTCCTCCAGGATCGCCTTCAGGAAGAAGGCCTGCTCGCGGTCGCAGAGGTCCTGGTGGCCGGGTTCGTCCGTCATCGAGAAGATCTCGTCGGGCTTCGAAAAGTTCTTGTCGGCGTCGACCGTCGAATGGTGGATCTTGATCGCGTCCGTCTTGGTGTGCCGGTCGATATCGGCGGAATCGGAGAGTTCGGCGGCTTCCTTCCCGGCGCGGTCGGACTGGTTGGCGACGATCGAGACCGCGCCGTTCGGCCCGATGACATCCTTCACGAAATAGGCCTGGTCGCTCATCATCGGACCCCAGCCGGCCTCGTACCAGCCGACCGACCCGTCGTCGAAGGTGACGTGGAGGTGGCCGTAATTCTGCTGGGCGGCGTCGGCCCAGAGCTTTGCGCCGATGCCGTGGACGCGCACCGGCTTGGCGCCCGTCAGCTGGCACATCACGTCGACATAGTGGACGCCGCAGTCGACGATCGGCGTCAGCGAATCCATGAGATTCTTGTGCCAGTGCCACGCCGGGCCGCTCGATTGCTGGTTGAGGTTGAGCCGCATGACCAGCGGCTTGCCGAGCGTCCTGCCCATCTCGATGAATTTCACCCAGGACGGGTGGACGCGCAGGATATAGCCGAGCACCAGCTTCCTGTTGCTGGCGCGCGCCGCCGCGACGACTCTTTCGGCGTCGTCGATGGTGGTCGCGATCGGCTTTTCCATGAAGACGTGGCACCCCGCGTCGATCGCCTTCAGCGCGAATTCGGCATGGGTATTGGGCCAGCTGTTGATCGAAACGGCGTCCGGCCTGGCGCTCGCCAGCGCCTCGCCGAAATCCGAGAATAGCGGATAGCCCGCGAGCTCGTCCGGAATCGTCCTGTCCTTGATCGACCGGCTCGTCAGCCCGACGATCTCGAAGCTCGGATTGCGGTGGTACGCACTTGCGTGGCTGGCGCCCATGTTGCCCAGCCCGACGACGAGGATTTTGATTTTGTTGGTCAATTGGGCCTCCCGGGTTCAGAACTCTCGCTTCGGCTTTCAGTGCCGCCGCGCCCCCTCCACCGCCTTCGGCGGTTCCCCTCCCCCGCTTCGCAGGGGAGGATCATCGGAGACGTTTGCGCGACCTTGATCCTCCCCCGTTTACGGGGAGGGGGACCACGCGCAGCGTGGTGGAGGGGGCGTGTGTGCTGGCGAGGAAGCCGTGCGCTGGCTCACACCTCGTCGTCGAACATGTGCGCCTTGATCGTCTCGACATCGAGCGCCGCAAATCCCTCCGTCAGCTTCACCGCGTCGGCATCCGCCTTCACCTTGGCCTTGTCGAAATCGTTGGCCGGGCCGATCAGTTCGTTGGTGCAGACATCCTCCGCTTTAACCGGATTGGTGATCTGGCCGATCTTGTGGATCTCGTCGAAGAAGCCCTGCCAGCTCGCCATGTCGTGCGAGCCCCAGCCGCCGCGCTTGTCCATGTCGCCACGGAACACGTTGATCTGCTGCAGGATCGAGGTCGTGCCGAGTGCCGGCCCGAGGTTCTTGGCGAGCGTCGGGAACTGCTCGAACACCGCCTCGACCGCCGCCCGCGGGTTCTGGTAGCCGAATTCGAGGCCCATCGCCCAGCCGCGCAGGTACTTCTTGAGGAACGCCTTGCGGTCGGGGTCTTCGAGGTCGGCCGCGCGCACCACGAAGGTGTTGGCCGGCAGCTTCGAGTTCTTTACGCCGAGCCAGTAGTCGAACTTCAGCCCGGTCGCGATCCATTCCGCGCGCAGGCCCTCCCACGATAACGCCGCGTCGCCCTGGCCGCCCGCGAGCGCGGTGCCCCAGGTCGGCCAGCCCGCTTCGACATACTTCACCTTTTTCACGTCCACGCCCTGGGCGGCCAGCATCGGGTCGACGATCGACTGCCATGCCGCCGAGCCGAGCAGGAAGGTCTTGCCTTCGAGCGACTTCAGATCCTTCGAGCCCTCGCCCTTGCGGAAGGCGATCGAGAACGTGTCGCGCGCGCCCATGTGGAACACGGATTTCAGCTTCATGCCGTTCTGGATCGCGAAGGAGAACACGCCCGGCGAGGGGAAGCCCATGTCGGCCTGCCCGACATCGACGAACTTGACCGTTGCCGTGCCGTCGGACGGGCCCGGCTGCATGTCGGTTGCGAGGTCGCCGAAATAGCCGGCCTTCTTGGCCGCCCAATAGGGGAAATCGTCGAGCACTTCGAGCGTGCCGCGCGGCGAGATCCAGGTGAAGGTCGAGTACGGCTCGGCCCGCGCCGTCAGTCCCGACGCCCCGAGCGCAGATGCGGTCACAACGCCCGTGGCGCTCACCTGCAGGAACGTGCGGCGGCTCATCGCGCCACCGAAAGGATTGGTTGTCGTCGGATACGTCATGTCATTCCCCTGTTGTTGATTGTTCATTCAGTGTGATTGTTTGCCGTCAGCACGATCGGTATGGCAGTCCGCAATTCAAGCCTCCCAGCTTGCCCATCTCTTCCCGATCAGGAAGAAAATCACGTAGATCAGGATGCCGAGGATCGAGAGCATCAGCACTACGGCGAAGAATTGCGGCATCTGGATCATCGAGGAGTAGGTCGTGAGCCGGTTGCCCAGCCCGAAGCCGCCGCCCACCATTTCCGCGCCGACCGCCGTCAGCAGCCCGAAGATCGCGCCGATCATCAGCCCGACGAGGATCATCGGCAGCGCCATCGGCGCGCGGATTTTCCAGAAGATCTGCAGCGTGCTGGCCCCGTATGAGCGGGCGAGCGCGATCTTGGCGCTGTCGACGCGCCGGAAGCCGGTCGCGGCGTTGATCATCACCATCGGCCCGGCCGCCAGCGCCACCGCGATGATGCGCGGCGTGAATCCGAAGCCAAAGCGCAGGATGAGCAGCGGCACCAGCGCCAGCATCGGCGTGGTGACCAGCAGCAGGATGTAGGGCGCGATGATCTTCTCGGCGAACGGGAATTGCGTCACCACGGCCGCCAGGACCAGCCCGACGAGCGCCCCGATTGCGAACCCTGCGCCGAGTTCGATCAGCGTGTAGCCGAGATGCGGCGCAATCAGCGGAAACTCGTCGACCAGCGCGTACGCGATCAGGCTCGGCGCGGGCATGATGTATTGCGGCACCGCGAAAGCGCGCAGCGCTAGTTCGAGCCCGCCGATGATGATGACGGCGACCGCGATGATCGCCATGACTTCCGCGCCCGACCGTATGCGAGGCGCGCTGGCGAAGGCCGACAGATTGGCGACCCCGACGCCGTCCTGGCCCTTGTGGAATTCCGGGATGGCGTCGCTCTGGCTCACCCGCCCGCTCCTAATGAACCGGCTCGAGCACGGCGCCCGGCCGCGCCTTGGCGCCGATGCGCCCGCCGACGATGTCTTTTCTGATCGCGTTGGTCAGGTCGAAGACATCCTTGGTCGACATGATCTCCAGCGAGCGCGGCCGCGCGAATGGTACGGCATATTCCCGGGCGACGCGGCCCGGGCGCGGCGAAAGCACGATCACGCGGTCCGACAGGAAGATCGCCTCGTCGATGCTGTGCGTGATGAAGACGATCGTGGTGGGCGCGTCGAGCCAGATCTCCTCGACCAGCCGGTTCATCTCGTCGCGCGTGAAACTGTCGAGCGCCCCGAAAGGCTCGTCCATCAAAAGCACGGACGGCTTGAGCGCCAACGCGCGCACGATCGCCGCGCGTTGCTGCATGCCGCCGGAAAGTTCGCGCGGGAACTTGCCGCCAAAGCCTTCGAGCCCGACGCGGCGCAGCAGATGCTCGATCCACGGCCGGTCTGGTTTCTCGCCCCTGATCTCGAAGGGGAAGTTGACGTTGGCGTCGAGGTCGCGCCACGGCAGGAGGTTGGCGTCCTGGAACACCATGGCGATCTCCGGATGCGGCCCGGCGATCGTCATGCCATCGAGCGCGATCTCCCCGAGCGACAAGCGGTGAAGCCCCGACATCGACCACAGCAGCGTCGTCTTCCCGCAGCCCGACGGCCCGACGACAGAGACGATCTCGTTGGCGCGGACGCTCAGCGAACACCGGTCGAGGGCCAGAAGATCGCCCGAGGCGGTGTGATAGAGCTTGCTCGCGTCCTTAACGGCAAGCTTCGGTATGGCCTCGTCGCCCGCGTTCACGCGTCCTCCGAATTGCCGGACAGCAGAAAAATCTGCTGAAAATCAATGTGTAACTAACCTACTTTTCTGTCAAGCGGCGCCGCGCGACTTGCCCGACAACAATCGTGTCGATTGCTCAACATATTGAAATCAGCAACTTAATTGAAACTTGTCAGCCATGTTGCTTTCCTACATAGTTGTGCCGACGACGGTGCGGCGACCGCACCATGCGCCGTGCCCGGCTCGGAATGGACAATGTCGGATCAGGTGACGCGGCGCAACGACGGGGGTGACGAAGACGAGGCGGCGAGGCTCGCGCTCGATGCTGGCGAGGGCTGGTCGGCGTCCGCGCCGGACGGGCGCGCGGACGGTTCGCGGCGCATTCCCGACATCATATCGCTGATCAAGGACGCCTACCCCGATCTGCGGCCGGCCGAGCGCCGGGTCGCCAATGTCGTGCTCGACGATGTCCGCTTCGCCGTCGACGCCTCCAATGCGCTGCTCGCCGGCCGCGCCGATGTCAGCGAGCCGACGGTCACGCGCTTTTGCCGCGCCATCGGCTGCGAGGGCGTGCGCGACTTCAAGCTCAAGCTCGCGCAGAGCCTGGTCGTCGGCGCGCTCTTCCTCGCAAAGCCGGCCGCGCAGGGCGATGACGGCGATCGCATGCCGTTCTGGAACGCCGTCTTCGCCGAAGCGCGGCGCGCCTTGCAGGAGGCAGAGCGCCAGCTCGATCCAGGTGAGGTCGAGAAGGCGGCCGCGCTGATCGCGCAGGCCCGGCAGATCGTCGTTTTCGGCCTCGGCGGCAGTTCGTCGGCGCTGGCGCAGGAAACCCAGTTCCGGCTGTTCCGCTACGGGATCGCCGTCAGCGCCTGCAGCGATCCCTATGTGATGCGCATGACCGTCTCGACGCTGAAGCCGAACGATCTCGTCATCGCCATCTCGGCCACCGGCCGCACCCGCGAGGTGATCGAGGCGGTCGAACTCGCCAGGCACTACCGCGCCCACGCCATTTGCGTCACCGCGCCCGGCGCCGAACTCGCGCGGGTCTGCGACGTGAGGCTGACCGTGTCAGTCCCCGAATATCCCGACACGCTGAAGCCGACGGCGCTGCGCTTCGCCTTCCTGGCGGCGATCGACCTGATGGCGGTGGCCGCCGGCTACAAGCTCGACGCCTCGGCGCGCGAGACCTTGCGCCGCATCAAATACAACATGCAGAACCACCGCGCCGGCCTGGAAATGGAGCCGCTTGGCGATTGACGGGCGGCCTGAGACGACCGGACCTTCGGGACGAATGGAAAGGAGCACCGGATGCTGGAAGCCGCGCCGACGAAACAGGCCGAAGTTTGGCTTGCGAAGTTTGCCGCCGCGCTCGATGCCGGCGATGTCGCAGCGGCCATCGCGCTGTTCGTCGACGATTGCTACTGGCGCGACCTGCTGGCCTTTACCTGGAACATCAAGACCGCGGAGGGCCGCGACGCGGTCCGCGCCATGCTCGCGGCCACGCTCGCCGCGGCGGCGCCGACGGCATGGACGCTCTCCGGGCAAGCTGTCTCGAACGACAAGTCGGTCGAAGCCTGGTTCGCCTTCGAGACGGCGGTTGCGCGTTGCGAGGGCATGATGCGTCTGCGCGACGGCCGCGCCCGGACGCTGTTCACCGCCATGACCGAGCTCAAGGGTTTCGAGGAACGCGAGGGTCCGACCCGTCCGCTCGGCGTGGCGCATGGCGCGACCCGCGATCGCGTGACCTGGACCGACCGGCGCAGACGCGAGGAAGCCGCGCTCGGCGTCACCGAGCAGCCTTGGTGCGTCGTCATCGGCGGCGGGCAGGGCGGCATCGCGCTCGGCGCGCGGCTGAAGCAACTCGGCGTGCCGACGATCATCTTGGAGAAGAATGCCCGCGCCGGCGATTCATGGCGCAATCGCTACCGCACACTCGTCCTGCACGACCCGGTCTGGTACGACCATCTGCCTTACCTGCCGTTCCCCGACCACTGGCCGGTCTTCACGCCCAAGGACAAGATGGGCGACTGGCTCGAAATGTACACCCGTGTCATGGAGCTGAACTACTGGACGTCCTCGACCTGCGCGCGTGCCTCGTTCGACGAGGTCGAAAAGATATGGACGGTGGTGGTCGATCGCGACGGCGAGAAAATCGTGCTGAAGCCGAAGCAACTCGTTTTCGCGACCGGCGCCTACGGCCCGCCGCGCATGACGCCGCTGCCGGGCGAGGCTGGATTTTGCGGCGAGATCATCCATTCCAGCCAATATGTCGACGGCGACCGCTATGCCGGCAAGCGCGTCGCGGTGATCGGCGCGGCGAGTTCGGCCCATGACATCGCCGTCGACCTCTGGGAGAGCGGCGCCGAGGTCATCATGATCCAGCGCTCGCCGACGACCGTCGTCAGATCGGGGACGCTGATGGAACTCGGCTTCGACATCTATTCGGAAGCCGCGCTCGCCGCTGGCATCACCGTCGATCGGGCCGACATGATCGGCGCCTCGATGCCCTACGCGCTGCTGCCCGACGGCCAGAAGCCGCTTTACGACCACATCCGCCAAAAGGATGCCGATTTTTACGCCGCGCTCGTGAAAGCAGGCTTCGCGATCGATTTCGGCGAAGACGAGACCGGCCAGATGATGAAGGCCTGGCGCACCGGCTCCGGCTACTACATCGACGTCGGCGCGTCGCAATTGATCATCGACGGTGAGATCGAGGTGAAAAGCGGCGTCTCGGTCGAGCGCCTGACGCCGACCGGGCTCGTGCTCGGCGACGGCTCGGAAATCGCGGCTGACGCCGTCATCGCCTGCACCGGCTTCCAGTCCATGCACGAGACCGTCGCGCGGATCGTCTCGCGCGAGGCTGCGGACGCGGTCGGCCGCTGCTGGGGCCTTGGCTCGGGAACGAAGGGCGACCCCGGCCCCTGGGCCGGCGACCCGCTCAACATGTGGAAGCCGACGGCGCACCCGGCGCTGTGGTTCCACGGCGGCAACCTCGCGCTCTCGCGCTTCTATTCGAAATTCCTTGCGATCCAGATCAAGGCGCGCATGGAAGGGATTCCGACCCCGGTCTATGGACAGCCGACCCCGCAGACTCAGCGGAGGGGCAAGATGGGGTCGATTTTTTGGCCTCGTAAGAATTCTTAACCCGAAGGAGGCGGTCTTCAAGACCTCCGCTGTTCGAGCAAGCCAATGATTTTTCTCTATCTTCCCCCTTGTGGGAGAAGGTGGCCGAGCGGAGCGATGTCGGATGAGGGGTGCTTCAGAACGCGCGGCGCTCGAATTCCATCCCCCGGCCATCCTTACTCCTCCATAATCCCCGTGCTGCTTGCTGGGGAACGGATGTGCATAACCGAGCATCCAGGCAAGGCGGTCCCGGGTTGGTCCTGCAACGGTAGCAGGATTTGGGTGATGAGCCCTGAAACCCGGTCCCCGAACCAAGGCGCCCCGGTAACAGGGGGGCGCGGCGGTTGGGGGAAGCAGACCACCGCGGCGGATGGCGACGCGTCACTACTAAAATCCATAGGCGCGAAGCCATGCGCCGTTTCCCGACTCATACAGCGGCCAGACGCGAAAGCGGGCGTGGCGACGGGAGGGCTCGCGCTATGCCTGCAGGACCGGCAGGTTCAGACTTGCGAACAGCGGAAATGCCGCGCCGCGATGGCGACATGCGTTGTTCGCCCCGCCGGGTGGAAGCACGTCGTCTCGTCCTCGCCGTCCTTGGTCTCGTTCGGCTGCCATACCCCGCCCACGACGATGCCTTCCGAAATGAGCCGCATGTCGGAAACCAGTTCTTCGCCGGTGGAATCATGGAACGGAAAACGCCCCGGCGTTTCGCGCAGCACCGCGACATCGGCGATGCCGCCGACCGACAGCCGTCCGAGGTCCGGCCGGCCGATCACGTCGGCCGGCTTCGAGGTCGCCGCGCGCAGGACGTCGGCGAGCGTCATGCCGAGCGCCATCAGCTTGGACATGCAGACCAGCACGTCGAAGGCCGGCCCGTCGACGCAATAGAGATGCACGTCGCTGCTGATCACGTCCGGCGCGAGCCCGTCGGCCAGCATGGCGCGCGCCACGGAAAAGTCGAACGAGCCCATGCCGTGGCCGATGTCGAAGATCACGCCGCGCTCGCGCGCCAGCCGCATGTCGGGCCGCACCGCGCCCGACGCGAACACCGGCGCGTTGGGGAACGGCCGGAAGCAATGGGTCAGGATGTCGCCGCGCCGCAGCCGCGGCAGCACCTCAGAGCGCCCGGGCGGCGGCTCGTCGATATGGGCCATCAGCGGCAGGCCGATGGCGTCCGCCGCTTCGAGGGCCAGGTCGACCGGCGCGATGCCGCTCGTCCCGCCCGCGAAGCGGCCCGACCGCACTTTCACGCCGACGACGATTTCGCGGTGCTCGGCCGCCGCGGCTACCACCTCGCGCGGCTCGCAGAGCCGCAGGTCGCCGTTTTCGCCGACCATCACGCTGTGCGAAAAGGCGAAGATGCCGGGGAAGGAGATGTTGAGATAGGCGAGGATGCGAACCTTCGACCGTTCGATGACATGACGGCGGAACCCGAGGATGTTGCCCGCCCCGGCGCTGCCCGCGTCGACGAAGGTCGTCGTGCCGCTCTTGGCCGCCAGCCGGTCGGCATCGACGCCGAGCGACGTGCCGCCCCAGTAGACGTGGCTGTGCAGGTCGATCAGGCCGGGCGTGACCAGGCATCCGGTTGCATTGATGACGCTGGCTGCATTGTCGGCCGGTAGATTCGATTCGATCGCGACGATCTTTCCGCCCTCGATGGCGACGTCGTTCGGACCGTTCAGCCCGGACGCCGGATCGACCGCGCGGCCGCCCCTCAGCAGCAGGTCAAATCCCATCGATCGCTCCCCTTTGGATGGTGTCGTGACGTCCGGTCATCGTCGCGGCGAGCGCCTGGCCGGTCAGAGCGGCTTGTAGGCGATCGCCTCGATCTCGACCTTGATGTCGATCATCAGGCGCGATTCCGCCGTGCTGCGGGCGGGCGGATTGGTTTGGAAATGCTTGGCGTATGCAGCGTTGAAAGCCGGGAAATCGTCGCGGTCCTCCAGCCAGACCGTGGTCTTGACGACATCGTCCATCTCGCAGCCGGCAAGCGCAAGCGCCGCCTTTACGTTCGCCAGCACCTGCTCCGTCTGCTCGGCGATCCCGCCCGCGACCACCTTTCCGTCGACAGTGGGCACCTGACCCGAAACGAAGACGAAATCGCCCGCCCTCACCGCCGGCGACAGCGGCACATGCGACGCGCCAAAATGATGTTTGGTCACAAGGGTCTCCTGCTCGTTGCCGCGCTCGTGGCGATCCGTTGCGCAACCGGAATAAGATGCGTCGACCTTAAAACCGAGGCCGCGCTTCGTCATGTGCCTTTTGTAGGAAAGCAACATTTTTTCCCCCTCCATGTTGCTTTATTACATGGCCGGGATCATCCTGACCCTCGGATCGAGTATGGCGGGACGGGAACCGGGGTGAAAGTCGATTTTCGCGGGGGACGCGTGGTCGTCACGGGGGCCGGCGGCGGTGTCGGTCGCGCCCTCGTCGAGGTGCTCTCCAGCGCCGACGCCAGTATCGTCGCCTGCGATGTCGAGGGCGCCGACCTCTCGGCCCCGGCGATCGTGGAGCGGCATCGCTTCGACCTTCTCGACCAGCCTGCCGTGCAACGCGCGGCCCATGCCATCCTTGCCGGCGGCGCCCCCTGCGCGGTCATCTCCAATGCAGGCTGGACGCGCGCCGAGACCCTCGAAGCAGTCACCGCGGACGCGCTCGACCGCGAGATGAGCCTGAATTTCCGCGGCGCCGCGATGTTGTCGCAGGCCCTCCTGCCGGCCATGCGTGGTTGTCCCGGCGGCGCATCCTTCGTCTTCGTGTCGTCGGTCAATGCGCTCAGCCATTTCGGCAATCCGGCCTATTCGGCCGCCAAGGCGGCGCTCGGCGCCTGGATGCGCGCCATCGCCACGGAAGAGGGGCGTCACGGCGTGCGCGCCAATGCGGTCGTGCCGGGCTCGATCCGCACCGGCGCCTGGGACCACCGCATCGCCGGAAAGCCGGAAATCCTCGCCAGGGTGAAGAGGCTCTATCCGCTCGGCCGCCTGGTCGACGCGGCGGAGGTTGCCCGCGCCGCCGTATTTCTCGCCTCGCCGGCGGCGAGCGGCATCACCGGCGCGACGCTGAATGTTGACGCCGGGCTCTCGGCGGGCAATCTGCCTTTCCTGGACCTGATCTCGAACTGAGGGACGAAACGTGCGGATTGAGGATCTGGATACGCCGGCCATCGTCATCGACGTTGCAATCGTCGAAGCCAACCTCAAGCGCGCCGCCGACTACGCCAAGGCCAACGGCCTGAGGCTGCGCCCGCATATCAAGACCCACAAGCTGCCCCTCTTTGCCAGGCGGCAGCTCGAATTCGGCGCGATCGGCATCACCTGCCAGAAAGTGGGCGAGGCGGAGGTCATGGCCGATGCCGGCCTGACCGACATCTTCATCCCCTACAACGTCCTTGGCCGCGACAAGCTGGAGCGTCTGCTCGCGCTCCACGGGCGCATCACCCTGTCGGTCGCCGCCGACAGCGCCGAGACCATCGATGGCTACGCCGGCGTCTTCTCCGATGCGCCGCGTCCCTTGCCGGTTCTCGTCGAATGCGACACCGGCGCGGGCCGTTGCGGCGTTCAGTCGCCGGAAGCCGCGCTTGCGCTCGCCAGGCGGATCGCCGGCCATCCGGGCCTGCGCTTCGAGGGGTTGATGACCTATCCGCCCCGCGGCAAGGGCGCGGAGATCGAGGCCTGGTTCCAGGCCGCTATCGCATTGTTCGAGCGTGAAGGCATCGATATCCCGACCATCTCGAGCGGCGGCTCGCCCGACCTTTACCGGTCTGCGATCGTCAGATCCGTCACCGAGCATAGGCCGGGCACCTACATCTACTCGGACCGCATGCAGGTCGCGTTCGGCCACGGCGCGCTCGCCGATTGCGCGCTGACCGTGCTTGCGACCGTCGTCAGCCATCCGACGCCGGACCGCGTCGTGCTCGACGCGGGATCGAAGGCCCTCGCCGCCGATACGTGTCCAGCGCCCGGCCATGGCCATATCGTCGACTACCCGGAGGCCATCGTGACGGCGTTGAGCGAGGAGCACGCCGTCTGCGACTTCGGCGCAAGCTCTCGCAAGCCGGCGATCGGCGAAAAGGTCCGGATCATTCCCAATCACGTCTGCGTCGTGTCGAACCTTTTCGACGCGGTCAACCTGATCCGGGACGGCGCGGTCGTGGAGCGCGTGCCGGTCGCGGCGCGCGGCCGCGTCGGCTGAATGGAGAGCGTCATGACCTTCGACAGGAACCCTTTTCCGCCCGGCGACGAGGATCGTCACGCCTTGTGGGAGATGCTCGTTCACCGCGACATCGATGCGTTCCTCGGCCGCGACTGGTCGATGGTCGAGGGCGACTTCGTCGCCGACAGCTTTTTCGGCATGCACGCGCATTTCCTGACCGACGCGGACGCGTGGCGGCTGCAATTTCCGCGGCTTGAAATCTATCGCGACGAGTGGCTTCGCCAGGCCGGCGAGACCGCCGCTACCGCATTCGCGGAACCCCTGCGCGAAGCTCTGTTCCGCGTCACCAACCTCCGCGACATCGATGTCGACGGCGACAAGGCGGTTCTGCACAAGAAGTTCGATGGCGTCATCGCCAAGGCCGATGGCGCGGTCGACAGGCTGAAGTGGCAAACGCTCTACTTTTGCCGCAAGGTCATGGGAACGTGGAAAATTGCCGGCTTTGTCGGCTACATGCCCCATCCGCTCGGCGGAACGTAAAAAGCGGCGGGCGCCCGGCAGGATAAGCAGATCAGCAGAACTGCCGTTTGGCCGGAACCGGAATGCTTTCGAGGTCTGGCGCGTTCGAACCGACGCTGACTGAGGCCTCGGCAACGGATTTCCCCTTTTCGTCCCGCACCTTGATCCACATTTCGCGCCGCGCCGCGTTGCTGAGCGGGCGTCCCGACATTTCGTAGAGCGTTGTGATGGCGTCCTGGTGCGCGAGCCGGGAATTAGCGAAATCCGACCCCAGCGGGTCGGCATGCAATTCTTCGCCGTCATGCGTGTCGAAGTAAAAGCGCGGCATCGTTCCTCTCCTCGGGACCTCAATTTTTTGCCGACCGCCGGATTCCCTCCCGAACCCGATGTCCTGCCCAACGAATCAGCAATCCCGTTGGCGAATCGAACTTCAGTGTCCCGTAGAAACGTTAAAACAAACATATGGTTGCGCGAGGCTTGCGACGACGCCCCGATAAGGTTTACGCGGTGCTTTTTTCCGCCGGTCGGCTTTGGCGCAACAGGTGCAGACAAACCGAAGCATCGTGTATTGCGTCGCTGCCGGACGGTGGCGGGCGAAAGCTTGGGATTTCGTTTCCGTCGATGGTCGAACACGCTAAGAACGCATAAAGGACCGAGGCGCTGACTCGTGGCGAGGGACGGAGAGAGCGTGTCGACAGGTGAGGGCGCTGCCGAAGACTATGCGGGCCTCGTCTCGGCATTGACCAGCCGCAAGTCCAAATTGAGCAAGCGGTTGCAGCAGGTCGCGCAATTCTTCCTCAACAATCCCGAGGATGTCGCGATCTACACCATCGTCGAGCTTGCCCGCCAGGCCGGCACTCATCCGTCGACGATTTCACGTTTCGTCAAGGAAATGGGCTTCGACGGGTTCAACGCGCTGCAGAACGTGTTCCGCCAGCGGCTGGTCGGACCGAGGATGACCTATGCCGACCGAATGAAGGCGCTGTCGGACGCGCCCGGCAAGGCCAATTCCGCCGACTTGGCGCTGGACGATCCCCGGATCGTGTTCGACACGTTCCTGCTCGCGGCCATGGACGCCCTGCTCCGGCTTCGCGACGATGTCGACGCAAGCGTGCTGCGCGGCTTCGTCGAGACCTTGCGCGGACCGGGGGCCGTCCACATCGCGGCGGCGAGGGGCGCTTACGGCGTGGGGGCGTATTCCTATTACGGGTTCTCGCGCGTCGGCAAGCGCTCGCATCTGATCGACAATCTCGGCGCGATGCGCGAGCAGCAACTGGCCGCGATGGGTCCCGACGACGTGCTTCTCGTCCTGACCTTCGACGACTACACGCCCGAGACCGTCGAACTCGCCAAGGCGGCGCACAGGCGAGGCAAGGTCCTGCTCGTCATCACCGACAACGAACTCAGCCCGGTGGCGTCCCTCGGCAAGTACGCGTTGTTCGTCAAGGAGGCGCGGCTCGGCCACTTCCGGTCGCAGGTTCCGGCCATGGTCCTGTGCCAGTCGATCATCGTCAGCCTCGGCAGCCAGATCGATCGCTGAGGCGCGAGAGCGGTCGTCAACCGAGGGCTTGCCTTGAAAAGAAAATTCTGGAAAAAAGGAAATGGAAATATGCTGAAGCCGTCGACCGGGAGGGATTGTTGATCATCTCTTTGCAAGGGAAGACTCTGATCGTCACCGGCGGCACACAGGGGTTGGGCGAGGCGATCGCGCGGCTGGCCGTCGACAGCGATGTCGCGGCGATCGCCATCGTCGGCCGCAATGCGGAACGCGGCGAGGCCGTAGCCGCCGCCTTGGCGCGTGACGGCCGCCCCGCTCACTTCATCCAGGCCGATCTCGCGGAGCCCGACGCGCCCGCGCGGGTCATGTCGGAAGCGCTGCAAAAACTTGGAAGAATCGATTGCCTTGTCAACGCGGCGGGCTTGACCGACCGCGCCTCGCTGGCCGCGGGGTCGCTCGACGATTGGGACCGTCTGTTCTCGGTCAACGCGCGCGCGCCCTTCTTTCTGATGCAGGCGGCCGTCAACGACATGAAGGCCCGCAACGCGCCGGGCTCGATCGTCAACATCCTGTCGATCAACGCCCATTGCGGCGCGCCGGAACTCGCCATCTACTCCGCCTCCAAGGGCGCGCTTTCGACGCTGACGCGCAACGTCGCCAACGCGCATCTGGCCGACCGAATTCGCGTCAACGGCATCAACATGGGCTGGGTCGCCACGCCTGCCGAGCAGCAGATGCAGGCGCGCACGCTCGGCAAGGGCGAGGATTGGGCGGAGATTGCGGCAGCCAACCTGCCGCTCAAGCGACTGCTCACGGTCGAGGAATTGGCGCGATTGACGATCTTTCTGCTGAGCGACGCCTCCGGTCTGTTGACCGGGTCACTCATAGACATGGAGCAAACAGTGCTTGGCGCGCCGCCGCGCGGCATCGGCTGATGGATGCCGCGTCGCATCCGGTTCGTCTCGGTTCGTCGACCATTGGGCGGCTGCCTTCGGACATCCGTCGTCCGGCCTATGACAGGACGCGCCTCGCGCCCGGCATCCTGCATATCGGCGTCGGCGCCTTCCACCGCTGCCATCAGGCCGAATTCACGGACGACGCCTTGGAGGTGGAGTTTGGACCCTGGGGCATCGTCGGCGTCAATCTGCGTCCGCCCGATCTCGGGCCGGGCCTCGGTCTGCAGGGCGGCTTGTACTGCCGTGAACTGCGCGACCATGCCGATATCGAACGCCGGTTGATCGGGTCGCTGACGGAAACCATTTCGGTCGGCGGCACGGACGAAGCTGCACAGTCAGCCGCCCTATCCCTCGCCCTGACCACCGCCGCCGGTCCATCGATCGGCGCGGTGTCCCTGACGGTGACGGAAAAGGGCTATTGCCACGTGCCGTCGAGCGGAGACCTCGATCTCGATCATCCCGACATCCGCCACGACATCGCCGATCCGCAGGCGCCGGTCTCGGCGCCCGGTTTCGTCCTGCGCATGCTCGCATTGCGGTTTGCGGCCGGCTTGCCGCTGCCGGCGCTCATCAGTTGCGACAATGTTCCCGACAACGGCGCAACCCTGCGCCGTTCGGTGCTCGGGCTGGCGGCGCATATCGATCCGGCGCTGCGCGACCGCGTCGCGCGTGAGGCGCATTTCCTCAACACGATGGTCGATCGCATCGTACCGTCGACGCGGCCTGAAGACATCGCGGATTTCGCGGCGGCAACCGGCGTCGAGGACCTCGCCCTCGTGGTCGGCGAACCTTTCCGCATGTGGGTCCTGGAAGACAGTTTCGACGGGCCACTGCCGGCATGGGAACGCGCGGGAGCCATATTCGTCAAAAATGTCGCTCCCTACGAAATCCTCAAGATGCGGGTCGTCAACGGCATCCAGTCCAACCTCTGCCAGCTCGGCCTGCTGTCGGGCATCGAGTTCATGGCCGAAATGATGGCCGACGATGTCTTTCGCGCCTTCGCAGAGCGCACGATCCTCCGCGAGGTCGCGCCGGTTCTGCCTTCCGTGCCGGGGATCGACGTGTCAGCCTATGTACAGCAGACGATCCGCCGTCTCGCCAATCCGGCGCTGAAGCACAAGACGGCCCAGATCTCGACCGACGCATCGCAGAAGATCCGCCAGCGCCTGCTCGAACCTCTGCGGGCGGCGCTTCGAACGGGCGCGCCGCATGACGGCTTGCTGCTCGGCGTTGCAGGCTGGATGCAGTATGCGGGTGGGATCGATTGCCGCGGCCGGGCAATTGCCGTGGACGACCCTTTCTCGGCCCGCACGCGCGCCATCGCCGCCGCGAGCGGTGGAGATCCCCTGGCGATGGTTTCTGGAATGCTGGCGATCGAGCCGATTTTCGGACAGGATCTTGCACGCGATCCCGAAATCGTGAAGCGTCTTTCAGGCAGTCTGGACCAATTGCAGAAGCGGCCGCCGAACCTCGTGGTCAGGGACTTTCTGGCCGCTCGGGCGACGTAGAGACGCAGAATTTCGAAATTTGACTTTTGGAAATACGCGTGCAGTAGATGGCGCGAACGGCGGTTCTCAGGGAGGAGAGGCGATGCGTACGATCAAGGGTCCAGGGCTCTTCCTCGCCCAGTTCGCGACGGACGCTCCGCCCCACAATTCGCTGGAATCGATCGCGAAATGGGCCAAGGGTCACGGCTACAAGGGCATCCAGGTGCCGAGCGTCGACAAGCGCTTTTTCGATCTCGACCTCGCCTACGAGAGCGACGCCTATTGCGACGAGATCAAGGGCAAGCTTGCCGACATCGGCATCGTCATCACGGAACTGTCGAGTCACTTTCAGGGGCAGATGGTCTCGGTCCATCCCGCCTACGACCTGATGTTCGACGGCCAGTGTCCGCCGCAATATAGGGGCGACCCGGAAGGTCGTCGCCACTGGGCCGCCGACCAGGTCCGCAAATGCGCCAGCGTCTCGCGCAAGCTGGGTCTAACGGAGCATGTGAGTTTCACCGGCTCGCTCGCCTGGCCGTTCTTCTATCCCTATCCGCAGCGGCCTGCCGGCCTGATCGAGGAATGCTTCGCCGAGCAGGCGCGGCGCTGGAAACCCATCCTCGACCTCTACGACGAGAACGGCGTCGACCTGTGCTTCGAGGTCCATCCGACCGAGGACATTTTCGACGGCGAGACCTGGGAGATGTTCCTCGATGCGGTCGGCGAACATCCGCGCTGCCACATCAACTACGACGCCTCGCACTATATCAAGCAGGGCATGGACTATCTCGGCTTCATCGACCTCTACCACGACCGCATCAGGATGTTTCACGTCAAGGACGCCGAGTTCAATCCGACGGCGAAGCAGGGCTTCCTCGGCGGTTACAAGGGCTGGCTCGACCGCGCCGGGCGCGACCGTTCCCTCGGCCACGGCCAGGTCGACTTCAAGGGCGTCTTTTCTCGTTTCGCCAAATATGATTTTGCCGGCTGGGCGGTCTACGAATGGGAGTGCTGCCTCGAGCATCCCGAGGTGGCGGCGCGCAACGGCGCGAAATTCATCGCCGACCACATCATCGAGGTCACGGACCGCGTCTTCGACGACTTCATGGCGACGGGCGTCGACCTCGATTCCACGCGTCGGTTGCTTGGGATGAAGGCCTGACGATGGTCCACGCGATCGGCGATGGCATCGGCGCGCGGCGGCTGCGCGTCGGCATGGTCGGCGGCGGGCGCGATGCCTTCATCGGCGCGGTCCACCGCATGGCGATGCGGCTCGACGATCGCATCGATCTCGTCGCCGGCGCGCTGTCGTCGGACCCCGAGCGCGCAAGGCTGTCGGCGGGCGATATCGGCATTGCGCCCGACCGCGCCTATGCGCGCTACGATGAGATGGCGAAGGCGGAAAGCGCGCGCCCCGACGGCATCGAGGCGGTGGTTATCGTCACGCCGAACCATCTGCACGCGACGGTCGCGTCGGTGTTTTTGGACGCCGGCATGGACATCATCTGCGACAAGCCGCTTTCGGCGACCCTCGCCGAGGCCGAGGACCTGTCCCGCCGCGCCAGCGCCAGCGGTTTGGTCTTCGCCGTCACGCTCAACAACACCGGCTACGCGATGGTGCGCGAGGCGCGCGCGATCGTGGCGGGCGGCGCGCTCGGCAAGCTGCGGATCGTGCGCGTCGAATACATCCAGGACTGGCTGACGCTCCCCATCGATGCGGACGGACAGAAGCAGGCCGAATGGCGCACCGACCCGGCCCGCGCCGGCCGTTCGGCCTGCCTGGCCGATATCGGCGTGCATGCCTATAGCCTCGCCCGGTTCGTCACGGGCATGCTCCCCGAGGCGATCGCCGCCGACCTGACGACCTTCGTGCCCGGCCGCCGTCTCGACGACAACGCCCATGTGCTGATGCGCTACGCCGGCGGCGCGCGCGGCGTGCTGATCGCGAGCCAGGTCTCGCCCGGCAACTACAATCGCCTCGCGCTGAAGGTCTATGGCGAGAAGGCCGGTCTCGAATGGTTCGCCCATGAGCCGGAGACGTTGCGCTTCACGCCTTTCGGCGAGCCGACGCGGACGCTGACGCGGGGCGGCGCGGGCGTCGGCGAGGCGGCCGCGTCGGTGTCGCGCATGCCGGCCGAACATCCGGAAGGCTATGTCGAGGGCTTCGCCAATTTCTACGGCGATGCCGCGGCGCTGATCGTGGCGCGCCGGGGCGGGCAAATCCCGGATCCGGCTCTTGTCGCGCGCGTCCCGAACGTTCACGATGGACTTGCGGGAATGCGCTTTATCGAAAGAGCCGTGGATTCCCACGAAAACGGAGGCATCTGGACGGCGCTCGCGCCGTGACCGAAAAGACTGGCGGAGATCTTCGCCGGTCGGGTAAGGATCAACATGGAGGAGAGACAAATGAAGACTGCATACAAGCTGGGCCTCGCCGTTCTCGCGGCCGGCCTTTCGAGCGGCGCCGCGATGGCGCAGGGCGCCTACACGATCGGCGTGTCCAACACCGTGCAGGGCAATGGCTGGCGCGAGGAGATGGTCTGCGCGATCAAGGCGCAGGCGCTCGCCTCCGGCAAGGTCGCCAAGCTCAACATCGCGCACCGCAACACCGACGCGGCCGGCCAGTCGGAGGACATCCGCAATCTGATCAGCGCCAAGGTCAACGCGATCGTCGTCAACCCCGCCGATCCGGCCGGCATCAAGGACGCGCTGGCGGAAGCCGCCAAGGCCGGCATCGTGGTCGTGGCCGTCGACCAGGCGGTGACGGAGCCGTCGGCCTACATCATCTCCAACAACCAGGAGCAGTATGCCTATCTCGGCGCGAAATGGCTGTTCGAGCAGATGGGGGGCAAGGGCAGCGTCGTCTACATGCGCGGCGCGGCCGGCGCATCGGCCGACAGCGACCGCGACAAGGGCTTCAAGAAGGCGCTGGCCGAATATCCCGGCGTGAAGGTCGGCCAGGAGGTCTTCACCGGCTGGCAGCAGGACCAGGCCAAGCAGCAGATCCTCGACTACATCGCCACCGGCGTGCCGTTCGACGGCGTGTGGACCTCGGGCATCGACAACGTAATCGTCGATGCGCTCGTCGAATCGCAGGCCACGCTCGTGCCGATCGTGGGCGCTGACAATGCCGGCTTCGTCGGCCAGTTGAACGCCGTTGCAGGCCTGAAGGGCGCGGCGGTGACCAATCCGGGCTCGATCGGCGGCGCCGGCGTTACGCTCGCGCTGCAGATCCTCGACGGCAAGAAGCCCGCCCAGCAGACCGTGCTCGTCGAGCCGGCGCTGTGGGAGAACGTGACCGACGCCGGCAAGGCGCAGCTCAAATCCGCCGCCGATCCCTCGCTCTCGCCGGAATGGCCGGTGTCGATTTCGATCGCCGACTGGACGACCTACACCAAGGACCAGATCGTCGCCTGCAAGGGTCCCGGGGAGTAAAGGGTGGCGGATTGATAGCCCGATCGCGCCCCCTCCACCGCCTCCGGCGGTCCCCCTCCCCCGTAAACGGGGCAGGAACGGCGACGTTTGATCCTCCCCCGCGAAGCGGGGGAGGGGGACCACGCGAAGCGTGGTGGAGGGGGCTGACGCATGCGCTTGCGCCCAAATCTCCTCTTACGCCATTTGAAATTGCCTCGTGACCCCCGCTCCCCTCCTCGATGCCACCGGCGTCGCCAAAAATTATGGGGCGGTCGCCGCGCTCAGGAACGCGTCGCTCTCCGTTCTGCCTGGCGAAGTCCATGCGTTGATGGGGGCTAACGGCGCCGGCAAGTCGACGCTCGTGAAAATTCTGACAGGCGCGATACCCGCCAGCGCCGGGCGCATCCTGGTGCGCGGCAAGGCGCACGAGGTCCGCTCACCCGCCGGCGCCCGCCGCGCGGGTCTCGTGTCGGTCTACCAGGAGCCGTCGCTGATCCCCGACCTCGACGTCCTTTCCAATCTTCGTCTGACGCGGACGCCGGTCGGACCGTTCCGCGAATGGGTGCGCGAACTTGGCGTGCCCGATCTCGATCTGCGCGATACGGCGCGCGACATTCCGCTCGCGATCCAGCGCGTGCTCGACCTGGCGCGGGCGCTGGCGATCGAACCGGACGTGCTTCTGCTCGACGAGATGACCGCGGCGCTGCCGGCCAACCTGGCCGAGCGCGTTCTCGACGTCGTCAGGCGGCAAAGCAAGTCGGGCCGTTCCGTCATCTTCATCTCGCATCGGTTCGTCGAGATCGCCGCGCTTTGCGACCGGGCGACGGTATTGCGCGATGGCGAGACCGTGGGCGTCGTCGATATCGCGCACGGCGTCGAGGACCGCATCGTCGAGTTGATGCTCGGCGCGAAAGTCGAGAAGGCGCGGCGGACGCTGCGCCTCGCCAATGAAAATGCGGCGCCCGCAAGCCCCGCGACGCGCATCGCGGTGCGCGGTCTCGGCGTCGGCGCGAAGCTTCAGGATGTCTCGTTCGATTTGAAGGACGGCGAGGTGGCGGGTGTGGTGGCGCTCGAGGGGCAGGGCCAGGACGAATTGTTCGCGGCCTTGGCCGGGTCGATGAGGCCGACCAAGGGAACGATCGCGGTGGACGGCAAGGATGTCAGCTTCTTGCATCCGGTCGACGCCATCGAAGCGGGGATCGCCTATGTGCCCGGAGACCGCTCCGAAGCGCTGGCGATGAAGCAGTCGGTGCGCGAGAACATCGCCCTGCCATTCTCGGCCGCCTTCCGCAACTGGGGGCCGATCAACCGGCGCAGGGAGGGCGCGACGGTCCAGAGCGCCATCGAGCGCCTCCAGATCGACACTCGCGCCCAGCGCGAGGTCCAGCGCCTGTCCGGCGGCAACCAGCAGAAGGTGACGATCGCGCGCTGGATCGCGGCCGACGCCCGCACCATCCTCTGCTTCGACCCGACGCGCGGCATCGATGTCGGCACCAAGCAGGAGATCTACAAGCTGTTGCGCCAGCTCGCCGCGCAAGGCAAGTCGATCCTCTACTACACGTCGGAACTCGAGGAGATCGAACTGGTCTGCGATCGCGCCATCGTCATCTTCGGCGGCAAGGTCGTCGACATCCTGCCTTTGGAGATCGCCGACGAGCCGGCGCTGACGCGAGCCGCCTATGGCCTGCCGCGCGACGCGAAAGCTGATGTCGGCATCCTTGCAGGCTCGCCCACTGTCGCTTCGGGTGCGCCATGATCCGCGTCCTCCGCGGCAATGGCTGGGTCGTCGGGCTCTTCGCGCTTCTGGTCGCGCTGTTCGTCGCCACGAGGATCATCCAGCCAGGCTACGGCGCGGACGATTTCGGTTCGCTGGTGCGCGCGGTGCTCCCCTATGCCTTCGCGGTCGCGGCTCAGACCGTGGTGGTCATCGCCGGCGGCATCGACCTGTCGGTCGCAGCCATGATGGCGCTGACCAGCGTGACCGCCGCGTCGATGATGGCGGGCGCGAGCGAGGAGTACGCCCTGTTCGTCGTTCCCTTCGTGCTGGCGATGGGCTTCGTGCTCGGCGCGACCAACGGCATCCTGATCGTCGTCACGCGCGTGCCGGACATCGTCGTCACGCTCGCGACGCTGTTCATCATTCAGGGCGCGGCGCTCCTGGTGCTGGACGCACCGGGCGGCGGCGTCGCCGAATGGCTGCGCGGCCTGATCGTCGGCAATCTGCCCGTTGCCGTCATACCGGAAGGCCTCGCCGCCTGGATTCCGCGTGCGCTCATCCTGCTCGTAGTTCTGCTTTGCATCATCTGGATCCCGCTGCGGCGATCCAGGCTCGGCCTCTCGATCTACGCGATCGGTTCGAGCGAACTCGCGGCGTTCCGCAGCGGCGTGCCGGTGGTGCGCACCAAAATCCTCGCCTATGCGATCGCCGGCCTGTTCGGAGCGATGGGCGGACTGTCGCTTACCATGAGCACCGGCATCGGCGCGCCGATCCCCGGCCCATACCTGCTCGCCAGCGTCGCGGCGGTCGTGCTTGGCGGCGTGGCGCTCGGCGGCGGACGCGGCGGCCTGCTCGGGCCGATCGTCGCCGTCTTCGTGTTGCGGCTGGTGCGCACCGACCTGACGCTGCTCGCCATCGACCCCAACGTGACCGCGATCGTCGAAGGCTCGATCATGGTCGCGGTCGTCATGTTCGGAGCCTTCATCACCATGCGGAGCCGTTCCTCATGAGCATCGGCGCAACCGTCTCCAAGCCAGCGCCGGCGGGCCGGCGCGTCAAGCGCTTCATGAGCGACTATCCGCTCGCGCCGCTCATCGCGCTGCTCATCCTGCTCGTGCTGGTGCTCCAGACACTGAGCCCCGGCATCGTCAATACGCGCTGGATCGCCAACACGATCAAATTCGCCATTCCGCTGGCGCTGCTCGCAGGCGCGCAGACGATGGTGATGCTCACCGGCGGCATCGATCTTTCGGTCGGCACCGCCGCGACGATGGCCGCCTTCATCGTCGCCACCCAGTCGGTCGACCATGCGTCGGGCGTAGCGATCGCGATCGCCCTGATGCCCGCGCTGGCCATCGGCTTCGTCAACGGCGTCGGCGTCGGGGTCTTCCGCGTCCATCCGCTGATCATGACGCTCGGAACCAGCCTGATCGGCGTCGGCTGCCTCCAGGTCTACCAGCGCACGGTCATCTCCTCCGGCGCCAAATACCCGGATGTCCTGGTCTGGCTCGGCACCGGACTGACCTGGGGCTTTCCCAACGCGCTTGCGCTGTTTGTCCCGGTCGCGATTCTGCTGGTCTTCATCCAGCGGCGAACCGGGTTCGGCCGCCTGCTCTACGCGCTCGGCGACAACGAGCGGGCGACGCGGCTGGCCGGGGTCAAATACTGGCAGGTCATCCTGGCGCTCTACATGCTGTCGAGCGTTCTCGCCGGCATCATGGGGCTGCTCTACGTCGGCCTGATCAAGGCGGCGTCTCTCTCGCTGGCCGAGCCGCTGGTGCTGCCGTCCGTGGCGGCGGCCGTCATCGGCGGCACCTCGATCTTCGGCGGGCGCGGAGGCTACACCGGCACCATCGTCGGCGCGCTGATCCTGACGGTGCTGACCACGCTGCTGACGATTCTTCAGATGCCCGAAGGCGCGCGCCGCATCCTGTTCGGCGCGATCGTGCTGCTGGTGACCGCCGCCTATCTTCGGATCATCGAGGACCGATAGTGGCATCGGCCGGTCCGCGGCGTCAGCTCTTCTTGCGGACCTTGGCCTTCTCATATGCGGGCTTGGCGAAGGACGGCTTCGCGGTCTTCCTGACCCAAGGCGTCTTTTCGGCGGTGGCAGCGCCGTCCCCGTCGGCCGGACGAGACTTGCCGCGGTGCGGCTTGCGCTCGGGCGCCGGCTCGTCCCGTTCGGCGAAGCTCTTCTTTCCGGCATAGGCCTTGCGCGGCGCCTCGCTCAATTCGGGCGAACCGGCAAGGCGAGTTGCGCGGATGCCGTTCTCGAGAATCCGTTCCGGCCCCACGGCTGCGACGAAACCGTCGGCGCTCGCGGCGGCAAGCTGCACGAAGGTTTCGCTCTGCTGCATCCGGATCGCGCCGATGTCGCTTTTTGTGATCTCGCCGCGGCGGCAGAGCATCGGCAGCAGCCAGCGGGGTTCGGCATTCTGCTTGCGGCCGACAGATACCGAGAACCAGACGCTCGGCCCGAAGTCGCGGTCCGCCGCCGGCCGTTCAGTCCGCGATCCTTTCCGGTCCGCGGCGGCGTGGTCGGCGCGCGGCGCTTCCGCGAGTTCCTCGGGCGCGGAGCGGCCCGCGCGCAGCGTGCGCACCAAGGCCGCGGCGATCTGCTCAGGCGCATGCTGCGCCAGAAGCTGCCGCACCAGCGCCTTCTCGTCGTCCGCCAAGGCGTCCGCGAGCACGGGGCTCGCCAGCACGCGCTCGTCGTCGCGCCGGTTGACCTCGTCGATCGATGGCGGCGTGGTCCAGAAGGCGCGCAGGCTCGCATTCTGCAGCAGGCGCTCGGTGCGGCGGCGCGCGCTGTGCGGCACGATCAGCACGCTGATGCCCTTGCGCCCGGCGCGCCCCGTCCGCCCGCTGCGGTGCAGCAGCGTGTCGGGGTTGGTCGGCAGGTCGGCGTGGATGACGAGTTCGAGGTTGGGCAGGTCGATGCCGCGCGCGGCGACATCGGTCGCCACGCAGACGCGCGCCCGCCCGTCGCGCATCGCCTGCAACGCATGCGTCCGTTCGTTCTGGCTGAGTTCGCCCGACAAAGCGACGACGGAGAAGCCGCGATTGTTGAAGCGCGCCGTCATGTGGTTGACGGCGGCGCGCGTCGAGCAGAACACCAACGCCGTCGTCGCTTCATAGAAGCGCAGCACGTTGACGATCGCGTTCTCGCGGTCGTGGCCGGCTACGGTCAGCGCGCGGTATTCGATGTCGGCGTGCTGCTTCTCCTCGGTCAGCACGTTGATGCGCACGGCGTCGCGCTGGTAGCTTTGCGCGAGCGTCGCGATGGCGCGCGGCACGGTCGCCGAGAACATCAGCGTCCGCCGCTCGGCGGGGGCCGCGCCGAGAATGAATTCGAGGTCCTCGCGAAAGCCGAGGTCGAGCATTTCGTCCGCCTCGTCGAGCACCACGGCCCGCAGCGCCGACATGTCGAGCGAGTTGCGCATGATGTGGTCTTTCAGGCGCCCGGGCGTGCCGACGACGATATGCGCCCCGCGCTCGAGCACCCGGCGTTCGCCGCGCATGTCCATGCCACCGACGCAGGACGCGACCGTCGCGCCGGTTTCGGCGTAGAGCCATTCCAGTTCGCGCGTCACCTGCAACGCCAGTTCGCGCGTCGGCGCGATCGCCAGCGCCAGCGGCGCGGCGGCCTGCCCGAAGCGCTGCGCGCCGCCGAGAAGGGTGTTTGCGATTGCGATGCCGAAGGCCACCGTCTTGCCCGAGCCGGTCTGCGCCGAGACCAGCGCGTCGGCGGTTTCGAGCGCCGGATCGAGGACGGCCTCCTGCACCGGCGTCAGGTCGGAATATCCGCGTGCGGTCAATGCCTGCGCAAGCGCCGGGACGATGCCTTCGAACTCAGCCATGATGGTCTTTCAAGAAGAATGCCGGGGTGCGGTCGCCACCGGACGAGCCGGACGCGCTGCGCATCCGCTGGATTGCTTTAACCGATCCTTCGTCCGCTGACCATGCGCCAAGACGGCCTTCCGCCGGGAAGCGCGAAACGCTCAGTCGCCGTCGGCCTTGAAACGGTAGCCGACGCCAGGTTCCGTGGCGATGATTCTCGGGTCGGCCGGATCGCGCTCGATCTTGCCGCGCAACTGGCCGATGAAGACGCGCAGATAGTGCATGTCCTCGCCATGCGCCGGGCCCCAGACCGAGGTCAGCAGCGCCTTGTGCGTCACCACCCGCCCGGCATGGCGCGCGAGCGCCACCAGCAGGTCGTATTCCTTCGGGGTCAGCTTCAGCGTCGCGCCGTCGCGCGTCACCAGGCGGCGCAGCATGTCGAGTTGCAGTCCGTCGGCGGCGATGCTGGTCGCGCCGCCATCCGCCTGAACCGTGTGGCGCAACGCGGTTCGGATGCGGGCGGTCAGTTCGCCGATGCCGAACGGCTTCTCGATGTAGTCGTCCGCGCCAAGGTCGAGGGCCGCGATCTTTTCGCTTTCGCGGTCGCGCGCCGACAGGATGATGATCGGCACCCGCGACCATGCCCGTAGCCGTCCGATCACGTCCTTGCCGTCCATGTCGGGCAGGCCGAGGTCGAGGATGACGAGGTCCGGCGCGGCCGTCGCCGCCGCCTTGAGCGCCGCCGCTCCGTTGAGCGCCTCGATGACCTCGTAGCCGGCGGCGGCCAGCGCCGGCTTCAGGAAGCGCTGGATCTGCGGTTCGTCGTCGACCACCAGGATGCGCTGCAGCATCATCCCCGGCTTTCGTCCGCGATGACCGCTTCGGCCGCGGGAAACCGCATGACGATCCGGGCGCCGCGCCGCTTCTGCGCGGGACTCTCGGCCTTGATCGTGCCGCCCATCGCCTCGACGAAGCCGCGGCAGATCGAGAGTCCGAGCCCCGTGCCAGGCGCGCGGCCATCGGCCTTTCCACGCTTGAAGAACTTTTCGAAGATGCGGTCGAGGTCGCGCGGCGGGATTCCCTTGCCGAGATCGGTCACCGACAGGACGACATCCCTTCCGTCGCGCTTGGCATAGACGGAGATAGGCTGGCCTCCGCCGTATTTCCCGGCGTTGTCGAGCAGGTTGAAAAGCACCTGGCCGAGGAGCACGCTGTCGCCGCGGATCAGCGGCAGCTCCGCAGCGACGCTGGTCTCGACGGCGTGGTCGGGAAAATAGCGGCGCGCGCGCTCGATCGCCATGCGCACGACATCGCCGACATCGACCCAGTCTCGCCGCGCATTCACGGTGCCGGCCTCGATGCGCGTCATGTCGAGCAGGTTCGACACGAACCGCGACAGCCGCGCGCCTTCCTCCTCGATGGACTGCAGCAGGTCGTCGCGGCTGTCCGCGCTCATCTTGTCGCCGAGCTGGCGCAGGCTGGTCACCGCTCCGGTGATGGTGGCGAGCGGCGTGCGAAGATCGTGCGAGATCGACGACAGCAGCGCGGTCCGGAACCGCTCGCCTTCGAGCTGCGCGGCATGCTTGACGCTGTCCGCCGACAATCGGGCCCGGTCGATGGCGACCGCGGTCTGGTCGAGGATGGCGGCGAGCATTCGTTCGTCGCCGATCCCCATCGGTTTGCCGCGCTGCTCGAAACCGCAGACGCCGACCACGCCCTGCGGCGTCGTCAGCGGCCTGAACTGGAACGTGATGGTCGGCAGCGTGCCGGTTCCACTGCCGGCGGCCTCGCGCTTCTCGAACGCCCAGCGCGCCGCTGTCATGTCGCCGACCGCCAGCTCCGTTTCGGGCGGCCACGCGGCGCCGAGCTTCAGCTCGCCGTTCTCGGGCATCAACAACACGACCCCGCGCTTCAGCGCGGACTGCATCTGCGTGATCGCCGCCCAGAGCACGTCATCGGGCTTCGTAGTGCCGGAGAGCTTGCGGGAGAAGTCGTAGAGCGCCTGCGTCGCCGCCGCTCGGTCGCGCGCCGATTGCGCCTGCTCGCGCACGCTGGAGGCGATGCCGCCCGCCAGCACCGCCGCGATCAGGAAGATGACTAGCGCGAACACCTCATGCGGCTCGGCGATGGTCAGCGAATAGATCGGGTCGATGAACAGGAAATTATAGGCGAAGACCGACAGGATCGCCGAGGCGATCGCGGCCAGCCGGCTAGCGTAGATCGCGCAAACCAGAACCGCGAGCAGGAACAGCATCGAAAGATTCGGCAGGTCGAAGAAATAGTCGATGGTCAGCCCGGCGAGGCTCGCCATGCCTACGGCGGCGGCGGCGGCGGCGAGGTCCGTCGCCACGCGCGACGGATTTGCGCCGATCGCCTCGACGCGGCGCGTGGGTTCGCGCGTGTCGTCTCCAGTGACCACATAGACGCCGAGACCGGCGGCGCGGCCCATCAGCGCGTCGGGCAGCGACCGGCGGAACGGCCTCAGCCAGGCCGGCTGGCGCCGCCCGCCGATGATGATCTGCGTCGCGTGCTCGCGCCGCGCCAGGCGCAAAATTTCCTCGACGAAGTCGCGCCCGACGGCGCGCCGCGTTTCGGCGCCCAGTTGCTCGGCGAGCCGGAAGGTCTCGTCGAGCCGCTTCGCGCCTTCCGGCGTCGTCGACGCCTGGTCGGTCCGCTCGATCGAGACCACCAGCCACGGCGCATTCAGGCCCGAGGCCAGACGCCCCGCCGTGCGAACGACCTTCTCGGACAAGGCATCCGGGCCGATGCAGACGAGCAGGCGCTCGGCCGTCTGCCAGGGTCCCTCGATGGCGTTTTGCCGGAGATAGTCGACCATCTGGTCGTCGACCCGGTCGGCCGTGCGGCGCAGCGCCAGTTCGCGCAATGCTGTGAGGTTGCCGATGCGGAAAAAGGAATCGGCCGCGCGCTTGGCGTTCTCGGGCAGGTAGACCTTTCCCTCGCGCAGGCGGTCGAGCAGTTCCGCCGGCGACAGGTCGACGAGATGGACTTCGTCGGCCTTTTGCAGGATCGTATCGGGGACGCGCTCGCGCACCATCACGCCGGTGATGTTGGCGACGACGTCCGACAGGCTCTCGAGATGCTGGATGTTGAGCGCCGTCCAGACATCGATCCCGGCGTTCTGGAGTTCGTCGATGTCCTGATAGCGCTTGGGATGACGGCTGTCGGGCGCGTTGCTGTGCGCCAACTCGTCGACGACCAGGATGCGCGGACGCCGGGTCAGCGCGGCGTCGAGATCGAATTCCTCGATGGTCCTGCCTTGATGAAGCGTTTCGCGCCGCGGCAGGATCTCCAGCCCCTCGAGCAGCGCCGCCGTTTCGCCGCGGCCGTGCGTCTCGACCAGCCCGACGACGATGTCGATGCCGGCTTGCTTCAACTGGCGCGCCCGCGCCAGCATCGCATAGGTCTTTCCAACGCCCGGCGCCGCGCCGACGAAGACGGTCAGCCGGCCGCGGCCACGGTTGCCGGCCAGCGCCAGCAGGGCGTCCGGATCGGGACGGCTGTCCGACGATTTCCGGTCGGCATCCGCCATGCGGCCTCAGCCTCCCATGGCGTCGATGGCGAGGTTGAGCCGCAGGACGTTGACGCGCGGCTCGCCGATCACGCCGAGGAACGCCGTTTCCGTCGTATCGTTGACCAGCTTCGTCACGGCATCCTCGCCAAGACCGCGCGCCTTGGCGACGCGGGCGACCTGGAGCAAGGCATAGGCCGGCGCGATGTGCGGGTCCAGCCCCGACCCGGAGGCCGTCGCCGCGTCGGCCGGGATGGTCCCGGAAATGCCGGAAGCCCGCAGACGCTCGACATCGGCCGCGACCCGGTCCTTCAGCTTCTGCGAGGTCGGGCCGAGATTGGACCCCGTCGAGCCTGCCGCATTGTAGAGGATGTCGCCGGTGGCCGACGGCCGCGGCCAGAAATAGCGGTCCGCCGCGAAATTCTGTCCGATCAGGTCGGACCCGACGACTGTTCCGTCCTTGCGGATCAGTTCGCCGTTGGCCTGTGCCGGCATCGCGAATTGGGCGATGCCGGTGATGAGGAGCGGGTAGCCGATGCCGGTGAGGAGCGTGAGGATGACGGTCAGCGCGAGCGCGGGGCGAAGAAGGTTCAGCATGGTCACACCAGGTTGAGCGAGGAGACGACGATGTCGATGAGCTTGATGCCGGCGAACGGCAGCAGCAGGCCGCCGACTCCGTAGATCAGGAGATTGCGCCGCAGCACGGCGGCGGCGCCGACAGGCCGGTAGGTCACGCCCCTGAGCGCCAGCGGGATCAGGCCGACGATGATCAGCGCGTTGAAGATCACCGCCGACAGGATCGCCGACTGGGGCGAGGCGAGGTCCATGACGTTCAGCGTCGAAAGCGCCGGATAGGTCGCGACGAACAGCGCCGGGATGATCGCAAAGTATTTCGCCACGTCGTTGGCGATCGAGAAGGTGGTGAGCGATCCGCGCGTCATCAGGAGCTGCTTGCCGATCTCGACGATCTCGATGAGCTTGGTCGGGCTGGAGTCGAGATCGACCATGTTGGCGGCTTCGCGCGCGGCCTGCGTGCCGCTTTGCATCGCGACGCCCACATCGGCCTGCGCCAGCGCCGGCGCGTCGTTGGTGCCGTCGCCGCACATGGCGATCAGCCGCCCGCCCTGCTGCTCCTTGCGGATGTAGCCGAGCTTGTCCTCGGGCGTCGCCTCGGCCAGAAAATCGTCGACGCCGGCTTCCGACGCGATCGCGGCCGCCGTGACCGGGTTGTCGCCGGTGACCATGACGGTGCGGATGCCCATGGCGCGCAGCGCCGCGAAGCGCTCCTTGATGTCCGGCTTGACGACGTCCTTAAGGTGGATCACGCCGAGCAGCCGCCCGCCGTCGGCGACCCCAAGCGGCGTTCCGCCGCCGCGCGCCACGTCATCGACGGCCTTGCGGAACGCGGCGGGGATGTCGGCTTCCGCGACGCCGGCGAACTTGATGATCGAATCGACGGCGCCCTTGCGCACCTTGCGACCGGCGAAATCGACGCCGGAGAGACGCGTTTCCGCGGCGAACGGAATGACCGCGTCCATTGGCTGCGTGGGGGCCGACTGGCCGAATTCGCCGGTGGCCAGCGCCACGATCGAGCGCCCCTCGGGCGTCTCGTCGGCGAGGCTGGCGAGCAGCGCGGCTTCGGCGAGCTCGGCCTCCGAGACGCCTGGCACCTCCAGGAAATCGGTCGCCATGCGGTTGCCGAAGGTGATCGTGCCGGTCTTGTCGAGCAGCAACGTATCCACGTCGCCGGCCGCTTCCACCGCGCGGCCCGATGTCGCGATCACGTTGAAGCGCACCAGCCGGTCCATGCCGGCGATGCCGATCGCCGACAGCAGACCCCCGATCGTGGTCGGGATCAGCGTCACCAGCAAGGCCGCCAGCACGGTGACGGAGATGACGGTTCCCGAATAGCCGGCGAGTCCCCAAAGGGTGGCGACCGCGATCAGGAAGATCAGCGTCAGGCCCGACAACAGGATCGACAGCGCGATCTCGTTGGGCGTCTTCTGCCGCTGCGCGCCCTCGATCAGCGCGATCATGCGGTCGACGAAGGACGATCCCGGCGCGGCGCCGATACGGACCTTGATCCAGTCCGACAGCACCTGCGTGCCGCCCGTGACGGCCGAGCGGTCGCCGCCGGCCTCGCGGATGACCGGCGCGGACTCGCCGGTGATGGCGCTTTCGTTGACCGACGCCACGCCCTCGATCACGTCGCCGTCGCCGGGAAGGAGATCGCCGGCTTCGACCAGGACGACGTCGCCGACCTTGAGCGCCGTGGCGGCGATGATGTCGGCATCCCGCCCGGCGGACGATTTGAGCCGCTTGGCGGTGAGGTCGGACTTCGTGCGCTTCAGGCTGTCGGCCTGCGCCTTGCCGCGCCCTTCGGCGACGGCTTCGGCGAAGGTCGCAAACAGCACCGTGAACCATAGCCAGGCCGCGATCTGGCCGGAGAACCCGGCATCGCCGGTGCCGATCGCCAGGTCGCGGACGAAGAACACCGTCACCATCGCGGCCACTACTTCGGTGACGAAGATGACCGGATTGCGCAGCAGCAGGCGCGGGTCGAGCTTGACGAAGGCGCCTTTCAGCGCTGGGCCGATGATCGCCGGGTCGAACAGCGCCGGCGCGAGGGGTCTGGTGGACATTGAATGCTCCATGGGCCTGTCCGTCCCGGCAGCCGCCGGGACGCGACAAGGACGAAAAATCAGAAGGTTTGGCCGGCCATCATCGCGAAGTGCTCGACGATGGGTCCAAGCGCGAGGGCCGGGAAGAACTGCAGCCCGCCGAGGATCAGTATGATGCCGATCAGCAGGCCGACGAACAGCGGCGTATGGGTCGGAAACGTGCCTTTCGACACCGGAATGCGCGTTTTGGCCGCGATCGATCCCGCGATCGCCAGCACCGGCACCGCATAGGCGAAGCGGCCGAGGATCATGGCGATGCCCATGGTCGTGTTGTACCAGAGCGTGTTGGCCGAAAGGCCGCCGAAGGCCGACCCGTTATTGCCGGTCGCGGACGAATAGGCGTAGAGGATTTCCGACAGGCCGTGCGGCCCGCCTGTGCCCACGCTCGCCACCGCGAAGGGCAGCATCGCCGACACGGCCGTGAAGCCGAGGATCGCGGCCGGCAGGATGAGCACGGCGAGCATGGCGTATTTCATCTCGCGCGCCTCGATCTTCTTGCCGAGGAATTCCGGCGAGCGGCCGACCATCAGCCCTGCGACGAACACGGCCAGGATGGCGAAGACGACCATCCCGTAGAGCCCGGAGCCCACCCCGCCCGGCAGAATCTCGCCGAGTTGGATCAGGAACAGCGGCACGAGGCCGCCCAGCGCGGTCAGCGAGCCGTGCATGCCGTTGACGCCGCCGTCCGACAGGCCGGTGGTGACCGCGGCGTAGGTGGCTGTCATCGCCTGTCCGAAGCGGACCTCCTTGCCTTCCATGTTGCCCATGGCGGGGTCGACGCCGAGCGCGGTCAGGATCGGATTGCCGGCCGTCTCGGCCCAATAGACCAGACCGACGCCGGCGATCAGCAGAACCGCGATCGCGGATATGAATGCCCAGCCCTGCCGGCGGTCGCCGACCATCTGGCCGAACGAATAGACCAGCGCCGCCGAGATCGACAGCATGCAGAAGATGTTCAGATAGTTGGACCAGGCGTTCGGGTTCTCGAACGGATGGGCGGCATTGACGTTGAAGAAGCCGCCGCCATTGGTGCCGAGCTGCTTGATCGCCTCCTGGCTCGCTGCCGGTCCGAGCGCGATCGTTTGGTTGGCGCCTTCGAGCGTCGTGGCGGTGACCGAGGCGTCGAGCGTTTGCGGAAGACCCATCGCCACGAAGATCAGGGCGACGACGATCGACAGCGGCAGGAGCACGTAGAGTGTGGCGCGGGTCATGTCGACCCAGAAATTGCCCAGCGTCGTCACCTTAGACCGCGCGAAGGCGCGGGTGACGGCGACCGCGATGGCGATGCCGGTGGCGGCCGACAGGAAGTTATGCACGGTCAGGCCGGCCATCTGGGTGAAATGGCTCATCGTCGTCTCGCCGCCGTAGGACTGCCAGTTCGTGTTGGTGACGAAACTGACCGCGGTGTTGAAGGCGAGATCCGGAGCGACGTTGCCGAAGCCCTGCGGGTTGAACGGCAGGAACGCCTGCAGCCGCAGGATCGCGTACAGCGACGCAAAGCCCGCCGCGCTGAACATCAGCATGGCGAGCGTGTAGGCGAGCCAGCCCTGCTCCCTCTCGGGATCGACGCCGGACAGGCGCAGGAATCCGCGCTCGACGGGCGCGAGCACGGGCGTGAGGAAAGTCTTCTCGCCGGAAAAGACGCTGGCCATGTAGAGGCCGAGCGGCTTGATCACGGCGAATACGGCGAGGAAAAGGAGGCTGATCTGCAGCCACCCGACAATGGACATGGGAAATGCTCCGGATGGACGGAAAAAGCGTCAGAAGCGCTCGGGATGGAGCAGCGTGACGACGAGATAGGCCGCGAGCGAGGCCGCGACGGCGAGGCCGATGATGATCTCGAACATGGTGGCTCGTTCCTAGAGCCGGCCGAGAGCTTGCGCATACAGCGCGAGGACGAAAATCGACCCGAGGCCGAGCGCGAGGAAGATGAGGTCGGACATGAAGCGTCTCCGGTGATCGATCGATGGGAGCCATGCGCCCGTTTAGAGTCAGGGATCGAGTCCGAAGGCGTTGGCTCGACATAAGGAAACCATAAGGGCCGGCCGGACGCGCCCGTGTGGACGCGTGCGCCATCGAGCAGGGCAATCCTTTTTGCCGCTTGCACGCGCGCGCCGATTGCACGCGACGCGAACTCCATGGCAAATACTCCGCTGACGACGCCGAGGAAGCGTCGCAGGTGAGGAAAACCAATGCTCAATGAAGAGATGATGGCGCAGATTTCGGGCAAGGGCGGCTTCATCGCCGCGCTCGACCAGAGCGGCGGCTCGACGCCCGGCGCGTTGCGCCTCTACGGCGTCCCCGAGACGGCCTACGGCGGCGAAGCCGAGATGTTCAGGATGGTGCACGAGATGCGCGTGCGCATCATGACGTCGCCGGCCTTCACCGGCGACAAGATCCTGGCCGCCATCCTGTTCGAGCGCACGATGGACGGCCTGGCCAACGGCAAGCCGGTGCCGGCCTTCCTCTGGGAGGATCGCGGCGTCGTGCCGATGCTCAAGATCGACAAGGGCCTTAACGCCGAAACCGATGGCGTCAGCCTGATGAAGCCGATGCCCGACCTCGACGCGCTGCTTGCCCGCGCCGTCAAGCTTGGCATTTTCGGCACCAAGATGCGGTCCGTCGTCAACCTGCCCTCGGAAAGCGGCATCGCTGCGGTCGTCGCGCAGCAATTCGACGTCGCGGCGCAGATCGCCGAGCACGGCCTTGTGCCGATCGTCGAGCCTGAAGTCTCGATCAAGAGCCCGGACAAGCAGGGCGCGGAGACGATTTTGCTCGCGGAACTGACTTCGAGGCTCGACACGCTTCCCGAGGATCGCAAGGTGATCCTCAAGCTCACAATTCCGACCGTTCCGGATTTCTATGCGCCGCTGGTCGAGCACGCCCGCGTCGCCCGGGTCGTCGCCCTGTCCGGCGGCTACACGCGCGACGACGCGTGCAGACGCCTCGCCGCCAATCACGGCATGGTCGCGAGTTTCTCGCGCGCGCTCGCCGAAGACCTGAAGCATTCGATGAGCGACGCGGAGTTCGACGCGGCCCTGGCCGCCTCGATCGACGAAATCTTCCAGGCCTCGATCGTCAAGACCTGAAGGCGGCGGAATGACCGCCGCGCGAGGGGCGGTCGACTGGGCCACTCTGGGAGAAGGGCGCGATGTCGGGGAACGGAGCAAGACCTGTCGAGGTCGTCACGGAGGGGCTCGGCTGGCCCGAGGGCCCGGCCATCCTGTCCGACGGCCGCGTCGTGCTGGTCGAGAGCTACCGCAGCCAGCTGACGGTAATCGATTTCGCCGGCCGCGCCACGCGCTTCGCCTATGTCGCCGGCGCGCCCAATTCATGCGTCCTCGGGTCCAACGATGCGCTCTATGTCTGCCAGAACGGCGGCACGACGGGACCGTGGCGCGCGGCCGAAATGACATCGCCGTCGATCCAGCGCGTCGTCGAGGGCGGCGTCGCCGAGACCATACTGACCGAGGTCGACGGCATTCGGCTCAACGGGCCCAACGACCTCGTCTTCGCGGCCGACGGGCGGCTGATCTTCACCGAGCCCGGAACTTACGACCCCGCCAATCCCGATCCAAGCTACATCATGGCGATCGATCCCGACGGCCGCGCCGGCGTGCTCGTCGATTTCGACGAACCGGTGTTTCCCAACGGCGTGGCGGTCGAGGCGGACGGCTCCGTCGTCTGGACGGAATCCTACACCGGCCGGGTCGCGCGCCTGCGGCCGGACGGCGGCCGCGAGGATTTGGGGCGGCTCCCCGGCGTCAGGCCGATCCCCGACGGCTTGAAGGTCGCGGCCGACGGACGGCTCTACGTCACCGACATCGCCGCCGACGGCATCCACATCCTGAAGCCGGACGGCGCGCATGACGGGTTCTTCGTCTGCGGCAAGGCAACGACCAACTGCGTCTTCGCAGGCGAGTCGCTGTGGGTGACCAACGCCGGCGTGCTGGCCACCGGAACGGAAGCTTCGTTCGGCGGCTCGCTCTCCATGGTCCGCGTCCCCGGCGGCGGCGGGCCCGTGTATCGCGGCCGCATCGCGGGCGGCAGTGCGTGAGCGACGCGGTCGTGCGCAAGGTTGAGTCAGCCGCATCGGGGTCGGCCGCGGCCGCAACCGGAGGACCCGGGCCAGGCTTCGTCGGTCTCTACAGCGTCCAGGCCGTGCGGTCGCGTGCGCGCCGCATCCTGCCTCTGCCGGTCTTCGATTTCGCCGATGGCGGCGCGGAGGACGAACGCACCCTGCGGCGCAACGAAAGCGCGTTCGACGATGTCGCGCTGCTGCCGCGACCGTTGAACGGCGCGGCCCGCCGCGATCTTTCCGTCTCGCTGTTCGGCAAAACGCTCACCATGCCGCTCGGCATCGCGCCGACAGGGCTCGCGGGCCTGTTCTGGCCCGACGGCGAGTGCGCCGCCGCGCGCGCCGCAAGGGCGGCCGGAACGTTCTATTGCGCCAGCCACGGGTCGGCCTGCACCCTGGAGGAGATCGCCGCCACGGGAGCGGCGCCGCGCTGGATGCAGGTCTTCATTTACACCGACCGGGGCTTTACCCGCGCGATGGTGGAGCGCGCGCAGGCGGCATCCTACGATGCGCTCGTGCTGACCATCGACAACCAGCTTCTCGGCAACCGTGAGCGCGACCGCCGCAACGGATTCTCGATCCCGCCGCGCTTCGGCGTCGGCGGAACGGTCGCCGCCGCCACCAAGGCCGCTTGGCTGCTGCGCATGCGCAGGCGCCTGCCGCGACTGACCTTCGGCAATTACGTCCGCCCGGGCGAGACCTCCGGGCTTGGCGCGATCGCCGGCCGCATGGCCGGGCTGCTCGATCCGGGCCTGTCATGGTCGGATGTCGACTGGCTGCGCGGCGTGTGGAACGGCCCGCTTCTGCTCAAGGGCATCCTGCATCCCGCCGAGGCCTCGGAGGCCGTCGCGCTCGGCGTCGACGGCATCGTCGTGTCGAACCATGGCGGCCGCCAGCTCGACGGCGCGATTTCAACCTTCGACGCCTTGCCGGCCGTCGTCGACGCCGTTGCAGGCCGTATTCCGGTGCTGGTCGACGGCGGCATCCGGCGCGGCGCGGATGTCGTCAAGGCGATCGCCCAGGGCGCCGCATGCTGCCTCGTCGGCCGGCCGCAGCTTTGGGGCCTGGCCGTGGGCGGCGAGGCGGGCGTGCGCCATGTGCTCGAACTCTACCGTTCGGAAATCGACCGCGTGATGGGGCTGATGGGCGCGAATGTCCTGCACGATCTCGATCGCAGTTGCCTCTCGTTTCGGAGAACGACCTCATGATCGAGGACGCCCCGCTCCTCACCATCCGGCGTCGGTTCCCGCGCCCGCCGCCAGAGCTTGTCGCATCCTTCGCCGGCATTCCGACAGGCTACCTCGTCGACGCCATGGGCGGGCGCGGCTGCCTCCCGCATACGGTTCGGCCGCTGTTTCCTGATCGGGCGCTTCTGGGCGTGGCTGTTCCGTGTCATTGCGGCCCGGCCGACAACCTGGCCGCCTTCGGCGCGCTCGACGTGGCCCAGCCGGGCGATGTCATCGTGGCCGGCGCGGACGGCTTCGCTGGAACCGCCGTGACGGGCGATTTGCTGCTCGGCATGGCGCGCAACAAGGGTGCCGCGGGTTTTGTCACCGACGGCCTCGTCCGCGATCTCGTCGGCGTCGAGGCGGTCGGCATGCCGGTCTATTGCGCCGGGATCACGGCCAATTCGCCCGCGCGCGCCGGGCCTGGAACTGTCGGCTTCGCACTGATGCTCGGCGATGTCTGCATCCAGCCGGGCGATATCCTGGTTGGCGACAGCGACGGGGTCGTCGTCGTGCCTCGGGTCGAGGCGGAAGCGGTGCTTTCGAGGATTGCTTCGATCCGCCAAGCGGAGCAGCGATTGGAGGCGAAGGTGCGCGACGGCCTCGACGTGCCTGACTTCGTCCGCGTGGTCCTGGAGTCCGCAAGGACGCGCTATGTCGATTGAGGGTCGCAAAAGGACGCATATTTGTAGGACAATAGAGAGAGGGGCTTGCGGGCCGGCCCGGCTTCGCGCAGGATCGAGCGGACCGGAGGAACGGGGGTCGCGCGGCGGAGGAAGCCGCACGGCGTGGCGTTGGATGCGTCGACCGAATCCGTGTCGTCCGGGATTTGAATCAGAGCACCAAGGGAGGAATTCATGAAACTTCGACTTGCAGCCGCAGCGCTGCTGATGACGACCGCCTTCATCGTGTCCGGCGCGCAGGCGCAGGAAAAGAAACAACTCGCCTTCGTCGTCAACGCCTCGTCAGACTTCTGGAAGCTGGCCGAGGCCGGCGTCAAGAAAGCGCAAGGCGAACTCGGCGATGGCTACGAGACGCAGTTCCGCTATCCCGCGCAGGGGACCGCGGCGCTGCAGAACGCGCTGATGGATGACCTCGTGGCCGCCGGCACCGACGCGATCATGATCTCGTCGGCCGATCCGAAGAACTCGATCGACGCCTTCAACAAGGTCGCCGGACAGATCCCGCTCTTCACGACCGATTCCGACGCACCGGATTCCAAGCGCATCGCCTATCTCGGCTCGTCCAATACGGCTGCCGGCGTGCAGGCTGGCGAAGAGATGGTCAAGGCGCTGCCCAAGGGCGGCAAGTGCATGGGCTTCGTCGGCTTTCTCGGCGCCGACAACGCCAAGGAACGCATCGCGGGCTTCAAGCAGGCGATCGAAAGCAAAGGCATCGAACTCGTCGACACGCGCGGGGACGACGTTGACTTCGCGCGCGCGCGCTCGAATGTCGACGACGTGCTTGTGGCGAACCCGGAGATCACCTGCATGGTCGGGTTCTATTCCTACAACCCCCCGAAGATCTACGAGGCCCTGCAGGCGGCCGGCAAGCTCGGCCAGATCACCGTCGTCGCCTTCGACGAAGATCCGGTTACCCTCGGCGCCGTCAAGGAAGGCAGCTTCGCGGCGACGGTGGTGCAGCAGCCTTTCGAATGGGGCTACCAGGGCATGAAGCTGATGGCCAAATACCTTGAAGGCGACAAATCGATGATCCCGGCCGATGGCCTGATCATCGTGCCCACCGCCGTCATCAGCAAGGACAACGTCGACGCATTCTCGGCCGACCTGAAGGCCAAGATCAACGGCTGATCCTTGACGGATGGAGAGACGGCGCGGCCTCATGGCCTCGCCGCGCCTTCTCTTTCATGGAATCTCTCGATGAGCGCGCTCGCAGACCCTGCCGAAACAGCGATTGCCGACGGGACGTTCCTGCGGCTGACGGCGGTGCGCAAATCCTATCCCGGCGTCGTCGCGCTCGCCGGCTTCGACATGGAGGTTCGCCCTGGAGAAGTGATCGGGATCGTCGGTGAAAACGGCGCTGGCAAATCGACCTTGATGAAAATTCTCGGCGGCGTGGCCCAGCCCGACGGCGGCGCCATCGAGATCGATGGCGTCGCGTCCGCGGGCTTGAGCGTCGGCGGCTCGATCCGCGCCGGCATCGCCTTCGTCCACCAGGAACTCAACCTCTTCGACAATCTCGACGTCGCCGCCAATGTGTTCATCGGACGCGAGCCGCGGAAGTTCGGCCTGCTGAAGCTTGTCGATGAAACCAAGATGCGCGCCGATGTAGCGCCTTTGTTGAAGCGCCTCGGGGCGAATTTCGCGCCCGAAACCGCCGTCAAGAAGCTCTCGCTGGCGCAGCGGCAGCTTGTCGAGATCGCAAAGGCGCTGAGCTTCAGCGCCCGCCTTGTCATCCTCGACGAGCCGACATCGAGCCTCCCGCTCGCCGAGACCGACCGGTTGCTCGAAGTCATCGCCGCGCTCAAGGCCCAGGGCATTGCAGTCATCTTCATTTCGCATCGCCTGCATGAAGTCGAGCGCGCCTGTGACCGCGTCATCGTGCTGCGCGACGGCGTCCTGGTCGGCAGGCTCGATCGCGGCGAGATCAGCCATGACCGCATGGTGAGGCTGATGATCGGCCGCGCGTTGAAGGTCGCCTACAGTCAGCCGAGCGTGGCGCGGGGCGATGTCGCGTTGTCGGCGTCCGGCATACGGACCAGCGCCTACCCCTCCAGGCAGGTCAGCCTCGACCTCCATCGCGGTGAAATCGTCGGCCTCGCGGGCCTTGTCGGCGCCGGTCGCTCGGAACTGGCGCGCGCGATCTTCGGCATCGATCCGATCTTCGGCGGCTCGATCAGCCTCAATGGCGAGACTGTTTCGATCCGGAGTTCCGCCGACGCGGCGGCCAAGGGCATCTTCCTCGTGCCGGAAGACCGCAAAGGCGAGGGCATCCTGCTCGACCTGCCGATTTCCCAGAACATCTCGCTGCCGAACCTGCCCCTGTATGCGCGGGGCGGCATCGTCTCCGGCGGGCTCGAAACGCGCCAGGCCGAGCGCAGCAAGTCCGATCTCGACATCCGCGCGCCCAATGTCGGCGTGCGCACCGGCAGTCTGTCGGGCGGCAATCAGCAGAAAGTGGCGCTGGCCAAATGGCTGGCGATGTATCCCAAGGTGATGATCCTCGACGAGCCGACGCGCGGCATCGATGTCGGCGCGAAAGCGGAAATATACCGGCTGATGCGCGAACTCGCGGACGCCGGCGTCGCGGTGCTGATGATTTCGTCGGACATGGAGGAAGTGATCGGGGTGTCGGATCGCATCGCGGTGATGCACGAGGGGCGCATTTCGGGCATGCTGATGCGCGACCAGTTCAGCGAGGAGAACGTCCTCCTGCTTGCGGTCGGCAAACAGGTTCCGGGCAGGAAGGCGAGGGTATGAACAAGAAGGATGTCGGGCTTCTGGTGCTGATCCTGGTGGTCGGCCTCGGCGTCTATATCCGCAATCCGCTGTTCCTTTCGGCCAACAATCTCGCCAACACCGCCAATCTCATCGGCCTGTTCGGACTGTTCGCGATCGGTCAAGGCTTCGTCATCATCACGGGCGGCATCGAATTGTCGGTCGGCTCAATGATCGCGCTCCTCGGCACGTTGTTCGTCGACTTTGTCGGTCGGCTCGGCGTGCCGTGGCCGCTGGCCGCCGCGATCGTGGTGGCGCTGGGGCTCGTGCTCGGGCTGGCGCATGGCCTTCTGATCACCAAGCTCAGGATGCAGCCCTTCGTGGTGACGCTGTGCGGCCTCCTCATCTATCGCGGGGTCGCGCGCGGCTATACGGCCGACGCAACGGCCGGCTTTCCCTTCGGCAGCACCTATCCCGGCCTCGACTTCTTCGTCGCCCGGCCTTTCGGCATCCCGACCTCGGTTTACGTTCTCGCGGTCGTCGGGATCATCTCATGGATCGTGCTGCATCGGTCGGTGTTCGGACGTTATCTCTTCGCGGTCGGCAAGAATGAGGAGGCCGCGCGCTTCTCTGGCATCCGCACCGGTCTCGTCGTGGTCGCCGCCTATATCATCTGTGCTGGACTGACGGCGATCGCGGCGATTTTCTTCGCCATGTACACGCGTTCGGTGCAGCCGTCCGGCCACGCTAATTTCTACGAGCTCTATGCGATCGCGGCGGCGGTCTTGGGCGGCTTTTCGCTGCGCGGCGGCGAAGGTTCGATCGTCGGCGTCATCCTCGGCGCCATCCTGCTGCAGATCCTGCAGAATCTCGTCAACCTCCTGGGCATACCGTCGTCGCTCAACTTCGCGGTGATGGGAACCGTGATCCTCGTCGGCGTGCTCGTCGATCAGCAATGGGGCGCGTTCCGGGACCGCCGACGCATGATCAAGGCGGCGCAGCGCGGCGAAGGCGGCTCGGCGCGCGAGGCGACGGCGACGGGATAGTCCGGAGACCAGCATGAGCGACGATTCCGCCCTCGATGCCTGGAAGGCGCTGGCCGAGCGCGAGACCAAGGGCTCCGCTGACGCCCTTGTCTGGCATACGCCGGAAGGCATCGGCATCAAGCCGCTTTACACGCCGTCCGATCTCGCGGCGGTCGATCACCTCGGCTCGCTTCCGGGGCAAGCGCCGTACGTCCGTGGCCCGCGCGCCAGCATGTATGCCGGGCGGCCCTGGACGATCCGCCAATATGCCGGCTTCTCGACGGCCGAGGAATCCAACGCCTTCTACCGCAAGGCTCTCGCGGCCGGCCAGCAGGGCGTATCCGTCGCCTTCGATCTCGCCACGCATCGCGGCTACGACAGCGATCACCCGCGCGTCGAAGGCGATGTCGGCAAGGCGGGCGTCGCGATCGATTCCGTCGAGGACATGAAAATCCTGTTCGACGGCATCCCGCTCGATACGGTTTCCGTGTCGATGACGATGAACGGCGCCGTGATCCCGGTCCTGGCGAGCTTCATCGTCGCCGCCGAGGAGCAGGGCGTCGCGCGAAAAAACCTGTCGGGCACGATCCAGAACGACATCCTCAAGGAGTTCATGGTCCGCAACACCTACATTTACCCGCCTGAACCTTCGATGCGGATCGTCGCCGACATCATCGACTATGCCGCGCGCGAGCTGCCGAGGTTCAATTCGATCTCGATCTCCGGCTACCACATGCAGGAAGCAGGCGCGACGCTGGTGCAGGAACTGGCCTTCACGCTGGCCGATGGCCGCGAATATGTGCGCGCGGCGCTCGGTAAGGGACTCGATGTCGACGCCTTCGCGGGTCGGCTGTCGTTCTTCTTCGCCATCGGCATGAACTTTTTCATGGAGGCTGCCAAATTGCGCGCGGCGCGCGTGTTGTGGTCGCGCATCATGCGGGAGTTCGAGCCCAAGCGGCCGGAATCGCTGATGCTGCGCACGCATTGCCAGACCTCGGGCGTGTCGTTGGCCGAGCAGGACCCGTATAACAACATCGTCCGCACGGCCTACGAGGCGATGGCCGCCGCGCTCGGCGGCACGCAGTCGCTGCATACCAACTCGTTCGACGAGGCCATCGCCCTGCCGACCGAATTCTCGGCCCGCATCGCGCGCAACACGCAGCTCATTCTGCAGCATGAGACCGGCATCACGCGCGTCGTCGATCCGCTTGCCGGCTCCTACTATGTCGAGAGCCTGACCTCGCAACTGGCCGAGCATGCCTGGGCGCTGATCGAGGAGGTCGAGCGCCAGGGCGGCATGACGAAGGCTGTGGCCGCCGGCATGCCCAAGCGGCTGATCGAGGAAGCAGCGACGCGTCGGCAGGCGGCAATCGACAAGCGCGAGGAGGTCATCGTCGGGGTCAACCGGTTTCGCCTCGACAGCGAGGCGCAGATCGAGAGCCGCGACATCGACAATGCCGCCGTGCGCCGCTCGCAGGTCGCCCGGCTGGAAAGAACGAGACGCCAGCGCGATCCCGCCAAGGTTGCCGAGACGCTGGCGGCGCTCGGCGCCGTCGCGACCGGCGGTTTGGACAACATCCTTGCCGCGGCGATCGAGGCGGCGCGCGCCCGCGCCACGGTGGGCGAGATGTCGGATGCGTTGCGGCAGGCGTTCGGCGACCACGTCGCCGCGCCGAAAGGCGTCCGCGGCGTCTATGGAGATGCCTACGCGCAGGAACCTGAGTTCCAGACCTTGACGGCCCGTTTGGCCGATTTCGCCGCCGCCTTCGGATCGAAACCGCGACTGATGGTGGCAAAGCTCGGCCAGGACGGCCACGACCGCGGCGCCCGGATCATCGCCTCTGCCTTCGGCGACATCGGCTTCGAGGTGCTGACCGGGCCGCTGTTCCAGACGCCGGCCGAGGCGGCTGACATGGCGGTCGCAGCGAGCGTTCAAATCATCGGCGTGTCCTCGCTTGCCGGCGGCCACAAGACCCTGATGCCGCAATTGATCGCCGCCTTGAAGGCGAGGGGCGGAGAAGACATCATCGTGGTCTGCGGCGGCGTCGTGCCGCGCCGGGACTACGACTTCCTGTTCGAACAAGGGGTCGCGGCGGTTTTCGGTCCGGGCGCCAATGTCCTCTATGCTGCCCGCGCTGTACTCGACCTATTGGAGGGTCGCCGCCGAAACACGGTAGAGGGCTGATCTTCGCTCGAATCGAAAGACCCCGCTGCTGTCGCTGCGGGGTCTTGGATCGCCGAGCGGGTCGCCCCGGAGGGCTGACGCCTAGCGGAAGAGCGAGAGGATCGACTGCGAGTTGCCGTTGGCGATCGAGAGCGCCTGGACGCCGAGCTGCTGCTGGACCTGCAGGGCCTGGAGCCGGGTCGATTCCTTGTTCATGTCGGCATCGACGAGCTGGCCGACGCCGCGGTCGATCGAGTCCATCAGGCTCGTGGTGAAGGTCTTCTGAAGGTCGACGCGCTGCTTGGCGGCGCCGAGATTGGTCGCGGCCGTCGTCATGTCCTTGAGCGCGCCTTCAACCGCTCCGAGCATCTGTCCGATCTGCTGGTCGTTGGCGAACAGCGTGCCGGCCGGATTGACCAGCGCCAAGTCGGCGACGGCGAAGGTGTTGCCGGCCGCGTAGGTGCCGAGCGTCGCGGCCGAGGCCGTGGTGCGGGCGCCCGCGGCGTTGCGCGTCGTGTCGATGATGCCTTCCTGTGCGGCCGTGGCCGTGGCGAAGCCCTCGAAAAGCTTGATGTCCTGAACCTTGACGTCGATGGTCGAGATCGAGGCCGCGCCGCTGGCGTCGCGGTTGAAGGCCGAGACGATCTTCACGTCGGCGGCCGCGCCCGTGGCGTTCGAGACGGACAGCATGTTGGTGCCGGAGAAGGTCGCGGCGTCGGCGTAGCTCTTCAATTGAGACTGCAGCGCCTTGATCTCGATGTCGTATTTCGCCTTGTCGGCGTCGGTCGAGCCGCTGGCGGCGACCAGCTTGGTCTTGATGTCGTTGACCGTGCTGATCGCCTTGTTCATGCCGGTGTAGGCCGTGTCGACCTTGGAGGCGCCGAGGCCGAGCGAGTCCTGAACCGTGCCCATCGCCTGGCTGTCGGAGCGCATCGTGGTCGCGATCGACCAGTAGGCGGCGTTGTCGGAAGCCTCGGCGACGCGGAAGCCCGTCGAGATGCGCGACTGCGTCTGCTCGAGGCTCTTGTTGGTGGCGTTGAGGCTCTGGAGAGCGGTCAACGCCGAAGCGTTGGTCTGGATGGAGGCCATTGGGGTACTCACCTAACTCTGTACAAACACATCATGCATACCGGCTCGCCGGTATGACGGCGTGGCATCATGCCCAATGACCCTTGCGTTCGGTCATTCCGTCATCTCGAAATCGACTCTCGCAGACAGACGTGACCAAACGCATAAACGGAAAGGTAAATGAACGATGAAGACCCGGGCTGCTGCTGGGCCAGATCGTTCGATCCACATCGTCGGCTTCCACTTTGCTGTTGTCTGCCGGACCCCGTCGTGACAATGCGCGCTTCGTCTGCGAAGGTTCCGCAACATCGCCTGGACACAGTCCAGCGCTCTGCCGGATCGCAGCCAACATTCCGATCGGTGCGTCATGGACGACGACATTCTCTTGCGACGGAGTCTGGAAGACCGGGGCCTGCTGCATGCGGGCGAGGCGGCGCGCTTTCGGTCGCTCGAGGGCGGCGTCTCTTCTGATATCAAGCTCGTCGAAGCCAGCGGCCGCCGATTCGTCGTCAAGCGTGCGCTCGCCCGCCTTAAGGTCGCGGCGGTCTGGGAGGCGCCGGTCGGACGCAGCGCCACCGAGGCGGAATGGCTGCGCGTGGCAGGACGGCTGTCCCCGGGCATCGCGCCCGAGATCATCGCCGAGGACCGGGCGCTGGGCTATTTCGCCATGCCCTATTTCGACCCGGCCAGCCACCCGGTCTGGAAGGCGCGGTTGCTGGCCGGCGATGTCGATCCGGACTTCGCGGCAAGGGTCGGCGGCCGGATAGCGACGATCCACGCCGCCGCCGCGGGCGATCCGTCGCTTGCCGCGGCATTCGCAACCGATTCCCTGTTCGAGGCGATCCGGCTGGAGCCCTATTTGCGCGCGACGGCGAAGGCCCACCCTGATCTTGCATCTCGGCTGGAAGGATTGGCCGACCGCACCGCCGCCACGCGGCTGACGCTCGTCCATGGCGATCTCAGCCCGAAGAACGCGCTGATCGGCCCGGAGGGCCCCATTATTCTCGACGCCGAATGCGCATGGTATGGCGATCCGGCATTCGACCTGGCCTTCTGCCTCAATCATCTGCTGTTGAAATCGGTGCATGTTCCGCAAGCCGCGGCTGCTCTCGTGGCTTCCTTCGATGCATTGGCGGAGGCCTATCTGGCCCGCGTCGACTGGGAACCGCGCCGCGCACTCTCGGAGCGTGCGGCAACCTTGCTGCCTGGCCTGCTGCTCGCCCGCATCGACGGCAAGAGCCCGGTCGAATATCTCGCGCCGGACGCGCGCGACGCAGTCCGTCGGCAGGCGCGCGCCCTGCTTCTTCATCCCGTCGGTCCGAATTTGTCCTCGATCCGCCAAGGCTTCGTATCCTTCCATGCCTGATACCGCGATCACCGCCCTCCACGGCCGCCGCATCTGGGATTCGCGCGGCCGGCCCACGCTCGAAGTCGATATCGTGCTGGCAGACGGCGTGCGCGGGCGCGGCATGGCGCCCGCCGGCGCCTCGCGCGGTTCGCGCGAGGCCGTGGATCTCAGGGACGGCGGCGCGCGCTTCGGCGGCATGGACGTGGCGAACGCGCTCTACGGCATCAAAATGGAAATCGCGCCCGCCCTGATCGGCCTGGACGCGTCCGACCAGGCGGCGATCGATGCAAGGCTGATCGCGCTCGACGGTACGCCGACCAAGGCGCGCCTCGGCGGCAATGCCCTGGTCGCGGTGTCTCTCGCCGTGCTGCGCGCCGCCGCCGCTTCCGCCGGCAAGCCCCTGTGGCGCCATCTCGCCGGCGACGCCGCGGTCTCGATTCCAATGCCGGAGATCCAGGTTTTCGGCGGGGGAGCGCATGCCGGGCGGCGGGTCGACATCCAGGATTTCATGGTCATGGCGCCGGGCGCGAAATCCTTCGCGCAGGCGCTGGAGATGACGGCGGAAGTCTACCGCGCCGCCGGCGCGCTGATGGCAGAGCGCGGCGCGCTGCAGGGCGTCGCCGACGAGGGCGGTTACTGGCCGGCATTCTCGTCCAACGAGGAGGCTCTGGATGCATTGGTCCAATCGATCGAGCGCGCCGGCTTCGCGCCGGGCGCGGAGGTCGCGATCTCGCTCGACATCGCGGCTTCGGAATTCGGCGTCGGCGCCCGCTACAGGCTCGGACTCGACAAGCGCGAACTCGATAGCGACGCCATGGGCGAGATGCTCGTCGGCTGGTGCGAGCGCTATCCTATCGTCTCCATCGAGGATCCTCTGGCAGAAGACGACGCGCCGGGACTGGCGCGGTTCACAGCGGCTGTCGGCGGCAAGGTGCAGGTCATCGGCGACGATTTCCTGGTCACCAATGCCGGCCTGATCCGGGGTGCGGCTCGCGCCGGGACGGTCAATGCGGTGCTTCTCAAGGTCAATCAGGCGGGAACTGTCTCCGAGACCAGACAGGCGCTTCTCGCCGCGCGCGACGTCGGGTTCGGCACGATCGTCTCCGCCCGGTCCGGCGAGACGGAGGACGTGACGATCGCTCACCTCGCGGTCGGCTGGAACGCGCGGCAGCTCAAGGTCGGCTCGTTCTCGCGCTCGGAGCGCATGGCGAAGTGGAACGAGGTGCTGCGGATCGAGGAGGAGCTCGGGGCCGACGCCTTTGCCGGCATGTCTGGCCTAAAAGGTTTTGGATGAAAGCATTCGCATGGTCTAACTGAGTTCGTGCGAACAGCCAGTGCAATGGGACATTGATTGCCGACGATCATCGGTCGGTGGCGGTAACGGCTTCCGTGGAGGATATTCATGTCCGTAGCGTTGGTGACGGGCGCCGCGAAGGGTATCGGCGCGGCCGTGGCCGCGAAGCTCGCAACGCAGTTTGAGGCCGTTGTGCTGTTGGATGTCGACGCTGCCGGGCTCGCGGGAATGGAGTCCGAACTCCGCGCACTCGCAAGGATCGAGGCGATCGTCGGCTCTGTCGCAAATGCCGAGGATTGCCGGCGCGCAGCGGACGCGGCCGAGAAGCTCGGCGGGCTCGACGCGCTCTCCCACAACGCCGGCATCCAGCGCTACGGAACGGTCGAGACGACATCCGAAGCGCTGTGGGACGAGGTCTTCGACGTCAATCTCAAGGGTGCGTTCCTGATCTCCAGGGCGGCGATGCCGCTGCTGCGCAATTCGAGAGGTTCGATCGTCCATATGGCGTCCGTCCAGGGATTTGCCGCCCAGACCGGCGTGGCCGCCTATTCGGCCGCAAAGCACGGGCTGATCGGCCTCGTCCGCGCCATGGCGGTGGATGCCGCTCCCTACGGCGTGCGCGTCAACGGCGTCGCGCCCGGCTCCGTCGATACGCCGATGCTGCGCGAGTCGGTCGCGCTTGCCGACGATCCGAAGGCTGTGTGGGACGCGATCGACGCCATGCACCCGCTCGGCCGCCCGGCGCAGGCCAGCGAAATCGCCGAACTGGTCGCGTTCCTGCTATCGCCGGCCGCATCTTTCATCACCGGCGAGGTTGTCAAGGCCGATGGCGGACTGATGGCGCGGCTTGGCGGCTCGCCCAGGAAGGAATAGCAAGTTGCCGGCGAGATTGGCAATTGGATGCCGGGAAGTATGGCCGTGCCGGAATACGCTCCAAAGGGAGCATCCGAAGACGCCAGCCAGTGGATTGGCCTGCCGGGCGGCGCGTGTCATGGTTTCGCGACAAGCCTGGAAGAACATCCTTCGAAAATTTTGTTTCAGCAGAGATGACGTGACCCCACGATGCCGTGGGCGACAGCATTCCTGCATGGAACTACTCACGCGACCCTGCCGTTGGGGAAACATTTCGGCGACCAATTTCTTTACGATTGTCCACCAGGGTCAAACAAACAAGGCGGCGACCTGAGGGGGAACGCCGCACAGTGGACCAGAGGTGCGTTGTGCAGCCATATCCCCTTTCGGCCGGCGAAGCGGAACGTCTCGCGGCGCTGCACGACCTCGACATCATCGACACGGTGCCCGAACCGTCATTCGATGCTGTCGTGTCCCTGGCCTCGCGATACTTCGGATGTCCGATCGCCCTGGTGACCCTGCTCGACGAAAGCCGCCAGTGGTTCAAGGCCCGTGCAGGGATAGGCGTCCCTGAAACGACGCGCGATGTGGCGTTCTGCAACTACACCATTCTCACGCCGGATGTCTTCGTCGTCCCCGATGCCACTCTCGACAGCAGGTTCGCTGGCAACCCACTGGTGCGGGAAGACCCCTTCGTGCGCTTCTATGCAGGCTATCCGCTGACGCTGGACGGACAGAACCGCCTCGGGTCGCTCTGTGTCATCGATAGCGCGCCGCGTTCGTTCACAGAGGTCGACGAGGCCGCGTTGACCGAATTCGGCCACCTCGTCGAGGCGCTTCTGCGCTCGCATTCCCTGGCGCTCTCGCTGTCCCGGACAGCGGCCGCAAGCGACCGCAAATCGCGCGAGTTGCACGCCAATCTGCTCTTGCTCGGTCAGGCTGAACGCCTTGCGGACATGGGCGCATGGGAGATGGACCTCAAGTCCGAGCGCGTCACGTGGTCCGATCATCTTTTCAAAATCCACGACCTTCCCAAAGGGCCTTCCCCGAGCCTCGCGGAGATTCGGGCGTTCTATCCCGGCGACGCCTGGCAGCGTGTCGAACACTTCATCGATTCCGCCGCGGCCACCGGAGAGCCGTTCAAGTTGGAGACGGACATCGTCACCGCGACTGGCCGCGTCAGGCGGGTGCAGACGACAGGAGAGGTCGAGATCGTCGAGGGTGTGGCGCTCCGGATCATGGGAGTTCTGCAGGACATCACAGCCGTCCATGAAACGCAGCGGCTCCTCTGGCAGTCCGCGAACAACGACTTTCTGACCGGCGTGGCCAACAGGGCCAATTTTCAGGTGATGCTGGCGGATCATTTGCGGCAGGCAGGTGGCCAGGGGTCGTGCATATCGTTGATGCTGCTCGACATAGACAGCTTCAAGGAGATCAATGACACCCTCGGGCACCAGGCGGGCGATGATGTGCTGAGAGCGGTGGCCAGCCGACTGGTTGCATGCGCGCCCGCCGGGGCTCGGGTCGCGCGTCTGGGAGGCGACGAGTTTGCGGTCATCCTTCCGCACCGGTCTGGCGATAAGGTGCATCTGGTCGCATCCGACATGCTGCAGACCATCGCGCCGCCCATCGAGGCGACCGGCGAACAAATTCTCGTGACGGCAACCGGTGGGCTCGCCACATTCCCGGCCGACGCCCACAGCGGCGCGGAGTTGCTGCGCTGCGCGGACATCGCGTTGTATAACGGCAAGCGGCACGAACGCGGTTCCGTCGGACCCTACGTCGCCGGGATCGCCAACCTGTTCGACAAGCGGCGCATGGCCATCGAGAAGGTCGAGCGGGCCATCATCGGCAACCGGCTGGTGCCTTTTTATCAACCTGTGGTTCGCTTGAGGGATCGGGCAGCTTACGGCTACGAAGCCCTGGCGCGGATCAGGAATCAGGACGGCAGCGTGAGCGCGGCGGCGGATTTCGCCGAGGCGTTCAGCGACCCCCGGTCCTGCCGGCGCATCGCCGAACGGATGCTGCATCTGGTGACGGCCGATATCGCCCGCCTGCATGCGCTTGGTCGCGACCCTGGAATCATCAGTTTGAACGCATCGCAGGCCGACCTGAATTCGCTGGAGTTCCCCAAACGCCTGCTCGCGCGGCTTGAGGAATGTGGCGTCGAGCCCCGGGCGATAACCCTCGAAGTGACGGAAACGTTGCTGCTGAGCAGCGACTCCAAAGCGGTGCGGATGGCCCTGCAGACGTTGAGCGAAGCCGGCGTGCGGATCGCGCTGGACGATTTTGGCACCGGCTATTCGTCGCTGACGCACCTGCGCGACTTCCCGCTGCATCAGATCAAGATCGATAAATCGTTCGTGTTCGGCCTGGGCGCCAATGCGGAAAGTCCGGCGATCGTGAAGGCCCTGGTGGATCTCGCCCATGCGCTCGGTTTGTGTGTCGTGGCAGAGGGCATCGAGACCGAGGCGCAATACGACTTCCTGCGCGCCATCGGGTGTGATTTCGGCCAGGGCTATCTTTTCGGCAAGGCGCGGGACTTGGGCGTTCCAGCCGCGAGCCAGCCGACCGCGAAGTCTTCCCGCCGCAAGAGCCATGCGGGCCAATGGGCTTGAGCCATGTCTTCAAGGGTCGAAACCGAGAGAAAATGGACCCGCCGGCCGGTGGATTTCGTGGCCCGCGTTCTCTTTCCGACGCGCGGCATCCGTGACGTCAGCGAGGCGCGGCTTAGGTTGCTGAACCTTTCCGAAGGCGGTGCGGCCTTGAACACCGGCGGGCTTCGGGGCATCCCCGATTTCTTCTACCTCCAATTCGGCGACGAAGGGTCGGAACTGTTCAGTTGTTACGTTGTCGGGCGACACCTGGACACGCTTCACTGCCAGTTCAGCAAGGAACTTTCCACCGGGGCGGTGGAGCGCATAATCATGGAACAAAAGACCCTCTCTTTGCTCGATGGTCTCCTGGAGCAGGCGCATAGCGACGCCTATGATGATCTGGTGCAGCTCCTGCAGCCGAAACCGGGCTGACTCCAGCCGCGTTCGCGCGCCCATTCCACTTCGCCGATCGCGCTCGCTATGATCGACGCCGATGCTTCACCGGCCGCCATTCGAGGTCGGCAATCCGCCGATCCTGGCGACGAAACCGCCGGGATCGACAGTCCTGGTCCTGAAGCACAGGAGCGGCAGCGCGGAGTATGCGGGTCGGGGGTCGTCGGCGGGCAACGCCCGAACGGACCCTTGGCGACAGCGGCCTCAAGGTTTCCGCATTCAGCCTCGGCTGCATGAACATGACCGGCCTTACGGGCGGCCGCAGGACAAGGGTGAGATGATCGGGCTGCCCCATGTGGCGGTCGAGCGCGGCGTCACCCTTTCGGCGACAGGATGCCGAAAGCCTATCTCGACCTCACCGGCCATAGGGACGCCGATCCGAACGAAAGCCGGCGCGCAGAGAACGAGCGGATGACCGGTTGGGGTGCGAAGCTGTCATGTGCGGCAAAGACGATACGAACGCGCTTCACGACGCCGTCCAATCAGCCGGCGCAGCCACCGCGGATATCGACCAAAAGCGGCGGCGAGTGGCGGAGAGAGCGGGATTCGAACCCGCGTTACGGTCTCCCGTAAACACACTTTCCAGGCGTGCGCCTTCAACCACTCGGCCACCTCTCCCGCGTCCCGTCGTCGCCGGCGGATATAGTGCTCCTCTAGTCGATCTCGCAGCCCCTGCCAAGCGCCCCGCGCGCCAATCGTCTGTCGCTTCGAAGGGCGGCCCGTTTTGTCGGCAGGGCGGGATACCGCCTAAAATTCCGCGTGAAATTTGATTTTCGGCGTGCAAAGGTAGCGGCCTGACGGGAGGCTTGCTTCCTCCCGGTAAGATCATGAACAAGCATCGAACCAAGCAAGAAACCGACAGGGTGTGGATCACATGAAGCGTATCGTTCTCGGCCTCCTGGCCGCAACCGCATTGGCGCCGCCGGCATTCGCCGCCGATGTCAGCCCCGCCATCATCTACGATCTCGGCGGAAAGTTCGACAAGTCCTTCAACGAGGCGGCTTTCAACGGCGCCGAGAAATTCAAGGCCGACACCGGCATCGCCTATCGGGATTTCGAAATCCAGAACGATTCGCAACGCGAGCAGGCGCTGCGCAAATTCGCCGAGGACGGCAACAATCCGATCGTCATGGCGGGCTTCTCCTGGGCCACGGTGCTGAACAAGGTCGCTCCGGATTTCCCCGAGACCAAGTTCACCATCATCGACGACGATTCAGTCCAGCAGCCCAACGTCCATGCAGTCGGCTTCAAGGAGAACGAGGGCTCCTACGTGGTCGGCGTCCTGGCCGCGATGGCCTCGAAATCCAAGAAAGTCGGCTTCGTCGGCGGCATGGACATTCCGCTGATCCGCAAATTCGGCTGCGGCTATGTCGGCGGCGCCAAGGCGGCGGGCGCGACGGATGTCATCGAAAACATGACCGGCGATACGCCGGCGGCCTGGAACGATCCCACCAAGGGCGGCGAAATCGCCAAGTCCCAGATCGACCAGGGCGCCGACGTGATCTATGCTGCGGCCGGCGGCACCGGCGTTGGCGTGCTTCAGGCCGCCGCGGATGCCGGGAAACTCGCGGTCGGCGTCGATTCGAACCAGAACGGCATGCAGCCGGGCAAGGTCCTGACCTCGATGCTGAAGCGCGTCGATGTCGCGGTCTACAATGCCTTCACGGACACGAAGGACGACAAGTTCACCGCCGGCATCAGTTCGCTCGGCCTCAAGGAAGGCGGTGTCGACTATGCCATGGACGACAACAACAAGGACCTGGTCACCGCGGACATGAAGGCCGCCGCCGAAAAGGCTAAGGCGGACATCATCGCCGGCACGGTGCAGGTCCACGACTACATGTCGGACAACGCCTGCCCGTATTGATCATGGTTTGGCCACCAAACGACAAAAGCCGCCGGCGTTGCCGGCGGCTTTTGTCCGAACGCTGACCAGAGCAGCGGAGGAACGATGGTTCCGAACTGCGGCTCAGTTCGCCGCGTGGAGATAGACCTGCGCGAGCGTCGGTGCGGAAACGCCGGCATGGGTTCCGGCAAAATAGCCGGCCACGAATACCGCTCCCAGGCACGCCGCCAGTGCGCCGAGCCTCACGCCGTCGCGATGACGCGCCAGGGTCTTCTTGAAGGAAGGCTTCTGCTTTGTCTGGACGGCCCGGGATTTCGGCTCATTGTCCTGTTTGATCAGGACGCCGTTCATGTGTGGCAGTTCCGAGAGGCGCGCGGCGATGTCCGCCCAAAGCTCATCCGATCCCGGGTTTGGCGACGACTTGCCGTCGATGACCCGCATGCGATGCGAGACGGTCATCACGGCATCGCGAAACGAGGAATCGCGCTCGAGGTCCCGTTCGGCGCGCTCGCGTTCCGGTTCCGACATCAGACCCGACACATAATGCCCGGCGCGCTGAAGACGATCCGTTTCGGTCATGGATTATCGCTCCCTGAGGCGACCATGATGCTTTTGTGGCTCCTTTGTACAGGCAACAGCGCCGCTTTCCTTCCGAAAACCGCCAAACCCACGAATTTTTGATCGAAGGTGACCGTTGGCGATATGACTGCGCTCACCAATGCGGCGGTTTGGTCGCCGGACTGTCGCTCGCGGATTGCCCTTCCAGCGAGCTGAAGCGTTCGTTCAGCATATCGAGCCGCTTCTGCAGCCGGTCGATCACACTCCATTGCGCGGCAACCTGTTGCGACAGGTCCTCGATGGCCCGCTCACGTTCCGCGTCCCGGATTTCCAGCGCGGTCAGTCTGTCGGCGGGAATGGACATCGGCGTCTCCGGCGCTGAGGTGCTGAAACCCCTCGGCGTCGCATGCTTCTCCAATCGAACCAAATTGACAAGCGGGCGGCGAAGTGTCGAAACTGTTATGAAGCCCGCGACAGGCCGGGCGGGCCGCGATGGCAGCGATTCGGCCAGTTCCAAGAATTGAAGGCGGGACGGATGGATGGCGCAAGCCGCGATCGAGTTGATCGGCATCGACAAGAGCTTTGGCGCCGTCCGCGCCAATCGAGACATAAATCTCAGGATCGAACGCGGCACGATCCACGGCATCATCGGCGAGAACGGCGCGGGCAAGTCGACGCTGATGTCGATTCTCTACGGTTTCTATCAGGCCGACGCCGGCGAAATCCATGTCGGCGGCAAGGCGATCCACATCCGCAGCCCCAACGACGCGATCGCGGCCGGCATCGGCATGGTGCACCAGCACTTCATGCTCGTCGAGAACTTCACCGTCATCGAGAACGTCATCCTCGGCGCCGAGGGCGAGCCGCTGCTCAAGACCTCCATCGCCAAGGCGCGCTCCGAACTGCGGCGGCTGGAGCGGGAATACGGCCTCGACGTCGATCCCGATGCGGTCGTCGAGGAGTTGCCGGTCGGCCTGCAGCAACGCGTCGAGATCCTCAAGGCGCTTTATCGCGGCGCGGAAATCCTGATTCTCGACGAGCCCACCGGCGTGCTGACGCCACCGGAGGCCGACCATCTGTTCAGAATCCTTCGCATGCTGAAGGACGAGGGCAAGACCGTCGTTTTGATCACCCACAAGCTGCGCGAGATCATGGCGATCAGCGATACGGTCTCGGTGATGCGGCAGGGCGCCATCGTGGCGACCCGCAAGACTGCCGAGACCACCGTCGGCGAACTCGCGGAACTGATGGTCGGCCGCCGCGTGCTGCTGCGCGTCGAGAAGGGCGAGGCGCGGCCCGCCGAGGTCAAGCTTTCGGTCCGGGACCTGACCGTCAAGGATTCGCGCGGCGTCGTCATGGTCGATGGCGTCTCCCTCGACGTCAGGGCCGGCGAGATCGTGGGCATTGCCGGCGTGGCGGGCAACGGGCAATCCGAACTGATCGAGGCGATCGCCGGCACGCGGCGCGCCGTGGGTGGCGTGGTGCTGCTCGACGGCAGGGCGATCGACGTGACGGGAACCGCCGATCCCGGTGAGTTGCGCGATCGCGGCCTCGCCCACGTGCCGGAAGATCGCCATCACGTCGGCCTCGTTCTATCGTTCGAGGAGGCGGAGAACTCGATCCTGGGCTACCACGACAAACCGCAATATCTGAACGGTCCCTTTCTCGACATCGATGCGATTGGCCGGGACGCGCGCGCAAAAATCGAGAAATACGACATCAGGCCGGCCAACGATCGGCTGAAGACCGCGAATTTCTCCGGTGGCAACCAGCAGAAGATCGTGCTCGCGCGCGAAATGGAGCAGGATCCCGGCGTCCTCATCGTCGGCCAGCCGACGCGCGGCGTCGATGTCGGCGCGATCGAGTTTATCCACAAGCGGCTGATCGCGATGCGCGACCAGGGCAAGGCGCTGCTCCTGATTTCGGTCGAACTCGACGAAATCCGCTCCCTGTCGGATCGCATCCTGGTCATGTTCGCGGGCAGGATCGTCGGCGAGCGCGGCCCCGATGCGACGGAGGGCGAACTCGGCCTGCTGATGGCCGGCATCGAGCAGAGGGAAGTCGCGGAGTGATCTTAGGCCTGCCGCTTCAAATGTTCCTTAGCCGCATGCGCGAGAAATGCCGAACGCGATTGTCCGGAATGCCTGGCTGCTCGATCGACGGCGTCAACCAGTGTCTCAGCCATGGAGATATTCAATCGAACGGCGCGACCGGGCAGATCCACGGGAATAAGCGCCACCATCGCGCCGTAAGCGTCTTCCTGAAAAACTTGGTCGGCGCGCATGATCGAGAGCGAGCGCTGGAGAGGGAGCGGATCGTTGTCGTCGACCATTCCGGCGACGTGGAAATTAAGGGCTTCCTGTCCTTTGCGCAACGCATCCTCCGCCGTCCGCCCGGTGGCGATACATCCCGGAAAATCGGGAAAAGAAACCCCGAACACGCCGTCTTCCTCGTGCACAAGAGCGACTGTCACAGTCATCGTTTCAAACACCTTCTTTCAACTTTCAAACCGATTCCGCCATTCCCACCCCGCCTGCCGATAGATCGACCTCAGAGTTCCGGTCGGGATCGGATCGGCGCCCATGTCCAGCGTCACCTTGCCTGGCTTCTCGGGGTGCACGAACTGGACGTGATCGCCAGGCCCTTTGCGCTTGATCGACCAACCGTCGCGTCGGAGCATCGACGCGATGTCACGTGGGGTTCGTTTGCTCTTAACGGCCAAGCCAATTGTCAGCAATTTACACGACACAACAATACACAACATTTCCGAATCAGGTCAAGCAGGATCACAAGGAACATCGCTGAATGAGCACGCCGTTCGTCAGACTGCCGCGCTGGGCCGACTACGGCCTCATCCCGGTCGTCAATCTGATCGTGGCGTTCTTCTGCGCTGGCATCGTCGTGGTGCTGGTCGGCGAGAATCCGTTCCGGGCGGCGATGGTGCTTGTCGAGGGCGCCTTCGGGTCGGGACAGAACCTTGCCTACACGCTGTTCTACGCCACCAATTTCATCTTTACCGGGCTGGCGGTCGCGATGGCGTTCCATGCCGGCCTGTTCAACATAGGCGGTGAGGGCCAGGCCTATATCGCCGGTCTCGGCGTCGCGCTTGTCTGCCTGACGTTCGACGCGGTGCTGCCGTGGTGGCTGACCTTTCCGTTGGCGATTTTCGCCGCCGCGGCCGTCGGCGCGCTTTGGGCGCTGATTCCCGCCTATCTGCAGGCCAGGCGCGGCTCGCACATCGTCATCACCACCATCATGTTCAATTTCATCGCCGCGAGCGCGATGGTCTACCTCCTGGTGGACGTGATCAAGCCCGCCGGCTCGATGGCGCCGCAGACCCGGGACTTCCTCGAAGGCGCGCAATTGCCCAAGCTCGGCTGGCTGCTGCAACTGTTCGGCATGAAGGTGCGCTCCGCGCCGCTCAACATCTCCTTCCTTCTCGCGCTGATCATGGCGTTCGGCGTCTGGCTGCTGATCTGGCGAACCAAGCTTGGCTACGAGATGCGCACCTACGGCTTCAGCCCCAAGGCGGCGCGCTACGCCGGCATCTCGGAAAGGCGCATCATCGTCGTGGCGATGATGATCTCGGGCGCGCTCGCCGGCATGATGGCGCTCAATCCGATCATGGGCGACCAGCACCGCGTCGCGCTGGATTTCGTGGCCGGCGCCGGTTTCGTCGGCATCGCGGTGGCGCTGATGGGCCGTTCGCACCCGGCAGGCATCGTGCCCGCGGCGATCCTGTTCGGCGCCCTTTACCAGGGCGGCGCGGAACTCGCCTTCGAGATGCCGGCCATCTCGCGCGACATGATCGTCATCATCCAGGGCCTCGTCATCCTGTTCGCGGGCGCGCTGGAACATATGTTCCGGCCGGCGGTCCAGACGCTGTTCGCCTCGCTCAGCCCGCGCAGCATGGGCCTGCCGGCGGCCAAGGGGGAGGGCGCCTGATGGCTTTCGTCGACGCGTTCGTTCAGCTCCTCGACGCGACGATCCGCGTTTCAGTGCCGCTTCTGCTTGCCTGTTTGGCTGGTTTATACTCCGAGCGGGCGGGCATTTTCGACATCGGACTGGAAGGCAAGATGCTTGCCGGCGCCTTCGCCGGAGGGTCCGCCGCGGCGGTTTCCGGCTCGGCCTGGGTCGGGCTGCTCGTGGCGATCCTGATCTCCGTGATGCTGGCGCTGGTGCACGGCTTCGCGTCGATTACCCACCGAGGCAACCAGATCGTGTCCGGCGTGGCGATCAATTTCGTCGCGGCCGGCGCGACGATCATCCTCGGCCAAGCGTGGTTCCGGCAGGGCGGCCGTACCCCGTCGCTCTCGGGCGCCGCCCGTTTCGGGACGATCGACCTGCCCGGCGCGGCGGCGCTTCGCGATGTTCCGGTCGTCGGCCTGATCTATTCCGAACTCCTGTCGGGCCATTCGATCCTGGTCTATGTCGCGTTTCTCATGGTGCCTCTGACATGGTGGGTCCTGTTTCGAACGCGCTTCGGCCTGCGGCTGCGCGCGGTTGGCGAAAACCCTGCCGCCGTCGATACGGCCGGCATTTCCGTGACCTGGCTGCGCTACCGCGCGGTCATCCTGACCGGGATCCTGACCGGCGTCGCGGGCGCCTATCTCTCGGTGGCGCAGAACGCGGGCTTCGTGAAGGACATGACGGCGGGCAAGGGCTACATCGCGCTCGCGGCGCTCATCTTCGCCAAATGGAGACCGGTGCCGGCCATGTACGCATGCCTTCTCTTCGGCTTTCTCGACGCCGCCTCGATACGCTTCCAGGGCACGCCCTGGCCGCTGATCGGCAAGGTGCCGGTGCAGTTCATCAATGCGCTGCCGTTCATCCTGACGATCATCCTGCTCGCTGGCTTCATCGGCAAGGCGATCCCGCCGCGCGCCGGCGGCGTGCCATACGTGAAGGAGCGGTGAGATCATGTCGCACGACCTATTCCTCGCCGCCCGCGCGGCAATGGCCAACGCGTACGCACCCTACTCGAAATTCCCTGTCGGCGCGGCGTTGCGCACCGTCGACGGTCGCATCTATGCGGGCGCCAACATCGAGGTCGCGTCCTATCCCGAAGGCTGGTGCGCCGAGACGACGATGCTCGGCCACTACATCATGGATGGCGGCGGCGAGATCGCGGAGATTGCTGTGGTCGCCGAAAGGATGGCGCGAATCACGCCTTGTGGTGGTTGCCGCCAGCGGCTCGCCGAATTCGCGCCGGCCGGCGCGAACCTCTACCTTTGCGACGCTGCCGGCGTGGTCGAGACGGTGACAATCGGCCAGATGCTGCCTTACGGTTTCGAAGGCGGCATGCTGAAATGACCGACGCCGTCGCGACGCTGGTGGAGCGTCTGGGCGGCCGCATGCCGACCGTCGCGCTGATCCTCGGCTCGGGATTAAGCGGGCTAGTCGACGAGATCGAGGACGCCGTCCGCATTCCGTATGCCGACCTGGTAGGTTTCCCGCACGGGGGCGTCACCGGCCACGCTGGCGCCCTCGTCATCGGCCGTCTCGGTGGCCTTGATGTGCTGATCCTTGCCGGGCGCGCCCATTACTATGAGCGCGGCGACGCCGCCGCGATGCGCCCGGCGCTGGAGACGCTCGCGGCGATCGGCATCCAGATCCTGATCCTGACAAACGCCGCCGGCTCGCTGGAAGCGGACATGCCGCCTGGCTCGGTGATGCTCATCGACGATCACATCAACTTCTCAGGGACCAACCCCTTGATTGGGGAGGCGACGGACGGGCGTTTCGTCGGCCTCACCGAAGCCTACGATCGCGGCCTCAGGCGCGCCTTCGTCACCGCCGCCGTCGCCACGAGCACCAAGCTGCATCGCGGCGTCTACATGTGGTTCTCCGGTCCTTCGTTCGAGACGCCGGCCGAAATCCGCATGGCGCGCGTCATGGGCGCGACGGCGGTCGGCATGTCGACCGTGCCCGAGGTGATCCTCGCTCGTTTCCTCGGCCTGCGCGTCGCGGCCTGTTCCGTCATCACCAATTTCGGGGCGGGCATGACCGGCGGCGAGCTCTCGCACGAGGAGACGAAGGACATAGCGCCGCTTGGCGGCAGACGCCTGGCGAAGGTGCTGACGAAATTGTTCGAGAACAATCTGGCGTGACGCTCCCGGCCGAGATCATCCGGCGCAAACGCGATGGCTTGCCTTTGCAGGCCGAAGAGGTCGCCGCCTTCGTCGCTGGCCTGGCCTCCGGGGCGGTTTCGGAGGGCCAGGTGGCGGCCTTCGCGATGGCGGTCTTCTTCAAGGGCATGCCGCGCGACGAGGCGGTCGCGCTGACGCTGGCGATGCGCGATTCCGGCGATGTGCTCGACTGGTCGGGTCTGCCCGGGCCGGTAACCGACAAGCACTCGACGGGAGGCATCGGCGACAACGTCTCGCTGATGCTGGCGCCGATCGTCGCCGCTTGCGGCGCCTACGTCCCGATGATTTCCGGCCGCGGCCTCGGTCATACCGGCGGCACGCTGGACAAGATGGACGCGATCCCCGGCTATTCGACGCAGCCGGACGCGGCTCTCTTCAGGCGAACCGTCCGTTTGGCGGGCTGCGCGATCATCGGCCAGACGGCTGCACTGGCCCCCGCGGACAAGCGCTTTTATGCCATCCGCGATGTCACCGCGACTGTCGAGTCGGTCCCGCTGATCACGGCTTCCATTCTGTCCAAGAAGCTTGCCGCCGGTTTGAGTTCGCTGGTGCTCGACGTCAAGGTCGGCAACGGCGCTTTCATGCAAAGATCGCGCGACGCCGTGGCGTTGGCCAGATCGCTTGTCGCCGTGGCGAACGGGGCCGGCCTGGCGACCACCGCTCTGATCACCGACATGAACGAACCCTTGGCGCTGGCTGCCGGCAATGCGGTGGAAGTGGCCAACGCGGTGGCGTTCCTGACCGGCGAGGCGCGGGATCCGAGGCTGAAGCGGGTGACGCTGGCGCTGGCCGCGGACATGCTGGTCGCGGCGGGCATCTCGCCGTCGCAGTCGACGGGCTCGGCGATGGCGACCGCCGCACTCGACGACGGTCGAGCCGCCGAGCGTTTTTCGCGCATGGTCGTCGAACTGGGCGGCCCGGCCGATTTCGTCGCGCGCTACCGGTCCTACCTGCCCGTCGCGCCGGTTCAAAAGCCCGTGCCCGCACAGCGCGAAGGCTTCGTCGCAAGCGTCGCCACCCGCGAACTCGGTCTCGCGGTCGTCGGCCTCGGAGGAGGGCGAACCAGGCCGGACGACGGGATCGATCATGCAGTCGGTCTGACGGAATTGTTGCCGGTCGGCGCCGCCGTCCTGCCGGGCGACGTCCTCGCCTTGGTGAATGCCCGAAACGAGGCTCAAGCCGATGCCGCGGTCGCGGCCGTCCGAAAGGCCTATTTGATCGGCGATGTCAGGCCAGCCGCGCGCGACCCCGTCATCCGCCGCGTTGCAGCGCGTGAGGCTGAAAACTACTGAACCAGCTGCAGCATTTTGCCATCGGATTCGTATCGCTTCAGGCGGCTTAGAAACGTCATGCCGATAAGCGAGGTTTGTAGCGAATCATCATCGAGCACGATCGCCGGCACGCCCTCGACCACGATCCTGCCGATTTCGATGCGGTCGATCCGGACGACGGTGGCTTTCGTTTTGCCGTTCGCGGTGCTCACCGTGTCCTTCAGGTCGGATGCCATGATCGGCACGCCCAGACGCCGGGCGGTCGAAACGTTGATCGCCACGGCGGTGGCGCCCGTGTCGACCAGGGCATCGACTTTGCGGCCGTTTATGCGAAACGCGCCGGTGTAGTGCCCCCGTTCGTCGGCGGCGATCTCGACCTTCCTGTTGCCGGCGCCGACAAAGGCGCCGGAAGGCCCGTCGAGCGGATCAACGACCGCGATTTGCACGGAAGCGGGCTCGTCCGGCTGGGCCGAACGCCGGGAGATCATCGTATGGATCGCCTCTGGATTGGCCTGGTAGACGACCGGGACCCCAATGGACATCCCGATAAGCAAACCAAGGAGGATCGAGTTTCTAAGCATGCAGAGCCTCGTTCGATCCGAGATGGTAGCGCGAAACGACTTTTCGCGCGTTAACGGCACGGCCGCGCGGCCCGGCAAGCGAAAGCGTCGTTAAGGATTGGTGAACGGTTATTTCGTGCCGTACAGCCGGTCCCCCGCGTCGCCCAGGCCGGGCACGATGTAGCCCTTCTCGTTCAGCTGGCGGTCGATCGACGCGGTGAACACCGGCACGTCGGGATGCGCCTTCGTGAAGCGCGCGATGCCCTCCGGCGCGGCGAGCAGGCAGAGATAGCGCAGATTGGTCGCGCCGCGCCCTTTCAGCTTGTCGATCGCTGCGATCGCCGAATTGGCGGTCGCGAGCATGGGGTCGACGACGATGATCAGCCGGTCGGCGAGATCGCTCGGCGCCTTGAAGAAATATTCGACCGCCTCGAGCGTCTCGTGATCGCGGTAGAGGCCGATATGCGCCACGCGGGCTGCTGGAACCAGATCCAGCAGGCCCTCGAGCAGCCCGTTGCCGGCGCGCAGCACGGAAGCGAACACGAGTTTCTTGCCTTCCAGCGTCGGCGCTTCCATCGTCTCGATCGGCGTCTCGATCGTCATGGTGGTCAGTTCGAGGTCGCGCGTCACCTCGTAGCCGAGCAGCAGCGAGATTTCGCGTAGCAGCCGTCGGAAACTCGCCGTCGACGTCTCCTTGTTGCGCATGATCGAAAGCTTGTGCTGCACCAGCGGATGGTTGACGACGGTGACGCCCATGGAATGTTCCCTCGGTTGCTGCGGAGGCCATCCTAAGGTTCGGGATGCCGGGGCGGAACGGCCGATTGCGGAATTGGCCGCTTATCCCCGGCGTTCGCCCGACTTTTTGTCGAGACGCGCAAGGAGAGCGACCTTGGTCTTCCGGTCGACGAATGCCGCCTCGATCGCCGTCCGCGTCACCGCGGTCAGCGCTTTTTCGCTCATCTCGAAATGCCGCGCCGCCAGGTCGTATTCATTCTTGAGCGAAGTCCAGAAATAGGGCGGGTCGTCGGAATTGAGCGTGACCTTGCATCCTGCCGCGAGCAAAGTGGGGAACGGATGCGCGGCATAGTCCTCGAACACCTTGAGCGCGATGTTGGAACCCGGACAGCATTCGAGCACGATGCCCTCCTCCGCGATCCGCTTTAACAGATCGGCGTTCTCGATCGCGCGAACGCCATGGCCGATCCGGGTCGGTCTTATATGGTCGAGCGCGGCCTCGACGGTCCGCCATCCGGTCAGCTCGCCGGCATGGACGGTGATGCCGAGACCAGCTTCGCGGGCGATCTCGAAGGCGCGGACGAAATCCTCCATCTCGCCGACCCGTTCGTCGCCCGCCATCCCGAAGCCCGTGACCAGCGGGTGACCGCACTTGGCTGCGAAGCGGGCGGCGGTCTCGACGGACTCAACGCCGACATGACGCACGCCCGTCACGATCATCCGGCCCTCGATCCCGGTCTTGTCGCGCGCCCGGATCATGCCTTCGCCAAGCGCATCCGTATAGGCGGTGGGCGACAGCCCGGCCTTGCGCGCGTGGTCGGGCGACGTGAAGATCTCCGAGTAGATCGCGCCGCCGCGCGCGAGACTCGTCAGATAGTGGTCGGCCAGGCGCGCATAGTCTTCCTCGCTGCGGAAAAGGTCGGATGCGAAGTCGTAGGCAGCCAAAAAGGAGGTGAAATCTTGCCACACGAATGCGCCGTCGCGGATGTAGGGCGAAGCGTCGGCGCCATATTTCTCGGCCTGCTTCATGACCAGGTCCGGCGTTGCGGCGCCCTCGATGTGGCAGTGAAGTTCCGCTTTCGGCGGCATCGGCCTTCCTTCCCGCGAATCGCGGCTGTTCATCGCATGTTGGACAATAGCGCCACCACCCTGCATCGGGTATGGTTCGCCCGCTCACAAACGGTTTAGCCATGATACAGCCACGCGCAACGTCCGCCGCCGACATGGAGACCTCCTACGGGTTTCGCGATGTTGGCCCCGGCGAGAAGCAACCCCTGGTCGATGGCGTGTTCCATCGCGTTGCCGGGCGCTACGACCTTATGAACGACCTGATGTCGGCCGGGTTGCATCGTCTCTGGAAGGATGCGCTGGTCGCCTGGCTCAATCCGCCCAGGCGCGGCGGCTGGCGCCTGCTCGATGTCGCGGGCGGCACCGGCGACATCGCCATGCGCGCGGTCGAATCCTCGCGTGGCAACGTTTCCGCCACCGTGCTCGACATCAATGCTTCGATGCTTTCCGTCGGACGCGAGCGCGCGGAAAAACGCGCGGTGGCGGATCGCATCGACTTCGTCGAGGCGAATGCCGAGACGCTGCCGTTCGCCGACGCGACGTTCGACGCTTACACGATCGCCTTCGGCATCCGCAACGTGCCGAACATCCCCGCCGCGCTCGGCGAAGCCCGGCGCGTGTTGAAACCAGGCGGGCGTTTCCTGTGCCTCGAATTCTCCGAGGTCGACATGCCGCTCCTCGACAGGGCGTATGAGGCGTGGTCCTTCAAGGCGATCCCCACCATCGGCAAGCTGGTGGCCGGCGATCGCGACTCCTATGCCTATCTCGTCGAGTCGATCCGCAAATTTCCCAATCAGGCGACGTTCGCCGGACTGATCCGCGCTGCCGGCTTCGATCGCGTGACCTGGCGCAACTATTCGGGTGGCATCGCGGCGCTGCATTCCGGCTGGACGCTTTGACGGCGTCCTGCCCGTGACGTCGCTTGGGGCCGGGTTCCGCCTCTTCCGCGCGGGCTGGATCATGACGCGCGAGGGCGTCGTCGCCGCTTTGCCCGGCGAGGAACTGGTCGGGCCGCCGCGCCTGGCGTGGCGCATCGCGAAATCCTTCACGCGGCCGAGCGCCAAGCGCCGCGAGCGGTCGCAGCGCCTGGCCGAGGCGGTGTCGCGGCTCGGCCCCTCCTACGTCAAGCTGGGGCAGTTCCTCGCGACGCGGCCCGATGTGGTCGGCAACGAGATGGCGCTCGATCTCGCCAAGCTCCAGGATCGCATGGCGACATTTCCCAACGCGCTCGCCATGCGCTCGATCGAGGAATCGATTGGCCGGCCGGTCGCGGAGCTTTTTCTATCGATCGGCGAGCCGGTGGCGGCCGCCTCGATCGCGCAGGTTCATCCCGCCGAGGTGTTGAGGGACGGCGTCGCCCATAAGGTCGCAGTCAAGGTCATCCGGCCCGGCGTACGGCGCGCTTTCGCGCGCGATCTCGAAAGCTATTTCCTGGCGGCGCGGCTCCAGGAGCGCTTCATCCCGTCGTCGCGTCGTCTCCAGCCGATCAAGGTCGCCGAGACGCTCGCCCAGACGACGCGGATGGAAATGGACCTGCGGCTAGAGGCCGCCGCGATTTCCGAACTCTCGGAAAATACGCAGGGTGACCCGGGTTTCCGCGTCCCGTCCGTCGACTGGGAACGGACCGGCCGCGATGTCATCACCATGGAGTGGATCGACGGCGTCAAGATGAGCGACATCGAGGCGCTGCGCGAGGCCGGCCACGATCTCAAGCTCATCGCGGCCAATCTCGTGCAGTCGTTCCTGCGCCATACGCTGCGCGACGGCTTCTTCCATGCCGACATGCATCCCGGCAATATGTTCGTCGAGGCCGACGGCACGATTGTGGCGGTCGACCTCGGGATTTCGGGGCGGCTCGGCAAGAAGGAACGCCGCTTCCTCGCAGAGATTCTCTACGGGTTCATCACGCGCGACTATGTCCGGGTGGCCGAGGTGCATTTCGAGGCTGGCTACGTGCCGCGCATCCACAACGTGGAATCCTTCGCGCAGGCGATCCGCGCCATCGGCGAGCCGATCCACGGCCAGCCGGCGGAGACGATCTCGATGGCCAAGCTCCTGACCTTGCTGTTCGAGGTGACGGAGCTCTTCGACATGCAGGCGCGGCCCGAACTCGTCCTGCTGCAGAAGACGATGGTCGTCGTCGAGGGCGTGGCCCGCACGCTGGACCCGGCTTTCAACATGTGGAAGACCGCCGAGCCGGTGGTCGGCGGGTGGATCGCCAAGAACCTCGGGCCCCGCGGCCTGCTGACCGACGCCCGCGATGGCGCTTCGGCGCTGCTCGCGCTGGTCCGGCAGGCGCCGGAACTTTTGGCCCGCACCGAACGCCTGTCGCGTGAGATCGACGCCATGGCTGAACACGGGCTGCGCCTCGAAGCCGGAACAGTCGAGGCGATCGGCAAGACGGTCACCCGCCATTCGGTCCCGATGGTGATTGCGCTCTGGATCATCGCGTTGACGCTGGTCGGGATTGCGTGGAAACTGCTTTGAATGCATTGCTGTCAGCGCTTGCATTGCTTGCAGGCGAAGGAGACACGCATGTCTGCGTTGACGATCCGAAATCTCGACGACGACACAAAACAGGCCCTGCGGATGCAGGCCGCGCGAAAAGGCGTTTCGCTCGAGGAAGAAGTGCGGTCGCTCTTGCGAAAGGCTGCGAAGGAAAAAGAGCAACCCCGCAAATTCGACAATCTTTACGATGCGATCCGTGACCTGGTCGAACCCCATGGCGGCTTTGACGACTTTGAGATTCCCGACAGGAGTTTCGCGGAACGGGATCCGCTTTTCAAGGAGTGGCCGTGATCGTTCTCGATACGAATGTCGTCTTCGAGACGCTTAGGAGCCAGCCTGATGCTGGCGTCTCCGGTTGGATGCGCGGCGTACCGATCGACGATCTTTACCTGACTGTGATCACGAAGGCCGAACTGCTTTACGGTCTTGAACTGATGAAGCATGGCGCCAGACGCGATGCGCTGACCGCGGCGATCACCGGCTTCCTGACGGAGCGCTTGACCAGGCCGATCCTCGATTTCGGCGATCGCGATGCCGACCATTTTGCCCAGATTTCGGCGTCGAGACGCCGCGCCGGTCGACCGATCCGCGAACTCGACGCGCAGATCGCCGCCATCGCCAGGTCACGGGGTTATGCGGTCGTCACCCGGAATGTTCGCGACTTCGAGGATTGCAGCGTTGCGGTCATCAACCCGTGGACCGTCGCGCCATGAGCCTTTCAGGCAGGCGCATCCTGCTGATCATTGGCGGCGGCATAGCCGCCTACAAGGCGCTCGAGCTGATTCGCCGCCTGCGCGCGCGGGGCGCGGCGGTCCGTTGCGTCCTGACCGGCGCCGCGCAGCAATTCGTCACCCCCCTTTCCGTTGGCGCGCTGTCGGCCGACCATGTCTTCACGGACCTCTTCGATCGCATCGACGAGCACGATGTCGGCCACATCCGGCTGTCGCGCGAAGCCGATCTCGTCGTGGTCGCGCCCGCCACCACCGACCTGATGGCCAAGCTCGCCAACGGTCTCGCCAACGACCTCGCATCCACCGTAATGCTGGCGAGTGACAAGACCGTGTTGATGGCGCCGGCGATGAATCCGCGCATGTGGAGCCATGCCGCGACACGCCGCAACCGGGTTCGGCTTGTTGAAGACGGCGTCAGGTTCGTTGGCCCGAACGTCGGCGAGATGGCCGAGAGCAACGAGGCAGGCGAGGGTCGCATGGCCGAACCGGACGAGATCGTCGCCGTGATCGAGGCGATTCTGGCGCCTCCGAAGGGCCCGCTGGCCGGCCGAAAGATCATCGTCACGTCCGGGCCGACGCATGAGCCCATTGACCCTGTCCGCTACATCGCCAATCGGTCGTCGGGCAAGCAGGGACACGCGATCGCCGCGGCGCTCGCCGCGCTTGGCGCCGATGTCCGACTGGTCGCCGGGCCGGTCGCGCTCGCCGATCCGCCTGGGCTGACGACCGCGCATGTCGAGACGGCCGTCGAGATGTTGCGCGAGGTGGAGGCCCTGCTGCCGGCCGATGCGGCGGTTTTCGTGGCGGCGGTTGCCGACTGGCGTGTCGGGACGCCGGCCGGTGAAAAGATCAAGAAAGCGCCCGGCTCCGCCGCGCCCACGCTCTCGATGGTCGAGAATCCCGATATCCTGGCAGCAATCGGGCATCATCGGCGACGCCCCTATCTGGTCGTCGGCTTCGCCGCCGAGACGCAGGATCTCATCGCCAACGCGACGGCCAAGCTGGCGCGCAAGGGCGTCGATTTCGTCGTCGCCAATGATGTCGGAACTGCAGGCGTCATGGGTGGCGACCGCAACCGCGTTCATATCGTCTCGAAGACTGGCGTCGAAACCTGGCCGGAATTGAGCAAAACGGATGTCGCCGAGAGATTGGCGCGGCTTGTCGCCGACCGGCTTCGGACCGTCGAAGTCTGACAGCCGGCGGCGGCAATGTCGGGCAGGCGCGCACTTGGTGCGCCCGACACCCGGACGCACGGCAATAATATTCTGCCGTTTTGGGACTAGGCAGAAAACTGATCGCTGTGCGAGAAGCCCGGGGCCAGCCTATGGCTTCATAGTCTCGGCGATCATGTGTAGATATCCACCTGCTCGCGAAAGCTGCTCTGCAATGTCTGGCCCAGCCACCAAGCTCAATGCCTTTCCGGTCTTCCTGCGGATCGAGGGGCGGATCGTGCTCATCGTCGGCGGCGGCGAAGAGGCGTTGGCCAAGGCGCGGCTGATCGGCCTGTCCCTGGCGCGGGTCGTCATCGTTTCGGATAGGGCCGAACCGGAAATTCTAGCCTGGGCGGCAGCCAGCGGCGCAACGGTCCTCGACCGACCGTACGACGCGTCGCTGCTCGACGAAGCGGTGATGGTCTTTGCCGCGACCGGCGACGAGGCGCTCGACCGAAAGGTCTCCTGTGACGCGCGCTGCCTGGGCATTCTGGTCAATGCCGTTGATCGGCCCGATCTTTGCGACTTCTTCACCCCGGCGATCGTCAACCGCGCGCCGCTGGTCGTGGCGATCGGCACCGAGGGCTCTGCTCCGGTGCTGGCGCAGATGGTGCGCGCGCGCGTCGAGGCCATGCTGTCGCCTTCGCTGGGGCGATTGGCGCTGCTCGCCGAACGCTTCCGCGAGCGGGCCGAACGGGCTTTGCCGAAAGGCGCGCCGCGCCGCGCGTTCTGGAGCGCCTTCTTCGGCGGACAGCCGGCGCGGGCCATGGCCGCTGGACGCGATGGCGAGGCCGAGGCCGCTGCTGAAACCCTGCTCGTTGACGGCGGCCCGGCCGTGGGTCATGTCGCTCTGGTGGGGGCGGGCCCCGGCGCGGAGGATTTGCTCACGCTGCGCGCCCACCGCCTGCTGATGGAAGCCGACATCATCGTTCACGATGCGCTGGTGCCCGAGGCCATCATCGCCATCGGCCGGCGCGACGCGGAGCGTCTGGCGGTCGGCAAGCGCAAGAACTGTCATTCCAAGACTCAAGCCGAGATCAACGCCCTGCTTGTCGATCTGGGCCGCCGGGGCAAGCGGGTGGTGCGGCTGAAATCCGGCGATCCCCTGGTCTTCGGCCGAGCCGGCGAGGAAATGCAGGCGCTGCGCGAGGCGGGAATCGCCTTCGAGGTCGTGCCCGGCGTCACGTCCGCTTTCGCCGCCGCCGCCGATTTTGAACTTCCTTTGACACTGCGCGGCGTGACCTCGTCGCTTGTGTTCACGACCGGCCACGACCTCAAGGGCAAGGCCCTGCCGGACTGGGCCAAGCTCGCAATCTCGGGCGCGACGGTGGCCGTCTACATGGGCCGCACCGTCGCGGCCGATGTCGCCAGCCGTCTGATCGACGCGGGGCTGTCGCCGGACACGGCGGTCGCCGTGGTCGAGAATGCGAGCCTGCCGCAGCGCCGCCGCTTCCATGGCGCCCTGGCCGACCTGCCGTCGATCGAGGCCCGCGACGACCTCGACGGCCCGGTGATGACCATCATCGGCGACGCGGTCGCCGGCGCGGATTTCCGAGGGTCCGAACCGCTTTCGGCGTTGCGCGGCAAAAGGGCTGACGCCAGCCCTCGTTTCGAGACGACGGCGTCATGAAGGTCCTCACCGCCAATCGCCTGACCGATGGCGAGGCCGTCTGGTACGCGCGCGGCCGGGGCTGGATCGAGACGATCGTCGGCGCCGAGATCGCCCGCGACCCGGCGTCTGAGGAAGCCCTGGAAACGATCGGCAAGGCCGGAATCGCCGAAAACGCGGTTGTCGACGTCAATCTTATCGACATCGAGCTTCGCAATGGCGATATCAGGCCGACCCGGCTGCGCGAGCGGATACGGGCGGCGGGACCGACCAACCGCCTCGATCTCGGCAAGCAGGCGCGACCCGTCGCCGCGCCGGACTGGCAAGTTTAACCGACGCAGGCCGCGGAGACACCGCAGCCCACCGAAAGCAGGACGATGTACCGCTACGACGAGTTCGACCATGATTTCGTGAGGACCCGCGTCGTCGAATTCAGCGACCAGGTCGAGCGAAGGCTTGCCGGCGATCTCACCGAGGATCAGTTCAAGCCGCTGCGTCTGATGAACGGAGTCTACCTGCAGCTCCACGCCTACATGCTGCGCGTCGCGATCCCCTACGGCACGCTCAACGCGCGCCAGATGCGCATGCTCGGCCATATCGCGCGCAAGTACGACAAGGGCTATGGCCACTTCACCACGCGCCAGAACATCCAGTACAACTGGCCGGCGCTGTCCGACATGCCGGCGATCCTCGCCGATCTTGCGTCGGTCGAGATGCATGCGATCCAGACCTCGGGCAACTGCATCCGCAACGTCACCGCCGACCATTTCGCGGGATCGGCGGCCGACGAGATTGCCGATCCGCGGCCATATGCCGAGATCCTGCGGCAGTGGTCGTCGGTTCACCCGGAATTTTCCTACCTGCCGCGCAAGTTCAAGATCGCGGTGACGGGAGCGGAGCGCGATCGCGCGGCGATCCAAGTGCATGACATCGGCCTGCATCTGAAGCGCGATGACAAAGGCGCTCTGGGTTTCGCCGTCTATGTCGGCGGCGGCCAGGGCCGCACGCCGATCATCGCCAAGAAGGTCCGGGATTTCTTGGCCGAGGCTGATCTTCTATCCTACACGACGGCTATCATGCGCGTGTACAACCTCAACGGCCGCCGCGACAACAAGTACAAGGCGCGCATCAAGATTCTGGTGCACGAGATCGGCGTGGCTGAATTCTCGCGCCAGGTCGATGCCGAATTCGCCGCGCTAAGGGAAACCGGGCTAAAGCTTCCCGAAACCGACATCCGCGCGATCGATGCCTATTTCGCGTTGCCCGAACTGATTCCGCGCCCCGACGGCGACGCGGCGATTAAGGCGTCGCGGCTGGATTCACGATCCTTTGGCGAGTGGCTCGAGCGCAACGTGATGACGCACAAGCACCCGGATTACGCGGGCGTCACCATCTCGCTCAAGGGCATCGGCGAGGTGCCCGGCGACGCTACCGATAGCCAGATGGAAGCCGTGGCCGACATAGCCGAACGATACGCATACGACGAAATCCGCGTCAGCCACGAGCAGAACCTGATCCTGCCGCATGTCGCGCGCGCCGATCTGAAGGCCGTCTACGACGCGCTGGCCGGGATCGGGTTGGCGACCGCCAATGCGGGGTTGATCTCCGACATCATCGCCTGCCCGGGCCTCGACTATTGCGCCCTCGCCAATGCGCGTTCGATCATCGTCGCGCAGGACATCGCAAAGCGTTTCGCATCGCTGGAGCGGCAGCGCGACATCGGCGAACTCAAGCTCAAGATTTCGGGCTGCATCAACGCCTGCGGGCACCATCATGTCGGCCACATCGGCATCCTCGGCGTCGAGAAGAAGGGCGCCGAACTCTATCAGGTCACGCTCGGCGGCTCCGGCGACGAGAACACCGCGATCGGCGAGATCGTCGGGCCCGGCTTCGGCCCCGACGAGATCACCGACGCGATCGAGACGATCGTCGAGACCTATCTCGGCCTCCGCGAGAACCGCGCCGAGACCTTCCTCGACGCCTACCGCCGCGTCGGGGCCGCACCGTTCAAGGAGGCGCTCTATGCCGGCGAAGCCAAAGCCGCTTGACACCGAGGCGGATGCCGCGACGCTGGCTGACGATCTCGACCGTCGTTTTGGAAACCTGACGCCGCAGGAGATCATCGAGGTCTCGGCGCGGCGATTTCCTGGCGCGATCGGCGCGGTCTCGTCCTTCGGCGCGGATTCGGCGGTGCTGCTGCACATGATCGCGGAGATCGACCGCGCTCTGCCAGTCATTTTTCTGGACACGGGCAAGCATTTCGGCGAGACGCTCGCGTACCGCGACGCACTAGCTGCCGATCTCGGCCTGAGCGATATCCGGATCGTCACCCCCGACGAGACCGCGCTCGCGCGGGTCGACCCGGCGGGGAGCTTGCACCAATCGAATACCGACGCCTGCTGCGATGTGCGCAAGGTCGAGCCGATGGCGCGCGGCGTCGCGCCGTTCGCGGCGTGGTTCACCGGCCGCAAGCGCTTCCAGGCCGCGACGCGCACCGCCTTGCGGGTGTTCGAAAGCGTGGGCCAGCGCATTCGCATTAATCCCCTGGCGCGCTGGACCACCGCCGATCTGGCCGCCTGTATGCGCAAACACGATCTGCGCGAGAATCCCCTTGTCGCCTACGGCTATCTGTCAATCGGCTGCTTTCCATGCACCCAGGCAGTTCAGCCAGGCGAGGACGCGCGCAGCGGCCGCTGGGCGGGGAAGGCCAAGGTCGAATGCGGCATCCATTTGCCCGGGCTCGACCAATCGCTGACAGCCGTCTCGCCTTAGGCCAAGGACCTTCGATGGCTATGGACTTCAAGCACGACCAAACCCGACTCTGGACCCCCGACGGTTTCCGTGACGACGAGTGGACCCATTCCGAAAGCGCCGACGCGCTGTCGGGCAATGGGCGCTTCATCCTGCCGCTGACGGCGATGCTCGCGCTCGGTCCTGATACGCGCAAGGGCTTCCGAGAGCGTCTCGGCGTACAGCTTTCGCCTGCCGATCCGCTCGACAGGATCGTCGATGTGCTTCCCGACCTTGCGCTCGTGGCGTTGTCGTTCCCGGCCTTCAGCGACGGGCGCAGCTTTTCCAAGGCTGAACTGCTGCGCAGCCGGCACGGCTACGCTGGCGCGGTTCGCGCTACCGGCCAGGTGCTGGTTGACCAACTGCCGCATATGCTGCGGCTGGGTTTCGACGAATTCGAGATTTCGAACCCCATTCTGTTGAAGCGGCTTGAGGCCGGACTGACCGGCGGGATTCCGTTCTACTATCAGCCGACGGCTGCAACCGCTGTGCCGGACCCAACCTATTCATGGCGCCGTCGTCCCCGCGCCTGATTTCTGGCCGGCCAGCCTGTAAGGGCTTTTCCTTCTGGTCCGACCAGATTACCATGCCTTAGTCTCCATGGGAGGAGAGCGACGAAGCAGGAGGATTGGCTATGTCCGGCAAGAAAATATTGATGCTGGTTGGGGAGTTCAGCGAGGAATACGAGATTTTCGTATTCGAGCAGGCGATGCACGCCGTCGGCCATACGGTCCATGTCGTCTGCCCCGACAAGAAGCAGGGTGAGATCATCAAGACCTCCCTGCATGATTTCGAGGGCCACCAGACGTACACCGAGAAGCTCGGCCATGACTATGTGCTCAACAAGACCTTCGCCGAAGTCGACACGGCATCCTACGATGCGATCTATTGCGCGGGCGGCAGGGGACCCGAGTACATCCGCATCGACAAGCGCGTGCAGGCGATGGTCCGCCATTTCCATGAAACGGGCAAGCCGATCTTCACGATCTGCCATGGCGTCCAGATTTTGATCGCGGTCGACGGCGTCGTGCGCGGCAGGGAGGTCGCGGCGCTGCACTATTGCGAGCCGGAGGTGACCTTGGCGGGCGGCAAATACATCGACGTGGCGCCCAATGGCGCGCATGTCGACGGCAACCTCGTCTCAGCCAAGGGATGGCCGGGCTTGGCCGCATTCATGCGCGAGTGCCTGAAGGTTCTCGGAACGGAAATCTCGCATGGCCAAACACTGACGACCGAAACGCGAAAGGCTGCCTGAATGAAAAAGGCCGATGCTGTCCGCAACGGCCTTCTTCATTTGCCTCACGTAAAAAGTCAGGAGCGGCGAGCGACGGCTGTACGGCGTCCGACGAAGTCGCCATGCGCCTCGTCCAACTGCGCCAGCAACTCGGCGAAACGGTCGGGCATTTGCGTGTCCACCGCAAAGCCTGGAAGCGAGCTGACGAAGCGATTCATTTGCCCGCTCTTAATCTGCCTGCACATCTCGGCGTTCATTTTCCCGGGTCCTGTATGGTGGCCATTTGACATGACGCGATTGCCTTGATTTCGGGCAGGAAACTCTTCGTCGGCGCTGAAGGTTCCTGATTGGGGTCATTTGACGCGCTTACGGTAAAGTTTACGTAAAAATTGAACCGATCCGATCGCCGTCGACGAACGCGTCGTGGCCGGGAAACCTCTTGATTTTTAGGCCCCCAACCTCGATATCCGGCGCACTTCCAAATGAATTCGGATACGGACAACACGATGAGCGATCAATCGAACGACCAGCCCGTGCCTGGTGACGAGCAGCCCGGCGAATTCGGTTCGCAGACCCAGGAGGGACAAGCGGGCGATTACGAGGCGCTGGTTCGCCTTCTCAAGGAAAACGAGGAGTTGAAGGACCGCGCCCTGCGGGCCGCTGCCGAGATGGAGAACCTGCGCCGCCGCACGGCGCGCGAAATCCAGGACGCCCGCGCCTACGCGGTGTCCAACTTTGCTCGCGACATGCTGGCCGTCTCCGACAATCTCCGCCGCGCCCTCGACGCCATTCCCCCCGAGGTCAAGACGCACGCCGAGGCCGGCATGACCGCGTTCGTCGAAGGCGTGGAAATGACGGAGCGCTCTATGCTGTCGACCTTGGAACGGCATGGCGTGAAGAAGCTCGAACCGGTCGGCGAGCGTTTCGATCCGAATTTCCATCAGGCGATGTTCGAGGTTCCCAACGCTGACATCGCCGCGAATACGGTCGTCCAGGTGGTGCAGCCCGGCTTCTCGATCGGCGAACGGGTCCTGCGCCCCGCGATGGTCGGCGTCTCCAAAGGCGGACCCAAGCATGCCGCAAAGGATGCGCCGCCCGAACCGGGCCCAATCGACATGCAGGCGGAGAAGGATGCGTGAATGGGGAGTAGGGAGTAGGGAGTAGGGAGTAGGGAGTAGGGAGTAGGGAGTAGGGAGT
>CAXTJQ010000001.1:271036-461656 GCA_964244725.1 uncultured Rhizobiaceae bacterium
GGGAGTAGGGAGTAGGGAGTAGGGAGTAGGGAGTAGGGAGTAGGGAGTAGGGAGTGTCGTCGCCACAATTCTCTTTGCTCGACAGAAGTAGTTTTAGGGTTTTTTCGACTGCCGACTGCCGACTGCCGACTGCCTCTAGGCGGCAAGCAATTCACCCGAATAGTAATCTACATACCGCTGGCGGATTTCGTTGACCGGCATGACCACGAAGACGTCGACGGTCCTGAAATCATGATCGACGACGCAGCCGTCGCCAATCCGTGCGCCGGCCCGAAGATAGCCCTTGATCAACGTCGGCATGCGGTTGAACGCCGATTTGGCGTGGATAGCCTCTGCCGGCATCAGATCCATCAGGTGGCGCCGGTTCGGCAGCGCGGAAACATCGTAGTCGCGGCTTGCCCTGAACCCTTGCGCCAGGAACGAGAGCGCCTCCGCGTGGGCGGCCGGGACCGTTCCGTGAAACGAAGCGCAGCCTGCCATCACGTCGATCTCATGATGCAGCACATAGGCCCATATTCCCTGCCACAGGACCTCGATCGTGCGCTTGGTCCGGTAGGCCGCATGCACGCAGGACCGGCCGAGTTCAAGGAATCGCTTGCCGGGATGACGCCTGACCAGCGATGCGAAGTCGAACTCTCCATCGGAATAAAATCCCCCGGCCAGAGCAGCGCCCTCGCCGCCAAGCACGCGGTAGGTGCCGACAATGCGCTGGTGCGACGGGCCTGGGCGCGCCGTGTCGAAGACGAGGAGATGATCGCACAGCATATCGAAACGGTCCGTGTCGCGCCGTGCGGCCTGGGTGGCGCGGTCGGATGTCGCTCCGAATTCCTCGTAGAAGATGCGGTAGCGCAGTTCCTGCGCGGCTTCGATCTCCGCGCCGCTGCGGGCAAGCCGCACTTCGAGCGTTCCGATCCGGCCGAGCACCCGGTCTGAAAGGGACGCCCGGGCGCCGTCGCGCAGCATGGCGGCAACGACGCCGCTTCGTTCGGGAATCGCTGTCTGCACCGGTCGATCTCCTTCGGCAGTCACCTTTTGCAAGGCGTTAGCCGAATTGTGCAACAGCCATATGACCCGATCGTGGCAAGTTGCGAACGGGCATTGCAGGTCAGCCGGCTTGGTCCTCGACGGCGTGAACGAGCGCGTCGGGGTCAAGGGGCTTGGTCAAAAACCCGCTCGCGCCATGCGCGAGCACTTTGTGGCGCGTCTTTTCCTGCCCGTCTGCCGAAAGCACCATGATCGGTACGCGCGGGAGGTCGTTTTCTTCCTCGTGGCGGCGAATCAGCGCGATCGCTTCGAGCCCGTCCATGACCGGCATGTGCAGGTCCATCAGGATCACGTCGTAGCGCTCGGCGCCGGCTGCCATCGCCGCCTCGGCCGCCGACTTGCCGTTGCCGACGGCCGCGACGCGGTGGCCGGCCTTCTGCAGGGTCGATTTTGCGAGCAGCGCGTTGATCTCGTTGTCCTCGGCAAGCAGGATCGAGAGCCCCGCCACGCGTGCGCCTCGGTTCCGGCCGGCCTCGGCGCGCTGCGCCATCGTCGGCGGGATGGCCGATCCGGATGCGCCGGAGAGCAGCATGCGCAGCAGTGTCTCGCCGCGCACTGGACGTGCGAGGAAGGTAGTGTAGCCGCTGGCGCGGAAGTCGCCCAGCGCGCCGCGGTCGGTCGGCGCGATCAGGGTGATCGCCTGGCTGCCGACGAATCCGGTCTGACGCAGTCGCTTCAGCGTCTTGCCGTTGGCCGTTTCGAGGGCCGCGTCGACCAGAAGCGCGTCGCAGGGCCTGGCCAGTTCGATGGCCTGTTCGATCGAATAGACGATGTCGGCCTTGCCGCCATAGGCTCGGATGGTCCGCGCGATGGCGTCGCTTTCGATCTCGTTGCGCGACAGGATGACCGATCGATGCCCTTCCAAGATGGGGCCACGCGCTTGGCTCGACGGACCCGGATCGCGCGCCGGGACCTCGAAGGCGAATTCCGAGCCGAGGCCATAGTCGCTGGTCACTGAAATCGAACCGTCGAGCGCCTCGACGATGCGGCGCGAGATCGCCAGCCCGAGCCCGGCGCCGCCATGCGTGCGCGTGGAACTCGTGTCGGCCTGCTCGAACTCCTCGAAAATGCGCTCCATGTCTTCCTTGCGCAGGCCGGCGCCGGTGTCCGCTACCGCGATGCGGACCATGTCCGCCCCCGGGGCCGGCTTCACCGCGACCGTCACCAGCACGCCGCCGGCGTCGGTGAACTTGATCGCGTTGCCGATCAGGTTGAGCAGCACCTGACGCACTCGCCCGGGGTCGGCGGTGATCATGTGCGGCACGTCTGGCGCGATATGGCAGCCCAGGCCGATGCCCTTTGCGAAGGCGCGCGCCGCCAGCAATTCGACGACGCTCTCGACCAGTTCGCGGGGAGAGATCGGCTGCGGCTCCGGCACGAACCGCCCCGCCTCGATCTTCGAGAAGTCGAGCAGGTCCTCGATCATCGCCAGCAGCGCGCTGGCCGAGGTCGAGACGGCGCTGACATAGGTCGTCTGTTCGGCCGACAGGCTGGTGTCGGCGAGCAGCTTGGCCATGCCCATGATGCCGTTCATCGGCGTGCGAATTTCATGGCTGACGGTCGCCAGGAACCGCGATTTGGCGACGCTGGCATATTCGGCCCGCTCGCGCGCGCCGATGATCGCCGCTTCCGCGCGCTTGCGGGCTGTGATGTCGCGCGCGATGGCGCGGTGCGAGACCGTCTTGCTCCTCAAATCGCGCATCGAAAGCTCGATCCAGGAAAACCACCGCGTTCCGACCGGCGTATGGATCGCGACATCGGTCGAACTCAGGCATTCGCCGTCGGAGAAGGCGGCATCGGGCACGATCCCGACTTCGATCCCGAAATCGACCAGTCTCAGCCCGAGCAGATCGTCCTTCGGCTTGCGGACGAGATCGGCGAACACCTTATTGGCGTAGACAATGCGGCCCTCGCGGTCGCGATGGACCACCAGATCGCCCAGCGCGTCGATGAGACCGAGAAAATGCTCCTCGTTTTCCTGCAGTTCCCACATCCGGTCGGCGAGCGTCTCGATGCGGGAACTGCTCTGCGTCGCCATTGCGATCTCGGCGTCGAGCGCCTCCCGGCGCTGCGCAAGGCGATGCAGCGCGAGGCCGGCCAGCGCGATGGCGGCCGCCCCCGCCCCAGGCAGCGGCGACGCCGTGGCCAAAATCGCGAAACCGGCGAGGCCGAGCAGACCCGCGATGGCCGCAAGTCGCATCGATCCCCGGGGTCGGCGCATGGCATGCCACGGGGCGGCGGCCGGCGCGTGCCGCGACTCGCCGGTGAACGGTGAGCGCTGGCGATCGATGCCGCCGGCGATGCTGGGTGTGGCCATGCGCCCTCCTTAAGGCACAACCTCCTTCCCGTTGCTTCTTCGGATCGTTTGGATTTTAGCGGTCTGTCGAAATTTACATATCGACCACGACTCGTCCCCGTATCTTGCCGTCGACAATGTCGCTCGCCGTCTGCAGGATGTCGCCGAAAGGGATCCGAGTGGTGATCGCGTCGAGCATCTCGAGGTCGAGACCGGCCGCCAGTCGCCGCCAGGCTTCCAGGCGGATCGCCATCGGCGCCATCACCGAATCGATGCCGAGCAGCGAAACGCCGCGCAGGATGAACGGCGCGACGCTGCCCGGCAAATCCATCCCCTGCGCCAGCCCGCAAGCGGCGACCGCGCCGCCATGGCGCGTCATGGACAGGACATTGGCGAGCGTGTGGCTGCCGACGGCGTCGACCGCGCCGGCCCAGCGCTCCCTGGCGAGCGGCTTGGCCGGCGCCGAAAGTTCGGCGCGGTCGATGATCTCGGCAGCGCCGAGGCGTTGTAGGTAGTCCGCTTCCTCCGGCCGCCCGGTGGACGCCACGACATGGTAGCCAAGCCGCGCGAGTAGAGCGATCGCGACGGACCCCACGCCGCCCGCAGCGCCGGTGACCACCACGGGTCCGCGCCGCGGCGTGATGCCGTGGCGTTCCAGCGCCAGGACGCTGAGCATCGCGGTGTAGCCGGCGGTGCCGATCGCCATGGCCGTGCGAGTCGTCATAGTCGGCGGCAGGCCCACCAGCCAGTCGCCGCTGACGCGCGCTTTGGCCGCATAGCCGCCGAGATGCGTCTCGCCGACGCCCCAGCCGTTGAGGATCACCCGGTCGCCGGGCTTCCATGCGTCATGCTCCGAGGACAGCACCGTGCCCGCGAAGTCGATGCCCGGAACCATCGGGAAGCGGCGCACGACCGGCGCCCTGCCGGTGATCGCCAGCCCATCCTTGTAATTGACCGTGGTGTGATGGACGGCGACCGTCACGTCGCCCTCCATCAGATCGCCGTCGTCGATTTCGGTGACCGCCACCGATTGCTTCTTCGCCGCGTCGCGGGTGATCAGGATGGCCTTGAACGACTTGGGCATGCGTCCCTCTCGGCTGCATCGCGCGGCGCTTGCGGCCAAAGGTAGACGGTGGGTGGGCCGCGTCAATGCTCCGCCGTATCGCGCCGACGCGCCTGTCGCCAGCCAAGAAACTCCTGCAGCAGCACCGCGGCCGCGCCAACCGAAATGAAGGCGTCGGCGAGGTTGAACACGGCAAACGACCAGACCGGCGTGTGAAAGAAGATGTAGTCGATGACATGGCCGAAGATCGTGCGGTCGATGACGTTGCCGATCGCGCCGCTGACGATCAGCGCGAAGCCGGTGCGGGCGAGCGCCTGGTCGGGTCCGGACCGTGCCGCCAGATAGACCACGAAGCCGATCACCGCGAGCGAGATCAGCACCAGGCCGAGCCCGCCGACCGACGAGAACATCGAGAACGCCACGCCTGTATTGTAGGTGCGATAAAGCGCCAGGAACGGCAGCATGTCGATCATCTCGTGCATCGGCAGCCGCGCCTCGACCAGCCATTTGACCCACTGATCGATCGCCACGCCCGCCGTCGCGAGGCCGGCGTAGACCCACCATCTCGGTCCGCTCATTCCGCCCTTCCAGCGTCGAGGGTCAGGGCCGACCGCCGGATCTCGAACAGCGCGACGCCCGTGGCGACGGCGAGGTTAAGTGAATCCGCACGTCCGGCCTGCGGGATGCGGATGAGCGTGTCGCAGGCGTCGGCGAGCATATCGGGCAGGCCCTGCTGTTCGTTGCCCATCAGCAGCAGGACGGATTTGCCGGCATAGTCGAGGCTGCGGTAGTCGACCGCGCGCCTGAGATGCGTGCCGACGACCAGCCCGCGGAAGCGCCGCCGCCACTGCAGGAACGCTTCTGGCGTGGCGCGCGCGACCGGCACGGCGAAGATCGAGCCCATCGTCGCGCGCACCGTCTCGACCGCGAAGGGATCGGTGGTCTCTCCGATCAGGATGACGCCCTTCGCGCCGACTGCGTCCGCGGTGCGGATCACGGTGCCGAGATTGCCGGGATCGCGGACGCGGTCGAGCGCGACCCAGACATCGCCGTTTGTCAGTCGGACCTCGCCGAGCGGCAGCAGGCGCTGCTCGAACACGCCGACAACCATCTGCGGATTATCGCGCCGCGTAATCGCCGCGAGCACCTTCTCCGAGACCTCGAGCACCGTCGCGCCCACTGCCACGGCGCGCGCGGCGACCTTCTCGACGGCCGCGTTGCCGAGCCCGCTCTTGGCGAAGACCAGTATGCGGATGGTCCAGCCGAGGTCAAGCGCGTCGATCACCAGCTTCAGGCCCTCGGCCATGAACGCGTTTTGGCTGTCGCGGAATTTCTTCAGCGCCAGCGCCTTGATATCCTTGACCAGCGGATTGGCGAGGCTTGTGACCTCGCGCACCCGGCCGGGCGCGCCGCTCCTGGCCTCGCTCATTGCGCGAGCCAGCGCGAGAACAAGGATGTCGACAGCGCCCGCCCGCCCGATTGCTCGCGGATGATGAGTTCGCCCGATTCCACCCGGCCGCCCATGTCGACGAAGGCATCGCGCAGCAAGGCGTGGATGGCGAAAAACGAGGCTCGGATCGAATAGGCGGTCAGCACGACTGCGAGCGGATTGGGCGCCAGGATGGCGCGGCAGAGGTCCGTCAGGCGCGGCAGGTCCTCGAACAATTGCCAGACCTCGCCCTTCGGTCCGCGGCCATAGGCCGGCGGATCGAACAGCACGATGTCGTAGCGGCTGCCGCGCCGTTCTTCACGCTCGGCGAATTTCATCGCGTCGTCGCAGATCCAGCGGATCGGCCTGTCGCCGAGCCGCGCGATTTCCTGATTCTCGCGCGCCCAGCCGATGGCCTTCTTCGAGGCGTCGACATGCGTCACCTCGGCGCCGGCTCGCGCCGCGACGAGCGAGGCAAGCCCGGTATAGCCGAACAGGTTCAGCACCCGGACGGGCCGCCGCGCGGTCTCGATCAGCTGGGCCATGTGATCCCAATGCGTCGCCTGTTCCGGGAAGACGCCGACATGGCGGAACGAGGTGAAGCGCCCCAGATAGTCAATCCCGTCATGCTTCATCGGCCAGGTCTCGCCGAGCGGCGCCTTGGGAAATCGCCAGCGGCCCATGCCTTCCTCGTCGGTGTCGCCGGTGAAGACCGCGTCGGCCTTAACCCAATCGCTGTCCGGCGCGGCCTTGCGCCAGATCGCCTGGCCCTCTGGCCGCACGATTCGATAAGGACCGTAGCGTTCGAGCTTGTGGCCGTCGCCGCTGTCGAGCAGGGCATAGTCGCTGTTCGGCAGCACTTCGAGGATGATTGGCAGCGTCTCGGCCGGCAGCGCGCCGGAGCGCCGCGCGGCCGCCGCCGCGGCAACCGGCAAGCGCTGGTCGCTTTCCCGAAACACGCGCGGACTGGTTTCGTGGTGCTTGTCGCGCGAGGATTTCAGGACGTGGCCTCCATCGGTCGCCGCGCTTTTGGCATAGGGACACTGCCTGCGCAACCAAACCCGGCCCTTCCGCGGATCGCAGCATCCTGACACGATCGAGAACCGGCTTCGTCTACAAGGGAGCGGGCAAAGTCATCGATGCGTCCGACCGACAGGAAGGTGATGTCCAATGAGCGGGTTCTGGATCGGCGTCGCGTCGGCCGACCACGCGCGACGCGGCCAGCGTGAGGGCTTCATGCAGGTCTCGCACGGCAAGCAGGCGCCGTTGAAGCGGCTTCGTCCAGGTGACGGCATCGTCTATTATTCGCCCACGACGCTTTTCGGCGAGAAGGACGGCCTGAAATCGTTCACGGCCATCGGCACGGTGTGTGACCGCGGGCCGTATCAGGTCGATATGGGCGGCGGGTTCGCGCCATTCCGCCGCGATGTCGACTGGCTCGAAGCGGATGAGGCGCCGATCGCGCCGTTGCTGGCTCGTCTGGAACTGACCGCCGGCAAGAAAAACTGGGGTTACGCATTCCGCCTCGGACTGGTCCCGATCTCGGACGAGGATTTCAAGATCGTCGCGGAGGCGATGCGACGATGACGAGCGCCTAAACGGACGCGCGATAAACCGCGATGCCTGCGGCCAGATCTTCCAGCGCTGCGCCGACCGATTTGAACAGCGTGATCTCGTCGTCGGCCTGCCTGCCCTGCTTTTCGCCGCGCGCCAGTTCGTGCAGATCGGCGACAATGCTGTCGGCCGCGAGGATGCCGGAGGCGAGCGGCTGGACGATGTCGCCGGCTTCCCTCGTCGCGCCGGCGCGCGTGTCGACGTAGACCCGGGCGCGCATGATCGCCGCGTCGTCGGCCTCGCGCATCGCCGGCGTGAACCCGCCGACGAGGTCGATATGGGTTCCCGGACGCAGCGCGGCGCCGTGGATCAGCGCTTCGCTCGAGATGGTCGCGGCGGAGACGATGTCGGCCCAGCCGATCGCCTCGTCAAGGTTGCTCACCGCGCTCGCCGTCACACCTTCCTCCCGCAGGGTCGTGGCGGCGGTTTCGGCGCGAGCGGCCGTGCGGTTCCAGATGCGGACGTCGCGGATCGGCCGCACGCTGGAATGCGCGCGGGCGAGGAACAGGCTGAGCGCGCCGGCGCCGACGATCAGCAGGTGAGAGGCGTCTTCCCGCGCCAGATAGGTCGCCGCGAGCGCCGAGGCGCAGGCGGTGCGCCACTGCGTCAGGCGTTGGCCGTCGATCAGCGCCTGCGGCTCGCCGGTCCGGCCGTCGAACAGGAGATAGAGCCCCGTCACCGCCGGCTTGCCGATCATGTTGTTGTCCGGCGAGACCGTGACGATCTTGATGCCGACATGGCCGCCGTCCGACGCGCCGGCGGCTTGGAAGTCGGTCCAGGCGGGCATCAGCAGCAGGGTGGAGGCAGCTCCGTCTTGCCGCTCGATCGTATGGTGATGCCGAACCGGCTGCACCGCGCCGTCCCTGAACGCCGCGCGCAGGATCTCGACAAGGCCGGGAAAGGTCAGGGCGCGGTCGACGGCGTCCGCCGCGATCATTTTCATGTTTGGCGTCGTCCGGCCGCCGGCGGTCCTACGAGCCGCTGCGCGCGAGGGCAGTGCCTGTGGCCGGTTGTGGCGCCTTGGCTTTACGCGCGGCGGCGTCGCGCGCCGCCTGCGCCTCCAACCCGCGCTGCCGCGACATTTTGCGGTAACGGCCCTGTTTCAGCCAGGTTGCAATGCTGCCGACGATCATGCCGAGCCCGAAGGCGACGAACAGCATGATGAACAGCGGCGCCTGGATCGTCAGCGCGGGGTTGCCTGGATCGAAGGGATCGAAGGTGAAAGGAACGGCGCCGCGATTGGCGACCGCGAGCGCGATCAGGACGACGGCGATCGGCGCCAGCACGACCACCAGAATGAAGCGATTGAGCATGTGTTTTCCGTTCCGGAGGTCTCGCGTCGCTATTTGCTCGCGTTCAGGCGTTCGCGCAACTCCTTGCCGGTCTTGAAGAATGGCACCCATTTTTCCTCGACCGCGACGGCGTCGCCGGTGCGCGGGTTGCGCCCGACGCGCGCCGGCCTGTTTTTGACCGAAAAGGCTCCGAAGCCGCGCAACTCGACGCGGTTGCCCTCGGCCAAGGCATCGGTGATTTCATCGAAGATTGCACTGACGATGTTCTCGACGTCGCGAAGAAACAGATGCGGATTGCGCGTCGCTATGATCTGCACCAGCTCGGACTTGATCATGTGCGCTCTTCCCCCGTCAGTTTTTTGTTTTGGCGAATATGCAAATGATTTTGTTGGGCTTTCCCATCTCGCCCATCGCCCTCAAGGGTGCCAGATGGACACGAGACCGTCAAGGAACAACCGGTCCGCGCCGGTCCTGGCGAGCATGTCTGGGCCGAGGCCCGACAGGCCGAGCGCCTTGCCGATCGCCTCGCTGAACAGCAGGCCGGAGCCGCTGTCCTTGGCCTTCCACTCGATGACCGAGAGGTCTCCCGAAACGCCCTTCGTCGCGAGCCACGCCACCGCTTCCTTCTCGCCTCCGAGTTCGTCGATCAGCTTGTTGGCCACCGCCTGGCGGCCCGTGAAGATCGACCCGTCCGCCAGCGCAAGCACCTGGGCGCGATCGAGCGGACGGCGTTCGTCGACCAGGTCGACGAACCAGTTGTAGCTGTCCATGATCATGGCGCGGATCATCGCGCGCTCGGGCTCCGTCGTCGGGTTGAACGGCGACGGCTCGGCCTTGAGCGGCGAGGATTTCACCTCTTCGAGCTTGACGCCGACTTTGTCCATCAGGCCGGTCACGTCCGGGAACTGCACCAGCACGCCGATCGACCCCACGATCGACGATTGCCGCGCCACGATATGGTCGGAGGCGCTGGCGATCATGTAGCCCGCCGAGGCGGCGAGCGTGCCGACCTGCGCCACGACCGGCTTTTCGCCCGCGATCGCCCGCACCGCATTGTAGATCGCCTCGCCGCCGGCGGTGGTGCCGCCCGGCGAATCGATCGAGAGGACAACCCCCTTCACGGCGGACGACTTCCGGATGTCCTCCAGCCGCGCGAGCAGTTCCTCGTCCTCGAGGATCGTGCCTTCGATCTTGATCTTGGCGATGTGGTCGACGGCCCTGCCTGCGAATTCGCCGTCGTAGAAGATGGCGGCGGAGCCAACGACGGCGAGCGCGGCGATGAGGAGGGCCGCAACGCGCCAGAAGGTCACCTTGCGGCGCAGCTTGCGTCTGTCGATCAGGTCGTCGGCGCTCGCCATTGGCTTCCTCTCGGGGCAAAGAGGGAGACTAGCCCAAGGCGGCCGGCGAGACCACCCGCCAAGGCCTTTGGCGGGCGATCCTTGGTGCGAGAGGATCGTCGTGGCGGCTCAGGCGCCGTAGCCGATGATGCCCTTGGTCTCCAGGAAGTCGTGGATCGCCCAATCGGCGTATTCGCGGCCGTTTCCGGATTGCTTGTAACCGCCGAACGGCGCGAACGTGTCCCAGTCGGGATAGTTGATCGAGACCTGGCCGGCGCGCAGCCGTTTGGCGACGTCGCGCGCGTGGCCGACATCCTGCGACTGCACATAGGCGGCCAGCCCGTAGACGGTGTCGTTGGCGATCGCGACCGCATCGTCGTCGTCGTCGTAGGAGATGACCGACAGAACCGGCCCGAAGATCTCCTCGCGCTCGATGGTCATGCCCGGCTTGACGTGGCCGAAGACCGTCGGACGGACATAGTAGCCGCGGTTGAGGTGCTCCGGCCGGCCAGGCCCGCCGGTCACGACCGTGGCGCCCTCGGAGATGCCGGCCTCGATCAGGCCCTGGATCTTGTTGTATTGGAGCTCGCTCACGACCGGGCCAAGCTGCGTGTCCTCGGCGCGTGGATCGCCGACCTTATAAGCTTCGGCCACCTTCTTGGCGATGGTGAGCGCCTCGTCGTGGCGCGCGGCGGGCACCAGCATGCGCGTCGGCGCATCGCAGGACTGGCCGGAATTGCCGAAGCAGCCTTCGACGCCCTTCGTCACCGCGTGGTCGAAATCGGCGTCGGAAAGAATTATGTTGGCGGATTTGCCCCCAAGTTCCTGCGCGACGCGCTTGACCGTGTCGGCCGCCGTCTTGGCCACGATGATGCCGGCGCGCGTGGAGCCGGTGAACGACACCATATCGACGTCCTTGTGGCCGGCCATGACTTGGCCGACCTCGGGACCGGTGCCGTTGATCATGTTGTAGACGCCCTTCGGCACGCCGGCCGCGTCCATGATCTCGGTGAAGACGATCCCGCTGATCGGCGCGATCTCCGATGGCTTCAGCACGACCGTGCAGCCGGCGGCGATCGCCGGCGCGACCTTGCAGACGATCTGGTTGAGGGGCCAGTTCCATGGCGTGATCAGCGCGCAGACGCCGATCGCTTCCTTGACGACCATCGTTCCGCCGCGCTTCTCCTCGAATTCGTAGTCTTCGAGCGCCTTGATCGTGGATTCCATATGCGCCCGGCCGGCCCACGCCTGAGCCTCCCGCGCCCATGTTATCGGCGCCCCCATCTCCTGGCTGACAGCCTGCGCGATATCCTCGAAACGCTCGTTGTAGAGTTCCAGGATGCGCCGAAGCAGGGTCAGCCGCTCTTGCTTGCTGGTCTGCGAAAAAACTGGAAACGCAGCCTTCGCGGCCGCCACGGCCACGTCGACATCCGCCTTGGAGCCGACTGAGATCTGCGTATAGGCCTCCTCGGTCGACGGATCGATGACATCCAGCGTCGCCGGCTTGATCGGATCGACCCAGGCGCCGTTGATGTAGAATTTCAGATGGTTGGTCATGGTTCAGCTCCCTTTCTTTAAATTCGTAGCGTCAGCGTTCGATCCTGTCGAGAAGCCTGTACCAGCCGATGGCGGCGCCCACCCCGATTTGCCGGAAGGCGTGCAGGGGAATCGGCCGGACCGGCGAGAGCGGCAAGGGCAGGCACTCCGCGTCGCCGCTCACCGCGTACCGCGCCAGGCGCGCGCCGAGCGCGGTCATCAGCCCGACGCCCCGGCCCTGGCAGCCGACTGCGGCGATCAGTCCCGGCTCGGGCTCATGGATATGCGGCAGATGGTCCGGCGTCACGGCGACGCGGCCGAACCAGCGCTTTTCGATCGGCACGCCGCCCAGCGCCGGATAAAGCCGCAGCATCGCCCGTTCGAGATGCGCCCAGTCGGCTGCGCCTTTCGGCGGCGACATGCGTCCGCGTCCGCCGAGCATCAGCCGTCCGTCGGCGGTCTTGCGGTAGTAGACGAGGATGCGGCGCGAGTCCGAGACGGCTTGGCCCAGCGGCAAAATCGCCGCGCCAAGCGCCTCGGACAGCGGCGCCGTCGCGATCTGGAAGGAATGCAGCGGCACGATCGTCCGGGCGAGGCGGGGGATGAGACCGTCCGAATAGGCGTTGGTCGCGACCACGATTTTCGCGGCGTCGACGCTGGTTCCCGACCGCAGCAACAGCCGCCAGCGGCCCGATGAGGGCTTCACGGCGACAGCCGTTTCCTTTTCGGCGATCCTGGCTCCAGCCGCCGATGAGATGCGGGCAAGTTCCCGCGTGAACGCAAGCGGATCGATGACCCCCGCGCGCCGATCGAAGAAGCCGCCCTTGTACCCTCTGGCGCCGGTCAGCCGGGCGATTTCCTCGCCGCCGATCAGGCCGGCATCGGCGCCGCGCGCCTGCCATAGCCGCGCGCGATCCGTGGCTTTGGCCATCGCCTTTTCGCTATGCGCCGCCTGAATCCAGCCCGAACGGAGGGACGGGACCTCGAGATGCTCGCGGGCGATCATGTCGAACACGGCGTCGGCGGTCGAGGCCGCGAAGGCGACGAGGGCCTCGCCGCGCGCTTCGCCAAAATGCGCGACGATCCAGTCAGGGTCGTATTTCAGCCCGGGGATGACTTGGCCGCCGTTCAGCCCGGAGGCTCCGTCGCCGACCCGCTTGGCCTCCACCACCCGGACCGACAGGCCGAGACGTACCGCATGAAGCGCGGTCGACAGCCCCTGGATGCCTCCCCCGACGATCGCCAGATCGACGCTTTCGCCCGCATCGACGGGCTGCGCCTCGAATGCGCGCCGCGCCGAATGCCGCCAGACCGGGCTATCGAACGCTGTAGGCACAGGTCTCAATCGAGGTCCCAGATCCGCTTTGCGTTACCGGACAAAAGCTTCACGCGCTCCTCATCGCTCGCGCCGGCGATCAGCGCGTGGGTCGCCGCGATCCAGGTCGAGAGCCCGCCGCCCAGCGTGCAAACCGGCCAGTCGCTGCCCCAGACCACCCTGTCCCAGCCGAACGAACCGATCGTGTGCTCGACATAGGGACGCAGCGTCTCGACGGTCCAGTTGGCTGGATCGGCATAGGCCACGACGCCCGAGATCTTGACGACTACGTTCGGCCGCTTGGCGATCTCGCTGACATTCGCTCGCCAAGGCTGCTCCGCGCCGGCCTTGATATCGGGGACGCCGCAATGGTCGAGCACGAACTGCACGTCGGGCGACAGATCGGCGAGCGTCGCGGCCGTGGGAATCTGGTGCGGCTTGACCACCAGATCGAAGGTCAATCCCGTTCCGGACAAGCGCGCGACGTTCTCCCGGAACAGCGGGCCCTCCGACACGTCGTCCGGCACGACGTGCAGGCAGCGGCGGAATCCCTTGACGAACGGATTTGCGCGCTGCCGTTCAAGGAACGCCGCAAAGCCGGGTTCCTCGGGCCGGCAGGCCGCGATCGCGCCGCGCAAGAGGCTTCCGTCACGGCCAGCGATTGCCTGCGCGTTGGCGATTTCCGCCTCGATGTCGGCCGGATCAACGTCGACCTCCATGTGCAGCGTCGAGGCGACGCCGCCGCGTTTCGCCTCCCTCGCATAGTCGTCATATGAGAAATCGCGGTTCAACGCCGGCTCCCCCGCAAGCCACGGATAGCGCAGCGCCGTCTGGTCGATGATGTGCAGGTGCGTGTCGATGATCAATGTGGCCCTCCCGCCGCAATCGGTCGCGCCCCCCGGCGGGCGCGATGCCCGGACTGTACCCGCCCGCCCGGTCAGCGCAAGGCGGGGGCGCCGGCGCCGGCGAGCATCGACAACGTCCGGGCCGTCTCCACGACCAGAGTCACGGTCCGGTCGATGTCGGGCGCGGCCGGCACATTGACCAGCATGATGTAGGGCACGGTCAGCGCCGCGATCGCCCTGCCGTCCGGACCCAGCACCGGCGCGGAGAGGTTATGGACGCCCGCTGTCTGCAGGCTCGCCATGCGCTCGAAGCCGCGGTCGCGGACCTGGTCGAGCCTCTCGAAGAAATCCGCCGCCGGCACCCGCTGCTCGTTCCTGCGCTGGTTCTCGGCGATCATCATTTCGCGCTCGGCCTGCGGACGGAAAGCCAGGAGGACGTGGCCGGAGCCGGTGTCGAGCAGGCTGATCTGCGACCCGACCCGGATCGAGATGCCCCAATAGCCGGGGGCCTCCTGTTGCGCGATGACCACCGCCGCGCCGCGGTCGAAGACGGCGAGCTGGTTGGCCTGCCGCGATGTTTCCGCCAGTTCGCGCATCAGCGGCGTCGCGTATGACGCCAGCCGCCGCACCGGCGCGTGCAGTTGCGCGAGGCCGAAGAGCTTCAGGGTCAGCGAGTAGCGGTCGCCGTCGGGTTTGGTCACGTAGCCGCGCTTCACCAGGCGGTCCAGCATGCGGTAGAATTCGTTCGGGCTGCGGCCCAGCCGCTTGGCGATTTCGGCTTGCGTCAACCCGCCATCGACGCTCGACAGGAGTTCCAGGATGTCGAGCCCCTTGTCCAGCGCCGGCGCGCGATATCGGTCGGTCTCGGAATCGGTCAACTAAGCGCCCTCTCGGGTGAATTGTGGACTGCACCCTTGCAGAGCGCAATGCGAGGGCGCGTTTCCGCATTGACCCCGCGATGAAAATATCCTTTGCGTGTGAATGAGGACGACGCGTCGGCGGGAGGTTGGAATGCGGCGGATGGGCATGGTGATCGGCGTCAAGCCCGAGGCGATTGCCGACTATAAGCGCCTGCATGCCGCGGTCTGGCCGCAGGTGCTGGCGACCATCTCGGCCTGCAACATCAGGAACTACACGATTTTCCTCAGGGAGCCGGAAAACCTGCTGTTCGGCTACTATGAATATCACGGCGCCGACCATGACGCCGACATGGCGAAGATGGCGCGGGATCCGAAGACGCAGGAATGGTGGGCGATCTGCGGCCCCATGCAGACGCCGTTCGAGACCCGCAAGGAGGGCGAATGGTGGTCGATGCTGGAAGATGTGTTCCATCACGACTGACGATTTGCGTGACGCCGCCTCGAACTTCAAAACGACAGGACGAACCTCATGACCACGACACTCGAAGGCAAGACCGTTTTCCTGACGGCCGCCGCACAGGGCATCGGCAGGGCGAGCGCACTGGCTTTCGCCCGCGCCGGTGCGATGGTCCATGCGACCGACATCAACGAAAAGCTGCTCGTCGATCTGCGCGGCCATGAGGGCATCGTAGCGCATAGGCTCGATGTTCTGGACGAAAACGAGGTCAGGTCGGTGGTGGCGGAGGTCGGCCGCATCGACGTTCTGTTCAACTGCGCTGGCGTGGTGCATGGCGGCACCATCCTCGAAATGAAGGACGCCGACCTCGATTTCGCCTTTGATCTCAACGTCAAGGCGATGATCCGAACGATCCGCGCCGTGCTGCCGGCCATGCTGGAGCGCGGGGACGGCGCGATCATCAACATGGCCTCGGTCGCGGGCAGCGTGAAGGGCGTGCCCAACCGCTTCGCCTACGGCGTCACCAAGGCTGCGGTGGTCGGACTGACCAAGGCCGTCGCCGCCGATTTCGTGACGCGCGGCATCCGCTGCAACTGCATCTGCCCCGGCACCGTCGAAAGCCCATCGTTGCAGGACCGCATGCGGTCGCAGGGCGACTATGACGCCGCACGCGCCGCCTTTGTCGCGCGCCAGCCCATGGGCCGGCTTGGAACCGCCGAGGAGATCGCAGATCTCGCCGTCTACCTCGCCGGCGCGACCTATACGACCGGCCAAGCCTATTCCGCCGATGGCGGCATGACCATCTGAACACGAGAGGAATTCGAGATGAAGTTCATTCGCTATGGAGAGGCCGGCGGCGAAAAGCCGGGCGTCGTTGATGCTGACGGCAAGATCCGCGACATCGGCGCGCATGTCAGGGACCTGTCCGGCGCGGCGCTCGATCCGTCGTTGCTCGCCGACCTGGGCAAGATCGATCCGACAAGCCTGCCGCTGGTCACCGGCGACCCGCGCATCGGCCCCTGCGTCGCGGGAACGGGAAAATTCATCTGCATCGGTCTGAATTATTCCGACCATGCCGCAGAGACCGGCGCCACCGTGCCGCCCGAGCCGATCATCTTCATGAAGGCGACCTCCGCGATCGTCGGACCGAACGACGATGTGGTCGTGCCGCGCGGCTCGCAGAAGACCGACTGGGAGGTCGAACTCGCCATCGTCATCGGCAAGAAGGCGAAGTACGTCTCCGAGGACGAGGCGCTGGACTGTGTTGCCGGCTACTGCGTCGCGCACGACGTGTCCGAGCGCGCCTTCCAGACCGAGCGCCACGGCCAGTGGACCAAGGGCAAAAGCTGCGACACCTTCGGCCCGACGGGTCCGTGGCTCGTCACCAAGGACGAGGTCCCCGATCCGCAGAACCTCTCGATGTGGCTGAAAGTCAACGGCGAGACGATGCAGAACGGGTCGACCAGGACCATGGTCTACGGAGTCAGATATCTGGTCTCCTACCTCAGCCAGTTCATGTCGCTGATGCCGGGCGACATCATCTCGACCGGCACCCCGCCGGGCGTCGGCATGGGCATGAAGCCGCAGCGCTGGTTGAAGCCGGGCGACGTGGTCGAACTCGGCATCGAAGGCCTCGGCTCGCAGAAGCAGAACATCGTCGCCGACATCTGATTCCGAGTGGCCGGCGGACCTGGATTGTTTCGGTTCGCCTGTCGGGCCGCCGGCCATCCGCCCGTCCTTGGATCGTTCGATCCGAACAACGCATGACAGGAAGGAAAACCCGATGCGCATGATCTTTGTCAATCTGCCGGTCAAGGACGTGAAGGCGTCGCGCCGCTTCTTCGGTGCGCTCGGCTTCGAGTTCAATGAGCAGTTCAGCAACGAGAACACCACCTGCATGGTCGTCGACCAGAACATCTTCGTCATGCTGCTGGAGCACGAGCGTTTCCGCGACTTCATCACCGGCGGGATCGCCGACGCCACCAGGGCGACGGAAGTGATCACCTGCCTTTCGGCCGACAGCCGGGCGCAGGTCGACGACATGCTCGCCATGGCGCTTGCCGCCGGCGGCAAGCCGTGGAAGCCGAACCAGGATATGGGCTTCATGTATGGCTGCTCGTTCCAGGACCTCGACGGCCACGTCTGGGAATTCGTGTATATGGATATGTCAAAGGCGGCTTGATGCCCGGCCTGCCGAAAACCTGGCCCGATTTCGGCTTGACGCCCGAGCAGCGCCGCGAGGCGGTGTTCGGACACTACTACGAACATCCCGTCATGGACGGCGGTCGCGGCGAGATCTGGTGCTACACCGACCGCATTTCCTATGCGCCGGGCGAGGTGGTTTCACTGTTCGCCAGTTCGACGAACGACGCGTTCGACATGGAACTGGCCCGCGACGGCGCCGAACTGGTTCCGGTATTCCGACGGCAGGGGATCGTCTCCCGCTGGCAGGAGACACCCGATCAATGTTCCGTCGAAGGCTGTGGCTGGAAGCCGACCTTCGAATTCGTCGTCGATCGGAACTGGCGTTCCGGAGCCTACCGCGTGACGCTGTCGGCGCATGGCCGCGACGGCGAGCCGATCGAATGTCACCACCTCGTCGTCGTCCTGCCCGCACCCGGCGCAAGGGCGGGCCGCATCCTGCAGATCGCCGCGACGGGATCATGGATCGCCTACAACACATGGGGCGGCTCGAACCACTACCAGGGCATCACCGGGCCGAACCAGGATCAGTTCGCGACGACCGTCAGCACGCAGCGGCCATGGGGCCGCGGCTTCGTCGTCCTGCCGCCCCACGCGCCGCGCGTGCCGGTCGAGGTGGATTTGCCGCCGATGACCGAGCCGCGCTATCCGCACATGGAATGGGCCTTCGCGACCGGGCATTCGAAGAAATACGCGTCGGCCGGCTGGGCGAGCTACGATGGCCACTTTTTCCGCTGGGCCGAGCGCCAAGGCTACGCCATCGACCTCGCCACGCAGCATGACCTGCACTTCACGCCGGAAATCCTCGATGGCTACGATTGCGTCGTCTTCGTCGGCCATGACGAATACTGGACCTGGGAAATGCGCGACGCCGTCGATTCCTATGTCGAACGGGGCGGGCGCGTCGCTCGCCTTGCCGGCAACTTCCTCTGGCAGACGCGGCTCGAAGACGAGGGCCGCAAGCAGACCTGCTACAAATACCGCGCCCGCGCCGAGGACCCTGTCTATCGCAGCGCCGATACGCGTCGCACGACCAACGCCTGGGAAGCGCCCGAGGTCGGCCGCCCCGGCGCGCTGACCTTTGGTCTCAATGCGACCGCCGGCGTCTATGCCGGCTGGGGTGGCTGCATGCCGCGCGGCGTGCGCGGCTTCCCCATCTACCGCCCGGAGCATTGGGCGTTTTCCGGCACCGGCATCTATTATGGCGACGTGCTCGGCGCGGAAAGCCACATTTTCGGCTATGAGGTCGACGGGCTGGATTGCATCGTCAGGCGTGGCCTGCCCGAGCCGACGGGCCAAGGCTCGCCGCCTCCAGGTGTTCAGATACTGGCCCTCGGCATGGCCTCGCTGGTCGAGGAAAACGCCGATGTCCCGCCCGGCTTCCTGAACGACGAGGACGCGGTGTTCACCGCCCAAACGCTCTACGGCGAGGCTACGCCTGAGACCATCGACCGGGTCAAGCGCGGCAATGGCATGATTGTCAACTTCGCCAAGGGCAAGGGCGAGGTCTTCCACGCCGGAACCTGCGAATGGGTCGCCGGCCTGTTGCGCAACGACGCGATGGTCGAAAAGGTGACGCGGAACGTGCTGGACCGGTATTTGGGGAGGTAGCAGACGGTGACAGCGCGTGGCGCGTTCGACTACGAATGCGGAAAGCTCGTTGTCAGGAAATTCGATGGATCGATCACAACCTGAAATGGCCTCATCCCCCTCCCACCTCTTCTATCTCTCCAACCTCCGCCGGCCGGTGGTCGACCGCGCCGAGGGCATATATCTGTGGACGCAGGACGGGCGGCGTTTCATCGATGCGTCGAGCGGGCCGGTGGCGGTCAACCTCGGCTATGGCAATCCCGTCGTGCTCGAGGCAATGCGCAGGCAGATGGAGCGTACGACCTTCGCCTATCGTCTGCATTTCGAAAACGAGCCCGCGGAAGAACTCGCGCGGACCATTGCTGGACGAATGCCGAATGGCCTCGACAAGATCTTCTTCGTTTCCGGCGGTTCGGAAGCCGTCGAAGCCTGCCTGAAACTCGCCCGGCAATGGGCTGTCGCCACCGGCCAGGCGAACCGCTGGAAGGTGATCGGCCGCATGCCGTCCTATCATGGCGGCACCTACGGCTCGATGGCGGTGACCGGCGACGGGCTGATCACCGACAATTTTGCCGACCAGACGCGGATGATGCCGCTTATTCCCGCGCCGACCGCCTATCGCGACCACGACAATCTTTCGATGGAACAGCGCGGCGTTCGCTACGCCGACATGCTGGAAGACAAGATTCTGGCCGAGGGCCCGGACTCGGTGTTGGCTTTCATCATGGAGCCGATCGGCGGCGCGGCGACGGCCGCGCTCGTCGCGCCCGACAGCTACTATGCCCGCATCCGCGACATCTGCGACCAGTACGGCATCCTGCTGATCCACGACGAGGTGATGAGCGGCGTGGCGCGCACCGGCAAATTCCTTGGCGGCGATCATTGGAATTGCAAGCCCGACATCGTCTCGCTGTCGAAGGGCATCGGCTCCGGCTACATGCCCCTCGGCGCGCTGTGCGCGTCCGAGCGCATCGTCCAGCCGATCCTCGACATGGGCGGATTTTCGCATGGCCACACCTATGCCGGCAACCCGCTGGCCTGCGCGGCCGGCCTCGCCGTCATGGGCGAAATCGACCGGCTCGGCCTCGAAGCGAACGCCGCCAGGATGGGCGATCTGCTGATGGACGGCCTGCGCGAACTCGCCACCCGCTTCCTGTCGATCGGCGACGTGCGCGGCAAGGGCCTGCTGACGGCCTTCGAGCTCGTCGCCGACCGCGAGACCATGGTGCCGCTGCCGCGCGGCTGGAAGGCGCATCAGCGCATCCTCGACTTGGCTTACGAGCGCGGACTGATTCTGTACTCCCGCCGCGTCACAGGCGGCGTGCAGGGCGACAGCATCATCGTCGCGCCGCCGCTGATCGTGACCCGCGACCAAGTCGGCGAAATCCTCTCGATCACGGCGCAAGTCCTGGAAATCGTCTCGCGCGATCTCGACCTGCCGGTCGCCGCCTGATGGCGAGGCCGGCGCGAAAAGTCATCATCACCTGCGCGGTGACCGGGTCGGTCCACACGCCCTCCATGTCGCCGCATCTGCCGGTGACGCCCGACCAGATCGCAGCCGAGGCGATCGCCGCCGCGCAAGCCGGCGCGTCGATCCTGCATCTGCACGCGCGCGACCCCAAGGACGGCCGCCCGAGCGCCGACCCGGCTGTCTTCATGCAGTTCCTGCCGCGCATCAGGCAGGCGACGGACGCCGTCATCAACATCTCGACCGGGGGTTCCTCGCTGATGAGCCTTGACGAACGCCTTGCAGCTTCGATCGCCGCGCAGCCCGAAATGTGCTCGCTCAACATGGGGTCGATGAATTTCGCGCTGTTCCCGATGCTGGACCGTCCTCGCGACTGGCTGCACGACTGGGAGCCTAAGCTGCTGGAAGCGACGCGCGGAACGATCTTCAGGAACACTTTCGCCGATATAGAGGATATCCTCATGCGGCTCGGTCGGGGTTTCGGCGCGCGCTTCGAATTCGAGTGCTACGATGTCGGCCACCTCTACACGCTGGCGCATTTCCGAGACCGGGGCCTGGTCGCGGCGCCGCTGTTTATCCAGTTCGTCCTCGGCATCCTCGGCGGCATCGGCGCCGATCCCGACAATCTCGCCCACATGAAGCGCATCGCCGACAAGCTCTTCGGCGACGACTACCGCTTCTCGGTTCTCGCGGCCGGCCGCGCCCAGATACCGTTGACTGCCATGGCGGCGGTGATGGGCGGCAACGTGCGGGTCGGGCTGGAGGACAGCCTCTATGATGGCGCGGGCCTCGCCAGATCGAACGCCGACCAGGTCCGCCGCATCCGCGCCGTCCTTGAAGCGCTGTCGCTGGAGGTCGCGACGCCAACCGAGGCGCGCGACATGCTGGCGCTCAAGGGCGGCGACAGGGTGGCGTTTTGATGGGCTCGGTCACCATCCGGCCGGCGCTGTCATCCGACATCCCGGCCCTTCATGCGGCGCTGCTGGCGCTCGCCGATCACATCGGCGGCCGGGAATATCTGACAAGCACGCCGGATGAACTCCTCCGCCACGGCTTTGGCGAAAATCCGGCGTTTTCCGCCGAAATTGCCGGGGTCGACGGGACTTTCGCCGGCATGTGCATTCACTTCCCGATTTTTTCGACGTGGATGGGCATGCCTGGCGTCTTCGTGCAGGATCTCTACGTCGATCCCCAATTTCGCGGCCGCAAGGTCGGGGATGCATTGCTGCGCCACGTGGCTCGGGGGTCGCGCGACAGCGGCGGCGGCTATCTGCGGCTCTCGGTCGACGCTGACAATATGAGCGCCCAGGCCTTCTACAATCGTCTCGGAATCCGCCATTCGGACTACGAGCAGATTCACAAGCTCACCGGCGGCGCGTTCCACGCCTTCTGCGATGGCAAACCAAATTGAAGAAGGAGCGGCCATGAAAGCGTTTTACGCGCAGGAGCAGAAGCGGCACGATCCCAAGGCGTTCCTATCGAGCGGCGCTTCCAGGCCCAACCCCGAGGTCCCCGAACGCATCGAGCGGCTGCTTGCCGGCGCGGCCAAGGCCGGCTGCCCCATGAATCGGCCGGACGACTATGGCCTGGCGCCGATCGCCGCCGTGCATACGCCCGAATATCTTGAGTTCTTGGAAAACATCTTCGTCCGCTGGCAGCGCATCGAGGGCGCTTCGGCGGAAGTCGTTCCCAACATCCACCCGATCGCGCGCGATGGGACATACCCGGCCTCCGCTGTCGGGCAGGCCGGGTACCATATGGCCGACACCGCTTGTCCGATCTCGGCCGAGACCTTCGGCAGCGCCTGCTGGAGCGCCTGGTCGGCAGTGGCGGCGGCCGATGCGGTCATCGCCGGCGAACGCTCCTCTTATGCGCTTTGCCGGCCGCCCGGCCACCACGCCTTCGCCGATGTCGCCGGCGGCTTCTGCTTCATCAACAATTCCGCCGTCGCCGCGCAGCGCATGCGCGACGACGGCCGCCGCGTCGCCATCCTCGACGTCGACCTGCATCACGGCAACGGCACGCAGGGCATCTTCTATGCCCATGCGGAGGTGCTGACCGTATCGCTCCATGCCGACCCGGCGCGCTTCTATCCGTTTTTCTGGGGCCACGCCGACGAGCGCGGCGAGGGGCCAGGTCTCGGCTACAACCTCAATCTGCCGCTGCCGCGCAAATCCGGCGACAATGTCTTTCTGGAAGCACTGGAGGCCGCGTTCCGGCGCATCCGCGCCTTCGGGCCGGAGGCCTTGGTCGTGGCGCTCGGCCTCGACGCCTTCGAAGGCGACCCGTTCGGTGGATTGTGCGTCACAACGCCCGGCTTCGCGCGCATGGCGGAGGCTATCGCCGGACTAGCCCTGCCGACCGTCATCGTCCAGGAAGGCGGCTATCTCTGCGACGAACTCGGCGACAACCTCGCGGCGTTCCTGACCGGCTTCGGCGAGGGCTAGAAGATTCCGCCGATGCCGATGCCCGCGCCGATGTCGGGCGGCGGGGCGGCCGGCCTGTTGCGCTTGGCGGCCTTGGCGTCCGATCCGCCGCCGGTCCGTCCCGCCTTTGACTTCTTGCTGCCCTTCTGGCCGTCGTCGCCGATCGTGGCGGTGCGCACCGGCTTGGCCGCGACCGGCTGCTTGCAGACCCGTCCGGCGCGCAGGAACAGGTCGCTAAGCACATCGACGTTCGGCTCGAGCACGGACTGGTCCTGCTTGGTGCGCCGGAGATACTCGCCAAGCGCCTTCTTGGACCCCGAACCCCAGACCCCGTCGATCGGCGCGCGATAACAGCCGACTCGGGAAAGCTCGGTTTGCAGGCGATGGTTGAGCTGCAATCCTTCCGACTGCGCATCGCTGTCGCCGGCCTTGCCGAGCACCAGCAGCGATTGAAGCTCCGACGACACGCTCTTGCGCGCCCCGTTGAGCGACTGGTCCGGCGACAGGCTGGCGACCTGCTGGCCGTCAGGCGGCGAGCCGACCGTCGCGCCGCCCGACGAAACTGCCACCGAGCGGAGGGTGTCGGGCAATTGTTTGCCAAGCATCAGAACAGTGCTCTGCAGATCGCTGTCGGCCGAGGCGAGCTGCACCATCAGCTGCTCCTTCATGCTCGGCACTTCGAGGATCCGGTTCAGCGTCGCGCTGAGTTCCTGCGAATCGATGACCTGCTGCTCGGTGAAGTAGAACTGTTCGCGCAGGTTCGACTGGTCCCAAGGCGTCTGCTTGCCGAGCGTCAGCTTCTCGGTCTCGTTGCGCACACGGATCATCATGTCCGAAATGCTGAGCCCGGGGATCTCGACGCTTTGCAGCAGCGCCCTTGTGAACGGGCTGTTGTCGCCATTGCCGTCCACGGTCACGTTGCCGGGCTGGGTCGCGAAGGCGATGAAGCTGTTCTCGCCGACCTCGACCTGCGCCAGGCCGTTGCCCGCGCCGGGCGCACCGCGCGCCAGCGGGTTGTTGCGGCAAGCGTCGAGGAAGATGAAGGTCTGGCGGTCGCGGCTGGCGAAGCGGGCGATGACATCGTTGAGCTTGACGGCGCGCTCCGTCAGCTTCGCGACGCTGTCGGGATCGAGCGTATCGACCGGCAGAAGGTAGTTCTGTCCGTCGAATTGCAGGCCGTGGCCGGCGTAGAAGATGAAGACCGCGCTGTAGTTGGCGAGCTTTGGCTCGTAGCGGCGGAAAATCTCCTCGAACTGCGCCGAAGTCAGGTCGACGCCGGTCGCAACTTCGAAATTCAGCCGCTTCAGGCTGTCGGACAGCCTTTGCGCGTCGTTGGAGGCGTTGGCGAGGTCGTCATATCGTTCGCTCTGATAATGCGAATTGCCGATGACGATCGCCAGGCGCCCGCGCGTATCCTGGTCGAGGTTCGGGTCCGTCGCCGCGAACGATGCGGACAGTCCCAGAAACGCCGATCCCATCACGGCCAGGAAGCCCGAAAACCATCTGAACATCGCCATCGCACCGACCGTTCCTTGCGCGCCGCGCGGCGCATGAAGGGTATTCTTGCCCGAGCGACCAGACCGCGTCGCGACGCAAGACCATATCGACGCAAATCCGTACATCAATATGGCCGAAAAGGATAGTTTCGACGCATGCCGCCTTGCGCCGGCGGGATGTCGAGGGCCGTGTTAACCGGTTGTTCACCATAATCGGCCGACAGTTCCGCCGGATCGCGCCGAAGCTTGGTTGAAATGTGTCAGCTAAAACACACTAAGGCGAGAATTTGACGCTCGCGGCCGAAAGCGTTGGCGATGCCACCGGCCATGGTTTACGCAAGCGAGATTGCCGGTTTCGATACTGGTTCACCGCGATTCTTGGGCGTCCTTTCGCGCCGGCGGGAAATAGAGGGTTGGGGGCTCAATGATCAGCAGCAAGCGCGCAATGCAGCTGGCGGGCGTATCGGCACTGGCGCTGGTTGCCGTCGGTGTCGCGGACCCGACCTCGGCCTATGCCGCCTGCACGGCGACTTTGAATGCTGCGCCCGATTTCGTCGACGTTCAGTGCAAGGCCGCAACGGGTGATCCGAACTACTATCTGTTCGGCACCAAGGTGCTTCAGCCCGCTGCAACTACGCCGGGTCCGCCCACCGTCGTTTATAATGGCGAGGGTGACGACATCATCGTCATTGACGCGGGGACATTTACGAATGCTGCCGGTTCCGCGGTCATTCCGGTGGCCAGCACTTTTCCAGGCACTGAATTGGAGAGCCGGACTGCCGACATCCTGACCTATGGCGGTGCGGATACCTTGACGCTTCGGGGGGGCAATATCCTCGGCGGCCTCCAGACGGGCGACGGTGACGACCAGGTGCTGTTTGATGTCCCGCTGGATGGTGACAATCCCGAGACAATCAGCGGCGGTTTAGATCTCGGCGGTGGCGATGATGATCTGGAACTGAACGCTGGCTCGGTCGGTGCCGTTGTCGGCGGTGCGGGCGTTGACTTTGTGACCATCGACGGTGGGTCGGCCGACACGAATGTTTTCCTCGGCGCCGACGACGATGATTTCACCCTAAGCTCCGGCTCGGTCGGCGCTCAGCTTAGCGGCGATGCCGGTGCGGACAAAATTACCATCGAAGGCGGCTCGATCGGCAATGTTGTATCCGGCGACGACGGTGATGACACGATTACGATGTACGGCGGGTCCGTGGCCGGAGGTGTCTATGGAGACGGTCCTTTCGCGGGCGTTGGGAACGACACAATCGATATCTCAGGCGGAACCGTTACCCTGGACGTCTTGGGTGACGGCAACGGGTTGGACGGCGACGATAAAATTGCAATCCGCGGCGCCGCGGGCATCGGCCGCGACGTGAGCGGCGATGGAGGCGACGACAAGATCAGCCTCGCCGACAATGCGACGATTGGTGGCATCCTCGTCGGCGGCGACGGCGCCGACGAGATCGAGATCATCGGCGGCACGGTAGACGAGGTCTATGGCGACGCCGGGCTGACCGGCGCTGACGGCGATGACAAGATCACTATTTCCGGCGGGCAGGTCATCGGCAGCGTCTTTGCCGGCGGCGGCGGCGACAAGGTCGCCATTTCGGGAACCGCGAATATTGGTGTGAGCACTGGCCAGGTCGATTCGGTCGGCCTCGAGAACGGCGACGACACCTTCACCATGACCGGCGGCGCGCTGGCCGGCGGCGTCAGCGGCGGCGCGGGCGTCGACACCTTCCTGCTTACGGGCGGCAAGATCGGCGATTTCGTCGCCGGCGGCGCCGGCAACGACATCTTCGACATCAGCGGCGCTGTCAGTATCGTCAACCAGGTCACCGCCGAGGACGGCGACGATCGGGTCTCGATCAGCGGCGGCTCGGTCGGCGCGTTCGTCGACCTCGGCGCGGGCGACAACAAATTCACGATGACCGGAGGGACGGTCGTCCAATACGTGCTCGGCGGCGCCGGCATCGATACGATCTCCGTCGGCGGCGGCTTGATCGGTGATCCGGCGGGGGCCGGCGCCCAGGGCATCGTTGCCGGGGCCGGCGATGACCAGATCGCGGTCTCGGGCGGGACTGTTGCGGATATCCTTGCCGAAGACGGCAACGATATGCTTGCCCTGTCGGGCGGCGCGGTGGACACGGTCGATTCCGGGATCGGAAACGACAGCATCGGGATCGGCGGGACGCTCATAGTCACCAACCAGGTCCAGGCCAGCGACGGCGACGACGACGTGACGGTAAGCGCCGGTTCGGTCGGGACATTCGTGGACCTCGGCTCGGGCGCCAACAAGTACACGATGACGGGCGGCAGCGTCGGCCAATCGGTGCTTGGCGGTATCGGCGCCGACATCATTGCGATCGGTGGCGGCGCGATCGGTGGCGATGTCGCCGGCGGCGATGGCGATAATATTTTGACGGTCGGCGGCGGGACGATCGCCGGAAACGTGACGGCGGGCGCAGGCAACGACAACGTCGGTATTTCCGGCGCTGCCGACATCGGCGGCTTCCTGAACGCCGGCGCGGGGCTCGACACGGTGGTGATCGGGGGCGGCCGGATCGTTTCCTTTGTCGACCTGGGCGCCGGTAGTGACGCAGCGACCATCAGCAATGGCGTTGTCGGCGGATACATCTTCGGCAATTTGGGCGACGACGCCATCACCGTGTCCGGTGGAACGATCGGCGGCGATGTCGATGGCGGTGGCGACAACGACACGATCGAGGTGACGAACGGCTCAATCGGCGGCTCGGTCAGCGGCGGCCTCGGCGTCGACAAGGCGACGATCGGCGGCGGGTCGGTCACCGGTTCGGTGACGAGCGAGACGATCATCATTTCCGGTGGCGCGATCGGCGGTGACGTAGCCGGCGGCACCGGCGGTCCGAACACGACCACGATCAGCGGCGGCGCGATCGCCGGGAACGTCCTGCCCGGCGCTGGCGACGACACCGTCAGGATTTCCGGCGCCGCCGACATCGGCGGCTTCCTGAACGCCGGCGCGGGGCTTGATACAGTGGTGATAGATGGCGGCCGCGTCGTATCCTTCGTCGATCTCGGGGATGGCGACGACGCCTTCAGCATGACCAATGGGCTGGTCGGCGGGAATGTCGGCGGCGGCGCCGGGGCCGACACGCTGGCGCTCTCCGGAGGGACGATCGGCGGCGCGTTCAACGGCGGCGACGGCGACGATTCGCTCACGGTCTCAGGCGGGACGGTCAATGGCAATGTCGACGGCGGCGCGGGCGCCGACAAGACCACGATCAGCGGCGGCGTGATCGCCGGCGGCGTTTCGAGTGAAACCGTCAGCCTGTTCGGCGGCACGATCGGCGGCGATATCACCGGCATTTCCGGCAACACGCTGACGATCCAGTCCGGGTCGCTCGACCTTCGCGACGGCGTCTTGTTCGCGGGCGCGAATGCGGTCGGAACCATCACCGACACCGATCTCGCGGCCGGCAACGAAAGCCAGAACTTCACCGGCTTCGACAGTCTTTCGTTGACCAATTCGACGCTCCGCTTCAACGGCAACCAGACGATTCAGGCGTTGTCGCTGCTCGGCGGCTCGACCCTTTTCGTCAACGGAAACGTGACGCTGGCCGGCACGAACACGCCGCTTGGCAATCTGAACGCGGTGAATTCGCTCATCGACCTGCGCAACGGCGCGCCGAGCGATGTATTGACACTTGGTGGATTGGCGCTGAGCGGCACGACGATTCGCATCGATGTCGACCAGACCGCGGCGCTCGCCGACCGGATCATTTCGAGTGCGACGACCGTTGGGGCCGTCAACACGATCGACATCCTGCTCGCTGGCACACCGGTCTTCACCGCGCCCGTCGATATTCCGATCCTCACGGGCCTCAATGGCGTCTCGCCCAACGCCTTTCTCGTGACCGGCGTCGCGGGCACCCCCTCGTCCCTGTTCGATTTCGCCTTGGCTGACAACGGCGCGGGCGATCTCGTGCTGCGCGCGACGCCGCGGACGGGATCGCCGTTGTCCGGCGTTATCGGCGCGGTCAACTCGCGCCCTGCCGATGTCGTCCTCGACACCGTCGACGACCTTGCCGGCCAAGCCTTGGTCAGCGCGCTCGGCCTTGCGAGCGGCGCCGCTACGCCGGTCAGCCCGGCCTTCGGCGTGTTCGCGGCCGGCAGCTTCGCCCGCACCGATCATGACGGCTTCGACATATCGAGCAGCCTGTCCTCAGGGCCCGGGCCGTCGTTCACCAGCGACGATTTCTCGGCGGCCCTCAGCCTGGATCTCGACGCGGCCAAGCAATTCCAGCTCGACAAGCAATACGGCCTCAACATCGGCGTCTATGGCGGCTATGCCTCGGCGGATGTCGATGTCGGCGAGTTTGCCGGCTTCGACAACCTCGGTTCGGCCAAGAACGAGAGCGGGCTCTTCGGCGCCTACGGCTTGTTCCGAAAGGACTACGATTATGTGCTGGTGTCCCTCACTGGCTTCTTGGGCAACACCGATGTCGCCAACGACGTGCTGCGGTCGACGGGAGACTATGACACGGCCGGCTACGCCGTAACGGGTTCGATCGGCCACATTTTCAGGCTCTCCGATCGCGTCCGATTCGACCTGCGCGGCGGGCTGCTCGGGGCCGCGTTCAAGGGCGACGAGTTCACCGATTCGGCCGGCGTCGACTATGGCGAATCGAAGGTCTCATTCGGAGCCGTGAAGTTCGAGCCCGGCCTCTATGCCGATTTCAAGACCGAGGGCGGCATGGTCTTTAGCCCTTACACGCGGCTTAGCCTGCAGCAGCGTTTCGGCTACAAGAACGAGAGTTCGGTCGGCGGCATCGATTTCGACTTCGAGGATTCCGATTTCTCGGCCAGCCTTGCCGGCGGCTTCAACCTCAAGGCGACGCAACGCCTCACCTTCAGCTCCGAGATCAACGGCAAGGTTTCGTCCGACAGCAATCAAGTCGCCGGCAAGGCGGGGATCAAGGTCAGCTTCTGAGGCGGCGAAAGCCGGGGCGTTCGGCGGAGGCAGCCTCGCGAGTATCGCTGGGCGTTCGTCAAATTGTAAATCGGTGGCAACGGCTTTCACCGCAATGACTGCCGCTAGTGGCGTCACATGCCGTCTATTCAGTCGAAACGCTTTCTATCCGGTCGCCGTTCCCTTTCGTCAAGCATTGCACTACCATCGGCCGGGGCGGAGAAGATTTCTCGTGAACCGCATCGTCATCGGAGTCTGACGGCCGGATGTCATGGTATAGCAAGGTTGCCTGGTCGGAGGGCCTGTTCCTTCGCCAGCACCATTTCCAGCAAAGCGATCGCTATTTCGAGCGTCTTCTCGAAAACCGGGTCCGCCAGCTCGGGGGTTATCCGTGGGGCTTCGCGCAGGTTGAAATCGACCGCGACCTCGCCCAGCAGAACAAGTTCGCGCTGCGTCGCGCGAGTGGCATATTCCAGGACGGGACGCCTTTCGACATGCCCGGCTCGGCGCCGCTGCCCGCGCCGATCGACGTGCCGTCCGGCGTCGACAAGCAGACGGTTTGGCTCGTCTTGCCGTCTTCCGTCATCAACGGCCGCGAGGTCGACATGGCCGAGGGCGCGTCGGGCAGCCGCTATACCCGCGACATCGAGACTGTCATCGATTCGTCGGTCGGCATGCATGTCGAGCAGGAAATCGAGGTCGCCCATCCGCGCCTGGCGTTCGAGATCAGGAAGACGCCGAAGCCCGGATTCCACTGTCTGCGCGTGGCGCGCATCCTCGAGGTGCGCGACAAGACCATCGTTTTCGACGAGACCTTCGCGCCGCCGGTAATCGCCACGCAGGCCCATCCGGTCGTCGCAGGCTGGATCGAGCGCGTCATTGGCTGGATGGATACCAAGCTCGAAACGCTGTCGCGCTACGCCGCCGATCCGAGTTCGGGCGGCGGTCTGCAAAGTTTCGACTATTTCACGTTGCAGATGCTCAATCGCGAAATCAACGTGGTCAAGCACATGCGCGGCTCGCAATTCGTGCACCCGGTGGAACTTTATAAGGAATTGCTGCGCATCGCGGGCGAACTGTGGACGTTTTCGCCCAAGCGGCTCGCGCCGGAATATGCCGACTACGACCAGGATGCGCTCGATACGACATTCGAGCCGCTTCTGTCCGACATCCAGCGCCTGCTCAGCCTTGACATCGGCCGCGCGATCCGGCTCAACCTCGTCGAGAAGGCCCCGAACGCCTTCGTCGCCACAGTGCCGGATCGCAACCTGTTTCGCAACGCGACGTTCGTCGTCGAGGTGGCCGCAAGCAAGCCCCTGTCGCAAATCCAGCAGCAATTTCCGGCTCTTTGCAAGGTCGGGCCGAACACCAAGATGAACGAGATCGTGCAGACCCATCTGCCCGGCATCGAACTGGTGCATATGCCGACCCCGCCGCGGCAGATCAGGTCTGTCTCCGACCACGTCTATTTCTATCTCGACAAATCCTCCATGCTGTGGCCCGAATTCAGCGTGGCGAGCGGCATGGGCCTGCATTTTGCTGGCGATTGGCCGGGCCTCGTTCTCGATCTCTGGGCGATTTCGGAAGAGCGGCGATGAGCGGCAAGGACGATCCGTTCGGTTCGGGCGGCAAGACCGTCATCCGTCCCAATCCGGCCGGCCGGCCTCGCTCGGAGCCGGGTCGCCCGAATCCCGGGTTGGATGCCGACGGCGCCGGGCAGCCCTCGAATGCGACGGTGATCGGATCGCCGATGCCGCAATCGCCGCGCGGGCCGGCTCCCTATCCCTACCCGCCGCAACAGCGCCCCTATTCGCCGCCGGGCGTCGCCGCCTATTCGCCGATGCCCGCTCAGAACGACGCCGCCAAATACGGCATGCCGGGCCACGACGATTGGATGAAATCGGGCAGCGGCAATGCCTTCTTCCCTTCCGCGCCACAGCCGGCGGCGGCGCAGAGCGCTGAGAAGATCCCACTCGAGGTTGCGCTGAATGCGCGCGACGGCGGTGAATATTCGGCCTCCAACCCCATCACGGCCGCCGCCGCGCCACTGCTCATCCTGCTCGGGCGCCTGCGCCTGATGATCATCGACATGCAGGCCGTGCCGCTGATGAACCATGTCGCGCAGTCGATCCGCGATTTCGAGCGCAGGGTCGGCGAAGCCGGGGTGGGGCAGGACGACGCGATGGTCGCCAAATACGCGCTGTGCGGCACGGCCGACGACATCGTCCAGAATCTGCCGGGAACCGACCGCCACGTCTGGATGCAATATTCGATGCTGGCGCAGTTCTTCCAGGTCCGCACCTCGGGCGTCGGCTTTTTCGAGGAACTGCGCAAAATCCTCGCCAACCCTGCGCCACGCTATGACCTTCTCGAACTGATGCATGCCTGCCTGTCGCTCGGCTTCGAGGGGCAGTACCGAGGCGCCGCAGGCGGCGACGTCGAACTGGCCCGCTGGCGCCGCGATGTCTACCAGACCTTGCGCCAGCTACGGACGCGCAACGACGACGACATCTCCCCGCACTGGCGCGGGATGACCAAACTCCTGCGCAACATCGGCGCGACGGTGCCCGTCTGGGTCATCGGCGGCGTCGGCGGCGCGCTGCTGGTCGGCGTGTATTTCCTCCTCCGCTTCATCATCAGCAATGACGGCGACGCGCTGGCGGCGCGGCTGATCGCGCTCAATCCGGCGGGCCCCGTAACGATCGAGCGGGCGGCGTTCGTGCCTTTCAAGGGACCGGACGTTGTCAATACAACGCAGCTTCAGCGCATCCGTGGCAAGCTCGCCGGGGACATCGCGGCCGGTGGCCTCGACGTGAAGAGCGTCGGCGACACCATCGTGGTGGAGGTCAGCAACCTGCTGCTGTTCGATTCCGGCAAGGCCGACGTGAAGAAGGCGTTCGAGCCCATCGCCGCCCATATCGCGGCGGCCCTGGATAAGGAGCCCGGACCGATCAACGTCGTCGGCCATACCGACAACGTCAAGCCGAAGGTGTCGAGCCCGTTCAAGTCGAACTTCGATCTCTCGATGGCGCGCGCCAAGGCCGTCGAGAAGGTGCTTGCGGCCGGGCTGGCCGACGCGGCGCGCGTCAGCGTCGACGGACGCGGCGAGGACGAACCGATCGGCGACAACAAAACGCCGCAAGGGCGTGCTTTGAACAGGCGGGTGGAAGTGTCGATCCCCCGCGCGCCGGAGTAGGCCGTGCATCGGGAGACACGCTGGCGGGGCGGGGCGGCGCGATGAGGCGATGGCTTTTGATCGGCGCGGTCGTGGTCGGGCTGCTTTCGTTTGCGGCGATCGTTTGGTTCGCCGCGCCGCTGATCGGCTACGCCGAGACGCATCCGTTCGAGTCGATCTGGGTACGCCTGCCGATCATCTTGATCGTCTTCGCCGTCGTCGGCGGCATCTACGGTTTCCGCTGGTGGCGCAAGCGCCGCGCCGCCAGGGCGCTGCAGGCGGCGCTTACCGAGAACGCCGGCAACGAGGGCGACGGCAAGGTCCTCAACGAGCGCATGACCGAGGCGCTGGAAACGCTTAAGCGCTCCAGCGGCAGGAGCAACTACCTCTACGACCTGCCCTGGTACATCATCATCGGCCCGCCCGGCGCGGGCAAGACCACGGCGCTCGTCAATTCCGGCCTCAAATTTCCGCTGGCCGGCGCCGATGGCGGCAAGGCGGTCGCCGGCGCCGGCGGCACGCGCTATTGCGACTGGTGGTTCACCGAGGACGCCGTGCTGATCGACACGGCCGGCCGCTACACCACGCAGGATTCCGACAGCGAGGCGGACCGGAAGAGCTGGCTCTCCTTCCTGTCGCTGTTGAAGTCGCAGCGCGCCAAGCAGCCAATCAATGGCGTGATCCTGGCGATCAGCCTCGAAGACCTGATGAAGATGGACCCAAAGGAGATCGACGAACATGCGGTAGCGATCCGCAAGCGTCTGCTGGAACTGCATCAGCAGCTCAAGATCGACTTTCCGGTCTATGCTCTGTTCACCAAGGCCGACCTGATCGCCGGCTTCGCCGAATATTTCGGCAATTTCACCGAGTCGCGCCGCCGCAAGGTCTGGGGCGCGACCTTCCAGACCGAAGATCGCAAGCAGAACATGGTCGGCGAGGCGCCCGGCGAGTTCGACCTGCTCGTGCGCCGCCTGACCGAAGAGGAGGCCGACCGCCTGCACGAGGAGCCGGACCCTATATCGCGCATCGCGATCTTCGGCTTTCCGGCGCAGTTCGCGCTCCTAAAGACGCGGGTCGCCGACCTGCTTAACCGGGTGTTCGAGCCGACTCGCTACCAGGTCAACGCGAATCTGCGCGGCTTCTATTTCTCGTCCGGTACGCAGGAAGGCACGCCGATCGACCAGGTGCTCGGCTCGATCGGCCGCAGCTTCGGCGAGACGGCTCAGGCCGCGCAGTTGTCGGGACGTGGCAAGAGTTTCTTTCTCCACGACCTGCTGCGGCAGGTGATCTTCGCGGAGGCCGGCTGGGTCTCGCGCGACATGGGCGCGGTGCGCCGCGCGGCGATTCTGCGCTACGGCGCGCTGGCCGCGGTCGCGACCGTATCGCTGGCGCTGCTCGGCGCATGGGGCTGGAGCTTCTCCACCAACAAGAGCCTCATCGCGGCGACCGACAGCGCCGCCGACCAGTACCGCGTCAAGGCGGAGGACGAGTTGAAGAAGCCGACGGTGTCGGATGTCGAACTGGCGGGCGTTTCGGATGTCCTCGGCATCCTGCGCACCATGCCGGTCGGCTACGATAATCGCGACGTTTCAACCCCGGTCGAGGAGACGTTCGGTCTGGCGCAGCGCGGCCGGCTCGTGTCCGCGGCGTCGACGACCTATCGCCAGGCGCTCGAGCGGATGTTCCGCTCGCGCCTGATCCTGCGCCTCGAGCGCCAGATCGAAGCCGACATGAACGATCCGGCGACGCTCTACGAGGTGCTGAAGGTCTATCTTATGCTCGGCGGCAAGGCGCCGACGGTCGACAGGCAATTCGTCGAGGACTGGATGCGAACCGACTGGGAAACCCAGGAATATCCCGGGCCCACCAATAGGATGCTGCGCGAAAATCTGGTGCTTCATTTGCGCGCCATGCTCGATCTCGGCGCGTCGCACTCGCCCACCTTCGACCTCAACGGGCCGCTGGTCGAATCCGCGCAACGCTCGCTGGCGCGCATGAACATGGCCGACCGCGCCTATGTGCTGATGACCAGCGCCGCCAAATCGGCGCCGATCGAGAGTTTTTCCGTCGCCAATCGCGGCGGACCGGATGCGGCTCTCGTTTTCGAGACGGTCGACGGTACGGAGCTCGACCAGCTCGTCATACCGGGATTGTTCACCTATGCCGGCTTTCACGACTTCTTCATTCCAGAGCTCGCCGCCGTCGCCGAGAAGATCGACGACGAAAAATGGGTGATGGGCGAACTCGCCGAGCAGAAGGGCATAGAAGAGCAGTTCAGCCAATTGGGACCGGCGTTGATCGGACGCTACGGCAAGGATTTCATCGATATCTGGACCAGGATGCTCGACAATCTGCGGTTCAAGTCCATGTCGGCCGACAAGCCGCAATACCTGGCCCTCTCGGCAGCCTCTTCGCCCAATTCGCCGATCCGCCAATTGTTCGAGGCAGTCGCCGCCGAGACGCAGCTTACGCGCGACCAGCAGGAGGTCGCGACCGCCGACCTGACGAAGATCGACCCCAACGATGCCGGCGGCGTCGCCAAGGAAGCAGGCAACCTCATCGCCAGCCGCATCGCCGACCGCACCACTGGCCTCAAGCGCATCGGCATCGACCTCGCCATCCGCAAATCGCAGGCGCGGGCGGGCGATCTGCCCGGCGCGAGCGCCAAGCAGATCCCGGGCGCCGACATCGAGGCGCAGTTCCGGCCCTTCCACGAACTCGTCAACGGCGACCCGGGCAAACGGCCGATCGACGCGGTGATCCAGAATTTCTACGAGGTTTACCAGAGCCTGGTGCTGGCCGCGACCAATCCGTCGCAGGCCGACCGCGCCAACGCCAACATGCAGATTCAGGTCGTCAATCTGCGCGCCAACGCTTCGCGGCTGCCGAGGCCGGTGGCGCGCATGGTCAACGCCGCCGTCGACGACTTCGAGGGCGATGCGGCGAACAATTCGCTGGCCCAGCTCAACCAGATGCTCAACAGCACGGTGACCCAGTCCTGCGCCTCGGTCGTGGCCAACCGCTATCCCTTCGCCAAGGACAGCGAACGCGATGTCCCGATGCAGGATTTCGCCAAACTCTTCGCGCCCAACGGCGTCATCGACCGCTTCTTCGCCCAGAACCTCGCGCCGATGACCGACATGTCCGGCAAGGACTGGGTCTGGAAGGAGGATACGGCTTTGGGTCGCGGCCTGTCGAAGGCGACCCTGAAGGAATTCCAGCGCGCTGCCGAAATCCGCGACGCCTTCTTCCCGCAAGGCGGCGTGATGCCGGCCGTGAGCCTCTCGGTGACGCCGTTCTCGCTCAACGGCGAGGCAGACATCGCGCTGCTCAACGTCAACGGCCAGGTCGTGCAGAGCCTCCAGACCGGCGGGTTGCCGGTGGCGATGCAATGGCCGGGCAGCATGGCCGGCGGCACCGTGAGCATCACGCTCAGCCCCGACATTCCGGGCCGCGCGTCGGCCGTCGTCACCGAGGGGCCCTGGGCGTTCATGCGGCTGCTCGAATATGGATCGGTGTCGCAGACCGCGGACGGCATGCGCGCGCGTTTCGTGGTCGGCGGCCGCGACGTCGCCTACACGATGACGGTCGGCTCGACCTCGAACCCGTTCTTTCTCGCCGCCCTGTCGCAATTCTCCTGCCCGGCCGGACTCTAGCGGCATGGGCTTCGGGCTGTTCGGAAAACTGCCGCAGAAGCGCGACTTCATCTCGCACGGCATCGCCAGCGACATCCTCTCGCCGCTCGAGACCTGGCTCCAGACCGCCCTGGCGGCAAGCCGGAGCGAACTCGGCCACCAATGGCAGGAGGCCTATCTCGTCGCTCCGATCTGGCGGCTATGGATCGGCGCGGACATATTCGGCGTCAATTGCCTCGGATCGCTGATGCCCTCGGTCGACGGCATCGGCCGGTTTTTCCCGCTGCTCGCGCTCTACGTTTGCGAACCGGGCGAACGGCTGCCGCCCCCCGCCTACGCGCCGCAGGACAGATGGTTCGGTCTTGTCGAGGAGCGGCTCCTGGGCGTTCTCGAGGAGGGCGCGGCGCCGGCGGTCGACACGATCCTTGAGGGGTTGGCGTCGCCGGCGCTGGATAAGACCACGGGCGATCGACCCGGCCGGGCGTTCAAGGGCGGCGTGCTGTGGCGCGGTGACGGCGAAATGAATACGGCAAGCCTGCTGGCCGCCACGTTCGACGATGATTTCCGACAGATCGCGCAGAGCCGCAGCTACTGGTGGGCGCCCGCGCTTGACAGCCGCCCGGCGCTCATGCACGCGAAAACCGGTCTGCCCGATCCGTATTTCCACACGTTCATGATAAGGTTGACCGCCTGAACCCGGATTCATGTCCGTCTCTCGATCGATCAGAGGGCTTCGCTTGAACGACCGAGCCTTGCAATATGAAAATTTCGGCGTCAGCCACGAGGGCCGCGTCCGGTCCTTGAACGAGGACCGTTTCCTGATGGCTCCACGTAGCGGCATCTGGGTGGTCGCCGATGGGATGGGCGGCCACGATGCCGGCGAACTGGCGTCCGCCAGCATTGTCGAGCAGCTTTCCACCTTGGGCGTCGCCAGTTCCGCGCCGGACCTGCGGGCCCGCGCCGAGCATCGCCTGAGCCGCGCCAATGCGCAGATCCAGGAGATCGCCGCGGAGCGCGGCGCCGGCACGATCGGCTCGACCGTGGCGATCCTGCTCGCCTTCGAGCGGCAGTTCGCTTGCCTGTGGGTCGGCGACAGCAGGCTTTATTTGCTTCGCAACGGCATCCTGAGCCAGGTCTCGCGCGACCATACCGAAGTCCAGGACCTGCTGGACCGGGGCGTCATCACCAGCGAGGAGGCGCGCACCTGGCCGCGTCGCAACGTCATCACGCGCGCCGTCGGCGTCGCAGCCGATGTCGCGCCGGACATCGAACTCGGCAGGACCGAACCGGGCGACGCCTTCATCTTGGGAACCGACGGGCTGACCGGCCATGTGCTCGACGAAGAAATCGCCCGCATCGTCGGACGGTCCACGCCCGAGGTCGCCTGCAATGCCCTTCTCGATCTGGCGCTGGAGCGCGGTGGAACCGACAATGTGACCATCGTGATCGTCAAATGCCATGAATCGCAGGTCGAGACCGTGGGCGATCATCGTTTTGCCGGCAATGACGGCTTGGATGCCCGCCATGTCCGATGATGAGAAGACGCTGATCGTCCCCGCCCCCGTCGCGCTTGCGGTCGGCACGCAGATCAGCGGCACCTATGAACTCGACGAACGAATTGCCTCTGGAGGGATGGGCGAGGTCTTTCGCGGTCACAACATCCAGACCGGCGACCCGGTCGCGATCAAGATCGTCTTGCCGGAATTCGCGCGCGACGCGGTCATTCTGGCGCTGTTCCGCAAGGAAGCGTCGATCCTCAACCATCTCTACCACGAAGCGATCGTGCGCTACCACGTCTTCGCGATCGACCAGGCGATCGGCCGCCCTTATTTGGCGATGGAGTTCGTCGACGGCGTTTCCTTGGTCGACATGCTCGCGCATGGCCCCATGGCGGTCGTCGACGCGCGCATCCTTCTCTCCCGCGTAGCTTCGGGCCTCGCCGCCGCCCACGAGGCCGGCGTCATCCACCGCGATCTGTCGCCCGACAACATCATCCTGCCGGGCGGCAAGGTCGGCCGCGCCAAGATCATCGATTTCGGCATCGCCCGCTCGGCCTCGGTCGGCGGCGAGACGTTGATCGGCGGCGGATTCGCCGGCAAGTACAATTTCGTCTCGCCCGAACAGCTCGGCCTCTTCGGCGGCGAGGTCACCGAACGGTCGGACATCTACAGCCTCGGCCTCGTCATGGCCGCGATCCTGCGCGGCAAGGCGCTCGACATGAGCGGCAGCCAGGTCGCGGTGATCGAGAAGCGCCGGGTGGTTCCCGACATGGAGGGGGTCGATCCCGAACTCCTGCCCATCCTTGAGGCAATGCTCCAGCCAGATCCGCAGGATCGGCCGCGGGCGATGTCCGAGATCGCCGATTGGGCCCGGCCGCCGCGTGAAAGCACCCTGCGTCCCGATCAGGGACCGGCCTTCGCGCGCGCACAGACGCAACGTCCGGCATCGGTGAAGGCGGCAACGCCGGCAACCGAACCGACCGCCGTGGGGGCGCCGGCGGATGCGCGGCCGAGGCAGGTCCTGGCAACCAGCGAAAGCCCCTTCGGTCCCTATATTGGACCGAAGGAATTTGTGCTGCCTGTGGCCCCGGTTGCCCAGGGTGACGCGAAAGCCGACAGGCGGAACGGCCGCACCGGAGCGATCGCGGCAATTTGTGCGGTCGCGGTCGCGGCGGCGGCCGGCGGCGCCTGGTACGGCGGGATGCTCGACGGACTTCTGTCGGACCGCGATGGCGCGAGGCAGGAGGCAAAGGCCGATGCGGATCGGCAGGCGGAGACAGGCGCGCGGACGCAAAACGATTCGGCCACACAACCTGAGACGGACCAGCCGAGGACCGAACCGCCCGGCAAGACAAGGACCAGGCCTTCGACGACCCCCAAGGAAACCGACACCGAGGCCGCGACGACCGATCAGGCGAAAGGCGCCACGACGACAGGCGCCGAGACCGGCGGGCAGAGCAAGACGGCGGCGGTTTCCGTGGACGACCTTTCGACCAAGATCGAACCGGTCAGTCTCCCCGGAGGGCAGCAAGGCGGCGTGGTCGATCCTGAAGTCGAGGCGCGCAACGACTGGCTCAAGACCTATGCCGGCGGCGGCTGCTTCTTCGCGGCGGCGACATCGGTCTCCGAGGCCAGCACGAAGATCGAGGGATTCGGTGGCGATATCGAGGGGTTCCAGCGGCTGCTGGCCGATTTCAAGGGCCGCTTCGGTTCGGAACCGGATATCCGCGTCCATCTCGTGCGCGCCAAGCAATGTCCGGTGACCGATTTCCTCAACGGCCTGCGCGCCACGACCGTCGCCGCGCCGGCCCTGTCGCTGGTCAAGTACGAACTCGCCAATCGCGACCCGATGAGCGGCGAGTTGCAGATGCCGCCGTCGCACAAGACCTATCTGCTGCTCGTCGACCATGACGGCATCGCGCACAATCTCGCTGGCGTGCTGACGCAAAGCGGCGATAGCGCCACGTTCAGCGTGCCGGTCGGCCTCGGGCCAGGTAAGAGCAGCGAGAAGGATGGCGTTCCGCAGGTGCTGCTCGCCATCACCGCGACTGGACCGCTGCAGTCGCTCGGCGCGGCATCCAACGCGCCGGTCGCCGAGTTGCTGCCGCGCATCCAGGCAGAGATCGACGCCGGGCGCGCGCAGGCCGCGGCGACCGCTCGCTATTTCCGCATTCGCGGGTAGCGGAGGCTCAGCGCACTCTGAAGGCGACGATGCCGTAGGCGATCGGGTGGTTGTCGGTGATGATTTCGGCCTTCAGCCGCGTGAAGTAATCGTCGGCCGGCAAGCCCGGCCGGTTCGCCACGGTCTTCAGCGGACCATCGGAGGCGATGGCGACCAGCAGCTGGACCGAGCTGACCGGCCCCGAGGTGAGGGTCATCGGCGCGCGGAACGGCATCGTGTTGGCGCGCAGGTCCGAGTAGCTTTGCACCAGTTCCGCCTTGCCCTCGTCGTCCACGACCATGAGGTAGAGCATGTCCTTGCGCAGGCCGGAGATGACGCCGGAGAGCTCCTGCCCGCTGCCGATGGTCGACTGCGACAGCGTCACCCGGATTGGAAAATTCGGATATTGCGCCAGGTCGCGTGCGAAGCCGAGCGCGCCGCACTGGCGCTGCGAGACGGCATAGGTGCTGGCCTGGAGCTCCACGCCGGACTGCCGCGAATACTCGTCGCCGAGCCGCGCGACCTTGGCGGGCGAGTCCGAAAAAGCGGCGATCGAGGCCTCCAGCAGGCCGACCCCGGTCGGCAGCGCCAGCAGGCATTCCGCCGTATCCTTTTCGCGGCGCAGGAAATCGGCGACCCTGACGCGCGCCGGTTTGCCATCGAGTTGGCCGCCGATTTCGCCGGTCGACGGTCCCGGCAGACCGTCTTGTGGCGTCGCCAGCGCAAGGTCCCGGTTTTCGGCGGCGTCGATCGGCGCAGCTGATAGAGTGGCGCCGGGCGCTGGAACCGCCTGCACGGTCGCCGTCGGCAAGGCCGGGAAACTCGGTATTGCCGCAGGCGCAGCCGCGGTGGTCGTGGCTGCCGCCGCCACCTGCAGCGGGAAATTCGATGGGGCTGGCGACGCTACGGCCGTCGATGTCGACCCGACCGGCAGGGCGGCGACGGTCGGCGTCGCTGGTCCGACCGACGGAAACGCCACGGCGGCGGGCATATCTGGTGGGTCGGCCGACGGCGCGATGCCGGCCGCGTCCGACGCGGCAGGCATCGCGGCGGGTGGGATCGCTTCGCGGGGCGTCTGGGAATTTACGATCGTCGGGAGCGTATCGGCTGACGGACCCGGCGGCTGGATAATGGTCGGCCTCGCGATCGGCGCGGCTCGAAGGTCGGCCGCCTCCGGCGCGGCAAACGTCTCCCCCGGTGCGGCAAGCGTTGCGGGCGACGGCGGCGCAATGTCGGCCGGAACGTCCTTGATGTCCGCCGGCGTATCAGGGATCGGCTCCGCGATCGGGGCGAGCGCAGCCCGGGTGCGAACCTCCGGGGCGGCCGTACCGTCCGGCGCACGGCTCTGCAGCGGGATCGGCGCGGTATTGCCGGGCTGCGCCACGTCCGAAGAGGTCGAAGGCTGGACGGAGGGCATGGCCGGCTTGGATGATGAGGCCTCGACCGGATCGGCAGGCGCGACGGGGAGCGGCGCGTCGATCGGGATTGACGTGGCGGTTGCGTCCGATTGGCCAGTCGGCGCGGGCGGGGGGTCCGCGACCGGGTCGAGGCTTGGGGCCGCGGCGCTTGGCGCGATGGCTGCCTGCGGCGGGGCCGCCTGAGCGGCGACGGCATCGGGAACGCTCGCTTCCAGCGGGTCCGCGAGATCCAAGGCGGCGACGGCCGCGGTTGGAACCGATGCCGCCACGATGGCGCCTCCGGATTGCGGCGTCGCGGTTTCCGTCCGCAGCGTCTCGACGGTGATCCTGGTCTCCGTCGACGGCTTGGCTTGCGGCATCGGCATGGCGTACAGCGCCATGCCGATGCCTGCGTGCAAGCCGAGCGACACGGCCGCCGCGCCCGCCCAGAGCCATTTCGGCGGAGCGTTCACGGGTCCGCAACCGCGCCGTTGAAGCGCCGCCGCACCGTGACGATACGCACCGGGATGCCGACGGATCGCAACGTTTCCGAAACGGCGAGGAACGGGGCTGCCGGCATATCCGGCTGCGCCAGCAGATTGACGGCCGTGTCGGCCTTGCCCGTCGCCGCGACCGCGGTCCTGGCCGCCGCAACGAGGCCGTCTCCGCCGATCGCCCGCCCGTCGAGGAACAGCGATCCGTCTGCCTGGAGAAGAAGCAACGGTCGGGGCAACCGCTCGAGCGGCAGGTCCTGCGTGACCGGCACGGTCGATTGCGCCTCGTTGCCGTTGGTGAGGCTTCCGGTCGTGAGGAAGAACAGTAGCAGCAGGAAGACGATGTTGATCATCGTCAGGGTGAAATCATGCTGGCGGCGCTGCTTGGGGGCGGGGATGATCGTCATGGCGGCGTCGCCTCATGGTTGACGATCGTCACATCGGCGAATGCTGCCGCCTTGCTCGATTCCAGAACCGTGACGACATCCTGCACCGTCGAACCCGCGCCGGGGAGGAGGACCAGCTTTTCGATTCCGTCCGCCTTCAGGCGCGCGAAGGCAGCGTCGAGGTTGGCCATCGCGATCCGGCCGCCGCCGATGGAGACGCTATCGCGCAGGATGCGCACGGCGACCGGCGCGGTGGCGGCTTGCGGCGTGGATGGATCGGCCGGTTGCGCCTGGCTGGAAACGGCGCCGAGCGGGATGAGGGAATAGGGCACGATCTGCGACGACACCATGAAGAAGATGACCAGCAGGAAGATTACGTCGATCAGCGAGGTGAGCACGAACGATGCGCGTTTGCGCCGGGTGGGTTTGGACAAAAGGAAGGATGCCCCGCCGGCCACGGTCCGTCAGCCTGTGAGCGATACGGGAAACGTCGCCGGCGGCAGGCGCAGACCGGCCGGGACGACCGGCTCGACGATGTCGGCGGGCTGGATGCTGAACAGCACCTCCGCGATCGAGGCTTCCATGAACGAGCGCTCCTGGTCCAGGCGCGCCTCGAACCACATCGACAGGAAGTAGACCGGGATGGCGACGCTCAGGCCTGCGGCTGTCGTGATGAGCGCGACCCAGATGCCGCCGGCAAGCGCGGACGGGTCGATCGCGCCGCCCTTCGAGGACAATTCGCCGAAGGCCGAGATCATGCCGATCACGGTGCCGAGGAGACCGAGCATCGGCGCGGCCTGCGCGACGGTCTCCAGAAAGCGCAGGTGCCTGCCGAGTACGTTCAGTTGCTGGAGCGCGATTTGGGCTGCGACGTCGCGCGCCCGTTCCCGGTCGGCGGGGAAACTGATCAGCGAGGCCATCGCGCCCGCGATAGCGGCCGATGCGGGCGAGACATCGGCGCGCGACGCGTTCAGCGCGTCGTCGAAGTCGCCCCGCACCCATCGCGCCAGCGCGGTTTCCGTTCCGCGCGTCCGCCCGACGCCCATACGGATGAACTGAACGGCCTTGACGATGGCGATGGTCAACGATGCCACGGAAATGACGAACAGCGCGACGAGCACCGGCCCGCCCGGCGAATGCAACTGTTCGGCCACCATGGTCAGCATGCGGCGGTCAATTCCTGTGTCTGCGAGACGGCCGCGCCATCGTCACAGTCCGAAGGTGATCTTCGTTCGTGTCGAGGTTGCGAGCGCATCGAGGCAAATCGGCGACGCTTTGCCGTCCACGACGCATTCGGACACGTCGTTGACCAGCAGGCGCGAGATCGTGTCGCAATTTTGGCTCGGCAGATCGAACTGGACGACCTTGGTCTTGCCGACCGGCAGGCGGCCGAATTGGAACGTCAGCGACTGTCCCACCTTGCCCGCCGCATCGAACGTCACGACCGAATAGGACGTCTTGTCGAGGATCACGCCGGCATTGTTGATGGCGACGAAAACCAGACGGCACGCGCCGGAAATATTCGTCGCGTCGTTGAGTTCGATTGAGATCGTGCGTTCCTGCGCGGATGCGCCGGCGCCTGAAAGGCCAATGGCTGCGACGCCGGCAAGTAAAGCTCGATACGTCCTCATTCATCATCCTTCCTGTTCGTACCCGCCCGGCCGGTCGGGCGCCATCGCCCACTTTTGTCGCAACCCGCACCGAAGTCCACAATTTTCGTGGCATCGCCGCGCGGGACAAACCGGCCATACGAAACTAATCCCGATGCGCGTGTCAAAAAAAAGTCCCGCTGACTGGATATCCCGGTCTTGGCTTGTAATGTCGGCGGGCCGCGTCGGCGAGAGGGCAAGGTGAAACAGCATCGGGCTTTGCGAGCAAAGTTGTGGACCGCGCCATTACTTGGCCTGGCCGCGTTCTTCTCGTGCATCGGCGCGAGCCGGGCGGAATTCACCGTCTGCAACCAGACGCTCGACGTGGTGAACGTCGCGGTCGGCCGAAAGACCGGAGATCGGCCCGGTGTCGACGAGTATGTCGAGACGGAAGGCTGGTGGACGATCGGCGCCAATCAATGCGTCAACATCATCCGCGAGGAACTGACCAACAAGTTCATTTACGTTTACGCGATCGACGTTTTCGGGCAGCCGCTTTTGAGCGGCACCGCGCCGATGTGCGTCGGCACGCGCCGCTTCGTCATTCGCGACGACAAGGAATGCTTCGTTCGCGGGCACGTTTCGGCGCCGTTCTACGAGGTCGACACCAAGGAGGCGGAGCGCTGGACCCTGTTCCTGAGCGCAAGCGGCATCCAATGACCGCCGCCTCCGCCGGATGGCGGGTTTGCCCGCATGGCGGCGCCGATGCATAGCATCGACGACAGTTTCCGCGCCAGGAAAGTCGCGGCCGCCGCCCGGCGCGCGCAAATGCGCAGGCGCAAGATCGGCGCGGCGGCCGTGGTTCTCGTTCTCTGCGTCGCGGGCGGCGGCTATTACTACACGGCGGACCAGTGGTCGATCGACGGCTACGAAGGGGACCTGGTCGAGGTCGAACCCGCCGCGCCCGAAACGGAGGTTCCGGTCTACAAGCCCGCTTTCGTCGATCTGGCGGGAGATCCGATGATGATCAACATCGGCGCCGGCGCATCGCGCGCGCAGCATGTCCGCGACGTTCCGCGTCCGGCTGCGCTGACCGAGCCGGGCGTTTCGCCGACGATCGAAATCCTGTCGGATGTCATGTTGAGCAGCAGCGAGCGGCTGGTGACGACCATCCCGTCGAGCCCGGAGGATTTTGCCTTCTTCCAGGCGCAGCGCTCGACCCCGGAGCCGCCCGTCGCATCCGCGCCGGGTTTCGCCGGGCAATCCGTCACGGGCCAGGCGCCAGCGGATGGCTCCGGACCCAAAGAGGCCGACGATGACGCGGCGCTGGCCGCGCAGTCCGCGCCGGACACCGAATCGACCTCGGACGCCGCTGCTTTCGCCGATCCGACCGCCGGCTGGGGCGAGACGATAGATGGCGGCGAGGCGAGCCTGCCGGCGTTCAAGGAGACCAAGGTCGAGGACACGACCGAGGTCGCGCTGATCACGCCCGAACGCATGCGCGCTTCGGCGACGGAGGATTTCGTCGACAAGGTGTTGGGCGCGCGCAGCCTCGAAAGCCTGATCCTTGACCATAAATTCGACCCGCAGGACGCCAGGACGGTTGGCGAGAAGGCCAAGGCGCTGTTCGGCAAGGATCAGCTCGACACGGGTTTCGTGGTCGCGATGCGCGGGCTGCGGCCGATCGGCAAGGCGGCAGGTCTGCAACTGGTGCAGATTTCTCTCTACGCAGACGAGAAGTATGTCGGGACGCTCGCCCGGGCCGACAAAGGCGATTTCGTTTCCGGGGTCGACCCGTGGGTGCATGAGGACCTTTTGCACTATTCCGGCGTGCAGGATCAGACCGGACCGCAGCGCGAATACCGGCTGCTCGACGCCATCTACTCGACCGCGGTGCGCAACAACGTGCCGTCGGGCGTGATCGGCGAAGCCATCATGTTCCTGTCGCGCGGCCAGGACCTCAATGCCTTCGCGGTGCAGGGCGACCGCCTGGTGCTTGCCTACTCGGCGACCGGACGCGCGCAGAACGGCGGCTCGGGCCGCGTCCTTTACGCCGCCGTCCAGCGCGCCGACAAGAGCATCGAGTGCTTCGTCTACAAGCCGTCGGCCTCGGACGACTATGCCTGCGTGACCGAGCAGGATCAAGTCTATTCGCTGACGGTCTCGAACGGCATGGTTACGCCGGTCAGCGGCGGCGTGATGACCTCGACCTTCGGGCCGCGCAAGCATCCGATTCTCGGCGTCGTGCGCGTTCACAAGGGCGTGGATTGGGCGGCTCCCGTCGGCACGCCGGTCCTGGCGGCCTTCGACGGCACGATCGCCTTTCACGGCGATGGTCAGGGCTACGGCAACGTCATTCGTATCGCGCACTCCGGCGGCCGCGAGACGCGCTATGCGCATCTGTCGCGCTTCGCCGACAATCTCAAGCAGGGCATGCCTGTCAAGGCCGGGGACGTAATCGGCTATATCGGCACGACCGGTCTCTCCACCGGCCCTCATCTTCATTTCGAGCTCTACGCCAACGGCGAAGCGGTCAACCCGCTCGAATCGCCGGTCGTCGCGGTGGCCGCGGCCGCCGCGGCCGCGCCGGGATCGTCGGCCGACACCGGTGACGAGGCGGTCGAACTGCTGGTCGACAAGATCGTGCGCGTCGAGAGCGGCGGCAGCGCGACGGCCAAGAACCCGCTGTCGTCGGCCACCGGGCTCGGCCAGTTCATCGAAAGCACCTGGCTGCGCATGATGCGCATCTACCGGCCCGATCTCGCGCGGTCACTGGCGCGCGAGGAGCTTCTGAAATTGCGCTTCGACGCCACGCTGTCGCGCGAGATGGTGCGCCGCCTGGCGCAGGAGGGCGAGGCTTATCTGCGCGCGCGCGGCCACGACATCACGGCCGGCCGGCTTTATCTTTGCCACTTTCTGGGCATGGAGGGCGCGAGCACCGTGCTTTCGGCTGGCGATGGCGCCGACCTCGCGGGCGTGCTCGGCCAGGGCGTCATTTCGGCCAATCCGTTTTTGACCGGAAAGACAGTGAGCTACGTCAAAATCTGGGCGGAAAACAAGATGCGCGTCAAGGGCGCGCGGCCGGCGACGCTGCCCTCGTCGTCGGAACCGGTGGTGGAAACGAAGAACGTCGCCAGGACCTCGCCGGAATTCCTGGCCTACAAGGCGGCGATCGCGGCCATGGTCGCCGAGATCGTCAAACAAGGCTGATCGCGACCCCTAAAGAGCTCGATTCAGCCGATCCGAAAGTCTTCGACCAGCCGGTCTTGCTTTACCAGGGTAGTGCTGCAACATGGAATTGTTTGCTGGAGTGACCGTTATGTCAGGCTATTTTTCGAAGGAAAACAAAATTGCCCGCCACAATGCGGCAAAGAAGCATGAGGATGCCGTTTACAACGCCGCAACTCAAAGGTCGAAGGATATGATTAAGAAAGCCTTTGAAGGTGAGCCGTATCAACCACGAGATACCTTATCGCGTACCCCGGTTGCTAAGCCTGAGATCGACTACCTGCCGCGCGGCGTATTGCCTACGGGCAATGGGCCGATTGATAATTTTAAGCCTGCCGGTGAGATAGATGATAGTAAATATTGGAATGAAAGGGTGGCGGAGTGGATAATCATTGCTTTCACACTAGCTACCGCTGTGGGTATATTTGATGTATTTCAGAAGCTTGGATTCGGAGCGGCATCCTCAATTGGCGCAGCTCTTTTTGCGTGTGCGGGAGTAGGATATATTTTTTCTCGGTTGGGAAAAAATGAGGCGGTGCTAGATGGGCTAGGGATCGTTCGCAGGGGCTTGGTAATTGTGTTGTTTTATGCACTTGGCGTCTTTGTACTATACGAGATAGGTGGCGCGCTCATTGAAAAGCTATTTCGCAGCTGAATGACGATCCTGCACCGATGCGTCTCGAGCAACTTATGCCCGGAACAGTGTTCTCGTAGGCGGTGTCGGCATTCTTCACCAAGAGCTGGGGTCAAGACTCAATCAGACCTACGGACGGGTCCTCGCGGTTTCCTTGCCGTGCCGTTCGAGCCAGGCCAGTGCGGCTTTGCTCTCGCGCCGGGCATGATTGCCGGCGCAGATCGTCGTGGAAAAGGGCGCGGCGCCGTGGGATCGCGTCAGATAGGCGAGATAGATCTCACCCTTCCTGAAATCATAGGCGCAGGTCGATCGCGTTTCGATGCGGATCGCGCTCCCGACCTTCGATTTCCAGGCCCGTGAAACGTCGAGCGTCACGAGCGCTCCGCCTTCGGCTTCGAAATCCCCCGAGACGCTGGCGACGGCGCCGAGAACGACGGCATCGGCTTTCCCGTAGGAGCTTCGAGGCGTAGCCGGGCCGGCACATCGGCACGCTTCGGCAGCCTGTAGCATAACAGCCGATGCAATGGCCGCCGAGAGTATCAACAGGCAAGTCTTGCGCATGTCAGAGCGTCCGAACGGTGGTAAGAACCGGATGTTCGCCGGCAATCATGGCATCGCCATGGCTCGATGGATCGTTCCTTCGACTCGTCAGCCGCTGATCGTCGGGTCGTAGGGCGTCGAGGGATCGTCGCGGCCGGTTGTGAGTTCGGAGCGGCGGCCGAGCCCGCACTCCAGGACCGCCCGTTCGGCGCCCTGCGGGTTGGTCCGGCCGCGCACGCCGTCGACATGGGCGAGCTCGTGCACCAGCGTCGCCAGCACCTGCCATCGTCCGCGCCGGAACGACGGATTGCAGATCGCGATCTCCTTGCCGCTGGCGTGGTTCGTCAGTCCGAAATCGGTCGAGGTCGGGTGGTAGTTGATCCAGATCGTCGCGTCGGCGAGCAACTGCGTCAACGACCGACCTTCCGGAAGTGTCCTGTAATAGACATCCGCGCCCGGAAGGTTTTTCGAAATCCAGATCGCGTGCTTGCGCGCCCACCGCAATTGTCCAAGCAGTCGGGCGGGAACCGCGATGTAGTCCGGCTCCGAACTCGTGTGGTCTCCGATGTTGATCTGTATCACTGCCATGACATGCTCCTGGTTTAGCGGGAACGGACAGACTGCAATGAACGGCTCTTGAACACGATCATGACCTACGAAGGCCCGGGTCAGGCTACCTCGTAGGTGAACTCGCCCTCCTTGGCGTCGACCGCCGCCCTGGTGATTTCCAGTTTTTCGAGCGAGCGGTTGAGGATATGCCGTGACAGCTCCGGCAGCAGCGTGTTGGTGATGATGTTGTCGATCATTCGCCCGCCGGAATCGGGATCCTTGCACTGGTCGACGATGTGCTCGACCACCGCGTCGGTATAGGTGAATTCGGCGTCGTGGTTGTCGGCGATGCGGCGCTTGATGCGGTCGAGCTGCAGCCGCACGATCCCGGCCAGCATGTCGGGCGATAGCGGAAAATAGGGTACGGTGACGATGCGGCCGAGCAAAGCGGGCGGGAACACCTGAAGCAGCGATGGCTTCAGGGCCGCGTTGAGGACCTCCGGATCCGGCCGCGTCTTGCCGTCCTCGGCCATCTTCATGATGACCTCGGTGCCGACATTCGATGTCAGGATGATCAGCGTGTTCTTGAAATCGATGCGCCGACCGGTGCCGTCCTCCATCATGCCCTTGTCGAACACCTGGAAAAACAGTTCGTGGACGTCGGGATGCGCTTTTTCCACCTCGTCGAGCAGCACCACGCTGTAGGGCTTGCGCCGCACCGCTTCGGTCAGCCGCCCGCCCTCGCCATAGCCGACGTAGCCGGGAGGCGCGCCCTTGAGCGCCGAGACGGTATGCGCCTCCTGGAACTCCGACATGTTGATGGTGATCATGTTCTGCTCGCCGCCGTAAAGGGACTCCGCCAGCGACAGCGCCGTCTCGGTCTTGCCGACGCCTGAAGGGCCGCACAGCATGAACACGCCGATCGGCTTGTTGGGATTGTCGAGCTTGGCGCGGTTGGTCTCGATGCGCTTGGCGATCGTCGCCAGGCCGTGCGACTGGCCGACCACGCGCTTGCCCATGGTCTCGGCGAGTTGCAGCACGGTCTGGACCTCGTCCTTGACCATCCGGCCGACCGGGATGCCGGTCCAGTCCGCGACGACGGCGGCGACTGCCAACTCGTCGACATGCGCGTAGATCATGCGCTTGTCGGCTTCCACGGCGTCGAGATCGCCGAGTTTCTCCTTGAGCGTGCTCCGGCTTGCCGCGATATCGACCGCAGGCTCCGATGCCGTCGTTTGGGTCGGCGCTTCGCCGTTGCCGAGCCCGACGAGCGACTTCGCGGCGTCCGCCGCCTTGCCGAGCGCCGTGCCGATGCTCGCGCGCAGGCCGATGATCTCGTCGACGATCGAGCGCTCCTTGCCCAGTTCGGTCTCGAGCGCCGCCAGCGTCGCCTCCGTCGCCTCGATCTCGGATTTCAGCTCTTCGATCCGCTCCTCGTCGCTGCGGCCGAGTTCGCTTTCGCGTTCCTGGGCGGCCAGCTCCTTGCGCTTCGATTCGATGACCGCCTTGAGGTCGGCGACTGCCGCCGGCGTCGTCGATTGGCTGATCGCCACCCGCGCGCAGGCCGTATCGAGCAGGCTGACGGCCTTGTCGGGCAACTGCCGCGCCGGGATGTATCGCGCCGACAGTTCGACCGCCGCGACCACGGCCTCGTCGGAAATCCGCACCCCATGGTGCTTTTCCATCGGATCGAGAATGCCGCGCAGCATGGTGATGCATTTGGCGATCGACGGTTCGCCGACATTGACCGACTGGAAGCGCCGCGTCAGCGCCGGGTCCTTCTCGAAATACTGGCGGTATTCGGCCCAGGTGGTGGCGCCGATGGTGCGCAGCGTGCCGCGCGCCAAAGCCGGCTTGAGCAGGTTGGCCGCGTCGCCCGTGCCTTGGTTGCCACCGGCGCCGATCAGCGTGTGGGCCTCGTCGATGAACAGGATGACGGGTGTCGGCGAGGCCTGCACCTCGTCGATCACCGAACGCAGCCGCTGCTCGAATTCGCCCTTCATCGAGGCGCCTGCCTGCATCAGCCCGATGTCGAGCGCGCACAGCCGCACGCCCTTCAGTTGCGGCGGCACGTCGCCGTCGGCCAGCCGCTGCGCGAAGCCCTCGACGACCGCGGTCTTGCCGACGCCGGCCTCGCCCGTGAGGATCGGGTTGTTCTGACGCCGCCGCATCAGCACGTCGATGATCTGGCGGATTTCGTCGTCGCGGCCCAGCACCGGGTCGATCTTGCCCGCCGCCGCCGCCGCCGTCATGTCGACCGAGAAGCGGTCGAGCGCCGTCGTGCCGCGTTCGGACGGTGCGCCGCCCGCGGCCGCGGAGCCGGGCGCCCGCGCCGTCAACCCCGAGCCGTCCATCGGCCGCAGGTTTTCTTCGTCCGATTTCAGCCAGATCCGCCCGGCCTCGGCCATCAGCATGTCGGCGTTGAGCTGCGCGAACTGCTTCGACATAGTTTGCAGCGCGCGCCGCATCTCGAGCGATTTGAGCGCCGCCACCAGCATGTGCCCGGAGCGGATCTGCGTTTCCCCGAAGGATAGCGTGGCATATTTCCAGCCGCCGTCGAGGATATCGTAGACCTGGTTCGAAATGTTCGGCATCTCGGTTTCGTTCTTGCGGTAGCCCTCGACGACCGCCTGGATGTCCTTGGCGATCTTGCCGCGGTCGAGCTTGTAGTGGTCGGCTGTCAGCGCCACGTCGCTGCGGTCGTTGGCGACCAGGTGCTGGAACCAGTGCGCGAGTTCCAGATTGCGGTTGCCGGCGTTCTTGGCCTGCCGCAGCGCCTGCATGAAGGCGTCGTAGCCGACCCGGTTGAGCTTTCCGGTCACGGTTTCGAGGCTGATGTCGCTCATCGAATGGATCTCCCGGCTGTCAATGCGTTCTCGGTTGCGCCGCCGCCGCTTGCGTTGCCGCGTTGCGTCTCTGCATCAGGTCGAATCGCGCGTCGCGCAGATAGACCGTCTCCTCCTCGTCCGGCTGGCGCGGGGCCATCCAGCTCGTCCAGCCCAGCTCTCCGGCGACTCCCAGCCGCACGGGCTGCGCGAGCCGTGCGTCGAGAGCCAATTCTACGTCGAATTCGTAGCGGTGACCAAGATAGTAGAAGACGAGATCGGTGAGCTTTTCGGCCAATTCGGCCCCGGGCAGCAGCTGTCTGTACTGATCGAGATCGGCGGCGATGATCCGCAGCCTGAACTTCTCGTTGATGCTGTAGGCGCGCAGGCCGAGAGCCGCTTCCTCGCCGAGTCCCGAGTGATTGCCCCCAAGCGCCATCCGGTCGGACGGCTCGAACACCAGCCAGCTGCCGATCCGCTCGACGACCTCCGCCTTGACTCGCAGGACGCTTTCCACGAGCTGCCGCAACCGCGCCGCGCTCTTGAGATGCGACCCGGTGAGCCCGGCAAAGGAGATTTTGGCGATGTCCTCGACCGCGTCACGCTGGCGATACGCTTCGGTGCCGACCCCGGTCAGCGAGCCGACATAGGCGAAGAAGCGGTCATCGTCGGGCCGGTCGGCCTGCGCGATCGGCCGCGCATCGGCCCACACTCGGAAGAACAGCTGCAGGAAGCGGTTGGAGATCACATCGGTGAAATGCACGAAGGAGAAGTCGCGCTGAGATGTCCACTGATGGGCCTCGACGCTGGAACTGAGCGGCAGGGCGCCCTGCGGCCCGAAATAGCCGAGGAAGCGGGTCCGCAGGCTGGGCGCGCCGCCATCCGTGCGGTCGTTATAGGCGCTGAGATTGGAGGCCGGGAATTCCAGAAACGGATCCTGACCCAGGCTGACGATTTCCTCCGCCAGCACGCTGTTTTCGCCGATGCGCGGTTTTTGCGGGCTCGATCGCTCGAGTTCGCGCATCGCCGTGAAGAAGTCGAACCGGAAAGGCTCGCGCCGCAGCGCGTCGCGGTAGCTCATAGCAGCCCGCCTGCGCCGGCGCGCGGCGGCCAGCGCTTGACCATGCCACGCTGCGCCGAGTCGACCACCGTTTCGGTGAAGCTGTTGATCGAGGTGTATTCCGCGAAGAACCGGTCCAGGACCGCGCCGAGCACCATGATGCCGTTGCCCTCGAAGGCGCGTTCGTCGAAACGCACGGTGATCTCCACCCCGCGCGCGGCATTGAAACCGTTTGCCTGTTTGAGGCGGCGGGTGATCGGCCGGCTGGCGACGCCGACCACGCCGCGGATGCGCCGCTCCGTCACCACGTCTGAAAAATCGGCGAACAGGCCGAGCAATTCGCGCAGGCCGCTGGCGCGGTCCTGCGGGCTGCGGTCTGTCAGGCCGAGATGGTTGAGCGAAAGGATGTTGATCAGCTTCCAGGCGATCGCGCCTGGCGGTTGCGACGAGCGCTGCCGCCGCTCCGACGCCAGCACGGATTCGCGCGGCGCGGTCGGTCCGGCGAGGCAGCGCATCGGCAGGGACGTGTTGTCGGCGAGGTAGAAATCGGTTCCGGCCTCGCCGACCGGAAGCTGCTCGGTGAAGTGGCGGTTCGACACCAGCGCGCGCGCGCTGAGTTCGCGCACGCGATCCTCTTCGTCGATGTCGACGGGCTCGCGCAGCGAGACGAAGATTTCCGAGCCGGCGTAGCTCATGCGCGCGCCGGCGCGCTCCTCCTGAACCGTTTCCCGCCGCGGCAGGCGTCGGGCCGTGAAGAAAAGCGCGTCGCGCAGCGGCGTGTTGTCGGTCGGCAGGCTGTAGAGAGGAAACACCCGCACCTTTTCGCTGCGGCTGTTGTAGTGCGCGAACATGTCGATGACGCGATAGATTTCGAAATCCGTCCACCGGCTGCGGTCCGCGATCAGATGATGTTCGGATTCGTTGCTGCGAATCGGCACTCGGCTGCATTGCATCTCGAACAGATTGGCGGCGGCGGCTGCATAGAGCGAAAACAGTTGCGGCTTCACGACCGAGGCGAGGCGCGGCGCCGAGGCGTCGAACTCGAAAAGCAGGTCGAAGGCGTTGGCCTTGATGCCCGCGAGCAGCCTGCGCAGCCGCTGCAGCTTGAAGCCGATGAATTTTTGCGGAAACGTAAAGAAGTCGCGCAGCAGCGAAAAACCCTTGAACACCCGCTCGTGCTGGCCGAAAAGCGATTCGCCCTCGTCGAAGCCGATCTGGTCGAGAAGGTCGGCGGGCGTCGCGATGAAGCGCGGATCGCCGAACGCATCCAGATAGCGGATGGTGACGCGCTTGCAGTGCGCGAAGATCTGCTCGTAGAGCGCTACGGAATCGACTTCCGTCCCGACCAGATGGATCGGCAGCGTATCGATGGCCAGCTCGTTGACAGGGTCGCCCTGCGGTATGACGCCAGGCTTGTCGTCGGTGAGTTTGGCGGTCCGGTGGCGGAAGCTGAGCCGCAACCCCGCCGCCGTTCCCGACGCGATTTCGAGTCCGAGCGCCTGCAGCGGAGCCGGCGCGGCGAAATACTGCGCAGCCTCGAGATGTAGCGGCCACACCGTCAGGGCATTGCAAAGTCGGAATCGGCAGGAGATGCGCTTTTGCTGCTCGATGTAGACGGCGTCGACATAGGCGCCCGCCGGGAAATGAACGCCCTTTTTCAAATTGTTGTCGTCGAACGGCGGGGTGACTTCGAGCAGCGCCGCCGAAGGGATCGGCGCGAGATAGTCTGGCAGCACCTGATCGAGCAGGGCCGAGGTGAACTCCGAGAATTCGCTCTTGATCTTGAGCTGAACGCGCGCGGCCATGAACGCGGCGCCTTCGAGGAGCCCGGCGATCCCCGGATCCATCTTGTCTTCGATCAGCCCGCCCAGCCGACGCGCGACGCCCGGATATTCGTCGGCGAATTGCCGCGACTTCTCGTAGAGCTGCTTCAGTTCGAGTTGATACAGCTCTAGGAAATCGCGGTTCATATCGCGGTTGGCAGGCGCGTCAGGTTGACCTTGCCCGAACTGATCTCGAGCTCGGCGACGAAGTCGACGGCGACATCCACCGGCGCGCAGAACATTTCGCACGACACGGAGAACCGCACGCGCTGGTCGATCTCGTTTACCGTGACTTCCTTGTCGACGGCGATCGTGTCGGCGATAATCCGCGGCTCGAACGCGCGCAGCGCGTCGATGAGCTGGTCGCGGATGGCGTCGACGCCGACCTCCTCGCTGGTGAGGTGGGTAACGTCGGGAAGCCCGTAATTCAGCACGGAATTCCGGACATAGTCGAGCTTGGCGATATCCTGCACCGATCCGAGATTGATGGTGTTCATAAGCGACACGAGATCGAGCGACAGGTCGCGCTTGAGCGCGGGCTCGTCGTTGCGGCGCTGGCGCGAATTGCGGCCCTGGATCACCCGTTCGCCGTCGACGATCCGGACCGCCACTTCCTTGGCGTCGCGCGCCTCGAAAGACTCACGGAAGGCCGACATGAGCGGCGCCTGGAATTGCGAAGCGGATCTGACCTTACGCATCCTGCCTCAATTTCGGTCCGTGCGCGAACGATCGAAACGGAAACTGCCGGCCGCATGGCCGGCAGGATGGAAGCGGCGGAACGACGTTTCCGCCCGCGGATTCCTCGGCCAGCTTCAGACCTGGGTATTCTGGGCGAGATCGTAGGTGAAATCGTCGGTTGCCTCGAGCGCGCCGGACTTGGACTGCTGGTTGTACTTGATCTTGTACTTCTTGAAGTTGAGCGTCACGTTCTCCGTCGTGCGGTCCTCGCCGCCGCTGCCGCCCGTCGAGACGCTGGTCACGATGACGTTTTCCATCTTCATTTCAAGATAGACGAAGGGTTTGCCGCCGGCCTTGCGCGCCTTGAACTCAACCGTGTCGTAGTGCTCGCCCGTGCACATCTTGCCCCATAGCTTCGGGCTGACGATGTCGGTGTATTTGGTGAACGAGAAATCCTGCAGGCTGACCTTGCCGCCGCCCATGCCGCCGCCCTGATGCGCGGTGCCGCTCTGCGAGCCGCCGAGCGACCACGCCAGAACGTCGATCCAGGCCGGAAACTCCTTGTCCTGGCCTTCGCCTTTCAGCGTGCCGATCTTGATGAACATGTCTTGCGCCATTGCAGTCCTCCTGTTGAAAGCGGCGCTCCATCGACGCCGGATGTTGACGACACTTGCTTGCGCCTGCGGTAACTCTCGACGTACGGGCGACTAATCTGCCTTGGCGGGCAGACGGGAAACGAGGCTCATGCCGATATCCATGCCTTCCAGCTGGAAATGCGGACGCAGGTAGAAACGAGCCCCGTAAAAACCGGGATTTTCGGCGTCTTCGAAGACGTCGACACGGGCCGCGGCAAGCGGTTTGCGCGCCTTGGTGATGCTGGACGAATTGGCCGGATCGGAATCGACGTAGAGGTTGATCCAGCTCTGGAGCCAACGCTCCAGTTCCTGGCGTTCCTTGGTCTCGCCGATCTGGTCGCGCACCATGCATTTCAGGTAGTGGCTGAAGCGCGAGACCGCGAACATGTACGGAATGCGCGATGACAGGTTGTCGGAGGCTGTCGCTTCTTCCTTGTCGTATTTCTTCGGCCGGTAGAGCGACTGCGCGCCGATGAAGGCTGCCTTGTCGGTGTTCTTGCGGTGGATCAGCGGCAGCAGGCCGGATTTTGAAAGCTCGTTCTCGCGGCGGTCGCTGATCGCGATTTCCGTCGGGCATTTCAAGTCGACGCTGCCGTCGTCGGTCGGGAACGTATGGGTTGGCAGGTTGATGACCTCGCCGCCCGACTGCACGCCGCGGATGCGCACCGTCCAGCCATATTCCTTGTAGGCCCGGTTGATGTTGGCGGCCATTGCGTAGGCCGCGTTCATCCAGGCATATTTCTGCCCGGTGTGACCGTCGGTTTCCTCCTCGAAAGCGAATTCCTCGACGGGAGAGGATTTGGCGCCATAGGGCTGGCGGGCCAGTACGCGCGGCATGCAGAGGCCGACATAGCGCGAATTTTCCGAATCGCGCATCGACTTCCACGCCGCATAGTCCGGCGTGTCGAAAATCTTGCTCAGGTCGCGCGGGTTCGAGAGCTCCGTCCAGGAATCCATCCCCATCAGCGTCGGCGCGGCGCCGGAGATCAGCGGCGCGTGCGCGGCCGCCGCGATCTTGCCGAGGTCGCGCAGCAGGCGGATGTCGACGGCCGAATGGTCGAAATGATAGTCGCCCACGAGGCAGCCATAGGGCTGGCCGCCCAGCTGGCCGAATTCCTGTTCGTAGACCGACTTGAAGAGCGGGCTCTGGTCCCATTTGGCGTCGGGATAGAGACGCAGGTCCTTGAACAGTTCCTGCTTGGATACGTTCATGACGCGCAGCTTGAGCGACGCATCCGTCTCAGAATTGAAGACGATGTAGTGGAGCCCGCGCCAGGCGCTTTCGACCTTCTGGAAGGTCTCGTTGTGGATGATCTCGTTGACCTGCGCCGACATTTTTTCGTCGAGCCGCGCGATCATCTCGTCGATCGTGTCGAGCACGTCGTCCTTGATCAGGCTGGAATCGGCAAGCGCCTGCTGGACCAGCGTGTTGACGGCGTTTTCGACCTCGGTGGCGGCGCGCTCGCTGCGCGGCTTGAAGCTCTGCTTCAGGATCGACGCGAATTCGTCGCCGTCCTTGTAGGCGGTTGCGCCGGTGGAAGCCGTTTCGCTATTGAGTTCGGTGGCCACTCGTCTTGCCTCGGTTTGTTGCGGATCGCCGATGTCGTCGTGGCGGATTACGTGTTGTCTTCCGGCTCTGCCGAGGCGGTTGACGACGCCGCGGCGTCGCGCCGTTCCTTCACCGCCTGCATCAGCGCCGGGTCGGCCAGGAGTTTCTTGAGCTGGTCCTCCGCGGCCGACTTGCCGTCCATGTAGCGCTGGAGGTTCGCGAGCTGCTCGCGCGCCTCCAGAAGCGTCCGCAAGGCGGGCACCTGCCGCGCGATCGCGCCTGGCGTGAAATCGTCCATGCTCTTGAACGTCAGGTTGACGCCCATCTGTTCGTCGCCATTGCCGCTGAGCACGTTCTTCGTCCTGAACGTCGCGGCGGGCTCGACGCTCGCCATGTATTTTTCGAAATTGTCCATGTCGACGTCCGAGAACTTCCGCTCGGCCATCGGCGCTTTCGCCACCTTTGAGGCGTTGCCCGAAAGGTCGGACAAAATGCCCATCACGAAAGGAAGTTCGACCTGCTTTTCGGCGTTATAGGGGTCTTCGTAGGAAATCTGTACGCGCGGCGGCCGGTTGCGCTTGATGAATTTCTGACCACTGTCCGACATCGCTCACCCCCGCTTCGCATCACATGGAACACGATTAGGCCGTACCTTGTCAAACTGTTTTCCCCAGCGTCAGCCGTCAGGCGCTTGGCCTCTTGGGAAGCAATTCGGCGATGATCGAATGGAAACTCTGGCTTGCGAGCCGCTCCGCCTGCGAAAGAAGAATCGGAATCGGGCTGGAAGGCTCGGCGCTCCGGAAGAAGGCCGACACCCCGCCGATCAGCGCCATCGCTTCGGGCCGGGCGAGCGCCGTGTAATCCGGCAGGGGCGCGCCGTCCTCCTCGGCCGCCACGGCCGTCGATTCGTAATTCTCGGTGATCGAGCGCATCTTCGCCATGCTGAACTCGAACCCCACCGTGGCGTCGACGACGATCGTGGCATATTCGGCGGCGTCGGGCGCCAGCGCCTCCAGCGCCGCCACCAGCGGTCTGCCGACGAGCAGCCGCGCCTGGTGGACCAGCAACAGCGCGGGCGAGGACGGCTCGAAACGGCCGAAATAGGTCTCCGCCGCGAGCAACGCCGCGGCGGCCTCGGCCTGGTTGCGCACCGTGGCCGTCGCGCTTGGCCGGGCAGCCGTCGTCCCCGCGCCCGCCCCGCCGTCGCCAGCGCCGTCCGCGGCCGTCTCGACGGGACCTGCCGGGGCAGCCGTCGCGGGCCGAAGGTCGTCGCGGGCGCTCTCGATGAATTTCAACAGCTGATCGAGGATGCCGTCGAGCACATCGAAACTCGGCGAATAGCTGTAGTCCGTCCGCTCGTCGAACACGGCCTGGATCGCCGCGGTCGACTGGCGGCAGCGCGTCAGGGCGGCATGCACGGCGTCGACGGCCGCGCGATGCGTCTCGCTGCGCATGACCTGGTTGAGCTGGTTGATGTCGATCTTGCGCTCGGTCTCGGCCGCCACCGCGCTCCCGGTGGCGATGGCGAAGTCGCGCAGGCTGATCGCCCCGGCGCGCTGGTCCCAGACGATCGGGGCGTACTGCAGCGGCAGGATCACCGTCTTGCGGTCGTCGAGCACGCCGACGACGTTCTGCCGCAACGTATAGTCGCCGTCGCTGCCCTTCGGATGAACATCGTCCCAGAAGGCGGCCGTTAGGTTGGCCATCGCCTCGACGCAGTCGCAAAAGCCGAGCAATTGGCCGGCGAGAGCCTGGAAGCGCGCCTCGAGCGCAAGCAGCCGAAGGTCGCGGCTCCGCTCGAGGAATCCCGCGATAATCCGCGTCTCGACCGCCAGTTCGATTCTGCTGCGGTCGAACGGCGCGCCGGTTTCGGGATCGAGGTAGCGCTCGGGGATCTTGTTGTCCGCGCCGAGCATGTAGTTGAGGTAGTCGTCGTCGCCCGCTTCGTCGAGATCGGGCCCTGTCGGATCGCTCTCTGAGAGCGGCGTCTGCAGCGAATCGAAGCGCATCCGTACCTCAGGTCGTGAAAAAGGCGCCCCCTGGAAAGGACGCCCTTAGGTTGGCGGACAAATGATGCGCGCGAACTCCCGCCGGCGTCACTGGACCTTGATGCGCATTTCGACGCGTCGGTTGACCGGATCGTAGGGATCGGGAACCCTTGGATTCTGCTCGCCCTTGCCGACGGCTGTCACCTTGTCGCGGCTTATGCCGTTCGACAGCAGGAACGCCGTCACCGATTCGGCGCGGCGTTCCGAAAGCCTGGTATTATAGCGTTCCTCGCCCGACGCGTCGGTGTAGCCCTCGACGATGAACGTCGCCGCCCGCAGCCGCTCGTCCTTGAGAGCCTTGGCGAACTCGTCCAGGTTGGCGCGCGCCTGGCCGGTCAATTCGGCCGAATTCAGATCGAAATTGATCAGCATGTCCATGCCGGTCGGCGCCGGGACGTCCGCGCTGCATTCTTCCGTCGTGCCGATGCAGATGCCGCGCTTGGCGCCCAGATCGGCGGTATCGACGAAATGCTTGACGATTTCATCGGACGAAACCTGCGGGCCGGCAAGCACCGACCCGGCTGCTGAAAGCAAACCCAATGAAACCAAAGAAACGAAGACCGCCGTGCGCATGGCATCTGACCTCTTCACGAGTAAACGGAAGTTCCGACCATAAGATCAAGCTCGAACGCTGTCAATCAACCGCGGCCCCTCGATTTCGGCGGGCGGACGCCCGCCTCCATGCGTCGGTCGGCGACCTGCCTCGACGGCATGCGACTGGACAATCGGCGTGCTGAGTGACGATAATGCCATAGGCTTGCCGGCGCGGTTGCGGTCGGCTGCAGCCCTTCTTGGATGCGCGCAAGAAGATCGGGGGGAGAAACGCTCTGATGCCCAGTGCGAATACGCAAGACAAGCGAATCGGCAGCCTCGAAACCCCGCTCGGCAAGGACAAGCTCGTGCTCCTCGGCTTCGAGGGGACCGAAACGCTGAGCCGTCCCTTCGAGTTCAAGGTCGAGGCGCTCAACACCGACAAGAACGTTCTGGTCTTCGACGACGCGATCGGCAAGCATTGCACGGTGACCGTTCAGTCGATCGACGGCGACAGTCGCGATTTCGACGGGTATCTCGCGGAGGCGCGCTGGAAGGGAACGCAGGCGGAAGGAAACGCCTACGAATTGATCTTGCGGCCCTGGCTCTGGCTGCTGTCGAAGCGGGTCAATTCGCTGATCTTCCACGACAAGACGGCGCCGGACATCATCACCGAGATTTTCCAGGAACACGGCGGCCTGGCCGACTTTCAGAAGTCGCTGTCGAAATCCTACCCGACCCTCGAATACTGCGCTCAATATCGCGAGAGCGACCTGGAGTTTGTGTCGCGCCTCATGGAGGAACACGGCATCAGCTATCATTTCCGCCACTCCAAGGCTTCGCACAGACTGGTCATGGGAGACGGCATCTCCGCTTACAAGACCGTGGCGCGGGGCTTGCGTCCGTTCATCGCGATCGACCAGCGCAACCGGCGCGACACCGAGCACGTCTCCCTGTGGCGTCCCGAACGCAAATTCACGACCGGCAACGTCGCCATGACCGACTACGACTTCAAGAAGCCGTCCGCCAATCTCAAGGCCGAGAAGTCGGGCGACGCGGTCTATGACAATGGCAAGCTGGAAAAGTTCCAGTATCCGGGCCGCTACGTGAGCCAGGGCGACGGCGCGGGCTATGCGGAAGCCCGCCTCGACATGGAGCGCGCCGAGGACAACCGCGTCTTCGCGGAGGGCGACTGCGTGAGCTTCCATCCGGGCGCGCTGTTCGATCTGGCGGAGCATCCCGACGACGCCCAGAACCGGCAATATCTCGTTGTCCAGGCGTCTCACAGCTTTTCGGGCGAGAGCTACCGGTCGGGCAGCGGCGACGCCAAGCCCTACGAAGGCGATTACGAATTCATGCGCGCCGACAAACCCTTCGCGCCGGCGATGTCCACGCCCAAGCCCTACATACGCGGTCCCCAAACCGCCAAGGTCGTCGGCGACGGCGAAATCGATTGTGACAAATACGGCCGCATCCTGGTGCGTTTCCATTGGGACCGGAAAAGCGACCAGTCGCGCCGCGTCCGCGTGGCCCAGGTCGCCGCCGGCCAGAACTGGGGCGCGATCTTCACGCCGCGCGTCGGCATGGAGGTTCTGGTCGATTTCCTCGAAGGCGATCCCGACCAGCCGATTATCGTCGGCTGCGTCTACAACGGCGATAACATGCCGCCTTATGCCTTGCCGGGCGAGAAGAACATCTCCGGCTGGAAGACGAATTCGACCACCGGCGGCGGCGGCTACAATGAACTCGTCATGGACGACACCAAAGGCTCGGAACTGGTTCGCTTCCACGCCCAGAAAGACCTGGCCTCGACCGTCGAGAATGACGAGAAGCGCGAGGTCAAGAACGATCGGACCACCAAGATCGGCAACGACGACACGCTCGACGTGACCCGGGAAATCAAGATCACCGCCGGCTCCAAGATCACGCTGACGGTTGGCCAAAGTTCCATCACCATGGACCCGATGTCGATCAAGATCGACTCGCCGAGCATCGAGATCACCACGTCGCTGCAGTTCAAATCGAGTTCGAAGCTTCTCTCGCAGCACGAGGCGGGAGCGACGATGATCATCAACGGCCTTTTGGTCAAGATCAACTGACGCGGGACGGATCGACCGGGGTGACGGGCATGGGAAAGCGTTGGGACTGATGGGCAACCGCGTCCGCTTCGAAACGGCCAGGGAACTGTTTGAGGCGTTTCCGACCGCCATGGAGGACATGACGGCGGCGCCGTCGCCGGAGCCGTCGCTTGTCTTCCTGCGCGCGCTGCTGGCCGGTCCGACGCCGGAGGAGGCAATCACTTTTTGCGCCTACCTGCTTCCCAAGCGCGTCGCCGTATGGTGGGGACACCAATGCCTGGTCAATCTGGCGGAAGGCCTGATGGCGCAGGACAACGATCTGTTGGCTTTCGCCGAGAACTGGGTGCGCGAGCCCGAGGAAGGTCAGCGTTACGCGGCGCTCGACGCGGGCATGGCCGCGCGGGTCAAATCCCCCGGCGCCTGGGTCGCTCTGGCGGCGGGCTGGAGCGGCGGCAGCATGAGTCCGTCCGGAATGGCCCCGGTCGTCCCGCCCGCCCATCTGACGGCCCGCGCGATCAACGCCGCGGTGCTCAGCGCGATCGCGCGGGTTCCACTGAAGCAGCGCGCCGCCGTGCTGTCGGCCTGCGTGTCGATGGGCATCCAGATGACGGAAGCGTGAGCAGGCCCCCGGGGCGGATCGTCGCCGATCGCGGCGACGGGGCGAGCCGGATGTCGTAAAACTAAATGTCGCGCGTGGCGCGCGGCCATGGAGCGATCGAAGGGACCGATGACGATTACGCTTACGATCGACAGCGTCGACGCGCTGCCTGACGGCGGGCCGATCCGCTACCAGGCGCGCAACCGCAGCTTCGAGATCGGGCGTTTGCAGCACCTCGACTGGAGCCTCCCCGATCCCAGCCGGTATATTTCGGGCCAGCATTGCGAGGTGCGGTTCGAGAAGGGCGGCTATTGGCTCTACGACGTGTCGCGCAACGGCACGTTCCTGAATGGCTCCACCTCGCGGATGAAGAGCCCCTACCGGCTGTCCAGCGGCGACCGCCTGATGATCGGACAGTATGTCGTCAGCGTGGATGTCGAGGTCGGCGGCGCGTCCGAAGGCTCGGCGGACCGGGAAAGCTCGCCTTTTCCGTTCGAGGACAGTCCGTCGTTCTCCGCGCCGAGTGACGATATCTGGGGCTCGCCGATGCCGGCGCCGCCGCCGATCGATCGCCGTGCGCTCATGCCGGAGCCGTCGGACCGCCGCCGGGCCCCGGATTTTTCCAACCAGTTCATCGACTTGCCGGACCTTCGCGCGGGCGCGGATCAGGCCCGCCGTCCGCCTGCCGATCCCTATCATGACCCGTCGCCGGCGCCGCCGGCGGCCAATGGAGATGGACCGGCGGAACCGCCGTTCGCGGCCCAGCCGGTCTTCACGCCGCGCCCGATGCCCGTCTTCAACCAGCCCTCGCCGCGCGGCAGGCCGGCTGCGCCGCCCGTCGAGGGCGAACCCTTCTCGGCGAGCGCAGCTTCCCCGCCCCCCGCATCGGCGCCCTTCGCGCCAGCCCCCTTTCCGCCGCGCGCCGCGCCTGTCCCGTCGGCCGACGCGGCCGGCGCGCGTTTTCTCGATGGTCTGGCGCGCGGGGCCGGCGTCCCGCCCGAAATCTTCGCGGCGCGCGATCCGGCCGAGTTGGGTTTCGCGGTCGGCGAATCTCTTAAGGTCGCCGTCGAGCAACTCTCGCAGCTTCTGCGCGCGCGCGCCGCCGCCAAGGCGATGACCAAGAGCGCGAGCCGAACGATGATCGGCGCGGCCGACAACAATCCGCTCAAATTCATCCCCGGCGCGGCCGAAATCATCGACGTCATGTTCACCCGCCGCCGGCCCGGCTTCCTCGACGCGAAACAGAGCCTCGAAGCGGGTTTCAACGATTTGAAGCGCCACGAACTCGCGACCTATGCCGCGATGCAGAAGGCGTTGGCGCGCCTTCTCGAGGATTTCTCACCGGATGCGATCGCCGCCAAGGTCGGCAATTCGGTGCTGTCGTCGAAGAAGAGCCGCTCGTGGGACGTGTTCGTCGAGCGCTGGGAACAGAAGTCGGGGCCGCACGACAACGGCATTCTCGACGTCTTCCTCGCCTATTTCGCCGAAGCCTACGACGAGGCAAGCCGAAAGGGCTGACTCTGGATAGCGTCCCTACCGATACGGATCGGCGGCGTCGCGCAGGCCGTCCCCCATGAAATTGAAGGCGAGGATGACGAGGATGACCGGGACCATCGGGGCCAAGAGCCACGGATAAAAGGCGATCACGCTGACGCTGCGCGCCTCCGTCAGCAGGATGCCCCAGCTCGTGATCGGGGGACGCAGCCCGAGCCCGAGGAAGCTCAGCGCCGTTTCGCCCAGGATCATGCCCGGAATGGCGATGGTGGCCGTTGCGATCAGATGCGACATGAACCCCGGAATGAGGTGCAGCCCGATGATCCGGCTCGACCGCGCGCCCATGAGCTGCGCCGCCAGCACATAGTCCTCCTCGCGCAGCGACAGCAGCTTCGATCGAACCGCGCGCGCAAGGCCCGTCCAGTCGAAAAGCCCGAAGATCAGCGTAATGCCGAAATAAATGACGATCGGGCTCCAGGTCACCGGCATGATCGCCGCCAGCGCCATCCAGAGCGGGATGCTCGGCAGCGACTGCAGCACCTCGATGATGCGCTGCACCACGAGGTCGAACACGCCGCCCTTGTAGCCCGCGAGACCCCCGATGATGATGCCGAGCACGAACGAGAAAGCGACGCCGATCAGGCCGATCGTCAGCGAGATGCGGGCCCCATAGATGATGCGCGAGAGAACGTCGCGGCCGAGCCGGTCCGTCCCGAGCGCGAAGAATTGCCCGTCCCGGGCGGGGCAAACGAAATGGAAATCGCCCGCCGCGAGGCCCCAGAACTCGTATTTGTCTCCCGAGCAGAAGAAGCGAAGCCGCTGAACGTCGGCCTTGTCGTCGGTGTAGACGCGCTTCAGCGTATCCATGTCGAGTGTCATCTTGCGGCCGTAGACGAAGGGGCCGACGAAGCCGCCCTCGTCGAACAGCCTGACGCGCTGCGGAGGCGCATGGATGAAGTCGACATTGCGCGTATGGAGGTTGTAGGGCGCCACGAACTCGCAGATCAGGATCATGATATAGAACAATGCGAGGAAGATCGCCGACCACAGGGCGAGGCGATGGCGCTTGAACTTCCACCACATCAGGCGAAGTTGCGAGGCCTGGAACACCTTCTCCTGCTCGGGCGTCATCGCCTCGACCGACATTGGATCGAAGGGCGCGGCCGATACGTAGTGTCCGAGCGGCGCGCCGGGCAGCGGCAGCGAGGAGGCTGGCGGCAGGGCCTGGTTCATTTTGTGCTCCCGCCCTGCAGCCGGATGCGCGGATCGAGCAGCGCCAGCGCGAGGTCCGAAATCAGGACGCCGATAACGGTCAGGAAGGCGAGGAACATCAGGAACGAACCGGCGAGATACATGTCCTGCGCCTGCAGGGCCCGGATCAGCATCGGCCCCGTCGTTTCGAGCGACAGTACGATCGCGGTGATCTCCGCTCCGGAAATGATGGCGGGCAGGATCGAGCCGATATCGGAGATGAAGAAGTTCAGCGCCATGCGCAGCGGGTATTTGATCAGCGTGCGGAAGGGATGCAGGCCCTTGGCGCGCGCCGTCATGACGTATTGCTTCTGCAATTCGTCGAGCAGGTTGGCCCTCAGTCGCCGGATCATGCCCGCCGTGCCTGCCGTTCCGACGATCACGACCGGAATCCACAGATGCGACAGGATCGATCTGGCCTTGGCCCAGCTCATCGGCTGGTCGAGGAAGGACTGGTCCATCAAATGCCCGATCGACGTCCCGAACCAAATGTTGGCGAAATACATCAGGATCAGCGCCAGCATGAAGTTGGGGATGGCGATGCCGAGCATGCCGAGGAAGGTCAGGCCGTAGTCGCCCCAGCTGTACTGGTGGCTCGCCGAGTAGATGCCGATGGGAAAGGCGATCAGCCAGGTGAAGACGATGGTGCAGAAGGATACCAGCACCGTCAGCCAAAGCCTGTCGCCGACGACGTCCGAAACTGGCAGTTCGTATTCGAAGGAATAGCCGAAATCGCCCTGCAGCATGCCGCCGACCCAGTAGAAATAGCGAATGACGGGGGGCTTGTCGAAACCGTATTCGGCGCGCAGCGCGTTCAGCTTGTCCATGTCGACGCCTTCGCCCTGGGCGCGCATTTCGGCCGCGTAACTCTCGAAATAGTCGCCCGGCGGCAGTTCGATGATGGTGAACACCAGCGCCGAGATGATCAGCAGCGTCGGAATCATGACCAGGATGCGCCAGGTGAGGTAGCGCAGCACCTAGGCGCCCTCATACCAGAAGGTGTCGGGCTTGTAGACGCCGAGATAGGCGGTCGGGTCGAAACCGTAGAGTCCCTTTTCGGGCACGTTGCGCAGCCGGGCGGAGCGCAGCACCGGCTGCAGCGCCTGGTTGACGATGCCGATCGAGAACACTTGGTCCGAATAGATCGCGAGCATCTTTTGCCAGCACGCGACGCGTTCGTCGAGCGTCGGCGAATCGCGCCACTGCGCCAGCAGCCGCAGGAGTTCGATCGGCTCCGGCATGTCGGGCGCCTCGCCCATCTGGCCGCTCGTGATGTAGTGGGAGCCCCAGAGCGGCCACTGCAGATCGTCCTGGGTCGTGGGCGCCAGCTGGTCCGGGCTCATGTCGGCGGTGGCCACCCCGTTGGGCAAGCCGGACCACATGGACAGCATGATCTGCCCGGCGAGCGCGCGGCTTCGGAAGATGTCGCGCTGCGAGGTGCGGATGAACAAGGCCAGCCCGAGCTTGCTCCAATGATCGACGACCAGCTCCAGCACGTCGGTCTCGATCGTGCTTTCGCCGGCCGTCTCGATGATGATCTGCGCCGGACGGCCGTCCGGGAGAACGCGCAAGCCGTCGTCGTCGCGCTGGTCGAGACCCACCTCGTCCATCAGCTGGTTCGCCATCGCATTGTCGAATGCGCTCCAGGCGGCGGCGAATTCCGGCCGGTAGAGCGGGCTTTCGGGAAGCAGCGCATCGGCGCCCGGCTTGGCGAGACCGAAGAACACGGCCATGTTGATCTCGCGCCGGTCGATGCCCAGCGACAGCGCGCGGCGGAAGCGCACGTCGCGCAGGATCGCGCGCCAGACGGGGTCGGTGTAGTTGAGGTTCGGCATGATCGCGAGTTGCGATCCGAGCGTCTTCTTCCAGAGGCTGACCTTGATCGGGTAGCGCTTTTCGGCGTCCTTCAGGAACGTGTAGTCGGCGAAATCGATGCCGTTGACCTGCAGGTCGCTTTCGCCGGCGCCGGTCTTGGCCGCCACGATCGAGGACGAACTGACATTCAGGACGAACGTGTCGACATAGGGCAATTGCTGTCCGTTCTCGTCGACGCGGTGATAATAGGGATTGCGCTCGAAGACGAACTGTTCGGCGGGCGCGGTGGTCGTGTTGATCCATGGATCGAGGCTCGGCAAGCGCGGATTTTCCGGCCGGTACTGGCGGCTCATCTTGATGTGCAGAGCCGTCCATTTCTTGGTCTTGTTGTCCTTGATGAGGGTCTTGAGAACGTCCTCGTCCTGGTATTTCTTGTGAAACTGCTTCATGTAGGCGGACGGCAGCGCCAGCATCTGCCACTGGGCCGCGGCCAGGCTCGGCAGAAAATCGGGGTTCGGCGCGTCCCAGATGTAGCGAACCGTCAGGGGATCGACGATTTCGAACGCCGGACCCTTCTTGTCGACGAGCATCATCCTCGGCAGGCCGCCCGAGGAGAGGTCCTTGTCGTTCAGGACATCCTCCCAGCAATAGCGGAAATCCTCGGCGGTCAGGGGCGAGCCGTCCGACCATTTGTGGCCGTCGCGGATCTTGAACGTGAAGATGCGCTCTTCGCGCGCGTCGAAGGTTTCGAGGATGTCGGGTTCGAACGTCAGGTCGGCGCTGTAGCCGACGAGCCGCGCATAGCCGTAGATCGTCATCAGCCGGATGTCTTTCTGGCTGCCGATGATCGTCCTGATGACGCCGCCATGGCGACCCGGCGTTCCGCCCAGCCCGGCGACCGAAATCACCCGCGGCGTCTTGGGAAGCCGTTCGGCGACCGGCGGCAGGGTCCCCGCCTTGACCTCGGCCTCTAGCGGGTCGACATTGGAGGCCGCTGTTGCGATGCCCGGTAGGAGCGATGCGGCCAGGACGCCGAGCGTGGTGCGCCGCGTCAGCTTCATGCCAGCTCCCGCGCGTCGACAGACCGCCGCGCCAGCACGAAATGGCCGTCGCCGAGATCGGTTGCGGCCAGGCCTTCGCCATCGCCATGACTTTGAAACTGCCGTCCCCAGGCCTTCTGGTTCGACGCCCCGGTCTTGCGTAGGGTTTCGAAATCGAGCGGGCGGTCGAGATCGGGAAACGGCACGGCGGCGAGCAGCGCCTTCGTATAAGGATGGACAGGATTTTCCATCAATGTCTCGCAGGGCGCGAGTTCGACGATGCGTCCCCCGCACATGACGGCGATTCGATCGGCCATGTAGTCGACCACTGCGAGATTGTGCGAAATGAACAGAAAGGTAAGTCCGAGCTGACTTTGAAGGTCTTTCAAGAGGTTCAGGATTTGCGCCTGGACCGACACGTCGAGTGCCGAGACCGGTTCGTCGCAGATCAGGAGTTCGGGCCCGAGCGCCAGCGCGCGGGCGATGCCGATGCGCTGCCGCTGCCCGCCGGAAAAGCTGTGCGGATAGCGGTTTAAGGCGCGCTCGTCCAGCCCGATCGCCTTGAGCAGCGCGACGACGGTTTCGTAGCGGCTTTCCGAGGTCCCGCGTCCGTGGATTTCGAGCGGCTCGCTGATGATGTTCTCGACTGTCATGCGCGGCGACAGCGATGAGACCGGATCCTGAAAAACCATTTGGATCTTGGTCCGCAGCGTGCGCAGGGCATCGCCGTCCGCCTTGAGCACGTCGATCGGGCCATCGGCGCCGTTGAACAGGATGCCTCCGGAATCCGGCGTCACGGCGCGCATCAGGATTTTGCTCACCGTGGTCTTGCCGCAGCCGCTTTCTCCGACGAGCCCGAGACATTCGCCACGGCGGATCTCGAAACTCACATCGTCGACGGCGCGCACCGCCGCTTCCTTGCCTTTGCCGAACCAGCCGGAATTGCGGGTCGTGTAGGCTTTGACCAGATTGCGCGCGACAAGGAGGCTCTCGCCGCTCGCGGCGGCTTCGGCGCGTTTTTCTTTCTTGCTGCCCAGCAAGGTTCCGACATCGACCGGCACCTCGCGCAACGCCTTCAGGCGCTCGCCGGGCTTCATGTCGAAATGCGGCACCGCAGCCATCAATCCCTTCAGGTAGAGATGGCTCGGCCTGCGGAAGATGTCCTGGACGGAGCCCGCCTCCATGATCTCGCCATGATAGATCACGACGACCTCGTCGGAGACGTTGGCGACCACGCCGAGGTCGTGGGTGATCAGCAGCATCGCCATGTTCAGCCGGGTCTGCAGGTCGCGCAGGAGATCGAGGATCTGCGCCTGGATGGTGACATCGAGCGCGGTCGTCGGCTCGTCGGCGATCAGCAGCGCCGGCCTGCAGATCAGCGCCATCGCGATCATCGCGCGCTGGCGCAAACCTCCGGATAGTTCGAATGGATACATGCCGTAGGCGCGCTTGGGACTGGGAAACCCGACCAGCCCTAGCATCTCGATGGTCTGGTTCTTTACCTCGGCCTTGTCGAAGTCTGAGTGGATGCGCAGCGACTCGTCGATCTGGTTGCCGATCGTGTGCAGCGGCGATAGCGACGTCATCGGCTCCTGGAAGATCTTGCCGAGCCGGCTGCCCCGCAAGGCGCGGATTTCCGTCCCGTCGCGCGGCAATTGGAGGATGTCGTTGGAACGGCCGGTCCGCGGATCGTCGAATATGATGGAACCCTTGAGCCGCGCCGTCTGCGGCAGGATGCCCATCACCGCCTGGCTGATGACGGACTTTCCCGACCCGGACTCGCCGACGAGCGAGGTAACCTTGCCCGGCAGGACGCGAAAGCTGACATCGCGCACGGCATGCACGGGCCCGCCGACGATGGCGAACGAAATGCCGAGATTTTCGATGCGCAAGAGATCGGCGCTCGAAGTCGTCACAGGTGCATCCATCAGATGTCAGTCGCCCGGAGTCGTGATCTACGCGCTTCGATGTCCCTCAATTTTCGACACTATAGCAAGTTCCCGAAGCGGCAAGCCGAAATTGGGTCGGCGGCGCGGTGGAAGCCCGTCAGAACGCGGGGCACGGCGCCCCGACCAGCACGTCCGAGCAATGGGGCGACCTGCGGAAATCGTCGTAGTACACGGTCCACTCGTCGTCCTTGGCCGCGCGGTAGGGTCCGAATTTGAAGTATTGATTCTTGCCCAAACCTTTGTCGTCGTGGCCGACATGACCCTTGACCGTAATGATAGGCTTACCATCGGCATAAAGCTCCAGATGGCCCGAGCCGTCGGCCCCCGGCAGGCTGTAGACGACGAAATCGATCCAGCCCGAATCCGGAGCCGGCAGCGGATTGCCATGATCGGTGACGGCAATGGCGTCGGTGCAGGCATCGTAGATCGCCCCGTCCTTGGCCATGTCCCAGGACGGCTCCGTCGCGACGACCGCGCGCATCTGGTTGGTGTCCGGCCGCAGCCAGACTGGAACCGAGCCGGGCTTGCAACCCTTGCCGTCCACAAGCCTGAGCCCGTCCGGAGGCGCGATATAGTTCGTCTCCACGGTCACGAACAGCTTGCCCTGCCGCAGCCGCAGCGCGAGGTAGGGGCTGAAATCGCCCTCCGCGCCAGCGTCGATCTCACGCTTCCACTGCGCGATCAGATAGCGGTGATCGTCCTGCGGGATCGGCTTGCCGAGCATCACGGCGAAGCCGTACCAGACGCCCTGATCGTAGGGCACGCGCAGTTCGGTCTTTTCCCAGATTTCCGCGCGTTCGCTGCAGCCATCGCCGGACTTCGGGCAAAGCGACTTGATGCTGAGCTTCAGGGCGCCCTTTCCCGTCCGCTTGACCTTGTCCTGGAACTCGACCTTGCCCGCCGTCTGTTCGAAATTGTCGCGGTAGTAGAGTCCGCCGCTGGCCGCGAAGCCCAGACCTTCGAAACCGTCGACCAGAACCTTGGACTGGTCTTGCGCGGAAGCCGCGCCTGTCAAAACGATGGCGGCCAGAAAAGCCAGACGGCGCATCCCAAGTCTCATTGCGTCCCCTTGAGTCCCGCTACGCTCAGCGTGGCGCGCCCTCTGTCGCGCAGCATCAGCATCAATTGCTCGGCATCCGAAACCCCGTCGTAGCTGATCTCGAAAGCGCCGTCCTCGTCCAGGTCCTGAAGGTCCGACGTGTCAGGGTAGAGGATGGTGAGTTTCTCCTTCACGCCGCGCAATTTTTCCCTGCCCACCGTGATCCAGCCGCCCCCGCAATAGGTGGCAAAATCCTGGCTGGCGATCAACTGCTGCCCGTGCTTTTTCGTCAGCGTCTGCAGGCGCGAGACCTCGTTGACCGCGGTGCCGAAGGCCGAGAAGGTGAGGCGGTCGTTGAGGCCGACATTGCCGAACATCACGTTGCCGACATGCAGGCCGATGCCGAAGCCGATATCGGCTTGGCCCGCGTTGCGCCGCTTCTCGTTCAGCCCGGCCATCCGCGCGGAGCCCTTGAAGGCGGCGGCGAGGGCCGCCCTGCATGCGATCTCGGACGGCTCGCGATGGCGGTCGCAGGGATAGACGGCGAGGAAGCCGTCGCCGAGAAAGCTCAGGATCTGGCCGCCGCGGCGGTTGAACGGCGCGGCGATGGCGTCGAAGAAACTGTTGAGCGTCTCGATATAGGCCTCGCGGCCTTCCTGTTCGGCCAGCATGGTCGAGCCGCGCATGTCGGCGATGACCAGCGCCGCGCGGATCGTGTCGCCTTCGCCGCGCTTGATCTTGCCGCTCAGCACGCGCTTGCCGGCATCCTCGCCGAGATAGGTCGTGAGCATGTTGTCGGCGAGCCGGTTCAAAACCGCCATCTTGGCGGCCACTGCGAGATGGTTCTGGATGCGCAGCAGCGCCGCGATCACGCTCTCCGAGAATCCGAGAGGACTGTCGGTCGACCACGACCCCATCATGCCTTGATCCTTGCCGGAATTGAAGGAGTGGATGAAGGCGAGGTAGTCCGTCATCCCCATCTGCTTGAGCTCTTCGAAGACCGGAAATTCGGAAGCGCCGGAATCGTCGATCCGCCGTCTCAGATGGTCGAGTTTGTGGCTGAGGAGGTGATAGTAGGGGCTGCGCAGAAAGCGTTCGGACCGGTCGCCGGGCTTGTTGCGAAAGCCCTCTACGCGCATGCCCGCGCCGCGCTCCCAGGTGAAGCCGAGCGCATCGTAAAGCGGATGCAGCATCGAGAAGGTCAGATGCACGCGCGCGATCGGCAGGCCTGCGCCGGCGAGCCGTTCGCAAAAGCCGCGCACCATGGTTTCGAGATCGTCGCCGGCGAGCGAGGAATGGGTCAGCCAGTCCGCCACCCTGTCCATCAGGATGGTCGAGACTTCCGAGGGTGCGCTGTTCATGAACCAGGCCTTCCGATCGTTGCGCGGCGCTGCTCGAAGACGAAATCCGCGCCCTTCGGCGTGGCGCGGAGCAGGACGCCGAAGGCAATATAGGATGCGAGGCCGGCGAATTTAACGAGCGACGGTCCCTTGAACCGGGCGCGCAGCGCCCGCCCGAGACGCCAGGTAGCGGCCGCGACCTTGATGCGGCGCGCCGGACCCCATCCAGCAAGGCTTTTTTCGTAGAGCTGCGGGTGGATGGCAATCTGGACGGCGCGGATCGGATAGTCGCAAAGCCGCGCCAGTTCATCGCCGATGAGGTATTCATAGCCTTCTATGTCGATCTTGACGAAGGACGGCGCACCGCCCGCATGGGCCATGATCGCGCGCAGCGTCAGCCCGCACGTCGCCATGCAGCCGCCGTCGCCGATGGCCAGCACGCTCGTTTCCGAACTGCCGAAGCCCTCGACGGCATGGATCTCGATCGAGGGCCGGGGCGACAGCGCGCCCTCCAGCACCGACACCTTGGCGCACCCGGCGGCGAGGCTCCTGAGGATGCGGACGCATTTGGGATCCGGATCGACCGCCACGACTGCCTTGGCGATCTGCGCTGCCCAGAACGGCGTCACCCCGATCCAGGACCCGATATCGATGGCGACCGTATCCTTGTCGAGATAGCGCGAGAACACGTCGAACGTGTGCGGCTCCCACGCGCCGGCGGCGAGCTTGGCGTAGAATTTGCGGTATTCCGGCAGGTCCGCGAGCGTGACGGTGCGCCCTGCATAGCTGATCTCGCGGGTCGGCAAGGCCTCCGCCGGCAGCCCGGCGCGCGTCATGCGGAGGCGGCCTTCGCCTTCAGGTTGGCGGCGGCCACGGCATAGCCGCCGGCGGCGCCGTCGACGAAGTGGATGTGATCGCGCTGCAGCGGCGTCGCCACGATGCAGGTCATCAGCGCCGAATCCTGACGGTGCAGGCCGTAACGGACGATGCCCGCCAGTTCGGCTTCGGCGAGCAATTTTTCGATCCGGTCATGGACGCTCGGATCGATGTCGACCGTCATCTTGAGCCCGTCGTCGAATTTGCGGAAATCGGTGTTTTCCGAGACATCGCGGCGGTAGACGACCGGATCGAAGCTGCCGAGCTTCATCCCGAGCTTGGCGAGGCTCCAGGTCAGTCCGATCTGCGCCAGAATCATGGCCTTCGGCAGAAAACGCTTGCCGGCCGGCGCCATCGCCTTGGCCTCGTTGTCGACGCCCTTCATCGAGAACGCCAGATCCGGCCCGTCGATCGGCACCGGATGTCCGCCGCGCCCCGCGTCGCCGACGATCGCCACGATTTCGCCGACCAGTTCCTGGAATGCGGCGTTGCCGCCGCCGGCCGCGGGGATGGCGATGATCGAGACGATCTCGCCGCGCTTGGCCTCGATCGGATTCCAGCGGCACGACAGGCCGGTGAGATCGGGCCGCGCGCCCGACGAGGAGGCGGGAACCGCATAGCGGCCGGCTTTCATCGCCGCTTCCGCCCAGCTCGCGCCGCCGCCGGTGAACATGGCGTAGGAAACCTGGTCGCTCGCCTGGAAATGCGCGACGCGCACGTCCAGCCCAGCGGCGCGGATATCCGTCATTGGCACGATCGCCGCCCTGAGCGTCAGGTCCAGTTCGTCGGCCACCCAGGCCTGGGTTTGGGCGAGCGTCGTCCGCGCCGTTTCCGTTCCCCCGCCGGGGAAGGCCACGAGCGCCCCGTCGCCGCCGAACACGAAAGGCAGGTCGCGCCGGCCGAGCGCGTTGAGCAACGCCGAGATGACGCTTGCGCCGGCCATGTTGACCGCCTTGTAGCGCCCGTCGCCGATCGCCTTGGTCGAGCCGACGATGTCGGTGGTGGCCAGCGCCCAATCGTCGGGCAGGGGGCGGTAGTTGCGCGCATCCGCCACGCCCTCGAAAGCCGAGAATGTCGGAATCGCGTTGAAGAACGGATCGGCGATGGCAGGCGTATCCATTCCCTTCTGTAGCACAGTCGCGGATCGATTGAAGCGAAGGTCGGACCTCGCGTTGACTTTAGTTTGTCGATGCGGGCATGAGGCGGGCGATGCGCATCGCGTTCTACGCTCCGCTGAAATCGCCCAACCATCCGGTGCCTTCGGGTGATCGGCTGATGGCGCGGTTGCTGACGGCGGCGCTGCGGCTCGCCGGCCATACGGTCGATCTCGCCTCGGAACTGCGAGCCCGCGCATCTGCCCCCGAGGCGCATGCCGTGACGCGGGAGGCCGCGGCGCAGGATGTGGCGCGGTTGAGCGCGGCGTGGCGCGCGGGCGGAGCGCCCGACCTCTTCTTCTGCTACCATCCTTACTACAAGGCGCCCGACTTCGTCGGTCCCGCCCTCGCGGCGGAATTCGGCATCCCGTACGTGACGGCCGAAGCCTCGATGTCGCCGTACAGGATCATCGACGCGTGGGCCGCCTCCGAGGCCACGGTTCGCGACGCGTTGCGTCTATCCGCGCTGTCGATCTGCTTCACGCGGCGCGATCGCGACGGCGCGTTGCGCATCATGCCCGACCTCTGCACTGCCATGTTGGAGCCGTTCCTGGACCCCGCGCCGATGGTCGAAGCCCCGCGCGCCGACCCGCCGCGGATCGTGACGGTCGCGATGATGCGCGCCGGCGACAAGCATGCGAGCTACGCGATCCTCGCCGAGGCGCTGACGCTCTGCCTCGACCTAAATTGGACCTTGATGGCGGTGGGCGACGGCGAAGTCCGCGCCGATGTCCACGCCATGTTCGCGGCGTTGTCCGACCGCATCGAATGGGCTGGCGAATGCGCGCCCGAGGATGTGCCGGCGATGCTTGCGCGCGGCGACCTCTATGCGTGGCCGGGGGTCGGAGAGGCCTATGGGCTGGCCTATCTCGAGGCGCAGGCGGCGGGCTTGCCGGTGGTCGCGCAGGCGGTCGCCGGCGTGCCGGAGGTCGTGCGCGATGGCGAAACCGGATTGCTGACGCCGCCCGGCGACACCGAGGCGTTCGCCGCCGCGCTGCGCCGGCTGATGACCGACGCGCCGCTTCGCCGCTCCATGGGCGCCTCCGCGCGCCGCTTCGTCGTTGAGGAACGGTCGCTCGGCGTTGCTTCGATCAGGCTGAAAGAGATCCTGGCTCGGTTCGAACCGCAATGAGCGATCCGGTCTGGAAACCGCTGGCCGATGTGCTCAAGGCCTGCGCGGACGCGGGCGAGCGGCCCCGGTTCTGGCTGCGCGACGACGACGCGGTCGCCCCGAGCGCGGCTCTCGACCGGCTCCTGGACATGGCCAGGCGATCCGGCGCGCCGGTCGCGCTCGCCGTCATCCCCGCGCTCGCCGAAACCTCGCTTGCGACCCTGCTCGCCGGAACGGATCGCGCCACGATTCTGGTTCATGGCTGGCGCCATGCCAATCACGCCGGCGCGGACGAAAAGCGCCAGGAACTCGGCCCCCACCGGCCTGCCGCCGCCGTGCTGGCCGAGCTCGAAGCTGCGTGGAAGACGATTGCGCGCCTGTTCGGCGAAAGCGCGCTTCCCGTGCTCGTGCCACCGTGGAACCGCATCGACGCGGCTCTCGCGCCGCATCTCGGCGCACTCGGCTACCATGCGATTTCGGCGTACGGACGGCCCAAACCATCGCCTTTGCCGATGATCAACGCCACAGTCGATCTCATCGACTGGCGTGGGAGCAAGGGGCGCCGCCCGATCGACGAACTGGTCGCCGAAATCGTCGCTCAGCTTAGGCACGGTCTTGCCGACCCGTTGGCGCCGCCTGTGGGCATTCTCACGCATCATCGCGTGCACGATGACGCCGCCTGGGCGTTTCTGGAGATATTGCTCGAGGTGACGACGCGCGATGCGCGATGCGTTTGGCTCTCGGTCCGCGATCTTGCGCAGGCCTAAAGCCGCTTGGCCTTGGCCTTGGCGGTCACATTGACCGTCTGTCCGTCTCGGGCGGCGAACGCGTTGGGGAATTTCGCCTTCGCCTGCGCTTCGATCTTGGCGAGTTCGGTGTCTGTCCGGAACGGGTCGTGGTGGAACAGCGCCAGCTGCTTGACGCCGGCCTTCTTGCACAACCGCACGCCCTGCTGCCATGTCGAATGGCCGAAACCGCGTCGCTTGATCATCTCGGCCTGGGTATACGCACTGTCGTAGATGACCAGGTCGGCGCCTTCGATCAGGGTCAGCACGGCCGGATCGAGCTCGCCCTCGACATGCTCGGTGTCGGATATGATGGCCACCGCGCGGCCGTCGAATTCGACGCGGTATCCGATGCAGCCGCCCGGATGGTTCAGGCTGCCGGTGCGCACGGTGACGTCCGGCCACGGTTTGATGATGTCGCCGGAATGGAAGTCGCGCGAAATCCAGGCGGCGCGGCAAATGCTGATCTCGACCGGGAACCAGGGTTCGCGCATCAGGTCGCGCAGCATGTCCTGCGTCGACATCTTGCCCGCCAGATGGCCCGACCAGATTTCCAGCCGGATCGAAGGGTCGTAGAGCGGCGCGAAAAACGGCAGGCCGATGACGTGATCGTAGTGGAAATGCGTGAAGAACAGATGAAAATCCTTGACGCCCGACTCCACGAGAGCGAGGCCGGCGGGCCTGATTCCGGTGCCCGCGTCGAACACCAGCGTGCGGCCGCCGCACTGCACCTGGACGCAGATCGTGTTGCCGCCATAGCGCCTGAAATCGCTGCCCGACACGGGCACGCTGCCGCGCGCGCCCCAGATCTTCACTCGGAACGAACGGTCGCTCGATTCCGGCATCAGCGAGGGCAGCGTCGGGCGCAACTCGGCGATTGCGTTGTCCGGCACCTTCAGGCGCAGGGCAGCTGATTGCATCTCTCGGGTTCCCGGTCCGTCGAGCCTATTGGGCGTCGTCGTCGGCGCAATGTCAACGGCGGGCTCGGGGCTGTCCGTGCCCGATCCGTCTCCGACCCTGGTCCTGGCGTGGGCGCTACGGATTTGCTTGCCTCGCCTGGCTCCTGGCGGCCGAGAGTTCCGCCGTGGTGGTGCTCAGCCTGTCGGCGAGCACTTTGACGATTTCGATCGTCATCTCCGGAAATTCGGTCAAGAGCCGCAGGAAATGATCTTTGCGGATCCGCAGGACCTCGAGCGGCGCGGTCGCCCGGACGGTCGCGGTGCGCGACACGTCGCACAGGATCGCAACCTCGCCGACGATCTCGTTGGGTTCGATTTCCGCGACCCTGATCTGGCCACTGGCGGAATCGACCAGGACTTCGGCCGAGCCCGTGAGGACGACGAACGCGGCATCCGCCTCGTCGCCCTGGTGAAACAGCGCCTGTCCAGCGTTGTAGGTCACGCGATCGGAGGTGAAGGCGAGCAGTTTGAGCTTCGCCGGCGCCACACGCGAAAACAGCGGCACCTTGCGCAACATCCCGACTTCATCGTTGAGAAGCATGCCCATCCAGCCTCGAAGGATCGCCGCAACGCGACATCACTATGCCACTTATGCCAACAATCGTGTGAAAATACCGTTCCCTGCCTTCAGAGTCTCGTGGGTTCCGTCCTCCACGGCCTCGCCGCCGTGGAAAACAATCACGCGCTGGAACAATTCCGCAAGATGTGGATTCGGCAAAACCCAAATGACCGCCGGATTGCGCCCGTCGCGCTTGACCTCTTCTAGCACGTTCCTCGTCACCACGTCTTGAGCGCGCTGATCGAGCGCCGAGAATGGCCGGTTCAGGATGATGAAGTCCGCCCGCTTCAGGAGCGCGCGCGCCACGTCGAGCTTCTGGCGCTGCCCGCCGGTCAACCGGCGGCCGCCGACGCCGACATTGTAGTCGAGGCCGATGTCGAGAACATCGTCGTGCAGCCCGAGCGCGTCGAGCAGTTCGCGCACCAGCGACCGGATGCGCTCCGGGCCGTCGGGCTGGGTATGCGAGATTCGTCCGAACAGCACATTGTCCATGAGGTTGGCCGCGCCGGTGAACTTTTCGGGGTCGTAGCGCTCGATCGCGCCCTGCAGCTTCTCGGGCAGGGCGTCGTAGAAGCGGTTGCGGGCGTCGACGATCTTGGCCATCAGCTCGGGCGTCAGCAGGCCGAAGCGATGCCGGGGTTCGATATAGGCGAAGCTCAGCTTGATGATCTTGGCCGCATCCTCGTCCGAAACGTCCTCGAACGACTTGCCGCGCAACTTCTGCAGCAATTGCTGATATTCCGGGATGTCTTCCGCCGTCATGAAGGCGAGCTGCTGGAAGAACGGATGGTCCGGCGGCAGGTCGGCGAACAGTTCGATCGCGTTGGCGGCGATCTCCAGGCCCATTCTGTAGAGCGTCTCGGCCAGTCCGCCTTCGCCGAGCACGGAGCGGAAATACTCGTTCTTCGCGAGTTCCTTGCCGACCAGCTCAGGGCCGGTGGCCGTTCCGAACAGAAGGTTCTCGCCGATCGTCGCCTGGGTGTTGTACTCGCCGGGCTCGAAGAACGCGACCAGCCCGCTCAGGCCCTCCTCGTCGAGCCGCGCCCGCAGCGCCTGGCGCACCTCGACGATCCGCTCGGTGATCTCGACGTGAACACTCGGATCGACCCGCGAGCGCAGGCCGAGGTCGAGGATGTCCTGTGACAGAACCACGGCGTCGAGCACCGGGCGCACGGCCAGGTACAGGTCGTCCGGTCCGGTCGCGCCGGCCGCTGCGTAGTCTATCCAGTCGCTGTTCAAATCGTAGTCCGGATTGCCGGCTTTCATGGCTTCGTCGATGTTCCAGGCGCGTTGCGTCGCCCCTTCTCCGTCGTATGTCGTCTCGATCAGCGGAGCGTGCTTCAGGCCGTAAAGCAGGTTGTCGCGCAATGTACCCTGGAACAAATAGGCATCCGACGACGCATATGCCATGCGCCGTCCCGTGACCGATTCGGGAAGCTCATGCAGATCCTTGCCGCCGGCCGATATTCGGCCGGACTCAGGCCAGACCAGTTGCGCCAGCGATTCGGCGAAGGATTCGGCCCCGCTCGCCGCCGTCCCGACCAGCGCGACGAGCTCGCCCGGATGAATTTGCAGCGATGTGCGTTCCAGAAGACGCGCGCCGCTGTCGTCGGCGAGCGTCAGATTGACGATCGAGATCGACTCGCCGAGCGGTCCGGCCGGCTCGATCATGATCGACTGGCGCGCCGGATCGACCAGCGAATCGACGCTGAACTGCTCGACCACCTGGGCGTATTTCACCTGCACGTCCTGGCGGTTCTGATCCCAGTCGATCAGTTCCTTCAGCGGACCGGGCAGGTCCTTATAGGCGTTGATCACGGCGACGAGCTGGCCGATGTCGAGGCGGCCTTGCAAAGCGAAGAAACCGCCGACGAGGTAGAACAGGAACGGCGTCACCTGCGCCAGGAAGTTGTTGAGGAATTTGACCAGGAACTTCCACTGGTAGAGGTCGTACCGGATCTTGAAGATCCGCCCGAGCCGGTCGGCAATGTCGGCGCGCTCATAGTTCGACGTGTCGTTGATATGGATCGTGCCGATGCCGTCGACGATTTCGCCGACGCGTCCCGAGAGAGCGCGCGCCGTCAGCTGGCGTTCGCGGCCGAGCCGGATCAGCCGCTTGCGCATTTGCGGGATGATGACGAGCTGGATCGCGACGATGCCGACCGCGATCATGCCGAGCCAGAAGCTCTGGATGACGATGAACACCAGCGACGTGATCGCCTGGCCGCCGAGTTGCGCCGGCGTGACGAAGGCGTCGCCGATGAAACCGCCGAGCGGCTCGACCTCGTCCTTGACCATCGTGGCGATCTCGGCCGCTTTGACGCGCTTGAAATGGCCGGGCGGGAACCGCAGGACCCGGTCGACCAGCTGAAAGCGGATGCGCCGCAGCATGCGCTCGCCGAGCCGGCCCTTGTAGGTGTTGATATAAAGCTTGAACAGCCCGTTGATGATCACCAGCACCAGAAACACCAGGCTCAGGCCGATGAGCGTCTGGGTGCGGTCGAGCTGGAAACCGTCGAAGAAGTGGAACTGACCAAGGAGCGGAACGTCGACATCCAGCGGCAGGAAGGGTTGCGTCGCTCCGGGGTTCTCGAAGCCTTTGCCCTGGATCGGGCCGTTGACGATCTGCTTGGGCAGGTCGAACGACATGAAATAAGGCACCATCGACACGGCGACGACGATCAGAATCCAGGCCTGCTGCCGCCACGTGTGAAACCAGATGTATTTGGCGAGATTGGGTTCCATGCAACCGTCAGGCGGCCTGCGGCCGCGAGGTCGGCGGGCGGGTCAAAAGTAAGGGATGTGCCGCGGCGCGGCTGGGCAGGCGGTGGTATGGATGCATCGGATGCTGGTTATTGCTTTCCCCCAAAACGACAGCCTACAACACCGCCATGACGGATGCTACCCGGCTACAGAACGGCATGGAGACATGGCGCGACCATGCCTTCGACCTCGCGCGCGGCATTGCGGCATATACCGCCAGCCCGCTGATAGCCGGCCTCGCCAAGGTCATCGACAGACATCCCGACGCCAATATAGGCACGGCGTTCAATCACAAACAGGTCGCCTGCAAGATGTGGGCGCGCGACCGCCTTTTCGAAAGCTGGGGCGGCGCGCTGGATGAAATCTGGATCGTCGGCGGCTGGTACGGAATCCTGGCCGCGATGCTTTTGGAGGATCCGCGGTTCCGCATCGGCGGCATCGAGAGCAGCGACATCGACCCGGCCGTGGCCACGATCGCGCAAACGCTGAACGGCACGCATGCCGGCCGCTTCACTGCGGTGACCGCCGACATGTATGCGCTCGACTATCATGGACGGCGGCCCGATCTCGTCGTCAATACCAGTTGCGAACATATTCCCGACCTTCGCGCATGGCTCTGTCTGTTGCCGGAGGGCACGCCGGTCCTACTTCAATCTAACGACTATTTCAGCGCCGCGACCCACATCAACTGCGTCGAGTCTCTAGATGCCTTCAAAGCCATGGCGGCGCTGTCGAGCCTGGATTATTCCGGCGAACTGCCGCAGAAGAAATACACCCGCTTCATGCTGATCGGCTGCGTCTGAGATCATGTCACGGCCGCTGGAAACAGCGTCCTGAGCAACCGCGCCGACCCGTCGGCGCCGTCGAGGTCGAGCTTGGCGCGTGGCGGCTTGGGAGCGGCCAAGCATGTTTCGATGGCGCGCGCCAGGCGCCTGCCGTCGAGCTCTTCCTGAAGGATCACGAAAGCGAGCCCCATCCGCGCAAGCCGCTCGGCGCGGGTCGACTGCTCCGTCTCGCCGCCCGAACTGAACGGGATCAGGATCGCGCGGCAGCCGGCGCGCATCACGTCGCCGACCGTGTTGTAGCCGGCGAGCGAGACCGAGAGTTCGGCGCCGGCGAGCAGCGCGCCGAAATCCTGCCGGAAGCGATAGACCGTGACGTTTGCGGGCGCGTCGCGCAGCGCCGCCTCGTGGTCGGCGGGCGGAAGGTTCGGACCGCAGATCACCGCCCAAGTCCGGTCCGTCGGCCCCGACGCCGCCGCCTCGAGCGCCGCGTGTACCAGCGGCCCGCCAGTCGCCCCGCCGCCGGCCGACACCACGATGTCGAACTGATCCGGCCCAGGCGTCTGCGGCTGCGCCGCGACGATGCCGGTGTAGGCGATGTGCGTTTCGATCGAGGCCGCCAGCGGAAAGGTGTCTTCCAACGTGGCGAAGCTGGGATCGCCATGCACCATGAGCAGGTCGAAATATGCGTTGAGGTGGTCGACGGTCTCCTGGTCGCGTTCGATCTTGCCGACTTCCTGCAGGATGTCGCGCACCGAGGAAACGAGCTTTGGCTTGGGGTCCATCGCGGCGATGGCGTCGAGGAACGGCAACAACTCGAACCGCATCTTGCGCCGGCCGAACGGAAAGGCCTCGATGATTACGATATCGGGGCGCAGCCGCGCCAGGGTCGCGAGGAGCAGATCGCGCCTTCTGTCCTTGAAGGTCTCGTCGACGATGCCGCCGCCGCTGTCGACCAGCGTGAACGAGGTCTCCGATTCGGCGCTGACCGCCGGCAGGACGACATGCCCCACGCCCGGACCTGGGAAACCCGTGACCGGTAGGCCTCCGGTCACCACCGTCACGTCGAAGCCGTCGCGCGCCAGCGCGTGCGACACCCGGCTCGCCCGCGCCAGATGGCCGATCCCGAGCAGGTGCTGGACGTAGAAGAGGACGCGGGGCGAGGTCATGGGGTCTCTTGCCATTCCTGTTCGAAAAGCTTGCCGAGTTGCCGCACGCTGGCATGATAGTCGAAATCTTCGCGGACCCTTTTTTCCGCCGCCGCGCCGAGCGTCCGGCGCAAGGCGGGGTCGATGATCGCATGCTCCAGCGCGCGCGCCAGCGGCGCGGGGTCCTCCGGTTCGACGAGCAGCCCGTTGACGCGGTCGGTGATCAGTTCGGGCACGCCCGAAATCTCCGTCGAGATGCAGGCGAGCCCTTGGCTGGATGCCTCGACGAGCACGTTGGGCAGGCCGTCGCGGTCGCCGTCCGGCGCGATCCGGCAGGCCAGCGCGAAGATGTCGGCGCGCCGGTAATGAGCGAGCACGTCCGCCTGCGCCAGCGACCCCTTCCACGCGATGCGGTCGGCGATCCCGAGATGGTCGGCCAGGTCTCTCAGGACGGGTAATTGCTCGCCGCCGCCGATATGCTCGAAGCGCCAGTGGAGATGCGGCGGCAACAGCGCCAGCGCCTGCAGCAGGAGGTCGTACCCCTTCTTCTCGACGGCTCGCCCGACGCTCAGGATCGTCACCGGGTTGCCCGGGTCCGAACCGTTGCCTCCCGAACGCGGACCCTCATGATGACCGAACCGATCGAGATCGAGCCCGTGATAGCTGAGATGGATCCGATCTGGATCGCCCGCCAGGTTCCGGAGATGGTCGTAGCCGGCATGGGTGCAGGTCACCACCCATCGCGCCCGGGCGAGCTTCTTTCGGAGGTCCCAGTCCGGCGAGGTCCAGATGTCCTTGGCGTGCGCCGAGCAGGTCCAGGCGATGCCTGTGATCTGGCTCGCATAGGATGCGACGGAGCCCGGCGTATGGATGAAATGCGCGTGCAGCCAGGCCCCTCCGCGCGGCCATTCCGCCGACAGCACCAGCGCCTGGCCGAAACGCCGCGCGCGGTTGCGCGTCGGATCCCTGAGAATGTCGCGCAAGAAACGCGGCAGCGCGCGCCAGAAGCCCGGCCTCCAGCAGGTGAACAGCAGCGCCTTGGCCACGCGCATCGGTTCCTCGCGCAGATATTCCGGCAGATAATGAACGCGCGCCTTGATCTCGTCGTGGACCGGATGGCGCTTGGCCTCGGTCGGGCGGCGCATCGACATCAGCACGAGGTCGAAACCGGCCTGTTCGAGGCCGAGCAGTTCCTGGGCGATGAAGGTTTCCGAAAGGCGCGGATAGCCCTTCAAAAGGACGACGGTCTTGCGGCGCATGAGATGTGGTTGCCGGTCAGTTCTCGACGACCGACAGGCGCGGCGCCGGCCGCTGCTCCAGCCAGTCCTCGACGATGCGCGAGATGTTGGCGAGGCCTTCGAGCCGCAGGTCGGGTCGCGATTTCGAGGGCGGCGCGCGATCGGGCAAAGCTTTCAAGGCTTGCGCCAGGCGCATCGAATCCTCCGCCTCCTCCGGCAGCAGCATGTCGACGAGCCCGAGCGCCGAGGCGCGTTGCGCCCGGATCAGCTGTTCCTCGCGCGGCGCGACCCGCGGCACGATCAGCGCCGGCTTGTCGAAGGACAGGATTTCGCAATAGGTGTTGTACCCACCCATCGCCACGACGGCGGTCGCGCCGGCGACGAGGTCCTCCATGCGATTGTCGAATTCCCGAATTTCGATGTACGGTATCTTCGACCCCTTGCTGATGAGCCTGCGCCGCTTCTTTGCCGGCATGTAGGGGCCCAGTACGATCAGCGCCCGGTGCGTCAGCGTCGGATCGTCCTGGTAGGCGTGGATCACGTCGTGGATCAGTTCCGCCCCGTCGCCGCCGCCGCCGGTGGTGACCAGGATATAGTCGCCCTTCGGCTTGTGGTCCTGGCCGCCATCTTGCGACAGGCCGCGCTGCAGGAACCCGACGAAATTCATTTTGGCGCGAACCGGAGCCGGCACGTCGAGCCCGGTCAGCGGATCGTAGAATTCCGGGGGGCCGTAGACCCAGATCATGTCGTAGAACAGCCCGATCTTGCGCATCGTGTCGCGCCGGGTCCACTCGGCGTCGAGCAGATGCGGCGCGTCGAGCACCTCGCGCAGGCCGAGCACCAGCGTCGTGCCGCGCGTCTTCAAGTAGGCGAGCGTGTCCTCGACCTCGCCGCGCAGGCCCATTGGCTCCTTGTCGACGATGAAGATGTCGGGCTGGAAGGTCTCGGCCGTGTGGCGGATGATCGATTGCCGCATCATCATCGTGTCCTGCAGGTCGATATGGCGCTCGAGCGACGTATACTCCCCGTTGCGCAGCTTTATGACGCTGGGGATCTTCACGAAATCGACGCGCGCCTTGTAGTCGAACGCGCCGGCGATCTGCGCGCCCGACACGATCAGCACGTTGAGCCCGCGAAAATCCTCGACCAGCGAATGCGCGATCGTCCGGCATCGTCGCAGATGCCCGAGGCCGAACGTGTCGTGGCTGTACATCAGGATTCGCGCGTGTTCGAAGCGGCGCATCATGCAAGCAGTACCCTTGTCGCCCTGCGGCGTTCGCTCCAAAACGCGCCGCACCCTATACGCCGACGTGTCTGCGGTCTACGTTTTCGTCGCCGTGGCGTTCCGCGCTCGGCAACCCGCAACCAGTCGTGGAAAGTCGGACCGCATTGGATTGCCGCGCCGGTCCATATCGCCTACCGTTTTCGGAACGATGTTAACGGGATAAAGCAATCCTGGCGCAATCAAACCAGAGGGTCGATCAATGTCGAACGAAAATACCACGCCGTACCGCCAGAAGGTCTCGCGCCGAACGGTGCTGAAGGTTGCAGGTTCCACCGCCACGCTGATCGGTTTGTCGGGGTTCCCCTCCCGGCTGTTTGCGCAATCGGCGATCAAGGTGGCGGCGATCTACACCGTGCCGGTCGAGCAGCAATGGGTGAGCCGCATCCACAAGGCCGCTGCCGCGGCCAAGGAGCGCGGTGACATTGACTATGTTTATTCCGAAAACACGGCGAACGGCGACTATGAGCGCGTCATGCGCGAATATTGCGAGGCCGGCAACAAGCTGATTCTGGGCGAGGTCTTCGGCGTCGAGGACGCGGCGCGGTCGGTCGCCAAGGACTATCCCGACGTAGCCTTCCTGATGGGCTCGAGCTTTAAGCCGGATGCGGCGCTGCCCAACTTCTCGACATTCGACAACTACATCCAGGACGCGTCCTACCTCAGCGGCATCATCGCCGGCGCGATGACGAAGTCGAAGAACATCGGCATGGTCGGCGGCTTCCCGATTCCGGAGGTCAATCGCCTGATGCACGCCTTCATGGCCGGTGTGAAGGAGACAGCGCCCGACGCGAAATTCCAGGTCGCCTTCATCGGTTCGTGGTTCGACCCGCCGAAAGCCAAGGAGACGGCCTTCGCCCAGATCGACGCTGGCGTGGACGTGCTCTATGCGGAGCGCTTCGGCGTCTCGGACGCGGCCAAGGAAAAGGGCGTGCTTTCGATCGGCAACGTCATCGACACGCAGGCCGACTACCCCGATACGGTCGTCGCTTCCGCGCTCTGGCATTTCGAGCCGACGCTCGACAAGGCGATCGCCGAGATCAAGGCGGGCAGCTTCAAGGCTGCCGACTACGGCATCTATTCGTCGATGAAGGAAGGCGGCTGCTCGCTGGCGCCGCTCGGCGCGTTCGACGCCAAGGTGCCCGCGGAGGTCAAGAAGCTCGTCGCCGACAAGCAGGCCTCCATCAAGGATGGCTCGATGACCGTCGCCATCAACGACGAGGAACCGAAATCGATGTAGGAGGCGATCCCTCCCCCTCTGGGGAGGGTGGCGGCGAAGCCGCCGGGGCCGCCCGCGGCCAATTGCCGACCTCAGAATCAAGGATGTCGAGCCCTGCCGCAAAGACTCCACCCCCGGTCTGCGACCGGACCCTTCACCGACGGGGGAGGGGAATCCCCTCCCGTCCTCCGCCTCTCCGGCATCACCAAACGCTTCGGCGCACTGACGGCCAACGACGCTGTTTCCTTCCATCTCGCCCAAGGCGAGGTCGTCGCCCTGCTGGGTGAGAACGGCGCCGGCAAGACGACGCTGATGAACATCCTGTTCGGCCATTACGTCGCCGACGCGGGCGGCATCGAGGCGTTCGGCAAGCGCCTGCCGCCCGGCGACCCGCGCGCCGCGCTCGATGCCGGCATCGGCATGGTGCACCAGCATTTCACCCTGGCCGAGAACATGACGGTGCTCGACAACATCGCGCTAGGCACGCAAAGTCTTTGGCGGCCGCGCTTCGATCGTGCGGGAGCGAGAACCCGCATCGTGCGGCTCTGCGCGGATTTCGGGCTCGACGTCCGCCCCGACGCGATCGTCGCCGCGCTCTCGGTCGGCGAGCGCCAGCGGGTCGAGATTCTCAAGGCGCTCTACCGCGAGGCGCGAATCCTGATCCTCGACGAGCCGACGGCGGTGTTGACGCCTGTCGAGGCCGACGCGCTGTTCAAAACCCTGAAGCTGCTCGTCGGACAGGGGCTCTCCATCATCTTCATCTCGCACAAGCTGCATGAGGTCATGGCCGCGAGCGACCGGGTCGTCGTGCTCAAGGGCGGCAAGATCGCCGGCGAGCGCCTGACCGGTGAAACCACCCGCGCCGAACTCGCGGCGCTGATGGTCGGCCAGGATATCGCCGCGCCGTCTATCGTCGAGCGGGCGTTCGGCGGTCGGGTCCTCGTGCTGGAAGACATCGCCACCGCCGGCCGGTCGCCCGGCGCGTCCCTTGAGGAGGCGTCGCTCACCCTGAAGGCCGGCGAGATACTGGGCCTTGCCGGGGTTTCGGGAAACGGCCAGGCCGCGCTCGCCGCGTTGATCGCGGGAACCGAGGCGCCGGTCTCGGGCACGATCCGGCTGTTTGGCGAGGAGCGCAAACCGTGGAGTGCGCGCGAGGGCCTCGACCTCGGCATCGCGCGCATCCCCGAGGATCGGCATGCGGTCGGCACCATCGGCGACATGAGCGTCACGGAGAACGTCATATTGGAACGCTACTGGTCGCCGCGTTTTAGCTGGCGGGGGTTCCTCAAGCAGAGCGCGGCGCGCGCTTTCGCTGAACGCCTGATCGCCGACTACGACGTCAAATGCCCGTCGCCCGAGACCCGCATCCGGCTGTTGTCCGGCGGGAACATGCAGAAGCTGATCCTGGGCCGAGCGCTCGATCCCTCGCCGAGGATCATCCTGGCGAACCAGCCGACGCGCGGACTCGATATCGGCGCGGTCGCCTACGTCCATGGCCGGCTGGTCGCCGCGCGCGATCGGGGCGCCGCGGTTTTGTTGATTTCCGAAGACCTCGAAGAAATTCTTGCACTGGCCGATCGCGTCGCGGTGATCTCCAAGGGCCGCATTTCGACACCGTCGAAGCGCGGCGAACGCACGATCCAGGATCTGGGCGCGCTGATGGCCGGGCAGGGCGAGGGCCTGGCCGCGTGAAGGGGCCGTTGCTCTCGCCGCCTCGCCCCGCGCCGGGATCCGCCCATGCGCCTTGAAGCCAAGCCCGCGCCGTCGCGCTTTGTGTCGGTCGGCTATCCGCTGGGCGCGATCGCCGCGACCGTGGCGGTCGCCTCCCTGCTGGTGCTGGCGGCGGGCGCTTCGCCGCTATACGTCTTCGCGCTGGTCGTGCGCGGCGCCGCGGGCTCGCAATTCGCCGCGCTCGAGACGTTGACGCGGGCGACGCCGCTGATCTTCACCGGCCTCGCGGTGGCGGTCGCTTTCCGCGCGAGACTGTGGAATATCGGCGCGGAAGCGCAGCTCTACGCGGGCGCCGTCCTCACCGTCGCGCTCGGCGCGGGTGCGCTGCCATGGCCGCCGATCCTGCTCCTTCCGGTCATCGCGCTCGCCGCAGCGCTTGCCGGTTCGCTTCTGCTTCTCGGCCCGGCCTTTCTGAAGACGCGCTTCGGCGTCGACGAGGTGGTGACGACTCTGCTGCTGAATTTCATCGTGCTGCTGTTCGTCTCGATGCTGCTCGAAGGCGTGTTGAAGGACCCGACTGGACTAGGCTGGCCGCAATCGCGCAAGGTGATCGCGGCCGCGCAATTGCCGCGCATTCTTCCCGGAAAGCGCCTGCACTACGGGTTCGCGCTCGCTTTGGTCTCGGCGGCGGTCGTCTGGGTGGTCATGAAGAAGACGACGCTCGGCTACGAGATGCGGGCCGTCGGCCACAATCCGGCTGCCGCACGCTTCGCCGGCATTCCAGTCGACCGCGTGCTCGCCAGGACCGCGCTGCTCTCGGGCGGGCTGGCGGCGTTGGCGGGCTTCTCCGAAGTGTCGGGACTGAAAGGCAACCTCACGCTCGACCTCTCGCCCGGCTACGGCTATTCCGGCATCGTCGTCGCGATGCTCGCCATGCTCGATCCTCTTGGCGTGGTCGTCGCGGCGATCTTCGTCGCGGGCATCTTCGTCGGGGCGGACGCGATGAGCCGCGCGGCCCGCGTGCCGAGCTACATCGCCGACGTGATGGTCGCGACGGCGCTGCTGACCATGGTCGTGGCGATGCTGCTGTCGCGCTACAGGGTGAGATGGCGGTGATGGCCGCATGTCCACCCCCTCCACCACGCTTCGCGTGGTCACCCTCCCCCGTAGACGGGCGAGGATCAGCGGCGACGTTTGATCCTCCCCTGAGGAGCGGGGGAGGGGGACCGCCGAAGGCGGTGGAGGGGGCGGACCGAAGGCTTGTCGTCGAGGTGGCGTCGTGATGGAAGCCCTCGACATCCTGCTCACGGCGTCCTTCTGGGCTGCGGCGATCCGCATCGCCTCGCCGCTGGTCTTCGCCACCATGGGCGAACTGATCTGCGAACGCGCCGGCGTGCTCAATCTCGGCATCGAGGGCATCATGACGGTCGGCGCCTTCGCCGGCTGGTTCACCGTCTATTCGGGTGGAAGCTTGTGGACCGGCGTATTGGTAGCCGCCGTCGCCGGCGGCCTGTTTGGATTGCTGCAAGGCCTGCTCGCCGTGCCGCTGGGCTTGTCGCAGCATGTCGTCGGCATCGGCATCACGCTGCTCGCCACCAGCCTGACCTCCTTCGTCTACCGCCTGGCCTTGCCCAAGGTCACGTCGCCGCCCAAGATCGAGCCCTTCGCGCCGCTTTCCGTTCCCGGCTTGTCGGACATCCCGGTTCTCGGGCCGGCGCTGTTCGGCCAGACGCCGCTGACCTATCTGGCATTTTTCAGCGTCGCGCTCGTCGCCTGGGTGCTCTATCGTACGCCGCTGGGGCTGGCTGTCCGCGCCGCCGGCGAAAACCCGTCCGCCGTAGAGGCGCAGGGCATTTCCGTAAGCGGCATCCGGGTCGGCGCCGTGGTCGTCGGCAGCGCGTTGATGGCGGTGGGCGGCGCTTTCCTGACCATGTCGGCGTTCAACTCGTTTTTCTTCGGCATGATCAACGGCCGCGGCTGGATTTGCATCGCGCTCGTCGTCTTCGGCTCGTGGCGGCCGGGCAAGGCGCTGCTCGGCGCGATCCTGTTCGCCGCCTTCGACGCCTATCAGGTGCGCCTGCAGCAGGTGACCGGGGGGGTCGTGCCGTACCAACTGTTCCTGATGATGCCGTATGTGCTGTCGATTTTGGCGCTGGTGCTTGTCGCACGCCGCGCTGCCTACCCGAAGGCGTTGATGATCCCTTACCAGAAAGGCGAACGATGAGCTTCGATCTGATCGTCAAAGGCGGCGTCCTGCCAAACGGCCGCGTCGCCGATATCGGCATTCGCGGCGAGTTCATCGCCGCGATCGAGCCTTCGATTCAGGCCGACGCCGGACGCATCGTCGATGCGACCGGCGATCTCGTGTCGCCGCCTTTCGTCGACCCGCATTTCCACATGGACGCGACGCTTTCCTACGGCATCCCGCGCATCAATGCCTTCGGCACGCTGCTGGAGGGGATCGGTCTGTGGGGCGAACTGAAGCCGATCCTGACGCATGAAGCGGTCAAGAGCCGCGCGCTGAAATATTGCGACTGGGCGGTGTCGACGGGCCTGCTCGCGATTCGCACCCATGTCGACACCTGCGACGACCGTCTGCTTGCTGTCGAGGCTCTGCTCGAAGTCAAAAAAGAAGTCGCGCCGTACATCGACCTGCAACTGGTTGCTTTTCCGCAGGACGGGTTCTACCGCGGCCCGACGGCGCGAGAAAACACCATCCGCGCTCTCGATCTCGGCGTCGACGTGGTCGGCGGAATCCCGCATTTCGAGCGCACCATGGCCGACGGCGCGCGCTCGGTGACCGAACTCTGCGAGATCGCGGCAAAGCGCGGATTGATGGTCGACATGCATTGCGACGAGACCGACGACCCGCTGTCGCGCCATATCGAGCAACTCGCCTGCGAGGCGCAGCGCCTGGGATTGCAGGGCCGGGTGGCCGGCTCTCATCTCACCTCGATGCATTCGATGGACAACTATTATGTCTCGAAGCTTCTGCCGCTGATCGCCGAAGCCGGCGTGTCGGCGATCCCCAACCCATTGATCAACATCACAATCCAGGGCCGTCACGACACCTATCCGAAGCGCCGCGGCATGACGCGCGTGCCGGAGATGATCGAGGCCGGCATCCGCGTCGGCTTCGGCCAGGATTGCGTCCTCGATCCCTGGTATCCATTGGGCGCCGCCGACATGCTCGACGTGGCGTTCATGGGACTGCATGTCGCGCAGATGACCAGCCCCGCCGCAATGGCGCATTGCTTTGACATGGTCACCTCGGTCAACGCCGCGATCATGGGGCTCGACCATCTCGGCCTCGACATCGGCAAGCGCGCGAGCCTCGTCGTGCTCGATGCCGGCTCGCCGGTCGAGGCGCTGCGGTTGCGGGCCGACCGGCTCTGCGTGGTGTCTCGCGGTAAGGTCGTGGCCGAAAAGCCGAAGCAGCCGATGCGATTATCGGTCTCGGGCAGGCCCGCGCTCATCGACAGGCGGCATGAGATTTGATCCCCTTCGACCGCCAACAAGCGGACGAGGATGGACTTCATATCGTCTCCGATACGTCTCCAGCGCCGCATCCAGCCTCGTCAGGTTCTCGCCCGTATACCCGACATAATCCACGCCTGGCGCGTCGAGATGGAGTTCCGACACCATGCTCCACATCGCCTCGCGCAGCAGCGAGGCGCATTGCATCGCGGCATGCGCGCGGCGCAGTCCGTGGTCGGGGCGCGCGCCGAAATAGACATCCAGCAGGACATCCGCCTGGGCATCGTCCATGCCCGCATTGGAAGCCAAGCCGGCGAGGTCGAACATCGCGGTGTTGAAGCCGGCATACTCGAAATCGATCAGCCAGAGCCGGTCGCCGTCGTCGAGGATGTTGGCGGGCAGGAGATCGTTATGGCCGAATACGATCGGCAGCGGGATCTGCGCGGCCTCGAAGTCGCGCGCGAGCGCCAGGTACCGGGGCAGTTCCGACGTCATGCGGCTGCCGCCACGTTCGAGAGTCCGCGCATAGTCCCGGACCACGTGGAACACCCAGAACATGAAGCCGGCGCCCGAAATTTCGGTTGGCATTTCCTGGTGGAAGCGCCGGATCAGACTCGCGATCCGTTCCGCATTCGCGCGAACGTCAGCCGCGTCATAGGTCTTCGCGCCAAGCAACTCGGTGACCATCAATCCGGGTTCCGCATGGCGCACCGGCGGACCGAAGCCGGCTGCGTGCGCCGCCCGCGCGGCCATGACCTCGCGGTCGCGCCAGACGTGGTGAAACGGGAAGTCCCGCCCTATCCGCACCACATGGCGGCCGCCGGGCTCGTCGACGCGAAAGCTCTCGTTGCTGAGCCCGCCTTTCAGGGGCTCGATGGTGATCGGGCCTTTCCAGATCGGCAGGGCGCGGATTCGGTCCTCGCTGGTCTGATGCATGCGATGGTTCCCCGCGCTCACTGTTCCGGTCCCGGCAGGCGCTGTCAACGCTTCAGGAAGTCCCCTTGCGGCTTGCCAAACTGCGCGTCGATTGACAGACCTCGCGGTGAACGGTCGTTCCAGCAAGCGCTCGGAGAGACGACGAGATGACCAATCGTTACCCACGATCGCCATGGCCGACCGTGCCGAACGTTGAACGTCTCGCTCGAAACCGTGCGCCGCGATGTCAGGCCGCTCGTCGGCGCCGGCGACGCGCCGAAGATGCAGGGCGCGATCGGCCTGCCGGCGCTGGCCGGCGAGACGCCGTTCGAGCGGCGCATGCGCGAGAACGCCAACGAAAAGCGGCGGATCGCCCGGGCCGTCGTCGCGACGATCCAGGACGGCGTCTCCATCGGCGCGGTCGATGCCGTGATTGACCTGGATTACTGCCTGCGGGAAGCCGAGTTGGCGCGCATGGCGCTGTCTCGCGGCGCCCGGCGCAGCGTCGTGACCGATCACACCAAATTCGGGCGACAGGGCCTCGTTCCGGTCTGCGGCATGGACGGTTTCCATGAGATGTTCACCGACAGGCCGCTACCGCACGATATCCAGGCGGCGCCGGCAAGGCCGGCGCGAGGTTGACGGCAGCCGGCTGAAGCGGCTTGGCGGATGTCGGCGGACGTGATTTTTCCATGCCGGCCGCGACAAATTCCATTGCGATCGCAAGGCGCTCGCGCCACGATGTCGTCGAGGGGTTGCGTCGCCGCTGGAGAGCGACGCCCGCAACGGGAGATGTATCGATGAAGTCAATTCTGAAATCCTCCACCGCCCTGGCCTTGGCATTCGCGACGAGCGGCCAGGCGTTGGCTCAGGTCAAGGAGATCGGCGCGGGCGAGGGGCAGCTCAACATCATCGCCTGGGCCGGCTATATCGAACGCGGCGAGAGCGACAAGGCGTACGACTGGGTGACGGATTTCGAGAAGGCGACATCCTGCAAGGTCAACGTCAAGACGGCCGCGACCTCCGACGAGATGGTCTCCCTGATGAACGAGGGCGGGTTCGACCTGGTCACGGCCTCCGGCGATGCCTCGCTCCGCCTGATCGCCGGCAAGCGCGTCCAGCCCATCAATACCGACCTGATCAAGAGCTGGTCGAGCGTCGACGACCGCCTGAAGGACGCGCCGTGGTTCACCGTCGACAAGGTCCACTACGGGGTGCCGTATCAGTGGGGGCCCAACGTGCTGATGTACAACACGGCCGTCTTCAAGGAAGCGCCGAAGAGCTGGAACGTGGTGTTCGAGGAAATGAATCTGCCGGACGGCAAGCCCAACAAGGGCCGCGTCCAGGCCTACGATGGGCCGATCCACGTCGCCGACGCCGCCAACTACCTGATGGCCCACAAGCCCGAACTCGGCATCAAGGACCCCTACGAACTGAACGAGGACCAGTACAAGGCCGCGATGGACGTATTGCGGACGCAGCGCACGCTGGTGGGCCGCTACTGGCACGACGCCGCGATTCAGATCGACGATTTCCAGAACGAAGGCGTCGCGGCCTCCGGGTCGTGGCCCTATCAGGTCAATGCGCTGGTCGCGGCCAAGCAGCCGATCGCCTCGACGATTCCCGAGGAGGGCGTCACCGGCTGGGCCGACACCACGATGATGGAGGCCGATGCCGCCAACCCGAACTGCGCGTACATGTGGCTGGAGCATTCGCTCTCGCCCAAGGTCCAGGGCGACGTCTCGGCCTGGTTCGGCTCGCTGCCGGCGGTGCCCGCGGGCTGCAAGGGCAACGCGCTGCTGACCGACGAAGGCTGCGCGACCAACGGTTACGAGAATTTCGACAAGATCAAGTTCTGGAAGACGCCCGTCACCAAATGCGCCACGCAGAACGACGCCTGCGTGCCGTATTATCGCTGGGTGTCGGACTACATCGGCGTCATCGGCGGGCGGTGATTCGACTGGATCGTGCGTGGCCCACGGCGCGGTCGTGCGCCGTGGGGCCAAGCGCTCCGCCATTGAAAGTGCCGTTGGCTGATATGATCCCGGCCGTCTCCTTCACCAGGGTCTCGCGCCATTTCGGCAGCGTCCACGCGGTCGATGCGGTCGATCTTGCGGTCGAACGTGGCGAGTTCTTCGCCATGCTGGGTCCGTCCGGGTCAGGCAAGACGACATGCCTGCGCCTGATCGCCGGTTTCGAGCAGCCGACCGACGGCGAGATCGCGATCTTCGGCGAAAGCGCTGTCGGGGTGCCGCCGTACCGGCGCAACGTCAACACCGTTTTCCAGGACTATGCGCTGTTCCCGCATTTGAACGTGCTGGACAATGTCGGCTACGGCCTGATGGTCAGAGGCGTCGGCAAGGCTGAACGCCATAAGGCGGCCGAGGACATGCTGGCGCTCGTCAGGCTGCCTGGATATGCCGCGCGCAAGCCCGGCCAGCTTTCCGGCGGCCAGCGTCAGCGCGTCGCCTTGGCCCGCGCCCTGGTCAACAGGCCCAAGGTGCTTCTGCTCGACGAACCGCTCGGCGCGCTCGACCTCAAGCTGCGGGAGAACATGCAGGAGGAGCTGAAGATCCTCCAGAAGGCGCTCGGCATCACCTTCATTTTCGTCACCCACGATCAGGGCGAGGCGCTGTCGATGGCCGACCGGGTCGCGGTCTTCAACGAAGGGCGGATCGTGCAGATCGGCGCGCCGTCGGATATCTACCAGCGGCCGCGCTCGCGCTTCGTCGCCGATTTCGTCGGTTCGTCCAATGTCCTGCCGCCCGATTTTGTCCAGCGCTGGTCGGGTCGGAAAAATTGGGGCAGCCTGCGCCCCGAGCAGGTCCGCGTCTCGCGCGAGCCGGGCGGCGAGGGAGTGGCCGCGCGGGTCGTGGCGCTCAACTATCTCGGCGCGGCGACGCGCCTCGCCCTGGATGCCGGAGGCCTGCGCCTGCACGCGACGATGCCGGCCGGCGCCGCGCTGCCGCAGCCCGGCGACGCCGTGACGCTGACATTCAACCGCGAGCACCTGCATGTGATGGAGGGCGAGGCATGACCGCCCAACTCGTCCGCAAAAGCCCACGGCCTCCGCCGCACCGCTCCGGCAATCTAGATCTTCGACGTGACGATCTGGCTCGTATAGCCCGCTTCATGCGGCAGGAAGTAGGTGTCGTCGGGCCACATGGCGGCGATCGGCCCGCTCACCGTCTTTCCATGTCCGGTGTTGCCATAGACCTGGCTGAACCAGTTGACGAGATCGTTGGCGTGCTGGATGCAGCCCTGCGCGGATGCGCCGGTCCCTGCATATTCGGTGTCCGCGATAAGGCGGCTTCCGCCCGCGCCGGCGGCAAACTCCCGCCGTCTGGTCTTGACCGGCTCCTTGGCGGCCCATTTGTCGACATCCTGATCCTGCGGCCGGCTCCACATGGGAGAGAAGGAAGCGTAGAGCATCGGGCAACTCGGCGCCGAAACCAGCTTCGATCCCATGAGCTTTCGGATCGCGACGAGATTGTCGATATTCTTGCCGATCTTGCAGCCGCGGAAATGAATGTTGAGCGTGCTGGCTTCATGGCCGCGGATCTTGCGGCAGAGCCTCACCAATTCCTTGAGATCGTCCTCGTTGCAAGCTGCATTGTTTTTGAAGGCCGTGGCCTTGGCGTCGTCCCAGGCGTCGACGAGGGCCGTGAGATCGACGAGGATCGGCGTCTTCGCGGAAACGTCGCTTGTTTCGGTCACGTTCATGTAGAGACCGTCTTCGGTGCCGTGGCAAACGATCACCACCTGCGACTGCTGCTTGGCGTCGAGCATCCTCAAGAGATCCAGGAAATTGGCCTTGAAGGTGTCGGTGCTGCCGACATCGACGCTGCCGCCGGTGATGGGCTCCCGCTTCGCCGCCGCGTAGTAGCTGTCCACGACCCTGAAGGCGTTGTCCGATTGGCGCAATGCGATTCCCATGTCTCCCCCTCTCCTGCTCGCAGCGCCTCCGCGCCGATATCATTGCGTCAGATCCCGGCCCCTTCGGCAACGCCGCGGCGGTCCCGCTCGCGAAACCGAAACGAGCCACTCCGGCATGCCGATCGTTCATCGGATGCAATCATGTTCGAGATCGCTTGACGTGGCGGAAGCTTACGCATCCTCGCATGCGAGCGCAATCCTGCCCGGGCGGGGCGGCGGGCTCGGAATCCTGTCCGACCTCTTCTGGCGGAGGCATCGCCTGTTTGTCGCCCTGATGCTGTCGCTGCCGGTCCTGTGGCTCGGCGTCGTCTATCTCGGGTCACTGGTCGCCCTGCTTGTGCAAAGCTTCTTCGCGGTCGACGAGTTCTCCGGTCTCATCGACCGGCATTTCACGCTGAAGACCTATGGCGAGCTCCTGAACCCGGCGAATCTGGACATCATTCTGCGGACCGTCGCGATGGCTGCCGCGGTGACTCTCGCTTCCGCCGTCGTCGCGTTCCCGATCGCCTATTACGCAGCCCGCCATGCGCGCGGAAAATGGAAGGCGCTGTTTTATGTCGGCGTCATGCTTCCGCTCTGGTCGAGCTATCTCGTCAAGATCTACGCGTGGAAGCTCATTCTCGCCAAGGAGGGCATCCTGACCTGGGGGCTCGGCAAGCTCCATCTCACGGTCCTGCTCGATGCCTGGCTGGCTCTGCCGATCGTCGGGGGAAATTCGCTCTCGGTAAGCTGGACAGGCACGTTCGTCGTCTTCGTCTACGTCTGGCTGCCCTTCATGATCCTGCCGGTGCAGGCAGCGCTCGAGCGCGTGCCGCTCAACCTGACAGAGGCGTCATCCGATCTCGGCGCTTCGCCGGGCCAGACCTTTCGAAAAATCATCTTCCCGCTTGCGCTGCCGGGTCTCGTCGCCGGCTCGATCTTCACCTTCTCGCTGACGCTCGGAGACTACGTCATCCCGCAGATCATTGGCACCTCGCGCCTGTTCATCGGCCAGGCCGTCTATGCGCAGCAAGGGACCGCTGGCAACATTCCGCTGGCGGCCGCCTTCACGGTCGTACCGGTCGTCATCATGGGCTTCTACCTCTGGGGCGCCCGCCGCATGGGAGCCTTCGATGAGCTCTGACCGTGGCGCTCGCGCGCCGATCGCCCTCAAGCTCGCCGCTGCCGCCGGGCTCCTTTTCCTGCACCTGCCGATCGCGCTGATCTTCGTCTACGCCTTCACGACCGACGACAAGAGCTACCGCTGGCCGCCGCCCGGCCTGACGACGCAGTGGTTCGCCATCGCCTGGAACCGCCCCGACGTGTGGCAGGCGCTGGCGCTTTCGCTGAAGGTCGCGTCGATCTCGACGCTGATCGCGGTGGTCCTGGGCACGCTCTGCGCGGCCGCCGTCAGCCGGACAAAATTCTTCGGCCGCGAGGCGGTGTCGCTGCTCGTCATCCTTCCGATCGCGCTGCCCGGCATCATCACCGGCATCTCGCTTCGTTCGGCTTTCAATCTCATGGACATCCCGTTCTCGACATGGACCATCGTTCTGGGCCACGCGACCTTCTGCATCGTGGTGGTCTACAACAACGCCGTGGCGCGCTTCCGGCGCACGTCCGGCTCCATGGTCGAGGCCTCGATGGATCTCGGCGCCGACGGCTTCCAGACGTTCCGGCACGTGATCCTGCCCAACATCGGCACCGCGTTGCTCGCGGGCGGAATGCTGGCTTTCGCTTTGTCGTTCGACGAGGTCATCGTCACGACCTTCACGGCCGGGCAGCAGAAGACGCTGCCGCTCTGGATGCTGGAGGAACTCGTCCGGCCGCGCCAGCGCCCGGCCACCAACGTCGTCGCCATGGCGGTCGTGCTGGTCACGGCGCTGCCGATCCTGCTCGCCTATTACCTGACGCGCGACGGCGACCAGATCGCCGGGAGCGGAAAATGAGCGGCCGGCGCGGATGACGTCCGAAGTCCGCGAGCCGCGACGATGAATGTGTCGCGAGCCTGCCTGCCGTAGCGGCGTGGTTCCGAGCGCGGCGAACCGTTGAGGTGGAATTTCGGCCGCCCAGCGATTGGACGATCTGGTCCGACCACGTCTTTGGGGTTAAGCTCTGTTGGTTTGAGGGAGAGCTCCATGAAAATCGGCTTCTGCATGTTGCTGTGGACAACCCACGTCACGGACAAGCACGAAAAACTGCTGAGGGACATCAAGGCCACCGGCTACGACGGCGTCGAAATTCCGATTTTCGAGGGCGACGTCGATCACTACAAGGCGCTTGCCGACCTGCTCGACCGCATCGGCCTGGAGCGCACGGCCGTTTCGGCCATGAGCGACCCGGCCATGAACCTCGTCGGCGACGCAGCCGCCCGCAAGGCCGGCCTCGCCTACATGAAGAAGACGATCGACTGCGCCAAGGCGCTCGGCGCGGATCGGCTGTCCGGCCCGCTGCACTCGACCCTCGGGCTGTTCTCGGGCGCCGGGCCGTCGGCCGCGGAAAAGAAACGCTCGGTCTCCTCGCAACGCGCTATCGGCGATCATGCCGGCGCCCGGGGGGTCACGATCGGCCTGGAGGCGCTCAATCGTTTCGAATGTTATTTGCTCAACACGATGGACGACCTCGCTGCGCATGTCGACGAGATCGGCCATCCCCATATCCGCGGCATGTACGATACGTTTCACGCCAACATCGAGGAAGCCGACCCGATCGACGCCTACATCCGCAATGTCCGCGCCTTTGCCCACATCCACATTTCGGAGAACGATCGCGGCGTGCCGGGCCGGGGCCACGTCCCGTGGAAGAAGACGTTCAAGGCGATCCGCGACTCCGGCTACGACGATTGGCTCACCATCGAGGCGTTCGGCCGCGGCCTGAAGGATCTCGCCGCTGCGACCAAGGTCTGGCGCGATTTCGCCGAGAGCCCGGAGGCGGTCTATCGGGAAGGCTTCGAGCACATCCGCAAGGGGTGGAAGAAAGCCGGCCGCTGACCCTTCAATTGACGGCGGGCGTCCTGGCCACCGGCGCCTGCGCGGCAAAATAAGAAGCGACGTCGGACCGCTCCTGGTCTGTCAGGCCGATGGCGATCCCGGGCATGGGATTGAACGCGTTGACCTGACTGGGCGACAGCGCCGCGAAATGATCGAGCTGGCCGCGCAGATAGTGCGCATTCTGTCCTTGCAGCCTTGGGATGAGCGGCAGCGCCGCCGTCGTCGGCGCGTCATGGCAACCGAGGCAGGCGGGTACGCCCCGTTCCACGATCCCGTCCCTGGCGATGGCGACGCCGCGCGCCGTGGCCGCCTTGTCGATCGGAGCCCGGCCGTCTCGCGCCGCAAGCGTGTTCAGATAGGCGGCGAGCGAGGCGATCTCCTCTTCTTGCAGGTTCTGCGCCACCTCGCGCATTTTTACGTTCTCCCGCGCGCCGGCGCGGTAGGCGAGGAGCGCATGCTCGACATAGGACGGTGTCTGGATCGTTATGTTGGGGAAATCGCCTTGCTCGTCGCCGCGCGCATCGCGCGTATGGCAGGTCACGCAGATCTTGCCGAAAATCGCCGCGCCGGGCGCGGGATCGGCGGCCGCAAGCGTCGCCGGACCGTCGGGCAACGGGCCGGCGCGCGGCGAGGGCGCTTGCGCGGCATAATAGGCCGAGACGGCGCCGATGTCGGAATCGGTCAGATAATGCGCCACCGCCGGCATGGGATTCCAGCCGCCCGTGGTTCCGCGATCGCCGTCGCGCATCGTCGTCAGTTGCCGGCGCAGATAGGTGTCCGACTGGCCGTTGATGCGCGGCGCCCCGATCCGTTCGCCGCCCTTGCTCTCGTGGCACGTCGCGCAGGCGGGCGCGGCGAACGTCTTCAGGCCCTCGAGCGCGATCTTGCGGCCTCGGTCCATCGCCTGGGCCTCCACCTCGGGCTCCACGACCGACCGCTGGGGCAGCCCGGCATACCAGGCGCCCAGTCTGTCGATCTGCTCGTCGGAAAGCTGGCTCGCGATCGGCTGCATGAAGCCGCTCTTGCGCCCGCCATCGGCATAGGACCTCAGCGCCTTGCTGAGATAGTCGGAGTTCTGGATCGTGAGGTTCGGCGATTCGCCGCCTGTTGCGCTTCCCGTCCCGTCGACGCCATGGCACCGGCTGCAGACCGCGACGGGATCGATCGACAGCGCTTGGTCGCCAAATCCGATCGCCGGCGCGGCGAAGAGATATTCGTCGCGCGGATAGGCGTTGCGACGCGTGTCCGCATCGCGCATGACGACCGGTCCCTTGAACGGCAGGACCGGAGCGCCGGGCGGCGAGACTTCGGGGACAAGCATGTCGAGATAGGTCTGGGCGCTCATCCCGCGCAACTGCTTCAGGAATGCCACCATCGACCAGACCTCGTCGTCGCGGGTCTGGTTGGTCCAGGACGGCATGGCGCTGAATTTGACGCCATGCTTGACGATCCAGAACAGGTCGGCGTCGGTGAACTGGTCGAGCACGGCCGGAAGGGTTTGCGGCTGCGGTCGCATCGAAAGCGCCACCGGCGACTGGCCCAGGCCAGGGCCGCCATGGCAATTCGAGCAGACCATATGGAAATGCTGCGCGCCGAGCTTGATCCGCGAGGGGGCCGCAAGGTCGGCGGGCGGAATGACCGCGCTCGCCCGCAGCCCGACGCCGCGGTTGAAGGCGAAGTGCAGCAAATTGTAAGTCAGCCAGCCATGCGGCTGGTCGGCCGCCACATTGACGCCGCCGATGGCGACGAAGCCGAAAGCCAGGATGGCGAACGCGAGCCCGGCAAGGACGACGGAAATCAATGCGATCCGACGGTCACGCCAACGAGGCTTTGAAAACCACATCCGGTAACCCCGTAACCTTCAGTCGAGACAATATCGATATGAACGCAATTTGCTGCAACGCACCCGATCTTGGGTTGTTCCTGCCTGGCGCAGGCAGGATTGAGTCAAGCTGTTGCGGAAAGGCCGAGATTGTCGGGGCAGGTTCTATAAGGGCGAAATCGTTGACAACTGACTACTGTCAGTTGGCACATCCGTTTGATGATACGATCTTTCCGAAGCAGAAGCTGCGGAAGCTGTTCGAGGACGGCAACGCGCGGGGCTTGCCTGCCGATCAGGTCGCCCGCATCGAGAATCGGCTTTGACCATCGACGCGGCCACCCAGATCGAGGGCATATCAACGTTCCCGGCTACAAACTGCATCAGCTTAGCGGCGACTATGTCGGGTTCCATGCCGTCTGGGTGACAGCAAAATGGCAAATCATATTCCGCTTTGTCGATGGCGACGCCTTCGATCTGGATCATGTCGACTATCATTAGGAGAATAAAGCCATGCCCATGAAAATCCCCGCATCCCGGTCGCATCGTGCGCGATGATAGTCTGACCGATCTTGGCCTAAGCGTCGGTGACGCGGCTACCGCTCTGGGAGTCAGCCGCCAGACGCTCGACAAGATCGTGAACGGGCGCGGCAGCATCACCCCGGACATGGCGATCCGGTTCGAAAAGATTTTCGGCTCGACGGCCGACACCTGGCTGCGCATGCAGCTCGTCTATGACCTAGCGCAGGCCCGGATGCGGGAGACCGAGATCGTGTCAACGGTCCGGCCGATCGGCGCCGGCCGACCAAAGCAGCGGGCTCTACTTTGACCAACGTCTCTTTGATGTCGAGTGGCCGACCATCAGATGGCTACTCCTGCGTCTGCGCTTCGCCGATTGACAAACCCGATCGCGGCCTTCTGGCCGCTCTACGAATCGTTTTTCATCCTTGAGACGCTGCGATCCTGGACGGCGTTTCGCCCGCCGCCTCGCCCTTGCCTTCCGGCGCGCCCGCGTTCGCCTGTTCGGCCTGCGCATGGCTGATGGGTGCGCCCGGTCTGCGGATCGTCCCCGACGCTTCCCTGACCAGCGGCAGAAAGCCGTCGCCGCCCGCATCGATCATCTCGAAGAACTGCTTGCGCATGCGTGGGTCCCAGAATTTGTTGATGTGTTCGGCGACGCCGGCGACGCCGAGATCGTGCGGCTTCGACTCGAAGAACGTCGCGATCTGGTTGGCCATGCGAACGAGCTTCTCGCTGGCGCCTGACCGGTGCATCTCGTCATGCGACATTTTTTGCGGCCCCGGCTGAAATGCGTTCGGAATGGGTGAACACGTCGAATTCCTCGCCGCGCACCAGCGCGACCAGCGTCATGCCGGCCTCGTGCGCCGTGCGGATGGCGAGCGCGGTCGGGGCCGAGACGGCGACGATGAACGGCGATCCGAGCGCGGCCGTCTTCTGCACCATCTCGACGGAGACGCGGCTGGTGACGACGACCGCTCCCGTTTCGCCGTCGATACCGGCCCTGGCCAACGCGCCCGCGAGCTTGTCCAGCGCGTTGTGCCGGCCGACATCCTCGCGCGCCATCACGATGCCCTTGCCTGGAACGTAGAGGCCGGCCGCATGCACCGCGCCGGTATCTGCATGAAGAGGCTGGACCTTTGACAAGAACCGGACCGACTGCACGATATCGGCGGCATCAAGTGTAAGTGTTGACTGACAAACGCGTTCGACCGCGCGCATCGCTTCCTCGATCGACTCGATGCCGCACAGCCCGCAGCCGACCGGCCCGGCCAGCCTGCGCCGCCGCTGCTCGAAACGCGTGTTGGCGCTGTCCTTCAGCCGAATCTGGATGTCGATTCCAGCCCCGTGATCCTCGACCTCGATCGATTCGATCTCGCCGGGCGACTTGATGATGCCCTCGGTCAGCGAAAAGCCGAGCGCGAAGTCCTCGAGATCGGCGGGCGACGCCATCATGACGGCGTGCGTCGCGCCCGCGAAAGAAAACGCGATCGGCGTTTCCTCGGGGACCATGCGTCCGGCTGTACTGACGCCGGCGGCGCGGTGGGCGAGGCGGGTGATCTGAGTAAGGGCAGGGCGAGTCATGGATTTGGTCCGATGATGCGCCCCCTCCACCACGCTTTGCGTGGTCCCCCTCCCCCGTGAACGGGGGAGGATCCAAGGCCGCGGCCGGCTCCGACGCCGGATCCTCCCCCGCGGAGCGGGGGAGGGGGACCGCCGTAGGCGGCGGAGGGGGCGTCCACTTTATCCTCCCCTGCGGAGCGGGGGAGGGGGACCGCCGTAGGCGGTGGAGGGGGCGTCCACTTTATCCTCCCCTGCGGAGCGGGGGAGGGGGACCGCCGTAGGCGGTGGAGGGGGCGTCACGACTTATTCCGCCGCTTCCAGCACGGGCTGTATCCGCCGGCTCATCCGCGCCTGTTCGTTGTACTCGACTTGCCAGTCGCTCGGCCCGTTCGACGGCGCGACCTGCACGGCGGTCACTTTGTATTCCGGGCAGTTCGTCGCCCAGTCGGAGAAGTCGGTGGTGATGACATTGGCCTGCGTGTTCGGATGATGGAACGTCGTGTAAACGACGCCCGGCGACACGCGGCTGGTGACGAGCGCCCGCAGCGTCGTCTCGCCGGCGCGGCTCTGGATGCGCACCCAGTCGCCGTCGCCCAAGCCACGATTCTCCGCGTCGTGCGGGTGGATTTCCAGCCGGTCCTCCTCGTGCCAGACGCCATTGTCGGTGCGCCGGGTCTGCGCGCCGACATTGTATTGCGACAGCGTGCGGCCGGTGGTGAGCAACAGCGGGAAGCGCGGGCCGGTCTTCTCGTCCGTCGCGACATATTCGGTGCGGATGAACTTGCCCTTGCCGCGCACGAAGCCGCCTATATGCATGATCGGCGTGCCGAGCGGCGCCTTCTCGTTGCAAGGCCACGTCACAGAGCCCTCGCGGTCGAGCAGATCGTAGGTCACGCCGGCAAAGCTTGGCGTCGTCGCCGCGACCTCGTCCATGACCTGGGACGGATGCGTATAATCCCATTTCAGGCCCATGGCCTGCGCGAGCTTCTGCGTGACTTCCCAGTCGGCCAGCCCGTTCTTGGGCGCCATCACCTTGCGCACGCGGTTGATGCGCCGCTCGGCGTTGGTGAAGGTGCCGTCCTTTTCGAGGAACGACGAACCGGGCAGAAAGACATGCGCGTAGTTCGCGGTTTCGTTGAGGAACAGGTCGTGGACGACGACGCACTCCATTGCCTCCAGCCCGGCCGCGACGTGATGCGTGTCCGGGTCGGATTGCAGGATATCCTCGCCCTGGATGTAGATGCCCTTGAACGTGCCGTCGACGGCGGCGTCCAGCATGTTGGGAATGCGCAGGCCGGGTTCGTCGTCGAGCTTGACGTTCCAGAGCTTCTCGAAGATGTCCCGCGTCTCCTCGCCGGAGACGTGGCGGTAGCCCGGCAGTTCGTGCGGGAACGAGCCCATGTCGCAGGCGCCCTGCACATTGTTCTGTCCGCGCAGCGGGTTCACGCCGACGCCGCGACGGCCGAGATTGCCGGTCGCCATGGCGAGGTTGGCGATCGCCATCACGGTCGTTGAGCCCTGGCTGTGCTCGGTGACGCCGAGGCCGTAATAGATCGCGCCGTTGCCGCCGCGTGCGTAGAGGCGGGCAGCACCGCGGATCAGGTCCGGATCGACGCCCGACAACGCGCCGACCGTTTCCGGCGAGTTCCGCGGATCGGCGACGAACGCCGCCCAGTCCTCGAACTCGGACCAGTCGCAGCGTTCGCGGATGAATTTTTCGTCGAACAGGCTCTCGGTGACGATGACATGCGCCAGCGCCGTGATCACGGCAACGTTCGTGCCCGGCCTGAGCGGCAGATGGAACTGCGCCTCGATGTGGGCCGAACGCACGATGTCGGTGCGGCGCGGATCGAGCACGATTAGCTTCGCGCCTTTGCGCAGCCGCTTCTTCAGCCGTGAGGCGAACACCGGATGGCCGTCGGTCGGGTTGGCGCCGATGATCATCACGACATCGGTCTCCTCGACCGAATCGAAATCCTGCGTGCCCGCCGAGGTGCCGAACGTCTGGCCAAGGCCGTAGCCGGTCGGCGAATGACAGACGCGGGCGCAGGTATCGACATTGTTGTTGCCGAAACCCTGGCGGATCAGCTTCTGGACGAGATAGGTCTCCTCGTTGGTGCAGCGCGACGAGGTGATGCCGCCAATCGACCCCTTGCCGTACTGGTACTGGATGCGCCGGAACTCGCTCGCCGTGTGCGCGAAGGCTTCGTCCCACGACACTTCGCGCCAGGGGTCGGTGATCTTCTCGCGGATCATCGGGTTGAGGATGCGGTCCTTATGCGTCGAATAACCGTAGGCGAAGCGGCCTTTGACGCAGGAATGGCCGCGATTGGCCTTGCCGTCTTTCCACGGCACCATGCGCACCAATTCGTCGCCGCGCATCTCGGCCTTGAACGAGCAGCCGACGCCGCAATAGGCGCAGGTGGTGACCACCGAATGCTCCGGCTGGCCGATCCTGATGACGGACTTTTCGGTCAGCGTCGCGGTCGGGCAGGCCTGCACGCAGGCGCCGCAGGAGACGCATTCGGACTCGAGGAAATGCTGATGCATGCCGGGCGACACGCGGCTGTTGAAGCCGCGGCCCTCGATCGTCAGCGCAAACGTGCCCTGAACCTCCTCACAGGCCCGCACGCAACGCGAGCAGACGATGCATTTCGACGGATCGTAAGTGAAATACGGGTTCGACTCGTCCTTTGGCAGCCAGTTGAAGTTTGCCGCGCCCGCGTTCAGGTCGCCGGTCTTTTTCTTGAAGACGTGGTTCTCGCCTTTATATCCGTAGCGCACGTCGCGCAGGCCGACGACGCCCGCCTGCGTCTGCAACTCGCAGTCGCCATTCGCAGCGCAGGTCAGGCAGTCGAGCGGGTGGTCGGAGATGTACAGCTCCATCACGCCGCGGCGGATGTCCTTCAGCCTGGTCGTCTGGGTCTTGACCACCATGCCCGGCGCAACCGGCGTCGTGCAGGAGGAGGGCGTGCCGTTGCGGCCCTCGATCTCGACCAGGCACAGCCGGCACGAGCCGAAAGCGTCGACCATGTCCGTGGCGCACAGCTTCGGGATGGCGATGCCCGCTTCCATCGACGCGCGCATGATCGACGTGCCTTCGGGCACGGTGACCGCAAATCCGTCGACGACAAGCGTGACCTGCTTCTCGGCTTTCGATGCCGGCGTACCGTAGTCGATTTCCTGGATCATGCCCATGGGGAGTTTCCTCAGATTCAAGCTAAACGAGCGGCGGTCTGTTGTGCGGTACTCACTGGCGCACCCTCGATCAGTGCTCGCACAACCGACATGAACCAAGAAATCTGCAATTCAAATGCAGATCGATCTTTGTCCTTTAAACGGTGGCTCTCGCCCTCATTGGAATGAGCAACAGAATTTGCGATTATTCTGAGATTGTGAAGGGCTGACTTATTCGCGAGCGAAGGCAATCCGACGCATAAATCTATTCGTTTGTCCAAGTTTGTATCCGCATCTCCGGCTTTGTAGTGATCTCGCAAAACCTGCTCAACAATGCCGCGCATAACGATGAACGAAGCGAGAAATGAACCGAAGACGAAGCAGTTCTGAGCCTCCCGCAGGAGCGAGAAGAGAGACAGTTTTCCGCTCGCCCCAAATTTCTCATGAACGTGGCGTGGAATAAGCGTAAACGGGACAAGCTGACGCCTACGAAGCATACCACGAAGGCTCAAACCGCTGCTTTTTCGGGTTTCCTCCCAAGCCAAGACTGCGTCTGCAATCTCGTCTGCGAAGCCATCTGGGAAGCCGCGATGGTCCTGAGTAGCTTGGTCCGCAGCAAAGTCCAACGCACCCTCAATAGCCTTGGCTTTCTCCAAGGCATTCTCGTCGGCCATTTCCCATTGTCGCTTAGCTTTCAAATGAGTTGGCAATTTCGACGCGCTAGCTTCTTCTCTGCCCGTACCAAGATCGACACCACCGAACCAAACTTCGTTTATAGTCTGTTCGAAACGGTTTTCGAAATCTCGAAATTGATTTATAAATTTAGGGTCTGAAGGACCTGTAAAGATATCGAGGTCGTGTCGCTCGCTAAGACGAAGCGTCCAGGCAGCAAAATGCAAATTTATACAAAGCTCGCGAATTTTTTCGTCACTCTGTGAGATATCTTCAAGTTCTAACGGTTCCAAGTCCAAGCCAATCAACCTGCCGTACAAACTCATGAAGTTGATCACTTCGGCAGTGTCCTTCATGACTACTCCGCAGCCTCCGCCACTGCCCGCGTCCTGAAATCCTGCGGCCAGTGCGTCAGCGCGCTCATCACCGGATACGGCGTGAACCCACCCAGCGCGCACAGCGATCCGAACTTCATCGTGTTGCAGAGGTCGGTGACCAGTGCGATGTTCTTCTCCGGCTCGATGCCGGCGGAAATCCTGTCGATGGTCTCGACCCCGCGCGTCGAGCCGATGCGGCAGGGCGTGCACTTGCCGCAGCTTTCGATCGCGCAGAACTCCATCGCAAAGCGCGCCTGCTTGAGCATGTCGGCGGTGTCGTCGAACACCGTGATTCCCGCATGGCCGATCAACCCGTCCTTGGCCGCGAACGCTTCGTAATCGAACGGCGTGTCGAACAGCGCCGGCGGAAAATACGCCCCGAGCGGCCCGCCGACCTGAACCGCCTTGACCGGACGCCCCGTGGCCGTGCCGCCGCCGATGCCCTCGACGATATCGCCCAGCGTCATCCCGAACGCCGCTTCAAACAGGCCTCCATTCTTGACGTTGCCGGCGATCTGGATCGGGATCGTGCCGCGCGACCGGCCTATGCCGAAATCCTTGTAGAAGGCGGCGCCTCGGTCCATGACCACCGGCACGGAGGCGAGCGAGATCACATTGTTGATCACGGTCGGCTTGCCGAACAGGCCCTGGATCGCCGGCAGCGGGGGCTTTGCCCGCACCACGCCGCGCTTGCCTTCGAGGCTGTTCAGCAGCGCCGTTTCCTCGCCACAGACATAGGCGCCGGCGCCGGAACGGATCTCGATGTCGAAGGCGTTCGGCGAGCCGAGTACGTTGAAACCGAGGATGCGCTCGCGCCGCGCGATCTCCACCGCCCTGATCATCACCCGGATCGCATGCGGATATTCCGAGCGGATATAGATAAAGCCCTTGGTCGCTCCGGTTGCGATCCCGGCGATCGCCATGCCCTCGATCAGCACGAAGGGGTCGCCCTCCATGATCATGCGGTCGGCGAAGGTCCCGCTGTCGCCTTCGTCGGCGTTGCAGACGATGTATTTGGGGTCGGAGACCTGGTCGAGGACGGTCTTCCACTTGATGCCGGTCGGGAAACCCGCCCCGCCGCGCCCGCGAAGCCCAGATTCCGTAACTTGCTTGACCACATCGACCGGCGTCAGCGCGATAGCGTTCTGAAGCCCGCGCAATCCGCCATGCGCCTTGTAATCGTCGAGCGACAGCGGATCGGTGATGCCGCAGCGCGCGAAGGTCAGGCGCGTCTGCTTTGCGAAGAACGGCAGTCTTTCCGGGTAGCCCAGCGACAATGCGTGAGCGCCGCCGGAGAGGAAACCCGCGGCGAACAGCCCCGGCGCGTCCTTCGCCTGGACCGGGCCGTAGGCGATGCGTCCGTTTTCGGTCTCGACCTCGACCATCGGCTCGAGAAAATACGCGCCGCGCGACCCGTTGCGCACGATTTTCGCATCAATCCCGCGATCGGCGATTTCCTTCGCAATTGCCTTGGCGACCTTCTCCGCGCCGAGCGCCAGCGCGCCGGAATCGCCGGGGATGTAGATGGTGGCAGTCACGCCAGCACCGCCTCGACGATCTCGTCGATCGCCTCGGCGTCGACCCGCCCGATGACTTCGCCGTCGAGCATCGCCGCCGGGGCGCAGGCGCAGAGGCCCAGGCAATAAACCGGCTCCAGCGTCACCGAACCGTCGCCTGAGGTTTCATGAAACCCGATGCCGAGACGCTGCTTCAACCGGTTGGCGACAACTTCAGACCCCATCGACTGGCAGGCTTCCGCCTGGCAAAGCTTCAGGATGTTGCGGCCGGCGGGCTGACGGCGATAGTCGTGATAGAAGCTGACGACGCCGTGGACTTCGGCGTTGGAGATGTTCAGCGCCTCGGCGATGACCGGCAGCGATCCCGTCGGCACGAAGCCGAACTCGGCCTGAACGCCATGCAGGATCGGCAGCAACGGTCCTTCGAGGCCGTTCGACTCGGCGATCACCGCGGCGGTGCGCACGACGACGTCGATCGGGGTTTCGGTACGTGCTGGCTGCAACGACACGCAGCGCCCTCCCTGTCAGCGCCCAAAATTCTGACGCATGCATCTAGAAGTCAGACCAAACAGCGAAAATCAATAATGAGGAATCGTTGGTCGATAGAATTCTTCTATCAAGCTGGTCTTCATGACTTGGACGACGGCGGCGTCCCGAAAAGGCTCGCCAGCGTCATCGCCTCGTCCAGCAGCGCCGCGACGAGCGGCGTATGCGGCTCGCGCCTGGCGGCAACCAGGCCGACGAGATGGCTCGCGTCCGGCTCGACGATCGGGATCGCCCGGATCGGCTCGGCAAAACCGAAGGTTTCCGCAAGATTGAGCGGCATGATCGACGACCATTGACCGGTGCGGATATGGGAGAACAGCACGATCATCGAATTGGATTCGAGCGTCGGGCGCGCCACCGCGCCGGCTTCCGCGAGATGCTGGTCGATCAGCCGGCGGTTCTGCATGTCGGGGGTCAACAGGCAGAGCGGCAGTTCCGAGACTTCCGCCCAGGTGACGTTTTTCTTCTCCGAGAACGGATTTCCGGCTGCGGTGATAAGCTGATAGCGCTCCGAGTAAAGCGGCACGGAGAGGACGTTTCCCAACGGCTCGTTGTCGAGATAGGTGATGCCGGCGTCGATGTCGAAATTGCCCAGCAGCGACAGCACGTCGATCGACGTCCGCGACAGGATCGAAAACGTCACGCCGGGATGTTTCTGCCGGAACGGCGTCGTCAGGCGCGGCGTCATGGCGAGCGCCGTCGGGATCGCGGCGATGCGGATGCGCCCCGAAAGCCCGCGCCGCGCCGCGCGCATCTCCTCGCGCAGGGTGCGCGCGTCGCCGGCGATGCGCCGCGCCCACACCAGCACCTGTTCGCCCTCGGGGGTGAGGCCCTGAAACCGCGACCCGCGCAGCACCAGCATGACGCCGAGCTGATCCTCGAGTTGCTTGATCGCCGCCGACAGCGTCGGCTGGGTGATGCCCAAATCTTCGGCCGCCTTGCCGAAATGCCTCGCCTTGGCGAGCGCGATGAAGAATTCGAGCTTGTCGATCATCAAATCAACGTCGAACGAAAACAGTGACGGCACAAGACGCTACATGGATGGAGACATTCAAGGACTACGTCATTGACGTACTGATAGACTGTAGTATTTTAAGCCATGAGGATCGTTCGCCTGAAACCGTACCTTCGCGCAATGGAGCGGATGGGTTTGGACGATGAGGGTATGCGGACGATAGAATTGAAGATCCTCCGCGCACCGGATGCCCAACCTCTCATGGTTGGGCTGAAAGGCGTCCGGAAAGCGCGATTCGCTCTGCCTGGAAGAGGAAAGAGCGGCGGCGGTCGACTCATCTGCTACCTGGCCGTCGGAGAAACGGTCTACTTCATGACGGCTTACCCGAAGAGCGAGCGTGACGACCTGTCGCCGGAACAGCGCAAGGCTATTCTCGCTACGATCGAAACATTGAAAGGACTTAAACGATGAGCAGTGTCGGAGCGGACCTGGTCGAAGCATTCGACGAAATGGCAGCGCATCTGCGCGGAGAAATCGAGGCTGAAAGTTATGTCGTCGACAACCAGATCCTGACGCCGGGTAAAATCAAGGAAATCCGCCGCAAGGTGGCGCGCAGCACGAAAGAGTTCGAAGCGACGTTTCACATCCCGTCGCGAACCATGGAATCCTACGAGCAGGGTCGCCGGCGTCCTGATACCGCCATGACCACGCTGCTTCGTGTGATCGACAAGGAGCCCGACGCGGTCCGCCGGGCTCTCGCCTCCTGAAGCGTCGGCGCTACCCCTTCGCCGCAGCCTCGATCTTCGCCACGTCGAGCTTGACCATCTGCGTCATCGCCTGGAACACCCGTGCGGCCTTGGCTGCATCCGGATCCGCAATCAGCGGCAGCAATATTTCCGGCACGATCTGCCAGCGCACGCCATATTTGTCGCGGATCCATCCGCATGCGACCGCCTTGCCGCCACCGTCGAGGATTTTGCTCCAATACTCGTCGACCTCGGCCTGATCCGCGCACATGATCTGGAACGAGACGCTGTCGTTGAAGGAGAAGTTCTGCTTGCCGCCGTTCAACCCGACGAACGCCTGGCCCTCGATCTCGAACTCGGCCGTAATGACCTCGCCTTCCGTCGTGCGCGGCTCGCCGCCGGCAGGGGTCATGGTGATTTTGCCGACGGATGCCCTTCGGAACACGGTCGTGTAGTAGTTGGCGGCCTCCTCGGCATTCTTGTCGAACCATAGACAGGTTATGATCTTTTTCACGGAACGATCCTCCTGGGATAGACACGAAACGATTCCAGGACGCTCGCATCGGCCCGATGCCGACACACCCCCTGGAATATTCCAAACTCCCGCATGTCATCGGCGATGCGGGCGCGCGATAGTGCAAGGGGAAAACCTCAATAGTAGAACCGCTCCTCGACGATCTTGCCGTCCTTGACTGTGTAGACGCCGACTTCGTCCATCGTCATGCGTTCGCCGGTTGCCTTGGGTGTCACGTCCATGCTGAACCGGACCGCGAACTGGTCGCCGTTGACATACGGTCCCTCCACCGAGCCGCCATGAACCTCATGGTTGGCCTGCCACCATTCGCCCTTCTGCTTGACGGCGTCCTTTCCCTTGCAAACCGCCATCGGCCCCTCCATCGCCTCGTAACTGACGATGTCATCGGCATTGTATTTCCGCGCGGCGCCATTGTGATCCTGCTGCTTGAGCAAGGCGGTGAAGTCCTTGGCCAGGTCTGATATCGACATCGTTGTCCTCCGTTAAATGGGTTTTTCGGTCCGTCGAACGCGTGCGTCGTCCTGTCGTGCGGCCTCATGTCTCGCTAGGAGAACGCCGCAGGGCGAAATTACGGCCTTCCGGCACAAGCGGCAACAGGGCGCCGCACGGTTGCTGACGCCAGATGACAGACGCGTCATGTCGCATCGCCGCCTTGGTCAGACGCGGAAACTGATCTATCTGCTGGGGCGCAACGCCCGGGGCAGGACAGAATGGCCGTCACCAAGGAAATCGTCATCGAGAAGCTCAGGACCATCCAGGGTCCGGACTTTTCCGGCAATATCGTCGATCTCGGGCTGGTGTCGGAAATCTTCATCGCCGATTCCAAGGTGTTCTTCTCCATCACCGTGCCGGCTGCGCGCGCGCAGGAACTCGAGCCGTTGCGGGCCGCGGCTGAGCGGGCCGTGAAGGGCTTGTCCGATGTCGCCGGCGCGGTCGTCGCGCTGACGGCGGAGAAGAAGGGCGGCGGCATGGAGGCGGCCATCCAGCGGCCGGCCCCGCCGCGCCCGCCCATGCAGCCGTCCACCCGCGCGGCCCCCGCAACGCCTCCTCCTTCGCCGCCATCCCGGACGCAGGGTCGGCGCGGCATTCCCGGCATCGCCTCCATCATCGCCGTGGCCTCCGGCAAGGGTGGCGTCGGCAAATCGACGACCGCCGTCAATCTCGCGCTCGGGCTCGCCGCGACGGGCCTGAGGATCGGGTTGCTCGACGCCGACATCTATGGTCCCTCGATTCCGCGCCTGCTCAAGATCAGCGGACGGCCCCAGACCGTCGATGGCAAGATACTCAGGCCGATGGAGAATTACGGCCTCAAGGTCATGTCGATGGGCTTCCTCGTCGACGAGGAGACGCCGATGATCTGGCGCGGGCCGATGGTCATGTCGGCGCTGACGCAGATGCTGCGCGAGGTCGAATGGGGGCCGCTCGACGTGCTCGTCGTCGACATGCCGCCCGGCACCGGCGACGCGCAATTGACCATGGCGCAGCAGGTGCCGCTGGCTGGAGCCGTCATCGTCTCGACGCCGCAGGATCTCGCGCTGATCGACGCGCGCAAGGGTCTCAACATGTTCAGGAAGGTCGACGTGCCCTTGCTCGGAATCGTCGAGAACATGAGCTATTTCATCGCGCCCGACACCGGCGCGCGCTACGATATTTTCGGCCATGGCGGCGCGCGGCGCGAAGCCGAGCGTCTTGGCGTCACCTTTCTGGGCGAAGTTCCGCTTGAGATGGCGATTCGCGAAACCTCCGATGCCGGCACGCCGGTGGTCGTGTCGGACCCCTCCGGTCCACAGGCGAAGGTCTACCGCGACATCGCCGCCAAAGTCTTAGAGCGGATCGGCGAGGAGCAGGCGAAATCGGCGGGCGCCGCGCCGGCGATCGTGTTCGAGTGAAGGATTCGGCGACCCTCAGGATCCGCTCACCTTGGCGTTGAGCGCCGCGAAGAATTCTCCGGCGAGCTTCTTCGAGGTGGACGCGATCAGCCGGCTGCCGAGTTGCGCCATCTTGCCGCCGACATCGGCCTTGGCCGCGTATTTCAGCAGCGTCCGGTCGCCCTCGGCTTCTGTCAGGGTGACATCCGCGCCGCCTTTCGCGAAGCCGGCGATGCCGCCCTTGCCTTCGCCGGAAATGGTGTAGGAATGCGGTGGATTGAGATTGTTGAGCGTCACCTCGCCGCTGAACGTCGCGCCGATCGGTCCGATCTTGAGTTTCACGACTGCGGCAAGCTCGGTGTCGGATTTCTTCTCCAGGCTCTGGCACCCCGGAATGCAGGCCTTCAGAATGTCCGGGTCGTTGAGCGCCTCCCAGACCCTGCCGATCGGCGCCGCGATCGTCTCTTCCCCTTCGATGGCCAGCGCCATTTTGCCTCCCAAGCACGCGCGGAATGCCCGCTGCTCCCAGATAGCAGCCATCGCCATGCGGGTCGATGAATTTGCGTGCGCCCGGGAACGGTCCGCGCTTGAGTTCGCCGCCGCGGCCCCCGGGACGATCTCCCGGGCCGTCGCGGTTCAGGCGGCGGCAGGACGGCGCATCGAAGCACTGGCCAATTCGCAAATGCCGGGCTCGATATGCTGCAGGGCGATCGAGGAAATGCCGAGCCGCATGAATCGGCTGGGCGTTGTCGGCTGGTCGAAGAAGCGGTCGCCGGGCTCGACGAGGACGCCGCGCGCCGTCGCGGCCTCGGCGAGGCGGCGTGAATCGCTGCCGCGCGGCCCTTCCAGCCAAAGCGAGGTCCCGCCCCCCGAATACGCCGGGCGCCATTCCGGCAGGAAGGCGTCGATCGCGTGCGCCAGCCGCCTGCGCCGGTCCTCGAAGGCCGAGGAGAGACGCCTGACCAGCGCTTCATGATGACCGAGCGAGAGGAACAGCGCTACGGCGCGCTGGTTGTTGGCCGGCGGATGGCGGAACATGAACCGGCGCAACGCGCGCAGTTCCGTGATCAGTTCCGCCGGCGCCACGATGTAGCCCATGCGCAGCCCTGGCGCGAGCGTCTTGGACATCGAACCGACATAGATGACGCGCCCCGTCCGGTCGAGGCTCTTCAGCGCCTGCTGCGGCGCCTCGTCGACCAGCTGGCTGTCGTACCCGTCCTCGATGACGATCTGGCGGTTGCGGTTGGCCCGCGCCAGCAGGTCCTGCCGCCGCACCGCATCGAGCGGCGCCATGGTCGGGCAGTGATGGCTCGGCGTCACGAACACGAACTGCGCGTCGTCGGGGATGGCCGACGTCACGATGCCGTGCCGGTCGACCGGCGTCGGGTGAACGCTCGCGCCGGCTAGCCGGAAAATGCTGCGCGCATCCGGATATCCCGGGTCTTCGATGGCGACCTTGGTGCCGCGCGCCATCAGAAGGTTGGCGAGCATGTAGAGTGCGTTTTGCGCCCCGAGCGTGACCATGATCTCATCCGGATTGGCGAAGATGCCGCGCCGCGGCAGCAGCCGCGCCTGGATCTGCTCGATCAGCAGCGGATCGTCGCGGTCGACCATGTCGGCCGCCCAGTTGCGGATTTCGAGCACCGCCAGCGCCATGCGGTTGCACTCGCGCCACTCGGCGGTCGGAAACAGGGCCGGGTCGAACTGGCCGTAGACGAAGGGGTAGGCCGACTTGATCCAGTTTTCCTGCTTGGCGGGGCGCGGCATGTCGCTCGGCGCGAGCTTGCGCAACTGCTTCCAGTCGACATCGCTGGTCGTGTCGGGGTTTTTGTGGTGCGGCTTGGCGGGCGTCGCCAGCACTTCCGGATTGACGAAATGCCCGCGCCGCTCGCGCGCCACCAGGAATCCCTGGTCGACCAGTTGCTGGAATGCGAGCACGACCGTGCCGCGCGCCACGCCAAGCTTGCCGGCCAAAATCCGGCAGGACGGCAGCGGCATCGACGCCGCGATCTGCCGATCTAGGATCGCCGCGACGATCGCCTGCCTGATCTGCGCCTGCAGCGTCTGGCCGGACTCGGCCGAGATCCGGAACAATCCCGACCAGATCGCCGTATCGGTTCGCTGCGCCATCGGCGGCTCCTCGCGTTTGGTGGACCATGCGATGCTAGTCGTGGCCCAATGCGTTGCGCCAATCAAAATTTCTGATCGCAAGGATGCATGCCGGTGATGGCTGGCTGCCGCCGTCGCCGGTTTCGGCATGGCTCGCTAAAATTGCCGGAGCGGACGGTGCTCAGCGCGGACGAGCCGTGCTAGGTCTCGCGCGAACCTCAATCGCAAGTCGGAGCATCTCGACATGACGAAAGCGTCCATCGAAGCCGCGATCCAGGCCCTGCGCGATCACCGCCGCAATCTCGCGACGGACATGCGCAAGGCATTCGCCAACGATCCGAAACGGTTTGGCCAGCTGTCGCTGACGAATGGCGACCTTCTCCTCGACTGGTCGAAATGCGCGGTCGACCCGACCACGATGCGGCTGCTGGAAGGGCTGGCCCATGCCGCCGGCGTTGAAAAGCGGCGCGACGCGATGTTTGCCGGCGAGAAAATCAACGTCACCGAGGATCGGGCGGTGCTCCATACCGCTTTGCGCAACCCGGCCGGCGCGAGCGTCCTGCTCGACGGCGTCGACGTGGCGCCGGAGGTGCTCGGCGTGCTTGACGCAATGGCGCGCTTCGCCGGGGGCATACGCGACGGCAGTCTGCCGGGTGCGACCGGCAAGGCCATCGCCGACATCGTCAACATCGGCATCGGCGGCTCAGACCTCGGCCCGGCGATGGCGACGCTGGCTCTTGCGCCCTACCACGACGGACCGCGCGCGCATTATGTCTCCAACATCGACGGCGCCCACATCCACGACACGCTGGCCGCGCTCGACCCCGAGACGACGCTGATCGTCGTCGCGTCGAAGACGTTCACGACGGTCGAGACCATGACCAACGCCGCGACGGCTCGGGTATGGATCGAGGCGGCTGTGGGCAAGGACGGCGTCGGCCGGCATTTCGCGGCGGTCTCGACGGCGCTGGAGAAGATCGCGGCCTTCGGCATCGAGGCCGATCGCGTCTTCGGCTTCTGGGACTGGGTAGGCGGCCGCTATTCGCTCTGGGGGGCGATCGGCCTGCCGATCATGATCTCGATCGGTCCGCGGAACTTCCGCGCCTTCCTCGACGGCGCGCACGCGATGGACACGCATTTCAGGACCGCGCCGCTGCTCTCGAACCTGCCGGCCGTTCTTGGCATGGTCGGCTTCTGGCATCGCGTCGTCTGCGGCTTTCCGGCCCGCGCGGTCATCCCCTACGACCAGCGCCTGTCGCGCCTGCCGGCCTACCTGCAGCAGCTCGACATGGAATCGAACGGCAAGAGCGTCACGCTCGACGGCGCGCGTGTCACGACCCCGACCGGCCCGCTCGTCTGGGGCGAGCCCGGCACCAACGGCCAGCACGCCTTCTTCCAGCTTTTGCATCAGGGGACCGACATCATTCCAGTCGAGTTCATCGTCGCCGCCAATGGCCACGAACCGGACCTGAAGCACCATCACGATCTGCTCCTGGCGAACTGCGTCGCCCAGTCGGAGGCGCTGATGAAGGGACGCACGCTGGAGGAAGCGCGCAGTCAGATGCTGTCCAAGGGGATGTCGCACGACGACGTCGACCGGGTCGCCCCGCATCGCGTCTTCTCCGGAAACCGGCCCTCGATCACGATTCTCTATGACCGGCTCGATCCGCATACGCTCGGCCGCCTCATCGCGCTCTACGAGCACCGCGTCTTCGTCGAGGGCGCCCTGTTCGGCATCAATTCGTTCGACCAATGGGGCGTGGAACTCGGCAAGGAACTCGCGACCAACCTGCTGCCGGTCATCGAGGGCAACAAGGACGCCTCGCACGAGGATGCGTCGACGGCCGGCCTCGTCGCCCACATCCGCGCCCTGCGGGCCAGGGCGTGACCGATCCGCGCGGGATTCGCGGCGTGCTGTTCGACAAGGACGGGACGCTTGTCGATTTCCAGAAGACCTGGTTCGCGCTCGGCGACCTGTTAGCATTGCGGGCGGCCGATGGCGATCGCGGCAGGGCCGACGACCTCATGGCCGTCGCCGGCTACGACTTCGAAGCGCGGTGTTTCAAAGCGGATTCGGTGTTCGCCGCCGGGACCAATGCCGACATCGTCGCGCTCTGGCATCCGGATCTCCCCGCCGATGAACGCCAGCACATCATATCGGGCTTCGACGCCTTCACGGCGGAGGAGGGGGCGCGGCGGGCGGTCGCGCTGGCCGGCGCGAGGAAGGCGATCGCGGAGCTCCATGCCGCCGGCTTTCGTCTCGGCGTTGCGACCAACGACTCGACCGCCGGAGCGGAAAAGACGCTGCTGGCGCTCGGCATGGCTCAAATGTTCGACGCCGCCTATGGCTATGACGCCGTCGCCAACCCGAAGCCGGCGCCCGACTCCCTTTATGCCTTCTGCGACCTCACCGGCCTGAAGCCGGCGCAGATCGCCATGGTCGGCGACAACCGCCACGACCTCGAAATGGCCCGCGCCGGTGGCGCGGGCTTGGCGATCGGCGTCCTGTCGGGCACCGGCACGCGCGAGACGCTGATGCCGATGGCCGATGTCGTGCTGGCGTCGATCGCCGACCTGCCCGCCTATCTGGCGGGGTGATCCAATGAGAGACATCACCATGTCGTGGCAATTCTGGGCCGTCCTCTCGGCGGCCTTTGCGGCGCTGACCGCGATCTTCGCCAAGATCGGCATCGAGAACGTCAATTCGGATTTCGCGACCTTCGTCCGCACCGTGGTCATCCTCTGCGCGCTGGGCGCGATCCTGGTCGCAACCGGCAACTGGCAGGCGCCGGGCTCGGTCTCGGGCAGGAGCTGGCTGTTCCTCGTCCTCTCGGGGCTCGCGACGGGCGCGTCGTGGGCCTGCTATTTCCGCGCATTGAAGATCGGCGACGCTGCCCGCGTCGCGCCGATCGACAAGCTCAGCGTCGTGATGGTGGCGATCTTCGCCGTCGTCTTTCTGGGCGAACGGCTTTCGCTGCCCAACTGGCTCGGGGTCGCCTTCATCGGCGCGGGCGCGGTCCTCGTCGCCTATCGTGGCTGAGATCGGCGCGACGAAGTTCATCCGCGAAAATCTTCGTCTGCTGCCCGTGCGGTCGATCCCGGAAATCCACCTTTATTCGCCTCACGCCGGCAGCGGCCTGGGAAGGCTTGCAGATCGGAATCGGTGCGATGCGCCGCCGCCGTACTGGGCCTATCGGTGGGCGGGCGGCCTGGCGCTCGCCCGCCACATCCTCGACCACCCGGCGTCGGTCGCCGGCCGCCGCGTGCTGGATCTGGGGACCGGGTCGGGGCTGGTCGCGATCGCTTCGGCCCTGGCCGGCGCAAGCGCGGTTCTCGCCGCCGACATCGACCCCGACGCGATCTGCGCCGCCGGCCTCAATGCGCAAGCCAACGGCGTCGCGCTCGCCGCGATCGGCGGGGACCTGCTCGGCGGGCCGCCGCCCTCGGTCGATATCGTCACGGTCGGCGACCTCTTTTACGACGGCCCGACGGCGACCCGAACGGCGGCGTTCCTCGACCGCTGTCTGGCGGCGGGCATCGACGTGCTGGTCGGCGATCCATACCGCATTCATCTGCCGCTCGCCCGGCTGCGTCCGATCGCGCACTATGCCGTGCCGGATTTCGGTCAGGCCGAAGCGCGGGCCGCGACGCGCGGCGGCGTCTTCGCGTACGGGCCGGTCGACGGTCAAGCGCCGAAAGCCGCGCGATGATTGGCTATTGCGGCGGAAAGAACGATGTCCCGACCTGTCTCACGCGCCGGCTCGGCATGGGCCGGGTCGGAGCGTCCTCGGCATAAGCCGTCAGCCCGGACGTCGTCTCGCCGCTCGGCGCGAAGTCCGGACGCGGCGTCGGCGCGGGGATGTTGGCGTTGCTCAGGTCCTTGGGCGTGACCGTGCGGGCGCGCGCCTCGTTGACGCGGCGATAATAGCGCTGAAGATCGCAGGCCTTGAATTCCGCGTTTTCGCGATAGGCGAAGGCCGTCGGCAGGTCGAGGTATTTCTTCCGGGTATCGACCGACGCCATCTCCTCGGTCTCCAGCCCGAAATCGCCCAGCGAATAGACGTCGATCGAAGCGTCCTCGCAAATGAAGCGGCACATATCGAGCGTCGTCTTCAAATCCTGCCTGGCGGCGAATTGCGAATGCGGCGCCGGAAAAAAATAGCCGTCGCTTGGCCGGACGCAGAACAGCCGCGCGCTGCTTGCGAAGATGCCAGCCCGGCTTTCGGTCTGGTCTTCCGAACGGCGCGACGCGCGCCGGGAAGAGCCGCATCCGAGATCGTCGAGCCGCGCCGGGATCACGCCGGCGTTGCCGGTCGCGCGCGCCGCCGATTGCAGTTGCCGCTGCGCGTCCGCCCGCCTCGAGGCGAGGTCGCGGCAGGCGCTGAACAATCCGCTGCCCCAGACGCTGCAGTTGCGCTGGCGCTGCAGGGCGCCGATCGCGTTCAATTGCCGGGTCAGCGCCGCGCTTCGCGCGCCTTGTCCCGACCCGCCTAGCTGCGCGCGAAGCGCCGAACAGACATCCGCTTGCGCCGCCGTCAGCCCCACGGCGAAGAAAACGAGCAGCAGGCAAAAACGGGCGAGCAGCATGCGCGCATCGGAGAACGGACCGGCCGATGCTGACCGCGCCGGGACAGACGACTGACGTTCCACCATGGCTCCGGCGCCCCCACCAACTGGCCGCACCTATTCAAAATCCGGAGCCGAAAGTCAATTTGCCGAGCGGGCGATCTTCATTTGTTGTTAACGCTCCGGTCGGCTTTCGCGCGTGCGACCGCCCCTTGGCGCAACGTCGAGCCCGCCGGGCTTTTTTCCGGGACAGGCTATCCGTGTTATATATGGTCGGATATATCGATATGGGATCGGCGCCGTCCTGCGGTGGCCGGACCGGATCGTGCGCACGTCAGGGAGTTGGCGATGAAGACGGAAAACAGGCTCGGGATGAGAATTGTCGGCGCGGCCGTCGGTTTGGCGGGGCTGCTCCTCGCCTCGCCGCCGGCTTCCGCCGCCGATGCGGTGACGGTCTTTGCGGCGGCGAGCCTGAAGAACGCGCTCGACAACGTCAATGCGGCCTGCGAGGCCGAGGTCGGCGAAAAGGCGACGGTGTCCTATGCGGCAAGCTCGGCGCTCGCCAAGCAGATCGAGGAAGGCGCGCCTGCCGACGTATTCATCTCCGCCGACCTCGACTGGATGAAGTATCTGTCGGACAAGAATCTGACACGGAAGGATACCGAGGTGCGGTTGCTCGGCAACAGCATCGTGCTGATCGCGCCGGCCGATTCGGCCGCCGGGACGGAGATTGCGCCGAACTTCGACCTCGCCGGCCTGCTCGGCGACGGCAGGCTTGCGATGGCCAACGTCGATTCGGTGCCGGCCGGCAAGTACGGCAAGGCCGCGCTGGAAAAGCTCGGCGTCTGGGGATCTGTCGAGGGCAAGGTGGCGCAGGCCGAGAATGTCCGCGCCGCGCTCGCCCTGGTTTCGACCGGCGAGGCGCCGCTCGGCATCGTCTACAAGACCGACGCGGCGGCCGACACGAAGGTCAGGATCGTCGGGACCTTTCCCGAGGATTCGCACAAGCCCATCATCTACCCGGTCGCCCAGACGACTGACTCGAAGGACGACGACACGCCGGCCTTCCTGAAATGCCTGCGGTCGGCCAGGGCGAAAGCGCTTTTCGAAGCCGAGGGCTTTACGGTACTGACGCGATAGGATTTCGCAACAGAACGGCGTGACCAGACGATGGAGTGGCTGCGCCTTGGTCCCGACGAGTGGAATGCGGTGCGGCTTTCGATCAAGGTCTCGGTCTGGGCCACGATCGTCAGCCTGCCTTTCGGCATCCTCGTCGCCCATGTCCTGGCGCGGCGAAACTTTCCGGGAAAATCGATCCTCAACGGCGTCGTCCATCTGCCGCTGATTCTGCCGCCTGTCGTCACCGGCTACCTTCTTCTGCTGAGCTTCGGACGGCGCGGACCGATCGGCTCATTCCTCGAACAGACATTCGGCATCATATTCTCGTTCCGCTGGACGGGCGCGGCGCTCGCCTGCGGCGTCATGGGCTTTCCGCTGATGGTGCGCGCCATCCGGCTTTCCATCGAGGCGGTCGACCGCAAGCTCGAGGCGGCGGCTTCGACGCTCGGCGCCGATCCCGCCTGGGTCTTCGCGACCGTCACGCTGCCGCTTATCCTCCCCGGCGTCATAGCGGGCATGATCCTGTGTTTCGCCAAGGCGATGGGCGAGTTCGGCGCGACCATCACCTTCGTCTCCAACATCCCGGGCGAGACCCAGACCCTGCCGTCGGCAATCTACACCTTCACCCAGGTGCCGGGCGGCGATGTCGGCGCGCTGCGGCTGACGCTGGTGTCGATCGCCATAGCCATGGTCGCGCTCGTCGCCTCCGAGGTGCTGGCCCGCCGCGTCAGCCGGCGCATGGACATCGAATGACGCTGCTTGTCGATGTCCGTCACCGCCTCGGCGATTTCGCCCTCGATGCCGCCTTCGACAGCAGCGGCCGGCTGACGGCGCTGTTCGGCGCCTCCGGGTCTGGAAAATCGTCCTTGGTCAACCTCATCGCGGGTCTCGCCCGGCCCGCGCGCGGCCGCATCGTCGTGGGCGGCGCGGTGCTCGTCGACACCGACAGGCGCGTCTTCCTGCCGAGCCATCGCCGCCGGATCGGCTACGTCTTCCAGGACGCCCGCCTGTTCCCGCACATGACGGTCGCGCAGAACCTGCGCTACGGCCGCTGGTTCACGCCGGCCGGCGACCGCTACGCCGACTTCGACCGGGTGGTCGACCTCTTGGGCATCGGCGATCTGCTCGACCGCCGCCCGACCCTCCTGTCCGGCGGCGAGAAGCAGCGGGTCGCGATCGGCCGCGCGCTGATCGCCAGCCCCAGGCTCATCCTCATGGACGAACCGCTCGCGTCGCTCGATATGGCGCGCAAGGCCGAGATCATGCCCTATATCGAGCGTCTGCGCGACGAGGCCGGCATCCCGATCGTCTATGTCAGCCATTCGGTGGCGGAAGTCGGGCGGCTGGCCACCGACATCGTCGTTCTTTCGGCGGGCAGGGTCATGGCGTCGGGGCCGGCGGCGCAAATCCTGTCGCGCCTTGATCTGCTGCCGGACGACGAACGCGACGAGGCCGGCGTGCTCATCGAGCTCGAAATCGTTGCCCATGAGGCGGAATTCGGGCTGACCGTGCTGCGCTCGGCTGGCGGCGAGTGGCGGGCGCCGGCCATCGACATGCCGCGGGGCGCACGGGTCCGCGCACGCCTGCGCGCCCGCGACATCATGCTCGCGACCGAAAGGCCGGACGGGATAAGCGCGCTCAATGTCCTGTCGGGAAAGGTTCTGGAAATCGCGAGCGGCGCGGGCGCGGACGCGCTGGTCACAGTCGATTGCGGCGGCGATCGGCTCATCGCGCGGGTGACCCGTCGATCCGTCCATCTGCTCGGCCTCGCCGTGGGCGGGAATGTGTTCGCGATCGTCAAGGCCGTCGCCTTCGACCGGGCGAACGCCGCGCGGCCAATTCCCGCGGTGCAGGCGGCCGACGCGGGATAGGCTTTCCCCTCGCGCCCGGAACGAAGCGCGCGCCATGCCGTTTGCGGGCCAGAGGAGACTCCGTCATGACCCCAGGACGCCCAGGCCCGCTGCCCGAACCCTTTCCGGACCCCGAGCCCGATCCGCGGCCCGCGCCGGGACCGGGACCCAACCCGATGCCGATGCCGGCCGATATCGAGGCGTGGCGCCATCTTTGCTGATCGCCACCTTCAACATCAACAATGTCAACAAGCGCCTTCGAAACCTTCTGGCCTGGCTCGAAAAGCGACAGCCCGACATCGTCTGCCTGCAGGAACTGAAGGCCGCGCAAGTCGACTTTCCCGAACGGGCGTTCGCGGATGCCGGCTATGGTTCCGTCTGGCTGGGGCAAAAAACCTGGAACGGCGTGGCCATACTGGCGCGGGGGCGCGAACCGGTCCTGACGCGCGTCGGCCTGGCCGGCGTTGGGGCCGACGAGCAGAGCCGCTACATCGAGGCCGCCGTCGGCGGCGTCATCGTCGCCTCGATCTATGCGCCCAACGGCAATCCGCAACCCGGCCCGAAATTCGACCACAAGCTCGCCTGGCTGGAACGTCTGCGCAAACATGCGACGACGCTTCGAAAGACCGGCGCGCCGGTGGTGCTCGCCGGCGATTACAACGTCGCGCCGACCGATCTCGACATCTACCCGACGAAATCATGGGATGACGACGCGCTGATCCAGCCGGAGAGCCGGGCCGCCTTTCGCCGGCTGGTAGGCCGCAGCTGGACCGACGCGCTGCGCTCGCGTCATCCCGATGAGCGCATCTATACGTACTGGAGCTACAAACGGGAGCGCTGGTCGCGCAATTCAGGCTTGCGGCTCGACCATCTGCTGCTCAGCCCGAACCTCGCGCCGCGCCTGCGCGATGCTGGCGTCGATCGAGACGTGCGAGGTGTGGACGGCGCCAGCGACCATGCGCCGGCGTGGATCACGATTGCATAGGCTCGCCAAACGATTGGTCGAGCCGGCGGGCGAAGGTCTTTACGAAGGACACCGACGCAAGACCCTTGACGTTGCGTTAGATTCCGGCGCCTAGTGCTGCCGGGAATAGCATTTGAAACGTCACGTCGAAGCTGCCTGATGCCGCGCCAAGCGGCAGACGAGGGTTACGCCTCCAGGCAAGCGCTGAGGAGACACGCATGGCCATCAACATCACGCTGGTCGACACCGAAGGTCAGGATTGGGACTTCCAGTCTGGCCTCTCCGTGTCAGGGTCCGGCCTGGGCTCCGGTCTCGGCGTGGTCAACGGCGAGACCGATACGTTCGACAGCGGCATCGTGCTCAACGTCGACGGCGCCGGCATCAACCCGCAGATCGCCTCGCTGGACTTCAACGGGCGCGAACTCAACACCATTCCGGTCTTGACCTCGAACGGCGTCGCCGTCACCCGCTCGATCCTGGTTTCGGACGCCACGATCTCCGCGATCGGCTTCGCTCGTTTCTTGGACAGCTTCACCAACACCACCAACGCGGACGTCACCTTCACCGCAAGCTGGAGCACCAATTCCGGCGCGGACAGCACGGTAGCGATCCAGGCCACGAGCAGCGGCGATACGACATTGACCACGGCGGACGTCGGCTTCGTCGTCGACGACTTTTCCACGACCGCCGGCGATTCCGCATGGGGCTTCGCCTACGGCAACGGAAAAATGCCGCCGCCGTCGAGTGCGACGCAGAGTCTCGGCACCGGCTCCAGCCTCGACCTCTTGACCGTTCAGCATTCGATCACGCTGAAGCCGGGCGAGACCAAGAGCCTGCTCTCCTTCAGCGTGCAGAACAACACGGCGGCCGACTCGATCGCCGACTACACCAAGTTCACGCGCCCGCTGAACGACATGCGCAACGACAATTTCCTCGCCGGGCTTTCCGAGACGGAGATCAGCCAGGTCGTCAACTACTCCTATATCGGCGGCAACCACAGCAACGGCCCGCTCGGCCTGACCGTACTGACCGACGGCGAAGGCAACCGCTGGGGCGTCAACAACAACCGCATGGGCGTGCAGACGCTCGACACCGACGTGCTGCGCGAGGCCAATCCGGGCGAGGTGCTGTTCCAGAACTTCAAGACCAACCCGACGACGACGATCGCCGAGGACGGGCAGGAGGCAACCTTCCAGGGCACCTTCAGCACGTCGCGCACCGGCTCTTACTCGGTGATGGCCTCGCCCGAGGACGGCTACATCCGCGTCATGATGCGCATCGACTATACCTTTACGGCTCAGAACGCGACCTTCCTGGGCGACTACGGCTTGAAGACCATATTCGCGAGCGCGCAAAATCTGGTCGGCGACCGCAACATCGACGGCTCGCTTGGCGACGGCGTGCTCACCATCGGCGACGGCGGCGTTGTGCTCGACGACAGCGTGTCGGGCGGCGGCGGTACGCGTCCGGCGGTGACCCTTGTATTCGGCGACACGTCGACCATCGATGCCACGAATCCGTCCTCCCCCACCGGGAACGACACGGAAGAAAAGGTCCAGCTCTCCGGCACCAGCTTCGTCGCGACCGACGGGCCTCCGCTCGTTTCGATGCAGAACGACACCTTCGCGCTGCTCTACTACATCGCGCTGAACGACGACGGCCTCGGCGGCGTCGCCGATCTCGCAAAGCTGATCAAGCCGGACTACAAGGCGCTCGCCGGCCTCTCGGCGTTCGAGATCACCAAGATCAAGAACTTCACGCTGACCGAGGCCGATCGGCTGAAGACGACGGACGGCGATGACGACGACAACACAATCAAGGGCGACTATTGGGGCGACCACATCCTTGCCGGCGACGGCAACGATACGCTGATCGGCCTTGGCTCGGACGACTACCTCGAAGGTCAGGGCGGCAACGATCGCCTGCTTGGCGGCATCAGCGACGACGCGCTGTACGGCGGTGCCGGGCAAGATCTGCTCGACGGCGGCGCCGGCAATGACCTCATGCAGGGCGACGATGACAACGACATCTTCATCGTCGACAGCGTCGGCGACAAGATCATCGACGCCCCCGGACAGGGAACGCTCGACTGGGTCAAGACCTCGGTCAGCTACGATCTGCGCAACGCGGTGGGCGGCGGCGACCCGCTGCAGATCGAACAGCTCACGACCACGCTCGATTCGGGCACGACCCTCATCGACCTGACCGGCGACGCGATCACGCAGACCATCCGGGGCAACGCCGGCTCCAATGTTCTGGACGACGGCGGCGCCGGCGGCGCGGACAAGCTGGCCGGGCTTGCCGGCGACGACACCTATGTCGTCCACAACGCCGGCGACACCGTCAGCGAGGGCGCGGCCGAGGGGACGCTGGACGTGCTGCAGACAAGCGTCACTTTCGCGCTCGCGGCGGGCGTCTATATCGAGCAGATGCAGACGACGAATGCGACCGGCAAAGGCGCCATCAACCTGACCGGCAACGCGCTTGCCCAGTCGATCACCGGCAATGACGGCGTCAACGTGCTGAGCGACGGCGGCGCTGGCGGCGCCGATACGATGACCGGCCGCGCCGGCAGCGATACCTATATCGTCAACAATGCAAATGACAAAATCGTCGAAGTGAGCAACGGCGGCAGCGATACGGTCAATGCCTCCGTGTCCTTCACTCTGGCCTCGAGCAACTGGGTCGAGGTGCTGCAGACCACCTCGGCCTCCGGCTCCGCGGCGATCAATCTCACCGGCAACAACATCGCCCAAGGCATCATAGGCAACAGCGGGGCCAACAAGATCAGCGGGCTGGGCGGGGACGATCTGATCTTCGGGCTGAAGGGCAACGACACGCTCAGCGGCGGCACAGGCAAGGACACCTTCTATTTCAACACCCAGCTCAGCAGCGCCAGCAATGTCGACACGATCACCGACTTCAATCCGGTGGACGACACGATGAAGCTGGATGACGCGATCTTTACCAAGCTCAGCCTGGGCAATCTGTCGTCCGACGCCTTTTTCGCCAGCACGGCCGGGGTCGCGCACGACCTCACTGACCGCATCCTCTACGACACCGACAGCGGCGCGCTGTTCTACGACGCGGACGGCAACAAGGCCGGCGGCGTCAGCGGCATCAAATTCGCGATCGTCGGGCTGAACCTGGCGCTGAGCGAGGCGGATTTCGTGGTGAGCTGACCCGTTGCGCGCAAAGCCGCATCAGGCCTGATCCTACGCCGCCGCCTTGCGCGCCAGACGCGCCTTGATGCTCGCGACGTCGGCGCGCGGGGTCGCTGCGAACAGCGTGCGCGTATAGCTGTGCCGCGGATCGGAAAAAACCGCGTCGCGCGACCCGTATTCGACCGCCTCGCCGAAATACATCACCATCACGTCGTCCGCGATGTACTTCACCACCGAAAGGTCGTGGCTGATGAACACGTAGGTGAGCTGAAATTCGTCCTGCAGATCGGCGAGCAGGTTCAGGACCTGCGCCTGCACCGACAGGTCGAGCGCCGAGACCGGCTCGTCGAGCACCAGCAGGCTTGGATTGAGCATCAGCGCCCGGGCGATGGCGATGCGCTGGCGCTGGCCGCCGGAAAACATGTGCGGATAACGGTTGTAGTGCTCGTGCGCCAGCCCGACCTTCGTCAGCATCCCCATGGCGAGGTCGCGCCGCTCGGCTTTGCTCTTGTCGGTGTTGATGACCAGCGGCTCCCCCAGCACGTCGCCGATCTTCTGGCGCGGATTGAGCGAGCCGTAGGGATTCTGGAAGATGATCTGCACCGTGCGGCGCATCTCCGGCGTCAGGCCGCCCTTGGCGATGTCGACCTTGGTTCCCTCGATAAGCAGGTCGCCCGCCGTGGGCGCGTCGATCAGGGTGATGATGCGCGCCAGCGTGGACTTGCCGCAGCCGCTCTCGCCGACGATCGCCAGCGTCTTGCCCTTCTCGACGGTGAAGCTGACATCCTTGACCGCATGAACCGCGCGCGCCTTGCCGAACAGCGTCCCGCCGACATGATAGTCGCGGACAAGATTTCGGCCTTCCAGGATCGGGATCATTGCGCCGCCGCCGTGAAGCCGCCATCTTTCATATAGTCGGCGATCGTCGGCAGGCGGTCGCCCGTCGCGTTCTCCGGCAAGGCCGACAGCAGCGCTCTGGTATAGTTGCTCTTGGGATTCTCGAACAGCGACAGCACGTCGGCCTCTTCCATCTTGCGCCCCTTGTACTGGACGATAACGCGATTCGCGGTTTCGGCCACCACGCCCATATTGTGCGTGATCATGATCAGCCCCATGCCGTGCTCGGCCTGCAACCGGATCAGCAGGTCGAGGATCTGTTTCTGGATCGTCACGTCGAGCGCCGTGGTCGGCTCGTCGGCGATCAGCAGCTTCGGATTGCAGGCGATCGCGATGGCGATCATCACCCGCTGGCACTGCCCGCCCGACATCTGATGCGGATAGGACGAGAGCCGCTGCTCGGGCTGCGGGATGCCGACATCGGTCATCAGTTCGATCGCGCGCGCGCGGCGCGCGGCCCGGTCCATGCCCATATGGACCTTGAGCACCTCCTCGACCTGGAAGCCGACGGTGAAGCACGGATTGAGGCTCGCCATCGGCTCCTGGAAGATCATCGCCATGTCCTTGCCCACCATCTTGCGGCGATCGGCGGCGGTGAGAGAGAACAATTCGCGGCCGGCGAACAGCATCCTGTCGGCGGTGACCTTGGCCGACCACGGCAGCAGCCCCATGACCGCAAGCATCGACACGGACTTGCCCGATCCGCTTTCGCCGACGATCGCCAGCACCTCGCGCTGCTCGACCGACAGCGACACGCCGTCGACGGCGCGGAACGGGCCGGTCGCGGTGTCGAATTCGACGACGAGGTTTTCGATCTCGAGAAGCGGCATCGGTCAGTATCCGTTCATGCCGGTTTGGCGGCATTGGCATTGAAAATTCGCAGCGACGGCGATATGTTCGGAAGGTTGAGAGGAGACAGGATCATGGCGCAGACTCCGAAGCCCCGTCCGGCCCCGAAGCCGGTTCTTGGCTCGACGGGACCGCGGCCGAGTTACTGACGTCAAGCGAAATATCGAGGGCCGCGCGCGCATGTTTGCGAGTTCTTGCAGACGGTCAGACATGGCCAGATAATCGGTATACATCAGCAGTTGCCGCTCGGCTTTCAGTTGCTTGAAACTGTCCGCTCGAATGTCATCCACAAAGCGTTCAAGAGTCTGGCGCAGGCGGGCGTAGTGAACCACCGGCGCGATGACTTCGCCCGGCAGGATATGTATCTCTTCTAAAACCGTCCCGAAAATGAAATTGCTGGCGAGGCGTGGAACGATTGGAGAATAGCCCGGATCGGCCTTGTACGCAGCGGTTACATGCGCGAGAAATTCGACTCGATTTGCCACTTTTAAGTTCAGCAAGTCGCTGGTGATTGCCGCTTGCAGCGCGATCTGGAAATCACGAACCTTCTCCTCGCGCCGAAGCTGCTCGATGCGTCGCTCCTGCCGGAAATTCAACTGCACAACGATCAAGCTAACCAGCCCGGAGATAAATGCCGCGACGATCGCCGGGCCGACCCAAGCCTGGATCACCATCAACTCCGCTTGAGCTTGGGATCCAGCGCGTCGCGCAGGCCGTCGCCGATCAGGTTGATCGCGAGCACGGTGATCAGAATCGCCAGACCGGGATAGGTGACGACCCATGGCGCGCGCAGGATGAACTCGCGCGCGGCCGCCAGCATCGTGCCCCATTCGGGCGTCGGCGGCTGCGCGCCCATGCCGAGGAAGCCCAGGGCCGCCGCTTCGAGAATGGCGTTGGAAAACGACAGCGTCGCCTGCACGATCAGCGGCGCAAGGCAGTTCGGCAGGATCGTCACGAGCATCAGCCGCAGATGTCCCGCGCCCGCGACTTTCGCCGAGACGACGTATTCGCGGTTCTTCTCCGCCATGACGGCGGCGCGCGTCAGGCGGGCGAAATGCGGCTGCAGCACGAGCGCGATGGCCAGCATGGCGTTGAACAGGCCCGGCCCGAGGATCGCCACCAGCACGAGCGCGAGCAGCAGCGACGGGAACGCCAGGATGATGTCCATGATGCGCATGATCAGCGCGTCGACCCAGCCGCGGAAATAGCCGGCGAGCACGCCGAGCACGATGCCGCTGACCAGCGCGAACACGACCACAACGAGCCCGATCGCCAGCGAATAGCGCGCGCCGTAAATCAGCCGGGAAAGGATGTCGCGGCCCACGGGATCGGTGCCGAGGATGAACCGCGACGCGCCGCCCTCGCGCCAGGCCGGCGGCGTCAGCAGGAAGTCGCGGAACTGTTCGATTGGATCGTGCGGCGCGAAGAACGGCGCGAAGATCGCGACGACGACCAGCAGCATGAACACGACGAGCCCCACGACCGCGCCGCGGTTCATCGCGAAATAATGCCAGAGCTCCGCAAGGGCGCCGGCCCTTGTGGTGGCGAGCGGCGCGGCGGCGGCGCTGTCGGTGCTCATGACGGCCTCATTGCACGCGAATGCGCGGGTTGATGACCGCGTAGAGCAGGTCGACGATCAGGTTGACCGCCATCACCACCAGCGCGATCAGCATCAGCCCGCTCTGGACGACGGTATAGTCGCGCTTGCCGATCGAATCGATCATCCATTTCCCGATGCCCGGCCAGGAGAAAATCGTCTCGGTCAGGATCGCGCCGGCCATCAGCGTGCCGACCTGCAGGCCGATCGTCGTCACCACCGGGATCAGCGCGTTGCGGAAGGCGTGCAGTCCGATGACGCGGCGGGGTTCCAGGCCTTTGGCCCGCGCGGTGCGGACATAGTCTTCGCCAAGCACCTCGATCATCGCCGAGCGCGTCTGCCGCGCGATGACGGCGAGCGGGATGGTGGCCAGCACGATCGAGGGAAGGACGAGATGGCTGAGCGCCGACGTGAAGGCGCCGCCCTTGCCCGACAGCAGGCTGTCGACCAACATGAAACCCGTCACCGGCTTGAAGAAATACTGCAGGCCGATGCGGCCCGAGACCGGCGTCCAGCCGAGATAGCCGGAGAAAAAGATGATCAGCAGCAGGCCCCACCAGAAAATGGGCATGGAATAGCCCGTCAGCGCCGCCCCCATCGTCGCCTGGTCGAACCAGGAGCCGCGCCTGACCGCCGAGAAGATGCCGGCCGGAATCCCGATGACGACGGCGATCAGCATCGCGATGGCGGCGAGTTCCACCGTGGCCGGAAACAGCGCCGCGAACTCGCCGATGACCGGCCGCTTGGTGGCGATCGAGATGCCGAAATCGCCCTGCAGCATCCGCCAGATATAGTCGAAATACTGGACGTAGATCGGCCGGTTGTAGCCGAAGCGCTCGAGCAGCTCCGCATAGCGCTCCGCCGAGACGCCGCGCTCGCCGGCCATCGCCAGGATCGGATCGCCCGGCAGCAATCGGACGAAGGCGAAGGCGGCGAGCGAAATGCCGAAGATCGTCGGAACGATCAGCGCCAGCTTGTGAAGGATGTATCGGATCATGTCTGAGCGACAATGGGCGGCGCTGATCCGCGCCGCCCCGTTTCGCTGGTCTTATTCGGCGATGTCGACGCCGTCGAAGCGGTGGATGCCGAGCGGGTCCATGACGAAGCCCGAAACCTTCTTGGACATCGGCATGAACACCTTCGAGTGGGCGATGGTCAGCCACGGCGCCTCGCGCTTGAACACGACCTGCGCCTCTTCGTAGATTTTGGTCCGTTCGGCCACGTCGGTCGTCGCCTTGCCCTTCTGCAGCAAGGCCTCGAACTCCTGGTTGCACCAGATCGCATAGTTGTTTTGACCGACGCCGGCGCAACCCAGGAGGAAGAGGAAATTGTCCGGGTCGCCATTGTCGCCGGTCCAGCCGATCTGGAACGCGCCGTCGCGATCCTTGGCCTTGCCTCGCTCGCGATATTCCGTCCATTCGTAGCTGACGATCTCCGACTTGACGCCGATCTTGGCGTAGTCCGACTGGATCAGCTCGGCGACGCGCTGGGCGTTCGGATTGTAGGGGCGGCTGACCGGCATCGCCCAGATCTTCATCGACAGATCCTTGACGCCAGCCGCATCCAGCATCTTCTTGGCTTCGTCCGGATTGTACTCGTCGTCCTTGATCGTGGTGTTGTACGACCACATGGTCGGCGGGATCGGATTGATCGCGGCCTGACCGGCGCCCTGGTACACGGCGTCGAGAATCGCCTGCTTGTTGACCGCCATGTTCAGCGCCTTGCGAACCTCGACCTTGTCGAATGGCGCCTGCGTCGTGTTGTAGGCCAGATAGCCGATGTTCAGGCCTTCCTGCTCGTCGACGTTCAAGTTGGCGTCGGCCTTCAGGCCCTCGATATCGGCCGGAGCCGGGTAGGACATGATGTTGCATTCGCCCGCCTTGAGCTTTTGCGCGCGCACCGCCGGATCGGGGGTGATCGCGAAGATCAGGTCGTCGATCTTCTGGCGGCCGCCGAAATAGCCGTCCCAGGCAGCGTAGCGGATGACGGCATCGACCTGGTAGTCCACGAACTGGAACGGTCCGGTGCCGATCGGCTTCTGGGTGAACTGATCCTTGGCGCCGGCCTTCTCGAGCTGATCGGCATATTCCTTGGAGACGATCGAGGCGAAATCCATGCCGAGATCGGGCAGGAACGCCACTTCGGGCTTGTTCAGTGTGAACTTGACCGTCAAATCGTCGACCTTGCTGATCTCCTTCAGCAACGCTGGGAAATCCATGCCGGCAAAATATTCCCAGCCGGTGCCGGGGAGGTATTCGAACCAGGGGTTTTCCTTCTTCCACTGCCGCTCGAAGGAGAAGATCACGTCCTCGGCGTTGAGATCGCGGGTCGGCGTGAAATAGTCGGTGGTCTGGAATTTGACGCCCGGCTTGAGCTTGAAAATGTATTCGAGGCCATCGTCCGAGACGGTCCAGCTGTCGGCCAGCCCGGGGGAAATCGTCGTCTTGCCATGGTCGAACTCGACCAGGCGCGAGTAGATGGTGCGCGAGGACGCGTCGAAATCGTTGCCGCCGCTCCATGGCGACGGATCGAAGCCTGCAGGCGAGGCTTCCGAACAATAGACCAGCGTCTTGGCGTTCGCCACGCCGGCGATGGCGGTCGCTGCCAGCAGCGCCGCCGCGAACGTGATTTTTCTTAGCATCGATTGCTCCCTGTTGAAGTCCCAAGCCTCCTGAGCAGGCTCGCGAAGGCGGCATATAAGCATCGTTTATTGGGCATTGGAACACCCGTCGGAGTGTCTTGCGGCGTTCGGCCGGCCGGGCGTGGCCCATCCTTCCTTTTGCCGTCGCCGCGGTGCATGTTGCGTCGCTCTAGGAGGATCGAGATGGCCGAGGCGAGAGAGCCAGAACGCGAAGGCTCGGCGGCGCGGCCGCGAAACGAAGCGTCGGCCGCGCGGCCTTGGCTGAAAAGCTATCCGAAAGGCGTCGGCCCCGAGATGCGGGCGCTGACCGAGCGCTCGGTCGGCGACCTGCTCGTGGCGGCTTGCCGCCGCTATGCGGATCGGCCGGCCTTCGTCTGCATGGACGCCTTCGTGACCTACGCCGCGCTGGAGGCGAAGTCGGCGCAGTTCGGCGCGTGGCTGCAATCGCGCGGACTGGCCAGGGGCGCCCGCGTCGCGATCATGATGCCCAACGTCCTGCAATATCCGATCGCCATGATGGCGATCCTGCGCGCGGGCTATGTCGTCGTGAACGTCAACCCGCTCTACACGCCGCGCGAACTCGAGCATCAGCTCAGGGATTGCGGCGCGGAGGCGATCGTCATCCTGGAGAATTTTGCCGCCACGCTGCAGGCGGTCATCGCCAGGACGGACGTGAGGCATGTCTGCGTCGCCGCGATGGGCGATCTGCTCGGCGTGAAGGGGCTTGTCGTCAACGTCGTCGTGCGTCGCGTCAGGAAGATGGTCCCCGCGTGGCGCCTGCCCGGACATACCGCCTTCAATGCCGCCTTGAAAACCGGCGCGGCGTCGACGTTCGCGCCCGCTCCGGTGGGGCCGGACGACATGGCGTTCCTGCAATATACCGGCGGCACCACCGGCGTCGCCAAGGGCGCGATGCTGCTTCATCGCAACGTGCTGGCCAACGTCAACCAACTCGTCCCCTGGCTGGAAGACGGCTATACCGTTCAGGCCAGGCCGGGGAACCTGACTTTCGTCTGCGCGCTGCCGCTCTACCACATCTTCGCGCTGACTGTGAACGCGCTGATGGGCATGCAGCAGGGCGCGCTCAACATCCTGATCCCCAATCCGCGCGATATTCCCGGATTCGCCAGGACGCTGGGCAGACAGCCTTTCCATTTCTTCCCCGGCCTGAACACGCTGTTCAACGCGCTGATGAACAACGCCGAGTTCCGCAAGCTCGATTTCTCGACGCTGCGCATGACGATGGGCGGCGGCATGGCGATGCAGAAATCCGTCGCCGAGAAATGGGCGGCGCTGACCGGAAGCAGCATCGTCGAGGGCTACGGCCTCTCCGAAACGTCGCCGGTGGCGACCGCCAACCTTGTCGCCAACGCCAGCTATACCGGGACGATCGGACTGCCGATCCCCTCGACCGAAATCGCCATCCGCGATGACGACGGCAACGACCTGCCGTCGGGCGAGATCGGCGAGATCTGCATCCGCGGGCCGCAGGTCATGGCCGGCTATTGGAACCGCCCCGACGAGACCGCCAAGGTCATGACCGCCGACGGCTACTTCAAGTCGGGCGACCTGGGCGCCATGGACGGCGACGGCTTCGTCAGGATCGTCGACCGCAAGAAGGACATGATCCTCGTCTCCGGCTTCAACGTCTACCCGACGGAACTGGAAGAGGTTCTCGCGCGGCATCCCGGCATCCTCGAAGTGGCGGCCATCGGCGTTGCCGACGAGCATTCCGGCGAAGCGCCGAAACTGTTCATCGTCCGGCGGGACAAGACCCTCACCGAGGATGACGTCAAAGCCTATTGCCGCGAGAACTTCACCGGCTACAAGCGGCCCCGCTTCATCGAGTTCCGCGACGAACTGCCCAAGACGCCCGTCGGCAAGATCCTACGCCGCGCGCTCAGGGCGGCCTGACGCCGCTGCAACCCCGAGAAGCGTTCGATGCCGCTATCGAGCACAATCGCCTAGAATTTGTGCATCGCCGAAGGGTCGCCTGAATGGACGTTCAACGGCGCTGAAACGAAATCTTAACAATTAGAACCTTTTGGCAGGCGTCAGGCCAACTGGCACGGGTGATGCGTGGTCGTCTTCGTCAATGGGGACGATGGCGGCATGCGACCTGGCGTTTTGCAATCCGGCGCTGTCTGCCCATCGACCGTGTCAGCTACGCTTGAAGCCGCCGCCAAGGCGGCGGGATCGCCCTCGAGATGACCAAGGCTGCGGAAATCGACATCATCTCGGTGTCCAAGACTTATGGCGCATCGACCGCCGTGGACGCCATCAGCATTAAAATACCGGCGGGCGCCTATTGTTGCCTGCTCGGACCGTCAGGCTGCGGCAAGACCTCGACCCTGCGCATGATCGCGGGCCACGAAAGCATCTCCAAGGGCGATATCCGCCTCGGCGGCGCGGTCGTGACCGACCTGCCGCCAGCCAGGCGCGGCACGGCGATGATGTTCCAGTCCTACGCGCTGTTCCCGCATCTCGACCTGATCGACAACGTCGCCTTCAGCCTCAAGATGAAGGGCGTGGACAGGGCGAAACGTCATGCCAGGGCGCTCGACATGCTGCGACTCATGCAGATGGAGGCGTATGCGACGCGCCGTCCTGCGCAACTCTCCGGCGGCCAGCAGCAGCGCGTGGCGCTGGCCCGCGCGCTGATCACCGACCCCGAGGCGCTTCTCCTCGACGAACCGCTGTCGGCTCTCGATCCCTTCCTGAAGATCCGCATGCGGGCCGAATTGAAGAAGCTCCAGACTTCGCTCGGCATCACCTTCGTCCATGTCACGCACAGCCAGGAAGAGGCGATGGCGCTGGCCGACATCATCGTCATCATGAACGAGGGCCGCATCGAACACGCCGCCCATCCGCGCGAGGTCTTCGAGCGCCCCGCGACCGCCTTCGTGGCGCGCTTCATGGGCGATCACAACGTCATTTCGGGCCGGGTCACCGGATCGCGGCCGGGCCTGGTCATGTTCGACGTCAACGGCGGCGGATCGCTTTCGGCGACCGGTCTCGCCCGTCAGGCCGGCGAGGCGGTCGACATCGGCATTCGCACCGATCACGTGCGCATCGGCGAGTCGCCGCTTCCGGGTTTCGGTTTCGCCGGCATCGTCTCGAACGTCGAATATCGCGGATCGACGGTGAAGCTTTCCGTCTACGGCGCCGGCATCGACGATTTCACCGTCATCGCGACCGATGCCGACTTCTTCGCCAGGCCCGTCGCCATGGGCGACGCCGTGCCGCTCGCCTGGGACGCCGGGGACGCGATCGTTCTGGGGCGTCTCGATTCTTGAAAGCCAGACCAATCAACAGGGGAAAGACCATGACCAAGACGATGAACGGCAAGACAGGCATGTCTCGGCGCGCGCTGCTCAAGACGGGCGCGGCGGCCGTCGGCTTCGCCGCCGGCTCGGGCGCCATAACCGGCTTCCCGACCATCTGGGCGCAGAACCCGATCACGCTGCGCCAGTTCGGCACCGGCGTCTCCAACATCAACGCCATCGCCGACAAGTGCAAGGAAGACCTCGGCATCACGCTCGAGATGACCGCGACGGATTCGGACGCGGCCGCCCAGCGCGCCGTCACCCAGCCCGATTCCTACGACATCGCCGACATCGAATACTGGATCCTCAAGAAGGTTTATCCGACCGGGGTGATCCAGCCGATGGATATCAAGAAGCTGAAATATTACGACCAGATCGTGCCGCTGTTCAAAACCGGCAAGCTCACGCCCGACAGCGTGATCGCGCAGGGCACCGCGCCGCACACGGTCGGCTACGTCGAGGCCGCCGGCGACAAGACCTTCGCCAAGAGCGAAACCGGCCTCTTCACCATGGTGCCGACCATCTACAACGCCGACACGCTCGGCATCCGTCCCGATCTCGTCGGCCGCGACATCACCAAATGGGCCGACATCATGGATCCGGCCTTCAAGGGCAAGGCGGCCATCCTCAACATCCCGTCGATCGGCATCATGGACGCCGCCATGATCATGGAATCGATGGGCAACATCAAATATGCCGACAAGGGCAACATGACCAGGGAGGAGATCGACAAGACGATCGACTTCCTGATCAAGGCCAAGCAGGACGGCCAGTTCCGCGCCTTCTGGAAGTCGTTCGACGAGAGCGTCAACCTGATGGCTTCGGGCGAGGTGATCATCCAGTCGATGTGGTCCCCGGCCGTCGCCGCCGTCCGCTCGAAGGGCATCGCCTGCAAGTACCAGCCGCTGCAGGAAGGCTATCGCTCGTGGGGCGGCGGCCTCGGCCTCGCCGCCCATCTCGAAGGAGCGCAACTCGATGCGGCCTACGAGTACATCAACTGGTACACGTCGGGCTGGGTCGGCGGCTACCTCAACCGCCAGGGCTACTACTCGGCCGCAATGGACACCGCCAAAAAGTTCATGACGGACGACGAGTGGGGCTACTGGATCGAAGGCAAGCCCGCCATGGGCGACATCATGTCGCCCGAGGGCAAGGTCATGGAAAAGGCCGGCGCGGTGCGCGACGGCGGCTCTTTCGAGGAGCGCATGGGCAAGGTCGCCTGCTGGAACTCGGTCATGGACGAGGACCGCTACATGGTGAAGCGCTGGAACGAGTTCATCGCGGCGTAAGGCGATGACGAGAGGCGAGTGGCTCACGCCGCTCGCCATTTTTGAAGCATGGAATTTGAATGACCATCGCCCTCGACCGCCCAGCGGCCGCGTCCCTCGCGAAGACGAGACCGATCGGCGCCCACGCGCCGCTGCTCGCCCGCATCTTCCCCTATTTGCAGGCGACGCCGCTGGCGCTGATTCTCGGCGCGTTCCTGCTGCTGCCGATCGTGATGATCGCGACCGTCAGCTTCTGGGACTACGACTTCGCGTCGATGTATCCCGATTTCCTGACCACCAACTATGCCGAAACGCTGGGCTCCTGGGTCACCTGGAAGACCTACCTCAACACCCTGAAATACGCCGCGATCGTCTGGGCGCTGACGCTCGTCATCGGCTTCTGGGTCGCCTATTTCCTTGCCTTCCATATCCGCACCACCGCCATGCAGATGGTGCTGTTCCTCGTCTGCACCGTGCCGTTCCTGACCTCCAACATCATCCGCATGATCTCGTGGATCCCGGTCCTCGGCCGCAATGGCCTCGTCAACTCGACCTTGGTCGGCGCCGGCATCGTTCCGGAACCGATCGAATGGCTGCTTTATTCCGACTTCGCCGTCGTGCTCGCCATGGTCCACCTCTACACGCTGTTCATGGTGACGCCGATCTTCAACACGCTGATGCGCATCGACAAGTCGCTGGTGGAGGCCGCGCGCGACGCCGGCGCGTCCGGCTGGCAGGTCCTCTGGAACATCATCGTCCCGCTCGCCAAGCCCGGCATGGGGATCGGCACGATCTTCGTCGTCACGCTGGTCATGGCGGATTTCTCGACGGTCCAGGTCATGTCGGGCGGCCAGAGCGCCTCCGTCGCGCTGATGATGAAGAACCAGATGTCGCTGCTGCAATATCCGGCCGCCGCCGCCAATGCCGTCGTCCTGCTCGTGCTGGTGCTGCTGATGGTCGCCGGCATCCTGCGCGTCGTCGACATCCGCAAGGAACTCTGAGCGATGGGCCATGACAGGCGGGGCATCGAATTCTATGGTCTCGCGGCGTTCTTCGCGATTTTCGTGCTGTTCCTCTACGGTCCGCTTTCGGCGATCCTCATCCTGTCGTTCCAGGGCGAGAACGGCGGTCTGACCTTCCCGCTCAACGGCGTCTCGCTGCACTGGTTCGCCAACCTCTTCGAGCGCCAGGCGGTGGGCGATTTCGGCGGTAGCTTCAAGCGGTCCTTCGCGCTCGGCCTGATGGTGATGGTCGTCACGGTAACGGTCTCGCTGCTCGCCGGGCTGGCTTTTCGGCAGCGGTTCATGGGCGCGACGGCCCTGTTCTACCTGGCGGTGGCGAGCCTCGTGGTGCCCTCCATCATCATCTCGCTCGGCATCGGCGTCGTCTTCCAGCAACTCGGCTTCCGGCCTGCCTGGTACACGTCGGGATTCGGCGCCCACCTCACCTGGACGTTGCCCTTTGGCGTGCTCATCATGTTCGCCGTCTTCAACCGGTTTTCGCCGGCCTACGAGGAAGCCGCGCGCGACCTTGGCGCGAGCTCGTGGCAGACTTTCAGCAATGTCGTTCTGCCGATGATCCTGCCGAGCCTGATCGGCGTCGGCCTGTTCGGCTTCACCCTATCCTACGACGAGTTTGCGCGCACGCTGATGACGTCGGGCAGCTTTAATACGCTGCCGCTCGAAATCTACGGCATGACCACCAACGTCACGACCCCGGTGCTCTATGCGCTCGGCGCGGTCACCACGCTGTTCTCGTTCCTGGTGATCGGCGGCACGCTGGGCGCGATCGTCTATGTCGGACGCCGTCGCGCCCGAATCTCCTGAGGTTGCCTTGCGCCTGCTGATCGTCAATCCCAACACGACGGTCTCGATGACCGACAAGATAGCCGCCGCAGCGCGTTCGGTCGCCGCGCCGTCGACGATCGTCGAAGCGGTCACCTCGACGATGGGGCCGGCTTCGATCGAAGGCTATTACGACGAGGCGCTGGCCGTGCCCGGGTTGCTGCTCGAGATCGCGCGTGGCGAGAGGTCAGGGGCGCAGGTGGCGATCGTCGCCTGCTTCGACGACACCGGCCTCGACGCCGCCCGCGCCATGGCCGGCGTCCCGGTGCTCGGCCTGTGCGAGGCCGCGCTGAGCCTCGCGGCCTTCGTCGCGCAGCGCTTCACGGTCGTCACGACGATGGAACGCTCGCGCGTGCCGATCGAGCATCTGGTTCTCCGCTATGGCATGGGCGCGCGGGCAAACGTGCGCGCCGCCGATATTCCGGTCCTCTCGCTCGAGGACCCTGCGTCCGGCGCCGGCGCGAAACTGCGCTCCGAGATCGAGCGGGCGCTCGTCGAGGACAAAACCGAGGCGATCGTGCTGGGTTGCGCTGGCATGGCGGATCTCGCCCGCGCCTTTTCGGCCGAATACGGCGTGCCGGTCGTCGACGGAGTCGCTGCCGCGGTCAAGCAGGCGGAGGCGCTCGTCGCGCTAGGGCTGACGACATCAAAGCGCGGGGGATACGCCCCGCCGCTGCCCAAAACCTATCGCGGCGCCCTGGCGGAATTCGCGCCCGGCGCACCGGTCGGCCGATAGACACGCCGCATGATCGCCCGGCGGTTCAGGCGGCCTTCTTCGGGCGGCCGCGCTTGCTGCCGGGCTTGCGGCCGAGGCCCAGGCGCTTGGCCATTTCGGACCGCGCCGTCGCATAGTTGGGAGCGACCATCGGATAGTCCGCCGGCAGGTCCCATTTCGCCCGGTATTGTTCCGGCGACAGGCCGAAACTGGAGTTCAGGTGACGGCGCAGCGATTTGAAGCGCTTTCCGTCCTCCAGGCATATGATGTAGTCGGGCGTCACCGAACTCTTCACGGAAACCATGGGCTTCGGCTTGACGACGGGTTCCGGCTCGGGCGCTTCGAGCCGCGCGACGGCCATGTTGACCTCGGCGATCAGTCGCGGCAATTCGCTGACCGGCAGGGAATTGCGGCCGACGTAAGCGCTCACGATGTCTGCTGTCAGCTCAAGACGTTTGTCGTGCATATGGAGAACTCCTTCAAAGATTAATTGTCGCGGCAATGATCACGCGACAGATGATTCATGTTGACGGCATTGGCAAGTTAAAATGGAGTTGGAGCGGCAATTATTCGTCGGATTGCAAATTATGCCTGAAGAGTCGCTCGCGAATACAATCAGAAATAGAGAATTCCGGCTCTGAGTTTGCATCCTCGGCCAATGCAAAGCGTGGCGGCATTGCCACGCTGATTGAGTCGCGTTCCCGGGCGAAGCTTATCGATGCGCTTCTTGAGCGTTGCGCTTTCGGGTTGCGGCGGCCTTCTTCGCCGATTCTGAACGGCTCGCCGCCGAGCGCGAGGCGGAGGCTGCGCCGCCGGCTTCGCCGCCCTTGTGCGAGGCCGGATGTCCCGTCGACTTCCCGCGGCCCGATCCTCCCGGTTGCTTGCCGCCGCCGTCGTCCTTGTTGACGGTGGCCCATGCCCGCCGCTCCGCCTCGTCTTCGGGCAGCCCTTTCCTTTCGTAGCCTTCCGCGATGTGGTCGGCTTTTCTTTCCTGCTTGTCGGTGTACTTGGATTTGTCGCCGCGTGGCATGATGCATCTCCCTTTCTGAACGGTTCGGCTCAACGAGCGGGAATTTGTTCGGTTGCAGGCGCTCGTCGTGATCGCGTCGAACTTTCGTCGTCGCGGAACCAAGCCTGGATTGCGCGGATTGGATCGAGCAGGCGTTTGAGCGGAGTGGATTGATGAAGATCCGGGGATGTTACATCGCGATGATGCTAGTGGTCGTCGCGGCTCGATCCGAGGCCGCTCAACGTTTGCAAGCCGAAAGCGTCAGCTGCGACCACCTGCATCGGACGATCGAGGCGGCGGGTTCGGTCCTCGTCCAGGCCCGGTCGAAAAGCGGCAATCAGCTTTATGATCTCTACGTCCGCGACGAGCAGTTTTGCCACGTCGGCGAGGTCGTCGAGACCGCTTACCTGCCTTCGTCCGACCGCGGATCATGTCCCGTCAAGCGCTGCGTCTACTATCCCAATAGACCGTGATTGGCGGCCATCGACGCAGTGGCGCCTCTCGGTCACGGTCCTGCCGAGCGTTTCGCTGAGGTTCCGATGGCTCGCGCCATGCGTTCAGCATCCGCCGACTATCCAATATGGTCTGTTAACCACAGTACGGTCATTGTGAACGACGTTCATTTTTTTGACTTGAACATCGTTCAAAATATGTTAGGTTCCGTGCGTGAACACCGTTCATGGAAGGAACCGAAAATGTACAAGCAATTGATGGCCCTGCTGCGGGGACACGGCCACGAGGCGGGCGAGAGGATCGTCGACCGCAATGCCCTCGTGATCCTGCGCCAGCAGATCCGCGATTGCGCCGATGCGATCGACGCCGCCCGCAAGGCCGTCGCGATCGCCATGGCGCAGAACGAGCAGGACGGCGCGCAATTCGAGAAACTGGCGGCGCGCATCGACGATCTCGAGCAGCGCGCGGTCGCCGCGCTCGACCAAGGTCAGGACGCGCTGGCGCGGGAAGCGGCGGAGGCGATCGCTCTGCTGGAGGACGAACGCGACGCATCCCGCGAAGCGCAGGCGCGATGCGCGGCCGAGATCGACCGGCTGAAGCGCATCGTGCGGGCCTCCGAGATGCGGTTGCGCGAGTTGCAGCGCGGCCAGCGGCTGGCCCAGGCCAACGACGCGACCCAGCGCCTGCGCGAAACGGCATCCGGATCGAGCCTCTCGGCGCTCAAGGATGCCGAGGCGACCCTCTCGCGCCTGAGGTCGCGCCAGGCGCGCATCGACGCCACCGCTTCGGCCATCGCCGAGATGGAGCAGTCCTCCGGTCCGTCCGCGCTCAGCGAGAAACTCGCCGCCGCCGGCTGCGGCGCGCCGCTCCGGACGAGCGCCGACGCCGTGCTCGAAAGACTGGTCAGGCGGGCCAACCGCACGACCGCCTGAACTGCATGGCGAACGCCGTTTCCAACCCAACCCCAAAGCAGGAACACGAAAATGTCCAACTCCTACGCACCGAAAGACTCCAACGCCTGGAAGACGTTCACCCTGGCGAGCTTTGCCCTCTCCACCGCCATGATGGCCGGCGGCATCTACTTCCTGGAGGCGAGCTTCGCCGCCAAGGGCTTCTATGCGATGGCCGCGATCATGCTGGTCCACACCGCGATCGCCGCGACCAAGACCCTGCGCGACGCCGAGGAATCGAATCGCTTCATCAACCGCATCGAGGACGCCAAGACCGAGAAGCTGCTGATGGACATCAATCGCGGCGACGCCTGACGGGAGCCGCGCGCGGGCCGGCGCCGAAAGTCCGGCCCGCGCGCTCTCAAGTCGAGCGACGGAAAATTCTTTAAGCCCTGCCATGTATATGGATGGAAAGGTCAATGGGTATCGCCATGAGCACGCATCTGATGACGTCACGGCGTTTCGCGCCGCTGTTCTGGACGCAATTCCTCTCCGCCTTTAACGACAATTTCCTGAAGAACACACTGGTCTTCCTGATCCTGTTCACGCTGGCCGCCGACGACGCGGCCGCGCTGGTAACGCTGGCCGGCGCGATCTTCATGGCGCCGTTCCTGCTGCTGTCGGCGCTCGGCGGCGAGCTCGCCGACCGTTTCGACAAGGCGCTGGTCGCGCGGCGTCTGAAATTCGCCGAGATCTTCACCGCGGCGATCGCGGTCGCGGGCATTGCGCTGTCGTCGATTCCGCTGCTGCTGGCCGCATTGCTCATGTTCGGCGTTGTCTCGGCGCTGTTCGGGCCGATCAAATACGGCATCCTGCCCGACCACCTCGACAAGAAGGACCTGCCCAAGGCGAATGCCTGGATCGAGGCCGCCACCTTCGCCGCGATCCTCGGCGGCACCATCGTCGGCGGCGTCTTTTCGGCCGACGGCATCAGCGTGATGGTGTTCGGGCCGATGATGATGGTCCTGGCGGTCGGCTGCTGGGCGATCAGCCGCTACATCCCCTCGACGGGCCAGGCCGCGCCGCATCTCGTCATCGACAGGAATGTCTTCCGCTCGACGTGGCGTCTCGTGCGCGAGTTGCGCACCGATACGCGCACGTGGCGCGGCGCGCTGATGACATCGTGGTTCTGGTTGGTCGGCGCGATCGTCCTGTCCGTTCTCCCCACGCTGGTCAAGACCGTCCTCGGCGGCGACGAAATGGCCGTCACCGCCTATCTCGGCGTCTTCGCCGTGTCGATCGGCGTCGGCTCCGCGCTCGCCGCCTGGATGTCGCAGGGCCGCATCGTTCTCCTGCTGGCGCCGATCGGCACGGCGCTGATGGCGCTCTTCGGCCTCGATCTCGCCTTCGCGATTGCGGACGCGCAGGCCTTCGCGCAGGCCGAAACGCTCGGCGCGTTCTTTGCGCGCCCGAACACCATCAGGGTTGCGATCGATCTCGCCGGAATGGCGATCGCCGGCGCGTTTCTGGTCGTGCCGACCTTCGCCGCCATCCAGGCCTGGGCGCCCGAGGACAGGCGCGCCCGGGTCATGGCCGCCGTCAGCGTCGTCAACGCCGGTTTCATGACGGTCGGCGGCGGCGTTGTCGCGGCGATCCAGGCGGCCGGCGTCTCGCTCGCCGCGATCCTCTTCGGCCTTGCGGCGCTTAACGCCGTCGGGGCCTGGCTGATGCTGAAATACCTGCCGACCAATCCGTTCCGCGATTTCATCTCGATCTTCTTCCGCGCTTTCCATCGCCTGGAGGTGGTGGGCATGGAGAACCTGCGCGCGGCCGGCAAGGCCCCGATTCTGGCGCTCAACCATGTCAGCTTCCTCGACGGTCCGCTGGCCCTGGCGCTGACCGACGACGAGCCGGTCTTCGCCATCGACTACACGATCGCTCAGGCCTGGTGGGTCAAGCCGTTCCTCAGGATGACCCGCGCGCTGCCGCTCAACCCGGCCAAGCCGATGTCGACCCGCACCCTGATCAAGGTCGTGCAGGGCGGCGATCCGCTGGTGATCTTCCCGGAGGGCCGCATCACGGTGACCGGCGGCCTGATGAAAGTCTATGACGGCGCGGCGATGGTCGCCGACAAGACCGGCTCGATGGTCGTGCCGGTCCGCATCGAGGGGCTGGAGAAAAGCTACTTCTCGCGCCTGACGGCGCTGCATGTGCGCCGCCAGCTCTTCCCGAAGGTGAAGGTGACGATCCTGCCTCCGGTCCGGCTCGAGGTCGATCCGGAACTGAAGGGCCGCAAGCGCCGCGCGGCGGCCGGCGCGGCTCTTTACCAGGTCATGTCGGACCTCGTCTTCCGCACCCAGGATGTCGACCAGACCATCCTGCAGAAGATCATCCAGACCGCGACCGACCGCGGGATGGGCCTGCTCGCCGTCGAGGACCCGATCGCCGGCAAGCTCAGCTACGGCAAACTGCTGACCGCCGCCGCCGTGCTCGGCGAGAAGTTCCGCACGCTGTTCCCCGACCAGGGCACGCTCGGCCTGATGCTGCCCAACGCCAACGGCTCCTGCGCCACGCTGCTCGGAATCATGTCGGCGGGCAAGGTCCCGGCCATGATCAACTTCACCGCGGGCGCGGCCAACATCCTGTCGGCGTGCAAGGCGGCGGAGGTCAAGACGATCCTGTCGTCGCGCGCGTTCGTCGAGCAGGCCAAGCTCGGTCCCGTCGTCGACGAACTCGCCAAATCCGTGAAGCTTGTCTGGCTCGACGATCTGCGCAAGACGATCGGTTGGACGGACAGATTGCTCGGCCTGTGGCGCAAGACGAAGCCGCGCGTCGCCCGCAAGGCGGACGACTGGGCGGTCATCATGTTCACCTCCGGTTCGGAGGGCGCGCCGAAGGGCGTCGTGCTCACCCACCGCAACATCCTGGCCAACGCCGCGCAGGCCGCCTCGCGGATCGACTTCCATTCCGGCGACAAGGTCTTCAACGTCCTGCCGATCTTCCACTCTTTCGGCCTGACCGCGGGCACGGTCCTACCGCTGATGTCCGGCGTGCCGGTCTATTTCTACCCGTCGCCGCTCCACTACCGGATCATCCCGGAACTCGTCTACGGCTCGAACGCGACCATCATCTTCGGCACCGACACCTTCCTCGGCGGCTACGCGCGCACCGCCCACCCCTACGATTTCCGCTCCGTCCGCTACGCCTTCGCCGGCGCCGAGCCGGTCAAGGCCTCGACGCGCGAGACGTATATGGAGAAGTTCGGGGTGCGCATCCTGGAGGGCTACGGCGTGACCGAAACCGCGCCGGTCATCTCCATCAACACGCCCATGTACAACAGGTCCGGCACGGTCGGCAAAATCATGCCCGGCATGGAGTACAAGCTCGAGCCGGTGCCGGGAGTCGACGAAGGCGGACGGCTGCATGTTCGCGGACCCAACATCATGGCCGGCTATCTGCGGGCCGAGAACCCGGGCGTGCTCGAAGCGCCTGAAGGCGGCTGGCACGACACGGGCGACATCGTCCAGATCGACGAAGGCGGCTTCGTGACGATCCGCGGCCGCGCCAAGCGCTTCGCCAAGATCGCCGGCGAGATGATCTCGCTTGCCGCCGTCGAGGCCTTGGCGGGCCAGCTCTGGAAGGGCGCGCTCTCGGCGGTCGGCTCGATCCCCGACGCCCGGAAGGGCGAGAGACTGGTGCTCCTGACCGAAGCGGAAGGCGCGACCCGCGCGGAACTGCTCGCTTTCGCCAAGGCCAACGGGGCGATGGACCTGATGGTGCCGGCGGAGGTTCGCGTGGTTCGCAAGGTCCCGGTGCTCGGTTCCGGCAAGGTCGATTTCGCCGGCGTCACCCGCATGGCGCGCGGCGAGGACGAGGCCGGCGCCATGACCAGGGCGGCCTGAACCGGCGCGTCGGCTTTGCGTTGGCGTTGCCCGCCGGCGCCTGTTATCAGGCGCGAGATTTTGTCGCGACGATGAACGTGAACGGATTTGCGCAATGACCAATGTCGCGCTGACCGGCCTGGCGCGTGATCTCGCCGCCCGGGCCGAGGCCGGCCGGCCGATCCGCATGGGCGTCATCGGTTCCGGCGAAATGGGCACCGATCTCGTTACCCAGGGCATGCTCATGAAGGGCGTCGAGGTCTGCGCGGTCTCGACGCGCCGCCCGCACACCGCCCGCGAGGCGATCCGCATCGCCTATGGCGACGACGCCAGGGCGGCCGAGGCCGACACCCAATCCACGGTGACGGCGGCGATCGAGGCGGGCCGCATCGCCATCACCTCGAACGAAACCCTCGTCGCCAACCCGCTGATCGACGTGGTCATCGACGCCACCGGCAAGCCCGGCGTCGCCGCCGATTTCGACCTGATGGCGATGCAGCACGGCAAGCACGTCGTGATGATGAACGTGGAGGCCGATGTCACCATCGGTCGCTACCTCAAGCACGAAGCCGACCGGCTCGGGGTGATCTATTCGGTCGGAGCGGGCGACGAACCGTCGAGTTGCATGGAACTCATCGAGTTCGCTTCGGCTCTGGGCTATACGATCGTCTCGGCCGGCAAGGGCAAGAACAACCCGCTCAACCACGACGCCGTGCCCGACAACTACCGCGCCGAGGCCGAGCGCCGCAACATGAACCCGCGCATGCTGGTCGAGTTCGTCGACGGGTCCAAGACAATGGTCGAGATGGCGGCGATCGCCAACGCGACCGGCCTGGTGCCCGACATCGCGGGCATGCATGGCCCGAAGGCCGACCGCGACGATCTCGCCAAGGTCCTGATCCCGCGCGCCGACGGCGGCATCCTGACGCGCAAGGGCGTGGTCGACTACACGGTGGGCAAGGGCGTCGCGCCCGGCGTCTTCGTCATCGTCGAGGCGACGCATCCGCGCATCGTCGAGCGCATGGACGATTTGCATGTCGGCAAGGGGCCGTACTACGCCTTTTTCCGGCCCTATCACCTGACCTCGCTCGAGGTGCCGCTGACCGCCGCGCGCATCATGCTTTATGGCAAGCCGGACATGGTGCCGCTGCCCTATCCCGTGGCCGAGGTCTGCGCCGTGGCCAAGCGCGCGCTGAAGCCCGGCGAGCGCTTCGATGCGATCGGCGAGACCTGCTACAGGTCCTTCACCATGGCGGCGGCGGACGCCCGTTCGAAAGGCGCGGTGCCGGTGGGGTTGCTGGAGGGAGGAACGGTTCTGACGCCTGTCGTCAAGGGCGAATTGCTGACGACGCAAAACGCCGCCCCGGACCGGAGCACCAACCTCTACCGCCTGCGCGTCCTGCAGGATGCGATGAAATGAAAATCCGAAAGCTGTAAGCGACAGTCGGATGATATACATTTTTGAAATGTATATCATGGAGGCTTGAATGCGCGTTTCCAAATGGGGCAACAGCCTTGCCGTGCGAGTCCCCGGCGTTTTGGTCGAAGCGCTCGAATTGAAGGAAGGAGACGAGATCGATCTGCACGTTGCGCAGAAGGACGAGTTCGGCGTTTCGCGCAAGCCGACGCAAGAGGAGCTTGTCGAACGCCTTCGCAAATATCGCGGTTTGATCCCGGCGGACATCAAATTCGACCGGGAAGAGGCGAATGCCCGCTGACGCATCGCGCGTCTTCTTTGACAGCAACACGCTTCTTTATCTCATCTCTGACGACACGAAAAAGGCCGAGCGAACGGCAAGCCGGCTTCTCGACGGTGGCGTCATAAGCGTTCAGGTATTGAACGAGTTCGTCAACGTCGCCAGGCAAAAGCACCGTCTGAGGGTCGGCGCTATCCGCCCAATGCTCGCCGATCTTATTGAAGCGGCTGACCGTGTTCCGGTGACTTTGGCAATCCACGAGCGCGGCCTCGACCTCATCGAACGCCACAATTTTTCGACCTGCGACGCGATGATCGCCGCCGCCGCGCTCGACTCCAACTGTCATCGTCTGCTCAGCGAGGACATGCATCACGGATTGCTCGTCGATGGCGCGCTTCGCATCGAGAACCCGTTCCTCGCCTGATCACTTCGCCAGTTCGACCGAGCGCTTCCGCGCCGCCTCGACTGCTTCCGTCACCAGCGCCTCCAGCCTGCCTCCGTCCATGAAGACCGCCAGCGCTGCGGCCGTCGTGCCGTTCGGGCTGGTCACCTGCGCGCGCAGCTCGCCTGGCTCGTCGGCGCTCTCCTTGGCCAGGTTGGCGGCGCCATAGACCGTCTGGATGGCGAGAAGCTTGGCGGTGGCGGCCGGCAGTCCAGCTTTTTGCCCGGCCGCGGTCAGGCATTCGATGAAGTGGAAGACATAGGCCGGTCCGGAGCCGGAAACGGCGGTGACGGCGTCCATCTGGTCCTCGCTGTCGAGCGTCACGACCGCGCCGCTGGTCGCCAGCAGTTCCTCCACGAACCGCAGACGGTCTGTCGAAACGTGTGGATTGGCGTAAAGCGCCATCATGCCCATGCCGATCGAAGCCGGGGTGTTGGGCATGCAGCGGACGATCGCGGCGTCGTCGCCGAGGATGTCCATTAAGGTGGCGATCCTCGCGCCGGCCGCAATGCTGAGGAAGACCGTCCCGCCGCCGGCGAAACGCCTGTAGCCGGCGGTCACGTCGCGGATGACCTGCGGCTTGACCGCAAGGATGACGAGCAGCGGCGCGAGGTCCGCCGGCAGCTCGTTTTGGCTTTCGTAGACCTGCGAACCGAGACCCCTGGCGCGTTCGCGCAAATCGTCGTTCGGCTCGACGACGAAGGTTTCCCCGGCCACCAGATGGCCCGATTTCAGCCAGCCCGAAAGCATGGCGTAACCCATGTTGCCGCAACCGACGAGAACCACCTGGATCGACATCGAGCGACTCCCGAGCGCCATTCGGCGGTGGCAAATTCATCCGCCGATGCCCTCTAGCCGGGAAAGCCGTCCGCGCCAAGCGGCTCTGCCCGGTGTCGGTCCGGCCTGTGCGCCACGATCGGGAAGCGCGCCGCCATGCGCAGCCCGATGATGCCGAACACGAAGAACAGCCAGACCGGGTCGGCGCGCCTGAAGAAGAAGCTTTCGAGGAAGGCGTTGAGCGCCGTGAACATCAGGATCATAAGGAAAAGATCGCCGAGCAGGATGTTCTCGCGCAGCCGCGGGATGCGCATGTAGTCGATCACGGGCGCGACCAGGAACGTCCAGCTCGCGACGGCGAGCGCCGGCAGCCCCATGACCACGGCGATGTCGAGATAGCCGTCATGGCCATGGACGATGTCGCGGATGTCCCATTCGCGGTCGAAGGGCTGGTTCATGCTTTCCAGGAACGGCGTGCCCCAGAAGCTTTCGTAGCCGTAGCCGAGCCAAGGCCGCTGCGCGATCATCTCGCCGGCGAAGGCCCACAGCGTCGTGCGTCCGGTATAGGTCAGTCCGGGGAAATACTCCGCCGCGAGGTGCTGCAGCGCCGGGATGAAGACGATGCCGAGCGTTGCCAGCGCGGTGCCGGCGATGACCGTCCAGAACAGCAGCGCCGTGATCCAGCGCACGCCGAAGAGCCCCGGCGCGGCCACGACGACCATCGCCACCGGCACCAGCCCGGCGGTGGTCTTGGAGCCCGTGTGCAGCATGAAGATCATGGCCGCGCCGAACAACAGCGCCCCCCGCCACCGGCTGCCGCGTCGAAACAGGTAGAGGCCGCAGAAGCCGAGGCAGGCCATGATCGGCCCGGCGATGTTCTTGTGCGTGAAGACGCCCCGCCACAGGCCGGCATGCTCCGGTTCCTGCGATGCGGTGGTGTGGATTGCCTCGTTGGGAAACAGCAAGAGCCCGATGTAGCAGAGCGCGACGACCATCAGCCCGCTCGCGCCCATCGCGCTCGACAGCCCGTCCGCGTCGCGCGGGATCGCCAGGATCGTGCCGACCACCAGGATGCCGATGATCGTGAACGACGCGGCGCGCAACGCCGCCGCCGGGTCGGTCGCGTTGGCGACCGACAGCAGCATCAAGCCGATCAGCAGCATCATCGACGCGCTGAACAGCGCCGAGATCACGCGCTGCGGCGCAAACAGCGCCAGCGAGACCACCGACGCGAGGCCGAGCCCGCCATAGCCGAGCTGGTTGACGATGTTGCCGCCGCCGGTAGTGACCGAGCCCGACGGGTTGAACGGCTCAAACGAGATCATCAGCGCCGAAAACAGGATCGTCGCGACTGCCGTCGGCGCCCTAGGACCGACTAGCGCCGCGGCGAAATGCGTCGCGTCAGTTCTTTTCGGCCTGGCGATACTGTTCATTGGCATATCCGAATTCCGCCATGACCCGGCCCGCCGCGACGTAGACGGGATAGAGGCCGATCGACGGCGAACCGGTCTTGACCAGGCGCGACAGTCCGCGAAATGGCGACGCGCCAACCAAGGCAAGGCTCCTCAGCACGACTTTCGTGCGGCCAAGGCGGGTTCCGGCGCGGCGCTTCTTTTCGACCAGAGTCGAGATGACGCCGTTGCGCAGGCTGCGCGCGCGGATCCAGTCGGCTTCGAGCCGTCGCGCCGGCACCGCCTCGCGGACGATCGCGTCGGCTGCCCATGCGAGCCTGAAGCCACGCTGACGGGCGCGGCTGAGGAAGTCCGAATCCCCGCCGCCCATGAAGTTGAACCTCAGGTCGAGGAAAGGCCGCTCCATCGTCTCCAGCACCTTGCGCCCGATCAGCAAATTGCCGGACGAGTAGAGCGCCGGCGCCGGGCCGCTCTCGCGATAGGGCGGCGCGAAGACGGGATGGTTTGCCCATCCGGTCGCGCCGGCGACCGCGAAGACCGGAATTTGGGGTCCGCCGACGATGTCGGCGTCGAATGCCAGCGCCGCCAGGCGCAGCGACTCGAGCCAGTCGGGATCGGCCACCTCGTCGTCGTCGATCACTGCGACGTGGCGCGCGCGGGGAAAATGCTCCAGCGCGACTTGCCAGCCGGCATTGTAGGCGCAGCAATTGCCGCGCTGATGCGCGACCATGACGATCCCCTGGAGGGAGCCCTCGCGGAACAGCGGCGCGGCCGCCTCGGCGCCCTCGCGCAAATCGGCCTCGTTCTCGACGACGACGATCGCCACGCGGCGGCCTGTCCGCTGGGCGCCCACCGATCGCAGCGTGTCGAGCAATTGGCCCGGGCGGCGGAAGGTGGGAACCGTCACGACGACGTCGATTGCGGCGGCGTCGAGCCCCGGCGTCCCCGCGACGATCGAGATGGTAGGGTGGGCGAGCAAGCGGCGGTTTCCGCGTCACGAGGATGATCCGAGACTAGCCGCGCGCCATAAAGGAGTCGTTAAACGGAAGCGTAAAGGCGGTTCCATTCGACCGCCCGCAAATGCCCGCGATTGGCTTAATCATCGTTTCACGGTCCTCTGCTAGTGCTGAAGTCTGGACGGCATCATGCATCTCTTGTTCGCAACATCGATTGTCCCCGACGGGCGGCTTGGGTCGGGATACGAGATCGCCAACGAGGCGATCGTCGCCGCGCTGCGCCGGCAGGGCGCGCGCGTCACGGTGCTGGGATTCACCTGGCCGGACCGTCCGCCGAGCGACCCGGAGCAGACCATCGTGCTGGGCTCCGCCGACGTGCGCACCGACCAGGCCTCCACGCTCCGGAAGCTGCGGTGGCTGATGCGCGCCATGCGCGAGGAACTGACCTTTTCCTCGGCCAAGCTTCGGATCGTCGACGAGGACGCCGTGCGCCGCGCCATCCGCGCGGCGGGGCCGATCGACGGCTATGTCCTCAACTCGGTGCAACTGGCCGGCGCGTTCGAATCCTGCTTCGCCGACAAGCCGTTCCTGTTCGTCGCGCACAATGTCGAGGCGCAGTCGGCGCTCGAGAACGCGGCGTCGAGCAAGGACCCGTTTCAGCGCTTCCTGTTCCGCCGTGAGGCGCGTCTCCTGAAGACGCTCGAGACGCGGCTCTGCGCCGCCGCCCGGTTCGTCTTCACCCTGGCCGAAGAGGACCGCGCGGCGCTTGGCCTGCAATCGTCCGAAAAATCCGCCGCGTTGCCGCTGGTGACCCGCTCTACGATCGACGAGCCTTCGGCGTCGCTGGCGGCGCCCGCCTATGACGCCGGCCTGATCGGCACCTGGACGTGGCAGCCGAACCGGGTCGGGCTCGACTGGTTCCTCGATGAAGTCGCGCCGCATTTGCCGGCGAGCTTCACGACCCGGATCGCCGGCAGCGCGCCTGCCGGCCTGTCGTCCGGCCACCCCGGCATTTCATTCGTCGGGCGTGTGCCCTCCGCGCACGAATTCGTCATGGGTGCGTCCGTGATCCCGCTCGTCAGCCGCGGCGGCACGGGCGTCCAGCTCAAGACGATCGAGACGTTCGAATTGGGGCTGCCGTCGGTCGCGACATCGAGCGCGCTGCGCGGCATCGACCATCTGCCGGACAATTGCACGGTTGCCGACGATCCGCGCGCTTTTGCCGAGGCGCTGCGCAAGGCGGCGGCCGGCAGGCGCCGGATCGTCGACGGTCGGCAGTTTCATCTGCGCCAGCGCGCCGCGCTCGACCGCGCGCTCGGCCGGGGGCTGGAATTCCTGGAACCTGCGCGGGTCGGGATCTTCGCATGACCATCCATGCCGGCTTCGCGCAGTTCGGAGTCACGCAATGGAAAGCCATCCTCGGCATCCGCGTCGCCAGCATCGCGTGGCGCGAGGCGGCGTCGCTGCTCGATCGCCTGATCGAACAGCGCCGCTTCACCAAGGTCGGCTTCCTCAATGCCCATATCGCCAATCTCGCGGTGTCCGATCCGGGCTTCGCCGCGGTTCTCAATGATTTCCTGATCCTGCCGGACGGCGTCGGCGTCGATCTCGCCGCCCAGATTCTGTACGGTTCCCCGTTCCCCGACAACCTCAACGGCACTGACTTCATCCCGGGGTTTTTGCGCGACGGCGAGACCCATCTGACCATCGGCCTGATCGGGGCGAAACCGGACAACGTCGAAGGCGCGGTGCGCAACTTCAAGCGCCAGGCGCCGCAGCATGATTTCGTCCTGATCAATGACGGCTTCTTCACGGCGGTGGACGAACCGGCCATTCTCGAACGCATTCGCGCGATCCGCCCCGACATCCTGCTGGTGGCGATGGGCGTTCCGCGCCAGGAACTCTGGATCGCCCGCAACATGGACGAATCGCATTGCACGCTGCCGATCGCGGTCGGCGCGCTGTTCGATTTCATGAGCGGCGCGGTTCCGCGCGCGCCGCGCCTCGTCCGGCGGCTGAAGCTGGAATGGATGTTTCGCCTGATGATCGAGCCGGTGCGGTTGTGGCGGCGCTACATCGTCGGCAATCCGCTGTTCATCGGCCGCGTTCTGCGCGCGCGCTTTTCCACAGTAAGGCCGCTGCCGTGAACTTTCGGCCGGACCCCGCGACGCTGACGCCGTCCGGCAGGGCGTCGCATGCGTCGTCCGCGGGCGCGGTTCTGATCACCGCGAGCTATGCGCCCGACCTCGACCGTTGCCGCCTGCTGTGCGAGACCGCAGATCGCCATGTCGCCGGCCTGGCGCACCACTACATCCTCGTCGAGGGACGCGACGTCGCGCTTTTCCGGCAGCTCGAATCCGGCCGCCGCACGGTGGTCGACGAACGCGACCTGCTGCCCGCCTGGCTGCGCGCGTTCGACGACCCGACAAGCCTGTTCAAGCGCCGGATATGGCTGAGCTTGCGCACGCAGCCGCTACGCGGCTGGCACGTCCAGCAGCTCCGCCGCATCGCCGTCGCATCCCACCTGTCCCAGGACACGCTGGTCTTCTGCGATTCCGATGTGGCGTTCCTCAAGCCGATCGATCTTGCCTGCTTCCGCCGCGATGGACTGACGCGCCTGTTTCGGCGCGACCATGCGCTTCTGGCCAATGACCTGGCGGGACACCGCGTCTGGGCCGGCAACGCCGCGCGCAGTCTCGGCCTGGCGTCGGCGCAGGGCGATCACCATGATTACATCACGACGCTGATCGCATGGGACCGCGAAACGACGCTGGCGATGCGCCGCCGGATCGAGGATGTCGCCGGCCGCCATTGGGTCGCCGCGCTCGGCGGGGCGCGACGGTTCTCCGAATGCCTGCTCTACGGCCGTTTTGTCGACGAAATCGCCATGGGACGCCGGCATTTTCACGACGCCGGCGAGTTGTGCAAGGTGTTCTGGGACGGCGCGCCGATGACCGACGATGAATTCCGCGCCTTCGTCGCCGGCATGACCCCCGATCAGGTGGCCATCGGCATGCAGTCCTTCATCGGGACCGACATCGCCCGCATCCGAAGGCTGGTGCTGGAAAGCGCGTGAGTCGCGCTGTCAGATCGGCTTCGCCGGCCTGCGCAGCGCGGTGTAGGTCAGCATCGCCGAGACGAGGTAGAGCCCGACGAAGGCCGCGTTGAGCGACCAGATCAGGCTCGCCGCGTCGCCCGTCCTCGAAATGGCGACGATGAGCAGCACCGCTTTGGCGCCGGCCAGGAGCGCCAGATTGATCGCGCGGATCACCGTCTGTCCGCGCGCGTAGAGCAGTTCGGCGTGATATTCGACGATGTTGCGGCACCCGGGAATGAGGATCGCCAGGCCGACCAGTCCGGCCGCCGCGGCGATGTTGTGGCCGAGCGCGTTCGGCGCGACATGCAGCACCAGCGCGAAGAAGCACAGGCCGAGCGTCGAGACCGTGAAGATTCCGGCCTCGATGCCGGCGCGCGCCTTCACGCTCTGCATGGCGGCCGGACTGCGCATGATTGTCTGCACCAGCATCATGCTGAAGGTGCGGATCGGGATAGCGGTCAGGTCGACCAGGCGCATGATGACCGCGTAGACGCCGGCCAGATTCGCCCCCCCGATCGCCAGCACCAGCAGCTTGTCGAATTCCATTTGCAGGTAGAACAGGATCTCCGATCCGGCGACGGCGAGCGAATCGGTGAGACGCCGCCAGTAAAGGCGTGGCCGCAGCCGCAGCCTCTGGCGCGGGTAGAAGGCGCTGAAGGCGATGATCGCGACGAACGCGTTGGCGCCGAGGTAATACCACGTCCAGGCGGACAGCATATGGTCGCCCGCCTGCATGAAGATCAGCGCGGCGGCGGCGCGAATTGCCGTCCCGATTATGGCGAGCACGGAGGCCCGCCCGAACTTGCCCATGCCGTTGTTGACGATCATCACCGCTTCGACCGGCCGCCAGAAGATCGCTTCGGCCGCGATGACCGCGGCGAAGATCGCGAACGGAATGGAAGCGGCGAAGAACAGGGCATAGACCGCGCAGGTCGCGGCGGCCAGCACGGGCAGCGAAACGAGCGCCAGCATCAGGAAGCCGGCCGTGAAGGCGCCGATCAGGCGCGGACGAACCGTCGCGACCCGGTAGAGCGCGGAGATGAAGCCGAAGGCCAGGATGCGCGACAGCATGACGCCCGCGCCAGAGGCGGTCGCGAAGACGCCGAAATCGGCCAGCGGCAGCGCGTTGGCCAGGACCACGAAATACACGAGCGAGAAGACCAGCCGCCCGCCCGCGCCGCTGATGGCCGAAAGATAGTCGCGCACCAGTCGCCCACGCCCGGACAGCCGGGCCCCGAGCCACGTCAGGGAGCGTTGCGCGTTTTCGGCGGAGAGAGCCATGGCGGGACGCTAGACGCAAACCGTTAATTCGCGGTTGGCCGGCGGCTCGCGACCGCGCCCTTTCGCGGGTCGCCATTTCGCGTCTCGTTAACCGTTTGTTTCCCAAGCCTCTTTAGGATGGCTTAACGTTCACTTGCCTTGCCGCCCCTGGTGAAAGTCCCGCGTGAGAATGACCGACGTGATCAATCAACCCGACGCCAGGCAGGGATCGCTTCTTTCGCTCGGAGAGGCGCTGCGCGCCGCCCAGCCGGTGCAAGGAAAGTCGCGTCTGGCCGATGCGCTCGCCAAGGTGCGCCAGGAGCAGACGTTCGTGCGCGATATGGTGGCGGAGCGGACTGCCGCCGATTCGTCGCGCCTTTCGCGCCGGCAGGTCGGCGGGAAAGCTGATGCATCGCTCGAGCCGGCGCCGGAGGCGGCGTCGGCGGTTGAGCCCGCGCCCCCGGCCGAATCCTTGCAGGCCGATCTCGAACCGGCGATTTCGCGGGCGCATGTCGCGACCGGGACGGACCCGCGGCTTGGGGCGGAGCCGCCATCGTCGGTCGGCGTTCCGTCCGACGATCGGTTCGCATCGCCGATGGGCTGGCGACCGTTGATCGACCCTTCGAAAGTCGTCGGCGGCGTCTCTCGATCGAAGACGCTGATCGCCGCGACGACCATCGCCGGCGCGATTCTAGGCGTGCTTGTGGCCCTGAACACGCCCAAGACCTACGAAGCCGGCGCAGAACTGCTGGCCGATCCGCGCGATCTCAACCTTGTCGACAAGGAATTGACCCAGTCGGGCATTTCCAACGAGGCGACGCTCGCCATCGTCGACAACCAGGTTCGCATCCTGACCTCCGGCGGCGTCCTGACGAAGGTCGCCGACCGTTTGAATCTGGCGCAGGATGCGGAATTCAACGGCCAGGGGACGGGCGGAGGGCTGATCGGCTCGATCAGATCGGCGTTCTTCGCGGCGGACAAGGACGCCGAGCCCGGCCGCCGTCAGGCGCTTGCGATCATGGCTTTGTCCAAGGCGCTTTCGGTAGAACGCAGCGGCAAGACCTTCATCATCGTCGTCCGCGCCACGACGCAAAGTCCCGAAAAGTCGGCATTGATCGCCAACACGATGGCCGATGTCTTCCTAGAAAGTTCCGGCGACCTGCAATCCGATGCGGCCGGCCGCGCCGCCGGCGAGCTGACCGGCAAGCTCGACGAACTGCGCAAGGGCGTCGAAACGGCCGAACGCAAGGTCGAGACGTTCAAGGCCGAGAACGACCTGATCGACGCGCAGGGACGCCTGATTACCGACGACGAGATTCTCAAGCTCAACGAACAATTGTCGATCGCGAGGGCGCGCACGCTCGAACTGAACGCCCGCGCCGTGTCGACGCGCAGCGTGAACGTCGATTCTGTGCTGAACGGTGCGATTCCGGAGGAACTCGCGTCGCCCGGCATGCAGGAACTGCGCTCGCAATATTCGACGCTGAAGGGCGAGGCCGACCGGGTCGCCGTCAGGCTCGGGCCCAAACACCCGTCCTTCATGGCGGTCGAGGCGCAACTTGATGGCGCGCGCCAGTTGATCGATACGGAAATCCGCCGCATCGTTTCCTCCAGCCAGACCGAAATGAAGCGGGCCGTCCAGCTCGAGCAGGAACTGTCCTCGCGGCTGGCCCAGCTCAAGATCAGGCAGGGTTCGCTCAGCAATCAGCTCGTCACGCTGCGTGAGATGGAGCGCGAGGCGACCGCCAAGCGCGCGGTCTACGAATCCTTCCTGCTGCGCGCCCGCGAAACCGGCGAGCAACAGGGCATCAACAGCGCCAACATCAGCGTCATCTCCAAGGCCTATCCGCCGCTCGAGGCGAGCGGCGCCTCGCGCAGCGCCATCGCCATCGCCGGCACGGTTCTGGGCTTCCTGGCCGGCATCGGTCTTGGCGGCGCGCGCGGCACGTTCGACAGCCTTCGCGCGACGGCGCGCGGCGGGGAGGAGACCCGCGCCGCCCGCCCCGTGCGCCGCCGCCGCAAGGCGACGATGTTCGACAGCCCGGACGAACCGGCGACCGCCGCGCGGCCCGGCCCGACGCCCACCGCGCCGCCGCACGAACCCGAGCCGCCGGCTGCCCGGCAGGCCGCCTTTCCCGAACGCCAGGCGCATGCCCAGGCGGCGCCCACGCCGTCGAGTTCCGCCGTCATGGCGTCGTCCCCGGACCCCGCGCCGGCCGCCCCGCGGCGGGCCCCGGCGGTGTCCGAGATCGACGACATTCGGGCCGGCCTGCGCGAGTGCCGCGACGCGATCCGCGAGCTTGCCGAAAGCCGTTCGAACCGCCGCTATTTCTGAGGCGCGCCCGCGAACGATGCGCGTCGTGGCGGATTTGCGTCATGGCGCGGCGCTCCGGCAGGATTGCTTCGATCCGTTTTGACGACTATGCCCGCAGCGTCATTCACGGAGCATGTCATGGCCAGGACGATCGACGGCAAGGCCGTTGCGGAGGGCGTCGTCGCGCGCGTGAAGACCCTGGCCGTCGACCTGCTCGCCAAGACCGGCGTCAGGCCCGGGCTGGCGGTGGTCATTGTCGGCGAGGACCCGGCGAGCCAGGTCTACGTCTCGTCGAAGGCGCGCAAGGCCAAGGAATGCGGCTTCCATTCGGTCCAGCACACGCTGCCCGCCGATAAGCCGGAAGCCGATCTCGTCGCGCTGGTGGAGGCGCTCAACGCCGATCCCGCCATCCACGGCATCCTTGTCCAGCTCCCCCTGCCGGGCCACATCGATGCCGGCCGCATCATCCAGACGATCTCGCCCGACAAGGATGTCGACGGTTTCCACTACGTCAATGTCGGCAAGCTCGGCGCCGGTGAGCTCGAGACCGCCTTCGTGCCCTGCACGCCGGCCGGCTCCATGGTGTTGATCGAAGGCGTCCGCGGCAAGGACCTCTCCGGCCTGACCGCCGTGGTCGTCGGCCGCTCCAACATCGTCGGCAAGCCGATGGCCGCCCTCCTGCTCGCCGCCAACTGCACCGTCACCATCGCCCATAGCCGCACGAAAGACCTGCCCGCGGTGGCGCGCACCGCCGACATTCTGGTCGCCGCCGTCGGCCGGCCCGAAATGATCCGCGGCGATTGGGTCAAGCCCGGCGCAACCGTCGTCGATGTCGGCATCAACCGCGTTCCCGCGCCTGAAAGGGGCGAGGGCAAATCGGCCCTGGTCGGCGATGTCGCCTTCGCCGAAGCCGCGGAGGTTGCCGGCGCGATCACGCCCGTGCCGGGCGGCGTCGGCCCGATGACGATCGCGCTGCTGATGGCCAACACGCTTGCGGCGGCGTATCTCGGCGCCGGCTTGCCGCGACCGAAATTCTAGAGAGCGAATAGCGAATAGAGAAGAGAGCTACTCCCTACTCCTATTCGCTACTCCCTATTTCCTATTCGCTCCGTCATGTAAAACCCCGCCATGAGCGATGATCTCCCGCCCGGCCGACAGATCGGCTTTCTCCTGGTCGACAAATTCTCGATGTTCTCGCTCGCCGCCGCGATCGACGCCTTCCGCTCGGCCAACCGCCTGCTCGGCCGCGATTTCTACGGCTGGACCACGGTCTCGCCCGACGGCGATTCGGTCATGGCGTCGAACGGTCTGCCGCTGAAGATCGACTACAGCGTGGCCGACCTGCCGCCGGTCGAGATCCTGTTCGTCTGCGTCGGCCTGACGACCGAATTCCCCGGCAAGAGCAAGGTGCTCGGCGCGCTGCGCGGTCTTGGCCGGCGCGGCGCTGCGCTCGGCGCGTTGTCGGTCGGCTCGCACGTCCTGGCCGAGGCCGGCCAGCTCGACGGCCACCGCTGCACCATCCACTGGGAAAACCGCGCCGGCTTCATGGAGAAGTTTCCCGACATCGACTGCACCGGCAACGTCTTCGAGATCGACCGCAAGCGCTACACCTGCGCCGGCGGCACGACCTCGATCGACCTGATGCTCGAGATCGTGCGCCGCGATTTGGGCTCCAACATCGCCAACGGCGTCGCCAACCAGTTCCAGCACGAGCGCATCCGCTCCGCCGGCGACCGCCAGCGCGTCGGCCCAGAGCGCGACCTGACCGGCAAGTCCGACAAGCTGCGCAAGATCGTCGAACTCATGGCCGACCATCTCGACGAGCCCTTCTCGGCCGTCCAGCTCGCCAAATCCGCCTCGCTCTCGGTGCGCCAGGTCGAGCGCCTGTTCCTGCGCCACCTGACGGTCACCCCCGGCCGCTACTACATGCGTCTGCGCCTGGAGCGCGCCCGCGAATTGCTGCGCCAGACCAACATGCCGATCCTCGACGTGGCCATCGCCACCGGCTTCACCTCGCACTCCTATTTCGCGCAAAGCTACCGCCTGCAGTTCGGACGACCACCCAGCGAGGAGCGGCGGACGACGTATTGAAACCTCTCTTCCTCACCCAGCACGCGCAAGACGCGGTTGGCGAGCGACTGCTTGAACCCGACTGGATCGAGCACACTGTACGCTAACCGGAATGGAGAATGGCCGATCCCCGCCGACCGGGCGTCGAAAGACGTTTTCGCGCCATCTCGGAGTTCGGAGGCCGCGTTCTGCGTGTCGCCTGCTATGAAACAGCGACTGAAATCCGTATAGTGACCGTGTTCTTCGATCGTAACGCACGGAAGCGCCGATGACCCCGACTGTCAAATACAGGCCAGCCGACAATGCCGCTTATATCAGGCTGTCGGCGTCGAGAATCATCGAAAGTGCGGAAGTCGCGCCCGACATCGTCTTCAACTACGACGCCGAGGGACGGATCGTTGGCATTGAACTGCTCGACGCCCGCGCACAACTCCCGTCCGACAGCCTGAACGAGGCGGCATAGGCAACGATTCGTGGCGCGATGATCGACATGACCTACGATCCCGAAGCCGACGCGGTTTACATGTATGTGGGACGCGGCAAGATCATCGAGAGCGCCGAAGCGGGTCCGTTCGTCTGCGATGTCGATGCCGAAGGCAAAGTCGTCGGCACCGAAATCCTTTATGCAAGCCAGGTCCTCGCCCCCGGCGACTGGCAGAAAGCGCGCCTGCCGGGTTCGGGGCGCGACGCGGCGGAATAGAAGTCAGAAGCTGGGCCGAGCCCAATCCGAAGTCCTGGCTATCCGCAAGGGTATTTCACTCCTTCGCCGCCCGCGTGACAGATGCATGCCGTCAGCCCAGGAAATCCTTCAGCCGCGCGACCAGCCCCTCTTCATCACGCAGGTCGCACTCCCAGATCACCAGCGAACGCCAGCCGGTCTCATTCAGAGCCGCAAGATTACGCGCGTCGCGCGCCCGGTTGCCCGCCACCTTCGCCAGCCAGTAGTCGCGGTTGACCTTCGGGACCCGCGCCCCGCGCGCGCAGTCGTGGCCGTGCCAGAAACAGCCATGGACGAAGATGGCGCGCTTGGCTCCGGCATAGGCGATGTCGGGCCGGCCTGGAACGCCTTGAACGTCCAGCCGATAGCCGCGCCGGATTTTCCAGACCAGCTTTCGGACGATCTTTTCCGGCTTCGTGTCGCGCGATCGCACCGCGCGCATGATCGCCGAGCGGTCAGTCGCTATCGTCTTCGCTTTCTTTGCGTTCGACTGTCGCATTGCCTCCAAGCGCCTCGAAGCGTCTCTCCGCAAGCCAGTTAAGTCGCTTGGTCTGCGTTACCAGGACCCGCCGCAGTCCGCCTTTGACCTCTCGTTCCGAAATGACTTGCGCAAGACGCGCGGTGATCTGGGCCCGTCTCGCCGTCCGGAAATCCGGATGTGACCGTAACGCGGCGACTGTCTCTGAGACAATCCGGCCACGCATTGACTTGGGAACGTCGATTTCAACGGTCTTGAGAGGTGGATCCTTTTCGTTGAGCACGGCGTAAAAGTGACTGTTTGAAACGGCGGACAATGTCACAATGTTTTCTAGCGCATCCAGAACCGCTTTCGCGTCACGATCCTTCCCGGGCGTCTGCTGAAACTGCGGCAGCGGCCAAACTTCGATGTCGAAAACCTCTAAAGGATCGAGAACAGACATCGCGACTGCGTCGGTTCTCTGGTTCGTCAGATGACGCCGGATTCGTGTCCGGAGCATTTCGTTGGTCTGTCCAACGTAGATCGGTTCGCCATCATAGTCGAAGAACGCATAAACGCCCCATTTGAAATTGCCCACCGGTCGGATTGTTTTTGCAATCGCGTCTTCGAAAGGAGTGTCGAGAAATTTCCGAAGGTTGTCGCGTAGGTCGGCGGTATCGAAGGGTGGACGCCGGACCTCATCCTTTTTCTCGCCGGTCATTCGGCGGCTGCCAGGAACCGATTCGGCTGTTCAAGAAGCCCCTCCAGCAAACCTGCCGCCAGATGCCGCACCACCGGGACAGCTAGCCCGTCCCCCATCAGGTGATAAGCCTCGTTGTAGTTTTCCGGCAGCGTGTAGTCTTCGGCCACCCCCATAAGACGCGCCGCTTCGCGCGGCGACAGCAAGCGCGTCCGCACGGAGTCGCCTTCGACCACCATGACGAACTGGCGGCTGGAGCCACCTTGAGGCGTTCGCAAACAGCCGGCAACGCCGTCGAAGCGTACTTCGGCGCGTTGAACTTTCGCGCCTGCCTCGTTCAGTCTTGTGCGTCGGTAGATCGTCCCCACCATACGCTCGCCGGAATGCCGAGCGCGATCGACCTTTTGCCGATTGGCCTCAGACATCATGTCAAGCAATCGGGCCGTTTCGGCCTGGATATGCCAGTTCACGCCCTGCGGTTCTCGGTCGATCAGGTCACCTAATCGCTTGGTCGAGCCTGCTGTTTCCGGCGCATTCCACCACCGCCAGTTTCGTTGCAGTCGCACTGGCAGCGCCGCCTGGGCGCGGATCAGCGCTACCGATACCCATGATCCGCCCGGTTCATGCCGCGCTAAATGTTCGGCAATCGGAACGTCCTTGCGCACAGCGACAATGAACAGGCGCGGGCGTGATTGTGGCAGGAAACATGCCGCGTCCATGGTCAACGCCCCATACACATAGCCGAGAAGATCGAGCGCGCGGAAAATCTGCTCAAAATCCTTTCCGCCGTTCGAGGTCACAGCGCCGACGACATTTTCGAGGACGAGAATTCCTGGCGGGCGGTTTTCACGGCGCAGCTGTTCGGCCACGCGCCAGAACCCCCAGAAGGCACCGGACCGGACGCCATCCAACCCCGCGCCGTTGCCCGCCAGCGACAAATCCTGGCAGGGGAACGAAGCCCACGCCAGATCGGCGCGCCCCGGCAGATCGCGGCTGTCGAGCTGGTGAATGTCGCCCAGCCGGATTTCCTTGCTTCCCCAGTTGGCGCGGTAGGCATCGACCTTCTTGGCATCGAAATCATTGGCGAAAAGGCATGTCCAATTCGCGCCGAGGCCGGCCCGCGCCATGCCGCCGCCTGCGAAGAATTCGTAGAATGTCGGCTTCGTCATACACGCGGATTCCATCTTGCCGAGATGATAGCGTTCTCTTTTCGTTCGGTAAATGGTTCCGGCTTCGTCTTCAACAGAATCGTTGTTGGCCAGATCGCCTAATCGACGTGATCTGCCATTCGACATGGCGGTTCGCCATCACGCCAAGCACTCCACCGCGTCCCCTGCGTCCTTGATCAGCGCCGCGGCCTTCCTGTCGAACGTGACGAAGACTTCGCCGCCAAGCTGCCGGCCTTCGATTGCGATCACGGCATCCGCGAAATCGCCCCCGGCCTCCATGTTTGCAAGACCCGCAAGCACTGCCGCGCGGTTTGTTTCGACCCGCGAGGATGCAAGCAGTTCATGGATGGCCATGCTGATCTTACCCACCGAAACCTTGCGTCCACGCTGCAGCACCCAAACGAGTTCGCAGAGCGCTGGCAGTGTGACCGCGATCAAATCCGCATCGCGCAACGCGGTTTCAGCCAATTCACCTTGCCGGGCATCGTCTCGCGTGGCGGCCCGGACAAGAACATTCGTGTCGGGGGTGATCTTCACCGCTTGCCAGCCCACCCATCGGCGATGATCTCGTTCATTTCTTCGATCGTCAGCGGCTTTTGATCCGGATCATGAAGAAGGCCGAAAAGCCCGTCGAGATCGTTCTTTTTCGAAACGCCGGTTAGCGTTGCCTTTCCTCTCGGCAGCAGATCGACATTGACCTTATCGCCGGGCTTCAGGCCAAGATGGTCCAGAACGTCCTTGCGAAGCGTGACCTGGCCTTTAGACGTTATGGTCAGCGTGGTCATTGTCGACTCCAGAGTGACACGAAAGTAAGGGAAACATGCCTTACATTCAATCGCCCTCACGCCATCGCGAACGCGCTTGCCCCCTGGTCGGCCCGACCGACCGTCCGGCGGAACGCCGCGAACAACTCGCGGCCCATGCCGAATTCGTTGTCGCCAAGGTCGATCATCGGCAGGTCACGGGCATAAAACTCTTCATCGGGAACCAGCGCGTCGATGGTGCCGCCGTCGGCGTCGAGCCGCAGGATGTCGCCGTCGCGGATGCGGCCGATCGGCCCGCCGTCGAGCGCCTCGGGCGTCACATGGATCGCCGCCGGCACCTTGCCCGAAGCGCCGGACATGCGCCCGTCGGTGACCAGCGCGACATGGTGGCCGCGGTCCTGCAGCACGCCGAGCACGGTCGTCAGCCGGTGCAGTTCTGGCATGCCGTTGGCCTTCGGCCCCTGGAAGCGGACGACCGCGATGAAATCGCGGTCGAGAATGCCGGCCTTGAACGCGTCGTGCAGTCCCTGCTGGCTGTCGAAGACGATTGCCGGCGCCTCGATATATCGGCGTTCCGGCTTGACGGCGGAGGTCTTGATGACGGCGTGGCCGAGATTGCCGGTCAGCATCCGCAGCCCGCCGTTCGGCTGGAACGCCTTCGCGGCGGGCGCGAGCACCTTTTCGTCGCCGCTCAGCAACGGTGCGGGCTGCCGCACGACGCCGCCGTCCGCGTCGAGTTTCGCCTCGACCGCATAGGCGCGCAGGCCTTCGCCCCAGATCGTCTGAACGTCGTCATGCAGATGGCCGGCGTCGAGCAGTTCGCGGATCAAAAAACCCATGCCGCCGGCGGCGTTGAAATGGTTCACGTCGGCGAGCCCGTTGGGATAGACGCGGGCGAGCAGCGGCGTCACGTCGGACAGGTCGGAAATGTCCTGCCAGGTGAGTGCGATGCCGGCCGCGGCCGCCATCGCGATCAGGTGGATGGTGTGGTTGGTCGAGCCGCCGGTGGCGTGCAGCCCGACCACGCCGTTGACGATCGAGCGCTCGTCGATCATTTTGCCGACCGGCGTGTAGGCGTTGCCGAGCGCCGTGATCGCCAGCGCGCGTTTCGCCGCTTCTTTGGTCAGCGCATCGCGCAGCGGCGTGCCGGGATTGACGAACGAGCCGCCCGGCGTGTGCAGCCCCATGATTTCCATCAGCATCTGGTTCGAGTTGGCGGTGCCGTAGAAGGTGCAGGTGCCGGGGCCGTGGTAGGATTTGGACTCGGCCTCGAGCAGTTCGGCGCGGCCGACCTTGCCCTCGGCGTAGAGCTGGCGGATTTTCGCCTTCTGGTCGTTGGGAATGCCCGAAGTCATCGGTCCCGCCGGGATGAACACCGCCGGCAGATGGCCGAACGACAGCGCCGCGATCACCAACCCCGGCACGATCTTGTCGCAGACGCCGAGAAACACCGCCGCGTCGAACATGTTGTGCGACAGGCCGATCGCGGCCGACATGGCGATCACATCACGCGAGAACAGCGACAGCTCCATGCCGGGCTGCCCTTGCGTGACGCCGTCGCACATCGCCGGCACGCCGCCCGCCACCTGCGCGATGCCGCCGGCTTCCGCCGCCGCCTGCTTGATCAGCGCCGGATAGGTCTCGAACGGCTGATGCGCCGAGAGCATGTCGTTATAGGAGGTGATGATGCCGAGATTGGCCACGAGGTCGCCGGAGAGCGCCACCTTCTCGCTCGGGCTGCAGACGGCGAAGCCGTGCGCGAGGTTGCCGCAGGACAGAGCGCCGCGATTGGCCTGTTTGCCCGCCGCGGCTTCGATGCGGTCGAGGTAAAGTTCACGGGCCGGTCTGGAGCGCCGGCGGATTCGGTCCGTGATCGCGAGAATGCCGGTCCGGGCTGCCATGGTCTCGTCCTTGTGCAAGCGACCGCATCGCGGAAGGACGACGCAGCCGCGAAGGGCTCACGGAGCCCAGAAAATTTCCACCGGAGCCCGCGCATGATCGAGCACGTGGCGAATGGGCATATCCGCGCCGGCCAGCACGGCATCGATCACCGCCCGCTTGTCGGCGCCCTCGATATGAACCACGACTCGGCCCCCGCCGACGATCGGCGGCAGGGTCAGGGTCAGGCGCGGCTCGCCGCCGCTTGCCGCGTGTACGGGCGCGACGAGATTTGTATTGTCAGGATCGAGCAGGCTCGCCAACGTTTCCGCGTCCGGGAAGAAGGAGGCGGTGTGGCCGTCGCCGCCCATGCCGAGCACCACGACATCGAACGGCATATTCAGCCCGGCAATCGCCGTTTCGGCTGTCCGGGCGGCGATCCCGACATCGGCGACATCGCTGTACAGTCCGACGAAACGCGCCTTGGCAGCCGGCCCCTGAAGCAAATTCGCCTTTGCGAGCCCGGCATTGGATCGCGGCGAAATTTCAGGCACGAAGCGCTCGTCGACCAGCGTGACGGTCACGCGCGGCCAGTCGAGATCGGTTTGCGCCAGGGTTCGGAAGAACAGGGCAGGGGTGGCGCCGCCGGAAACGGCCAATGTCGCTCGGCCCCGCCCGGCGATGGCGGCCGTCAGCAGACCTGCGATCTCGGAGGCAAGCGTGCTCGCGAGCGATAGCCGCGTCGCGAATGCCTTGAAGATCGGCGTCGAGGCGGTCATTGCGCGCCGATCACCCTTCGTGCCAGGTGCGGCCGTCGCGTTCGATCAGCGCGATCGACGACGACGGACCCCATGTGCCGGCGGTGTAGCCCTGCACTTCCTGTCTCGTGTCGGTCCACGCGCCCAGGATCGGGTCGACCCACTTCCACGCCGCCTCGACCTCGTCGCGCCGCATGAACAGGGTCTGGTTGCCGCGGATGACATCCATGATCAGCCGCTCGTAGGAGTCCGGATTGCGTTCGTGGAAGGTCTCGGCGAAGGTCATGTCCAGCGCGATCTCGCGCAGCCTCATGCCGCCCGGACCCGGGTCCTTGATCATGATCCATTGCTTGACGCCCTCGTCCGGCTGCAGCCGGATCACGAGCTGGTTGGCGTGGACGCGGCCGGCGCTTTCGTCGAAGATCGAATGCGGGATTTGCTTGAACTCGATGACGATTTCCGAGACGCGGCTGGCGAGGCGCTTGCCGGTCCTGAGATAGAACGGCACGCCGGCCCAGCGCCAATTGCCGATCTCGGCCTTGATGGCGACGAAGGTTTCGGTGTCGCTGGCGCCGCCGAGTTCCTCGGTATAACCCTTGACCGCTCCGCCCGCGGACGCGCCGGCGCGGTATTGGCCGCGCACCGTCGCCTTGTCCGCGCCGGCGCCGTTAACGCGCTTGAGCGACCGCAGAACCTTCAACTTCTCGTCGCGCACGGCATTCGCCTCCATGGAGGAGGGCGCTTCCATGGCGACCAGGCAGAGCAGCTGCAGGATGTGGTTCTGCACCATGTCGCGCAGCGCGCCGGCCTTGTCGTAGTAGGTGACGCGATCCTCGAGCCCGACCGTCTCGGCGACCGTGATCTGGACGTGGTCGATATGCGCCGAATTCCATAGCGGCTCGTAGAGCATGTTGCCAAAACGCAGCGCCATAAGGTTCTGCACGGTTTCCTTGCCCAGGTAATGATCGATTCGGAAGATCTGGTGCTCGCCGAAATCCGCGCCGATCTGGTCGTTGAGGGCGAGCGCCGATGCCAGGTCGCGGCCAATCGGCTTCTCGACCACGATCCGGGACTTGGCCGTCACCAGGCCGTTTTCCTTGAGCTTGTGCGAGATTTCGCCGAAAAGATTGGGCGCTACGGCCAGGTAATACGCGCGGACCGCTTCACTGTCGCCGATCGCTTCCTTCAGCGCCGGGAAGCCCTCCCCGGTCAGCGCATCGATCGCCACGTAGGACAGACGGCCGAGGAACGTATCGAGCTCCTTTTCGTCGACGTCGGTATCCTTGACATGTTCCTTGATCGCCTTGCTGGCGAAATCGCGAAACTCGGCGTCGCCGAGTTTGGTGCGCGAGGCGCCGATGATGCGGGTCGGTTCCGAAAACTGATGATCGCGCTGCCTGTAGTAGAGAGCCGGCAGCAATTTGCGCTCGGCAAGGTCCCCCGTGCCGCCGAAAATGACGAAATCGAAGGGTTCGACGGGAATGATTTGGCTTGTCATATGATCTCCAAGCATGCGGAGCCTGCTGTCGACAGGCCATCTAATCGATTAGAAGCGCCAATGTCACGGTGTCACAGCGCCACAGGCCATTGCGCCTGAATGCGCGAGGTAGCGCGTTTCGCGGTGCACCATAATGCGGGACGGCGCGAACGGAAAGGCGTTCCTGGCCTACGAGGAGCGATGTTTTGGACGCCCCATCCGGACTGACATGATGGCAAGGCAGCAGGCGGAAGGGGGCGACTTCAGCCCTTGCTCATGAAGCTTTTGTAGATGAACCCGCGCTTGCCCTTGTAGATGATCTCGCACCATTGACTGCAGGCGATGACGTCGACCTGCGATTTGGCGGGTACGTTGGTGACCACGCCGCCGCGCACGTTCGGTCTCGACCTCATGGTCACGGATCGCGCGATGCGTCCAGGAGTGCTTTCCACCTTGGCTTGCTTGCCGGCCGCAGTCTCGTCGGTCTTTCCGGCTGCCTGGAAATTCGGAATGGCCGAGGTGGCGGCCGAATCCCGAGCGTCGCCCTCTTCGTCGGCATAGGCGTTCGCGACATCGTCGCCGATGTCCTTGGCGGCGGCGGGCGGGGCGGTTCTGGCCTCTTCGACGACGCTTGGCTTGGCCGGAGCCGACGGATCGACCCAGCGCGGATTCGTCGCGTCGAGCATCGGCGCGATGACGCTGTTGCTCGAAGGCGTCGCGGCTTCCACCTGGGGAAGGCGCGGCGCCGTCGCCGCCGCATCCGCGGCCGGCCGGGGGGGCGCAACGGCCTCGCTTGGCGCGGCCTTCGCGGTCGCCATAGCGGATCTCTCGCCGGTTGCGGCGGCGGAAGCCGCGTCGGTCGTCGATTCCTTCGCCTTGACCACTGCGACCTGGGCCGAGCCGTCGGGCAGCACCATCCAGATGGCCGTTCCCGCCAGACCCACCAAGGCCAAGGTCCCGACCGCCGCGACGATCAGATGTGGCCTTGCGATCGCTTCGCCCCAGAAAGATGGCTTCTTGGCCTGACGATGGTCGAATGTCCATCGGTTGCTTGGCGCATAGCCGGCGTTGAACGGACGCTTCAATACATACCTCTCCGCGCGTCGCCGATCTGCGTTCGGCCTTGCGCCTTCCAAGCTACTGCCAGACAAGGTCCGGCGAACAACGGAATGCCAATCGAGCGTTTCCCCAATCCGACTGGTACGACCACGGTGATGGCGAATTATGGCCGCAGTGGGTCAGTCGCGCCTTAAATAAATCACGAACGATGCGAAAATCACACAGGCTGAATATCCTGTTTGCCGCGTCTTGCGCAACCCTTGGAAATCATCGTGGTGAACGACGGCGTGGCGCGTTAGAACCGGTCGCGAAGCGCAAACCAGTTCAATGCCAGGAAGAGCAGCGGAGAACGGAAGCGGCGTCCACCCGGAAAAGCTGGAATCTTCAGGTCTTCGAACAGCTTTAGCCGGTCGCGGTTGCCGGCGACGGTTTCGGCATAGAGTTTCCCCACATAGTTCGACAGCATCACGCCATGACCGGAATAGCCGCCGGCCGAGATGACGTTCGGCATCACCTCGCGTACGAACGGCTTGCGCGGCGCGGTGATGCCGACATAGCCGCCCCAGCCATGTGTGATCTCGACATCCTTGAGCGCGGGGTAAATCTCGACGATCTGCCGCCTTATGTGGATATGGATATCCTTCGGATCATTGACGGCATAGATTTCACGGCCCCCGAACAGCAGCCTTCCGTCTTTCGACTTGCGGAAGTAGCGCACCACGAAACGCGAATCGTCGACGGCCTCCCCGCCCGGCAGGACCGCACTGTCGGGACCGAGGGGGATGGTCGCGCCGATGAACGAGCCGATCGGCATGATATGCGAGGCGCTGACGGGTTCGAGATCGCCGCCATAGGCGTTGACGGCGATCAGGCATTTGGCGGCCGTCACGATGCCTTGCGCTGTCTTCACCTGGACCTTGCCGCCAATCGACGTGATGCCGGTTGTGGGCGTGGTCTCGAACAGTGCCGCGCCGGCCGCTGCTGCGGCCTTCGCGGTTCCCACCACCAGTTTCAGCGGATGGATGTGGCCGGTGCCGGTATCGCGCGCGCCACCGAAATAGTGCGTTGAGCCAAGCCTGTCGGCAGTCTCGGCGGCGTTCATGAAGCGAATGTGCGGATAGCCGAAGCGCGTCGCCATCAACTCGGCATGGCGCTTGTAGTCCCTGACGTATCGCTTCTTGTGCGCGACCGACATCTGGCCGGGCGCGTAGTCGATGTCGATCCTGTTGACCGATGCGAATTCCAGCAGATGCGCCTTGGCTTCCTCGGCGACATCGAACAGCGCCTTGGCCCGGGTGAATCCATATTCCTCCTCAAGTTCCTCCGCCCACGCGCGCTGCCCTGTGCCAAGTTGCCCGCCATTGCGTCCCGATGCCCCGTCGCCGAAGCGGTGCGCTTCGAGCAGCACGACCGAAGCGCCGGATTTCGCCAGATGCGTCGCGGCCGACAGGCCGGTGAATCCGCCGCCGATCACGACGACATCGCACGTCCGGTCGCCGTCGAGCGCCGGATAAGCCGGGCGGTCGCCGACCGTGTCTTCATACCAGGAGATGCCGGGGGATATGGGGGATTGGTAGGTCATGAGGCTCAGGGCGGTAGGGGAGTAGGGGAGTAGGGGAGTAGGGGAGTAGGGGAGTAGGGGAGTAGGGGGCTATTCGTCCATCAATCTTCGGATCAAAATCCGCAAAAGTTTTCCCACACTTTCAGTCTGCTCCATCAACGGCTCGATAGCAGTGCTGGTCGACAGCCCGACCCTTTGGGATAGAAGCAGATGGGTTTCCGTTTCCTTCAACGAGCCTTGGGTTATGCGCAAAAAGTGCAGATACGACCCTCGTGTCTCCCGTCAGTATCCTTCCGCAATGTTGGCTGGAATTGATGACGCCGATCGCCTGACTTGAGGGGTAGCCCGTAGACTTCTTCTCTGGGCCAGCTCCTTGTCGTCGAATAAACTGCGACCGCCAGATCCATTGATTGCTGCCAGACAATCAAATCTCTGTACGATTCGATTTTCGCAGGCATTCTTCCCCTACTCCCTACTCCCTACCCCCTACTCCCCTACTCCCTACTCCCTACTCCCTACTCCCTACTCCCTACTCCCTACCCCCTACTCCCTACCCCCTACCCCCTACTCCCTACTCCCTACTCCCTACTCCCTACTCCCCTACTCCCCTACTCCCCTACTCCCCTACTCCCCTACCTCACACATTCAGCAGCAGAAACTCCCGCTCCCAAGGGCTGATCACTTCCATGAACGTCTCGAATTCCGCGCGTTTGATCGCCGCGTAGGTGGTGGCGAACTGGTTGCCCAGCAATGCCTTCAGTTCCTCGTCGCCCTCGAAAAGGTCGACGGCTTCTAGCAGGCCGCGCGGCAGGTCGATCTCCGCCTCGTTGGCCGTGGTCAGCACCGGCTGGTCCGGCTCTATCTGGTTGCTGATGCCGATGAGACCGCAGGCGAGCGAGGCGGCCAGCGCCAGATAGGGATTGGCGTCCGATGACGGAATGCGGTTCTCGACCCGCCGCGCCGCCGGATCGGATCGCGGTACGCGGAACGCGACCGTGCGGTTGTCGTAGCCCCATTTGGCGTTGACGGGAGCGGAGGCGGCCTGCGTCAGCCGGCGATAGGAATTCACGTACGGCGCAAACATCACCAGGGCATTGGGCACATGCTTCTGCATGCCGCCGATGAAATGCCGAAAGGCCTCCGTCTCCTGGCCGTTCTGGCCCGAAAAGACGTTCTCGCCGGTGTTGCGGTTGAGGATCGACTGGTGGATATGCATCGCCGAGCCGGGCTGCCCCTGGATCGGCTTGGCCATGAACGTCGCATAGGTGTCGTGCTTCAGCGCCGCCTCGCGGATCGTGCGCTTGAACATGAACACCTGGTCGGCGAGTTCCACCGGATCGCCGTGGCGCAGGTTGATCTCGAGTTGGCCCGCGCCCTCCTCGTGGATCAGCGTGTCGATCTCGAGACCCTGGCTCTCGGAGAAATGGTAGATATCGTCGATCAGTTCGTCGAATTCGTTGACGCCGGCGATCGAATAGCCGGCGCCGCCGCCGATCGGCCGGCCGGAACGGCCAACGGGCGGGGTCAGCGGATAGTCAGGGTCGGGGTTCTTGCGCACCAGGTAGAACTCGATTTCCGGCGCGACGACGGGCCGCAATCCGCGATCGTGATAGGCGGCGACGACGCGCTTCAGTACGTTGCGCGGCGTGAACTCCACGGAGCGCCCGTCCTGATGCACCAGATCGCAGATCACCTGCGCTGTCGGGTCTTCCTCCCACGGCACGACGGTCAGCGTCGACAGGTCGGGCATCAGCTTGAGGTCGCCGTCGTCCTCCGGATAGGCGAAGCCGTTGCCGTTTTCCGGATAGTCGCCGGAGATCGTCATCATGAAGACGGCGGACGGCAGGGCGAGCGACGTGTTTGAGGTGAATTTCTTCGACGGCATCATCTTGCCGCGGGCGACGCCCGCCTGGTCGGGCGTGATGCATTCGATATCCTCGATGCCTCGCCACTCGAGCCATTCGCCGACTTCCTTCCAGTTCCTCACGCCTCGGAAATTCTTGACATAGGAAGCGATGCGGCTTTTCCCCGCGCGAGCGGAGGGACGGGCGTCCTTTTTTGCAGGCGGCATCGATCACCGGGTTAAGTGTTGCGAATTGCCCACTATAGCCGTGGCGGCGCGCCGAAGCAAAGGGCGGACGCCGTCAGCTTCGCAGACCGGTAACCAGGCGGTCGACGACGGGCTGCAGCGTCTCGGGCAGGATCGGTTTGGCAACCACGGCGTCGACGCAGGCGCCGAACGCCAAGGTCTCGGGCGTGCCGATCCGCATCGACAGCATGATCACGGCGGGCACCGGCTTCCCATGCAGCCTGCGTTGGGCGGCGATCTCGCTCATGAGGAGATCGCAGTCCTTCCCGTCCGGGCCGCCGTCGAGAATGATCATGCCCGGTCTAGCGTCGATCAAAGCCGCGCACGCCAGATCCGGAGGATGCGACAGGGCGGTCAACCCGGAACGCTCGACGATCTTGGAGACCACGACACGATTGATCGGCGACTTGCCAACCACAAGCACATTCGAGGCGTTGATGCCGCGTTCGCTTCTATAGTCTTGATGCTCAGTCACAAGCTTGATCGTATTCGCCGAACCGCCTCATGCGCCCGCCCGGATGACTTTACGGACATGACGGAGGAAAGCAAATCATGTTCGAAAGCCGTCGCAACATCGCGATCGCTCAAATCGCGGGCGTGCCACACCTTTGGCATGGGACTAGATCAGGCGTCCGCTTCAGCGGCTGATATAAGCCTTCGCCGACGGTCGCGTTGCCACGTCGCTTCGTTCGATTGCTTCAACTCCGATAGGCGCGTCATGACCGGACCCACCATGCTCCGAAGGCAGAAGGAAATGCCGACCGTCTCGCACGGCGAGGAACGGGTCGGGTGCCTGCTCGTCTTCCTTTCGGCGTTGTTCTGGAGCTTCGGCGGCGCGATCGCCCGCTTTCTCGACACGACGGACGAATGGACGGTGGTATTCTGGCGCTCGTTCTGGGCGGTGGGCTTTCTGCTCGTCTTCATGCTGTGGCGTGATGGCAGGCGCGGGACCATCGAACTTTTCCGCAGGATGGGCCGGCCGGGGCTGGCGGTCGCGTTGTGCTTCGCCGTCTGTTCGACCGCCTTCGTCATCGCCATCGGCCATACGACTGTCGCCAACATCCTGCTGATGCAGGCCGGCGTGCCGTTGATGGCGGCGTTGTTCGGCTGGGTGCTGTTTCGCGAACCCGTCGAGCGCATGACGTGGCTCGCCATCGCATTGGTCCTTGCCGGCGTCGGCATCATGGTGTCGGAATCGCTAACGGGGCGCGTCTCGCCGGTCGGCGACGGTCTGGCGATGCTCATCGCAGTCGGCTTCGCCACAGCCACCGTGATCACACGGCGAAGCGCGCATGTCCGCATGACGCCGGCGACCTGCCTCGGCGCCGCCATCGCCGGTCTTTTTGCAATGACCCAGGCTGGCGCTCTGGCCGTACCGGCCCGTGACATGGGCATCCTTTTCGTTTTCGGCGCGATCAACCTTGGGCTCGGACTGGCGCTGTTTGCGACCGGCGCACGGTTGATCCCGGCGGCCTTCGCCGCGCTGCTCGGCACATTCGAGGTCGTCCTCGGCCCGATCTGGGTCTGGCTGATTCATGGCGAGGTCGCTTCGGGGCGGACGATCGTCGGCGGCGTCGTCGTTCTCTCGGCCCTGATCGTCCATATCGGCCTGGAGTTCCGCCGCCGGACGCGCCCGCCGCGTCCGGGCATCGCCGGCATACCGTCACCCAATTGATCTCGCGGCGCGTCGAGGCCTACTCCAGTCTCGCGACAGTCGATTTGCCGCTTGTCGCGCCGCGATATCGTTAATACTGTCGGCCACGAAGCCGATCCGCGCGTGTGCCGCGAACACCGGGAAAGGCACGGAACAGGAGATTTCATGACACGTATCGCGCTGTTGTTGTCAGCCACATCGGCGTTTGTCGCCGCCCTCGTCTGCGGCGCGCAGGCGCAGGAACGCGTCGTCAACGTCTACAACTGGTCCGACTATATCGACCAGTCCATCATCGACGACTTCACCAAGGAAACGGGAATCAAGGTCGTCTACGACGTCTACGACTCCAACGAGATCCTCGAGACCAAGCTTCTCGCGGGAGGAAGCGGCTACGACGTCGTCGTGCCGACTACAAACTTCCTCGCGCGTCAGATCGTAGCGGGAGTCTACCAGAAGCTCGACACGTCCAAGCTGCCGAACCTCGTCAACATGTGGGACGTGGTCACCGAGCGGGTCAGGAAATTCGACCCCGACAACGCCTATTCGGTCAACTACATGTGGGGAACGGTCGGCATCGGCTACAATGTCGACAAGGTGAAGGCCGCGCTCGGCGTCGACAAGATCGACAGCTGGGACACGATCTACAAGCCGGAGAACATCGCCAAGCTCGCAGGCTGCGGGGTCTACGTGCTCGATTCGCCGTCTGACATCGTTCCGGCAACCCTGCGCTACCTCGGCCGCGATCCCGAGGGCCGGGCGCCGGAGGACTTCGCCGCGGCTGAAGAAGCGCTGCTCGCGATCCGACCGTCGATCCGCAAGTTCCATTCGTCGGAATACATCAACGCGCTTGCCAACGGCGACATCTGCGTCGCGGTCGGCTGGTCGGGCGATATTTTCCAGGCGCGCGACCGGGCCACGGAGGCCAACCAGGGCGTCGCGATCAATTACGTGATCCCGAAGGAGGGCACGGAAATGTGGTTCGATCAGATGGCGATCCCGGCCGACGCGCCGCACCCCGCCGAAGCGCTCGAATTCATCAACTTCATCATGAAGCCCGAGATGGCGGCCAAGGCCTCGAACTACATCTTCTATGCCAACGGCAATAAGGCCTCGCAGGCCTTCATCAGCAAGGAAATCCTCGACGACCCGGCGATCTATCCCGACGAGGCGACGCTCGGCAAACTGTTCACCGTCTCGCCCTACGACTCCAAAAGCCAGCGTCTCCTGACGCGAAGCTGGACCAAGGTCACCACCGGCCAGTGAGTTCGAAGCTCCGGCATCCTGCGCAGGGGCTTCGTCTTGGCGACGAGGGACAACACATGCAATCGTTGGGCAGCATCCGCCGCGATTTCGCGCCGTGGACCGATCCGAACGCCAAACCCTATATCGTCTTCGAGAACGTTACGAAGCGGTTCGGGACATTCACGGCGGTCAACGATCTGTCGCTGTCGATCTACGAGCGCGAGTTCTTCGCGCTGCTCGGCGCCTCGGGCTGCGGAAAATCGACGTTGCTGCGCATGCTCGCCGGCTTCGACGAGCCGACATCGGGCCGTATCCTGCTCGACGGGCAGGATTTGCGCGGCATCCCGCCCTACCGCCGCCCGGTCAACATGATGTTTCAGTCCTACGCCTTGTTCCCGCACATGACGGTGGAAGCCAACATCGCCTTTGGTCTGAAGCAGGAGGGTATGCCCAAAGCCGACATCGCGGCCCGCGTCGCCGACATGCTGCGCCTGGTCAAGCTGACGCAGTTCGCCAAGCGCAAGCCGCACCAATTGTCGGGCGGCCAACGCCAGCGGGTCGCATTGGCGCGCTCGGTCGCCAAGCGGCCCAAGGTGCTGCTGCTCGACGAACCGCTCGGCGCGCTCGACAAGAAGCTGCGCGAGGAAACGCAGTTCGAATTGATGGACCTGCAGCAGAACCTCGGCCTGACCTTCGTCGTGGTCACCCACGACCAGGAAGAGGCGATGACCATGGCGGACCGCATCGCGATCCTGGAGAAGGGCGAGGTCATGCAGGTCGCCACGCCTGCCGAGGTATACGAGGCGCCGGGCTCGCGCTACGTCGCGGGTTTCGTCGGCAACATCAACATGTTCGAGGGCAAGATCGGCGGTCGTTCCGACGACGCCGTCGAGATCACGCTGCCCGGCGGGCAAACGCCGATCCGCTCGCAGGGCGGCAAGGACTTGGCCGCCGGCTCGGATGTGGTCTTCGCCATCCGGCCCGAGAAAATTGCAGTCTCGTCGAGGCCGCCCGCCGCCGGGCTGAACGCCATGCGGGGCGAGGTGTTCGACATCGCCTATCTCGGCGACATGACGGTCTACCACGTCAAGCTGCCCGATGGGCAGGTCGTCAAGGCGAGCGCGCTCAATGCCGCGCGAATCACCGAGGATCCGCTGACCTGGGACGATCAGGCGTGGATCTCGTTCCGGCCCGACGCCGGCGTCGTCTTGACCCACTGACGGGTGAGGCGCGATGGACTTCGTTTGGGAGAAGATCGACGATTTGCTGGCCTCTGCGATATTTAGAGGCATAGGGCTATTTTTTCGAACTATTTGGGAACAGCTCGCGGAACCCATCCTGGATACGAGAGCGGCGGGATGGCTTATCGGGCGGCTTTTAATTCTGGTCCCCTACGTCTGGCTGCTCGCCTTTTTCCTGATCCCCTTCTTCATCGTCTTCAAGATATCACTGTCGCAGACCGCCATCGCGATGCCGCCCTACACGCCGGTGTTCGATGCGGGCAGTTTCTTCGACAGTCTGCGCGAACTGAACTTCGCCAACTACGTCTGGCTCACCCAGGACGCGCTCTATTTCAACGCCTATGTCTCAAGCATCGTCATCGCCGCGATATCCACCTTCCTGACGCTGCTCGTCGGCTACCCGATCGCCTACGGCATGGCGCGCGCGCCCGCCACGGTCCGTCCGACCCTGCTGATGCTGGTGATCCTGCCGTTCTGGACGAGCTTCCTGATCCGCGTCTACGCCTGGATCGGCATCCTGAAGCCCGAGGGCCTGCTCAACCAGCTTCTGTTGGCGACCGGCATCATCGACACGCCGCTGGTTGTCCTCAACACGCACACGGCGATCTTCATCGGCATCGTCTATTCGTACCTGCCGTTCATGGTCCTGCCGCTCTATTCATCGCTGGAGAAGATGGACTTCTCGCTGATCGAGGCCGCGCAGGATCTCGGCTGCCGCCCGGCCGGCGCCTTCTGGAAAATCACCTTTCCGCTATCGATCCCGGGTGTCGTCGCCGGCTGCATGCTGGTGTTCATCCCGGCGGTCGGCGAGTTCGTCATTCCCGACCTGCTCGGCGGCTCGCAGACGCTGATGATCGGCAAGACGCTGTGGAACGAGTTCTTCAACAACCGCGACTGGCCGGTCTCGTCTGCGGTCGCGGTCATCCTGCTTCTCCTCCTTATCGTTCCGATCATGATCTTCCAGAACGCCCAGGCGCGCGCGCAGGAGCAGGACCGATGAACGGGCGCTGGAGCGGCTTCAACATCCTCTCGATCGTCGTCGGCTTTACGTTCCTCTATCTGCCGATCGTCATCCTCGTGGTGTTCTCCTTCAACGAATCCAAGCTCGTCACGGTCTGGGGCGGTTTCTCGACCAAATGGTACGCCTCGCTCTTCAACAACAAGGGTCTGATGGACGCCGCCTGGGTCACGATCCGCGTCGGCGTGATCTCGGCGACCTTCGCGACGATCCTTGGCACGATGGCCGCGCTGACCCTCACGCGCTACACGCGCTTCCGCGGTCGGGTGCTGTTTTCCGGCATGGTGTTCGCGCCGCTGGTCATGCCGGAAGTCATTACCGGCCTGTCGCTGCTGCTGCTGTTCGTCGCGATCGGCCTCGACCGCGGCTTCCTGACGGTTACCCTGGCTCATATCACCTTCTCGATGTGCTTCGTGGCGGTCGTTGTGCAGTCGCGGCTGGTCAGCCTCGACCGCTCGCTGGAGGAAGCGGCGATGGACCTCGGCGCGCCGCCGGTGAAAACCTTCTTCCAGATCACGTTGCCCGTCATCGCGCCCGCGATCGTCTCGGGATGGATGTTGGCGTTCACATTGTCGCTGGACGATCTGGTGATCTCCAGCTTCACCTCTGGGCCGGGCGCGACCACGCTTCCGATGAAGATCTACAGTCAGGTCCGGCTTGGCGTAACGCCCGAAATCAACGCAGCCTGCACTCTGCTGATTGGCATCGTCGCGCTCGGTGTCGTCGCGGCCTCGATCGCCAACAAGCGCCGCGAGGTCCAGCGCGCGCTCGACGAGCAGGCCGCCCAGCGGGGCTGATTTCCATGAACCTTGCCCGTCTCAAATCCCGTGCGACGGACTGTTCGAAGCAAGGACGACGAGCTTGAACCCAGCGCCCATCTGGACGCCCGACGAAGCGCGGATCGCCGGCGCCGCGCTGACCGCGTTCCGCAAGCGCGCCAAAAGGGTCTCCGGGCTGGAACTGGCCGACTACGCCGACTTGCATCGCTGGTCGGTGGACGAGCGTGGAGCGTTCTGGAACCTCGTCTGGGATTTCTGCGGCGTGGTGGGCGACAAAGGCGACCGGCTGCTGGTCGACGGCGACCGCATGCCAGGCGCGGCGTTTTTCCCCGATGCGACGCTGAACTACGCCGAGAACCTGCTGCAGCGGCGCGGCAGCGAGGATGCGCTCGTCTTCAGGGGCGAGGATCGCGGCTCGCGCCGCCTGTCATGGGACGATCTCCATGCGCTGGTTTCGAAACTGCAGCAGCTTCTCCTTGGCTGGGGGGTCAGGCAGGGCGATCGGATTGCCGCCATGATGCCCAACATGCCCGAGACTATCGCGGCGATGCTCGCGGCCTCCTCGATCGGCGCAATCTGGACGTCGTGTTCACCTGATTTCGGCGAGCAGGGCGTACTCGACCGCTTCGGACAGATCGAGCCGGTCGTGTTCATCGCGCCCGACGGCTACTGGTATAACGGCAAGGCGATCGACGTGAGCGTCAGGACGGCGGCGGTAGTCACGCGCTTGCCGAGCGTCCGTAACGTGCTGGTCGTCAACTACCTCGGCGAAGCGGGGCGAACGGCGGCGTCGATACCGAACGCGGTCGATCTCGACGCGGCGATTGCTGGCTTGGCCGCCGCGCCGATCGTCTTTGCGCGGTTTCCCTTCGCGCATCCCCTGTTCATCCTCTTTTCCTCGGGCACGACGGGCATTCCCAAGTGCATCGTGCATTCGGCCGGCGGGACGCTGCTGCAGCATCTCAAGGAGCACAGGCTGCACGCCGGCATCGGCGAGGGCGACCGCGTCTTCTACTTCACCACCTGCGGCTGGATGATGTGGAACTGGCTCGCGTCCGGCCTCGCTTCCGGCGCCACGTTGCTGCTCTATGATGGCTCTCCCTTCCATCCCGACGGCAACGTGCTGTTCGACTTCGCCGAGAGCGAGGCGATGACGTTCTTCGGAACGTCGGCGAAGTTCATCGACAGCGTGCGCAAGGCTGGCCTGCGGCCGGTCGAGACGCACAGCCTGTCGACCGTCCGCTCCATCGCCTCGACCGGCTCGCCGCTGTCCCCGGAAGGGTTCGCCTTCGTCTATTCCGGCATCAAGCGCGACGTGCATCTCGCCTCGATTTCGGGTGGCGCCGACATCGTCTCCTGCTTCGTTCTCGGCGTACCGACCGAGCCGGTCTGGTCGGGCGAAATCCAGGCGCCGGGTCTCGGCATGGCGGTCGATGTCTGGGATGAAGACGGTCGGAGCGTTCGCGGCGAGAAGGGCGAACTCGTCTGTACGCGGGCGTTCCCGTCGATGCCGCTCGCGTTCTGGAACGATCCGGACGGCGAAAAGTATCGCGCCGCCTATTTCGAGCGCTTCGAGAAGGTCTGGCGCCATGGCGATTTCGCCGAATGGACCGAGCATGGCGGCTTAGTCATCCACGGGCGGTCGGACGCGACGCTCAATCCGGGTGGCGTACGAATAGGAACGGCGGAGATCTACAATCAGGTCGAGCAAATGCCCGAAATCGCCGAGGCTCTGTGCATTGGCCAGGAGTTCGACGGCGATGTCCGGATCGTCCTGTTTGTTCGCCTGGCTGCCGGCGTCCGGCTGGACGATGGCCTCGAGCAGCGCATCCGCGCAAAGATAAGAACCGGCGCGAGTCCGCGCCATGTGCCCGGCAAGATCGTCGCGGTCGCCGACATTCCAAGAACCAAATCCGGCAAAATCACCGAACTCGCCGTTCGCGAGGTCGTGCATGGCCGGCCGGTCAGGAACAGCGAGGCGCTGGCCAACGCTGAGGCGCTCGATCACTTCCGCGACCTTGCAGTCTTGCGGTGGTGACAGGAATTTTACGGTTAAAGTTTGCTGAATGCGGAATTTACCGCGTTTCCACCGCCCACGCCGTTGTATAAAGGTGTTCGCTGATTGGCAAGGTTTCGTTAAGGAACGGTCGTGATAGTGGCGCCTAACTTGAGAACGACATTTTCGTTTCGCCACCGCAGGCCATTCTCCGATCAAGCCCCCGTCGTACAGCAATCTGATTGAAAGCGCCCGCAAGGGCGCTTTTTTTTGGCCCTCGAAGCCTGCTCAGTGCGCCAAGACGCGGGTCGATGGAAACGTGACCTCGACCATCGTTCCTTCGCCCGGCGTCGAGTTGATGAAGAAGCGGGCTCGGTTGGCCTCGACCATCGCCTTGGTGAGCGGCAGGCCGAGCCCGGTGCCGTCGCCGCGTGTGCGCTTCAGCGCGTTGATCTGCTTGAACGGCTTCAGCGCCTGCTCGATCTCGGCCTGCGTCATGCCGATCCCGGTATCGCGTATGCGCATGACGACTTCGCCCGTCGGTTCGTAGGCGGTCGAGACGATGACCTGCCCGCCCGCTTGGGTGTACCGGATCGCGTTCGAAAGCAGGTTGAGCGCGATCTGGCGGATGCTGCGCAAATCGGCCACCACGTCGGGGAGGCGCGACGCGAGGCTGGACCTGATGATGACGCGCTCTCGGTTGGCCTGCGGCTGCATCATTGCGACGCTCTGGCCGAGCGTCTCGTTGAGCGAGACGGCCTCATGCGCCATCTCCTGCTCGCCCGCCTCGATCTTGGAGATGTCGAGCAGGTCGTTGACCAGGTCGAGCACATGGTTGCCGGATCGGTTGATGTCGCGCAGATAGTCGCGGTAGCGCTCATTGCCGATCGACCCGAACCGCTCGTCCATCATCAGTTCCGAAAAGCCGATGATCGCATTGAGTGGCGTGCGGATCTCGTGGCTGATCCGGGCGAGGAAATCGGTTTTCTGCGAAGAGGCGCGCTCGGCGAGCGACCGCGCATGGGTTAGCTCCTCCTCCGCGCGCTTCCATTGCGTCAGGTCGCGCACCACGGCGCAGAAGCCGGTGGCGTTCGGCAGCCGCCCGACCGACATGAACAGCGGAATGAACCGTCCCGCGGCTTCCCGCCCGATCACCTCGCGCCCGTCGTTGAGCACGCTGGCGACGCCGTTGTCCGACAGCCCGCCGAGATAGTCGCGCGCCGCGCGCTGGCTCTCGATCGCGAACAGCGAGACGAAGGGCTTGCCCTCGAGTTCGTCGGACTCGTAACCGAACAGCGCTTCGGCGGGACGGCTGACGGAGCGGATGGCGCCCGCCGGGTCGATCAGGATCACGCCATCCGTCGCCGTGTCGATGATGGTGCGCATTTCGGAGATGCGCGCCCGCAATTCGTCGCGCTCGCCGACTTCCAGGACCGGCGGGGCGAGCGGCAGGTCCGTGTCGCCGGTCCGTCGCACGACCAGCATCAGGGCGCGCGCGCCTTGCCAGGGAACGGCGCGCAGCAGCGCCTCGATCGGGAAGTTCTCGCCATCGGCGGTCCTGAGGCGGAGCGAGCGAGAGGTCTCGTCCGTTTCCCCGTCCGAATAGCGGTCGGCAAACAGAACCCCCAGCCCGCCGGCCCGCGCCAGCGTTTCGACGGACGCATATCCGGTCAGCTCGAGGAACTCGTCGTTGGCATAGTGCAGCGCATCGCCGGAATGAATCAGGATCGGCACCGGCAGCCGCGCCAGGATCGTCGTATCTTGCGGTCGTGTGCCCGGTGTTGCTTCTGGTTCAACCGACGCGATGGTCGACGCGCCCGCCGGATAGGGGCCTACGGGCGCGTCGATGGGCTCGGCCTCGTGTTCCGCGGTTTCGGCATCCTCAGCTTCTTCGAGCGCTTCCCTTACAAGCGGCGTCAGTTCGGACCAGCCCTCGAAATTCGATGGCGCGTACGGCTCTTCGACGCGGGCATCGGCGCTCTCGGTGACCGCGGGGTCGGCTGGCTCCGGGTGCGGCGGCTCCCCTGGGGGATCCATCACCGGACGCGATGGCTCCCCGATTTCCGTTGCATCGGCCTCCACTGGCGCCTCGGCAACGGGTGGCGTCGGCTCCGACCCGCCTTCGTCGTTCGAGGCCGCGCCACGGGCGGCCTCTACGCCGTCGATGTCCGCCAAGGCATCCGCATCCGCCGCGGAATCGAGCTTCCCGTCAGCCTCCGTCACCAAATGTGAAAATGTTCCGATCGCGGCCTCTTCTGCCTCGCCGCCGCCGGGATAAGGCTCTGCGGACGCGTCGACCGGATCGGCCTCGTGCTCGGCAAGCTCCGCCTCGGCCGCCTCCTGCCGCGCCTGCTCGACAGGCGGCGTCAGGTCGGACCAGCCCTCGCAATTTGACGGATTGTAAGGCTCGTCGCCTGCCTCCGGGCTTTCAGGAGGCTCGGCGTCGGCCCCCTCCAGATCGTCGGACCCGGTCGCGGCCTGCGCTGCTGCGGCGCTGGCGTCGGCGACCGGATCATCGTGCGAATTCGGAACGGCGTCGAAAAGGTCGGCGGTGAGAGTATCGCGCTCGGTTTTTTCGGGCTCCGCCGCTTGATCCCCTTTCGCGGCATCCTCGACAGGATGAACGCTGGGCGAATACGGAGCCGGCTCCTCGCCTGGCGCCGCAGGGGCGGCGATTTCCGCGCTCGCGATCCCGGAAACGTCGGTCGCCTCGTTCGAAGGCTGCGCTGATGCGGACTGCGCCGGCGTCTCGCGGTCGGTATCGACGACCGTTTTAAGGCGATCGCCGATTTCGCGGAACGCGACCTTCTCAACGGGCGAAAGGCTTCGCTCGATGCCTGGCGGGCGGTGTTCGGCGAGCCTGATGATCTTATCGGAGAACCGCCGGTCCGGCTGCGGCGCGACGCTCAGCGCAGGCGTCTCCCCCTCGAACGGATCGGCTGGGGGCGCGCGCTCTTCATCGATTCCTTCGACGAGCCCTGCCGATGCGGCGGAAAAAGCCTCGATCGTGCTGTCGGACCCAAGCGTCAGACCGGTCGCCAGCGGGTCCATCATCACGTCCGCGAGACGCGCGACGCCGAACCCGCGGAAACCCTCGAAGGTGCGGTCGCGCGAGTAGACGGGCAGGGCGGCGAGATCGACGGGAATCTTGAGGTCCGTTCCCGCGATCGGCCACAGGACGGAGCGCCCGGACCACGTATCGCGCCGGTCCAGCAGGTTCGCGATCTCGCCGGACGGGTCGAGCGAAAGGCGGAGCGCCGCTTCATTGAAAGTGAGCCCGAGCACGTCGCCGGCGGCTGGCCCCACCGCCGCCACGAATTCCGGCGAAAGCGCGCTGAAACGACCGGCCGCGTCCGTCCTCCAGACGAACCGGACCGGAGCGGCCGGCGTCTCGCGAGACGCAAGCGCGTCGTCGACGGGCGGGGCGGGGTCGGCGCTCGGTCGAACGCTGCTTTCCGTCTCCGGCAGTTGGGTGACGATGGCCTCCGCGGGTGGGGTATCGGCGTCGACGAAATCAGGACGTGTGGTTTCCTGCCGATCCTGCTCCTGCGGCTCGTTTGAAGGCGCCTGAGCGGTATCGAGATCCGTCGACGTTTCGAGGGAAACCGTCTCGTCCGCATCCACCCGGCCGTCGGCCGCCGCGTCCGGAATCGATTCCGCAATCAGCTCGAACGACGGCCCGTGACCGGCCGGTTCTTCCGCGTCGGGCATGCCCACGGCGGCGTCATCCGCATCGTCAAAGGGCGCATTCCGGTCGGTGCCAGGCTCCGATGAGGCGGCCGCCGGTTCCGGCGCCTCCGCCTCGCCGCTCGTCAGCGCCGTCGACCCGCGCCGCGGCTGGTCCCCCGACGGCATTGCCCTGTCGGATGCCGGCTCCGCGGCTGTTTCACCCTTCGGGTCGATTGTCTCATGACGCCCGAAAGATGCTCGATTTTCACTGGCGTCGGTCGGAGCCTCCGCCATCGGCCCGATCATCAGGGCCGGCTCGGCCGCGCCGACCTCGCGGCCGGCCTCATCCTCGGCCGCGATTTCGGCGCGCCGCTCGTCGACGATCATCAGCAGATGCCGCGCGGGTTCGTCGCGTAGACGGGCGATGCCGGCCGGGTAGCGCGCGCCGTCGCCGGAGATGATTTTTTTGACCAGCCGGTCGGGCTGCCGCGATGCCGCGCGCGCGAGGTCGGTCAGCGTCTGCGGGCTGATGCCGAGGTCCGCGAAGCCGTCGGAGGCCGCCTCGATCGCGCCGCGGCCGTCGAGCAGCGCGACCAGATGGCCCGGCTGCGTGAAGCCGCTGATCGCCTGACGCGCGCTGGCGACCGCCGCGCCGCGCAGGCTTTCGGCGGGAAGTGCGAGCAGGATGGCGTCCTCGCCGTCCGGCAGCGTGATCGCGCTCGCCGCGAACCCCAGCGCCAGGCTGGTTAGACCCTGATTGAGTCGGATGGTGATCGGACGGTCGCGACCGATCCGCGGGAAGCCGCGCGTCGACATGATCTGGCGCCTTGCGGCGAAGCCCAGGCCCGCGCCGCCGCCGATCGCCGCCTCGATATCGCTCTCCCCGAACAGCCGAGCACCGGGTCCGTTGACCCAGATGACATCCTGCAGGTCCGTAGACAGGATCAGGACGGCGTCACCGGCCGCGAATCGCTCGCGCACCGGGTCGAGCACGGCGACATCGAGATAGGAGTAGGTGGCTGCCGGCATACTCGAACCAGGTTCTTGAACGGAACGCACGCTTTCGCGTTAACATTTTGTTAATAAAAGCTTGGCGAACGCTCGTCCACTCTTGCCGATCCTTTGGCGCCGATTCTCTCGGTGCGTGGTTAACCGGAGGACGGAAAAGTTATGGTGCAACGCAACATAAATGTTGCAACGCACCATAACTGGCGCTACATAGCCATCATCAAGATCAAGACGGCTTCCGAGGAGCCGCCCCAATGAAAGGTGGAAAAATGTCCAAGACCGCAGCCAAGACCGAAGACTACATCGAAAACGTCGAATTTCCGGCTTTCGACGCTTCCAAGGCGACAGACCAGATGCGCGTCTTCGCCGAAAAGGGCGTCGAGCAGTCCAAGGAAGTCTACAGCAAGATGAAGTCCGGCGCGGAGACCACGCAGAAGGCCATGGAATCGACGTTCGAAACGGCGAAGGCGGCCGGCAGCGACCTTTCGCTGAAGACCATCGCCGCGATGCGCACCAATGCCGAACTGGGCTTCTCGCATCTCGAGGCCCTGATGGGCGTCAAGTCGGTATCCGAATTCATCGAGTTGCAGACCGCCTTTGTCCGCAAGGGTCTCGAAACCGTCGTCGCCCAGGGCAAGGACATGCAGGCCGCCGCCAGCAAGGCCGCCGAGGATGTGTCGCGTCCGATCAAGGACGTGTTCGAGAGGACAGTCCGCGAAGCCAAGGCCGCCTGAACGAGGCGCCTCAGAATACCCCGCGGGCGGAACCTCCTCCCTCTTCCCGCGGGGGCATGCGGCCAGCACCTCCTCCCGCTGGTCTCTCATAGGAAAAGGCCGGCACTCCTCCCGCCGGCCTTTTTCTTTTGCCGCGCGTCGCCGGTCTTTTGCCTTGAAATCCCGACCGATTGTCCGTATTCACGGCCTCGTTGCACGGTGGCTTCCCTCGAAATTTCGTCCGAAGCTTCGTCCCGCCGACGCCTGTGCGGTTGTAGCTCAGCTGGTTAGAGCGCCGGATTGTGGATCCGGAGGTCGGTGGTTCGAGCCCACCCAACCGTACCATTGCCGACGGCTGAAGGCGCGAGTCGTCTGCGACGGGCGTCCATCCGACCGGCTTGCAGACGGATAGAACAACTGTGGCATCGCTGCGCCAGCTACAACTCCGTCGTAACTCGATCCCTGCTGATGGCATTGCATGACGATGCGTCAGCTTACCTCACATGGCTGCGCGTATTGACCCAGGGGAAGCGTGGATCCAGTATCGTTCACACGAACCGACGACATCGATGCTTTCAGAGATTTGGAGAGACGCCAGATGCCGGTGCTCATCGTCAATGCGGATCAAACATACAATGCGTCCGGTGAGGGGTTTTACCTCTCGAACGGCAGCGCGTATTCGGGGCTATACCTTCGTCGCGATGTTCTCATTGCATCAGCCTACCTGGATGGGATGAGAGTCGTCGAAACGGTCGCGAATTTCAAGTTCAGCTTCGTCATCGACGGCATCATTCAGGGCGGCGCCAACGGCCTAAACGGAGACAATGGCGGCGGCGCGCTGAATGTCGCGATCAACAGCCAGGCCAGCGTGAGCGGCTTCGGCGAAGACGCCGCCGGCCTCCTTGTCAACGCGTCCACCTCGACGGTGACGAACGCGGGAGAAATCTGGGGAGCCATCGACGGCGTTCGTTTCGACCATGTGGGCGCGACCACGACGAGGATCACCAACACGGGCAGAATCGAAGGAATGGAGCATGGCATCGTCGCGAATGGCGCGGGGCTGGTGGTTCTCACGAATTCCGGCGCCATCATCGGCTCCAGTAGCGGCGGCGCGAGTTTCATCCGGTCTCAGGAAGCGGGCGCCACCGGGATCACGCATATCAACAACTCAGGCACGATGATCGGCAACATCATCCTGAATGCCGGGGCCGATATCTACGATGGCCGCCATGGCGCTCTTCTGGAAGGCATCATTGACGGCAAGAGCGGCGATGACATCATCTACGGCGGCGCCGAGGACAACGTCATTTTCGGGGACGAGGACAACGACCATCTGGAGGGAGGTGGCGGAAACGACACGCTTAGCGGTGGGTCCGGAGCCAATTACCTGGCGGGAGGGGCGGGCGACGATCGCTATGTGTTGGGCGAAGACGACATTGTCGACGAGACTTTGGTGGGTTCCGATGGTGCCGATACCGTCGTCTCCGCGTTCGGTTCGGTGGATATAAGCGATAAGACCCGCTTCAAGGGCGCGATCGAAAACATTGAAGCGGGTGGCAACTTCCCATTGAGCGCCACGGGCAACGCACTCGACAACAAAATTTCCACTGGCTCCGGCGCCGACATCATCGACGGAGGCGCGGGTATCGATATTATGAGCGGTGGTTATGGCAACGACACCTTCATCGTCGACAACGCCGGCGATAAGATCGTCGAACTGGCCAACCAAGGCGCGGACATCGTCAAGACCTCGGTCAGCTACACGCTTGGCGCCAGCGCCCATGTCGAGACCCTCCAGACGACACAGCAAAGCGGCGCCGCCGCCATCGACCTGACCGGCAACAATATCGCCCAAGGAATTATCGGCAACAACGGGGCCAACAAGCTCAGCGGGCTCGGCGGCGAAGACCTGCTTTTTGGACTGGGTGGCAACGATACCCTCACCGGCGGCGCGGGCAAGGACAGTTTTTACTTTAACACTCCGGTCGGCAGCGCAAGCAACGTCGACACGATTACTGACTTCAACGTAGCCGACGATACGATCAAGCTCGCGAAGTTGATCTTCGCCGCTCTCGATGTCGGCGCGCTTTCGCCCGATGCGTTCTGGTCGAGCACGGCGGGCGTGGCCCACGATGCCAGCGACCGCATCGTTTACGACACCGACAGCGGCGCGCTCACCTACGACGCCGACGGCAATCTGGCGGGCGGCGTCGGCGCGATCAAATTCGCGGTCGTCGGGCTCAATCTCAGTCTAACGAGCGCTGATTTTGCGGTGAATTGAAGGACTACCTGTCGGGTCGCCGTTGCAGTTCTCCCCTGCCAATACGCTCTCAAGCCATACGTTCGGCAAGGCCGGCGCGAAAATGATGGCGCGGCCGGTCATCGAGGGGCTCATGGCCATCAAGTCGGGTTCCGAAATCATCGCTCCGGGTAAGGACATGAAAGCAGCGGCCAGCCAGGCCGCCGGGACGTATCGCCCCTGATCGAAGACATCTTCGAGAAGACAACTCGCGATGCGGCCGACGCGATCGCCGCCGTATCAAAAAACGAGCCACAGCGACCACTTGGCGTTGATCATTCTTCGCGCGCCCGTGACTCTTCGAAAGCCTTGTGCCAGAATGCCGACCCGGTGATCGCAGAGCTACCGGGAGCAACGCATGGCGACGATCAGCTTAACCAAGCTCGAACACGATTTCGACATTCGCGACGAGATCGTCGGATATGATTCCGCTTCCGCGAACCGCACGACGACAGCTTGGTCCTGGACAAGCGCGGCAAGCTACCAATCGATCTTCTATGGTTTCGGATTCAAATATTCTGGCCAGGCGCCGACCGACGGCACAGTCACCGCGCTTCACTTCAATCTCACCACCAGCATCTTCGCCGACGATCTGATCGCGACCGGCCTCTCGATCGACCTGGCCGCCTTCCTGCCGCTGGTGGACGGAAGCATCGTCAGTCAGGACGACTATTATTGGTCTCTTGTTCTGGGGGCGGCCGACAGGATCACGCTCGGCAACGACACGACCGGAAACGGCCTGTCCATCACGATAGCCGGAGACGGCCGCAACTGGTATGTTGGAACCGCGCACGGATCCAACGACGTGATTGACGGCGATGTCGGGACCGGCTCGGCGGCCGGAGACTTCCTCACGATTGCGGCGGGCGCCACGGTCTATGGCGGGTCGGACAAGATCACTCTGACGGGCGCCTTCGATGCGGTTGAAGCCCAAAGCCCTTTCGTCAGCGGAGATGCGTTGACGGTGGATGGCTCGCTGATCGGGGGAAACGACACGGTCTCGGGTATCGGAGGCGTGTTTGTCTTCGGAGACGCTCAGGCTGTAAGCGCGACGGGAGGCCTGCGTGGCGGCAATGACATTTTGACGGGAGTCAACGTATGGGGCGATGCGGGGGGAACCGACGGCGCGGTCGTGGGGGGCAACGATACGATCACCGGGACCGGGATCGGCGACTACCTCATCGGTGACGTGGGAGCAGTCTACAATGGCGGTTCGGCCTTTGGCGGCAACGACACGATCCGTGGCGGCGGCGGCGGCGATATAATATACGGAGATTTTATTGACGTCGTAGCCGGTGCGATCGTGCTGTTCGGCAACGATACGCTCTACGGTGACGCCGGGGTCGACGAAATTCACGGCAACGGCGGCGACGACAAGCTCTATGGCGGCGCCGATGCCGACACGCTCTACGGCGAAGACGGCGACGACAACCTTTGGGGCGGGGCCGGCGCGGATCAGATGCTGGGCGGCGATGGCGTCAATCTGGCCCGCTACGACGATGCCAATTGGGGGCCTCTCACGATCCGGCTCGATGGCGGCGCGAATAGCGGCGCGGCGGCGGTGGGCGACACCTACAGCAACATCGAGGGCCTTGTTGGCGGCGCCGGCAACGACACTGTGATAGGCGATTTGTACGCCAACAGACTTTATGGCCAAAACGGCAATGACACCGTCGACGGCGGCGCTGGCAATGACACCATGACCGGTGGCCTCGGCAACGACACGTTCGTCGTCGACAGCGCGAACGACAAGGTCGTCGAATTTGCCAATGAAGGGTCGGATACGGTCAATGCCGCCGTGTCTT
>CAXTJQ010000002.1:0-58617 GCA_964244725.1 uncultured Rhizobiaceae bacterium
CGGAAGCATTGACCGTATCCGACCCTTCATTGGCAAATTCGATCACCTTGTCGCCAGCATTGTCGACGACGAAGGTGTCGTTGCCCGCGCCGCCGTCGAGCGTGTCGGCGCCGGCGCCGCCGTCGAGCCGATCGTTGCCGTTCATGCCTTTCAGGACATTGACGCCGGCCCCGGCGATGATGACGTCGCCGAGCGGCGACCCGGTTACGTTGTCGATGAATTCCAGGATATCGTACCCTTGGCCGATGGCATGATACGCCGGCGCGCCGGGTAGGCCGTTGAGATTGACGTAGACGGCCTCGTTGAGGCTGAACACGGCGGTGTCGATGCCGCTGCCGCCGGAGAGAATGTCGTCTCCGTCGCCGCCGTCGAGACTGTTGGTGCCGGGAGTGGAGACGAATGTCCCCGCCTCGCCGGTCGAGACTTGGTAAAGTTCGCCGTAAAGCCTGTCGTTGCCGGCGCCGCCGATCAGCACATCGTCGCCGCCGACAAAGACAACCGTCCCCGGCGTTCCCGATCCTGTCGTCTGGATGTTGAATACGTCGCCGTACAACGTGCCGCTCTGGCCGCTATTCGTGATCAGCCGCAGCGTGTCGTCGCCGCCCGTGACCGTCACGTCGCCCTGCGTGTTGAGAGTATAGACGTCGCCCACCAGAAGGTAGTTGCCCGTCCCGCCTGCCCGTGCGACATCCATCGTGATCGTGTCGTCGCCGCCGGTGAATCTGCTCGAGGCGACGCTGCTCGCGTCGCCGTACAGCAAGGTGGCCGGCGTCAGATTGGCGAAATCGAACACATAGTCGATCGTGTCGTTGCCGCCCTCGATCTCGCCAGTACCCATCGCGCTGAAAATGTCACCGACAATGCGCAGGCCGAGCACATTGTGAACGGTAATCGTGTCGTTTCCGCCGACCATAGACCCGGCGGCCTGCGACCCGCCGAGGTCGCCGACGATTGTATCGATGGTCGACGCGAGCGCCGCCGGCGCCGGTGTCGTCAGCGTCACGGTGTTCTGGATGATGAGCGTGTCGTTGCCGCCTTCCATCGCGCCATCTTGGACATTGTCGCCATCCCCCGAGACAAGGCTGCCCGACACGTTGGTCAGCGTGATCTTGTCGTTGCCGCCGGTCGACGATGCCGAAGCGCCGCTGATATAGTCGTCGTCGCCGACGACAAAGTTGAAGCTTCCGAAAGCCCGGCCCAGGACCGTCGTTTCGAGCAGGATCGTATCGTTTCCGCCGGTGGCGATGCCATGGTTGCTCGCCATGTCGCCGTAGATGCCGGTGACGTTGCGGAAATTGCGCAGAGTGAAACTGTCGGCGCCGCCGTGAACGATGCCGCCGACGCCGTTCTCCCACACGTCGCCCACCAGCGTGCCCGCCATGAAAGTCGGCGCGTAATTCGTGTCGATCAGGCTGAACTTGTCGGCCCCGCCATTGACCGTGCCGAAATTGGCCGGTCCGCCCGCATAGCCGACGTCGCCGATGACGATATAGCCGACCTGCCCGGTGAAGGTGTCGCTGCCGCCCGTCAGGCTCGCATTGGCGTCAACGCGAAACGCGTCTCCGACCGCGCTCCTGCCGCTGCCGAACATCGAGCCGACGGTCGCGCCGACGAAGCTGTCCGACGCGCCGGTCCGCGTCTGTCCCCCCGTGGCAGCGATGAAATCGCCGGTCGCATCGAATCTCCACGAATTGGAAAACGACATCAGAACGGTCGACGCGCCCGCCATCGTCGTTTCCCAGAACTTCGTCTGGTTTGAAACCAGGTCGGCCGTATCGATCAGCGAGGCCAATGCGACGTGCAGCCCACTGATCGTCAGACCCGGAGCGAAGGCGTTGTTGGCGATATTGAGCCGGTCGACCGTTCCGGCGAGGCCGGGGCCGATATCGCTTGAATAACTGTAGGCGGTTATCACGAAATAGGGCGTCGCCGCGGCGGTCGTCCAGATATAATAATCCGCGGTCGTCCCGACCGCGTCGACATGCTGGACGTCGCTCGCGAGATAGGCGCTGAAGTCGAAACCGAGTGAACGCGCGTCGATCAATGCCATGTCGCTGTCCCCGAAAGACGCGGCCGCGCCGCTGCGAACCCGCTTCAATGGCGGGACAGTCTAGCACCATCCGACGCGCAAGGAAGACCACGCGGCAAATTTTGGCCGAACCTCGACGCAAGAGGTTATAGGCAATTGCGCTCGGACCAGGCGCTCAGCTCACGGTGAAGTCGGCTTCGGTCAGCCCGAGGTTGATGCCGACCACCGCGAACTTGATCGCCCCGACGCCGCCGGCCATGTTCCCGTCCGCGTCGTAGAACAGCGCGCCGCTGTCGGTGTCGTAGATGATGCGGTCGCTTGTGTCGTGCGCGACTCCGGCCGTACTTTTCCAGAACGCATCGGACGACAGCGCGCCGACGTTGAGGGCGGCGAAGATCGACTTAGCGAGCTTGATCGTGTCGTCCACCGGGTTGAAGTCGGTGATCGCATCGACGTTGCCGGCGCTGCTGAGCTGGGTGTTGAACTGAAACGTATCCTTGCCCGTCCCGCCGGTTAGCGTGTCGTTGCCGCCCAGCCCAAAGAGCAGATCGTCGCCGCCCAGGCCGCCGAGTTTGTTCGCCCCGTTGTTGCCGATGATGCCCTGCGCGATGTTGTTGCCCGTCAGGTCGATGGCGGCGGAGCCGGAAGCGAGCGTCGTCTGCAGCAGTTCGACCCAGTTGCTCGACGCGAGCGTGAAGGAGACGGAAGCATTGACCGTATCGCTGCCGCCGCCGCTGACTTCGATGATCTTGTCGCCCGCATTGTCGACGATATACGTGTCGTGGCCGGCAAATCCCTGCAAGATGTCGGCGCCGCCCTTGCCATCGAGGATGTTGGCGCCGCTATTGCCCCGGATCGTCTGGACGAACGCGTTGCCCGTCAGGTTGATCGGGTTGGCGATCAGCCCGTCGTTGGCCGTCATCAGCTCGACTTCCGAATTGGCGGTCAGGACATAGCTGACATAGGCGACGACGGTGTCATACCCCCCGCCGGCCGCCTCGACGACCTTGTCGCCGGCCGTGTCGACGATGTAGGTGTCCTCGCCGCCGCCGCCGGTCATCGTGTCGGCGCCCCCGCCGCCGGCGATGATGTCGTTGCCGCCGAGGCTCGAAATGATATCCGCGCCATCGGAGCCGATCATGTAGTCCGACTGATCCGAGGCAATAAGCGAGACGCGGAAGACATCCAACCTGTTATTGTCGTCGCCCCCGACGAGGTTGTTGCCGCTGCTCGTGAAGGTTGCGTAGTGGCCGTCGGCGGAAATATGCGCATCACTGGCCACGCCGTTCGAAATGCCGCCGAATTGACCGATCGACAGCATCGTCGTCGTGCCCGCCACCGTATCGCGGACGAAGACATCGCTCTGGCCGTCGATGTCGCCGGCGACCAGATTTCCGGACAGGCTTTCGAAAACGACGTAGCGGCCGTCCGCTGAGATGTCGGCCTTGCCGCTGTCGCCCGCGCCTTGCGCGCCGTCGCCGCCGGCCGAGACGATCCTGGTGGTCCCCGCAACCGTATCGCGGACGTAGATCTGCGTGTGGCCGAAACTGCCGGCCGTCAGGTTGGTCGCATAGCTGGTGAAAGCGACAAAGCGTCCGTTGTCGGAGACGACGGGATCGAGGCTGGAATTATTGGCTTCGCCGTCGGCGTCCGTCAGGGAAACCCGGCTCAGGTCTCCCGTCGCCATGTCGCGCAGGAAAATATCCTGCGCGCCATTGCTGTCCCCTCCATCCGAGTCGAGCAGATTACTGGCCAAACTCGAGAACGCGACGTATCGCCCGCCATGCGAAATGCTTGCATCGTAAGCCAAATCATTGGGCGCGACTCCCGTCGCCGACGCGGAGACGACATCGGTGTCGCGGGTGAAAAGGTCGTGGCGATAGATGATTCCGGACTGGCGATAGGTCGCAAATCGTCCGTCCCCGCTGATCTGCGCATCGCTCACATAACTATCCCCGCCGGGCAATGGAATCTTCGAAGTCGTGCCCGACGCCATGTCGCGGAGATACAGCAACTCCTGTTGGCTGGGGTTTCCGGCTGGCGTCAGGTCGTTCGCGGCGCTGGTGAACAGGATCAGGCGGCCATCGTCGGAGACCGACGCATTCACACCACCCGTCGTCGCGGCCGACCCGCTTGTAGTCTTGGTGAAAAGACGCGTGCTCCCCGTCAATGTGTCGTGGAGATACAGCTGCGAATAGCCGAAAGGACTGCTCGTATAGGACGGGTCGAGGCTGGTCGCGAAGCTGTGGAACACGATGAACCGTCCGTCGCCCGATATCTCCTCGGCGATGGAGTCGCCGTTTCCCGGGACGCCGAAGCCCGAAATCGAGACGCGGCTCATGCTGGTGATGTTGACGGCCATGGCTTTCCCCCAAAACGGCCCGGTTGCCGCTCGATCCGGGAATCAGCTCGTTCACGCCGCGCGTGAACCCTTATGCCGGTTCCCCAAGATACGGTAAAGTCGAATGGACAGCCGCGCAAGATGAGCGAGAAATTTCTCGCGGGAAACTGCCGGCCAACGGTCGGATGCGTGATAGGCCAAAGTCTATCCGACACGATTCAATGCAAGATCGCCGCGATCAACTCGCGGCGCTCGTGCTGGCGTCGATCAGGCGGCGGCCTTGTTTCTCATCGGCAGTTTCCAGTTCGGCCTGATGAAGTGGCAGGTGTACCCGTGCGGATATTTTTCGAGGTAGTCCTGGTGTTCTTCCTCGGCCTCCCAGAAATCGCCCGCCGGGGCCAGTTCCGTCGCCACTTTTCCGGGCCAAAGGCCCGAAGCCTCGACATCGGCGATGGTGTCTTGCGCGACGCCCTTCTGCTCGTCGCTGGTATAGTAGATCGCCGAGCGGTAGCTCATGCCGACATCGTTGCCCTGCCGGTTGCGGGTGGTCGGGTCGTGGATCTGGAAAAAGAATTCCAGCATGGCGCGGAAATCGGTCTGGGCGGGGTCGAACACGATTTCGATCGCCTCTGCATGCGTTCCGTGATTGCGGTACGTTGCGTTCGGCGCGTCGCCGCCGCTATAGCCGACCCGCGTCGACAGCACACCCGGCTGGCGGCGGATCAAATCCTGCATGCCCCAAAAACATCCACCGGCGAGAACGGCCCGTTCGGTCTGGTCTGTCATGACAACGCTCCTTGTCGTTCAATGGCCTGTAGATAGGACGCGCCGCGAGGCCTTCCAACCTCGATCGGTCAATGCGGCGGCGCGGCCCACTGCCGCGACCGCAGCGTCCCCCGAGCTTTCTCGACCTCGACAAGGGCCACGGAGAGCAAGGCCTCGACGTCGGCGAGTTCGCCGTGCAGGCCGGTGCGAAAGATCGTCCTGCGCAACGCCTTGATGCCATCCAGGACCTCGGCGATCTGGACCGGCGGCTGTTCCACGTCGCGCTCCTCCGCGCCAAGCGCCTTCGACGCGCCGAAATGAATGCTGAAAATCGGACCGGCCTCGTCCTCGACATCCATGCACCAGTCGGTGCCCTGCGACAGGTTGCCGTCGATTTCGCGGATCATTTCGCCGCAGGCGCGGGTCGCCTGGTCCCAGGCCGCCTTGTCGTCGGCGAGCTTGAGGCCGCTCTCGTCGTCGACCCGCGGCTCGCGATGGGTGACGTGGAAATAATAGCGCGGCATGATCGCTCCCGGTGTCGATATGTACCGAAATCCGAAAACCGGGCTTTGTTCCCGGTCCAGCCGCATATGCGGATGTTCTGCGACGAAGACTTGCGTCTCGCGCGGCTCACATGATCCAGAGCCGGATGCCGTAGGCCACGGCCGCGACCGTCAGAACGCTCGCCAGCCACAATCCGGCGAACCAGAGCAGCCGGGACGCCAGGACCGGCAGGCGTGGCGAGGCCATCAATGATAACCCGTGTCCGGATCGATCTTGCCGCGGAAGATCCAGTAGGCGTATGCGGTGTAGACGAGGATGATGGGGATCAGCACCGAAACGCCGACAAGCATGAAGATCTGGCTGGATTCCGGCGAAGCCGCCTGCCAGATGGTCACGCGTCCGGGCACGATATAAGGAAAGATGCTGACGCCCAGGCCCACGAAGCACAGCAGGAACAGCACCAGGCTGAGCAGGAAGGGCTGGTAGTCGCGCCGCGCGGCGAGCGCGCGGTAGAGCAGCAGCGCCGTCCCGGCGACGGCGATCGGCACCGGCGCGGTGAGGACGATGCCGGGCCAGGCGAACCAGCGCTTGAAGTACGCGCCTTCCAGGAACGGGGTCGCGAGGCTGACCGCCACGATGACGGCGAGCGTCGCGGCCGCGAGCCACCAGGACAGGACGAAGGCGCGGTCCTGAAGCTCGTCCTTGGTCCGCATCACCAGCCATGTCGCGCCGAGCAGGCCGTAACCGATGACGACGGCCACGCCGGTGAGGATCGTGAACGGCGTCAGCCAGTCCCACCAGCCGCCGCCATAGGCGCGCCCGGTCACGGTCACGCCCTGCAGGATCGCGCCGAGCGCGATGCCCTGGCTGAAGGCCGCGACGAGCGAGCCGCCGAAGAACGCGAAATCCCAGATGAAGCGGCCGCGTTCGGTGCGCCAGCGGAATTCGAAGGCTACGCCGCGAAAGACCAGGCCGAGCAGCATGGCGATCGCCGGCATGTAGATGGCCGGCATCAGGATCGCATAGGCGAGCGGAAAGGCCGCGAACAGCGCGCCGCCGCCGAGCACCAGCCAGGTCTCGTTGCCGTCCCACACAGGCGCGACCGTGTTCATGATCACATCGCGGTCGTGGCGGTGCGGAAATGCCGGAAAGAGCAGCGCCGCGCCGAGGTCGAAGCCGTCGAGCACCACATAGGCGAAGATCGCGAAGGCGATGATGAACGCGAACGCCGTCGAGAGATCGAAGGAGATGTCCATGCTAGCCCCCCGCCTTGACGGCGTTCGGGCCGAGAGCCGGCGCGGGCGTCAGCCCGGCGGCGCGGATCGGATCGCCTTCGCGCGGACCTTCCTCGCCGGGTTTCGGCGCGGCGCTCATGAGCCTGAGCATATAGAATGCCCCGGCCGCGAAGACCGCGAAATAGACGAACACGAAGGCGACCAGCGATGTCGCGACGGCTGGCGCGGCGAGCGGGGAGACGGATTGGGCCGTGTGCAGAAGGCCATAGACCGTGAAGGGCTGCCGGCCGACCTCCGTGGTGACCCATCCGGCGAGCACTGCGACGAAGCCGGCAGGCCCCATCGCCAGCGCCCAGCCATGGAACCAGCCGGCCGTGAACAGCGTCCCGCGCCAGCGGTGGTAAAGGCTGGTCAGGCCAAGGAACAGCATCAGGAAGCCGAGGCCGACCATGATCCTGAACGACCAGAAGACGATCGGCACATAGGGCCAGTCACTCCTGGCGATCGTGTCCAGCCCGGCCAGCGGCGCGGTCGGCGAATGTTTGAGGATCACCGACGAGGCGTAGGGAATCTGCACCGCGTAGCGGACCGTCGCCGCATCCTGGTCGGGAATGCCAAACAGGATCAGCGGCGCCCCGTCGGGGTGGCTCCGATAGTGTCCCTCCATCGCCATGACCTTGGCGGGCTGGTGCTCGAGCGTATTGACGCCATGCTGGTCGCCGGCGAAGATCTGGATCGGCGCGACGACCGCGGCCATCCACATCGCCATCGAGAACATGACGCGGCTTTCCGAGCGCGCCGCGCCGCGCAGGAAATGCAGAGCCGCCGTCGCGCCGACGACCAGAGCGGTCGTGAGGTAGGCGGCGATCACCATGTGAACGAGGCGATACGGAAAGGACGCGTTGAAGATGATCGCCCACCAGTCGAGCGGAACGAACTGGCCGGACGCATTGACGCCGTAGCCGGCCGGGGTCTGCATCCATGAGTTCACGGCCAGGATCCAGAAGGCCGACAGCAAAGTGCCCAGCGCGACGAGGACCGTGGCCGTGAAGTGCAGGCCCTTGCCGACGCGGCCCATGCCGAATAGCATGACGCCGAGAAAACCGGCTTCCAGGAAGAAGGCCGACATCACCTCGTAGGCCATCAGCGGGCCGACGACAGGCCCTGCCTTGTCGGAGAACGCCGCCCAGTTGGTTCCGAACTGATAGGACATCACCACGCCCGAGACCACGCCCATGCCGAAGGCGATGGCGAAGATCTTCAGCCAGTAGCGGAAGAGGTGGATGAAGACATCGCGCCCCGTGAACAGCCACAGCCCCTCCAGCACGGCGAGATAGCTCGCCAGGCCGATCGAGAACGCCGGAAAGATGATGTGGAACGCCATGGTGAAGGCGAATTGCGCGCGCGCCAGGACGACCGGGTCGAGCGATTCGAACATGACCTCGATGCCTTTCCTGACAGTTGCGTCCCGCGGCCTCGCGGGGCGGCCTCGATCGGCGCCAGGATGAATATAGGGCCGCGCCTCGTCTTGGGCATCGGTCTCGCTGGCCGGGATGAGGTGCGTATCGTCACACCTCCAAGGTCCCGCGGCGACGCCGAGGCGCGATAAGCTTCACGGTTTGTCAACCATGACCGGCGAAAGTGTGCTGGTCGTCCGTGGATGGCGCGTGCGGTGCGAGTGGCGGAGTATTTGCGTGAAACCGATCCCGGAACCTAACCGCGAGGCAGCGAACCTCGCCTCGCGCCGAGGCGTCATGCTGGGGCTCGCCGCCCTGGCCCTTTCTGGCTGCAGCCGGTCGTTCGACGCCGGCGGCCTCCTCGACAATTTCACGACCGGATCGGTGCCGCCGCGCGCCGACGCGATCCGCGGCGAGTTCAAGGATCCGAAGCTGATCTACGCGTCGATGCAGGACGGCGCGTTCGCCATCCCGACCGTCCCATACCTGAAAGTCCCGAAGGACTTCAGGCGTCGCCTGATCCTCGACCCGACCGGCGAGGCGCCGGGCACGATCGTCGTCGTGCTCGCGGAGCGCCATCTGTACCTGGTGCAGCCGCAGGGGAGGGCGATCCGCTACGGCGTCGGCATCGGCAAGGACGGCTTCGTCTGGTCGGGCCGCGCCAACATCCAGTACAAGCGCGAATGGCCGACATGGACGCCGCCGGCCGAAATGATCAAGCGCAAGCCGGAACTCGTCAAGTTCCAGAACGGCCAGGAGGGCGGCCTGACCAACCCGCTCGGCGCGCGCGCGCTCTACATCTACCAGAACGACGAAGACACCGGATACCGCGTCCATGGAACGCCCGAGTGGTGGACGATCGGCCAGGCGATGTCGTCGGGCTGCGTGCGGATGATCAACCAGGACGTGATCGACCTTTACGGCCGCGTCAGCGAGAAGACGCCGATCGTCGTGATGTAAGGGAATCTGAACCCGTGTCCAGAAGCCAGCCGCCCGAGAAGCCGGCGCGTTGCAGACCGTTGCAGATCGGTGCGCTTGCCCGCAGCAGATCCCAGATCATTCGCGAGCGATGGTTCTCGATCATCATCACGACGAGCCCTTGGTCCAGCCCGTAGAATCCTTCCGAAACCCATCCGTCCGCGCCATGGCCGCGGCGGTTGGCCAGGGTCGGATTGAACGCGCTCGGCAGACGCAGATCGGTCATGACGCCGGGATGCCGCGTGACCAGGTGGCGGAGCGCCGAAAGGCAGATGTCGGGCGCGAACGGCAGCGAGCCCAGGCAGCACCATGGCGCGATCGTGCCGTCGTCGGGACCGAACGGTGCGCCTCGCGCCGCGTAGCCGAAGAATTTCCGCCGCCGCCCGGCGACCGTGGCGCGGAGCGATCCGGGGCCGTCATAGGCCGACAAACCCCATAGATCGGCGCCGTAGCCCTCGTAGCCGTTCGGATTGTCAATCGCATAGTCGCGATGCAGATGCGTCGCGCGCCGGCTGTTTTCGAAATAGTCCGACGCGTGATCCCGCATGAAGGCGTCCCGAATGCCCTCGAAATCGATCCAGGCATGCGAGAACTGATGCATGAACAGCGGTCCGCCATAGAGCATTTCGCGGCCGTATAGGGTCTCCCACTGATAGCTCTCGGTCCAACCGGCATAGCTTTCCCCCGAAATCGGATGCGTCGGCGAGCCGATCGCCAGCATGTAGAGGATCATCGCCTCGTTGTATCCGTCCCAGCCGCACGGCATGAAGCCGCGACCGGGCTTCCAGCCGAGCCGCAGGGTCGCCTGTCGATCCTGCGCCCAGCCCCAGTCGACCCGTTCATAGAGCGCTGCGGCCAGGGCGCGGATTTCGGTCTCGGCGCCGTCGTCGAGATCGCGGAAATAGGCGCCGCTGACGAGGACGCCGGCCATGAGAAGGGCTGTATCGACCATCGACAACTCGCAATTCCAGGTCCGCAGTCCCGTCTGCATATCAAGGAAATGGTAGAAGAAACCGTGATGGCCGGTGACGTTCGTCCCGGCCCCATGGCGGCTGGTCCACAGGAAATCCAGCGTCGTCCGCGTCAGGTCGGCGGCCTCGGCGCGCGTCATCCAGCCGCGCTCGACCGCGACCGGGTAGCAGGACAACGCGAAGCCCACGACGGCGATGCTTGCCGGAGCGTGGGCGCGGCTCGTATCGGCGACGAGGCCATTGTCCGGGTTAACGTTTTCCAGGAAGTAACCGAACGCCGCCCGCTGGAAGCGGTCGAGCAGTTCGTCGTCCGGCAGGCTGGCGACAAGCGAAATGGGCAAGCGGACTCCGTCCGACGATGCGGTTCAGATAGGGCCTGTTCGCGATACGTCCAGATGGCGAAGCGTCAACTCTCGTCGGCTTGACGTCAGAGGTCGGAAACCTCGCCGCTCTCCTCGCCGTCCCAATATTTGATGCGGTCGGCGCTGACCTTGATTAGGACGATGCCGGGCGTATCCACCCCGTCCTCGAACCATTTGTCGAGGTCGGGGGTCCAATGCGCCTCGAACTGGGCTTTTTCGCGGATCAGTTCGGCCTCGCCCGAAACCGCGACGTAGAATCCGTCCTTGCCGGAGAAGCAGAGGCCGACCATTTCATCGTCCTCGATATCCGACACGGTCCGTGACTCTTCATAGGTGAAATAGAAGGAATCGCCGTCGTAGTCGACGTCCCCGTTGTTGCTCATCGGGCGCGCCGCCGCGTCGCCGTCTTCCGTGGTCGTCGTCAGGAAGGCGATGTCGATGCCGCGCATCTTCTCGGCGATCTCGGAGAGGGTCTTATCGGCCATTGTGAAGTCCTCGCTGTTGCTCGGTGGATCAAACAGCCCGCAGGCCCGGTTGTTCCGGCGATCATCGCGGCGCGATTGGGCGTGATGTCCGGGAAGCCGTCGCTGAATGCGCGTGACAGGGTTCCCAAAAGCGAAGGAATGTTGCGACTGGAAATTCGGCGATGCGACCAATCAGGAAACAGGACCTGCGCGACTGTGCCGCGGGCCGCTTCCTATCGCGCGCAGGGCATGGTCAGCGTGAAAATCGTGTCGCCATCGCGGGACGCAACGTCGATCGCGCCGCCATGCGCGGCCGCGATCTCGGAGGCGATGTAGAGCCCGAGGCCCAGGCCCTGCTGGCTCGGCCGAACATCGCCCCGAAAGAAAGGCTGGAAGAGATTGGCGAGAATATCGCCCGCGATCGGCTCGCCGGTATTGAAGACTGCGAGCGAGAACGATCCGCCTCTCGTCGCGGCCCGTACCCGTATGGAACGGTCGCGCGCGCCATGGGTCACGGCATTGCCGAGCAGATTGGAAAATAATTGTGCGATCCGCTGGGGATCGCAGGCCACCGGTTCCGAAAGCATGATTTCGGTTTCGATCACGGATTCGGGATGGATGGCGCCGAATTCGGACACGACCTGCTCGAGCATCGTTTCGAGAACAGCCGCTTCATCGATCCGAAGAGCAAGCCCGCCGCCGAGCCGGGCGCGCGCGAGGTCGAGCACATTGTCGATCAAGCCGCCCATCCGCTGTACGCTGCCCTGCATCAGCGCAACGACCTGGCGCTCCCTGGCGCCGATATCCGAGCGCATCAGCATCTTGGCGCCGGCGTCGATCGCGGCGACCGGGTTGCGCAGGTCATGTCCGAGCACGGCGACGAACTGCTCGCGCAGTTCCGCGAGCTTTCGCTCCTGGCCGAGTTCGTCGCGCGCGGCGGCAAGCTGGCGGCCAGTCCAGAGGTTCGACGCGATCAGTTCGGCGAACATCTGGAACATCCCGATCGTTTCGGGATTTTCAAGCCGCGCGGGACGTGGATCGATGGCGCAGAGCGTGCCGAAGAAACTGCCGTCCCGCAGCAGGATCGGGACCGATATGTAGCTCTGGAAGCCATACATGGCCGGCGTCGGATGCGAGCGGTAGTCGTCGTTTTCCGAGACGTGGTTGATCACCACGGGCTGCCGGGTCTCGCGAATGTCTTGGCAGATCGTGCTTTCGACCTTGAGTTCGTCGCCCGGCCTGAGCCCGAAATCGATCGTATCGAGGACGCTGCAAAGCACCCAGCGCGTGTCGGTGACCCGCGCGATGGCTGCAAACCCCATGCCGGTCATCCTGCAAATGACGTCGAGTATGGTCGGGATCGACTCGATGCGGGCGACCGCGTCGATGTCGGATTGCATATCATGCGGCACGGCGAGCTTTTCTCTTCGTTTTTTTGCCGACGCTACGGCTTAGGAACCGCCGTGTCCCTGTCAAATGCCACGCTCGCGTGCCGAACGCTACCGCGCAATCGGCTGCCTTGGGTCACAGCGCATTGCCCTTGCGCGTCGGGCTCGACGGGTCGTTGTCGATCTTGACCTCGGGCGGCTTGACGCCAGCGGCCTCGACATGGCCGCCGAAGCCGAAGCGCATCGCCGAGAGGATCTTCTCCGCGAAATTGTGATCCTGCCGCGAGCGGAACCGCGCGAACAGCGAGGTCGACAGAACGTCGGCCGGCACGGCCTCCTCGATGGCGGCCTCGATCGTCCAGCGGCCCTCGCCGGAATCCTCGACGTAACCCGAGAAACTCGTCAAATCGGGGTCCTTGGCGAGCGCGATGGCGCTGAGGTCGAGCAGCCACGACGAGACGACGCTGCCGCGCCGCCAGACCTCTGCAATGTCGGGAATGTTCAGGTCGAAGCGCTCGTCCTCGGGAAGCGCCTTGGAATCCTTGTTCTGCAGGATATCGAAACCCTCGGCATAGGCCTGCATGAGACCGTATTCGATGCCGTTGTGGATCATCTTGACGAAATGACCCGAGCCCGCCGGCCCGGCATGGATGTAGCCCTGCTCGGCGCGCGGGTCGCGGCCATCGCGGCCGGGCGTCAGGGGGATATCGCCGATGCCCGGCGCGAGAGTCGCGAAGATCGGGTCGAGCGCGTCGACGGCTTGCCTGGCGCCGCCGATCATCATGCAGTAGCCGCGCTCGATGCCCCATATGCCGCCGGACGTGCCGACATCGACATAGTGCAAACCCTTTTCGGCGAGTGCCTTGGCGCGGCGGATGTCGTCCTTATAGAAGGAGTTCCCCCCGTCGATGATGATGTCGCCGGGCTCGAAGATCGCGCTCAACTGCTCGATCGTCTTTTCGGTGATCGCGCCGGCCGGCAGCATGACCCAGGCGGCGCGCGGTCTTGCGGTGAACTTGCTGCCGATCGATTCCAGCGAATCGGCCGGGATAGCGCCGAACCCCTGCAGTTCCGTCCGTCGTTTCGGGTCGATGTCGAAGACCAGGCATTCGTGACCCGCATTCATCAGGCGGCGCGCCATGTTGCCGCCCATTCGTCCGAGGCCGATGATCGCAATCTGCATTGGAAGTCCTTTTCGATGCGCGCCAGCATGGCTGGCGGCACTGATACAGCCTCGCGCGGGCAACTTCCATGCCCGACAGCAACGCATGGCCCCGCTGAGCGACGCTCTGGAACTTGGCGGGGATGGTCCGTTTCCAGGCGGTGATTCGCCGCTGCCGTTCAGTCATCCCGCGCGCGGCGGATCAGTAATCCTTTTCGTAGAACAGGCCGAGGCTGGAATCGCCGCTTGCGCCGACGGCGCCCTTCGCCTTCAAGTCCTTCGTTATGTCGAGGTTGATCGTGCCCTTGGTGGAGCCTTCGGCCCCGGCCTCGACGCCGAGATAGACGTTGTCCTGAACATAGCGCCCGGCCCGCACCACCGCGTTGCCCTGGCTGTCGGTGCCGATGTCGAGATCGTCGAGCCCGGTCGCCTTGCGCAGGCCGCCGATCAGCGAATTGTTCGACCCGCCTGCAAGCTCGGCCGCCGCCGCGGCCAGTTGCGCGATCTGGAAGGCGGACAGTTCGCCGATCCCGCGGTTGAAGATCAAGCGGGCGAGCACCTCGTCCTGCGGCAGTTGCGGCTGCGAGGAGAAGGTCACGCTGATATCGGACACGCGGCCTGACACCGTGACGAAGACGGTGATGTCGCTGCCTTCGGAACGCGCGATGAAGTTCAGGAACGGGTCGAGGTCGCCGACCAGCGTGACCTCGCCTTCGTCGAAGGTGATGCGCTGGCCGAGAATGGAAAGCCGGCCTCGGATCAGCTTGAAGGCGCCGACCGGCTGAATGTCGGTAAGTGGACCCGTCAGGCGGACCGAGCCGCCAAGCTCGGTGTCCAGTCCCCGGCCGCGCACGAAGATGCGGCTCGGCGCATTGACGGCGATGTCGAGGCGCAAGACGCTCGGCCGCGCGGTCGGCGTTGGCGTGCCGTCGTTGGCCTTGGCGCGGCGCAGCGTCTCGGCGACGGCCTTGGGCGGTTTGATATGCTTGACGTCGAGCGCCGCCGCGCCGCCGGCAAAGCTTTCCGGCACGGTGATCTCGGCCCGGCTGACGGTGATGGCGCCCGACAGGAGCGGATCGCGCAGAAGTGGGCCAGTGACCGACAGCGTCCCGCCAACCGTCGCGACCACGAGATTGCCATCGGCGTAGCGCGCATTGTTCAGGCTGATGCGGATATCGGCCGGAAACGCCGCCGCCGCGTCGAGCGAGATCGCGCCGCTCGCCGCGATCGAGCCGCCGGCGGCGAGGTTGGCCGAGGCGTTGCGCAGCGTCACGCGGTCGCCGTCGATGGCGCCCATCACCGCGATCGATTGCAGGCGGGTGTTGGACTGCGGATCGATGATTTCGGCCCCCTGGGTCGAGAACATGCCCCTGACCGAAGGCTTGGCGAGGCTGCCGGTCACGGTGGCGCTCGCCTGCAGGACGCCGGTGGCGCGCGCGCCGCGATCCGCCAGCAAGCGGTTGGCGAGCGCCAGCGGCGCGCTGGCGCTGACCGACAGGTCGACCCCCTCGCCGGAGAAGGGGAGGCGGCCGCGCGCCGTCAGCGTCAGGCCCTGCGGACCGTTGACGGTCGCAGCGTCGAGTTGCAGCGCGCCGCGCGCGTAGGAGCCGGCGGCGTCGATCTCGAGCGGCGACGCGCCGGCGGCGTCGAGGGGCTTCGCCCGAACGCCCGCGCCGTGGATGCTGAAGGTCGCCGCCGGGTCGGCCAGCTTACCGCTCACCTTGGCGCTGCCCGAAATCATGCCGGCCAGGTCCTGACCAGGCATCGCCTGGTTCAGCGCTGCCAGCGGAAACGCGGCGAGTTCGACATCAAGCGCCAGATCGCCCTTGTCGAGCGGCACGGCGCCCTTGACGGTCGCGCGCAGCCCTTCCGGACTGACAAGCGAGGCGTCGATGTCGAGCCGCTGCGCGGTCGACTTGCCGTTGGCGTCGACGCTGAGCGACTGGACGCCGGCCTGCCTGAGCGCCGCCGCCGCGATCGAGCGGCCGGCGAGCCGGAAGCCGATCTCGGGCGCCTGCCGCGTCCCGCCGACCGTCGCCGCGCCGTCGATCGTTCCGGCGAGACCGAGGTCGGGACGGATGGCGTTGGCGATCGCCAGCGGCAGCGCCTTGATCTCGACCGTCAGGTCCAGCGTCTGCGCAACCTCGCCCCTGATGGCGATTCGACCGCCGCCCACGTCGATCGCAAGATCGCCGATGCGCACCACCTGTCCCTGCGTCTCGATGGTCGCCGGCGCGGTCAGGCGGGCGGCGAGCGTATCCTGCGCCACGTCCGCCTTGTCGAGTTGCAGGCGGTAGCCGCCCTCGATCGGCGCGAGCGCGCCTGCCAATGCCGCGGTCGTGCCGTTCTTCAGCCGCGCGTCGGCGGTGAAGTCGGTGGACCGGCCCTGCGACCGCGCCGTGGCGGCGAGCGTCGCCACGTCCACGCCGGCGGCCGCGATGTCGCTCGCCGCCAGCTTGCCCTGAATGATCGGCACCGCGAAGAGGTCGGCGATGTCGGCCTGCAGGTCGGCGTTGCCGATGCGGATCGCGTCCACGGTGAGCGCCGTCACATTCGCGGTCACGGCGGCGTTCTGATTGCCGTCCTGGTGGCTGAGCGCGATCCGCGCGTCGACCGCGCCGGTCGCTTGGCGCAAGAGCAGCGCCGCCGCGGTCGAGATGTCGTCGGCTGCGAGCGCCACCTTCCCGGTGAGCAGGCCCTGCGGCGTCCGGTCGATGTCGCCCGTGAGCGTCGCGCCGCCGGCTTTCAGGCGCAAGCCCTTGATCGACCGGCCCTGCGCGGTCTGTGCCAACGCGGTGGCGAGTTCGACCCGGGTGCCGTCGAGCGACGCGCTGCCGGTGACCTGGCCGTCGAGGTCGCTTTTCCGCAAGGCGCCCACGAAGCCGATCGTCGCGTCGCTCAACGTCCTGCCGGCCAGCGTCCCCGTCGGTACGGCGGCCCTCACGTCGAGGTCGATCAGTCCGTTTGCGCCGGACGCCTTGCCGGTGGCGGTCAACCGACCCGATGCCTGTTGCGACAGGAGCGCGATGTCGGCCACCGAGAGATCGAAGTTGAAATTCGCTGCGCCTGTCGCGAAGGTCCCGTCGGCGCGCAAGTTGAGCTGATCGTTGACGATCCGGAACTGCCTTGCGGCAAGGCCCGTCTCGCCGCGCGCCACGCCGCCGCTGAGCTTGGTCTGGCCGCGCAGGAGATTGTCGGCGGCGGTCTGGCCGATGCCGAGATCGCGCGCCGTGCCGTCGAGCGTGAGGTCGAAGCCGCCGCCGAGCGGCATCACGCTGCCGCGCGCCAGGAGATCGATCGCGCCGGTCAGGTCGCGGCCGGCGAGCGCCGAGAAGGGGGCGAGCGCCGCCGCCTTGAGCGCGATGTCGCCATTGAAAGCGAGGTCGGCGACGGCGCCTGCGAGCGACAGGCTCAGCCCGTTCGCCTCGATGAGCGCCTTGGCGAGCTTGACCGGCTGGCCGGAATTGTAGTCGCCCTCGATGTCGAGGCGGATGTCCTTGCCGAGCGCCTCCGCGACCGCCGCGTCCGTCGCGATGATGCCGGTCGCGGCTCCCGTCGCCTTGAAGGTGATGTGGCGCTCGCCTGGTTTGGTGACGTTGTCGGCCACGCCGCCCATCTCGATCGCGATCGCCTTGGCGCCGAAGGTCCCAGTCGAGAAATCATCGACGGCGATAGTGCCGGTCCAGTCGCTGCTCTGGTGGTCGCCGAAGCCGATGTTGACCTCGGCGCCGCCCAAGGTCGTCTCCCCGCCTGCCACCGGAAGCACGACCTTGGCGCCGGAAGGATCACCGATCGCGGCATCGAGCGTGACGCGCTGTACGAAGCCGTCGGCGCTCGTCTCGCCCGCCGCCGCGACCTTGAGGGCCGCCGTGTCGAGGTTCAGCTTCAGGAGCGTGACGCCGCCGGCATCCTTGAACAGGCCGGCAGAATCGAGCGTCGTGGTGGCGCCGAAGAATGCGCGGAACCGCGGCGGGATCAGACGCGCGATCGGGCCCTCGACCTTGGTGATGAAACGGAGACCGTCGACCTGCCGGCGCAGCTGCGTCGTTCCCGTCAGGACGCGTTCGGCGTCCGCGTCGAGCGTCAGAGCCAGGTCGAGCGCCGAGATTGGGCCTTCGCCGTTCAGCGCCAGGGTCATCGGCGGACGGCCCTCGACGCCGAGCGCGTTGGCGACGATGCCGTTTCGCGGCTCGGCCAGGTTGAAGTCGAGGTTGAGGACCTGCGTCTCGTTGGAATAGGTCGCGGCCAGCGCGAGCGCGCCGCCGGGCCCGTCGAGGCGCGTCGCGTCGATCGCCGCGTCGAGCGAGCCGTCCGCAAGCCGCATCCGGCCGGTCAGCGCCATTTCGGAGGCGAGGCCGAAGACCTCCTGGCCGAAGGTGATGTGGGGGACTTCGAGCTTGCCGAGCGAAATGGAGACCGGCAGGTCGGGCAGCTGGAAGCCCATCGACTCGGGCGCCGGCGCGCCTTCCGCGGGCACGGGCTTGCGCAGGATCTCGATGCGCTCGGCGGCCAGCGTGTCGATGTCGAGCCGCCCGAGCAGCAGCGCCGAGCGCGTCCAGACGATGCGCGCGTTGACGATGCGCAGCCAGATCCCTTCGCGGTCCGCGATGGTGATCTCGCCGATCGTCGCGTCGGATGAGAGCACGCCCTGGATGTTGTTGATGCGGAGCTGCCGATTGGGGGCCGACAGCTTGCCCTCGACATAGCCGATGAAATAGGAGCGGTCGGCCTGCTCGGAATCCTGCGCGAAGGCCGGCGCGGCGAACAGAAGCAGCAGGAATGCGAGGATGATGCGGGTCAAAACGCTTGTCCTATGCCGACATAGAAGGCGACGGTGGGATCGTTGTCGCGCGGATTGAGCGGCACGGCCACATCGAGCCGGATCGAGCCCAGCCCGGTCAAATACCGCAGCCCCGCGCCCGCGCCGAGGCGAAGGTCCTCGGAGAATTTAGGCGCGCTGTCGGCGCCGACATAGCCTGCGTCGAGAAACCCGACGACGCCGATGCTGCTGGTGACCTTGGCGCGGACCTCGCCCGAGGCCTCGACCAGGGAACGGCCGCCGACGACATCGCCAGCCGCCGTTTCCACGCCGATGTTGCGATAGGCGTAGCCGCGCACGGAGCCGCCGCCGCCGGCGAAGAAAAGTTTGTCGGGGGCGGTCTCCTCGATCGGCGAGCCGGTGATGCTGCCGACCTTGAGGCGGCCGGCAAGCACTACGTTGTCCTCCGCGCCCAGCCCGTAATAGGCGCGGCCCTCCAGCGTGCCGCGTATGGCCGCGTTGCCGTAGCTGAACTCGTAGAACGGCTCGATAAGCGCCTCGGCGAAAAAGCCTTCCGTCGGATCGGTCTTGCTGTCGCGGGTGTCGAAAGTCACGCCGCCGACCACGCCGATATTGGTGAAGTCGCGCTTGCCGTAGGTATCGTCCTCGAATTTCGACGCGCCGCCATTGACCGATGCACGGACCGACAGTTCCTCGCTCAGCAATTGCGTGAAGCCGAGGTCGGCGATGATCGAAGTTCGCGTGTAGGGCTCCAGCACCTCGCGGTCGCCGATCAGCGACGCGATCAGGTCGGTGTCGGGCGTGTAGATGCCCGGCTTGGTGAAGGTCGCGCCGGCGCGATAGGAGAAGTCGAGCGGATCGAACGAATTGCCGATGCCGCCGACCTTCGCCTCGAGGCGAAGGCGCTCGGCCTGGCCGAACAGGTTGCGGTGCAGCCAATAGGTTTCGAAACCCGCGCCGTCGAGCGTCGAATAGCTGCCGCCGACGCCGAAGCGGTGCAGCGGCCGTTCCTGCACGACCAGGCTAATCGGCAAGGAGCCTTCCTGTCCGATCGCATCGGCTTCCTGAAAGCGCATCGAGCGGAACACGTCGAGACGCCCGAGCCGCTTGTTGGCCTGCTCGATGTCGTCGGGATCGTATTCCTGGCCGATCTCCAGCCCGGTCATCCAGGCCAGGAATTGCGGGTCGATATGATCCGTGCCCTGCACCGTGACCGGCCCGTAATAGGCCTTGCGGCCGGGCTTGACGACGAGGGTGGCGTCGAGAAGGTCGCGGTCGTGCGCGGCCTCGACGCGGCGCTCGGCGATCTCCGCCTTGGCGTGGCCCTGCTGCCGCCAGGCCTCGACGGCGAGCTTCTCGGACTGCAGCACCACGCCCGACCGCGCCGGTTCGCCCGGCGCAAATCCCTCGTCCCGAGGCAGCTTCACCCGGTCGCGGCGATCGGTGGCCGGCGGAGCCTGATCGACGATCTCGGTCTTGCCGAAACGGAACAGCGGACCGGGATCGACGGCGACGCGCACCGCGACCGGGTTGGGGAGCGCCGTGTCGGGTGGCAGGTCGGACGCTTGGCGGCCGTCGACCTCGATGCTGATCGTCCCGCCGTAGCGGCCCTCGGCGTAGAGCGCGGCCAGCAGGCGGTTGTAGTCGCCACGCGCCTTGGCGAGCAGGCCGGCCGCGCCCGAGGCCGGCTTTTCCTGATCGTTGCGCAGGGTAGACGCGCCCTGCAGCCTGGTCGTCAGTGCGTCGTCGCCGCCCGAAACCGCGAAGTCCAGCGTATAGTTCTGCGGATCGCCGATGACATCCTGCGAGTCGTCGGCCTTCTTGCCTTCAAAGAATTTTATGCCGAACAGTTCAAAGGCGGACGCCGGGCCGGCCAGACAGGTAAAAAGGAGCAGGGATGCCGCCGTGCAACGCAATCCCCCTCTACGCACTCTTGCCACCGACATCCTCGATCTGATCGTTCCTCCCCCGCCGCGACCTTACCCCGGCGCGACCGGCTAGCGGAACCCGTTAAATTCGCCCTCTCCGAAGGGCGGTCTCGCCCATTGCTATACGCCATGGACCTGCGAGCTAAGGCCACCGTGGGACGTTTGGTTCACGACCGCGACGCCAACCTGTGGACGTGGTGAATAAAGGTTGAATCGAATCCGACGCCTGGCGTCGACGAAACGTTCACCATGATGACCCCGCAGGCCCGCCTCACGTCGAGCGCTGCAACTGGCCGCCGGCGGGACGCGTTTCGGAACGCGTGGCACAGCCGACGATCCGCGTCGACCTGAAACGACGCGCGCGCGTCATGTGGACACAGGGAGCACAGGCATGCGGGTTCGCCGCATCGTGACCAACATCGCGACCGCCGATCCGTCGGCGGCAAAGGCGTTTTACGGCGAAATCCTCGGACTCGACCTGCTCATGGATCGTGGCTGGATCGCCACTTACGGCTCGCGCGACACGATGAGCGTCCAGATCAGCTTCGCCTCGCAAGGCGGGTCGGGAACGCCCGTGCCGGATCTCTCGATCGAGGTCGACGATGTCGATGCGGCATGCGCGGCGATGCGGGCAAGCGGGTTTTCGATCGAATATGGACCGGCCGACGAGCCGTGGGGCGTGCGCCGCTTCTTTGTCCGCGATCCGTTCGGCCGCTTGGTCAACATCCTGCGGCACGTCGGTTAGCTCAGCCGCCTTTGGCGTCCAGATAGGCATTCGCGATCCCGCGCAGCCTCTTGCGGTCGAAAGGTTCGCCGTGACCGCCATGGCCGATCGCGAAATCGAGGTCGAGAAGGCGCCGCATCGTGGCGCGGTAGACGGCGATGTCGGCGCCCGGAATGTCGTCGACCAGCTCGTCGTCATAGATCGCGTCGCCCGAAAAGAATTCGCCGTTCGCCTCGTCGAGCAGCGCGATCGAGCCGGGCGAATGCCCCGGCAGGTGCAGCACGCGGAAGCGGCGGTCGCCGAGGTCGACGACATCGCCCTCATCGAGCGTTTGGGTCAACGCCGCCGGGCGCAGCGCGTAGGTTTCCATCGCAAAGCCGGGCGAGGGGAGCCTCGTCAGCGCGCCATCCAGTCGGGCGAACCAGGACGCCAGCGTGCCGTCGTCGGGCATCGCGGCGAAGATGCCGCCCTCCAGCGGATGGCCAAACCGGCGCTCGAATTCGTGTAGGCCGCCGACATGGTCGACATGGGCGTGGGTGGCGATCGCGAGGAGCGGCTTTCCGCGATCGGCAAACACCGGTGCGAGGCTCCGCACGCCGATCCCGAAATCGAGCTGGATGTCGGCGTCGCGGCCCTCGATGCGGTAGAAATTGGCGCGAAAGAACGAATGAACGAACGGCTCGACGATCCGCGTCACGCCGGGCGAAACGAGGCTCGTCTCGAACCAGCCGCCGGCCGCCGCCGCATCGCTTCGGTCCGCGCGGCGCATCGTCACTGCGTATGCTGTTCGTGGTCGGCCGCGCCGCCGATCGCCTCGACCGCGAACTCGACATCGATCGAGCCTGCCTTGGCGAAGGTCAGCGTACCCTTGAACTTGATGCCCTTTCTGGGAGCCTGTTTCAGGTCCAGGAACATGATGTGGTAGGCGCCGGGCTTGAGCGCGATCTGTCCGCCGGCCGGGATCTCGACGCCGTTCACGATCGGGCGCATCGTCATGACGCCGTCGGCGTCGATCGCCATTTCGTGCACCGAGGCTGCGCCGGCGATGTCCGCGGTTATCGAGACCAGCCGGTCCGGCGTCGTTCCATGGTTGGTGATGACCATGTATCCGGCGGCGACCTTGGCGCCGGCCGGAATCGCGCGCGACCAGGGATGCGCGATTTCTAGATCGCCCAGCTTGTACTCATGCGCGGCGGCGGGAGTGGCCCAAGCTGCAATCATCGCGGCCAGCAGAGCCAGCGCGCGGACTGGTTTCGAAAGACGGAAGAGAAAAGCGTGCGCGAATGCGTGGGGAGAACGGGTCATGGAAAATCCTTGAATGACAAGCGCACGAGGGCGCGGAGACCGACGGTCGAGGGATGCCGCCTGTCGGCCGCATCCGGCATCACATCCGTCTCGGTGGCCCGCGCGGTCCTCCGGGATCGTGTCGCTGCGGTCGTCCACGCGGGACATCGGCGTCGGGCGGCAAAAGGGCTGGCGCCGCGGCGAACCTGATCGGCAGCGACGGGCTTGACGATGCGGCGGCGAGGGCGGGCGTCGCCGCGCAGCACCCTGTCAGGCAGCAATCGAGCGGTCGGCCCCTCTCGTGGGCGGGTCCGCTTTCGTCTACCGCATTGCTTATGCAAAGCGAATTTCCAAAAATATCGAACGCCATCGGCCGCGCCGAAGCAACGACCCCCGCCACCGACTGGACGACGATCAACCAGGCGAGGAAGAAGATTGTCGATCGATTGTGCCTGGCGCGATGCATCGTCCCGTGGCCATCTCCGGAAAGTCGGACATATCATGTTCGTGTCGCGCAGTGAACGGAAAAGCCGGTGATGCGGCGAGGCGTCCGCATCGGCGACGGCTTCATCGATCAAGCCGTCACAGCCGTTTGGCGGCGCGCGACTTTTCCGCTAAGGACGCGGGACAAGCCGTTCCGCCAGGAAGCCCGATGAAAGAGCGCGATATCCGCCAGATTGCCAACTGGCTCGTCCATCGGGGTCTCGCGGGCGATTCCGAGATCGTCCTGCTGGAGGGGTTTTGCGCGCGCTGTCTCGAGGCCGATCTGGCCTTGGCGCGCGCAACGCTGGTAGTTGACACGCTACACCCGGTCTATGAAGGTCGCGCCTTTCTCTGGCGGCAGGACGGAGCCTTGGAGAACGCCGTTTCGGAGTATGAATCAAGCGCCGGCGGGGTCGGCGAAAGAAACTGGCTGAAGAGCCCGTTTTACTACATGTTCGAAAACGGCGTGCCGGAATTGCGCTTCAGGCTCGGAGATGGAGAGACCTCGCAGTTCGAGGTCCTCGCCGACCTCGCCGCCGAAGGCCAGACGGACTACATCGCGCTGGTCCAGAAGTTCGACCGCGAAGCCGTGATCGGCGAGATGGACAGCGTGCTTTCGCGCTGGACGACGATGAAGCCGGGCGGGTTCAGCGAGGACGAGATCGAGACGATGCGGCGGTTGGTGCCGGTGCTCGCGCTCGCGGTCAAGTCCGCGTCGCTGGCGCGCGTCGCCGAATCGCTGGTCGAAACCTATCTCGGCCGCGACGCCGGCCGGCGCGTGCTGCAAGGCAAGATGTCGCGCGGCGTGGTCGACAAGATCAACGCCGTCCTCTGGTTCTCCGATATGAAGGGCTACACCTCGCTGTCGGAAAGCCTGGCGTCCGATCAGATCATCCCGCTGCTCGACGACTATGCCGACGCCGTCATCTCGGCCGTCCACGCCAAGGGCGGCGACGTGCTCAAGCTGATCGGCGATGGCGTGCTGGCGATCTTCGCGGCCGAGGATCCGGCCTCGGCCTGCCGGGCGGCCTTCAGGGCCGAGGCGGGCCTCAGACTGCGCCTCGCCAAGCTCGACGCGCGCCGCGCCGCGGAAGGCGCGCCCGTCGCCTCGATCTATCTCGGCCTGCATATCGGCGACGTGTTCTACGGCAACATCGGCAGCAAGGAGCGGCTCGACTTCACGGTTATCGGGCAGGCCGTCAACGAGGTCAGCCGCATCGCCTCGATGTGCCGCTCCGCCGACCGCGACGTGCTGTTCTCATCCGAATTCCGCGATTGCCTGCCCGAGCCGGAGCAGGGCGACCTCGTCTCGGTCGGCCGCTACGCGCTGCGCGGCGTCGGCCGCGCCGCGGAACTGTTCACGGTCGATCCGGACAGGCGCGACGGGCGCAAAGACTTGGACGCCGCGGTATGATGCCTTACACGTCCAGGTTAGCCACGCTCAGCGCATTCTCCTGAATGAAGTCGCGGCGCGGTTCGACATCGTCGCCCATCAGGCGCGAGAACAGCGAGTCGGCGTCTGTGGCGTCGTTGACGCGGACCTGCAGCAGCGTGCGGATGCTGGGGTCGAGCGTGGTCTCCCAGAGCTGCTCGGCGTTCATTTCGCCCAGACCCTTGTAGCGCTGCATCGTCAGGCCCTTGCGGCCGGATGCGAAGACGGCGTCGAGGAGCGCGAGCGGTCCGGCGATGGTCTCCGAAGTCTCGCGGCGGCGCAGCACGGGCGGCGCGCCGTAGACTTCGCCGAGGCGTGGCGCGTAGCGGTCGAGCTGGCGCGCGTCGGCGGAATTCACCAGCGTCAGATCGAGCGTCGCGACATCGTTGACGCCGCGCAGCATGCGTTCGAAGACGTAGCCGCCCGAACCGTCGTTTGATGTCGAGAGCCGGCCGGCCCAGCCGCGCTCGATGTCCTCGGCGACGATGTCGAGCCGGCCCGCGACGGTCTGCGCCATCTCGCCGGCCCGGGCGAGGTCGTCGAGCAGTTCGGGTTTCAGCGCGCCGGCGATCGTCGCCTGTTCCACGACGCTGCGGTTGTAGCGCGTGTGCAGGCCGTTGATCAGCGAGCGCACGGCGAGCGCGTCGTCCACCGCGGCGCGCAGGTCCTGCCCGGTGCGGACCTCGCCGCTGCCGAGCGTCAGAGACACCTCGTCGAGGCCCGAGCCGATCAGGAACTCCTCGAAGGCGGCCTCGTCCTTGATGTATTGCGAACTCTTGCCGCGCGTGACTTTGTAGAGCGGCGGCTGGGCGATGTAGAGATGGCCGCGCTCGATCAATTCGGGCATCTGCCGGAAGAAGAAGGTGAGCAACAAGGTGCGGATATGGGCGCCGTCGACATCGGCGTCCGTCATGATGATGATCTTGTGGTAGCGCAATTTGTCGGCGTTGAACTCGTCCTTGCCGATCGACGTGCCGAGCGCGGCGATCATCGTGCCGATCATCTCGGAGCCGAGCATGCGGTCGAAGCGGGCGCGCTCGACGTTGAGGATTTTTCCGCGCAGCGGCAGAATCGCCTGGTTCTGGCGCGAGCGGCCGCCCTTCGCCGAGCCGCCTGCCGAATCGCCCTCGACGATGAAGATTTCCGACTTCGCCGGGTCCTTCTCCTGGCAGTCGGCGAGCTTGCCGGGGAGCGAGGTGATGCCGAGCGCGCTCTTTCGCGTCATGTCGCGCGCCTTGCGCGCCGCCTCGCGCGCCGCGGCCGCCTGGATGACCTTGTCCATGACGATGCGCGCCTCGGCCGGATGCTCCTCGAGCCACGCGCCGAGCGCCTCGTTGACAAGCCCCTCGACCACGGGACGAACCTCGGAGGAGACGAGCTTGTCCTTGGTCTGGGAGGAGAATTTCGGGTCCGGCACCTTGACCGACAGCACCGCCGTCAGGCCTTCGCGGGAGTCGTCGCCAGTCAGCGTCACCTTCTCCTTCTTGGAGATGCCGGACGACTCGGCATAGCCGATGATCTGGCGCGTCAGCGCGCCGCGGAAGCCGGCGAGATGGGTGCCGCCGTCGCGCTGCGGGATGTTGTTGGTGAAGGCGAGCACGTTCTCGTGGTAGCTGTCGTTCCACCACATCGCCACCTCGACCGTGATCCCGTCGCGCTCGGCCTTGATGGCGACCGGCCCGGCGAGCAGCGGTTTCTTGGCCCGGTCGAGATATCTGACGAATTCGACCAGGCCGCCGTCATAAACGAGTTCCTGGGTCTTCAGGTCGGCGTGGCGGGCGTCGGTCAGCACGATGCGCACGCCGGAATTCAGGAACGCCAGCTCGCGCAGGCGATGCTCAAGCGTATTGTAGTCGAACTCGACCATGGTGAAGGTTTGCGCCGATGGAAAAAAGGTGATCTCGCTACCGCTGCGGCCTTCATTGGTATCGGCAACCTTGTTCGAATGGTACGCGCCGACAGTCCTCAGCGGTGCGTCCGCATTACCGTGTGTGAAACTCATCTCGAAGATCTTGCCGTCGCGGCGAATCTTGAGCTTGAGCCAAGCCGACAGAGCGTTGACAACGGACACACCGACCCCGTGCAGGCCGCCTGAGACCTTATAAGAGTTTTGATTAAACTTGCCGCCGGCATGGAGCTGGGTCATGATCACCTCGGCCGCCGAAATGCCCTCGCCGGTGTGAATGTCGGTCGGGATGCCGCGGCCGTTGTCCGTGACCGTCACCGATCCGTCGGGATTGAGGGTCACTGTCACCAGGTCGGCATGACCGGCAAGCGCCTCGTCGATCGCGTTGTCGACGACCTCATAGACCATGTGATGCAGGCCCGAGCCATCGTCCGTGTCGCCGATATACATGCCCGGGCGTTTGCGCACCGCGTCCAGCCCCTTCAGGACCTGGATCGAATCGGCGCCGTATTCAGCGCTGGCGCCGGCCTGGGGATCGATCTCGTCGCTCATGGATTGCTTTCGTTCTGATGTCGCGGCAAGTGCTAAAAATCGGCCTTGATTCGACGCGCCTGCAATCAACTCTATATAAGCGTTACACCCGGATTTTCCAGGCATTTCGGCCGGTTTTGGGGCCTCTGTCGGGTCGCGGCCGTCTAGATTGCGCACGAACCCGACTCCGTCGCGCGTCGAGCATGGCGCGATGCGGCCAGACCGCTTATGTCAATCGCAGCAGGATCATATCATGGACGCCGCGCCCATTCCCTTTCGCCCGCCGGCGCCCACACCGCGCAAATCGACGCCCGGTTTTCTCGAAATGATCAGAATCGTTTACCGCAATCCGCTCGAGTTGTGGGGCGAGGCGTCGTTCAACGATCCCTGGGTGTCGATCAAGGGCGCGGGCGGCCGGCTGATCGTCGCCAACGATCCCGGGCTGATCCGCCACATCCTCGTCGACAACGTCAAGAACTACAAGATGGCGACCGTCCGGCAGAAGATTCTGCGTCCGATCCTGCGCGACGGCCTCTTGACGGCCGAGGGCGAGGTCTGGAGGCGGTCGCGCAGGGCGATGGCGCCGGTGTTCACGCCGCGCCACATCTTCGGCTTCGCCGCGCCGATGCTGCGGCGGACAGAGGCCTTCGTTGAACGCTACAAGCAGTCCGGCGCGGTGGTCGACGTCGCCTACGACATGACGCAGCTGACCTTCGACATCCTGGCCGAGACGCTGTTTTCCGGGGAGATCGCCAGCGAACCGGACAGTTTCGGCCGCGAGACCGAGAAGCTCTTCGAAACCATGGGCAGGGTCGATCCGCTCGACCTCCTGCGCGCGCCGGACTGGATGCCGCGCCTGACGCGGCTGCGCGGTCGCAGGACGATGGCTTTCTTTCGCAAGATCGTGGCCGACACGGTCGCGCTGCGCGAAGAGAAGATGCGGGCGAGGCCGTATGACCAGCCCGAGGATTTCCTGACGCTGCTGCTGCGCGCCGAAGGCAAGGACGGGCTCGGCCGCGCCGAGATCGAGGACAACATCATCACGTTCATCGGCGCCGGCCACGAGACGACGGCGCGGGCGCTCGGCTGGACGATCTACTGCCTGGCCGAGGCGCCGTGGGAGCGCGAGCGCGTCGAGTCCGAGATCGAGGCGGTGCTCGCCGTCGAGCCGGATCCGGTCAAATGGCTCGACCTGATGCCGTTCACGCGGGCCGCCTTCGAGGAGGCGATGCGGCTCTATCCGCCCGCGCCCTCGATCAACCGCGAGCCGATCGAGACCGACACCTACAAGGACCTGACCCTGCCGCGCGGCGCCGCCGTGCTGGTCATGCCCTGGGTGGTCCACCGCCACCGCAAGATCTGGAACGATCCCGACGCCTTCCTGCCGTCGCGCTTCCATCCCGGCAACCGCGACAGGATCGACCGCTACCAGTACCTGCCGTTCGGCGCGGGACCGCGCATCTGCATCGGCGCCAGCTTCGCCATGCAGGAGGCGGTCATCGCGCTGGCGGTGCTGCTGTCGCGTCTGCGCTTCGACAGCCTTCCGCAGACCAAGCCGTGGCCGGTGCAAAAACTGACGACGCAGCCGCAGGGCGGCTTGCCGATGAGGGTCACGCTCCGTTAGTGAATTTTTGAAAGACAAACGCGGCTCTTCCCACGGCCTGCCACGACATCGCGGAACACGCGGTCTCAGCGTCATCATGAGGGATTTTCGTCCTGATAGAACGGCCGCACGGCGCCCTTCAGCTTCAAAGTCATCGGCTGGCCGTAACGGTCCTTCGCCTTGCCTGCCGGCACGCGTATCCAGCCTTCGCTGACGCAGTATTCGACGACGTCGGTCCGGGTCTTGCCATTGAACTCGATGCCGATTTCGCGCGAAAGGCACTCGGCGTCATAGAACGGGCTTCTGTCGTCGTTGCTGAGTCGATCAGGCAGGGTCATGGACCGTTTGCATCTTTCCCATCATGATTCCGTGTCGATCACTTCTTTTCGAACCCTGCGGATAAGGCAAGCGGCAACGGTATTTCAGGGATCAAGGGATTGCGTTGCGGCATGGTGCGTCAGTTGCGCCCGTGAAAAATGTTCTCGACATGGACCGGCCAGCGCCAGGGCAGCACGGCGACCATGTCGAACCGCACGGACAGCCGCGCAAAGTCGCGCTGGCGCGTCAGCCATAGGTCGGCCGCGCCCTCGATGCGGTATTCCGACTGCCGCGAGATCGCCTCCATCGCGGCCATCAGCGTCGGCCGGGCCTTGACCTCGACGATCAGCACCAAGTCGCCGCGCCGGGCGATCAGGTCGATCTCGCCGAGCGGCGTCTTGTAGCGCTTCGCCACGATGCGGAAGCCCTTTGCCATCAAGGCGAGCGAAGCGATCCATTCGCCGCGATGGCCGCGGCGGTAGGCCTTATATCGGGAAGACGCGTCAGCCTTCGGCATCCCGCAGTTCCATCAGCCGTCTGTAGAGATCGGGCTTGCGTCCGCCGGTCATGCGCGCCGCCTCGGCCGCCGCCTTCGAAGCGGGCATATCGGCAGCGAGCGAAAGCAGCAGGCGATCGACGTCGCCGGGTTCCGCCGCGGGCGTTTCGAGCGGCGGGGCGACGCAGATGACGATCTCGCCCTTGGGCGCCGGCCTGCCGTCATAGGCTGCGACCAGCGTCGCGAGGGTGCCGGTCCGCACCTCCTCGAAGGTCTTGGTCAGCTCGCGCCCGACCGCCGCATGCCGATCCCCCAGGATTGCCGCCATCGCCGGCAGCGTCTCGTCGAGCCGGCGCGGCGATTCGAAGAAGATCAGCGTGGCGGGCGTCGATTTGAGCTCTTCGAGTCGCGCCCGCCGCTGCCCGTCCCTCACCGGCAGGAAGCCTGCGAAGAGGAACGTGTCGGACGGCAGTCCCGACGCGGTCAGCGCGGCGAGCACCGCCGACGCGCCGGGGATCGGGATCACCCGGATGCCGGCGTCGAGCGCCTGCCGGACGAGCCGGAAACCGGGGTCGGAAACTAGCGGCGTTCCGGCGTCGGAAACGAGCGCCACGCTTTTGCCCGCGGTCATCGCCTCGATCAGGCGCGGACTGGCCTCGCTTGCATTGTGCTCGTGATAGGGCGTGGGTTTCTGCCGGATGCCGTAGCGGTCGAGCAGGATGCGCGTGACGCGGGTGTCCTCGCAGGCCAGCATGTCGGCCGCCGCCAGCGTTTCGAGCGCGCGCAGGGTGATGTCGCCCAGATTGCCGATCGGCGTTGCGACAAGGTAGAGCCCGGCCTCGATCGGCCGCACCGGGATCACGGCGTGGCCGACGAGGAACGTCCTGTCGCTTCGGCGCCCGTCTCGCGGGCGGTACTCGTTGTCCATGACCGACATCTATCAATCGCGGATCGCGGCGTGTGAAATAATTCGGTCGAAGGCGGGAACATTTCCCGTCGTCCCTCAATTCAAGCATGGCTTGAGGAGGCGAACATGGACAGCTTACAGATACAGGACGCGTTCCAGCCCTATTACGCCAGCGACCGGTCGGCGGAGATGCGCGATAAGACGGCCGATCTGGCTAAGCGCCCGCACAAGGCGAATCCCGACGATGTTCGTCGCAGGCTTCAAGAGTGCCGCGATCGTCTGGCAAAGGCTTTGGCCGTTCGGTAGTCGTCAAGAACCCGGTCTGTCTCAGTCTCAGCGGGCCAGATCGGCCACCACGGCGTCGAGTACGATCATGCCGGCCGATGTCGCCCGCAGCCGCGCATTGCCCAGCGGCGCAATCAGGCCCTCCTGCTGCAGCACGGCCATGCGGGCATTGGAGATTGTACGGCCGGCTAGCTGCTCGTAGCGCCCAAGGTCGATGCCTTCGGCGAGCCTCAGCCCCATCAGAAGATATTCGTCCGCCTCGTCGGTCGAGGTGAGGATTTCGCCGTCGGTGACGCCGTGTCCGCGCGCTTCGACCAAATTCGCCCAGGTCTCGGGCGCCTTCTCCGTCATGGTCACGATGCGCCGGCCGTTCTCGACGAACCGCCCATGCGCGCCCGGTCCGATGCCGACATATTCGCCATAGCGCCAATAGGTCAGGTTGTGCCTGCTTTCCGCGCCAGGTCTCGCATGGTTGGAAATCTCGTAGGCCGGCAATCCGCGCGCCGCAGTCACCGCCTGGGTCAGCGCATAGAGGTCGGCGCAATGGTCCGCGTCCGGCATGACGAATTTGCCGGCCGCATGCAGGGCGTGGAAGCGCGTGCCGTCCTCGATCGTCAGTTGATAGAGCGACAGGTGGTCGGCGGCGTGGCCGATCGCCTGATCGAGCTCCGCTTCCCAGCCCGCCAAGGATTGGCCCGGCCGCCCGTAGATGAGGTCGAAGGAGAGGCGGGGAAAGATGTCGCGCGCCAGGCCGATCGCCTTCAGCGCGTCCGCGACATCGTGCAGCCGCCCGAGAAAGCGCAGGTCCGGGTCGTTAAGGGCCTGCACGCCGAGCGACACGCGGTTGACGCCCGCAGCGCGGTAGCCGCGAAAGCGCTCGGCCTCCACGGACGACGGGTTGGCCTCGAGCGTGATCTCGATCCCGTCGCCGACCGACCAGTGCCCGCTGATCGCGTTCAGGATGCCCGCAACGGTTTTTGGCTGCATCAGCGACGGCGTGCCGCCGCCAAGGAAGATGCTGGTGATTGTGCGAGGCCCGGTCCGCGAGCGCATCGCCGCCATCTCCCGGTCGAAGGCGGCCGCGAAGCGCGCCTCGTCGACCGGCTGGTGGCGGACGTGGCTGTTGAAGTCGCAATAGGGGCACTTGGCCGCGCAAAACGGCCAGTGGACGTAGACGCCGAATCCGGCGTCGGTGGCGGGCGACGGCAGGGTCACGCGCCGAGCAGGGCTTGCGCGAAACTCCGGAAGGCGCGGGCGCGATGCGACAGCGCTAACTCCATGCCCGGTTTCCAACCGTGCTTTTCCCGCGCCGTCATCTCGCCGAAGGTCTTGTCGTAGCCGTCGGGCAGGAACACGGGATCGTAGCCGAAGCCCTTGTCGCCGCGTGGCGGCCAGACCAGGCGGCCCTCGACCTCGCCGCGGAAATATTCGGCATGGCCGTCCGGCCAGGCAAGGCAAATGACAGCGACGAAGCGCCCGGCGCGCTTGGCGGGCTCGGACGCGCCGACCTCCTGCATGGCGACTTCGGTGCGCTGCATGGCGATGGCGAAGTCGCGCGCGCCGTCCGCGGTCTCGGCCCAGTTCGCCGTGTAGACGCCCGGTTGGCCGCCGAGCGCGTCGACGCAGAGCCCGGAATCGTCCGACATCGCCGGCAGTCCGGTCGCCGACGCGGCGGCGAAAGCCTTGATGTAGGCGTTCTCCTCGAAGGTTGTCCCGGTTTCCTCGGGCTCGGCCAGCCCCAGTTCCTTGGCCGATTTCGCCTCGACGCCGAACGGCGCCATCAGGTCGGCGAATTCGCGCAGCTTGCCTTCGTTGTGGCTCGCCACAACCAATCGGTTGTCGTCCAGCCGCCGCATCACGATCACGCCACCGCCATCTGCTGCAGACCCACCAACCGGGCGATGCCCTTCCGGGCGAGCGCCATCAAGGCCCCAAACTGCTCCTCGGAAAAAGGCGCGCCTTCGGCCGTGCCTTGGATCTCGACGATTCCACCCTTGCCGGTCATGACGAAATTAGCGTCCGTGCCGGCGGCGGAATCCTCGACATAGTCGAGGTCGAGCACGGGCTCGCCATCGTGGATGCCGCACGAGATCGCCGCGACATGATCCTTCAAAGCGCGCGAGACGCTGGTCATCTGACGCGTCTCCATCCAGCGAAGGCAATCGTGCAGCGCGACCCAGCCGCCGGTGATCGCCGCGGTCCGCGTGCCGCCATCGGCCTGGATCACGTCGCAGTCGACGGTGATCTGGACCTCGCCGAGCGCCTGCGGATCGACGATCGCGCGCAGCGACCGGCCGATCAGGCGCTGGATCTCCATGGTCCGGCCGCCCTGCTTGCCGCTCGCGGCCTCGCGACGCATGCGGTCACCGGTGGAGCGCGGCAGCATGCCGTATTCGGCCGTCACCCAGCCCTTGCCGCTGTTGCGCATCCAGCCCGGCACTTTTTCCTCGAGACTCGCCGTGCAGAGCACATGCGTGTCGCCGAACTTGACGATGCACGAGCCCTCGGCATGCTTGGAAACGTTGCGCTCGAAGGAGATCGCCCGCATTTCGTCGAACTGGCGCTTGGAAGGACGCATCATGCTGGTTCACCGCTTCGGGATTCGTGGGCGGCTTGTAGCCCCGCGCCGGGGAGGGCGCAAAGCATTTCCGGCCCGGCTCGCGCCGGTTGTGTTGAGATGCGCGCCATCTATATGCTTGCGCGGAGGTTTGCCGACATGAACAGCCCGGTGCTCGACACCGCCATCCAGTCGCTCGATCAGCGTTCCCGGGAAATCTTCCGGCGCATCGTCGATTCCTACCTGCTCGACGGCGAGCCGGTCGGGTCGCGCAACTTGGCGCGGATGCTGCCGTCATCGCTGTCGCCGGCCACCGTCCGCAATGTCATGAGCGATCTCGAACAGCTCGGCCTCATCTACGCGCCGCACATCTCGGCCGGCCGCCTGCCGACGCAGAAAGGTCTGCGGTTCTTCGTCGACGCCTTCCTGGAGCTCGGCGACCTGACCGAACAGGAGCGCCGCTCGATCGATACGCAGATCAAGGCATCCGGACAGGGGCTGACGCTCGAACACATGCTGACCGAGGCGAGCCAGATGCTCTCGGGCGTCTCGCGCGGAGCGGGCGTGGTGCTCGCGGCCAAGAGCGAGGTGCCGCTCAAGCACATCGAGTTCATCCAGATCGAGCCCCAGCGGGCGCTGGCGGTCCTCGTCTCGCAGAATGGCGACGTCGAGAACCGCGTGCTCGACCTGCCCGCCGGTGTGACAACCTCGCAGCTGCAGGAGGCGTCGAACTTCCTCAACGCCCATATTCGCGGCCGCACTTTGGCCGAGGCGCGCCTCGATGTCTCTCGCGTCAAGGAGGAGACCCGCGCCGCGCTCGATTCGCTGTCGCAGCAATTGGTCGAAAAGGGGCTCGCCGTCTGGGCCGGGCTTGACAGCGGCCTGCCGGCGCGGCTGATCGTGCGCGGCCGCGCCAACCTGCTGGAGAACGTCACGGCTCAGGCCGACATCGAGCTGCTCAAGCACCTGTTCCAGGACCTGGAGACGCAGGACGGCATGATCCAGCTGCTCGACCTGGCCGAGGCCGGCCCGGGCGTGCGCATCTTCATCGGCTCTGAGAACAAGCTGTTCTCTCTGTCCGGTTCCTCCCTCGTCGTCGCGCCCTATCGCGACAAGGATGCCCGCGTCGTCGGCGCGCTCGGCGTCATCGGCCCGACACGGCTGAATTATGCGCGCATCGTGCCGATGGTGGACTACACAGCGCAATTGATCTCGAGGATGCTGCTTTAAGACGCGAAAGGACACTGCAATGGCATTCGAAGACCTAAAGGCCGAAATCGCCTTCCTCATGCAGGAGATGGTCAACCAGCCCGACGACGCCCGCGAGGCGCACGAGCATATCCGCGCCAGGCTGATCGAGATGCGCGGTTTTGGCCTGCCTCTGCCGGCGGATCTGGTCGAACTCGAAAGCCGTCTCGACGCCGACTTTTCGACGCCGGTCGAAGCCACCTCAGACCCGGCCTGATCCTAACCCGAACTTGCGCTGCGCGTCGAGCGCCAGCCCGAGGCCGACGCTGCCAAAGCGGTCGCCGTCTACCACCACGGCGTCCGGCACGAGCGACAGAATCGTTCGCCGTGCGAGCGGTATCGCCGTCGATCCGCCTGTCAGGAACACGGCCGTGATGGCGGAAGGTTTCACACCGGCGTCGCCAAGCGTTCTCGCGACTGTTTGCGCGACGCGGCCGACCGCGTCGACGATCGTGGCTTCCATTTCTTCGCGCGTCAGGTCGGCGCGAAACGCGTCGACCAAATCCATCCGAATAATAGTCGCCGCCTCGTCCGTCAGCGCGATCTTGGCGGTTTCGACCTTGCCGGCAAGCGCGTGGCCCTGCCGGTGCTCGACGATGTCGATGAACCGCTCGACGAGATCGGGCCGCGCGGCCTCGTAGCGGATCTGGCGCAAGTCGCTCTGCGCCTTGCGGGTATAAAGCAGGTTGATGCGCTGCCATGTTGCGAGGTCGGCGAAATAGCCGGCCGGCAGGTTGCGCTTGCCGTCCTTCGTCGGCGTCCGGTAGCCGAGTTGCGGCATGACATGATCGATGCTGATCAGCCGGTCGAAATCGGTTCCGCCGACGTGGATGCCGCGATTGGCGAGGATGTCGTCCCGACGATCAGGCTTTCGCGCCCGCTGCGGCGAGACGCGTACGATCGAAAAATCCGAGGTGCCGCCGCCCATGTCGACGATCAGCGCCAGTTCTTCGCGGGCCACCGATCGTTCGTAGTCGAGAGCGGCCGCGATCGGCTCGTACTGGAAGGCGATATGCGAAAAGCCTTGTGCGCGGGCCGCCTTATCCAACTCGCTTTGCGCCCGCGCATCTGCTTGCGCGTCGTCGTCGACGAAACTCACAGGCCGGCCGAGCACGACGGTGTTGACTGTCGACCCCACGTGGGCCTCCAGCCTCCCTTTGAGATGCGCGAGGAACATCCCGACGATCTCGGTGAATGCGATGGTCTTCGTCCTGATGCGCGTCTTTTCCAGCGCGAGCGAACTCCCGAGCACGCTTTTCAACGCCCGCATGAGCCGGCCTTCCACGCCCTCGGCATAGTCGGCGATCGCCTGGCGGCCGAAAACCGTGCGCCCATCCTCGAAATCGAAGAACATCGCGCTGGGCAGCGTTACCTCCGCGCCTTCCAGCGGCACGAGACTCGGCTTGCCGTCCTCGATGACCCCGACTGTCGAGTTCGAGGTGCCGAAATCGATACCGCCATAAGACGGGCGCATCGCAAATCCTGTCGTTGATGATGTGCAAACGGCCCGTCCGCCGCAGGAAGGCAGCCGGTTACACACGCCGCCCATCGTTGTCGAGGCGGCGGATGCCAGTCCCGCCTGCCGCATCCGTTACGATCCTTGCGCAAAGTCACGGACACGCGGAATACATTTCCGCATTCACCTCGGGGAGGGTACGCAAACCGCTCGAATTTTGCCGCCAGCCGGGCTATCTTGAACGATACCGCTGGGAGAGAAGCCATGAACCAAGCCGTCACCACGACCCATGTGCCCGGTCGCGGCCGCATCTACGATTCGATCACGCAGACGATCGGCGATACGCCGCTCGTGCGGCTCGACAAATTCGCCAGGGAAAAGGGCATCGTCGCCAAGCTGGTCGCCAAGCTGGAATTTTTCAACCCGATCGCCAGCGTCAAGGACCGTATCGGCGTGGCGATGATCGAGTCACTGGAGGCAGCCGGCAAGATCAGGCCCGGCGAGACGACCCTGGTCGAGCCGACCTCCGGCAACACCGGCATCGCGCTCGCCTTCGCCGCCGCCGCCAAGGGCTACAAGCTCATCCTGACCATGCCGGAAACCATGTCGGTCGAGCGGCGTAAGATGCTGGCGCTGCTCGGCGCGGAACTCGTGCTGACGGAGGGGGCGAAAGGCATGAAGGGCGCGATCGCCAAGGCCGACGAGGTCGCGGCGAGCATCCCTGGCGCGGTGATCCCGCAACAGTTCGAGAACCCCGCCAATCCGGAAATCCATCGGCAGACGACGGCGGAGGAAATCTGGAACGACACCCAGGGCGGCGTCGACATCTTCATCGCCGGCATTGGCACCGGCGGCACGATTACCGGCGTCGGCCAGGTCTTGAAACAGCGCAAGCCCGGCATCCACATCGTCGCGGTCGAACCGGAAGCCTCCCCGGTCCTGTCAGGCGGCCAGCCCGGCCCGCACAAGATCCAGGGCATCGGGGCCGGATTCGCGCCCAAGATCCTCGACACGTCGATCTACGACGAGATCGTCAAGGTGTCCAACGACGACTCGGTGGCCAACGCGCGGCTCGTCGCGCGGCTCGAAGGCGCGCCGGTCGGCATTTCGTCCGGCGCGGCGCTGCAGGCGGCGATCGTCGTCGGCTCGCGGCCCGAGAATGCCGGCAAGACGATGGTGGTGATCATCCCGTCGTTTGCGGAGCGTTATCTGTCGACGGTGCTTTTCGAGGGGTTGGGCTGAGCGACCGGGGCGATCAGCCGGACTGCTCGCCCCAGGACTGCACCGGGCTCCCGCCGAAGACCAGGTTCTGCCGCGCGGTTGGCGTGAACAGGCTGTAGAGCATTTTGGCATCGGGCGCGCTGGCTGCGTCGAGCGCCGCGCGATGCTCTGGCGACAAAACCACATCCAGCGCGCCGGCATTGTCGCGAACCTGTTCGGCGCGGCTGACTCCCATCAGCGTCGAGGTGACTCCGGGCCGGCCGACGACCCAGGCGAGCGCTGCGCGCGCGGGGGTCTCGCCGGCTTCTGCGGCAATGCGCTTCAACGCGTCGACGATTCGCCAGTTGCGCTCCGTGAAGAGCGAATCGCCGAAGGGATTGGCGCCGTCGAGCCGCTTGTCGCCGGCGGGTCGGCTCTCGTCCTTCACGCCTGCGTCGCGCGGCAAGCCGCCCGACCGGGGCGCGCCGGCTTCGACGGCGGCGCGGTCGTATTTGCCGGTCAGGAGCCCGTAGGCGAGGGGACTCCATGGCAGGACGCCCATTGCAAACTCCCGGGCCAGAGGCAGATGCTCGTTCTCGATATCGCGATTGACGAGCGAATAGAAATACTGGAGCGCGATCGGCCCGGGCATTCCCCGCAGGGCCGCAAGCGTTGCGACCTTGGCGACGTACCAGGCCGGAGAATTCGACATGCCCCAGTAGCGGATCTTGCCTGATCGCACAAAGGCGGCCATCGTCTCCAGCAGTTCCTCCGCCGGCGTGACCGAATCCCACACATGCAGCCAGTACAGATCGATGTAGTCGGTTCGCAGCCGCCGCAGCGAGCCGGAGAGCGCGGCATGCAGGTGCTTGGCGCCGCTTCCGCCCGCCTGCACGCCTTCTCCCGCCGCGAATCCGGCCTTTGTCGCGAGCACCATCTGATCGCGCAGGCCGCGCTCGGCGATGAAGCCGCCGACCATCTCCTCGCTGCGTCCGCCTGAATAGACATCGGCGGTATCGACGAAATTGCCGCCGGCCTCGACATAGGCATCGAAAACGGAGCGGGAGCCGTCTTCTCCGGAACCCCAGCGCGCCGCGCCGAAGGTCATCGTTCCGAGTGTGAGGGGACTGACGGCAAGGCCCGAGCGGCCGAGCGTGCGATATTTGGCGAGCGACATGATTGTTTCCTAGTGACCGCTACGAAACTAGCCTCATTGCAGCCTCTGTCAATGGTTGTATAGTGATCGTTATGAAATCTTCCGCCCAAACCCCGAGCCGCAAGACGGGCCGGCCCCTTTCGTTCGATCGCGGGGCCGCTCTTGAAAAAGCGATGCTGCTCTTCTGGCGGCATGGCTACGAGGCGACGTCGATCAGCGACCTGACGGCCGCGCTTGGGATCACGGCGCCCAGCCTCTACGGCGCGTTCGGCGACAAGAAACAGCTGTTCCTGGCCTCGGTGGACCGTTATCTCGCGGGGCCGGTCACGTCCGACACGATCATCGCGAATGCTCCGAGCGCGCGTCAGGCCGCACTGGAACTGCTTCTGGCTTCAGCCGCCGGTTTCACGGGCAAAGCGACGCCGGCTGGCTGTCTGCTGGCGAGCGCCGCGATAAGCTGTTCGGCGGCGGCGTCGGATGTGCAGGGGGAACTCGCCTCGATACGGCGTCGGATCGAGGCGCGGCTGGTTCATAAGATCGTCTGGGACCAGAAGGCCGGTATTGTGCCGGCGGAAATGGATCCGGATGCGTTGGCCGGGCACGTCATGGCCGTCATCCAGGGCATGTCGACGCTCGCCCGCGATGGAGCGACGCGGGAGAAACTCGTCCGTGTGGCTGAAATGGCGATGCTGGCGTGGCCCGGTTGATCCACCGATCGTCGCGGTGAGAGCGCGGCGCATCCCGCAGTTCCTGGATTGATGGGAGGCAGCAGCCGACGGTCGATCGATGCCGGCGCCTCAGAGCCCGAGCATCGTCCCGCCGCGCCGCGCGCAGGCGGGGCCTGGTCCGCGCATGTAGTGGCGCTCGGGGCGATAGGTCGGCGCGACGAATTCGCGAAGCGCGAAGGCGTAGCCAGCGAGGCTTGTCCAGAAGCTCATTTTCTTGTCGTCCCTGTCCCTCGGATGTCCCGTCCGATTGGCTTTGGACACTACCCGAAGGACGTGAATACTCCGTGAACGCCGCGTTAATTCCGGACCCGAATTGCCTTGGATCATGGCTGGAATGCGGTCTTTCGAGGGTCTTTTCGCGTGGCGGCGCTGCTGAGTCATCGGCGCAGCATCTGCGGCGCATGTTTCGGGACGGTGTCGCGCAAGGCGGTGCACTGCAACGGCCGGCCTCCAGCCGTTGCGGCGAGGGAACATTCCGTCCGATGACGGGTTTGACGGACAGCCGGGCGCAACTGGCGTCATACCGAACCAAACACCGATTCAGAAGGAACGATCAGATGGGTCTCTTCACCAAGGACATCAAAACCCTCGACGACCTGTTCGTGCACACGCTGCGCGATATCTATTATGCCGAAAAGCAGATCGAGATGGCGCTTCCCGATATGATGGAAAAGGCGAGCGACCCAGGTCTGAAGGCAGGCTTCCAGACCCATCTGCAGGAGACGAAGGGTCAGATCAAGCGGGTGGAGCAGGTCTTCGAGATGCATGGCGTCGCGGCCAAGCAGGTCAACTGCCCGGCGATCGACGGCATTCTCAAGGAGGCCAACGAACTGGCCGGCGACATCGACGACAAGCAGGTTCTGGATGCGGCCCTGATCGCGGCGGCGCAGGCGGTCGAGCATTACGAGATCACCCGCTACGGCACGTTGATCGCGTGGGCCAAACAGCTCGGCCGCGCCGACTGCGCATCTGTTCTCCAGCAGAACCTCAAGGAAGAAGAAGCGACGGACCGCAAGCTGACGCAGATGGCGGAAGGTGGCGTCAACCTCCAGGCCGCCGAATAACGCCTCAACAGCACGATGAAAAAAGCCGGCGAATCTCGCGCCGGCTTTTTCACGCGTTGCCGATCAGGATTCCGGCCGTCAGGACGAGGACGCCGCCGAGAACGACCTGCAGCGCCGCGCGGACGAACGGCGTCTCCATGTAGCGGTTCTGGATGAAGGCGATCGCCCACAGTTCGAAGAACACGATGATCGCCGCCACCGTCGTCGCGGTCCAGAAATCCGGAATGAGATAGGGCAGCGCGTGGCCCAAGCCGCCGAGGGCGGTCATGATTCCGGACGCCAGTCCGCGCGCGATCGGCGAGCCGCGTCCCGACAGCTTGCCGTCGTCGTGCGCGGCTTCCGTGAACCCCATCGAAATGCCCGCGCCGACCGACGCCGAAAGGCCGACCAGAAAGGTCTGCCACGTGTCGCCGGTGGCGAAGGCGGCGGCGAAGATCGGCGCCAGCGTCGAAACCGACCCGTCCATCAGCCCCGCCAGTCCTGGCTGGATATAGGTGAGAACGAACTGCCGCCTTTCGTCGACGAGTTCCGCCTTGGCCACGCCGGCGGGAAGGTGCTTCTCGCCCAGGTGACGGGCCAGGGATTCGTGGCCTTTCTCGGCCGCGGCCAGATCGCCGAGCAGTTTTCGCGTGCCGGCATCCGTCGTGCGCCTGAGCGCCGCTTCGTAAAAGCGCGCGGCCGACTGCTCCATCTTCGCGGCCTGCGCGCGCACCGCCTCCAGCCCGAGCGGACGCACGAGCCAGTCGGGCTTGCGCTCGTAGTAGCCCTGGACGTGTTCGCGGCGGATCAACGGAATTTTGTCGCCGAATCGTTGCCGATGCAGCGCGATGAGCCACGACCGGTGGTGATCCTCCTCGTCGGCCATATCCTCGAAAACCCTGCCCGAGTCCGGATAGTCGGCCGCCAGGCCTTCGGCATAGGCGCGGTAGATCCGGCCGTCGTCCTCCTCCGACGAGATCGCCAGCGCCAGCACCTCCTGCTCGGAAAGCGAATCGAAAGGCCGCCGGTCGACGCCGAAAAAACGAGAAAGCATGAGCGGCTCCGTCCAGTTTAGAAGAGTTCTAAACTAGACGGGTCAGTCAGATGGGTCAAGAGACCCGGTCGGTCGCGAGCCCTTTATGCGGGGCGGCGCGGTTCGCTTTCGCTCCGCTCCCCGGGACGGGCGGTCGACGCGCGCGGCACGAGCGGCCCGTCGATCCGGCGGACAACCGGCCGCGAGGCCTTGCCATGCACCGTCATGTCCAGCAGCGCTTCGGCGGCGCGCTGGCCCATGTCATAGTTCGGCAGCACCAGCGTCGACAGCGGCGGGTGGGTATAGCGCGCGAGTTCCTGGTCGTCGTAGCCCATGATCGACACGTCGCCCGGCACGTCCAGCCCGCGTTCGCTCATCGCCTCCATAGCGCCGATCGCCATCAGGTCGTTGCCGCACAGGAGGGCGGAGGGCGGATCGTCGATCGCCATCAGGTCCAGCGCGTAGGCGTACCCGGTCAGCGGCAGCCAGTCGCCGTGCCGCACGATAGAGGCGTCGTAGGCCACGCCCGCGGCGGCGAGCGCTTGGCGGTATCCCTTGAGCCGGTCGACGGACGCGTCCATCCACGGCTCGCCGTTGATGAAGCCGATGCGGCGGTGGCCAAGGGCCGTGAGGTGGGCCGTCGCCGCGAACCCGCCCGCGACCTCCCCCGGCAGGATCGATATGTGACGGCGCGGTTCCGCATAGCAGTTCAGCAGCACCGTCGGGATGCCGTCGAGCGCGGCGGGCAGGGTGACGCGGCGCGTGAAGATCGTCGAGTAGATGACTCCGATCACCGAGCGGTCGCGCCTGATCGCGGCGATGGTGGCGTTTTCCAGTTCCGCGTTGGACCGCGTGACGTGGGCGGCGACGAGAACATCCTGCCCGAAGGCATAGTCGCGGGCGCCGTCGAGGTTGACGACAGGGTGCGGGCTGGTCGAAATCTCGTCGACGAGATAGGCGATCGTGCGCCGCTCGGAGCCTGCGGCGACCTCGCGGCGGATGGCCGGCAATTCGTAGCCGATCTGGCGCGCAGCGCTCACGACCCGCTGCTGGGTCTCGCCGGAAATGCGCGCGCCGGTCATCTGGTTGAGCACAAGCGACACACTCGACTGCGAGACGCCGGCGATGCGCGCCACGTCGGTCATCGTCGGCTTGCCGCGCTTGCGATCCCGCGCGGCGTCCTCTTGCGCCATGGACGTTCTTCCCCGCCGCGCGGTCGTGTGTCCTGCCACCGCCGCCAACGGCGGGTCTCGGACGCCGCTCGGTCATTTTCCACTTGACTGCTAATATTATTAGCGCAAGGTTTCGGAATGTGAAGCAAATTCGTTGCTTCCGCCGGCCGCCAGAAGCCGGGCTCCAGGGAAAGGAATCATCTCATGTCATCCATCACTCGCCGCACCCTCTTGCTGTCCGCCGGCGTCGCCGGCGCCGTAGCCGCGACGTTCGGGCTCGCGCTCGCCGAATCGCCGAAGCTGGCGCCGAAGGACACCTACAAGGTCGGCTTCGCGCAGACCGAATCCAACAACCCGTGGCGCATCGCCCAGACCCAGAGCATGCAGGACAAGGCCAAGGAGCTCGGCTACCAGCTCGTCTACACCGACGCCGCCGGCTCCGCCGCCAAGCAGGTCGCCGACGTGAATTCGATGATCGCGCAGGGCGTCGACCTGATCTTCCTCGCGCCGCGCGAGGAGAAGCCGCTGATCCCGGCCGTCATGGCCGCGAAGAAAGCCGGCATCCCGGTCATCCTGCTCGACCGCAACGTCGACCAGAAGCTCGCCAAGGCCGGCGACGACTACGTCACCTTCATCGGCTCCGACTTCATCGACGAGGGCAAGCGCGTCGCCGAGTGGCTGATGAAGAACAAGCCGGGCGGCGCCAAGATCATCGAACTCGAAGGCACCACCGGCTCGTCGCCGGCCAACGACCGCAAGAAGGGCTTCGACGAGGCCTTGACCGGCGACTACAAGGTGCTCGCCTCGCAGACCGGCGATTTCGCCCGCGACAAGGGTCGCCAAGTGGCGGAATCGCTGCTCCAGGCGCATCCCGACGCCGACGTGATCTACGCCCACAACGACGAAATGGCGATCGGCGCCATCTCGGCGCTCGAAGCCGCCGGCAAGACGCCGGGCAAGGACGTCTGGGTGCTGTCGATCGACGGCGGCAAGGAAGCCGTGCAGGCGGTCGTCGACGGCAAGATCGCCGCCGTCGTCGAATGCAACCCGCGCTTCGGGCCGAAAGCCTTTGAGACCATGGCGCGCGTCGCCAAGGGCGAGGCGATCGAGCCCTGGGTCAAGAACGTCGACGCCTTCTACGACAAGACGAACGCGTCTGCGGAAGTGGCGAACGCCTACTGATCCGGCTCTGAATCAGGGCCGGCCGGCCTTGCGTCGGCCGGCCCTCGACGTTCGGCGTCCGGCTGGCGCAAATGCTTGACACCGGGCGCGAGCGGACGGGAGGGTTCAATGCTTCTATCGATGAACGGCATCGGCAAGAGCTTTTCCGGCGTCCGCGTGCTCGGCGCGGCGTCGCTCGAGGTCGGGCAGGCCGAGGTGATGGCGCTGGTGGGCCAGAACGGCGCCGGCAAGTCGACGATGATCAAGATCCTGACCGGCGCCTATTCGCGCGACGAGGGCGGCGTGACCTTCGAGGGGCGGCCGGCCGAGTTCAAATCCACCGCCGACAGCCAGGCCGCCGGCATCGCCACGATCTACCAGGAAATCAACCTCGCGCCGCACCGCTCGGTCGCCGAGAACATCTTCCTTGCCCGCGAGCCATTGCGCTTCGGCCTTGTCGACCGTGCGAAAATGCGCGGCGACGCGCGCGCCGTTCTGAAACGTTTCAATCTCGAATTCGACGTCGACCGGCCGCTCGAGGATTTCGGCGCCGCGACCCGCCAGATGGTGGCGATCGCGCGCGGCGTCACCCAGAACGCGCGCCTCGTCATCATGGACGAGCCGACATCGTCGCTCGACGAGCGCGAGGTCGGCGTGCTTTTCGATACGATCCGCACGCTGAAGGCCGATGGCGTGGCGACGATCTTCATCAGCCACCGGCTCGACGAGCTCTACGCGATCTGCGACCGCGTCACGATCATGCGCGACGGCCGCACCGTGGCGGCGAGCGCGATGAAGGATATCTCCAAGCTCGACCTCGTACGCACCATGCTCGGCAAGGAGCTGACGGCGTTCACGGCCTCGGCGCGGGTGCGCGGGGAGGCGGGCGGCGTGCCGCTGGTCGAGGCGCGCAACCTTGCGTCGGGCCTGCGCGTGCGCGACGTGTCGCTGGCCATCGGCAAGGGCGAGATCGCCGGGCTCGCCGGCTTGCTCGGCTCTGGCCGGACGGAAACCGCGCGGCTGATCTACGCCGCCGACCGGCGCGACGGCGGCAGCGTGACCGTCGGCGGAAAGCCGACCTCGTACAGCGAGCCGGCCGACGCCATCCGCGACGGCATCGGCTTCGTCTCCGAGGACCGCAAGATCGAGGGCATCATTCCCGAAATGAGCGTGCGCGAGAACATGACGCTCGCCATCCTGCCGCGCCTCGTCAAGTCGGGCGTGGTCGATCGCGCCGCCCAGCAGGCGATCGTGGAGAGATACATCGCCGCGCTCGGCGTCAAATGCGCGTCGCCCGAGCAGCCGATCCGCGAATTGTCGGGCGGCAACCAGCAGAAGGTGCTGCTCGCCCGCTGGTTGTGCATGAACCCGCGCCTGCTAATCGTAGACGAACCGACGCGCGGCATCGATGTCGGCGCTAAAGCGGAAATCCTGAAACTGCTGCGCGGCCTGGCCGACGAAGGCTTGAGCGTGCTGATGATCTCCTCGGAACTGGAAGAGCTGATCGCGGCGGCCGACCACGTCACCGTGCTCAGCGACGGCATCGCCGTCGAGACGATCGAGGCCCGCGATCTCGGCGAGGAGCGGCTCATGGCGGCCATGGCGCATCAGCACGGCGAGGCGGCGTGACCATACTCGACGCCGCATCGTCCCCGCTGGCACGCCCCAGGCCCGGCGCGCTGGTCTGGTTCAGCCGCTACGGCACGCTCGTCGCGTTCGTCGCGCTGGTCCTCTTTAACATCGCCGTCACGCCGAATTTCCTGTCGTGGCAGACGCTCAACGTGAACCTGACGCAGGTGGCGACCATCGTCATCGTCGCCACCGGCATGACGCTGGTCATCGCCACCGGGGGCATCGATCTTTCCGTCGGGTCTCTGATGGCGATCTCGGGCGCGCTGGCGCCGATGATCTTCCTCGGCGCGCTGTTCCCGATCGGCAATCCGGTGCTGGCGATCGGGCTCGCCTTTGTCCTACCGGTCGTCGCGGCCGGCGCGCTCGGCTGGTTCAACGGCTTCCTGATCACGCGCTATTCGATCCAGCCGATCGTGGCCACGCTTGTGCTGTTCATCGCCGGGCGTGGCATCGCGCAGGTGATGACCAACGGCAATCTGCAGGTGTTCAAGAACGGCGGTTTCCAGTTCATCGGGCTCGGCCGCGTCTTCGGCATCCCCGCCCAGGTCATCGTCATGGCCGTCATCGTCGCGCTCGCGGCGTTCGTCGTGCGGCGCTCCGGCATCGGCCGCCAGATCCTGGCGGTCGGCGGCAACGAGAAGGCAGCGCGGCTGGCCGGCATCCCGGCCGTGCGCGTCAAGCGCATGGTCTACGTCATCAGCGGCGCGCTGGCCGGCGTCGCCGGGCTCATCGTGGTCGCGCGTAATTCGGCGAGCGACGCCAATCTGGTCGGACTCGGCATGGAGCTAGACGCGATCGCCGCAGTCGCGGTGGGCGGCACGCTGCTCACCGGCGGTCGCGCCAACGTCCTTGGCACGCTGCTCGGCGCCTTCGTGATCCAACTCGTGCGCTACACACTGCTCGCCAACGGCGTGCCGGACGCGGCGGCGCTGGTCGTCAAGGCCGGGCTGATCGTACTCGCCGTGTTCATCCAGCAGCGGGCGGAGAAGGCCTGAGCATGAACGCCATCGTCTCCCGTCTCGGGTTCCTCGGTCCGCTTGCGCCGCGCTCGACGATCGATCTGGCGCGGCTTGGCGTGATCGCGGCGCTGATCGCGCTCACGCTGTTCGGGGCGCTGCGCTACGACCATTTCGTCTCGCAGTACAACGCGCTCTCCTTCCTGCGATACAATTCGATGTTCATGCTGATCGCGCTCGGCATGGCGCTGGTCATCATGACCGGCGGCATCGACCTTTCGGTCGGCGGCGCGGCGGCGATGTCGAGCGTCGTCGCGGCGATGGCCTCGCCCTATCACTGGGCCGCGGGCCTCTTCGCGGGCCTGGGAGCCGGGCTGCTCGTCGGGATCGTCAACGGAGTGGTCATCACCGGGCTGAAAATCCAGCCGTTCATCGCCACGCTGGCGGCGATGCTCGCCGCCTACGGGACCGGGCTGCTGCTCGCCGACAACCAGTCGGTCTCGGTCTCCTACGACACCGGCTTCACGGAGATCGGGCAGGGCGACTTTCTCGGCTTTCCGATCCCTGGCTGGATCGCTATCGCCTTCTATATCGTCGGCTGGGTCGCGCTGGAGCGCCACCCGGTCGGCCGCCGGATCCTCGCCATCGGGGACGGCGAGGCGACGGCCAGGCTGATGGGCCTGAAGGTCGAACGGACGCTGATGGGCGTCTACATCGTATCCGGCCTCTGCGCCGGCATGGCGGGCGTCATCCTCGCCTCTCAGTTCGGCGCGGGTCAGCCGACCGAGGGGGTCGGCTGGGAGCTTTTCGCGATCGCCTCGGTCGTGGTCGGCGGCACGCTGCTGTCGGGGGGCGTCGGCTCGATCGGCGCGACCCTTGCGGGCGCTTTACTGCTCGCCATGGTGTTCAACATCCTCAACTTCGAAAACGGACTCGGCTGGATATCGCTTTCGGCTTATTGGCAGTCGGTCATACGCGGCCTGTTCCTGCTGGTGGTCGTCATCCTCCAGGCCAAGATCGCCGGCGCGCGCAAGACCGGTTGAAAAGATTGATCGTCCGTCCGGGAAGGCTGTAACGTCATCCGCAAACCGGAACAGCCCATGCCGTCGCTCAGCCTGCGCATCGATCTCGAACCCGAAGGCCGCGTCGGGCCAGGCAAGATCGAACTGCTCGAACACATCGCCTCTTTCGGCTCGATTTCGGCTGCGGCGCGGCAGATGGAGATGTCGTACAAGCATGCCTGGGACCTGGTCGAGGAATTGAACCGGCTTTTCGGCAAACCCGTGGTCGCCGCGCAGACGGGCGGAAGGAAGGGCGGCGGGGCGCAGCTGACGCCGGTGGGGCTCGCGATCGTCAGCCGCTTCCGGGCGATCGAGCGCGCGGCCTATGCGGCGGCCGAGCCGCATATGTCGGCGTTGCAGGCCGAAATCGACGTATTCTGATGTTCAGAGCGAGAGTCTGGACCGGGCAATAAAGGCTTGGCGCGCTTCGCGGATTCATGGAAGGGTGCGACGCACATTTCCGCCGAAAGGTCTGTCCGCGCCCAATGGCAATTCTCGCAGCCGTCTACCATCTCACGCACTACAAATATGATCGCCCGGTCGCGCTCGGGGCCCAGATCATTCGGCTGAAACCCGCGCCGCATTCGCGCACCAAGGTGCTCAGCCATGCGTTGAAGGTGTCGCCGGCCAACCATTTCGTCAACGTCCAGCAGGATCCCTACGGCAATTTCCTCGCGCGCTACGTGTTCCCGGAGCCGGTGAGCGAGTTCAAGATCGAGGTCGACCTTGTCGCCGACATGACCGTCTACAACCCGTTCGACTTCTTCGTCGAACCGTCGGCCGAGACCTTTCCGTTCGACTATCCCGAGGATATCCGCGACGATCTGTCGATCTACCTCAAGCCCGAGCCGGCCGATCCCATCCTTCAGAGATTCGTGGATTCCATCGACCGCACGCCGGCCAACACCGTCAACTTCGTCGTCGACCTCAATGCTCGCATCCAGCGTGAGGTGGGCTACACGGTGCGCATGGAGGCCGGCGTCCAGACGCCGGAACAGACGCTGACGCTTGCGATGGGCTCGTGCCGCGATTCGAGCTGGCTGCTCGTCCAGGTTCTGCGGCACTTGGGTATCGCGGCGCGTTTCGTGTCCGGCTACCTGATCCAGTTGAAGCCCGATCTCGCCGCGCTCGACGGTCCTGCCGGCACGGCGACCGACTTCACCGACCTGCACGCCTGGTGCGAGGTCTATCTGCCCGGCGCCGGCTGGATCGGCTTCGATCCGACCTCCGGCCTGCTCACCGGCGAAAGCCACATCCCGCTGACCGCCACGCCGCACTACCGCAACGCCGCCCCGATCAGCGGCATGGCGAGCTATGCGGAGGTCGAGTTCGGCTACGACATGCGCGTCACGCGCATCGCCGAGCATCCGCGCATCACGAAACCGTTCTCCGATTCGTCCTGGGAGGCGCTCGACGCGCTCGGCGAGAAGGTCGACGCGGCGCTTGCCCAGAACGACGTGCGCCTGACCATGGGCGGCGAGCCGACCTTCGTGTCGATCGACGATTTTGAATCGCCGGAGTGGAACACCGACGCCGTCGGTCCGACCAAGCGCGAGAAGGCGGACGTCCTGGTGCGGCGGTTGCGCGAACGCTTCGCGCCAGGTGGATTCCTGCATTACGGCCAGGGCAAGTGGTACCCTGGCGAGTCCCTGCCGCGCTGGACGTTCTCGCTCTACTGGCGCGTCGACGGCCAGCCCGTCTGGACCGACCCGTCGCTGGTCGCCGCCGAAAAGGGGGGCGGCGATCCGACGCCGAAGGATGCCGAGACGCTGCTCAAATCGATCGCGACGGAACTCGGCATCGACCATGCGATGGTCGACGAGGCGTTCGAGGACCCGGCCGAATGGGTGCTGAAGGAGGCCGGCCTGCCGGACAATCTCGACCCGTCCAATTCGATGCTCGCCGACCCGGAGGAGCGCTCGCGCATCGCGCGCGTCTTCGAGCGCGGCTTGACGCAGCCTTCGGGCTACGTGCTGCCGGTGCAGCGCTGGAACGCCGAGGCGTCTGCAATCCGCTGGCGTTCGGAGAAATGGAAGACGCGGCGCGGCCGGCTGTTTTTGGTGCCGGGCGATTCGCCGGTCGGCTACCGCCTGCCGCTCGGCACGCTGCCCTACGTGCCGCCGTCGCAGTTTCCGTTCGTCGTGCCGGTCGACCCGTCGGTGCCGCGCGGCCCGCTGCCGCCGGTCGCCGCCAACGACAGCGCGCCGCCGACGCCCGGAGAGATCGACCCGGGCCATATCCAGTCGGCCGTCTCGTTCACACCGGTCACTGGTCAGCAGCCGGTCGTCGAGCAGTTCGTCTCCGAGATCGGCGGCGCGGTGCGCACCGCGTTGTCGGTCGAGCCGCGCGACGGGCGGCTCACGGTCTTCATGCCGCCGGTCGAGGCATTGGAGGACTATCTCGAACTGATCGCCGCCGCCGAAGCCGCCGCGCGGAAAACCGGCCTGCCTGTCCATATCGAGGGCTACGCCCCGCCGCACGATCCGCGCCTCAACGTCATCCGCGTCGCGCCCGATCCCGGCGTCATCGAGGTCAACATCCATCCCGCCTCGACCTGGGCGGACTGCGTCGCGACGACGACCGCGATCTACGAGGAGGCGCGGCTGTCGCGGCTCGGGGCCGACAAGTTCATGATCGACGGCCGCCACACCGGCACCGGCGGCGGCAACCACGTCGTGGTCGGCGGGGCGACGCCGAACGACAGCCCGTTCCTGCGCCGGCCCGACCTGCTCAAGAGCCTCGTGCTGACCTGGCAGCGGCATCCGTCCTTGTCGTATCTGTTTTCCGGCCTGTTCATCGGCCCGACCAGCCAGGCGCCGCGCTTCGACGAGGCGCGCCATGACTCGCTCTACGAACTCGAGATCGCGATGGCGCAAGTGCCCGGGCCGGGCGAGGGGACCACGCCGCTGCCCTGGCTGGTCGATCGCCTGTTCCGCAACCTGCTCGTCGACGTCACAGGCAACACCCACCGCTCGGAAATCTGCATCGACAAGCTGTTCTCCCCGGACGGCCCGACCGGGCGGCTCGGCCTGGTCGAGTTCCGCGGCTTCGAGATGCCGCCCAACGCGCGCATGAGCCTCGCCCAGCAATTGCTCGTGCGGGCGATCGTCGCGCGGCTGTGGACGAGCCCGCTCGACGGCCGCTTCACGCGCTGGGGCACGGCGCTGCACGACCGGTTCATGCTGCCGCATTATGTCTGGCAGGATTTCATGGCACTGCTCGACGATCTGAAACTGCACGGCTTCGCCTTCCGTCCGGAATGGTTCGCCGCGCAACTCGAATTCCGCTTCCCGTTCTGCGGTCAGGTCGACTACGCCGGCGTCAAGCTCGAACTGCGCCAGGCGCTGGAGCCGTGGCACGTGATGGGCGAGCAGGGCGCAATCGGCGGCACGGTTCGCTTCGTCGATTCGTCGGTCGAGCGCCTGCAGGTCCGCACCGAAGGCCTCAACCCCGAGCGCCACGCGATCCTGTGCAACGGACGGCTCGTGCCGATGCGCGCTGCCGACAATCGCGAGGTCGCGGTCGCCGGCGTGCGCTTCAAGGCGTGGCAGCCGGCGTCCGGCATGCACCCCAATCTGCCGGTCAACACGCCGCTGGCGTTCGACATCTACGACCGCTGGTCGGGCCGCTCGGTCGGCGGCTGCGTCTACCACGTCGCGCACCCCGGCGGGCGCAATTACGAGACGTATCCGGTCAACGCCAACGAGGCCGAGGCGCGGCGTCTCGCGCGTTTCGAGGGCGAGGGCCACACGGCGGCGGCCTTCGAGATTGTCGAGGAACAGCCGCCCGCCGATTTCCCGATGACGCTCGACCTGCGCCGCCCGGCGGGCTCAAAGTGAGCACACCAATCGCCGGACTCACCCCCACCCCTTACTTCTCCCCACAAGGGGGAGGGGAGATTGAGACGTCGATGCCTCCCTCCCCCTTGTGGGGAGGGGTAAGGGGTGGGGGTAGTCTTTCGTGAAGCGGTTGAAGGCTGCACAGCGTGCGCGCACCCGCCTCCTCCTCGATCACTACCAGCCCTTGCCCGGCGTGCCCGACGAGATGGTCGACGCCCAAGGCATCCCCCGACCCTTATGGGCCGACTTCGTCGCGTCGCTCGAAGATCTCGGCCCGGACGAGCTCGCCAGGCGCTTCGCGCGCGCCGACCAGTATCTGCGCGATGCCGGCGTCTACTACCGCGTCTACGACAAGGTAGGCGAGAATGAGCGCGAATGGCCGCTGGCGCATATCCCGCTGCTGATCGAGGAGAGCGAGTGGGAGGCGATCGGCGCCGGCCTCACGCAGCGCGCCGACCTGTTCGAGGCGATCGTCGCCGACATCTACGGCGCGCAGACGCTTGTCGCCGACGGCCTTATGCCGCCAGGGCTGGTCGCGTCTAGTCCTGAATTCCTGCGGCCCTTCGTCGGCGCAAAGCCGGTCAGCGGCCATTTCCTGCATTTCTGCGCGTTCGAACTCGGGCGCGGGCCGAACGGCAAATGGTGGGTGCTGGGCGACCGCATGCAGGCGCCGTCCGGCGCGGGCTTCGCGCTGGAAAACCGCGTCGCCACGACGCGCGCCCTGTCGGATATCGCCGGCGACCTGCATATTCGCCGGCTCGCCGGCTTCTTCCGGCATTTTCGCGATGCGCTGACCGGGTCGGGCCACGACGGCGTCGCCATTCTGACGCCCGGGCCCCTCAACGAGACCTATTACGAACACGCCTACATCGCGCGCTATCTCGGCATCATGCTGCTTGAAGGCGAGGACCTGACGGTCGCCAATGACCGGCTGATGGTGCGCACCGTCTCGGGCCTGAAGCCGATCGGCGTGCTGTGGCGGCGGCTCGACGCCGCCTTCGCCGACCCGCTCGAACTCAACGGCGCGTCGCGCATCGGCACGCCGGGTCTGGCGCAGGCGGTGCGCGAGGGCGCGGTGTCGATGGTCAACGCGCTCGGCGCGGGCATCCTCGAAACGCGGGCGTTCGCGGCCTTCCTGCCGCGCATCGCCAAGGTCCTGCGCGGCGAGGACCTGCTTCTGCCGTCGATCGCGACATGGTGGTGCGGCGGCGAAAGAGAGCGCGCCCATGTCGTCGCCAACCTCGACCGGATGATGGTCGGCCCGGCTCTGTCAACGCGGCTGCCGTTCGAGGACGAGACGGCGACGGTTCACGGCCGCGCGCTCGATCCGGCGCAGCGTACGGCGCTGGTCGCGCGGATCGAGAGCGACGGCGCGGCCTTCGTCGGGCAGGAGGCGGTGCGCCTGTCGACGACGCCGGTCTATGCCGGCGGCCGGCTGGAGCCCCGCCCCGCCGTGCTGCGCGCCTATCTGGCGCGCACGCCGAACGGCTGGGTCGTCATGCCCGGCGGTTTCGCGCGCCTCGGCCGGACGCAGGACACGGCGGCGATCGCCATGCAGCGCGGCGGGCAGGCGGCCGATGTGTGGATCGTCTCCAAGCAGCCGGTCAGGCGCGACACCTTTCTGCCCGACGCGGACGGTAAAGCGCGCCGCCAGGCGGCCGCCAGCCTGCCCAGCCGCGCTGCGGAAAACCTCACCTGGCTTGGCCGCTATGTCGAGCGCGCCGAGGATACGGTCCGGCTGCTGCGGGCGTTCCACGTCCGGCTTGCCGAAACCGGCGATCCCGATATGCCACTCCTCTCCGATGTGACCAAATACCTGAAGCCGCTCGGTATCGATACGGCGCAAACGGCGCCCAGGGGTCTGCTGCGCACCATCGACAACGCGATCCACAGCGCCGGGCAGATTCGCGACCGCTTCTCGCCCGATGGCTGGCTCGCGCTGCGCGACCTAGCCAAGACGCTGCACAATTTCGAAAACAGGATCGAGGCCGGCAACGACGCGACGCGCGCGATGACCGTCATCCTGCGCAAGCTCGCCGGGTTTTCCGGCCTGCTGCACGAGAACATGGTTCGCTCGACCGGCTGGCGGTTCCTGGAGGTCGGCCGGCGGCTGGAGCGCGCGATCCAGATCTCGCGCACGCTCGCCTATGTCACGCGTGACGAAGCCCCCGACGGCACGCTGGACCTGATGCTCGAGGCCGGCGACAGCGTCATGATCCACCGGCGGCACTATGTCGGGCAGGCGAGCAAGCAGTCGGTCGTCGACCTCCTGCTGTTCGATCCGCTCAACCCCCGCTCGGTGCTGTTCCAGCTCGAACGGCTAAAAGTAGAGATCGACCATCTCCCGCGCGATTCGGAGTACGGCCTTTCCGAACCCGCCAGGGAGGTACTGCGGCTGCGCACCGAGCTTGACATCCAGGATGCCGGCGACGTGACGGAGGCGTTCCTGGAGCAACTATCCTGGGATGTTGGCGGCCTTTACGATAAGATTTCGGCGATGTATTTCCGGTGAAAGTTTTTCAATCGAAAATTCGCGCTATCGTGCTGGCACTTACCGCGATCCTTTTGATTTCACTGGTTGTTCCGATTTTGTTGATCGTCACGCAGAATCCGAAGTCGAGCGTCGAAGCCTTTTATCTGGTTCTTGCCGAACGCAACTTTTCGGACGTGGGTAAGCGACAGCTGTCGACTCTTATTTGCTATGAAGCGGAGCGCGAAGGGTCCTACTTCGGTATCATCGCCTATGAGTGCACGGTCGCAACTCCCTGCAATCGCCAAGTGCGTAGTTTTCTTTTCTTTTAACGCCTGCAAGGTGCTTATAGCGTACCCGATCCATTTGCGGAGTCGTTCGCCCGAAGTTGCGGTCAGATGCTAAATGATCGTGCCTTGGCGGAAATGTCGGCAAATTTGGACAGGGGAAGCTAAAAGCCTCCAATTTTTAGATCATATTTAATCGATTCATTTGAATGCTTTACGAGATTCACCTCACGCTTCATTACGATCACGCCGGCGGGTCGGGCGGCGGTCGGCACCAGGTGCGAATCATGCCGCCGACGCTTCCTGGCATCCAGCGCGCCATCGCGGCGTCGGTCTTTTTCGAGCCGCCGCCGACGGAGCGCTTGGATTTCGTCGATTTCTTTGAAACCCATGCGACGGCGGTTTCATGGCGAAGCGCGCATGAAACGCTTGATGTGAAGATGCTCGCGCGCGTCGATGTGTCGAGGCCGGATTGTGGACCGGACGCCACGCCGAATCTTGCCGGGCTCCGCGAACAGGTCGCGGCGTTCCGCTCGCTCGCGCCGCGTTCGCCGCAGCACTTCCTGGCGTCGAGCGAGCACGCGACGATCGACGCGGCGATGACTGCCTACGCCGCGCAAAGCGAAGGCTCGGTAAGGGCAATCGCGCGCGATCTGTGCCGCCGCATCCACAACGATTTCACCTATGACGGTGACGCGACGACGGTCCGGACGCGGGCGCGCGACGCCTTCGATCTGAAGCGCGGCGTCTGCCAGGATTTCAGCCATGTGATGATCGCCGGTCTGCGCGGGCTGGGCATTCCGGCCGGCTATGTCAGCGGCTTCCTGCGCACCAGGCCGCCGCCCGGCAAGGAACGGCTCGAAGGCGCGGACGCCATGCATGCCTGGGTCAAGGTCTGGTGCGGCTTGGATGCCGGCTGGGTCGAGTTCGACCCGACCAACGACATGCTGGCGGGCAACGATCACATCGTCGTCGGCTACGGCCGCGACTATTCCGACGTCGCGCCGATCGTCGGCGTGCTCAAGACAGCGGGCGGGCAGGTCGGGGAGCAGTCGGTGGACGTGCGGGCTTTGGAGACGTTGGGGAAGGAGTAAGAACCGAAGCTCTCTTCCCTTTGCCAGACTTTCGAGATCGCATAGCTGGAGTTTTCTCGCTGACCGTTTGTGCGAAGAGGATGGATCCCGGCTGGGGCGTCAGTTTTTTCAATGTCTTAACGATTTTCGACAGCGATTTTATCCCCCTCCCGTCCATCTCCTCCATACTCCCCTCGCTGCTTGCTGGGGAACGGATGTGCACAACCGAGCGTCCAGGCAAGGCGGTCCCGGGTTGGTCCTGCAACGGTAGCAGGATTTGGGTGATGAGCCCTGAAACCCGGTCCCCGAACCAAGGCGCCCCGGTAACAGGGGGGCGCGGCGGTTGGGGGAAGCAGACCACCGCGGCGGATGGCGACGCGTCACTACTAAAATCCATAGGCGCGAAGCCATGCGCCGTTTCCCGACTGCTTGCCCACCCACGCAAAACGCATCAGACCGAAATGCCGTACCGTACCGTACGGTACGCTTTTTCGATTGCCGATTCGGTCGGGTGGGTTTAAACAGCTTTCCTTATCGTGGCGGCGCGTGCGCTGCCGAAGCATTCCGAGGATCTTCGATGCCAGCCTATCGCTCACGCACCACCACCCACGGCCGCAACATGGCCGGCGCGCGCGGCCTGTGGCGCGCCACGGGCATGAAGGACGGCGATTTTGGCAAGCCGATCATCGCGGTGGTCAACTCGTTCACGCAATTCGTGCCGGGTCACGTCCACCTCAAGGATCTCGGCCAACTCGTGGCGCGCGAGATCGAGCGGGCAGGGGGCGTCGCCAAAGAGTTCAACACCATCGCCATCGACGACGGCATCGCGATGGGCCATGACGGCATGCTCTATTCGCTTCCCTCGCGCGAGATCATCGCCGATTCCGTGGAATACATGGTCAACGGCCACTGCGCCGACGCCATGGTCTGCATCTCCAACTGCGACAAGATCACGCCCGGCATGCTCAACGCGGCAATGCGGCTCAACATCCCGGCCATCTTCGTGTCGGGCGGGCCGATGGAGGCCGGCAAGGCGATGGTCAAGGGCAAGCTTCAGGCGCTCGACCTCGTCGACGCCATGGTGATGGCCGCCGACGGCACCTATACCGACGCCGAGATCGCCACCGTCGAGGAGGCGGCCTGCCCTACCTGCGGCTCCTGCTCTGGCATGTTCACCGCCAATTCGATGAACTGCCTGACCGAAGCGCTCGGCTTGTCGCTGCCCGGCAACGGCTCGACGCTCGCCACCCATTCCGACCGCAAGCGCTTGTTCGTCGAGGCCGGCCACCTCATCGTCGATCTCGCCCGCCGCTACTACGAGCAGGACGACGAGACCGCGCTGCCGCGCTCGATCGCCACCAAGGCGGCGTTCGAGAACGCCATGGCGCTCGACATCGCGATGGGCGGATCGACCAACACGGTCCTGCACATTCTGGCCGCCGCGCATGAGGGCGGCATCGATTTCACCATGGACGACATCGACGCTTTGTCCCGGAAAGTGCCGGTGCTTTGCAAGGTCGCGCCGGCCAAGAGCGACGTCCACATGGAGGACGTCCACCGCGCCGGCGGCATCATGTCCATCCTTGGCCAGCTCGATCGCGGCGGGCTGATCAACCGCGGCGAACCGACCGTTCATGCCGTGACGCTCGGCGACGCGCTCGACCGGTGGGACATCAGCCGCACCAACTCCGAAAGCGTGCGCCAATTTTTCATGGCCGCGCCCGGCGGCGTGCGCACCACGGTGGCGTTCAGTCAGTCGAACCGATGGGCCGAACTCGACCTCGACCGCAAGAGCGGCGCGATCCGCGCGCCCGACCACGCCTTTTCCAAGGATGGCGGCCTCGCGGTGCTCAAGGGCAACATCGCGATCGACGGCTGCATCGTGAAGACCGCCGGCGTCGACGCGTCGATCCTCAAATTCACCGGACCCGCGCGGGTGTTCGAGTCGCAGGACGCGACCGTCAAGGCGATCCTGTCGAACGAGATCAGGGAAGGCGACGTGCTGGTCATCCGCTACGAGGGACCGCGCGGCGGGCCGGGCATGCAGGAGATGCTCTATCCGACCAGCTACCTGAAGTCGAAAGGCCTCGGCAAGGCCTGCGCGCTGGTCACCGATGGCCGTTTCTCTGGCGGCACCTCCGGCCTGTCGATCGGCCATTGTTCGCCGGAAGCGGCAGAAGGCGGTACCATCGGCCTAGTGCGCGAAGGCGACACTGTCGAGATCGATATTCCGAACCGCACGATCCATTTGGTCGTCAGCGACGACGAACTCGTCCAGCGCCGGCGCGAGCAGGATCGGCTCGGCTGGAAGCCGGCCGAAAGGCGCAAGCGCAACGTCACCCAGGCCTTGCGGGCCTATGCGGCATTCGCCACGAGCGCGGCGCGCGGCGCGGTCCGCGTCGTGCCGGAGGAATGATTCGAGGTAAGGAGGCGATCCGGTGGATGAGCGCTGGCATCACATGAAGAGCGCGCCGAAGGACGGCGCCCGCGTCCTGGCCACGATCGGCGCGGCCGAGCAGGGGCCGGCCGAGGTCGACGTCGTCTATTGGGCGCAAGCCGATGCGTTCGGCATCGAAGGCTGGCGCGCCGCCGATTCGCACCCGGGAAGCGTGGTGAGCTACGCCGATCCGGAACTGAAATGCTGGATGCCTATGCCGGGCGCCAACGCGAGCCCGGCCGCGACTCTTGCTCCGGATGAGAAGCCGGAACCATGGGCTGGCGAGGATGCGGCGGAACTATACGGTTCGGGAATTTGAGTTGGCGATGGCAGGCCGCCTTCTGCGCCATGCGTGAAACGCAACTGCCATAGTGCGTCATGCGCGCTGCGCGCTAAGTGCAATCAAAAGCCGGCAGGGTCGGCAAAATCCAATCTCTGTCAGGACGACGAACATGGCGGACGTGACCGCAAATTCCGCATCCCCGAAGATGGCTGCTTCGGCGACCGTCTTCCCGATCATCCTGGCGGTCAGCTTCTGCCATATGCTCAACGACATCATGCAGTCGCTGCTGTCGGCGATCTATCCGTTGCTCAAGACCAACTTCCATCTCGACTACTGGCAGATCGGCATGCTGACGCTGGCTTTCCAGGTCACGGCCTCGCTGCTCCAGCCGGTGGTCGGCATCTATACCGACAAGCGGCCGCTGCCCTTTTCGCTCACCGTCGGCATGGGCTCGACGATGGTCGGCCTGCTGGTGCTGGCGATGGCGCCGACCTATGCGCTGCTGGTCACGGGCGCATGCCTGATCGGCGTGGGCTCGTCGATCTTCCACCCGGAATCCTCGCGCGTCGCGAGGCTGGCCTCTGGCGGGCGCTATGGTCTCGCGCAATCGCTGTTCCAAGTCGGCGGCAATTTTGGCCAGTCGCTCGGACCGCTGCTCGCCGCCTTCATCGTCGTGCCGTTCGGGCAGGGCAGCGTCGGCTGGTTCTCGCTTGCCGCGCTTCTCGGCATGATCGTGCTGTGGAAGGTCGGCGTCTGGTACGGCGACCACGTCCGCAAAGCCGTCAAGCGAGCCCCTGCATCGACTGCGGTCGCACTGCCGCGCCGCGCCGTGGTCGTCGCATTGGTGGTGCTGGCGCTGCTGACGTTCAGCAAGAACATCTACATGGCGAGCATCTCCAGCTACTACACTTTCTACGTCATCGAGCGCTTCGGCGTCGGCGTGCAGATGTCGCAATACCTGCTGTTCGTGTTCCTCGGCGCCGCCGCGCTTGGAACCATTCTGGGCGGCCCGATCGGCGACCGGTTCGGCGCGAAGTTCGTGATCTGGCTGTCGATCCTCGGCGTGCTGCCGTTCACGCTGATCCTGCCATACGCCAACCTCGAATGGACGATCGTGCTGTCCTTCGTCATCGGCCTGCTGCTGGCGTCCGCCTTTCCGGCGATCGTCGTGTTCGCGCAGGAACTGGTGCCGGGCCGGGTCGGCATGGTCGCCGGCATTTTCTTCGGCTTCGCCTTCGGCATGGGCGGCATCGCTGCGGCCGTGCTCGGCGTGCTAGCAGACGCCAAGGGCATCGAATATGTCTACTGGGTGTGCTCGTTCCTGCCGCTGCTCGGGCTGCTGACGGTGTTCTTGCCGAGCAGCAGGCAGTTGAGGGGAGTAGGGCAATAGGAGATTAAGGCAGTAGGGGAGAAGGATAGGCAAAACGTATGCACGTTCATCCACGTCGCAGTATTTTTCTCTTGCAACGTAATCTTTAACGGAATATATTCC
>CAXTJQ010000002.1:58717-455476 GCA_964244725.1 uncultured Rhizobiaceae bacterium
TAATCCCCTAATCCCCTAATCCCCTAATCCCCTAATCCCCTAATCCCCTAATCCCCTAATCCCTACTCCCCTAAACCGCCGCCGCCACCTGATCGAAAAACGCCAGGCATTCCTTGTCGAGCGGATCGTCGACGGGGAGTTCCTGGGACGATTGCTTGACGATCACCACCTCGTGCGCCGGGTCGACGTAAAGCCACTGGCCGTGGATGCCGATGGCGCAGAAGGCGCCCGTCGCAAAGCCGGTCTGGTACCATTTGCTGCGGTAGCTGCCGTTCGGCGCCAGATGCGGAAAATCGCCGTCGGTCCAGGCCTGCTTGTCGCCGCCCGTCGTCGTGTCGCGTACCCATCCTTCGGAAACGACGGGTCGGCTCCCGCCCATGCCGCCCTTGCGCATCATCTCGCCGATGCGGGCGAGGTCGCGGGTCGTGATCGAGACGCCGCCGGCGGTGCGCGCCGTGCCCTCGGCATCGACCGTCACCGAACAGCGGCCCTTCGCGCCGATCTTGGCCAGAACGCGGTCCCGCAGCAGATCGGCAAAGCGGCGGCCCGAAGCGCGCTCGACGATCATTCCGAGCAGGTCGGAGTTGGGCGAACGATAGCGGAATGGTCCGCCATGCGCGGCTGGGCCTTTGCGGATCGACATCACGAACTGCGTCAGGGTTTCGCCGGTGAAGCCTGGGTTCCAGAGGGTCGAGCGCCGATAGCGGGCGAATGCGCTTTCCGGGTCGAGGTAGACCTCCTCGAATTCGAGGCTGACGCGCATGTCGAGGACATCGCGGACCGTCGCGTCCTCGTAGGCGGAGCCCTTGGCCTCGGGAATGTAGGCCGTGACCAGCGCGGCCGGGTCGAGCTTGCCCTCGTCCTGCAAAGTGCCCGCCAGGATCGCCGTCAGCGATTTGCCGATCGAGAAGACGAGATGCAACTTTTGCGCATCCATCGTCGGCGCCGCATAGTCGGCGACGAAAGCGCCGCGCTTCATGACCGTCAGCGCGTCGGTGTTCGACCGCTCGAGGAACACTGCTGCGCTTTCCTCTCCGTCGCGGAACGTCAATCTCAGCGCAAGCATCTCGCGCGGATCGACCTGGTCTTCCATTTCCGAAACCGTCGAGACCTCAGCGGACGGCACGATTTCCGAGACGTTCTGGAAGCTCCAGGTCGAATAGGGACGCGTACGCCAGTTGGCGAGCGTTACGCCTTTGCGGGCAAAGCCGTAGCGGCGCGAGAAATCATCATTGGTCATGAGAAATCCTTGGGGCTAGCGAAGCCGATGCGCGACGGCACGGACCGCCGCGAGCGTCGCCTTCGAATAGGCGATATTGGTGAAGTCGGGATAGCTCGACAGCTTGACCACGACCATCGCTTCGTCGAAATCGATATGGATCAACTGCCCGAAGACCCCACGGCACATCAGCGACCGCGATTTCGAATCCTCGATCCAGAACTGGTTGCTGTAGGCGCCGTCGGCGAATGCGTCGTTGAAGGTCGGCGCGTGGATGCCGGTGCGCGTCGCGTCGATCCAGTCCGCCGGCACGATGCCGCGGCCGCCGTCCAGGATCAGCTGGCCGAAGCGCGCATAGTCGCGCAAGGTCGCGTTGAAGCCGCCGTCGGCCACCGCGTAGCCGGCCGGATCGACCGTGAAGCAGGCGCTCTCCTCGGCGCCGATCTTCTGCCAGAGTTCGTCGGAGACCAGTTGCGCGAGCCGCTTGCCGGCAGTGCGCTCCATCAGGAAGGCGAGAACGTCCGTCTCGATCGAGCGGTATTCGAAGCTTTCGCCATGCGGCCGGACGGTGTCCTTCAGGCCGAGGATCAGCTCCCACATATGCGCCGGCCAGCGGAAAGAGGGATCGGACCCCAGCGGAATCGGCTTCCACCCCGTCGCGACATCGACCTTGCCGATATCCGAATACGGGTCGGTGTACGCCTCGCTGAACTTCACGCCGGTGGTCATGTCGAGCACCTGCTGCACCGTCGCGCCGCGCCAGCCCGTCGCTTCGAGTTCGGGCAGGTAATTGGTGACGAGCGCGTCGGGAACGACCAGACCACGTCCGGCGAGGATGCCGAAGACGATTGCCGTGACCGATTTCGCCATCGACTGCGAGAGATGCAGCGAGCGCTCGGTCATGCCGTTGAAATAGCGTTCGAAGGCGACCGACCCATTCTTCAGGACGATGAAGCCGTCGGTGAAGGTCTCGTCGAGATGGGCGGCGAGGGTGATCGTCGCGCCGTCATGCTCCCAGGCAAGGCCGTCGAGGTCGATCTCGTCGCGCGGCAGTTTGTTGCGATGGCCGTTGCCACGCCAGACTTCGACCGTCGGCAGGATTTCACGCACATGCTGGAAGGACCAGCGATTCCACGGGCCGCGATCCCAGTCCTCCCTCGGCACGACAAGCGCAGGCGGCGTACCGGCCATGATCGGCGGGACAGGGTCGGAGTTTCGATAGGAGGTCATGAAAAGAAGATTGCCCTTCGAAGCGGAGGCCGACGCAAACGCCGGCCTCGCTGCGCGACCCTACTTTTGAAGTTCGGTCCAGATCTTGGTGTAAAGCTCCGCCACCTCGGGTGGGCAGGTTTTCGACGGGATGCCGAGCTTGGCGTATTCCGCCGGCACGTTGACCTCCGGTGCGTCTTTCATGTCGTCGGGCATGTATTTCTTGGCGTCGGCCAGACCGTTCGAATAACGATGGAAGCCCGAGTTAAGACCTGCATTGACCGGGTCCATCATGAAGTTCTGGAAAAGTTTGGCGTTCTCGACGTTCGTCGCATCCTTGAGAACCGAAAGATTGTCGCTCCAGTTGACGAAGCCCTCCTTCGGATAGCCATAGTGGATCGCCGGGTTGGCGATGCGCTGCCTCAAGGCCGAACCGTTCCAGTCGCTCGATGCGGCGAAATCGCCCGAGCCCATCTTTTCGATGGTGCCGTACTCCATCGCGACCCAGTTCGGCTTGGCCTTGACCAGCGTGTCGCGGACTTTCTTGAGGATCGTCAGGTCGCCCGTGCATTTCGTGCCGCCATTGTAGAGGACGGCCGCGTCCATCACGTCGTTCATCTCGGGAACGACGTTGACCTTGCCCTTCAGTTCGTCGGGCGTGTCGAAGATGATGCCCCAGGTGTTGATGTCGCCCTTGTAAACATCGGTGTTGACGACGACGCCCACAGTGCCGAGCGCCCACGGCACGGTGTAGTGCCGGCCGGGATCGAAGTCGGGATTGGCCCATTCGGGCGCGACGTTCTTGAAGTTCTCCATCTGGTCGGGACGGGTCTCGAGCAGCAACCCTTCCGAAATCCAGATCGGAATGAAATTCGCCGACGGCACGACCATATCGAAGCCGTGGCCGCCCTGGCGGATCTTGGCGAGCGCGGTGTCGTTGGAATCGTAGTCGGTGATCGTCACCTTGACCTTATACTGGCCCTCGAATTTCTTGATCATTTCGGGGCTGGTGTAATTGCCCCAATTGTAGATGTTCAGCACGCCCTCGGCCGCCGCGAGGCTGGTCGAAGCGAGAAGCGCGAGGCCGATGGCGGCCACGGTCGATGTCCATTTCATGATCGAACTCCCATTTTCCATTCAGGTCTGCCTTCTGCTGATGAAAAAGAACAGCGTGACGATGCCGACCGACAGCAGCAGGAACACGGCCGATATCGCATTCATCTCGGGCGAGATCGCGCGGCGAAGCTGCCCGAGCATGTAGGTCGGCAGCGTATCCTGGCCGCCCGATTTGACGAAATTGGTGATGACGACGTCATCCAGCGAGATCACGAATGCAAGCATCAGTCCGGCGAGGATGCCGGGCCAGAGCAAAGGCAGAGTGATGCGCCTGAAGGCGCGCCATGGCGTGGCGTAGAGGTCGGCCGCAGCGCGCTCCAGCGTCAGGTCCATGCTTTCCAGGCGTGCGCGGATCGGCAGGTAGGCGAAGGGAATGCAAAATGCGGCGTGGGCGGCGATCAGGTAGCCAAGCCCGGAATATCCTGTCGCCACCTTCACTCGCGAAAAGAAAATCAGCAGCGCGACCGCCGTCACGATTTCGGGAACCATCAGCGGCTGGTTGATAAAGGCGTATTTGAACGTGAGGCCCCGATAGGGCGCGGTGCGCGTCGTGGCGATCGCGGCCATGGTCGCGGCGATGGTGGCGAGAATGGCGGCCGAGCCCGCGATCTGCAATGAGCGCCAGGACGCCTCGATGACCTGGGCGTTGTTCCACGCCGAGACGAACCAGCGGAAGGAAACTCCCTCCCACTGGGCGATCGAACTGCCCGAATTGAAGGCGTAGATGACCAGGATCGCGATGGGCGCGTAAAGCGCGGCGAAGCAGATCATGGCGATCGCCGTGAATCCAGGCTGGCGGCGGATCGAGAACGGCTTAGCCATGCCGTATCTCCGTATTGCCGGCGTTGCGGACATAGGCCAGCAAGGCGAGCATCACGATCGCCATCACGGCGATCGAAAGCGCTGCGCCGAGCGGCCAGTTGCGGCCCTGGCCGAACTGCAACTCGATCAGATTGCCGATCATCAGGTTCTTTCCGCCGCCGAGGATGCTCGGGGTCACATAGGCGCCGAGCGAGGGGATGAACACCAGGATGGAGCCTGCGATGACGCCCGGCTTGACCAGCGGCAAGATAATTCGGCGCAGCACCTGAAACCGGGTGGCGTAAAGGTCGTATCCGGCCTCCACCAGGCGAAAATCGAGTTTTTCCATGCTGGCGTAGAGGGGCAAAACCATCAACGGCAAGTAAACGTAGACCATGCCGACCATGATGGCGAAATCGGTGAACAACATCTGGATCGGCCGCTCGATAAGGCCGGTCGCGAGCAGCAGCTTGTTGACCACGCCTTCGTTGCGGATGATTTCCAGCACCGCGAAGGTGCGGATCAGCAAGTTCGTCCAGAATGGGATCGTGATCAGGAACAGCCAGATCTCGCGCGTCCGCTCCGAGCGGGTGGCGATGAAATAGGCGGTCGGAAAACCGAAGATGGCGGTGAGCACCGTCGTGCCCAGCGCCAGTTTGACAGAACGCCAGAAAATCGAGAGATGCGCGTCGGCGAACGACAGAGTGTCGTCGAACACATCGCGTTCGAGCAGGACGGATACCCACGCATCCGTCGAGAATTGCCATTTAACGTCGCCATAAGCGCCGGGCGCCAGGAACGAATAAAGCACAACGATCAGCAGCGGTCCGGTGGCGGCGAGCAGGATGATGACCAGCGCGGGAGCCGAGAGAAACCAGCGGTTGCGGATATCCCGGCGGTCTGCATCGCGGATGATGTCCTGCGCGCTCGCCATGGGTCAGTCCTTGAGGATCTGCGCCGCGTCGGCGCTGATGGCGATGCCGACGGCCTCGCCCCTTTCGAAGCCGCAAGGACCGCTCTGGCTATTTTGCTGGCGCACGACGAAAGGCGACCCGTCATCGAGGCGGATGTGGAAATGCGTATCGGTGCCGAGGTAGACGATGTTGTCGACGACGCCACACAGCGCGCCGCCTTCTCGCGTCTTCAGGGCGCGGGCGTGTTCCGGCCGCACGACCACGGTGACGGCGCCCGATGGATGGGCGCCCGCCGGATAGGTGGCCGCGATCTCCGAGCCGGAGGCGAGGCGAACCTTTGCAAGCGCGCCGTCGATGGTCATTACTTCGGCGGCGAGAAAGTTGGTCTCGCCTATGAAATCGGCGACGAAGCGCTCGGCCGGCCTGTCGTAGATGTCCCACGGCGTGCCGACCTGAAGAACCTTGCCGGCCGACATCACCGCGATGCGGTCCGACATGGTGAGCGCTTCTTCCTGGTCGTGGGTGACGAAGATGAAGGTGATGCCGGTCTCATGCTGCAGGCGCTTCAATTCGATCTGCATCTCCTTGCGAAGCTTGTAGTCGAGCGCCGAAAGCGGTTCGTCGAGCAGCAGCACCTTCGGCTGAGGGGCGAGCGCGCGCGCCAGCGCGACGCGCTGCTGTTGTCCGCCCGAAATCTGGCTGGTCCGGCGACCGGCGAGCGCCTCCATCTGCACCAGCTTCAGCATCGCGCCGACTCGCGCGTCGATCTCGGCGCGCGGCTTGCCTAGCATTTCAAGGCCGAAGGCAATGTTTTGCGCGACCGTCATGTGCGGAAACAGGGCATAGCTCTGGAAGACGGTGTTGACCGGCCGCTTGAACGGCGGAAGCGCCGCGATGTCTTCGCCATACAGGAAAATCTCACCCTCGCTCGGGTAGTCGAAGCCCGCGATCATCCGCAGAAGCGTCGTCTTCCCACAGCCGGACGGGCCGAGCAGCGTGAAGAACTCGTTCTGGCGAATCTGGACAGATACGCGATCGAGCGCCGCGAACTGCGCGTCTCCGCTGCCGAATATCTTGCTGACCCGACGGGTCTCGATAGCATTCTTTTCCGGTTGATCCGGCACGCATGGTCCCCGCTCGTCCTTCCCGCCGGCTTCTGGTTCGACCGGCTTGCCGCCAATAGTCAGCACATACAGTTATGCTTGGCAACGTGCTTGGCGGGACGCGCTTGTGCGGAACGCGCTCGTACGGGTAGATTTCCATTCCGCCACGGGAGGTTGAATGAAAACGATATTTTCACCGCTGCACAAAAAGCACGACGGGCAACTCGAACTGAACGGGAACGAGATGACGCCTGGTTTCGAGAAGCCATCGCGGGCCGAGTACATCCGCGCCCGCATCGAATCCGAAAAGCTAGGGCCGATCCTGCCGCCTGAGGAACATGATTTGTCGGCGGCGAAACGGGTGCATCGCGACGACTACATCGATTTCCTGCCCGCTGTCTGGCCGGAGTGGGCCAGGACCGGCCGCGGCGGCTCCGCGATGGGCTTCACTTGGCCGACGCGCGGACTGCGCGGCGACAAGCGGCCCGCGACCATCGACGCATTACTCGGCTACTATTCCTTCGACGCCGGGGCTAGCTTTGTCTCCGGCACCTGGGAAGCCGTGAAATCGTCCTACGATGTCGCTCTCACAGCCGCCGGGCTGGTCAAAAACGGCGAGCGCGCCGCCTTCGCGCTCTGCCGTCCGCCCGGTCACCACGCCGGCTCGGGCTTCATGGGCGGGTACTGCTACATCAACAACGCCGCCGTGGTCGCGCAATGGTGCCGCGATCAAGGCGCGCCGCGGGTGTCGGTCCTCGATATCGACTATCATCACGGCAACGGCACGCAGGAGATCTTCTATGCCCGCGCGGACGTGCAGGTGCTGAACCTGCATGCCGACCCGATGACCGAATATCCGTTCTTCCTCGGCCATGCCGACGAGCGCGGGGAGGGCGCGGGCGAAGGGTTCAACGTGAACTATCCAATGCCGTTCGGCACGGCTTGGGACGCCTGGAACGCATCTCTCGATGATGCATGCGCGAAGCTCGCGGCATATGCGCCGGATGTGGTCGTCGTTTCGCTCGGCGTCGACACGTTCGAGAAGGACCCGATCAGCAAGTTCAAGCTCAGGACCGAAGACTATCCGAGGATCGGCCGCCGCATCGCCAGCCTCGGCCTGCCGACGGTGTTCGTCATGGAGGGCGGCTACGCGGTCGAGGAAATCGGAGTCAATGCGGTAGGCGTCCTAACTGGTTTCGAGCAAAGCTGAGCGGACCGCGCCTTCTGGTCATTCCACAAAGACCTTGACGCTCGCGGCGCGGCCGACCGCATCGATGACGGTCAGCGTGGCGTAGCCGGCGCCGTCGGGCTGCCAGCTGGTGGTCCGGCGGCGCACCGCCTCGGCGAGCGGCTTGCCATTGGCGAGCCATCGGAACGGCGCGCGGCCGCCCTGAAGCTTCAGGACGAGCGGCGTCGCCGATTGCCGCAGCGGCGCGAGCTCGACATGGGCGCCCTGCGGCGGAAAGACGATCGTCGGGGCGGGCTCGGCCGGCATCGCCGCCGATGCGACGAGCCCGTCGTCGGGCGTTCCGAAGCGCCTCAGCGTGACGGGCAACTTGTCGGGAGCCGCATGTTCCGATCCTGAAGGCCTCGGCTGTTGTGGCGCCGCTGCAAGCCCAGAGCGGGCGAACGCCTCGAACAGGATCGGCGCGGCCGAGACATAGCCCGCGAGGCCCGGTACCGAGCCGGAATCGACGCGTCCCGTCCAGACGCCAAGGACATGGCGGCCGTCATAGCCGATCGCCCAGGCGTCTCGGTAGCCATAGGATGTCCCGGTCTTGTAGGCGATGGCGCGTGGGCTGGCGCCGTCCGGCGGACGCACCCCCGACAGGATGTCGGTGACCTGCCAGGCGGCCTGCGGATCGAGCACGGCGCCGCCCGCAAGCGGCACAAACTTCGCTTCCGTTCCATCGCGTAATTTCTTGGCTTGGCCGCCATTGGCCAGCCCGGTATAGAGCTGGACGAGATCGCGCAGCGTCAGGCCGACGCCGCCGAGGCCGATCGCCAGGCCGGGCGTCTCGCCCGGTGGTAGCATCGGCGTGACTCCTGCGCTCCGGAACCGCGCGACAAGACGCGTCGGGCCGACCGCGTCGAGCAGCCGAATCGCCGGCACGTTGAGTGAAAGCTGAAGGGCTTGGCGGATCGAGACGTCGCCTTGGTAGCTCATATCGAAATTGCGCGGCCGGTAGCTGGCGAAGTTCGCCGGCTTGTCCTCGATCAGCGTTTCCTGTGCGACCAATCCCTGTTCGAAGCCAAGGCCATAGATGAACGGCTTGAGCGTCGAGCCCGGCGATCGCTCCGCCCTGGTCATGTCGATCCAGCCCGAGCGTTTGGAATCGAAATAGTCGGCCGACCCGACCGAGGCGTGGATGTCGCCCGTCTTGGCGTCGGCCAGGACTATGGCGACCGAGACCCTGTCGCCGAGCTTGGCCGCAGCCGTCTTGGCGACGGCCTCAAGAGCGGCTTGCGCCGATCTTTCGAGCGTCAATCTATGCCTTGTCTTCGCCGGTGCGGCGCGCAACGCATCGTCGGCGAGATGGGCGGCGAATGCAGGCAGGGCGAGGCGCGTATCCGATACGCCGTCGAGCGAGGCGCGGGCCGCCTCGCGGTCTGCAAGCACGCCAGCCCGAACCATGCGGCGAAGGACACCGTCGCGCGCATTCTGCGCCGCCTCCCGGTTGCGATCCGGACGACGTCGCTCCGGCAATTGCGGCATGGCGACCAGAAGCGCCGCCTCGGAAACCGTCAGGCGTTTCGGCTCCTTGCCGAAATAGGCGAGGGAAGCGGCGCGGACGCCCTCGATGTTGCCTCCATAGGGCGCGAGCGTCAGATAGCGTTCCAGGATCTCGCGCTTGCTCAGACGCCGTTCGATTTGCCACGCGCGCAGGATCTGGCGCAACTTGGAGCCGAAGCTCCGACCATTGCGCGGCTCGATCAAGCGGGCCAACTGCATCGACAGGGTCGAGCCGCCGGAGACGATGCGACCGTGCGTCGCGACCTGTCCCGCGGCGCGCAGCAACGCCATGCCGTCGACGCCGGAATGCTCGTAGAATCGCTTGTCCTCGTAGGCGACGAGCATTTTCACCAGCTCCGGATTGACGTCTTCAAGGGCGACGCCGAGACGCCAGTATCCATCGCTCGTCGCATAGGCGCGCAACAGAGCGCCATCGCGGTCGACCACCTCTTGCGAGACGGCAATCCTTTCAGGCAGCGGTGGCGGAAAGGCCTGGTCTAGTTGTTGAAGGGCAATGACCGAGAACGCTGCGACAACGCCAAGGATCGCTGCTCCAACCGCAACCCGTCTCGCGCCATTCATTGTGTAGACCTTCCTCACCAATCGCTACGGCACCTTGACCTCCATCATGCCGGCCGCGGTGCGGGCAGAATATTGCGGCCTATACATGTCCTCGACGCTCGCCGCCGGATGCGCGTAGACGCCTGGCGTAACTGCGCGCACGACATAAGCGAGAGTGACGGAGCGCGGGCTGTCGGCGTTGCGATCGAAAGCAGCGATGAAACGGTCGTCGCGGAACTCGAGATGCGCGGCTTCGGTGCGTTCCAGCCACGTGAAGTTCGACAGGTCGGCGCTCGACACCAGGCCCGGATTGTCGATCTCGAAGCCAGCCGGCAGCAGGTCGCTGACCAGCACCCGCGAGGGCCAGGTGTTGTCCTCGTCGACCTTGAGCACGACCACAAAACGCTCGTTCTGGGCGACCTCGGTGACATTGGCTTCTGTTCCGTCGAGCTTGTAGTAGGTCCGCTCAATCGAGAAACCGTCGCCGCCGGCAGGCAGCGGCTCGACCGGCGCGGCCACGGCCGTCATCACGGCCTGCACCGTGGTTGCGCCGGCATTGGCGATCACGACCGGGCTTTCGACGAGCGTCTCGCCGTCGAAGCGCTCGGCGTAGACGCCGGTGTGGTCGACGCCGTTGATTTTGAGCTTCATGTCGGCGGCGTTTTTGCGCAGGCCGCGCGCGGCAAGCAGCGTCCAGGCGTCGTCCTGCGTGGTCGTCCAGCGCGCGGCCTTGCGGTCGGCGGAGACCATCGCGATCAGTTGCGGCACGACGCTCGGCATCGGCTGGCTCTCTGCCGCCAGCGAAAGCATGGCCGCGCCGTCGCGAAGCTTCGAGCCGTAATCGCCGCGGCTGTAGTCGTATTCGGGCTGCGACTTCGCAAGCTGCAGAGCGGCTTTGAACGTCGCCTCCGCGCGCTGCGGATCGCCGTAGAGCGACAGACTCGCCGCAATCTGGGCGACGGCAAGCGGACTGGTGAAAGCTTCCAGCTTGGTGTCGGCATAATACCGCAAATCGCCTACCGAAGCCTTCTTGTTGCGCGCTAGCACGTACAGCGCGTAGGCGATCTCACCGCCGCGATCCTCGAGGTCGAGATCGTAGCCAAGCGCGTTCTGCAGGTTGCCCAATGCCCGAAGCATCGCTTCTCGCGGCACGTCGTAGTTGAGCTCGCGCGCCCTCGTCAGGAAATCGGTAACGTAGGAATCGAGCCAAAGGTCGCCCGACCCCGGTCCCCAGAGGCCGAAGCTGCCTGATGACGACTGGTTGTTCAGCACGCGGTAGATCGCATCCTGGACGCGGCCCTTAAGCAATGGATCGTCGTTCACGCCTGCGCCGGCGGCCAGTTCGTTGACATAGAGCAGCGGCAACGCGCGGCTGGTCGTCTGCTCGGAGCAGCCATAGGGATAGCGGTCGAGCGCCAGCAGCAGCGAGGGGACGTCGAACGCCGCAGACGGCGAGACCCCGACGCTGACATATGCGCCAGGCAAAACGCTTGCCGCGAGCAACCCCTGATCGACGCGCAGGCTGGCGCCGTTGGGGCCAAGGTCGACGACCATGCGGTTGGTGACGGGCAGGGTCGCGGGACGCACCGGGATCGACAGATGCTGCTCGACGGAGACGCCGGCTGAATTCGCGAGCCTGATCGTCAGCCCGGCGTCGCCCGCCGTGCGCGCGACCAGCGGGACGGTAATGGACTGGCGCTTGCCGGCCGTGAGCGAGACCATTTCGGGCAGCGGGTCTTCGCCGGTGGACAGGTCGCCCGTCGTCTCGACGGCGAACTGGTAGTCGCCGTCCGGCGCGTCGGTGTTGGCGATGTCGAGCCGCATGACCGCCTTGTCGCCGGGCGCGAGGAAGCGCGGCAGCCCGGCGGTGATCACGACCGGATCGCGGATGATCACGTCGCTGGAGGCGTGGCCGACCGCGTCCTTCGTCCAGGCGACGGCCATGATCCGCACCGTTCCGTTGAACTGCGGGATGTCGAAGTCGACGGTCGCCTTGCCGTCCGTGTCGAGCTTCACGATGCCGGAGAAAAAGGCGACGAGTTTTTCGGTCGGCGGCTTGCCCTGCGCGGTGAGGCCGGAGCCGTCGCCGCCGGTTCGCAGCCTGCCGGCGGCCCCGAGAGAGCCATCGATCAACCGGCCGTAGATGTCGCGCAGTTCAAGTCCCATCTTCCGCTGCCCGTAATAAAAGCCGTCGGGATCGGGCGCCTTGTAGTCGGTGAGGTTGAGAATGCCGACATCGACGGCGGCGATCGTCACGTAGGCGTCGGTCATGGCGGGCAGGCCAGTGACCGCGACAGGAACCGTAAGCGGTTGGCGCGGCGCGCCCCTGGCTGCGGGGCTGAGAGCCACCGCCAACTTGCGCGCGCCAGGGTCGACGGTCAGCCATTTGAGGCCAATCGCGCGCGCCGGCATGCGTGATTCCTGCGCGTCGCCCGGGCGAAACAAGGTCGCCGTGACATAGGCGCCAGCGCCCCATTCGGCCGACACCGGAACGTCGATCGTCGCGCCGCCTTCCGGCACCGTCGCCGAAAGCGTCGTGAGCAACCGGTCGGCCCCGACCGTGACTAGAAGCCCGCCGGCAAAGCGCGGCGACACCTTGAGTTTGGCGATCTCGCCAGGTGCGTAATGGTCCTTGTCAAGCGCGATCTCGAGACCGTCCGGCGTTTCCGTAGAGGTCGAGGCGACATACCAGCCGGAGTCGAATTCGACGCTCGAGACCGGACCATTGGGCTCCGCGCTGTCGACTTCCAGACGATAGCGGCCCCAGTCGACCGGCATCGAAATCATTGCGCTGCCGTCTGCGGCAACGTCGACCGTCCCGTCGGCGACGGCCTTCGTGAAGGTCACCGGTTCGTAGCTCCAGGCGTCAGAGCTGCGGTACCACTGGTAGTTCCGCTCCACCTTGACCAGCGACCAGCGCGCGCCTGTGAGCGCCTTGCGGGCGCCGTTGGGATCGACGGCTATGATCGAGAATTTCGCGAGGCCGCCTTCCGGCACGGAATCGCTGAATTCGGGGCGGATGCCTATGGCGTCGATCTGCGATTTGATACCGATTTCGATTTTTTCCTCGACGGCGCGGCCGCCGCTCTCACGCATCCGGACCGTAACCTCGGAGGTGAGGAACTGCGTCGTGGAGGGGAGTGCGTCGACCTGCACCGGGAAGGACGCTTTGCCGTCCTCGCCGGCCAGCGGCAGGTTGGCGAGTGGGATACGGGTGTCGTCGCCGGCTTCTTCGTCGGCGAGGCCGAATTGATAGCGCGGAAAATCCTCCCATTCGCGGGTCTTGGAAACCGTGATCTCGCCTTCGAGGGCGAGACCCGCCGCCGGCGCGCCGTAGAGGAAGCGGCCGTCTACGGTGACGGTCGCCGGATCGCCGACCGCGATCTTGTCCTTGTCGCTGGCAAGGCTGAATTCTATGCGATCCGGCACGAAATCCTCGACGAGGAAGGCTTGGCTCGAGACCGCCGGTTGCTTGGGGTCGGTGTAGACCGAAACCGTCCAGGTGCCGCGCATCGCGTCGGGCGACAGAGCGAGATCGACCGTATGGCCGCCGGCTTCCGCCCCGTCGCTCACCGTGCGGCGGTCCTCGACGCCGTCGGGCCGCGAGAAGATGAACGTCAGCGGCAGTTTCTCGACCGCGTGGGCAGTATCGTCTCGCGCGAGCGCGGCGACATGAACCGTCTCGCCGGCGCGGTAGATGCCACGCTCTGTCCATGTGTAGACGTCGAGCGCGCCTGCCGTGGCGCGTCCGGTCACGCCACGGTCGGAGAGGTCGAAGCCGGCGCGCGACATGTCGAGGAAGACGAAATCCTCTCCGCCCGCGCTCGCCATCATTACGGCTGGGACCATGCCGCCCGCACCGCGGGTCAGGCCGGCCGAGAAGACCGCGTGGCCTTCGGCATCCGTTTTGGCGGTTCCGAGAATCTCGTTGTTGCGGGCAAGCAGCGTCAGGTCGGCATTGGCGATCGGCTTCGCCGATCCGAGCGAGCGGGCAAAGACGTTGATGCCGTCCTGGCCGGTATAGGTCGACAGGCCGATGTCGGAGACCACGAACCATTGCGTGGCGCGCGACGACCAGTCGTCGGCCGCGTCCTTCTCGGGTTGCGCGGTCAGCACGTAGACGCCCGGCTTGCGCGTCGGCAGCGCCTCGTCGACCGGGAAGCTGGTGGTGATTTCCGTGTTCAACTCGTTGGCGATGTCGAGCTTGCCCGACCAGACAGGCTCGCCGATCTGGTCACGGATGCTCTCCAGGTCGTAGCCGTCGATCTGACGCAGGAACTGGTAGCCGGACAGCAGTTGCGCCAGCGAGCGGTCGCCGATGCGGTAGAGGTTCATGCTGGCGGTCGCCATGTTGACGGTGACGACCGGAATGCCGCGTCGCGCCTTGGCCGGCAGCACGAAGCTGTCGCCGGTGAAGCGCACGCTGGCGCCGCGATCCTGGACATAGATGTCGAGGACGACGGGCGCGGTCAGCACCTCGCCGATCGCGGCCGGCAGGCCTGCGCGGAAGGCCACTCTATAGCGCTTGCCGTGCTCCAGGCCCTCGATGCAGACCTGATTGTCCTTGGCCTCGACCGATTTCGGCGCGGCATCGTCGACGGTGACGAAGGGGGCATAGTCGACGCCGGTCTTGACCAGGCTTTCCGAAAACTGCGCGCAGACGCGCGGCGTCGCGGTATCGGCGTCGACGGTGTGCTCGATGACGCGAAAACCCTTGCGCGCCTTGAGGTCCTCATATTCGGCCTGGATCGAAGCCGAGCGCACCAGCGCGAGGCTCGCCTCGTAGGCTTGCAGCGCCGGTCGGAACAGGTCACGGCGGTCCAGGCCTGTCGCGATGACGGCCAGCACCTCGGCGCGCTTGGCCTTGGTGCGCAGCAACTGGTAACCATTCCAGGCCGCCGAGGTGGCGGTCCGCGCGAGTGTCGCCGTTTCGCTCGAATCCTTGCCCGAAATGGCCAGATTTGCCTTCGCCAGCCCGAGCCAAAGATCGCCGTCGTCGGGCGCAATGGCGATCGCCGCGACGTAATTGGCCGCCGCTCCTCGCGCATCGCCGGCGAGCAGCCCTTTCTCGGCCGCTTCGGTCAATCCCATCAGGCCGGCGTCGCCAGCAGACGGCGCGGCTGTGAGCATGGCGCGATACTGCCAAGCCTCGTCGGCCATCCAGGTCGGGAAGAACGCGATCGCAGGTGGGGCGCCAATGTCCGGTTCCCCGTCGATGATCACGACCTTGCCGGCAACCGCGCCGTTGAAAGGCTTCAGAGTTGCAAAATCGGATTTGAGGAAGCACCATTTCGCCTTGGTGTTGTAGGTGAAGGCGCGGCACTGATTGTCGCCGAGACAGGCGGTCTTGCATTGCGATAGCGTCAGGTTCTGCTCGGAGCGCAGGTCGAAGCCGAAATAATCCTTGTTGTCGAGGGTCTCGATCGCCTTGGCGCTGGCAGCCAGCGCGGAGGGCGCCGCGATGGCCGCCCAGCCGGCCATGGCAAGGATCAGGGCCGATACCCAGTGGATTGTGCGCATGATCCTCTCCCCCGTGGCGTCCGGCCGCGACGTTCGGCATGTCGGCGCCGGGAGTCAAGCTCTGGCGGCGAAAAGGGACGTCTCCCTCCGGCATCGCCAGTCCATCGAACGATTATGGCTCCATTGCGAAGATTCCCATCGGCGCGGAATTTTAGCCGAGGTCCTGCCAACAAATGCACCGGTCGCAGCGACGATTCATGCCGGCGATTCCGGACCTGTCAAATTTGCGGCAGCAATGTCGCATTCGCGCCGCCCGACGGTGCGGCGAAGTTGCACATTCTTTCGTATGTTCGTACGATCGATCGCTTTGACAATGGCGTCGGGATGCGGAATGTTAATCGGCAGAAAGCCAATAATGGGAGTTTGGGAAAATGACGTTCTACAAGAACAGCGGTGACCGCGTTCCGGCACATATTGAGTCAATGGCTGAGGGGGTCAGGGCCGGCAAGGTGGATCGCCGCGAATTCCTGGCTCTCGCCAGCGTGTTCGGCGCCTCGACGGCGATGGCTTACGGCATGATCGGCCTTGTCGCGCCGACCCGGGCGCTGGCGCAGGAGACGCCGAAGAAGGGCGGCGTGGTCAAGGTGGCGATGTTCGTCAAGGATGCAAAGGACATCCGCACCGCCGACTGGTCGGAAATTTCCAATGCACAACGCCAGACGATCGAGCCGCTGGTCAAGTACACTTATGACTACACGTTCGAAGGGCGACTGCTCGAGAGCTGGGAAGTCAACGACGACGCAACAGAATACGTCCTTCATCTGCGTCCCGACGCGACATGGAACAACGGCGACAAATTCGTCGCCGAGGACGTGATCTACAACTTCGGACGCTGGTGCGACAAGTCGGCGGAAGGCAACTCGATGCCGGGCCGCATGGGCTCGCTGGTCGACGAGGCGACCGGCAAGCTGAAGGAAGGCGCGGTCACCAAGGTCGACGACATGACTGTCAAGCTCACCTTGACCAAGCCCGACATCGCACTGATTCCCAATCTGACCGACTATCCGGCACTGGTCGTTCATCGCAGCTTCGACGAGAAGGGCGCGACCTTCACGGCTTGCCCGATCGGAACGGGGCCGTTCGAACTGGTGTCTTACGACGTCGGTCAGAAAGTGGTGCTGAAGCGTCGCGAAAACGGCAAATGGTGGGGCGGCGAGGCCCATGTCGACGGCCTCGAATTCATCGACTACGGCACCGATCCGTCGGCCATGGTCTCCGCTTTCGAAGCCGGCGAAGTCCACAGCAACTTCGAAACCACGGCGGACTACGTTGCAATCCTCGACAAGCTAGACCTCGTCAAGGGCGAGGCTGTCACGGCCGCGACCATCGTGGCGCGTACTAACGTCAAGAACAAGCCCTACGACGATCAAAAGGTCCGCCAGGCGCTGCAGCTAGCCGTCGACAACGCGATCGTCCTTCAACTTGGATACGGCAATGCCGGCGAGCCGGCGGAAAACCACCACGTAGCGCCGATCCATCCCGAATACGCCGCGCTGCCCAAGGTCGCGCGGGACCCGGCGAAGGCCAAGGCGCTAATGGCTGAAGCCGGGCAGGCGGATTACGAACACGATCTGATTACCGTCGACGAGGACTGGCACAAGAACACCGGCGACGCGATCGCGGCGCAACTTCGCGAAGCAGGCATCAAGGTAAAGCGCACCGTGTTGCCGGGTTCGACATTCTGGAACGACTGGACGAAGTATCCCTTCTCGATGACCAACTGGAACATGCGCCCGCTCGGCGTCCAGGTTCTGGCGATTGCCTACCGGACAGGCGAAGCCTGGAACGAGGCCGCTTGGTCGGACCCCGATTTCGACAAGAAACTGAACGAAGCATTGGCGACAGCGGATGTCGAAAAGCGCAAGGTTCTCATGGTCGACATCGAGAAGATGCTTCAGGACTCGGGTATCCTCATCCAGCCCTACTGGCGCAAGCTCTACAATCACTCGGCGAAGTCCCTCAAGGGTTTCCGCATGCATCCCACCCAGGAGCATGAATATTCGATGGTCTGGCTCGACGAGGCTTGATCCACGGAGCGTTCTCGAAGGGGGCGATTGCACCCCCTTCGATTTTTCAGAGGGTTGATATTTCCTGACCCCAACCCATACGGCAGGGGGCTATGATGCTTGCGTTCGTTACACGTCGATTGGGCACCATGCTCCTGACGATGGTCTGCTTGACCATGGTGGTCTTCTTCATGGTCAATCTCGAGCCGAACCTGAAAAAGCTTGCGATCAGCCAGCTCGACATGCGTACGCCGCCCGAGCAAATCGAAAGCTGGCTGGTCAAGAACGGCTATCGGCAGAATTTCTTCGTGCGCTACGCGCAATGGATCGGCGTTATGCCGAAACAGCCGAGCGTCGACGCCGCGACCGGCAAGACGAAGCCGCGCTTCTCTTTTTGCAACGAACCCGCCGAAGCCTACTACGGCGGAGTTCTCGAAGGCGATTTCGGCTGCTCGACCAAGTTCAAGACGACGGTCGCGTCGAAGCTGTTCCCGGCGCTCGGCGCGACCGGCATCCTGATGTTCTGGGTTATGGCAACGATGGTGCCGATCGCTTTGCTGATCGGCATTCTCGCGGGCATGCGCGAGGGGACTCGCACGGACCGAACATTGTCCGTCGCGTCGATCGCAACGACGGCGACGCCGGAATACGTTTCAGGCGTGATTTTCACGGTCATCTTCGCTTCCTGGCTCGGCTGGCTGAACGGATCGGCGGCGTCGGCAACGGGCAGCGGCATCACCTTCTACAATTTCACGCTGCCGGTCATGACCATGGCGATCTACGGCATAGGCTACATCGCGCGCATGACCCGGGCTTCGATGGTCGAGGTGATGACGCAGCAATATATTCGCACCGCGCGGTTGAAAGGCCTGAGCTTTTCAAACGTCGTCGTCAAGCACGCGCTACGCAACGCGCTGATCGCGCCGTTCACGGTCATTATGCTGCAATTCCCGTGGCTCCTGACCGGCGTGGTCATCGTCGAGACGATGTTCCGCTATCAGGGTTTCGGCTTCACGCTGGTCGAGGCCGCCGGCAACAACGATATCGATCTGCTGCTCGGCTGCTCGCTGGTTTCGGTCTTCGTGGTGCTGTTCACGCAGCTGATCTCGGATGTCGGTTACGCCTACCTCAATCCACGTATCCGAGTTCAGTGAAGGGGCGGCGCCATGCAGTTGGAATACCTCAACGGCTTCCAGACAACGCTTGGCGCGTTCGTCCGCTTCTGGCCGGTTTGGATAGGCATGGCGATCGTGATCGGCGCGAGCCTTTTCTACAAGAGGAGACTCGGCCTCTACGGGCAGCTCTACGACAACGGGGTCGGCATCGCGGGCGTGCTGATCTGCTTCTTCTGGCTGTTTACCGCGATCTTTGCCGCAACCGTGGCGCCCTATGACCCGCTGGCGCAGATCCCGATCATGAAGGATGCGCTGCCGGGCGCGCTCGTGCCCGATAGCGGCGGCGTCTATCTTTTCGGAGGCGACAAGCTGGCGCGCGACATTTTCAGCCGCATGGTGTTCGGCAGCCAAATCGTGCTGATCATCGCGCCTGCCGCGACCGCGTTCGCGATCATGGTCGGCGTCACGCTCGGCTTGCCTGCGGGATATTATGGCGGGCGGATCGACTCGTTCCTGTCGTTTCTCGCCAACCTCGTGCTGGCCTTCCCCGTGATCCTTTTGTTTTACCTGCTGGTGACGCCCGGCATCATGGACACGCCGATCCCTTACGGCCTGGCGGGCGTATTCTTCCTGTTTCCGATCATCTTCTTCGCTGTGCTCTTCTACACACGATTCAGGAACAGGCCTGACCGCGTCTATATTCTGCTCGGCCTGACGCTCGTGATCGGCGGCTGGGTCTATGTCGGCTTGGTGTTCGACCGCGATCCGCTTGGCATCGTGCATATCGAGCCTAACCAGCTGAACATCTTCGTGGCCGTGGTGTTCGCCTCCAGTCCCGGCGTGTTCCGCATCGTTCGCGGGCTGGTGATGGACATCAAAACGCGCGACTACATCGCGGCGGCGCAGACCCGCGGCGAAACACCCTGGTACATCATGCTGTGGGAAATCCTTCCCAACGCACGCGGTCCGCTCATCGTCGACGCTTGTCTACGCATTGGCTACACGACGATCCTGCTCGGCACGCTCGGCTATTTCGGTCTGGGCCTCGCGCCCGAAAGTCCGGACTGGGGCACCGCGATCAAGGATGCCAGCCGGCTGCTGCGCTCGTTCATCCATCCCGCGCTTCCGCCGACCATCGCTTTGATGTCCTTCGTGCTTGGGCTGAACCTCCTTGCCGATGCGCTGCGCGAACAGTCGCTGAAGGATTGAGAGATTTGACGCGTTTAGCCAGCCGGAGCGCCAGCCATGAATGAGATCGTCAAAGTTTCCGCGATCCTGTCCGCGCAGCCAATCATCGAAATCGAGAATCTCTCGATTTCGTTTTTCACCAAACGAGGCGAAATCCCTGCGGTGATGGATTTCTCCTGTTCGGTGCAGCCGGGCGAGGCGATGGGCATCGTCGGCGAATCGGGGTGCGGCAAGTCGACCGTGTCGCTCGGCATCATGCGCGACCTGTCGAACATCGGCAAAATCGTCGGAGGCCGCATCCGCTTCAAGGGCAAGGACATGGGCGAGATGTCCACGGAGGAGCTCCGCTCGATCCGCGGCAACGAGATCGCCATGATCTACCAGGAGCCAATGGCGTCGCTGAACCCGGCGATGAAGGTCGGGCGGCAATTGATGGAAGTGCCGATGCTGCACGATAAGGTCTCGAAGGCCGAGGCCTATAAGCGCGCGCTGGAGACGGTGCGGTCGGTTCGCCTGCCCGACCCAGAGCGTATGATGAAATCCTATCCGCACCAGCTTTCGGGCGGGCAGCAACAGCGCGTCGTGATCGCGATGGCGCTGCTGTCCAAGCCGGCGCTGCTGCTTTTGGACGAACCGACGACGGCGCTCGACGTGACGGTGGAGGCCGGCATCGTTGAACTGGTCAAGGGGCTCGGCAAGCAGTTCGGCACGTCGATGATCTTCGTATCGCACAATCTCGGGCTCATCCTCGAGACCTGCGACCGCATCACGGTCATGTATTCCGGCGAGGCAGTGGAGACCGGCAAGATCAAGGATGTATTCGACCGGATGCGGCATCCCTACACGCAGGGGCTGTTCCGTTCGATCCCGCTGCCCGGGGCCGACAAGAACGCGCGGCCGCTGATCGCTATTCCGGGTCAACTGCCATTGCCGCACGAGCGGCCGAAGGGCTGCAATTTCGGCCCGCGCTGCCAGCATTTCGTGGCAGGTCGCTGCGACGCCGATGAGATTCCAATGATCCCGGTCGGGGGCCATGATGGGCATTTCAGCCGCTGCGTGCGGTTCGACGAGATCGACTGGACGGCGATGCCCGCCGGTGCGCGCAAGCAGACCGAGCCGGTGAAGCCCGGAGCGCCGGTGCTGCGCATCGACGACCTGAAGAAATACTACAAGGTGGCGGCCAACGAGGTGTTCGGCAGCCGCGGCGAGGGCCGTGTCGTCAAAGCCAACGAATCGATCACTTTCGAGGCGCGCGAATCCGAGACGGTGGCGATCGTCGGCGAGTCCGGCTGCGGGAAGTCAACGCTGGCGAAGGTTTTGCTCGGTCTGGAAACCGCCAGTTCCGGCACCATCAATCTCAGCAACAAGCAGATCCAATCGACGGGCATCGAAATGCGTGACGTCCAGACCGTGGCGTCGATCCAAATGGTGTTCCAGAACCCTTTCGACACGCTCAACCCGAGCCATTCGGTCGGCTCGCAGATCGTGCGGACGCTGGAGAAGTTCAACGTCGGCAAGACTGTCGCCGACCGCAAAGCGCGGATGTTCGAACTGCTGGACCTTGTCAAGCTTCCGCGCGCTTTCGCCGACCGCATGCCGCGGCAACTTTCGGGCGGGCAGAAGCAGCGCATCGGCGTCGCGCGGGCCTTTGCCGGAAACGCGAAGGTGGTGGTGGCCGACGAGCCGGTGTCGGCGCTCGACGTGTCGGTGCAGGCGGCAGTCACGGAATTGCTGATGGACATCCAGCGCAAGAACAAGACGACGATGCTGTTCATCAGCCACGACCTGTCGGTCGTGCGCTACATCGCCGACCGCGTCGTGGTGATGTATCTCGGGCACATCGTCGAGCAGGGAACGACCGACCAGATCTTCGCACCGCCCTACCATCCCTATACGGAGGCGTTGCTGTCGGCCATTCCGATCGCCGATACGAGCGTCAAGAAGAAGCACATTGTCCTTGAGGGCGACATTCCGTCGGCGATGAATCCGCCGCCGGGTTGTCCGTTCCAGACTCGCTGCCGCTACAAGCCGCTGGTGCCGGACAATCTGTGCGAGACCAAACTGCCGCTACCCAAAAATCTCGGCGAGGGACATTTCAGTCTTTGCTGGCTTTCGGACGACATCCTCGCCAAAATGGAGCCGGTGATCAGCTTCGAAGGCGGCGGCGCCGAGCCGCCGGTCAAAGATCCTGTGCCGGAGGATGCCGTACTCGGCTCGGGTCCGGGTTTCGCGGGCGTGAAGCCGCAGCGTCCGCATGGCAAAACGGGTTCGGCAGGAGCCGATACTCTGTATGCCGACGCAATCGAGCGAGATCAGACGGACCGGGTGCGAAATCAAGAAGCGCACGACGAGATCAGCGATGTGGGGAACAAGCCGACGGACCCGTCCGACACCGCTTTTAACCCGGTCGAGCCGTTGCGCTCCGGAGACGGGCGCCAGGCCGTAGACACGGGGCGATCGACCATTGCCGACACGGAATTGCCAGACACGCCGAACAGGAAATGAGCGGCGAAAGTGTCGGCGTTACTCAATCAGTCGCGGCAATCCTGCAACTGCGAGGCATAGGTCCGCGCCATCTGATCGGTCTCCCGGGCGTAGCGTTGGATGCCGGCGTTGCTTCGCCAACTGCCGCTCCGGTAGGCGGTCCAGCCGGAATAATAGGCGAGATAAAGTCTGAAGGCGTCGTTCTTCGCAATGCCAAGCGTGTCGGCGGATTTCGCGTGATACCAGCCGACGAAGTCGATGGCGTCGGCGAAACTCGTTCGCCGGGCGGCAAAATTTGCGGTCTCGCGCTGGTATTGCGACCATGTGCCGTCGAGGGCCTGGGAGAAACCGTAGGCGCTCGAGACGCGCGTCCAGGGGATGAAGCCGAACAGCTTCGTTCGTCTCGGCTTGGCATTGCTGCGGAAGCCGGACTCCTTTCGAACCGTGGCCATCAGGACAGGTACGGGGACGCCGTATTTCCGCTCGGAGGCCTGCGCCGCGCTGCGCCAATCGTTCAACCAGCCATCGCGCTGGTCGAAAACGGCGCAGACGTCGTTGATTCGGTTCGGAACAGACGCGCACGACGCCAGGAAGACCAGAACGACGATCGGTACACTTTTCACAAAATTGGACGCATACATCGTTCGGATTTACGGCAGATTGATAAAGGGAGTGTTGCCACGTCGATTAACCGTGCGGGTACGGCGCACCGACCTCCCGTCTGCCGCACGCTTGCGCTGGCAATCGACCATGACGCTGATTTGCTTATTATGGAGGACAGACCATGACGAGACGAACCGGGGGATGCCTATGCGGGGCTGTTCGCTTTGAGGCAGAGGGCGAGCCGATCCGAGTGGGACTTTGTCACTGTGCGGACTGTCGAAAGGAAAGCGGATCGAACTACCAGACTTTTGGCGTCTGGCCGACTTCTCAATTCAGCAGCATCGGCACTGTCCACACCTATCGGGGACGCGGCTTCTGCCCGACGTGCGGGTCAAGACTGTTCGATCGCGGAGGCGAAGAAACCGAAATCAGGATCGGCTCGCTCGACGAAGCGCCGAACGGGCTGGAGCCGACGTACGAACTTTGGGTGAAGCGGCGTGAGCCGTGGCTGCGTCCGCTTGACGCCGCGCAGCACGACCAGGATCGATCCGAAATCGCCTAACCTCGACCGGAACGGAACCTGTCATCCTGTTCTGCATTTGTTTCGCGAAAGTGAGGTCACATGACAAACGACAATCTTAAGGAAAATCTCGTATCCAACATGGAAAAGGACCCGGACGACTGGGTCAGCGGCGAACCGATGACGGGCGCGCAAATGTCATATCTTAAGACACTCTCCGAACAGGCACACGATCCCGATGTTTTCGAAGAGGGTATTTCGAAAGCCGAGGCGTCGAAGCGCATCGACGCCATCAGGGAGAAACTGAACCTTTGAGAAATGCGTGTCCCTGACGCGCACCGAAGCTTATGCCCGAGAGGAAAACCGTTCTGTAGCGCGAGACTGGTCCGATAAGAGCAAATTTCATGCGGCAGCATTGTCGGCGGCTTTGAAGTGATGCGGCGCGGCCTAGCACGGCCACACAATAAGCGAAGCTGGCTCGCATGGTCGAAATTTGATCGATTGATAAAGGAACAAATCGTGTTAGCCTTGTCCAAAACACAAGCCATAAAAGCCAGCCTGGGGAACATCGATGGACGGACGCCTCCTTAAGGCAGGCATCGCGGGCAATCGGCTCGCTCCGGCGCAGTACGACGAAAACTTTTCCGACCTCCATCCGCCGCTTGATCGCCACGAGGCGCTGGTCGAAAGCGACCGCTGCTATTTCTGCTTTGACGCGCCCTGCATGCAGGCCTGCCCGACCTCGATCGACATCCCGTTGTTCATTCGCGAAATCCAGACCGGCAACGCCATCGGCGCGGCCAAGACGATCTTCGATCAGAACATTCTGGGCGGCATGTGCGCTCGCGTTTGTCCGACGGAGACGCTGTGCGAAGAGGTCTGCGTGCGCGAGGTCGCTGAGGGCAAGCCAGTGCGGATCGGTCTGCTGCAGCGTTACGCGACCGACACAGCGATGGCGCAGGACAGACAATTCTATGACCGGGCTCCGTCGACCGGCCGGAAAGTCGCGGTGGTCGGGGCGGGGCCGGCCGGGCTGTCGGCAGCGCATCGATTGTCCCGGCATGGCCATGACGTGACGATCTTCGAGGCCCGTGAAAAGGCCGGCGGCCTCAACGAATACGGCATCGCCGCGTACAAGAGCACGCAGGATTTCGCGCAGGCAGAGGTCAACTACGTGACCGGCATCGGCGGCATCGAGATCAGGCAGGGCAAGACGCTCGGGCGCGACTTTTCGCTGTCGGAACTTACGGCTGATTTCGATGCGGTTTTCCTGGGCATGGGCCTTGCCGGCGTCAATGCGCTGCGCGCCGAGGGCGAGGACGCGTCGGGCGCCGAAAACGCAATTGACTTCATCGCGCGGCTGCGTCAGGCGGACGATCTCGGCGCGCTGCAGGTCGGGCGACGGGTCGTGGTGATTGGCGGTGGCATGACGGCGATCGACGCGGCCGTTCAATCCAAACTTCTTGGCGCGGAGGAGGTGACGATTTGCTACCGCCGCGGCCAGGAGAACATGAACGCCTCGGAATTCGAGCAGGATCTGGCGACCGCGAACGGGGTCGTCATACGCCACTGGCTGCAGCCCAAGCGGGTGCTGGCCGCCAACGGCCAGGCGAAGAGCATTGAACTCGAATACACGTCGTATGCCGATGGAGCGCTGCGCGGTACGGGCGAGACTTTGATGCTGGAGGCCGACCAGATCTTCCGCGCGATTGGCCAGTCGTTTCGGCCGGAGCCGCTGAACGGTTCGGGTGACGTGACAGCGTTCGAGAACGGCAAGCTCAAGGTCGATGCGGAGGGACGCACATCACTGTCAAAGGTCTGGGCCGGCGGCGACTGTATCTTCGGGGGCGAGGATTTGACGGTGTCGGCCGTGGCGCAGGGCAGGGACGCTGCGGAGAGCATCCATCGGATGCTGATGACCGTCTAAGCTCATGTTTGATTTTGTCAAAAATAATTCAGGTTCCCGCCACAACCAGCGACGTGCTGTTGATTTTTATAAAATTAAACTTGGGGTCATAATCGCCTGCCACATGTGATTTCATTAAAACTGGCGATGGATAGAGATGGTTGTGCCGGGCGCACGTACTAAAATACTTTTTGTCGATGCGCACAGCAATAAGAAAAGCGAATGGCCGGATCTCGTTTTAAATGCAGAAAATATGCGTGAAACTATGACTTTGCTGAAAGCTAAAGGCGTGAAGATTTTGTTTGATATTCCAAACAAACCGTTGCTGCACCCGTTTCATTTGAGCGCCTCGTTCGAGGATAGCGAAGGGAATGTGATCTGGCTAAAGCCGGAATATCTTGGCGGAAGGTTTTCGGATTTCTCATCATCAGCTTAGTTATTGTGTCGAACAATATGAGAAGCTCGGCATGCCGGAGACGGAACAATCCAGGTTCGCTGGGCCACGAGAAATGACCGCCGTCGACATTCACGACGATACCGGCGGCATCGAGCCGCCAAGCCCCCTGCGGGTCTTGTCCTCAAAGCCCTGCGACGAACTGATCGACCGTGAATCCAGACTTCTTGACGACTCGTGCAGGGCGCCTCGCGGCAAAGTCTTATTGCCATGAACCGGAATGCTAATGGCACGGACTGGTGGACTATATGAACCGGCACGTGGTGACTTCCGCGAATACGATCGATCTTGAAACCCAGCCGCAAAAGGGCTCGGACGGCTTGCTTCCGGTAACCGACGGCAAGCCCTTGGGGGCCACGATCAGGCGGCGATGGTTAGATGATCGACAGGCATTTCGACATCGTCCGGGATGTCCCAACCTTCGTCGCGGTCCGTTTCGAGGACGGCCTCGATCGCCCCCTGAGCCATGGCCATCGCTTCCTCGTAGGTCTCGCCATATGTGACCACCTCAGAAACGGCCGGGACGAGGATCGTGTAGCCGCCCTCTGGCTCGGGGCGTAAATTGATCGTGTAACGTCGTTCCGTCGTCATGCTCGACCTTGGCTGCGGCTTGCTTCGGCTACCAGAATACGTGCAGTCTCTTGAAAATCCAAGCCTGAGGGAGAAGTACCTATGGCCGACATTCGTAACAATTTCGTCGGGATCAAATCGCCGAATCCGTTCTGGCTCGCCTCCGCGCCGCCGACCGATAAGGCCTACAACGTCATCCGCGCTTTCAAGGCGGGATGGGGCGGGGTTGTGTGGAAGACGCTCGGCGAGGAAGGTCCGCCGGTGGTCAACGTCAACGGGCCGCGCTACGGCGCGATCTGGGGCGCCGACCGTCGTCTGCTGGGCCTCAACAACATCGAACTGATCACCGATCGCTCGCTGCAGATCAATCTTCAGGAGATGAAGCAGGTCAAGCGCGACTGGCCGAACCGGGCCGTGATTGCCTCAATCATGGTGCCTTGCGAGGAGAGCGCTTGGAAGTCGATCCTGCCTCTGGTCGAGGAGACCGAGGTCGATGGCATCGAACTAAACTTTGGCTGTCCGCATGGCATGAGCGAACGCGGCATGGGCGCCGCGGTCGGCCAGGTCCCGGAATATATCGAGATGGTCGTGCGCTGGTGCAAGCAGTACACGCGCATGCCGGTGATCACCAAGCTGACGCCCAACATCACCGATATACGCAAGCCCGCGCGGGCAGCCCATGCCGGCGGAACCGATGCTGTCTCGCTGATCAACACGATCTCCTCGATCACCTCCGTCGACCTCGACAGCTTCTCGCCGGAGCCCTCGATAGACGGCAAGGGCAGTCACGGCGGCTATTGCGGCCCGGCGGTGAAGCCGATCGCGCTCAACATGGTGGCGGAGATCGCGCGCGACCTTGAGACGCGCGGCCTGCCCATCTCGGGCATCGGCGGGATCACGACATGGCGAGACGCGGCCGAGTTCCTGGCGCTCGGGGCCGGGAACGTGCAGGTCTGCACGGCGGCCATGACCTATGGCTTCAAGATCGTGCAGGAAATGATCACCGGCCTGACCAACTGGATGGACGAGAAGGGCCACCGGACGCTCAACGACGTGATCGGGCGGGCGACGCCGAACGTCACGGACTGGCAGTATCTCAATTTGAACTACGTCACCAAGGCGAGGATCGACCAAGACCTTTGCATCAAATGCGGTCGCTGCCATATCGCCTGCGAGGACACATCGCACCAGGCGATCACCAAGATGGTCGACGGCGTGAGGTATTTCGAGGTGATCGAGGCCGAGTGCGTCGGCTGCAACCTTTGCGTCAACGTCTGCCCGGTTGAAAACTGCATCGACATGGTGACGCTGGCTGCCGGCGACCTAGACCGCCGCACGGGCAAGACAGTGCAGCCGACCTACGCCAACTGGACGCAGCATCCGAACAATCCGTCGCATAAGGCGCCGATGGAGCAGGCGCACGAACCCGCCGAATAGCGTGGGTCGAAGGCATCTTATGATTTCCTGATGCCGAGCGGGTGAGTTCGGCATTTTATCCTGCGTCGGCAAGATCGATATCTCTTGTGCGGTCCGTTAACGATCGCGGCAACGCAGAGATCATCATGCCTACCCTGTCTTCAATACAGAACGTTTCCGTTTTCGACCCCAACCACGCTGTCTCCGCCAGTCCAACGTTCCTTGTCGGCAAGGACCGGGAAGGCCACTGGCTGGCGGTCGAGTCCCACGGTGCTGCTGGAGGCATTTTTGCCAGCAAGACCGAGGCCGTTCGTTATGCGATGTTTGAGACCGACTATCGCCCCGATGCCGTGCTGTTGACGCCGTCGACCATGGAAATGAAGCCGTAGGACTGGCCGTGAATCTTCGAAGCTTGATTGCCGCGTTGACGACACCGTTCGCGAGCGACGGCGGCCGTGAGGAAACCGCCTTTCAGGATTTCGTCGCCGGGCAAATCGGCGAAGAAACGGAAGGATTGGTTGTCTGCGGCACGACGGCCGAATCTCCACGCTGTCGTTCACCGAACGCGACCGTCTTACACGGCCAACTGTGGAGGTCGCCGCGGGACGCGTGCCGGCCATTGCGGGGGTCGGTCCCAGCGCAACCTTGGATACAATTGTGTCGGCGCAGGCGCCAAAGGCAGCCGGCGCCGGCACTCTCCTCGTCGTGACGCCCTACTATATCCGGCCGAGTCAGGAGGGGCTTTCCCGCCATTTCGAGGCGGTGGCGCGGGCCGTCGATCTGCCGATCCTATTCTACAATGTGCCGGCGCGGACCGGTGTCGATCCGTTGCCGGCCACGGTCGGGCGGCTCGCCGGGATCGGCAGCATAGTCGGTATCAAGGATGCAACAGGCGACCTCGATCGTCCGAGGCAAACATGCGCGCTGGTCGGTGAGAGTTTTACGCAATTCTCCGGGAACGATGGCACGATACTCGCCTTCAACTCGGCCGGCGGCCAAGGCTGCATCTCCGTATTGGCGAATGCGACGCCACGGCTTTGCGGCAGAATGCAGAATGCCTCTATTGCTTTGGACATGGAGCAGGCAGCGATGCTGGAAAATGCCTGCATCCACTCATCGACGCATTGGCGCTGGAGACCAATTCGGTCTCGATCAAAGGTTGTGTGCGTCAAGTTCTGCAAATTTGGGCGGCCACGCTGCTGTCATGCGGCTTTTCTGAGTTCGATCTTCTTGTGTTCGCGCAGATCATCCCTGTTGATGTAGCGGTCGGCCTCCATCCAGTTTTCGTTGGTTTCGACGGCCAGCGCCCTGACGAGGCGCAGGCAGCTTTCGGTGTTTGGAAAGATGCGCACGACGTAGGTTGGACGCCTGATCTCGGCGGTGAGCGCCTGTTTTATGGCGCCACAACGAAACCGGTCCGCCAGACGCCCCTGCCGTCAGGAAGACGGGCTCCCGACCTTGTCACGCAGGAGATCTTGGATCAGCGGCGCCACAAGTGCGGCGCCGGCAATACTCAGATGATTGTCGTCGATGTAAAGGGGCTTTCCATCCGCGACGATGCGACAGGTCTTGTCGTCGCAAAGAACATTGTTCGGATAGACGATCTCCGCTCCGGCGCTTTCTGCTTTTTTCAGCAGTGCGAAAGTCGGGGCCGCGGAGCGCAGAAATCCGTCCGCGTTTATCCCCGGGGGTTCCCGTAAGCCGAAGGCCTGCGCCAATTGAAGCTTGCGCGACACGTCGAAAGGCGGCTTGGGAACAGGCCCAACGACGATCACCCGTTTGCCGGCGGCGCGGAGGGCATACACCGCGTCGAGGACTCCTTGACCGAAACCTTCATCCAGTTGATAGCGCGGTGACAGGAAATAGGCGGCTACGATCACCGTGTCGATCGATGGATTGGCCTTAAGGTAGGTCAACACCGCGCGGTTATGCGGCGCGCAGGTCGGCTTCTTGTAGACCACGGGGTCAAGGCTGGGCGGGCAGCCGCCCTGCACCATCGCGAGAAGCGATCGGTTAGTCGGCCTCTCTTTCTCGAGTGCGATGCTCAACTCCTGCCCGTGACTGTCCGCCCAGATCGCGACATGGGGTTTCACGTCTCGCGGTCCGAGCAGGCAGCGCAGGTCGGACGATTTGCGCGCCGCCGTGTCCAAAAGCTCGCATAGCGCGTTGAAATCGGATTTGTTGTTTGCCTTCGCGAAGACTTCGATGCCGTCCGGCATGCGCCATCGCGCACCATGCGAAACGACGAACCCGGCCAGCGCGATCGCCAACCACGCCGAGGCGCCGATTGCAGTGTTCCAAAGCCTTGGCCCCCGCGGACCTTTGTCGCCGCGAAACGGCTGCTCGACCAGCCGCCAGGAGACGATAGCGATCGCCAGTGAAACGACGATCGCAGCAATCGCCTGGGGGGAGGTCAAGGGGCCCTGGGTATAGTAAGCGATGAAAACGATGACGGGCCAGTGCCAGAGGTACAGCGAATAGGAAACCAGGCCGATGCCGCGTGGCAAGTTGGCGCCGAGCAGTTCGCCCGTTCTGGCGCCCGACGCGCAATGGATCACCAGCATCGCGCCGACGACGGGAACCGCCGCCCATGGGCCTGGGAACGGAGTGTCGGCATCGAAAAGAAACACCGCGACCGCGACGAGGACGACGCCGAGCGCGGCCATCAGTTCCGATGCCGGCCGCGAGCGGATGGTTGGCAGGACCTTTAGCGCCAGCAATGAGCCGGCCAAGAGTTCCCACGCCCGCGCTGGCAGCAAATAGAAGGCGAAATCTGGGTTTCTTGGCGTCTTCTGCAGCGCCAGAGCAAGGGAGACGAGCGCGATGGTGACGAATACGATCTTGCGATGTCGCCGCCAACGGTGGGTGAGGACCAGCAAAAGGGGAAGAAAAATGTAGAATTGCTCCTCGACCGCGAGCGACCATGTATGCAGAATCGGTTTGACGATCGCGGCTTCGTCGAAATAGCCGGCCTGTTCGTAAAATCTATAGTTGGAAATCGAAACGAGCGCGCTGAGCGCTGTTTTGGAATAGGCTGCATAATCGTCCGGTAAGAAAAGGATGTAACCGACGACCGTCGTCGCCGCCAGCATCACGAACAGCGCCGGAAAGATGCGTCGGATGCGCCGCTCGTAGAAGCCCAGCAGCGAGAACGCGTTCGCGTCGACTTCGGCGGCGACGATCTGCGTGATCAGGTAGCCCGAGATGACGAAGAAGACGTCGACACCGACGTAGCCGCCCTCGAAACCGGGAATTCCGGCATGAAACAGGACGACCGGGATGACCGCTATCGCGCGCAGGCCGTCGATTTCCTTTCTGTAGGACTGGACCATGGCTTGGAGCTCTATATGGACCGGAGCGAAAAGTCGGCGCGGGCGTCGGTCGATGTCGCGCCATCTCCAGTCATCTCGCGTCGAACCGAAGATTTCAACCAGCGCGTTTTCCGCAAGTCGGTGTTCCGAGCCAAGATCGGCTCGGAACACCGATGGCGTTGAAAATGTTTGACCTGCGCCAGTGCGCCGCGCAAAACCGATATCGAGGTTCGAGGGGAAAAGCGCTTGCCGCACGACGTTTCGTTGATCGCCATCGTCGCCATCGGGTTCGTGGTGGCCGCGATCTTTGGATACGCTGCCGATCGTCTCAGGCTACCGGCGCTCGTCGGCTATCTTCTCGCCGGCGTTGTCATCGGACCTTTCACCCCGGGTTTCGTCGCCGACGCTTCGATCGCCGGCCAACTGGCGGAAATGGGCGTCATCCTGCTCATGTTCGGCGTCGGACTGCATTTTTCGGCCTCCGACCTTCTGGCCGTGCGCGGGCTGGCGGTGCCGGGCGCGATCCTGCAGATCGCGGTGGCGACGTTGCTCGGCGCCTGGGTCTGCACGCTGTGGGGCTGGACGTTCGGCGAGGGGATCGTCTTCGGGCTGTCGATTTCGGTCGCCAGCACCGTGGTGCTCCTGAAGGCGCTTGAGGAGCGCAACATCGTCCAGTCGGCGATGGGGCGTGTCGCCATTGGTTGGCTGATCGTCGAGGATCTGGCGATGGTGCTGGCGCTGGTGCTGCTGCCAGCCGTGGCCCAAATGCTTGGCGGTCACGCGGCCGATACCTCCCATGCGGCCGGCGGGGGTCAGTCGCTCCTGCTGCAACTCGGCATCACGCTGGCTAAGGTCGCCGCCTTCACCGTACTGGCCGCGACAGTGGGTCCGCGCGTCGTGCCTTGGATCCTGATAAAGGTCGCTCGCACCGGTTCGCGCGAACTGTTCACCCTTTCGGTGCTTGGCATCGCCGTTGGCATCGCGTTCGGTTCGGCGGCGGCCTTCGGCGTCTCCTTCGCGCTGGGCGCGTTTTTCGCCGGCGTTATCATGGGCGAATCGCAGCTCAGCCATCGCGCGGCGGCCAATTCGCTGCCGCTGCAGGATGCGTTTTCCGTTTTGTTCTTCGTCTCCATCGGCATGTTGTTCGATCCTTCGATCCTGACCCGCCAGCCTGGAAAGGTTCTCTGCGTGCTGGCGATGATCATGGCCGGCAAGGCCGTCATCTCTTTCGCGATCGTGCTGGCGCTGCGCTATCCCGTCGCCATGGCGTTCGGCGTGGCGGCGAGCCTAGCGCAGATCGGCGAGTTCTCGTTCATCCTGGCGGGACTTGGCGTAACGCATGGACTAATGACGCAAGACGGGCAGGACCTGATCCTGGCGGGCGCAATTTTGTCGATCACGTTCAACCCGCTGGCGTTCCTCCTGGTCAGCGCCTTGCGCGAGCGGCTTCGAGCCGGCGGCTGGGCGGGCGCGATGCGGTATGGCGCTGCGCGGCAGAAGGCGCTGACCGCCGAACTCGACCGGATCAAAGCTCGCAACGAAGAGCGCGAACGTCAGCAGGAACTGCGCATCACCCAATTTCTTGCGACCTTTCCGTTGTTTTCCTCGATCGACAAGGAGGCGCAGGAGGAATTGCTGTTGCTGTTCGTCCCGCGCTCCGGTTCACCCGGCGAACGCGTCGTGCGAACCGGAGACGTGGGTGACGCGATGTACTTCATCGTGTCGGGCGCGGTCGAAGTGCTGGTCAACGAAAAACCGATTCGGCTCGAAGCGGGCTCCTATTTCGGCGAAATGGCGCTGCTCAGCGGGGGGCGGCGCACAGCCGATGTCGCCGCCATCGATTTCTGCCGGTTCCTCGTACTCGCCCGGCGCGACTTCAACCAATTCATGGCGCGCCACCCCGAGTTGCGGGCGGCGCTGAAGGAGATGGCCGACAAGCGCAAGGCGATGAACAACGCGCAGATGACGGACGCGGAAGGCTCACCCGAGTCTGTTAACTCGCCGGCTATCTAGCGGTGGCTCGACTGGCCGCAGGCCCTGGAGGAAAAGCTGTTCGAGAAAGCGCGCCGCGTATTCGAAACGGCCATGGCCACCGCGATCTGCGCCTAGCACGGCGCGGACCTGGACATCGAAATCGGCGTAGTGCTGCTTGATCGCCCAGATCGAAAAGATCATGTGGTACGGTCGGTGAGCAGCATCCTGCCCTCGAGCATCCAACCCCGGATCACGATGACCTTCTGCTCCACAAGAGTTTTCAGCTCGCATGAACATGTCGAGGATGCGCGGCGCGCCTTAAAGAATCTCGTTGACGAACAGCCGGCTCTCGCGTGGATAATCCCTCGCCATTTCGAGCTTCCTGTAAGTATAACCGCTCAGTTCGGCTATTGGATCGCCGACTTCGTCGAGTTCTCGCAGCGGCGCCGGCCAGGTGCCGAGAAGCCGCCACATCAAGGTGGCGTATATTGACGCCTTGCTTGGGAAATAATAGAGCAGGTTGGGCTTCGACATGCCGGCGGCGGCCGCGATTTGGTCGATCGTGGCGCCGCGAAAGCCGCTCGATGAAAACACGTCGAGCGCCGCACTTAAGATGCGCTCGCGCTTCTGGATCTGGATTCGCACCCGGTCGTCCATGTCGGCTGGCGCCCGCTCCCCATTCAAACTGCTGGACCAACCGGCTGGACCAGACGAAGGCATCGCGGTGGAGCGCGATTTCATTACGCCGATTGCCTAGGGAGGCATCTCATCGCCGCATTGCGGCGGAAAGGCTTGTCCCGTCGGTTAAAATTTGCGTAGCATCGAACGCAACCAAGTCCAAGCGGCGCGGCTGCCCGCGGGTTCCTTACGAAAGGTCTGGCCATGTCGAATAGGTTGAATGTCACCCCAAACGATCTCAGCGCCTTCTGGATGCCGTTCACGTCGAACCGGCAGTTCAAGCAACAGCCGCGCATGTTCGTTTCGGCCAAGGACATGCACTATACCACGACCGACGGACGCAAGGTGCTCGACGGGACTGCAGGCCTCTGGTGCGTCAACGCGGGGCATTGCCGGCCAAAGATAACCGAGGCGATCCAGAACCAAGCCGCTCAGCTCGACTTTGCGCCGACATTTCAGATGGGGCACCCGCTTGCCTTCGAACTTGCCAACCGTTTGGTCGACATCGCGCCTGAGGGGCTCGACCATGTGTTCTTCACCAATTCCGGTTCCGAATCGGTAGAGACCGCGCTCAAGATCGCGATCGCCTACCAGCGCGTCAAAGGCGACGGCGCCCGCACCCGCCTGATCGGCCGCGAGCGCGGCTATCATGGCGTGAATTTCGGCGGGATTTCGGTCGGCGGCATCGTATCGAACCGCAAGATGTTCGGAACGCTGCTCGGCGGCGTCGATCACATGCCGCACACTCACAATCTCGCGAAGAACGCGTTCAGCAAGGGCGAGCCCGAGCACGGCGCGGAGCTTGCCAACGAACTGGAGCGGATCGTCACGCTGCACGACGCCTCGACGATCGCGGCGGTCATCGTCGAGCCGGTTTCAGGCTCGACCGGCGTTCTCATCCCCCCCAAGGGCTATTTGCAGAAACTGCGCGAGATCTGCACCAAGCACGGCATATTGCTGATTTTCGACGAAGTCATCACCGGCTACGGCCGTCTCGGAACGCCGTTCGCTGCCGATTATTTCGGCGTGACGCCTGACATCCTGGTCACCGCCAAGGGCGTCACCAACGGCGTCATCCCCATGGGCGCGGTGTTCGTGACGAAGAACATCCACGACGCCTTCATGACCGGGCCGGAACACATGATCGAGTTCTTCCACGGCTACACCTATTCGGCCAATCCGATGGCCTGCGCGGCGTCGCTGGGAACGCTGGACACCTACAGGGACGAGGGCCTCCTGACGCGCGGCGCGGAGCTTGCCCCCTACTGGGAGGAAGCGCTGCACTCCTTGAAGGGCGAGCCGCATGTGATCGACATCCGCAACATCGGCCTGATCGGTGCGATCGAGCTCGATCCGATCGCCGGCGCGCCGACCAAGCGGGCGTTCTCCGCTTTCGTCAAAGCCTTCGAACAAGGGGCGCTCATCCGCACCACGGGCGACATCATAGCCCTGTCGCCGCCGTTGATCATCGAGAAGGAGCAGATCGACGAACTGGTCGACCATGTGCGGGCGGTGTTGCGAGCTGGGGCTTAGGGCCGGAGTTGGTTGTGCCTATCGAATCGAACCTCCGCATCAATCCCGATCGTCTATGGGATTCGCTGATGGAGATGGCGAAGATCGGTCCCGGCATCTCCGGCGGCAACAATCGCCAGACTGTGACCGACGAGGATGGCGAGGGGCGGCATCTGTTCAAGCGCTGGTGCGATTCGGCTGGTCTCACGACCGGCGTCGACGAGATGGGCACTATGTTCGCGCGGCGCGAGGGCACCGACCCGTATGCCTTGCCGGTCTATGTCGGCAGTCATCTCGACACGCAGCCGACCGGCGGCAAATATGACGGCGTGCTCGGCGTCCTCGGCGGGCTGGAAGTCATCCGGTCGCTGAACGATCTCGGCATCAAGACGAAGCATCCGATCGTCGTCACCAACTGGACCAACGAGGAGGGCGCGCGTTTTGCGCCCGCGATGATGGCGTCGGCCGTTTTCGCCGGGATCATCACGCAGGACTACGCCTACACACGCAAGGACAAGGCCGGAAAGCTGTTCGGCGAAGAGCTGGCGCGGATCGGCTGGAAGGGCGACGAGCCCGTCGGCTTACGCAAGATGCACGCCTTTTTCGAGCTGCATATCGAGCAGGGACCGATCCTCGAGGACGAAGGCATCGATATCGGCGTCGTCACCCACGGGCAGGGTTTGAAATGGCTGCAGGTAACGCTGACCGGTAAGGAAGCGCATACCGGCTCGACGCCGATGCCAAAACGCCGCAACGCCGGGCTCGGCATGGCGCGGGTGATCGAACTCGTCCACGAGATCGCGATGGACTACCAGCCCGACGCGGTCGGCGCGGTCGGCCACATGGAAGTGTTCCCGAATTCGCGCAACATCATCGCCGGCAATACCGTCTTCACCGTCGACATCCGCTCGCCCGAGAAAGATGTGCTCGACGCGATGGACGGCCGCATCCGCGAGGGCATCGCATTGATCTGCGAGGCGCTCGACATCAAGCACGAGATCGAGCAGGTCGGCCATTTCGATCCGGTGACCTTCGACGCGGGCTGCGTGAAATCGATCCGGGACGCCGCATACCGGCTCGGCTACACCCATCGCGACATCGTCTCGGGCGCGGGGCACGACGCATGCTGGATCAACCGCGTCGCCCCGACAGCGATGGTGATGTGCCCTTGCGTCGACGGTCTTTCGCACAACGAGGCGGAGGAGATCTCGAAGGAATGGGCCGGCGCCGGTTGCGACGTGCTGTTCCACGCCGTGGTCGAGACGGCGGTGATCGTGGAGTGAGGCGATGACGCTCGCCACTATCCTCACCTTCGCCGCGATGGCCGCTTTGCTCATCATGTCGCCGGGACCGAATGGCGTGCTCATCGCCAAGACCGTGCCGAGTTCGGGCAGGGCGGCCGGCTTCGCCAACATCGCTGGCTTCGTGGTCGCCTTCGTCGCCCATGGCGCCTTTGCGATCTTCGGGCTGTCGGTCCTGCTGCTTCAGTCGGCCAACCTGTTCACGGCGGTCAAACTCGCGGGTGCGGCCTATCTCATCTGGGTCGGCGTCAAGGCGTTGCGCGATGCCTGGCGCGGGTCGCCCGCCGTTTCGTTGCAGGGTCAGCCGGCGCGCCGTCGGCGGACGCTGCTCAAGGCGTTCGGCGAGGGCCTGCTGACCAATCTGCTCAATCCGAAGGTTGCGATGTTCTACGTCGCGGCGTTTCCGCAATTCATCCCGCATGTCGCCGTGTCGCCCGCCGCGGCCTTCATGCTGGTCGCGGTGCACGCTGTGCTCAATATCGCCTGGTTTGGCTCGATCATCCTGCTTTATGCAAAGCTTTCGACATTGGCGCGGGGCGGGCGATTTCAGCGCACTCTGAAGGCGGTGACGGGACTGGTGTTCGTCGGCTTCGGCGTCAAGCTGGCGACGCTGAAGGCTTGAATTCACAATTTGCCAGTGTAAACCGATCGCCACCTTATTGCGTCAAGCGAGTGTCCGGCGACCAGATCGGTGACAGCAAAAGGTGCATGCGCATTGCGGTCTGCGATCACTGTACTCGTTGAATAGTCTATCAGGTTGCGCGATACTAGCGACTGAAAACAGATGGAGGTCGCGATGGGCCGGCCAACAGAATTGACAGAAGAAGAGCGCCACGTCCTTTCGGCGCAAGGACTGAAGCCGTTCGAAATCTGGCTGCCTGATTTCGCCGATCCGGCCGTCCTTGCGTCGGCAAGGGCGGAAGCCAAGAGAATTGCCCTCGCCGATCAGGAGGAGGATATCTCCGATTGGATGGAAGCCATCCAAAAGGATATGTGGGAAGGCGAAGATCAAATATGAGGCGCGGCGACGTCGTGATCGTCTCGTTACCGGGCGATCTCGGCAAGCCTCGTCCCGCCGTGATTGTTCAGATCGATATTCTGAATGAAGAACTCAGGACCGTTCTGCTCTGTCCGATCAGCAGCTTCTCTTCTGATCCCATCCTGTTTCGTGTCCCGGTCGAACCGACGCTGGAAAACGGTCTGCGGCTGCCCTCCGAGATCATGGTGGAAAAACTGCAGTCGGCCAACCACTCGAAGGTCGGCGAGGTGTTAGGACGGTTGTCGGCTGCCGACATGCGTCGTCTCGCACGCGCCGTTGCGATCGTGCTCGGTCTCACAGTTGAAGGATAGCAGGAGCCCATGTCCAAACTCATCAAGAACGGCACCATCGTCACGGCCGACCGTACCTGGAAGGCCGATGTCCTGATCGACGGCGGCAAGATCGCGGCGATCGGCCCGAACCTCTCGGGCGACGAAGTTTTCGACGCCGCAGGATGCTACGTCATGCCGGGCGGCATCGATCCGCACACCCATCTCGAAATGCCGTTCATGGGGACCTATTCGTCCGACGATTTCGAGAGCGGCACCCGCGCCGCACTCTCCGGCGGCACGACGATGGTGGTCGATTTCTGCCTGCCCGCACCCGGGCAGTCGCTGCTTGAGGCCCTGCAGATGTGGGACAACAAGACCTCGCGGGCGTCCTGCGACTATTCCTTTCACATGGCGATCACCTGGTGGGGCGAACAGGTGTTCGACGAAATGAAGCTCGTCGTCGACAGGGGCATCACTTCGTTCAAGCATTTCATGGCCTACAAGGGCGCCTTGATGGTCAATGACGACGAGATGTACGCCTCGTTCTCGCGCTGCGCAGAGCTTGGCGCGCTGCCGCTGGTTCATGCCGAGAATGGCGATGTCGTCGCATCGCTGCAGGCCAGGCTGATGGCCGAGGGCAACAATGGCCCGGAGGCGCATGCCTATTCGCGTCCGCCCGAAGTCGAAGGCGAGGCGACCAACCGCGCGATCATGATCGCCGACATGGCCGGCGTGCCGCTCTACGTCGTGCATACGTCCTGTGAGCAGGCGCACGAGGCGATCCGCCGGGCGCGCCAGAAGGGCATGCGCGTCTTTGGCGAGCCGCTGGTGCAGCACCTTACGCTCGACGAGAGCGAATATTTCGCCAAGGACTGGGACCATTCGGCGCAGCGCGTGATGAGCCCGCCGTTCCGCAACAAGATGCACCAGGATTCGCTCTGGGCCGGCCTGCAGGCCGGCTCGCTACAGGTGGTGGCGACCGACCATTGCGCATTTACCACCAAGCAGAAGCGAAACGGCATCAACGACTTCACCAAGATCCCGAATGGAACGGGAGGGCTGGAGGATCGCCTGCCGGTGCTTTGGACGAAAGGCGTGGTTACGGGCCGGCTGACGATGAACGAGTTCGTCGCGGTCACTTCGACCAACATCGCAAAAATCCTCAACATGTATCCGAAGAAGGGCGCGATCGTCGAAGGCGCGGACGCCGACCTGATCGTCTGGGACCCGAAGGCGACGAAGACGATCACGGCGGCGAAGCAGCAGTCGGCGATCGACTACAATGTGTTCGAAGGGTTCGAAGTCACCGGCTTGCCGCGATACGTGTTCTCGCGAGGCGAGGTCGCGGTGACCGAAGGCAAGGTGGACGCGAAGCAGGGACACGGCCAGTTCGTGGCGCGCGAGCCGCATGAGGCGGTCGGCAAGGCGCTATCGACCTGGAAAGAACTGGTTGCACCGCGCAAGGTGCAGCGCACAGGCATCCCGGCGAGCGGGGTTTGAGAGCGATCAGGCGGAGACGAGTCCATTCAGTTCCGGCAGCAGGACGACGCTCTCCTGCTCTTTGGGATCGGTGCGGGCGATGATCGCGACGCAGGGAGCGTCGGAGAGGTTCGCCGGCAGATGCGGCACGCCGGCCGGAATATACATCATCTCGCCGGCCCTCTGGGTCACGTGATGCTGCAGCCGGTCTCCATACCAGACATTTGCCTCGCCCGAAATGAGGTAGACGGCGGTCTCGTGGTTCTCGTGCATGTGTGTCCTGGCGCGGCCGCCTGGCGGAATATGCAGCACATGCATGCAAAGGGCCGTCGAACCGACTGTCTCGGCGGCTACGCCCGAGAAATAACTAAACCCCTGTTTGCCGTCATAGGTGTCCTGCGGCCGAATGATCCGGCAGGTCGGTTTGTCGACGGCGTCCATGGTCTCCCCCCGCAAAAGGCGCGTCGCAGCTTGCACATCCGGCTGCAATCGCGCTTACAGTAAATTCATGCGGCCAAGCGGGAAAGAGGCTTTCGTTCGAGTGATGGGGGAAGGAATACAGACGGTCGTCGAAGCGAAAAACCTCGGTTTGACCTTCCAGACCAACGACGGCGCGGTCAATGCGTTGTCGGACATCACGCTCGGGATCGGCAAGGGCGAGTTCGTGTCGTTCATCGGGCCGTCGGGCTGCGGCAAGACGACGTTCCTTCGCGTCATCGCCGATCTCGAACAGCCGACCTCCGGCGTGATATCCGTCAACGGCATGACGCCGAATCAGGCGCGCGAGAAGCGGGCGTATGGCTACGTGTTTCAGGCGGCCGCGCTCTATCCCTGGCGGACGATCGAGCGCAATGTCGGCCTGCCGCTGGAAATCATGGGTCTGTCGTCCGCCGAAAGACGCCAGCGTATCGAGCGAACCCTCGACCTCGTCAATCTGACCGGCTTCGAGAAGAAGTATCCATGGCAACTGTCCGGCGGCATGCAGCAGCGCGCCTCGATCGCTCGGGCGCTGGCGTTCGACGCCGATCTACTTTTGATGGACGAGCCGTTCGGCGCGCTCGACGAGATCGTGCGCGACCATCTCAACCAGCAATTGCTGGAGCTTTGGGCGCGCACCACCAAGACGATCTGCTTCGTGACGCATTCGATCCCAGAGGCAGTGTATCTGTCGACGCGTATCGTCGTCATGTCGCCGCGCCCGGGGCGTGTGACGGATGTGATCGAGTCGACGCTGCCGAAAGAGCGCCCGCTCGATATGCGCGAGACGCCTGAGTTCCTGGCGATCGCCCACCGGGTGCGGGAGGGGTTGCGGGCAGGGCACAGCTATGAGGATTGAGTCTTTGCGGGTCGGGTGGGGGTGACGATGCCGACACGAATACGTCCATCGTCGATTGTAAAGGCCCGACGCCTGCGCCGTGAGATGACCGATGGCGAGCGAAAGCTTTGGTCCGAACTGCGAGGCTTCAAGCGTCACTTTGGCATTCACGTCCGTAAGCAGGCGCCGATTGGCCCGTACGTTGCGGATTTCGCCATTCACCACTATCGGCTAATTATTGAGGTCGATGGCGAGTTTCATTTCGAGCCGCATCGGATGGCAATGGATCGGCTCCGGGATAAATGGTTCGCTGGACAGGGGTATCGGGTTGTCCGGTTCAATACCGGGAAACTTTCCGAGACTTTCGATGGCCGCATCACCGAGTTTCTTCATCTCCTTGGGTTGATGAACGCCACGGGCGTCACCTCCACCCCTGACCCCTCCCGACAAGGGGGTGGGGGACCCATGTCGCCCCATGACTGACCGCGCCCGCAACAAGATCATCCCGGTCAGTATCCTGCTCCTCGGACTTGTCGTCGTCTGGTACATCGGCGCCGTGGCGCTCAATGGGCCGTTCCAGCGCGACTTGAACCGGCGCGGCGATGTGAACGTGACGACTATCCAGTTCCTCGGCCAGACTTTGTCGCAACCCAAGCCAACCTTACCCGCGCCGCATCAGGTCGCCGCGAACTTTTTCGAGAACACGTTCCTGCGCAAAGTTAGCAGCAACCGAAGCCTGGTCTATCACGCCTGGGTGACGCTCTCCTCGACGCTGCTCGGCTTTGCCTTCGGGACGGCGCTTGGCATCGTGATCGCGGTCGGCATCGTGCACGTCACGACGCTCGACCGCAGCCTGATGCCGTGGATCATTGCCTCGCAGACGATCCCGATCCTCGCCATCGCGCCGATGATCATCGTCGTACTTGCAGCGATCAACGTCACCGGGCTGATCCCAAAGGCGATGATCTCGACCTACCTGTCGTTCTTCCCGGTCGCGGTCGGCATGGTGAAGGGGCTGCGCTCGCCCGAAATCATGCATCTCGACTTGATGCGGACCTACAATGCGAGCAAAGCACAGACCTTCTGGAAGCTGCGCGCGCCGGCTTCGGTACCGTTCCTGTTCGCTTCGATGAAGGTTGCGGTCGCCGCGAGCCTGGTCGGCGCGATCGTCGGCGAATTGCCGACAGGCGCGGTCGCCGGCATCGGCTCGAAGCTGCTCGCCGGCTCCTATTACAGCCAGACCATAGACATGTGGGCGGCGCTGTTCGCAGGCTCGGTCGTCGCGGCGCTGCTGGTGACGATCGTCGATCTCGTGGGCCGCATGGTGGAGCGCAATATGGGTGCGCGTCCGACATGATGCGCTTTCCGCCTTCTTGGCAATGTGTCGTCGCCGTGCTGCTGGTGATTGCGTCGGCATTTTTTTTACCGGTGTCCGATTTGCCAATAGCGGACGGCGCTCGTGCAATCGGCGATGCGATTGTCCTGCTCGTCATTCTCATCATCGGCTTCGACTGTATTTTCGACGCTCTGCCCGGCGGCCCCAGGGTCCTGGTCCCCCTTCATCTCGTCTTAGCTCACGTGGCGGTCTCGCTTCTGATGCTCACGGGGGCAAACGGCACTGCGCACGTCTCGTTCTATTTGCTGCTCGCCGCTTGCTGGCTGCTCGCTTGGCGATGTGTCTCGTTGTTGTCGACGCTCAGGCCAACGAAACACATCGCGAATGTGGTGCTCAAGGTTCTCATTCCGGCGATTTTCGGCCTCTGGCTGCTGATTTTATGGGAAGCGGTGACGCGCGGCGCTGGCATTCCATTCATCCTGCTGCCGCCGCCAAGCGCGATCGGTGCGCGCATCGCGGCCTCGATCCCGGTGCTTGCCGCCGATGTCCGCCAGACTATCTTCAAGGCCGTCATCGCCGGCTACGCGCTCGGCTGCGCGTTCGGTTTTGCCGTGGCGATTCTCGCCGACCGCTTCGGTTTCCTGCGGCGCGGCCTGATCCCGATCGGCAACATGGTCTCGGCGCTGCCAATCATCGGCGTGGCGCCGATCATGGTGATGTGGTTCGGCTTCGACTGGCAGTCCAAGGCCGCCGTGGTCGTCATCATGACGTTCTTCCCCATGCTGGTGAACACGGTCGCGGGGCTGGCGGCGAGCGGCGCGATGGAGCGCGACCTGATGCGCACCTACGCGTCGTCCTACTGGCAGACGCTGTTCAAGCTCCGGCTGCCGGCTGCCGCGCCGTTCATCTTCAACGCGCTGAAAATCAACTCGACGCTAGCGATGATCGGCGCGATCGTCGCCGAATTCTTCGGTACGCCGGTGGTCGGCATGGGCTTCCGCATCTCCACGGAGGTCGGCCGTATGAACATCGATATGGTGTGGGCCGAAATCGCAGTTGCGGCGCTCGCCGGTTCCGTCTTTTATGGTGTTGTCGCACTTATCGAGAGAGCAACGACATTCTGGCATCCGTCTGTGCGAAGTGGCGCATAAGTCCCTGCCTTTGCCAGACGAGGCGCAGTGCGTTATTTTGGCAGGACGTGAAGGGACCCTTGGGAGGGCCGTTATCACCCTTGACTGGATCGGAGCAAAACTTTCCGAGGTCGTGGATGAGATGCGTACTATGCGCGCCGAACTCTCGGCCATGCGTTCCGTGATCGACGGCGGCTTCCATATGGCGCGTGATACCGACGGCCGCGTGGAAGGTTTGCGGTGTATCGTCGATTCGTATGAGCAGCGCATCACCTCGCTGGAAAGGCACACAAGCCGTGGCGAAGCCGTCCTTCACGGTGCATCAGATCGGAAAGCGCGGAAAATCCTTGCGAAGTCCGGCGACCTAAGCAATTGATTTTGATCGATCACTCAATCCGACATCAAAGGGGAAGAACATGAACAAGAAACTGATCGTATCGATGCTCGCCGGCGCGGTTTCGCTGGCGGCTTTCCAAGCGATGGCCGCCGACAAGGTGACGCTGCAACTCAAATGGGTGACGCAGGCGCAGTTCGCCGGCTACTACGTCGCCAAGGAAAAAGGCTTCTACGAAGCCGAGGGCCTCGATGTCGACATCAAGCCGGGCGGGCCCGATATCGCGCCGGAGCAGGTGATTGCCGGCGGCGGGGCCGACGTGATCGTCGACTGGATGGGCGGCGCGCTTGCAGCCCGGGAAAAGGGCGTGCCTTTGGTCAATATCGCCCAGCCCTTCAAGAAGGCCGGTATGGAGATGGTCTGTCCGAAGGATGGTCCGATCAAATCGGAAGCCGATTTCAAGGGCCATACGCTCGGAGTCTGGTTCTTCGGCAACGAATATCCGTTCTACGCCTGGATGAACAAGATCGGCCTAAAGACCGAAGGCGGCGCGGACGGCGTGACCGTTCTCAAGCAGAGCTTCGACGTGCAGCCGCTGATCCAGAAGCAGGCCGACTGTATATCGGTGATGACCTACAACGAATACGGTCAGGTTCTCGACGCCGGCTTCAAGCCCGAAGACCTCGTCGTGTTCAATTACTCGGCGATGGGCAACGATCTTCTCGAGGACGGGCTCTACGTGGACGAGACCAAACTCAAGGATCCGGCCTTCGAGGACAAGATGGTTCGTTTCGTGCGCGCTTCCATGAAAGGCTGGAAGGAGGCGGTCTCCAATCCGGATGAGGCGGCTGGCATCGTCGTCGAGGCCGGCGGGCAGGACGAAGCCCATCAGAAGTTCATGATGGGTGAAGTCGCCAAGCTGATCGGCGATGGCGACGGCAAGCTCAACGAGGCGGCCTACGACCGCACCGCCAAGGCGTTGCTCGACCAGAAGATCATCACGAAAGAGCCGACGGGCGCCTGGACTTCGGCGGTTACCGATAAGGCAGTCCAATAGTCTGATTTTTCTCAGGCAACGAGAGGGGCGAGTACTCGCCCCTCTTTTCTTGGGCCGCGCTCGCTGATGTAGGAAACGAACGGCGATTGGTTTCGTTGTGCTGGCAGCCGCCGGGCAAGCGTTTCGTGACGCGCCGGGGCGACAACCAGATCACGAGAGGAAATACGATGAACTCGTTTCGAATTTCGGCTATGATCGCCGGCGTCAGCCTTGCCACACTCCTCGTTTCGGCGCCAGCTTATGCGGAAACCATGAAGATGATGGCCATGCTCGACGGGGGCCAGCAGAACCCGCCGATCACGAGCAAGGCCAACGGCATGGCCGATCTTACTTACGATACCGACACAAAGAAGCTCGAATGGACGGTCGAATATGCCGATCTGAGCGGCGCCGCGACCGCAGCCCATATCCATGGCCCGGCAGCCAAAGGCGCCAATGCGAGCGTCGCGGTTCCTTTTGGCGAGAAGCTCAAAAGCCCGATCAAGGGATCCGCGACATTGACCGAGGCGCAGGCCAAGGATCTCATGGACGGCATGATGTACATCAACATCCACACCGCCGAACACAAGGACGGTGAAATCCGCGGGCAGATCGAAAAGGGCATGTAGTCGCTGCCCTTCTCGTTATCGACAATGTGAAATGCCGCCTCCGGGCGGCATTTCACATTTGGACAAGCTACGGCGGGCTCGTGCCTTGAACACGACCAAATCGGCGATCGGATCAGAAGAAGCCTTGGCATTTCCGGTCAGCGCTTCGGACGCTCGTGTCTAAACATCTGGAACCAATAGACCATTCGCGTCGGCCTAACGCTTTCCGCGGATGTCGCTGAGCGTCCGCGTCGGCGTGATTGCCTCCGGGTCCAACTTGATCTCGATCAGGGCCGGCTTTCCGGCTGATCTGGCGCGTTCGAACGCCGGGCCGAAGTCGGCGGTCGCTTCGACCGTTTCGCCATGACCGCCATAGGCGCGGGCGAGCGCTGCAAAGTCCGGGTTGCGCAGGTCGGTGCCTGACACGCGGCCGGGATATTCGCGCTCCTGATGCATGCGGATCGTTCCGTAAATGCCGTTGTTGACGACGATCACGATGATCGGCAGGTCGTATTGCACGGCGGTGGCGAATTCCTGGCCGTTCATCAGGAAGCAGCCGTCGCCGGCGAAGGCGATGACTTCGCGGTCGGGAAACAGCAATTTCGCCGCGATGGCGGCGGGCATCCCGTAACCCATCGAGCCGGAAGTTGGCGCGGCCTGCGTCGCGTAACGGCGAAAGCGATGGAAGCGGTGGACCCAAGTCGCATAGTTGCCGGCCCCGTTGGTCAGGATCGCATCGTCCGCCAGAACGTTTTCCAGATGAGCCATGATCGGACCCATCAGCACGTCGCCCGGGCCTGCGTCGGGTGGCGTCGACCAGTCGAGATAGGCGCCGTGCAGGCGCTCCGCCTCGATTTCCCAGGTGGGTTCGGCTTTCGGGCCGATTTCGGCGAACGCTTTCGCAAACGCCTCCGGCGAAGCGTTGACGGCGAGCGTCGGGCGGTAGACGCGGCCAAGTTCGTTTGGGTCCGGATGGACGTGGATGAGCATCTGATCGGGGTAGGGGCTCTTGAGCAGCGTGTAGTCCGACGACGGCATCTCGCCCATCCGGCCGCCGATCAGCAGGATGAGGTCCGCCTGTTTGATATAGGCGGCGAGTCTAGGGTTTGGGCCGATGCCGACATCGCCGGCATAGCAGGGGTGAAGATGGTCGAACAGCATCTGGCGGCGGAACGAGCATCCGACCGGCAGCGCCCAGGCCTCGGCCGCTTTTTCCATCCCCGACTTCGCCTGCTCGCTCCATCGCGTCCCGCCGAGGATGACCATGGGGCGCTCGGCCTTGGCAAGGAGATCGAACACGGTGCGCATCGTGTGTTCGTCCGGTCTCGTCTCGACCGGCGTGTAGGCCACCGCGTCGGTCGCTTCCGCCCGGCTGGTCAGCATGTCCTCGGGCAGCGCGATGACCACGGGCCCCGGACGGCCCGACGTCGCGACCGCGAAGGCGCGCGTCAGGATTTCGGGAATGCGGACGGCGTCGTCGATCTCGGTCGCCCATTTGGCGATCGGCCCGAAGAAGGCGCGGTAGTCGACCTCCTGGAACGCTTCGCGCCCGCGAATGCCTTTCGCGATCTGGCCGACGAACAGGATCATCGGGATCGAATCCTGCATGGCGATGTGGATGCCGGGCGAGGCATTGGTCGCGCCGGGCCCTCGGGTCACGAAGCAGATCCCGGGGGCGCCGGTCAGCCGGCCATGGCAGTCGGCCATCATCGCCGCGCCGCCTTCCTGGCGACAGACAATGGTGCGGATCGGCGAATCGTGGAGGGCGTCGAGAACGGCGAGATAGGACTCGCCGGGCACGCAGAAGATGCGGTCGACGCCATTGGCCTCGAGCGCCTGGACGATGAGTTGGCCGCCGGTCTTCATGCCTTCAGCGTCTCCAGTTCTGCGAGGATCTCGGCCGTGTGCTCGCCGAGGCGCGGCGAGGGGCGGTCGTAGATCAGCGGCGTCCGCGAATAGACGATGGGCGACCGCACGGACGGCAGGCGATTGCCGTCGCCATCCTCCAGATCGAGCCGCATGCCGCGCGCGATGGTCTGCGGGTCGGCGAAGCTCTCTGGGATGGCGTTGATCGGACTTGCCGGTACGCCTGCCGCTTCGAGTTTTGCCAAAAGTGTCGCCCTGTCGAAGGCCGCCAGCTTCGGGACGATGGCTTCGCGCAAAGCCGCGCGATTGGCGACGCGCGCGGCGTTGGTCGCGAAATCGGGATGGGCCGGCAGCGCGTCGAGCCCGACCGTTTCGCAGAATTTGCGGAACTGGCCGTCATTGCCGACCGCAAGGATGAAATGGCCGCTCTGGACGGGCAGCACCTCGTAAGGCGAAATGTTGGGATGGGCGTTGCCCATCTGGACCGGCGCCGCGCCGGAGACAAGATAGTTCATGTTCTGGTTGGCCAGCACGGCGATCTGGCAATCCAGCAGCGCCATATCGATGTGCTGGCCCTCGCCGGTCGCCTCGGCATGCCGAAGCGCGGCTTGAATCGCGATGACCGTATAGAGGCCGGTGAAGAGGTCCGTGACGGCGACGCCGACCTTCTGCGGCTCGCCGCCCGCTGGACCGGTGATCGACATCAGGCCCGACATGCCCTGGATGATGAAATCGTAGCCTGCGCGGGCCGCATAGGGTCCGTCCTGGCCGAAGCCGGTGATGGAGCAGTAGACGAGCTTGGGATTCACGGTCCTCAGGCTCTCGAAGTCGAGCCCGTGTTTCTTAAGCCCGCCGACTTTGAAGTTTTCGATGAGGATATCGGCGGAAGCTGCAAGCGTCCGAATCGTTTCCGCGCCTTCCGACGTGGAAAAATCGACGGCGATCGAGCGCTTGTTGCGGTTGCAGGCGTGATAATATGCGGCCGACAGGTTCTCGCCGTCAGCGCCCGTGACGAAGGGCGGGCCCCATTTGCGCGTGTCGTCGCCGCCATCCGGACTTTCGACCTTGATTACGTCCGCGCCCAGGTCGGCCAGCACCTGTCCGGCCCAGGGACCGGCCAGGATGCGTGCGAGTTCGATGACGCGGATTCCGTGCAGAGGCGGCTGGCTCATGGCGTGCGAATAACGCGTTTCCGACACTTTCGACAAGGTTATGTCGTCCGTTCCGCAACGACCTGTTGCGCCCAGGCGATGAAGTCGGAGGTGATGATGTCGCGATTCAAGTCGTTCAGGCCTTCGTGGCGAGTATCCTGGTAAACCGTTGAAGCGAGATTCGAAAAACCCATCCGACGCAGCCGCCTGGCAAGCGCCTCGATGGCCGCGCCGTGGTCCGTCGAAGGGTCTGACGCGCCGCCGACGAGGTTGAAATGCAAATCCTTGCGGACGGGAATAAAGTTGCGGTCGTCGGCGCCGGCGAAAATCATGCGGAACACATCCCGCCACATCGAAACCGAGGCGTCCCAGCCGCAGAGCGGGTCGGCTCCGTATTTGGCGACCTCGGACGGGTCGCGCGACAGCCAGGCGGCCGGTGTCTGCTTCGGGTCCGATTTGCGGTTCCAGACGCGGAAAGTCAGTGCTGGCAGAATGCGCGACGGCACGTCTGAGCCCAGGCGCATCCTTTCCCACGCCAGGATCGCCTGCGCGACGCGTCCGAGCGCGCCGGCTGAAAAATTCGCGTTCCAGATGGCGGCGCCGGCAAGGTGATCCGAACGCCGGAGAACTGAATTCAGCGCGATGATGCCGCCCAGCGAGTGACCGAAGAGGATGAGCGGCAGGCCGGGGCGCCGTTGCGCAATGTGGGCGTGGACGGCGGCGATGTCGTCCATGACCTTGCCCACTCCGCCGACAGCCGAGAACCGGCCGAGCGGCGCGTCGGGCGCCTTGGTGTCTCCGTGGCCGCGATGATCGTGGGCGTAGACATGGAAGCCCGCCGGCGCAAGTGCCTTGGCGAACCGTTCGTAGCGGGCCGAATGTTCCGCGAGACCGTGATTGACGTGGACGACGCCGATGGCGCGAGTTCGCGGATGCGCCGCATGCAGTCGCAGGCTCGCGCCCGTCGGCGAGGCAAGCATGGTCATCGAGTCGAACGGCATCGCGATCCTCGCACTCGGTTCAACGGCTGTCCCTGCCGCGTCACGCTCCGGTGACATCGGCCGCATTCTTGCTAGAATGACCGGCAGATCGGGATAGGTCCACATGGTCGAGATGAGCGACGGTTCGTTGGCCAGATTGGCGTTCTGGGCCAAGGGCATGGTCGGAATCAGGGACGGGCGCATGGAGTGGCCCGGGTTTTCCTATGCCGCTGCCGAGTGGGAACGGATGCGCGTCATCAGCGCGCCGATCAACCGTGAAACCTATCGGAAATTCACGCTCGTCAACGCTGGCCTGTTCATCGCCATCGCGGCGTTGGGCATCGGCTGCGTTTTCATTCCGCTCGCTACGCTGCTGTTCCCGGTCGCGGCCGAGACCAGCGCGCTGAAATTCTCGGTTCTGCTCGCGCTCTGCGCTTTCCTGATCATCGGCCTCGGGCTGCCCGTTTCCCTGCGCCTCGCGACTTACCTCGTGGCTGGCCGGAGCCTGCGCGACCGTCTCGACGCGCAGCCGGGCGACCGGGCGCTTGCGGCCAAGGTCGCGTGGCAGATCAACCGCATCATGCTGGTCATGTGCGGGCTGCTGGTTCCGGGTATGCTGCTGTTCATCACCTACGACATCGATGCCGGCCCGATCATCACCGCGCTGAAATGGCTGGCGATCGCTGCGGTGGGGTTTTCGGTCCTGGCGGGGACGGCGCGTCGGCGCAAGGGTTGAACACCGCGCGCCGGCGCGGCGTATCCGACGCTCGGCCGCGCCGTGCTGTTGTAATTGGCCAGAAGAGTCCTTAGGCAGGCACGAAAGACGAAAGGAGCCAACCATGGCGCGAGCCCCGAATTACAATCACGAGCGCAAGGAGCGCGACCGCATCAAGGCGCTGAAGAAAGCCGAGAAGCTGGCCGCGAAGACGGACAAGAAAAGCGTGAAGAGCGAAACCGAAACGACGGAAACCGAGACGCAGGGGTCCGAACAGTAGGGTTTCCGGCGGCCCGAGGAACCGGTCTCGGGCGGCGTCGTTGTCAGGTCGTCGCCTTGTCGGTAACCAGCAGGTCGTTTTCCCGGGCCGCGGCAATGAAGGCGCGACGCGCGTTCATCGCCGGTTTGTCGCCGGCAAGTGCATCGTGGCAGGCTTGAAGCGCCGCGCGATGTTTCGGGCTGCGCTTGCCGGTCCAGGCGTTGAGCAGGAAGTCGGAAGCCTCGCGGGGGGTGCGCAAAAGCTGGTTCGCGCCCGCGTTCGCGGTCTTGACGGTGATCGGCGTGTCGAAACGGTTGTTTTCCATGGCCGCTTCTAGGGCAAAATCGTGGCGGAAGCGAGGGGGATGTCGGGCGCGGCACGGCGATCCGCGTGAGAGCCCATGCCGGAATCGAGAATCGAGCACGGGTTCTCCTTACCGCGCCCAAGGGGCCGGTTTATGGCTGAAGCGGGAAACGGCGCATGGCTTCGCGCCTATGGTATTGAGTAGTGACGCGTCGCCATGCGCCGCCGTGGTCTGCTTCCCCCAAATTGCCACGCTCCATTCGCGAAGCGCGACGTTTCAGGGACCGGGTTTCAGCGCTCATCACCCAAATCCTGCTACCGTTGCAGGACCAACCCGGGACCGCCTTGCCTGGACGCTCGGTTATGCACATCCGTTCCCCAGCAAGCAGCAAGGGGAGTATGCGCGAGATGGACGGGAGGGGGATCGATTTGCGCCGCGGTGTTGAAAAGGTTCGCCTTTTCGGCGGAACTATCCCGTTCGAACTGGCGGTTCCAGCGCCGCCGGCGCAACTCGGCGAACCAGGCGGCCAGCGCCTCCAACTCACCGTCGGACAATGCGGCCATCGATTCTTCGATCTCATCGAGCTTTGTCATCCAACGTAGTCAGCACTGGGCAAGCGACCGGAAAACGCGCGCGGGCCGGACCGAAGCGTGTTGCCGTCTCGCCGCTCATCGCCTACATAGCGCGCACTCTCAGCATCATCATCTCCAAGGATAAGCCAAGCGTGGCACGCCAGTTCATCTATCATATGGCCGGGCTCAACAAAGCCTATGGCACCAAGAAGGTCCTCGAAAACCTCCATCTTTCGTTCTACCCCGACGCCAAGATCGGCATTCTCGGGCCGAACGGCGCCGGCAAGTCGACCGTGCTGAAGATCATGGCCGGCATCGACACGGAATGGAACGGCGACGCCTGGCTCGCCGACAATGCCACTGTCGGCTACCTCGCGCAGGAGCCGCAGCTCGACCCGGCGCTCAACGTCTTCGGCAACGTGATGGAAGGCGTCGTCAAGAAGACCGCGATCATCGACCGCTACAACGCGCTCATGGCGAACTACAGCGAGGAGACCGCCGAGGAGGGCGCGACGCTGCAGGACGAGATGGACCGGCTCAATCTGTGGGATCTGGAACAGCAGGTCGAGATGGCGATGGAAGCGCTCGGCTGTCCGCCCAAGGATGCCGGCGTCGATAATCTCTCGGGCGGCGAGCGGCGGCGCGTCGCGCTCTGCAAGCTGCTGCTCTCCGAACCCGACCTGCTGCTGCTCGACGAGCCGACCAACCATCTCGACGCCGAGACCACCTCATGGCTGGAAAAGCACCTACGCGCATATAAGGGCGCGGTGCTGATCATCACCCACGACCGCTATTTCCTTGACAACGTCACCGGCTGGATTCTCGAGCTGGACCGTGGCAAGGGCATCCCCTACGAGGGCAACTACACAGCCTATCTCGAAGCCAAGGCCAAGCGGCTGAAGCAGGAAGGCCGCGAGGACGATTCGCGCCAGCGCGCGATTTCGCGCGAGCGCGAATGGATCCAGTCCAGCCCCAAGGCGCGCCAGACCAAATCGAAGGCGCGCATCGCGGCCTTCCAGGACCTGCTCGACCAGGCTGACAAGCGCCGGCCGAGCGACACGCAGATCGTCATCCCGCATGGCGAACGGCTCGGCAATGTGGTGATCGAGGTCGAGGATCTCGACAAGGGGTTCGGCGAGCAATTGCTGATCGAGGATCTCGCGTTTAAGTTGCCGCCGGGCGGCATCGTCGGCGTGATCGGGCCGAACGGCGCGGGCAAGACGACGCTGTTCCGCATGATCACCGGCCAGGAGACGCCGGACGACGGCTCGATCCGCGTCGGCGAGACGGTGAAGCTCGGCTATGTCGACCAGAGCCGCGACGCGCTCGACCCCGCCAAGACGGTGTGGGAAGAGATTTCGGGCGGCGCGGAAGTGGTCAAGCTCGGCAAGTTCGAGGCCAACACGCGCGCCTATTGCGCGTCGTTCAATTTCCGCGGCGGCGACCAGCAGCAGAAGGTCGGCAATCTGTCGGGCGGCCAGCGCAACCGCGTGCATCTGGCCAAGATGCTGAAGACCGGCGGCAACGTGCTGCTGCTCGACGAGCCGACCAACGACCTCGACACCGAGACGCTGGCCGCGCTCGAGGACGCGCTGGAGAACTATGCCGGCTGCGCAGTCATCATCAGCCACGACCGCATGTTCCTCGATCGCCTGGCTACCCATATCCTCGCCTTCGAGGGCGACAGCCACGTCGAATGGTTCGAGGGTAATTTCGAGGACTACGAGAAGGACAAGATCCGCCGGCTGGGGCCGGATGCGGTGAACCCGCACAGGATGACGTATAAGCGGCTGACGCGGTAGGGGAAGCCGCCGAGAGTTGCGGCTTCCCGGAGATCAGCTTAAAATCGCTGCATGGAGGCGACAATGATTGCTGTCGATATTCCTGAAGAGGCCGAGTCCCTCTTGCAGGAAATGGCGAAAGCGACGGGCCGCAGCGCGAGCGATATCGTGCGCAGCGCCGTGCTCGATTGTCTCGAGGATTGGGAGGATGCGGCGATCGCGGAACAGCGATTGGCCGAAGACGACGGTGTACGTATTTCGCTGGAGCAAGTCATGCTAGATCTGGAGCGGCGCGAGGCCGCCGAAGGCGCAGCAAAATCCGCCGCTGAATAATGTGGGCAATCGAGTTCACGTCGAAATCGCGGAAGGACCTGGATCGGCTGCCGATCGTCACACAGAGCCGCATCGCCAACTTCCTGGATCAGCGTGTCGCTTTGCACGAGAACCCGCGCCTTCTGGCAAAAAGCCTTGCCGGAAGCAGAGACGGACTATGGCGGTTCCGGGTGGGCGACTTCCGCATCGTCGCTCGCTTCGAGGATTCGAAATTCGTTGTCCTCCTCGTGCAGATTGACAATCGTCGCGATGTTTACCGATGACGGATCTCTCGGAAAACGCGCGACAGTTCCGCCGCGCAATATCGAGTACCGAAGCGAGGCGGACGCGATCTTCCTGCGCGATCAAGACCGATAGCCGCGCCGGCGCGGCGGATTCGAGGGTGTGGCGATCATGAGATACGTGAACAAGACCGCAAGCGTGGCCGCCCTGGGGATCGCCATTGTGTGGTTCTGGAGCGTCGGCGCGCAGGCGAAGCCGGCCGCATGCTTCACCACCGACGACGGTCATTATCCCTGCACGTTTCGCGGGCTCGACAAGGCGGGAAGCTTTACGACGAGTTCGCCCGGGCGTCCGACGATCACCATCGAGGTCGAAAGACCGGGCGTCGCCTGGGCCTTCGCCAATTTCGGGGCGCGCAACGTCGCCCTTCCAGGGCCGTATTATCGCGCCAGGGACGACGGCGCCTGTTGGGAAAACCCGGACACTTCGGACCGCATCTGCGCCTGGTGAGGCAAGCGAGCGCAGGGCGCGTCAGCCTTGGGTCGAGACCCCGACGATTCGTTCATTCGCGCGATGCGTTTTGACTGGACGCAGATGACGGATGCCGTCATGCTTTCGCAATGACCGCGCCATTGCCATTGTTTGCCGATCTTCAGGCGCCTCGGCCCCCGTTCCAGATCGCGCCCGTTCAAAAACTCGGCGCGATCGTCGGGGGCCTGTTCATCGCCGCCGGCGACGGGTTTGAAACCACGAAGACCGAGACGCTCCACTTCGATTTTGAAGGCATCGCCGGGGACGCGCACGCCGGCTTCGCGCGGCGCGCCGGGGCGCGCGAACCCTGGTATGCGCGCGGCACGGAGATGCGCAACGAGCGGCAGATCTCGATCGTCGCGACGGACGAACTGGCGATCGTCGCCGCGCGGATGGGCTTGCCCGACATCAGGCCGGAATGGATCGGCGCCAATCTGGCGCTCGATGGCGTCGCGTGTCTGTCGATGCTGCCAGCGGGGACGCTGCTGTTCTTCAAGGGCGGCGCAACCCTGAAAATCGACGGCCAGAATGCGCCATGCCGCCATGCAGGAAAACTGGTCGCCGAGCGCGCCGGCATGGCGGATATCGTGGCGGGAGCGCTTTCCTTCGCGCAGAACGCCAAGCGCCTGCGCGGCCTGGTCGGCTGGGTCGAAAAGCCCGGGGTCGCGGCGCGTGGCGAAGCGGTCTCGGTGCGCGTGCCGGAGCAATGGATCTATCGCGCGCCGGCTTGACGGTCAGGCCGACAGCAACTCGATGAAGCGCTGCGCGACGGTACGCATCGGCGATCCGGACTTATCAAGATCGAGGAACTTCTTGTAGGCGGCGACGGCTTCCTGCTTGCGGCCGCCGTCGCGCAGCGTGTCGCCCATCGACATCTGGACATCCGCGTTCAGTGGTTCGATCGCGGCCGCGGCGACGAGCGCCTTCAGCGACTCGTCGTTTCGGCCGGCGCTGTTGAGGCAGCGGCCGTAGTCGAGCCAATATTTGACGTTCGCCGGCTCGACCACGGTCGCGCGCTCGTAGCGGGCGACCGCTTGCGGCCATCTATGGAGGATCGCCAGGATATTGCCGTGCGCAGCCTGCGCCTCGGCATCGTCGGGCGCGTAGTCGGCGGCGTCGCGATAGGTCTTCTCGGCCGCCTCGTAGTCGCCATCGCCCAACTGGATCGCGGCGAGAAATGCGAATGCGACCTGATAGCCGGGATCGAGCTCGAGCGATTTGGCGAGCAGCGTCATCGCTTCGGGTTTATGGCCCCTGTCGAGTTCGATCTTGCCGGCCTTGGCGTAGTAGAGCGGATTGACCGGGTCGATTTCGGCGGCCTTCAAGAGATCGTCGATCGCACCCTGCGGATCGTTTTTGGCAAGGGCCACTTCCGAGAGGCCCTGCAGCGCCCAGACGCTGTCGGCGTCGCGCGCGCGCATGCCCTTGAACTCGGCTTCGGCGGCCTTGACGTCCCCTTGCCGGAGAAGCGCCTCGCCCAGGTTCGCGTGCGCCTGCTCGAAGCTGGCGTCGAGCGCGATGGCGGCGCGGAATTCCTCGATCGCGGCGGGAAGGTCACCCTCGGCGAGGCGGATCAGCCCGACCAGATTGAGCGCCCATTTGGCATCCTTGTGATGGGCGCGGATCAGGCGGCGCGCGAGGATCGTCGCGCGAAGCGGCTGCGTGTCCGAAAGGGCCGCCAGCGCGACGAACGGATCGAGGATCGAGAGCACGCGCGCGCCGGCATCGGCAAAATAGTCGCGCTCCGCCCGGTTCCCGATCGGCGGCAGATCGATGAGTTCCACGCCTTCGCGAACCACCCGCAGCCGCAACCGCATGCCCGACCGCTCGCATTTCGCGTCTGCGCAGACGATCTCGCCCGCGATGCGGGTTTCATAGGCGTTGACCAGACGACGCAGGTGGAACACCAGCGATTCGATGGAGAAACCCGAATCGGGAAACGAGAACTCGACGCGCCGCGCATCCGGAATCGCGCTGATGCTTTCCTTGGCGGTCCTGGATTTCCTGACCGTATCCTGCAGCCCGTCCCAGATGCGGCTCGCGGCGATATCGGCGGTCAGGCCCTGATCGACCAACGTCTGCGGCACGCCGATCGATTCGATGATGACCTGATCGCGGCGGAACTGATTGACGACGACGGGAAGCAGCACCACGATCGCGACCAGGAAGAGCGCGTTGAGGAAGACCGTGCGGACCGTCGTCGACCAGGCTTCGAGGCCCGGCAGAGAGAGGCGCTCGCGCAAGCGCCGCCAGACCGATGCCTTCCTTGCGTCTGACGAATTCGCCGTGACGATCCTGCGTCGTTCCCGCGCCATGTGTTTCCTCGCCCGCCGCCAGCCTTACCGCAAAGCGGAAACACTTGGAAAGCCGGCGCCGGATCGGAATCGAACCTGGCGCGTCGTCAGGCGGTCCGGTTTTTCGACTCGCCCTGAGCCATGTCGGCGACGTACTCCCATTGCTCCCACAGCGCGAGACGCTTCTCGTATTCCTGACGGATCATCGGCAGACCGACATCGCCGAAGAAAACGCGCAACGGCGGTTCGGCCGCGTCGACGAGCGCCAGCATCGCGGGGCCGGTCGCCTCTGGATCGCCGGCGACCACCGAACTACGACGGGCGGCCATCCTGGCGCGGGCGCCGTCATAGGCGTCGATCTGTTTGGCGCGCTTGGCCGAAGGCCCGCTCCAGTCGGTCGAGAAGCCGGCCGGCTCGACCAGGGTCACATGAATGCCGAGGTCGGCGACTTCGATCGACAGCGATTGGCTGAAGCCTTCGAGCGCCCATTTCGAGGCATGATACAGGCCGACATTGGGAAAGGCGTTGACGCCGCCGATCGACGATATCTGGATGATGTGTCCGGATTTCTGCGCCCGCATGATTGGAAGAACCGCCTGCGTGACCCAGAGCGCGCCAAATACGTTGGTCTCGATCTGCGCGCGGGCTTCCTCCTCGCTGACCTCCTCGACCGCGCCGAACTGGCCATAGCCGGCATTGTTGATGACGACGTCGAGCCGTCCGAAGCGCTCGCGCGCCTGGGCGACGGCGGCCTCGACCTGGGCCTTGTCGGTGACATCGAGCTTGAGCGCCGCGACCTTGTCGCCGTAGCGTTCGACGAGTTCCGCAAGGGCGCCAGGATCGCGCGCCGTCGCCGCGACGCTGTCGCCGCGCGCGAGCGCCGCTTCCGCCCAGACCCGACCGAAACCCTTGGACGACCCGGTGATGAACCAAACCTTATCTGCCATGACGATCTGCTTTCCAGCCTTTCGGACCCTTCTGAACCAACGCTGACATCGCTGCGACCCAAAGGTGGCGACGGGTTGTCTGGCCGACAGATATGCGGCGCGCCGACGGTTTGCCAAGATCGGCATCCACATTCGGCGGTGGAGCGGCATAGGTTTAGGCGTCCACGTCATCCGGATCGAGCAAACGGGTTGCGCGCCAGCGCGTCAGGATTTCGTTGATGCGGTCGACGACGAAGAAGCGCGCGGACGCGCGGTCGTACCCCTCGGCGAGCAGAGCATCGTAGTCGCTATGGGCGTGACGGACATGGGCAACCGTCGCGAGCCACACCGCCACGGTCGGGGGCAGCGCTTTCATATGCGGCGCACAGGCGCCGGCCCGGATCGCTTCCGTGTCGGCGTAAGGCGCTCGCGGCAGCAGCAGCGTCAAGGCCCCGGCGATCGAGCGCTGGCGCTGGGTGGGCATGACGTCTCCGTAAACGGGAGCGGCATCCATGTCCGCCACCCACATTGCACTTGATCGATGCGCCAAATTCACATAAAGATATGTTTATATCTTTTCGCGAGGATGCAATGCGGATCACGCTCGACCTGATGGTCGATATATTGAAGGCGGCGGCAGAATCCAGCCGGTTGCGCATCCTGGCGCTCATCTCGCGCGGCGACCTGACCGTTTCGGACATCACCGAAATCCTGAACCAGTCGCAGCCGCGGGTCTCGCGCCATCTCAAGCTCCTGATGGAGGCCGGACTGGTCGAGCGCTACCAGGAGGGGTCGTGGGCATTCTTCCGTATTTCCGACGACGAGGACGCTCGGATGTTCGTCGGCAGCATCGTCTCGCGAGTCCATGACCGCGACGTTCTGATCGAACGCGACCTGGAGCGGCTCGGCGCGGTCAAGGCCCGACGGCAGGAAAGGGCGAGCGCCTATTTCAGCCGCAATGCCGCGTCGTGGGACGATCTGCGCAAGCTGCACGCGCCCGACCGGGCGGTCGAGGATGCGTTGGTCAAGGCGGTCGGCAAGCGGCCGTTCCAATCCATGCTCGACCTCGGCACTGGCACCGGAAGGCTGCTCGAATTGTTCGCGCCGCTCTACCGTCGCGGCGTCGGCATCGACCTGTCGCGCGAGATGCTGGCGGTCGCGCGCGCCAATCTCGACAAGGCCGGCGTGTCGCACGCGCAGGTGCGCCAGGGCGACATCTTCTCTCCGCCGGTCGAGCGGGCGGGATTCGACCTCGTGACCATGCATCAGGTCCTGCACTATCTCGACGAACCGGCCGCCGCAATCCGCGAGGCCGGGCGAATGCTGCGGCCATCGGGCCGGCTGATCGTCGTCGATTTCGCGCCGCACGCGCTCGAATTCCTGCGCGAGGAACACGCGCATCTGCGGCTCGGCTTCTCCGATGCGCAGATGGCGGAATGGTTCGAGGAGGCGGGTCTTGACGTGGAAGCCACACAGGCGTTCGAGCCGAGGGTGACCGGTGAGAACCGATTGACCGTCAAACTCTGGATGGGGCGCGACCGGCGCGTCCTGATCGCCGACCGTGCGTCTGCGGCGCGGCAAGGGGAAACCGTTTGATGAACCAGTTCCGATTCTCCCGCCTGCCCGATATCGGCGGCAAGATCCGCGTCTCGTTCGAGTTCTTCCCGCCCAAGAACGACGAGATGGAAAGCAAGCTCTGGGAGACCGTGAAGCGGCTCGAGCCGCTGGCGCCCGATTTCGTCTCCGTCACCTACGGCGCCGGCGGCTCGACGCGGGAGCGCACGGCGCGGACGGTCAAGCGCATCTTGAACGAGACGACGCTGATCCCGGCAGCGCACATGACCTGTATCGACGCCACGCGCGGCGAGGTCGACAGGATCGTCGCCGACTTCGCCGCGATGGGCGTCAAGCGGTTCGTCGCGCTGCGTGGCGATCCGGCCCAGGGCGTCGGCGCGCAGTATACGCCGCATGGAGACGGCTACGCCAATGCGGCCGAACTGGTTGGCGCTATGACATCGAACGGCGATTTCGACATCTCGGTCTCGGCCTATCCCGAAAAGCATCCCGAAAGCCCCGACTTCGCCACCGATATCGACATGCTCAAGCGCAAGGTCGACGCCGGCGCGACGCGGGCGATCACCCAGTTCTTCTTCGACAACGATCTCTACGAGCGCTATGTCGAACGCGCTCGGCGGGCGGGCGTCTATGTTCCGATCGTGCCCGGCATATTGCCGGTTCACAATTTCGGACAGGTCGCGAATTTTTCGGGCCGCTGCGGCACGCATGTGCCGGCCTGGATGGCGGAGCGCTTCGGCGGCTTGAGCGACGATCCGCAGACGCATGCGCTGGTCGCGTCGGCGGTCGCCGCCGAGCAGGTGATGGACCTGATCGAACGCGGGGTCGACGACTTCCATTTCTACACGATGAACCGCGCCGACCTAGCGTTCGCGATTTGCCACATGATCGGGATCAGGCCACAGGAACGGGTCCCGGAGCACGCCGGCGCCGCCGCCGCCTAGGCGGACAGTCGCCGAAAACCAGGAAGGCCCATCGCGCGAACGACAGGCCTTCCTGTTTCGAATGCTTGAATTGCGCCGAGCGAATGGACGCCATGTCAGGCGGTCAGGGCAGCACTCCCATTATCAAGGCAGCAATAAATGCGAACGCAGCACATATCAGCAAAGCGTTGATCGGCCGTGCAAGTCCCATGCGGAGCCTCCATGAGCGGTATCGACGACAGGATTCTATGCGAGTTCGGCCGTCTGACAAGCGCGGAACGTGCTGCAATGCGGCGCAATCGTGGAACAATACACCTGTGTTTCGGCCTTACCGGCTGATAGTAATACGGTTTCGGGATCGAAAAAAATGTGGCGGAAATTCGTTAGCCACGCATCAATACCGCTTTCGCAACGATCCGCCCGTCGATGGTCAGCAGGCCGAGTGCGATCAGGGCGATGCCGCAAGCCTCCGACGCATTCAGGGATTCGCCCAGGAAGAGGATTCCCAACAGGATGGCGCTGACCGGAACGATCATGGTCACCAGCGAAGCGTTGGTCGCGCCAGCATCGGCGATGAGCCGGAAATAAAGCAGGTACGCGAAGGCCGTCGACACGAGCGCGAGCGCAGCTACCGCGGCCCAGACGCCGGGTCCGGCCGCGGTCATGGCAGCGGGTCCGAAGCCCAATAGCGTCACCGGCAACATGATGGCGGCGGACGCCGTCATCTGGCCGGTCGCGATGACGGCTGGAGGCGTGTCTCGGAGCCGTTTGGCGACAAGCAGGGCGAAAGCATAGGAGATCGAGGCGCCGACTAGGGCAAGTTTCGGCCAGATCGCGCCGCCCAGGCTCGTCAGGACGCCAGGCCCGATCATGATCGCCGCGCCGACAATGCCGAGCGCGATGCCGGCGATCTTGCGCGCGTCGAGTTTTTCGTCGCGTGTCAGGGCATTGACGAGCACCAGCGTCCAGAACGGCGTCGTGGCGTTGAGCACGGACGCGACGCCGGCGCCGAGTTCAGTCTGGCCGATGAAGATCAGCGAAAACGGAATGACGTTGTTCAACACCGCCAGCAGGGCAAGCATGCGCCAGCGCAGAAGGGCCAGGCGGAAAGATGGCCCAAAAAGCGCCAGGTAGAGATGCAGCGCTACGGCTGCGATCGCGACGCGCCAGAAGACGAGAACGAGCGGCGGCAGCTGCGCAACCGCGATGCGCGCGAAGAAGAACGAGGCGCCCCAGATGACGCCGAGCAACAGCAGGCGCGCCCAGTCGCCGGTCGACATCCGCAGGCGGGCCGGCGACATTTCAGTCATCCATCATCTCCGCAAGGGACAGGCGTCGGCTAGTCATGGCCGGCTCGCACCGCGCCCGCCACCCGTTTCCGGGCTGCGGCGAACGCCGCCTGTCGCAACGGCGCGGCGTGCGATTTCGGCGCCATCCAGCGTTTTCATTCGGGCCGCAAATAGCCTATCACCGCCCGACAAAGAGGCTGGCTCATGCAGAAGTTCAAGAACGCCAAGGAGGCGGCGCTCGCCTTGCGGCCCGATGATCCGATCTATTGCTTCCGGCCGGAGGTGCTGAAAACCGATTGCCGGCAATTCATGGACATGTTTCCCGGCAAGACCGCCTACGCGGTCAAGACCAACGGTGAAAACCTGGTGCTGAAGGCGCTCGTGGAGGCCGGCGTGACGGCGTTCGACGTGGCCTCGCCGGGCGAATTCGCGGCGGTGCGCGCGGTCTCGGCCGATGCCGAGATGCTCTACATGCACCCGGTCAAGGCGCAGTCCGACATCCGCCTGGCGCTCGAGAAATACGGTATCCGCGTCATCGCCATCGACCATGAGGACGAGATCACAAAGCTGACGCGGGTGGTGCGCGCGCTCGACCTCGATCCCGGCGCGCTCAGCGTCTTCGTCCGCATCCAGACCAAGGGCCAGGCCGCCTACGAGCTCTCGAAGAAATTCGGGGCGGGTCCGGCCCATGCGGTCGAGCTCTGCCAGCGACTGCAGAAGGTCGGCTACCAGGTCGGGCTATGCTTTCACGTCGGCAGCCAGATCGAGGACCCCGACACCTACGAGCGCGCGCTGGCCTCGGCCGACTGGGTGCGCAACCGCATCGGCTTTCCCCTTTGCGGGCTCGACGTGGGGGGCGGATTTCCCGCGGAATACGGGCGCGATCCCAACAGCCGCAAGCCGGAGATGCCGTCGGCCGGGCAGTTGATGTCGCGGCTGCGCGGCGACCTGCGCGAATGGCAGTTTCATGACATGCCGCTGGTCGCGGAGCCGGGGCGGGTGATCGTGGCGCGCGCCTTCTCGCTGATCGTGCGGGTGCTGCTGCGCAAGGGCCGGCGGCTCTACATCAACGACGGCATCTGGGCGTCGCTGTCGGACAGTTGGACCGGCAAGCTGACGCTGCCAGCGCGCTTCATTCCCGATCCGGCGATCCGCTCGCGCAACGGGTCGGAAAACACCATCGTACCCTTCAAGGTGTGCGGCGCGACCTGCGATTCTGTCGACATCCTGTCGCGGCCGTTCTGGCTGCCGGAGACGATCGACACCGGAGACTGGATCGAGATCGGCCATCGGCGCCTATTCGCTGTCGCTGCGCACGCGCTTCAACGGGTTCTATCCCGACACCTTCGTCGAGGTGACGACGCCGTTCGAGGAGGGCGAGGGCGCCGTGCAGGGCCTGGCCAGCATGGAAACGATGGGGGCGTGAACATCGCAGGCGGCGTCAAGGGCTCCATCGCGATGCTGATTTCTTGGAGCAACGTCCTTGCGCCCATCGGGATAGCCAGAGTTTTCCTTTTTTCGATCGAGTTTGGAAGAGACCCGGGCAAGTCTCGAAATATTCGTTTGCACAGGCATAATAATGGGCCAAGGCGCTGTGTTATCAATTGATAGCGCGTGAGCGTTGGTTTCGATGCTTGTTAGTCGATTCAAGCCGTTGGCGGCAAAGGGCGTTGCCGACGAGCGGAATAGGTTTTGCGCCGACAAATGTCTCCTGCCTGGATCGCTGTTGAAATCAGCGGTCCTTTTTGGCGCTAGAAACTCACGAGGCTTCGCCGCAATAGGCCGTGGTGCCGCGCAATGAAAGCAGGATCGAGCGTGATGCCGAGGCAAAAGGACAAGTCCGGAGAGCAAAAGGACGCGGAAGCCGAAGTCGAGAGCTTCAAGGAAGACCTCGGGCCCTTCGTGGTCGCGGCCGAGACCACCCGGATGGCGATGGTGTTCACTGACGCCAAGGCCAAGGGCAATCCCATCATCTTCGCCAACGACGCGTTTCTTGCCCTCTGCGGATACTCCCGCGAGGAAATTCTGGCGCAAAGCTTCAATTTCCTAATGGCGCAAGGCGCCGACCCGGGGAAAGTGACGGAGATTGAGGATGCTTTCGATGGGAAGTCCGATTTCGATCCCGAGATCCGCTACCGTCGCCGGGACGGCAGCTTCTTCTGGGCTTCGATCCTGATCAACCCGGTACGCGACGCCGACGGTGCGATCACCCAGCATTTCGCATCCTTCGTAGATCTCACCAAACATGTTCGGGAGCGCGACCGGCTTCGGTTTCTCCTCGACGAACTCAACCATCGAACGCAAAACACGCTCGCGACCGTGCTTTCGATCGTCGGGCAGACCCTGCACGACATGGTGGACGAAGAAGCCATCGACACGCTGGAGGGCCGCATCCTGGCGCTTTCGAAAGCCCATAGTCTCCTGGGAGCGGAGAACTGGGATCGCGTGGGGCTCCGCGACGTGATCGACGCGATACTCGAGCCTTTCGGCCTCTCCGACCGGCGAGCGATTCGTTTTCGCATCGAAGGCGACAATGTCCGCCTGCAGCCCAAGGCGGCTCTGTCCCTGGCAGTGGCCTTGCACGAACTGGCGACCAACGCGACGCGACACGGCGCTCTTACCGACGGCGCGTCCGGCAAGGTCGCGATTTCATGGCTCGTCGAGCCGGCGCAGGAGGGCCAGCGGCTGGCGCTGCGCTGGCGGGAAAGCGGTGGTCCAACGGTTTCGCGACCAAGTCACAAGGGATTCGGTTCACGCCTGATCGAGCGTGGATTGGCTCAGGAAATCAACGGGAACGTCCGTCTGGACTACGAGCCTGCCGGGGTCGTCTGCCACATCGACATGCCAATTGTCGCGAGAGAATGGGCTAACGATGCATAGCGCGCTCTCCGGTCGCCGCATCCTCTTGGTCGAAGACGAGATGATGGTGGCGTTCGCGGTGGAAGACATGCTCACCCGGCTCGGCTGCGCCGTCGTCGGTCCGGCCGCCCGCGTCAATCAGGCCTTGGCGATCATCCAGTCCGAAACAGTGGATGCGGCGGTGCTCGACATCAATCTGAACGGCGAGGAAAGCTACAGCGTCGCGGACGCTCTAACCGCTCAGGGGGTGCCCTTCGTCTTCTCGACCGGCTATCACAAGAACAGCCTGCAGGACGCGTATGTTTCGCGTCCTCTCCTGCAGAAGCCCTATGACCGGTCCAGGCTTGGCGCCGCCCTCGAGAAATTGCTGACGCCCCAAACCACGGCCGACCCGTGGCCAAGGTCGATCAGCACCGTGTGGGACGCGAACCGGCTGCGGATCGCGACGGACGCCGCAGGGGTGGCGCTGTGGTCGTGGCGCCTCGATACCGACGAACTGGCCATGGACGAACGCGCGCATGCGATGTGGGGCGTGGGAGGCGGCCCCGTCACCTTCGAGGACTTGTCGGCGCGCATCCATCCCGCCGATCTCGACCGGGTGAGAACCGGGTTCAACGCAATGCGGCGGGTGCTGGGCCACTACGAGGTCGATTTCCGCATCCTGCTGGACGAGGAGATCCGGTGGATCTCGACGCGCGGACGCGGTGAGGACGTCGGTACGGTGGGGCGGATCATGTTCGGTGTCTTTCTCGACGTGACGGAGCGCAAGTCCGTGGAGGAAGCGCGCGAGATGCTGGCGGGTGAAATGGGTCACCGGGTCAAGAATCTCTTCGCCATCGCTTCGGCTCTGACCACGATCGCCGCCCGCTCGACGACGACGACGGCCGAGATGGCGCGTGATCTCACGCAGCGATTGACCGCGCTCGATCGCGCGCACGATCTGGTTCGGCCGATTCCGACCGGGCCGAAAAGGACAGTCCTGCTCGGCGACCTGCTCGGTGTCCTGCTCGCACCCTACACCGAAAACGGCGACTTCGCCGAACGGGTCCGCATCTCCGTTCCACTCATGGTCGTCGGCAGTTCATCGATCACGACACTCGCTTTGGTCGTTCACGAACTGGCGACCAATTCCCTGAAATATGGGGCTCTGTCAAAACAGACTGGAACTCTCGATGTCGAATGTGTTGTCAACCAGGAGGTCGCCGTCTTCACTTGGACCGAAAGGGGCGGCCCTCCGGTTGCCGCCAACCGGGGAAGCGCCGGTTTCGGCAGCCAATTGATCAACAAAAGCATCAGCAATCAGTTCGGCGGCACGGTCTCGTTCGACTGGCCTCCCGAGGGCGCCGTCGTCACCTTGCGCATGCGTCAGGAACTGCTCGCCATTTGACGGCGGAACGTCGCCGCTGCGCGACCGGTCTCAGATCGCGGCCAGCAACTCGGATGTCGGCCAGCCATCGACCGGCAGGCCCAGCTTCTTCTGCTCCTGCCGGACGGCTTCGCGCGTGTTGACGCCTAAAATGCCGTCGATGCCGCCGACATCGTAGCCCTTGTCCTGAAGCTTCTGCTGCAGCTGCCGCATGGCGTCGCCGACGAGGCCCGGATCGGGGTTGCGCCTGTTGATCGGCGGGGCGCCGGCCAATCGCGTCGCGAGCACGGCGGCGGTCAGGGTGTAGGTGATCGACTGGTTCCACTGGAGGTAGATGTCGTAATTGTCGTGGCTGATGAAGGCCGGGCCCTTCCGGCCCATCGGCAGCACGACGCCAGCGAGCAGGCCGTCTTCCTTGAGCGGCGACCCGTCGCGGTAGGTCAGGCCCCATCCGGTCAATCGCGCGATCGGCAGCTTGTTGGTGCGGCCGGTCTGCTCCCAGGGCATGTCGTCGGGAACGCGCACCTCCTGCAGCCAGGGCTGGCCGGCTTTCCAGCCGCGGTCCCTGATCTTGGCCGCCGTGGTCAGGATCACGTCCGGGGCGTCGCGCCGGACGTCGATCCTGCCGTCGCCGTCGCCGTCCTGACCGAGCTTCAGGATATCGGAGGGCAGCATCTGGGTCTGGCCGATCTCGCCGGCCCACGCGCCCTTCACGTCCGCGGGCAGTTCGCCCTTGTCGATCAAAGTGAGAAGCGGGACGAGCTGCGGCCTGAACAGCTCGGGCCGGCGGCAGTCATGGGCGAGCGTGACAATGGCGTTCAACGTGCCAAAATCGCCCTGGACGGCGCCGAAATCCGTTTCCAGCGCCCAGAAGGCCGCGATGACCGGTCCGGGCACGCCGAACTCGCTTTCGGCGCGCGCGAAGACATCGGCGTATTTTTTCAGGTTGGCCGCGCCCTGCTTGAGGCGGTAGTCCGAGATCATCCGCGACGAGAATTCGAGGAAAGTCTGGTTGAAGACGCCCTGCGCCCGGTCCCGCGCCAGGACGCGGGTGTCGATATCGGCCGCCGCCAGCGCCGCCAGGCCCGTCTCGCCGACGCCGGCCGCCTTGGCTTCCGCCGCCAGCTGGGCGCGCCAAGCTTCGAAATCGCCGTCGCACTCCTGCGCGCAGGCCGGGGACGACAAGGCGACCGCCACACAGAGGGTCAAGGCTGCGAACGACTTCAGCATGGTGGGTCGTGCTCCGGGGCGGGCGATTTGGGCCTACCTGCGCAAACCTCATGGCAAAAAGCGGGCGGCGACGCAATTCACGGCGATGAGCCGCGAAAGCTGAGCAAACGTCAACGCGTGTTCCGCGCGATCCATTTCCTCCAAGCGGCGTGGGTGCCGTTGAAGACGTTGATGTCGGCGTCGCCCTTGATGCCGGGCACGATGCCGGTGCCGGTGTATTGCCAGAAGGTGAAGGGATGCGCGCCGTATCGGTCGCCCGGATGGTCGGCGACCGAGCGCAGCCAGTACGGGTAGCCGGTGAAGGAGGCCAAGCGATTGTCCTCGAAGAAGTCGATCGACGTGTAGATGATCGGCTTCTTGCCGTAGTGTTTCTCGACCGTGGACAGGAATATCTCCATCTCGGCGCGCACGGTCGCGGCGCTCGGGCGGAGCTTGCAGGTGGGCGAGGAGGGGTTCCACTCCATGTCGAGCACCGGCGGCAGCGCGGTGCGATCCCGCGGCACATTGGCGATGTACCAGTTCGCCTGTTCGATCGCGGGCCGGCAGAAATAGTAGAAGTGGTAGGCGCTGCGCGGCACGCCGGCGGCGCGCGCGCCCTGCCAATGCTCGGCGAACTTGTCGTCGACCCGGTCGCCGCCCTCTGTCGCTTTGATGAAGGCGAAGGAGATGCCGGACGCCTTGGCGGCGGCCCAATCGATCCTCGTCTGGTATTTCGAGACGTCGGTTCCGTGAACGGCGTAGCCGAAGGGCGTGCGCGCCTGCCATATATGCGGGTCGCGGTCGCCGAAGCGGGGATTGAGGAGCGATGCCGCCAGGCTCGCCTTGCCGGGCGGGAGCGCATCGGCGGAGCCTTGCAATCCGAGATTGTCGGCCGTGCTGCACGCGGCAAGCAACGAAGCCAAGGCCAGGGCCGCAAACCGGCGCATCGCGTCTCCCCGGCCAAGCGGCCGCCTATCGTTTCGACCGCAAGTCCTACATGTTTTCAGACGGCGCTTGAAGGGCGACCCGCGTGTCCTTGATCGCCGAACATGGTTGATTTTGTGTTTACGAAGCCCGCGGCCATCCCATCAAAGTAACGCGATCTCTCGGCGCGACATGAGACGTGAAGAAACCCATTTCATCCCCGGCCATTCCCTTGCCGTCAAGCGAATGCAAATTCGACAAGGAGACAGTGATGAAGAATGTGATTTTGGCTTCGGTCGCGGCCGTTGGGTTGCTCGGCATGGCGGCGTGCAGCGACAGCGGCACGGACAAGACGACCACGCAGAGCACGAATCCGCCGGCCACAGAAAGCCAGCCATCAACCACGCCGATGACCCCTGACACTTCGGCGAGCCCCAATGCCACACCGGCGCTCCAGAGCGGCACGGGGGGCGACATGCCCGCCAACGAGCCGTCGGATGGAGCGATGAAACCCGTATCGCCGGCTCCCGCGCAATAAGACCCGTCGGACAGATGAGAAAGGGCCGGAAAAATCCGGCCCTTTCTGCGTTTCTATGGGCACATGATGCGACCTCTCGCCAACGGGTTCCCGCTCAAGTATCAAGGGCCCATGTCGATCCTTGCCCGCGTCGGGGACGTTCTGGCCCGTCTGGGAGCCACCGCCAATGCAGGCGCGGTGGGGCTGGCCGGCCTCTTGCGGATCATGTTCGCTTCCGATCCCGCACTGCGGCGGCGCGTTGCATTTTCGGTCGCCATGATCGCGCTGTCGGCGAAGATGGCCAAAGCCGACGGGATCGTCACGCAGGACGAAGTCCGGGCCTTCCAGCAAATCTTCTCGATACCGACCGCCGAAGCGCGCAACGTCGCGCGGCTGTACGAATTGGCGCAAGCCGACGTAGCCGGGTTCGAAACCTACGCCGCCCAGATGGCGGCGCTGTGCGGATCGGGGAAACGCGACTGCGCCATGCTCGAGGATATTCTGGACGGGCTGTTCCATATCGCCAAGGCGGATGGGCTGCTTCACGAGCGCGAAGGACTCTATTTGCGCCGGGTGGCCGAAATTTTCGAGATCGGCGACGATCACTACGAAACCATCCTGGCGCGCCATGTCGATCTCGGACGAGCCGATCCCTATGTGATCCTCGGCATCGCCCGGGGACTGCCGTTCGAGGAGGTCCGTAGGCGCTACCGCGAGCTCGTCTCCGACAATCATCCCGACCGTCTGATCGCGCGCGGCGTGCCTGCCGAATTCATCGCCATCGCCACGGCGCGGCTGGCGGCGATCAATACGGCTTACGAAGCGATCGAGCGGGCCCTGCGCCCAGTCGCATGACGGCGTTCGCACCCGACCAGCCGGGTGCTGCGGTCCGCGCGTCGCCCAATGTCGGCGAGCGGCGCGGCGGGTCGAGGCCGGATATCCTGTTGCTGCATTATACGGGCATGGGGTCCGGTCAAGCTGCCGAAGACCGGTTATGCAATCCATCGGCCGAGGTGTCGTGCCACTACATCGTCCACGAGGACGGCGGCGTCGTGCAGATGGTGCGGGAAAGCGACAGGGCCTGGCATGCCGGCAAGAGCTCGTGGATGGGCGTCATCGACATCAACTCGAAGTCGATCGGCATCGAGATCGTCAATCCCGGCCACATGCTCGGATACCGGCCTTTCCCGCGCAGACAAATCGCGTCCGTCATTGGACTCTGCCGCGGGATCGTCGCGCGGCATGGCATCCGTCCGGAAATGGTGCTGGGGCATTCCGACGTGGCGCCCGGCCGCAAGATCGATCCCGGGGAACTCTTTCCGTGGGCGCGGCTGCACCGCGAAGGCATCGGTCATTTCGTCAAACCCTCGCGCCGTCGACGTGGCAAGTGCATGGGGGAAGGCTATTCAGGGGAAAAGGTCGCCGCCTTGCAGGCGATGCTGGCGGGCTACGGCTACGGGATCGAAGCAAGCGGGTTCTACGATTCCGCGACTGCGACCATCGTCGGCGCGTTCCAGCGCCACTTCCGGCCCGCGCGGATCGACGGGGTGGCCGATCCGTCGACGGTCGCCACGTTGCGGCGATTGCTGGCGGGTCTGTCTAGCCCCCGGCCCACCGCTTAGACGTCGCGATTTTCGTTGCAATCGCGTGCGCGACCCGGTCTATACGGCGCGTGTCAGCCGGCCGGGCGGCCGCGCCAGCCAGCGCCGAAAGGCGGCGGGTGAGGAAAGTCCGGGCTCCATGGAGATACGGTGCCGGTTAATGGCCGGCGGGGGCGACCCCAGGGAAAGCGCCACAGAGAGCAGACCGCCCCGCCTGTAGTCCGGTCGACCGTCGCAGCTTTTGCGGCGAGACCGGAATACCGGCGGGGTAAGGGTGAAAGGGTGGGGTAAGAGCCCACCGCGCGACTGGCAACAGGAGCGGCACGGCAAACCCCACCGGGAGCAAAACCGAATAGGGACGGCGCGAGGGGCGACCCTCAGGACTGTTTCCGGTCCGCCGTCCGGGTAGGTTGCGTGAGGTCCGGGGCGATCCGGATCCAAGATGAATGGCCGCCACGTTTTCGCGCCGAAAGGGGCGAGGGCCATACAAAACCCGGCTTACAGGCCGGCTGACATGCCGATTGAAAACAACGCGATGCAAAGGCGCGCTGCCAAAATGAGTCATCGCGAAAGCGTGATGGCGGGTCCGCAATCCGATGCGTCGCGACCGGCCCGCCACACTCCTCCAAAAGTAACACTTCGTTAGTCTTAATCGATCACAAAGGATGTCGGGCCTGAAGCGGCATCCGCTGTTTCGGCGCCCGCGACCCGTCCCATCGATGCCGCCACTCATGTCGTCCCATGCCCCGATCGAGCCATCAGTACAGAGAGCGCCGGCACCGGCCCGATCGACGATGCGGGGCCGCCGGCGCATCGCGGCGGTGCGGATGACCGAAGCGCGGGGTCAGAGCGACTTCGGCGCCGAGGCGGCCGCGCCGCATGTTCCCGTCATGCTTGGCGAGGTCCTCGCGGCGCTCGCGCCCAAGGCCGGCGAGACGATCGTCGACGGCACGTTCGGAGCAGGCGGCTATACGCGGGCCATCCTCGATGCCGGCGCCTCGGTCATCGCGATCGACCGCGATCCGGACGCGATCGCCGCGGGCAGGGCGCTGGAGAGGGCCGCCGCCGGCCGCCTGACGCTCGTCCAGGCGCCGTTCTCGACGCTCGGCGACCATGCCGAGGCGGTCGACGGCGTCGTCCTCGACATCGGCGTCTCCTCCATGCAACTCGACCAGGCGGAGCGTGGCTTCTCCTTCCGCAACGACGGGCCGCTCGACATGCGCATGGCGCGGACCGGGCCGAGCGCGGCCGATGTGGTCAATCATTTCAAGGTCAACGACCTGATTCGCATCTTCGGCCTGCTCGGCGAGGAGAAGAACGCCAGCCGCATCGCGCGGATGATCGAGCGCCGCCGCGACGCGCGGCCGTTCCTGCGCACCCTCGACCTGTCGCAGGCGATCGCCGACCACGTCGGGTTTGCGCCGCGCGACAAGATCCATCCGGCGACGCGCGTGTTCCAGGCCCTGCGCATCTACATCAACGACGAACTCGGCGAATTGTCGCGCGCACTGCTCGCGGCGGAGCGGGTGATGAAGCCGGGCGGGCGGCTCGCGGTCGTGACCTTTCACTCGCTCGAGGACCGCATCGTCAAGCGCTTCATAAACGATCGTTCGACGCAGGCGGCCGGCTCTCGGCACCTGCCCGCCCTGGCTGCCGATATCGCGACCTTCGAGAAGAGCGGCGGCATGGCAAGCGCCGCGCAAGCCGAGATCGACGCCAACCCGCGATCGCGATCGGCCAAGCTGCGCGCCGCGGTGAGGACGCAGGCGCCGCCGCGCGCCGCCGACGAAGGCCTGTTCGGGCTGCCGAGACTCCCAGACCTCAGCGCGATGGAGCGGTAGCGATGTTCCGCACGAGCGACATAGCGCTGATCGCAGTGATGGTCGCGGCCGCCGCCTTCACCTACAAGACCAAGCAGGGGGCCGAGGAGCAACTCGCCCTGGTGCGCAAGATCGAGCGGCAGATCAAGTTCGAGGAGGATTCCATCGATCTCCTCAAGGCCGACTGGAGCCTCCTGACGCAGCCGGCCCGCCTGCAGAGGCTGAGCGAGGCCTACCAGGCCGATTTGCAGCTGCAGCCGGTCGATCCGCACCAGTTCGCGGCGCTGAGCGAGGCGCCGGAGCGCCACCTCGCCATTGAGGACATTATCGGCCAGGCGACCGGCGCGGTCGCGAGCAAGCAGCCGGCAACGCCGTCCAAGACGCCGAAGGCCGCCGCGCCGCCGGCGGATGAAGAACCTGACGAAACCACAACGGGCGCGGTGGACGAATGACGACATTCTGGCGCAGGCGAAAGGCCGCCGCCGCAAGCTCGGTCGCCGCGATCGTGTTCGACGGCGCGCGCAAGACGACGGGCGGCCGCAGCAGGAACCGCGTCGTGATGACGATGGGGGCGTTCTTCTGCATCTATGCGTCGATCGCCGGACGGCTCGCCTACCTGGGCACGCTCGAGCCGGACACGGGCGGCGGTCCGCAATCGCGCGTCACCGCCTCGCGGCCCGACATCGTCGACCGCAACGGCCAGGTATTGGCGACCGACATCAAGACCCTGTCGCTGTTCGCCGAACCGCGCCGCATTGTCGACGCCGACGAAATCATCGAGAAGCTACAAACCGTGCTGCCTGACCTCGAGGTCGAGCAGACCTACCACAAGCTCAAGGGCGGCGCGGGCTTCGTCTGGCTTAAGCGGCAGCTGACGCCCAGACAGCAGTCCGATATCATGGCGCTCGGCCTGCCGGGAATCGGCTTCCGCACGGAAAAGCGCCGCTTCTACCCTGGCGGACCGACCGCCTCGCACATTCTCGGCCTGACCAATATCGACAATCAGGGCATCGCGGGGATGGAGAAGTACATCGACGACCAGGGCCTCGCCGATTTGCAGGCCTCGGGGCTGGCGGTCGCGAAGGACCTGCAACCCGTCAAGCTCTCGATCGACATCCGCGTGCAGCACATCGTGCGCGACGAGATTTCGCAGGCAATGGAGCGCTATCACGCGATCGCGGCCGGCGCGGTCGTCCTCAACGTCAAGACGGGGGAGGTGCTGGCAATGGCGTCGGTGCCGGACTTCGACCCGAACAATCCCGTCAACGCCCTGGACAAGGACCATCTCAACCGGATGTCGGCCGGCCTCTACGAGATGGGTTCGACGTTCAAGAGCTTCACGACCGGCATGGCGCTCGATTCGGGCAAGATCACGCTCAAGAGTCGCTTCGACGCGACGCGGCCGATCACCATCGGCCACCAGACGATCAAGGATTTTCACGGCAAACATCGGGTGCTGTCGGTTCCCGAGGTCTTCATCTACTCCTCGAACATCGGCTCGGCCAAGGAAGCGGACGTGGTCGGCATCCAGGGCCACCGCGAATTCCTGCACCGGCTCGGCGTCCTGGAAAGGATGAAGACCGAACTGCCGGAGGTCGCCAAGCCGACGGAGCCAAAAGTCTGGAAGAAGGTTCATTCGATCACCGTCGCATTCGGGCACGGCGTCTCGACCACGCCGTTGCAGACGGCGGTGGGCTGCGCGGCGCTGATGACGGGAATGCTGTTGCCGCCTACCTTTTTGCCGAGGACGCAGGGCCGGGCATTCGAACTCGGGAAGAAGGTCGTCACCGACTACACTGTCGAAAGCATGCGCTACCTCTATACGCTGAACGCCACCAAGGGCTCGGGGGGCTCGGGTTCGCGCGCGGCGGTGCCGGGATACCGGGTCGGCGGCAAGACCGGAACGGCCGAGAAAGTGGTCAACGGCCGCTACTCGTCCGACAAGCGCTTCAATGCATTCGTGGCGTCCTTCCCGATGGACAACCCGCAATACATCGTGCTGTCGATCATCGACGAACCGAAGCCGGAGAAACCAGGTATGGGCGCCACCGCAGGGTCCAACGCGGCGCCGATCGTGGCCAACATCATTCGGCGCTCGGCCTCGATGCTTGGCGTCAAGCCCGATTTCAGCCATGAAGACGGGGCTACGCTGGCGTCCTCACAATGATTCCTGGACGCGCCGGCAAAGCGCGTCCTTTGTTTTTGCCGAACCCAAGATCGTCGACCGCAATGAAATTCGCCGAGATCGCAGCCATGGTTCCAGCCGCAGCGGGCCTGCCCGCCGCGCTGGAGATCGCCGGCGTGACCTCGGATTCGCGCGATGTCGGCCCGGGCTGCGTGTTCGTCGCCATCGCGGGCGCCAAGGCCGACGGCTCCAGCTTCGTGGCCGATGCGGCGCGGCGCGGCGCGGTCGCGGCGGTGGTCGGCAAGGCAACGAAGGCCGACGGCCACGCCATTCCGGTTCTCGCGGTCGACGACCCCCGGCTCGCGCTGGCGCAACTGGCGGCGGGGTTCTATGGCCGGCAGCCAAAGACGATGGCAGCGGTCACCGGCACCAGCGGCAAGACGTCCGTTGCGGCCTTCACCCGCCAGATATGGGAGCAGGCGGGATATGCCGCCGCCAGCATCGGCACCACAGGCGTCGTCGCGCCGGGCCGCAACGACTACGGGTCGCTGACGACGCCCGACCCGGTGGCGCTGCACCGCATGTTGGCAGAACTTGCCGATTCCGGCGTCACGCACGTCGCGATGGAAGCGTCGAGCCACGGCCTTGACCAGCGGCGGCTCGACGGCGTCAGGCTGGCGGCAGGCGGCTTCACCAATCTCGGCCGCGACCACATGGACTATCATCCGACCGTCCAGGACTATCACGCCGCCAAGCTTCGTCTATTCGACACGCTGCTCCCGAAAGGCGCGCCGGCGGTGATCTTTGCCGACGATCCCTACTCGGACGCGACGGTGGACGCGGCGGGGACCGCCGGCCTCACGGTGCTGACCGTCGGCCGCAAAGGCGCGTATCTCAACCTGAAGCGGGTCGAGCAGCAGCGCTACCGCCAGCGCGCCGAGATCGAGCATGACGGCCGCATCCACGAGATCGACCTGCCGCTCGCCGGCGATTTCCAGCTCTACAACGCGCTGGTGGCGGCAGGGCTGGCGATGGCGACGGGGCTGTCCGCCGACATCGCGCTGCCGGCGCTGGAAAAACTCAAGGGCGCGCCGGGACGCCTGGACTTGGTCGGAACTGCCCGGAACGGCGCACCCGTTTACGTCGACTACGCCCACAAGCCGGATGCGCTCGAAAACGTGCTGTCGTCGGTGCGGCCTTTCACGACGGGCCGGGTGATCGTCGTGTTCGGCTGCGGCGGAGACCGCGACCGCGGCAAGCGGCCGATCATGGGCGAGATCGCGACGCGGCTGGCCGACGCGACGATCGTAACCGACGACAATCCGCGTTCGGAGGTTCCGGCGGCGATCCGCGCCGCGATCCTGGCGGCTGCGCCGGGCGCGGTGGAGATCGGCGACCGCCGGACCGCGATCCGGACGGCGGTCGACATGCTCGAGCCCGGCGATACGCTGATCGTCGCGGGCAAGGGGCATGAGGAGGGCCAGACGATCGGCGCTGCGACGCTGCCGTTCTCGGACCACGACGAAGCGCGCAGAGCGTTGCGGGAGCGCGCCGCATGACGCTGCTCTGGACGTCCACCGACCTCGTCGCCGCGATGGACGGGAGGCCGATCGGCGCGCAGCCGGCGGGCATCACCGGCATTTCGATCGACAGCCGCTCGCTGAACCCGGGCGAGGCGTTCTTCGCCATCAGGGGCGAGACGATGGACGGCCACGACTTCGCAACCGCCGCGATCAAGGCGGGGGCCGCCGTTCTGGTCGTCTCCGAAGGCAAGCTGCCCGCGCTGGGGCGCCTGACCGCGCCGATGATCGTCGTGCCGGATGTGCTCGCCGCGCTCGAAAAGCTGGGAATGGCGGCGCGGACGCGGTCGCGCGCCAAGATCATCGCGGTCACCGGGTCGGTCGGCAAGACGACGACCAAGGAGGCGCTGCGCCATGTGCTGAGCGCAGACGGCAAAGTCCATGCTTCGGACAAGTCCTTCAACAATCACTGGGGCGTGCCGCTGACGCTGGCGCGGATGCCGGCCGACTGCCACTACGCCGTCTTCGAGATCGGCATGAACCATCCCGGCGAAATCCGGCCGCTGGTCAAAATGGTCCGCCCCCACGTCGCGATCGTGACGCTGATCGCGGCGGCGCACCTCGGGTTCTTCGACAGCCTCGACGAGATCGCCCGCGCCAAGGCGGAAATCTTCGAGGGCCTGGAGCCCAACGGCTACGCGCTGCTCAACCGCGACGACGAGCGCTGGAAGCTGCTCGACCGCCTGGCGCACGAGCGCGGCGTGGGCCACATCGTCGGTTTCGGCGAAAGCGCCCGCGCGCAGTTCCGCCTCATCAAATGCCAGCTTGCGGGCGACCACTCCGACATTTCCGTCAAGTTCGCCGGCAAGGTGGTCGATGCGCGCGTCGGCGCGCCGGGACGGCATATCGTCCAGAACGTCCTCGCCGTGCTCGGCGCGGCCCGGCTGGTGGGCGCCGACATGACGAAGGTCATCGTCGCGCTCGGCACGCTGGAGCCGGAAAGCGGCCGGGGCAAGCGTCACCGGCTCGACGCCGACGACGGCGGCGCGTTCACGCTGATCGACGAGAGCTACAACGCCAATCCGGCCTCGATGAAGGCGGCGCTCGAACTGCTCGAATCGACGCCGGTGGCGGATCCCGGCCGCCGCATCGCCGTGCTCGGCGACATGCTGGAACTCGGCGACCATTCGGCCAGGCTGCACGCCGACCTCGCGGCCGTCCTGTCCGCCACTCATGCCGATATCATCATGCTTGCCGGCCCGCACATGAAGGGCCTGTCCGAGTCGCTTCCGGAAGGCGTGCGGCAGGAATATCGATCCTCGGCCGAGGATCTCGAGCCGATCCTGCTCGACACCGTCAAACCGGGCGACGTGGTGATGGTCAAATCGTCCAAGGGGATCGGCTTTTCCAAGCTGGTCGAAGCGCTCCTCCACCGGTTTCCGGCGCATGCCGGCGGCCAGAAGCTGCACTGAGCGGACCCCGGGGGAAGAATGCTCACGCTGCTCGTCGATTTCGATGACAAGGTCTCGCTTTTCAACGTCTTCCGCTACATCACCTTCCGCACCGGCGGGGCGCTGATCACGGCCGCGCTGATCGTCTTCATCTTCGGGCCGGGAATTATCGATTCGCTGCGGCTGCGGCAGGGCAAGGGGCAGCCGATCCGCGCCGACGGGCCGCAGACGCATTTCAAGAAGGCCGGCACGCCGACGATGGGCGGTCTGATGATCATGAGCGGGATCGTCGGCTCGTCGCTGCTGTGGGCCAACATCACGAGCGTCTACGTCTGGGTCGTGCTATTCGTGACGCTTGGCTTCGGCGCGGTCGGCTTCTACGACGATTACAAGAAGGTGACGAAGCAATCGCATCTCGGCCTGTCCGGCAAGGCGCGGCTGGCGATCGAGTTCGCCATCGCGGGGATCGCCGCCTTCGTCATCATGCGCAACGGTCAGGTGCCGTTCTCGTCCTCGCTGACCTTCCCGTTCGTCAAGGACTTCCTCTACAATCTGGGCTGGTTCTTCATCCCGTTCTCCTGCGTCGTGGTGGTCGGCGCGGGCAACGCGGTCAACCTGACGGACGGCCTCGACGGGCTGGCGATCGTGCCGATCATGATCGCGGCGGCGTCCTTCGGCGTCATCGCTTATCTGTCCGGCAACGCGGTGTTCGCCGAGTATCTGCAGATCCATTTCGTGCCCGGCACGGGCGAACTCGCGGTGATCCTCGGCGCGGTCATCGGCGCCGGCCTCGGCTTCCTCTGGTTCAACGCGCCGCCCGCCGCCATCTTCATGGGCGACACGGGTTCGCTCGCCATGGGCGGCCTGATCGGCACCGTGGCGGTCGCGACCAAGCACGAGATCGTGCTCGCCATCGTCGGCGGCCTGTTCGTGATGGAAGCGCTGTCGGTCATCATCCAGGTCGGGTTCTTCAAGATGACCGGCCGGCGCGTCTTCCTGATGGCGCCGATTCACCACCATTTCGAAAAACTGGGCTGGACCGAGAGCCAGGTCGTGATCCGCTTCTGGATCATCGCCGTCATTCTCGCGCTCGTCGGCCTGTCGAGCCTGAAGCTGCGGTAATGATCGCCGCGCGCTCCTTTGCCGGCCGGAAGGTCGCCCTGTTCGGCCTCGGCGGCTCGGGCGTCGCCACCGCGCGCGCCTTGATGGAGGGCGGGGCGGAAGTGCTGGCCTGGGACGACAATCCGGGCAGCGTCGCCAACGCCGCCGGGCAATCGATCCCGACCGCCGACCTGCGCGGCGCGGAGTGGAGCGGGTTCTCGAGCTTCGTGCTGTCGCCCGGCGTGCCGCTTACCCATCCAAAGCCGCACTGGACCGTCGAGCTGGCGCGGGGCGCCGGCGTCGAGATTATCGGCGACGTCGAGTTGTTCGCGCGCGAGCGCACGAGCCAGGCCCCCAACGCGCCGTTCATCGGCATCACCGGCACCAACGGCAAATCGACGACGACGGCGCTCACGGCGCATATCCTCAGCGCCGCCGGCCGCGACACGCAGATGGGCGGCAATATCGGCCGCGCGGTGATGACGCTCGATGCGCTTCGGGACGACCGCTTCTATGTGGTGGAGTGCTCGTCCTACCAGGTCGATCTCTCGCCCTCGATCAACCCGACGGCCGGCGTGCTGCTCAACGTCACGCCCGACCATCTCGACCGGCATGGCACGATCCAGCACTACGCCTCGATCAAGGAGCGGCTGGTCTCGGGCAGCGAGACGGCGATCATCGGCGTCGACGACATTTTTTGCCAGCAGATCGCCGACATGCTGGAAAAAGCCGGCAAGGAGGTTATCCGCATCTCCAAGCGCCTGCCGCTGACCGACGGCTATTTCGCCGACGGCGCGGACCTGATGGAGGCCAGGGACGGGCACTACGAGCGCATCGGGTTCCTGGAGGGCATCGGCTCGCTGCGCGGCCAGCACAACGCGCAGAATGCGCTCGCCGCACTTGCGGCCTGCCTGAAGGTCGGGCTCGATCTGGGCGAAATCCAATCGGGCCTCGAAAGCTTCCCCGGTCTCGCGCACAGGATGGAGCAGGTCGGGCGCAAGGACCACGTCCTCTTCGTCAACGATTCCAAGGCGACCAATGCCGACGCCTGCGCGCCCGCGCTGTCGAGCTTTCCGCGCATCTACTGGATCGCCGGTGGATTGGCCAAAGAAGGCGGCATCGAGCCCCTGCGCTCCTATTTTCCGCGCATCGCCAAGGCCTATCTGATCGGCGAGGCGGCGCCGGCCTTCTCGGCGACCCTCGGCGAAGCGGTGCCTTACGAGATATCCGGCACGCTGGCGGCCGCCATCGACCATGCCGCGAGCGACGCGGCGCAGGACGAAGACGGCGAGGCCGTGGTGCTGCTCTCCCCGGCTTGCGCAAGCTTCGACCAGTACAAGAACTTCGAAGTGCGCGGCGACGCCTTCCGGGCCGCCGTGCAATCGATCGACCACGTCGTCCCGATCGGAGGGAAATGCTGATGCAAAGCCGCCTGGATCGCAGCCCCGTCGCCGTCTGGTGGCGCACGATCGACCGCTGGTTCCTCGCCGCTTTCCTGTCGCTGATGGGATTGGGCGTCATTCTGTCCTTCGCCGCGAGCCCCGCGGTCGCGCAGCGCATCGGGCTCGACAGCTTCCATTTCGCCAAGCTGCACATCATCTACATGATCCCGGCCGTGGGCGCGCTGATCGGCGTCTCGTTCCTGACGCCGCGCCAGGTGCGGCGGATGGCGTTGATCATGCTCGGCGTCGCGCTGCTGCTCATGGTGGCCGTGCTGTTCGTGGGCGTGGAAGTGAAGGGCGCGCACCGCTGGGTGTCGTTCGCCGGCGTTTCGATCCAGCCATCCGAATTCCTCAAGCCGGCCTTCGTGATCGTCTGCGCGTGGCTATTCGCGGAGAAGGCGCGCAATCCGGGCATTCCGGGCAATCTGCTCGCCATGATGCTTCTTGGCGTCGTCGTGTCGCTGCTGGTGCTGCAGCCCGATCTCGGCCAGACGATCCTGACGACCGCGACGTGGGGCATCATGTTCTTCATGGCCGGCATGCCGTGGATCTGGATCGTCGGGATCGGCTCGCTGGCCGCGTTCGGCGCGTTCGGCGCCTACGTCGCCTTCGACCATGTCGCGGGACGCGTCGATCGGTTCCTGACCGGCGAGGGCGACACCTTCCAGGTCGACATGGGCCGAGAGGCGCTGATCAACGGACACGCATTCGGAGTCGGGCCGGGCGAGGGCGTCTTCAAGAAGATGATTCCGGACGCGCATGCCGACTTCGTCTTCGCGGTCGCCGGCGAGGAGTACGGGCTGGTCATGTGCTTCGCGATCATGTCGATCTTCGCCTTCATCGTGCTGCGCGGACTCAACACCGCCTTGCGCGAGCAGGACGATTTCACGCGTTACGCCGTCTCGGGGCTGGTCGTGGTGTTCGGCTTCCAGTCGATCATCAACATGGGCGTCAACCTCCAGATGATGCCGGCCAAGGGCATGACGCTGCCGTTCATCTCCTATGGCGGCTCGTCGCTCATCGCCATCGCCATTTCGATGGGCATGGTGCTCGCGCTGACGCGCAAGAAGCCGATGCGCCGCAAGCAGCCCGGACTGACGATGCTGGCGCAGCACGCGCTGGCCGCGGAATAGGATGACGCGGGGCGCGATCCTTCTCGCGGCGGGCGGCACCGGCGGGCATCTGTTTCCGGCCGAGGCGCTGGCGCACGAACTGCTGCTGCGCGGCTGGACCGTGCATCTGGCGACCGACGACCGCGCCGAGCGCTACGCGGGCGGTTTCCCGGCCAGCGAGGTCCATCCGATCTCTTCGGCGACGATCGGCGCGCGCAACCCGTTCGCGCTTGCCGCGTCCTTCTGGAGGATCTGGCGCGGGGTGCGGCAGGCTTCGGCGGTGATCAGGCGGATCAAGCCGGAAGCCGTCGTCGGCTTCGGCGGCTACCCGACGCTGCCGCCGCTCTACGCGGCGACCCTGCGCAGGACGCCGACACTCATTCACGAGCAGAACGCAGTCATGGGCCGCGCCAACAAGGCGCTCGCGGGCCGCGTCGATGCGATCGCCGGCGGATTCCTGCAGGGGGGATCCGAGGGCGTGGCGGCCAAGATCGTGACGACCGGCAACCCGGTGCGCCCGGCCGTGCTCGACGCCGCGCGCCATCCCTACGCGCCTTCCGAGGGCGACGACGCGTTTCGCCTGCTCGTTTTCGGCGGCAGCCAGGGCGCGCAGTTTTTCGCCGACGCCATGCCGGAAGCGATCGGCAAACTCGACGCCAGTACGCGCAAACGCCTCAGGGTCACGCAGCAGGCGCGCGCCGAGGACATGGAGCGGGTCAAGGCCGGATATCGGGATCTCGGCGTCCCGGCGGAGGTCTCTCCGTTCTTCACCAACATGGCCGCGCGCATGGCGGCCTCGCATCTGGTGATGTCGCGGTCTGGCGCGTCGACGGTCTCGGAGATTGCCGTGATCGGGCGGCCGGCGATCTTCGTGCCGTATCCCTTCGCGCTCGATCACGACCAGGCCGCGAACGCCGCGTCGCTGGCAGCCTTCGGCGGCGGCGAGGTCCACCCTCAGGCGACGCTCTCGTCGGACCGCATCGCCGAACTGATCGGCGGCCTGATGGCCGATCCGGGCCGCCTGGGCGCGATGGCGGCCGCCGCCAAGCGCGCCGGAAAGCCCGATGCGACGCGATTGCTCGCCGACCTGACAGAGGCTATTGCCGCGCGCAGGACGATCGCGGACATAAAGCAGAGGTTGCGGTCATGAAGATGCCGGAGACGATCGGGCTAGTGCATTTCATCGGCATTGGCGGCATCGGCATGAGCGGCATCGCCGAGGTGCTGCACAATCTCGGCTATCAAGTGCAGGGCTCCGATCAGGCCGAGAGCGCCAACGTGCAGCGCCTGCGCGGCAAGGGCATCGCCTGCTTCGTGGGCCACAAGGCCGAAAATCTTGGCGAGGCGGAAGTGGTCGTCGTCTCGACGGCGATCAAGAAGGGCAATCCGGAACTGGCCGCGGCGCGTGAAAAGCTGCTGCCGATCGTGCGCCGCGCCGAGATGCTGGCCGAACTGATGCGATTCCGCCAAGCGGTGGCGATCGGCGGGACGCACGGCAAGACGACGACCACTTCGATGGTCGCAGCCCTGCTCGACGCCGGCGGACTCGACCCGACGGTCATCAACGGCGGGATCATCAATGCCTACGGCACCAATGCGCGGATGGGCGCAGGCGAGTGGATGGTGGTGGAGGCCGACGAGAGCGACGGCACCTTCCTGAAACTGCCGGCCGAGATCGCCGTCATCACCAACATTGATCCCGAGCATCTCGATCACTACGGCAATTTCGACCGTGTGCGCGAGGCGTTCCGGCAGTTCGTCGAGAACGTGCCGTTCTACGGTTTCGGCGTGATGTGCACCGATCATCCCGAAGTGCAGGCGCTGGTCAGCCGCATCGAGGACCGACGCGTCATCACCTATGGCGAGAATGCGCAGGCCGATGTCCGCTTCACGCGACGCCGGATGGACGGCGGCGTCTCGCAATTCGACGTGATCCTGCGCAACCGGAAGACGGGCGGCGAAACCCGGATCGAGGATTTGCATCTGCCGATGCCCGGCCGCCACAACGTTTCGAACGCCACAGCCGCGATCGCGGTTGCGCACGAACTCGGGATATCGGGCGAGGCGATCAAAAAAGGCCTGGCCGGCTTCGGCGGCGTCAAACGGCGCTTCACGTTGACCGGGACCTGGAACGGCGTGCGGGTCTATGACGATTACGGCCATCATCCCGTCGAGATCATGGCGGTGCTCAGGGCGGCGCGGGACGCGACGACGGGCCGCGTGATCGCGATCGCGCAGCCGCATCGCTTCAGTCGCCTGCACGATCTGTTCGACGAGTTCTCGGCCTGTTTCAACGACGCCGACACTATCATGGTCGCGCCGGTCTACGCGGCGGGCGAAGATGCGATCGATGGGGTCAATTCGGAGGCCCTGGCGCAGCGCATCCGCGCCGGCGGCCACCGCGACGCGCGCTACATCGATGGACCGCGCGCGATCGCGCCGGCGGTGCGCGAGATGGCGAGGGACGGCGATTTCGTCGTCTTCCTCGGCGCCGGCAGCATCACGCAATGGGCCTACGCCCTGCCGCAGGAATTGGCCGGGGGCACGGATGGTTTCGGTATATGACGCGCGGCCAAATGCTTCTTGCGTCGCTCGGTGACAAGCTTTCCGATCTACGCGGGCGCATCACGCCCGATGCCGAGATGGACAAGATCACATGGTTCCGGGCCGGCGGCACGGCGGATGCGCTGTTCCAGCCCGCGGACGAGGCCGATCTCGCGGCGTTCTTGAAGGCGCTGCCGCCCGACGCGCCGCTGACGGTCGTGGGCATCGGTTCCAACCTGCTTGTCCGCAGCGGCGGCATCCACGGCTTCGTCGTCCGCCTGTCCGCCAAGGGCTTCGGCGAAGCGGAGATCATTGCGCCGACCCGCATTCGGGCCGGTGCGGCGACCCCGGACAAGCGCGTCGCGGCGCTGGCGCTCGAAGCCGGCATCGGCGGGTTCCATTTCTATCACGGGATTCCCGGCGGCATCGGCGGCGCGCTGCGCATGAACGCCGGAGCCAACGGCGTCGAGACGCGCGAGCGCGTCGTGGAGGTGCGGGCGTTCGACCGGCGGGGCGAACGCCATGTCTTCACCAACGCCGAAATGGGCTATGCCTATCGCCATTCGGCGGTCCCAGACCAGTTCATCTTCACCTCCGTAACCCTCGAAGGCTATCGCGAAACGCAGGAAACGATCCGGGCCGCGATGGACGCCGTGCAGACCCATCGCGAGACGGTCCAGCCGATCCGCGAGAAGACCGGCGGCTCGACCTTCAAGAACCCCGAGGGGACATCGGCATGGAAGGAAATCGACAGGGCCGGATGTCGCGGCCTGATGATCGGCGGCGCGCAGATGTCACCAATGCACTGCAATTTCATGATCAACGTTGGCAACGCAACCGGCTATGACCTTGAATATCTTGGTGAAACCGTTCGTGCACGCGTGCTCGAAACATCCGGCATACGGCTGCACTGGGAGATCAAGCGGCTTGGCCGTTTCAAGCCGGGCTACGAAGTCGATCCCTTCCTCGGGCGACTCCTCTAGGCCGAGGCGGCCCGAACCCTGCGCGAGGCTTGCGTAGTGAGTCCGAAAAGCCATAGCGCACCCACCGCGTGGCTCATGCCGGCAATCAAGGCTTGCCACGGATTCATCGGTCTGATTCTGTAAGGCCGTAGCGTTTCCTGATTTGCGTCCGACTTTTTTTGCCCGGCAAGGGGCCTTGCCGGCGCGCTCGGACTCTGTCCGGAATCGAGGCTTCGAGAGAGGCTGAAAGGGGATTGCGTGAGTCAATCGGCCAAGCACGTCGCGGTTCTCCATGGAGGTTTTTCGTCCGAGCGGCCGGTGTCGCTGTCGTCCGGGAACGCCTGTGCCGATGCTCTCGAGGCCGAGGGCTACCAGGTCACCCGCGTCGATGTCGGCCGCGATATCGCAAGCGTGCTTGCCGAACTCCGCCCGGACGCCGCGTTCAACGCCCTGCACGGACCCTACGGCGAGGACGGGACGATCCAGGGCATCCTCGAATATCTCGAAATTCCCTACACGCATTCGGGCGTGCTGGCCTCGGCGCTGGCGATGAACAAGGAGCAGGCCAAGCGGGTCGCCAAGGCAACGGGCATTCCCGTCTCCGAATCGCGCGTCATGGACCGACGCTCGATCCGCAACGACCATCCGATGAAACCGCCCTATGTCATCAAGCCGGTCAACGAAGGATCGAGCTTCGGCGTGGTGATCGTCAAGGAGGGCCAGTCCTTCCCGCCGCAGGCGGTGGCGTCGCCGGACTGGAAATACGGCGACCGCGTGATGGTCGAACGCTACGTGCACGGGCGAGAACTCACCTGCGCGGTGATGGGCGACGTGGCGCTCGGCGTGTGCGAAATCGTGCCGACCGGTCACGCCTTCTACGATTACGACTCCAAATACGTGGCAGGCGGATCAAAACACGTTTGCCCGGCTAAAATTTCACTAAATATTTACCAAAAAATACAGACACTGTCCCTCAAGGCTCATCAAGCGATCGGGTGCCGGGGCGTGTCCCGGTCAGACTTTCGATATGACGACCGCCACTCCGAAAATGGCGAGGTCATCTGGCTCGAAGTCAACACCCAGCCCGGGATGACGCCGACGTCGCTCGTTCCGGAAATCGCCGCCGAGGCCGGTCATTCCTTCGGTGAGTTGCTGAGTTGGATGGTGGAGGACGCGTCGTGTTTGCGTTAAGAGCAGGTCAGGACAGGCGCGGGCCGGGGCGCCCCGCTCCGGACGGATCGCGTTTCGCAGACCGCTTCGTCCTGCCGCGGGCGTTGCGCCGCCCCGCGCGCCTGCTCTCGCGCCTCGGCACCGGCGATTTCGTGCCGCCGCGCTACGCCGCCACGGTCGCCACCGCGCTCATATTCGGCGCGACGGGGCTCTACGGTTCCTATCTCGGCGGCGAGCTTCCGGGCGTCGCCCAGGCCGTCACCGCGCGCACCGGGTTCGCCGTCGACCAGATCCGCGTCGTCGGCCATCGCGAGACCTCGGAAATCGACGTGCTCGAAAAACTCGAACTGTCCGGCTGGACCTCGCTGATCGGTTTCGACGTCGACGCCGCGCTCGACCGGGTCAAAACGCTGCCATGGATCGCCGACGCGTCGGTGCGCAAGGTCTATCCCGAAACGCTCGAGGTTCGCATCGAGGAGCGCCGGCCATTCGCCGTCTGGCAGCAGGGAACGCAGCTTTCGATCATCGGCGAGACGGGCGACGTCATCGTGCCGTTCACGGGCGGCCGCGCCCGGATCCTGCCGCTCGTGGTCGGCGCGGGCGCCGGCGAGCGGGCCGCGAGCTTCATCCGCGAAGTCGCCAACTATCCGAAGCTCGCAGACCGGGTGAAGGGCTATATCCTCATCGCCGAGCGGCGCTGGGACCTGCGCCTCGACAACGGCATCACGGTCAAGCTTCCCGAAACGGGCGAGGAGGAGGCGATCGCCGAACTGCTGCGCGTCGACAGGGAGCAGGGCCTTTTCAACCGCGATCTCGTCTCCGTCGACATGCGCTTTCCCGACCGCATGGTGGTGAAGCTCTCCGCCGCCGCCGCCGAAAGCCGCCAGGCCTTTCTGGCCGATGCGAAGTCCAAGAAGGCCAAGCCGGAGAAGAAGCGCACATGAACTGGCGTGGCGGACAAAAAGACCTTCCGGCCGGCCGGTCCGGCATCGTTTCGGTGCTGGACGTTGGGTCGAGCAAGATCTGCTGCGTGGTGGCCAAGCTCAAGCCGCAGGAGACCAACACGATCCTGCGCGGGCGCTCGCACCAGGCCAAGGTCATCGGCATCGGCCACCAGAAGTCGCAGGGCGTCAAATCGGGCGTGATCGTCGATCTCGAACGCGCGGAGCAATCCATTCGTCTGGCCGTCGACGCCGCCGAGCGCATGGCCGGTCTGACGGTCGATTCGCTGATCGTCAATCTCACCTCCGGCCGCCTGAAGAGCCACACCTACTCGGCAACGATCAATCTGGGCGGCCACGAGGTCGATGAGAGCGACGTCAAGCGCGTGCTTTCGGCCGGCGCAAAGCACTCGCTGAAGGCCGAGCGGGAGGTGGTGCATTCACTCCCCGTGGCCTTCTCCCTCGATGCCGAACGCGGAATCCGCGATCCGCGCGGCATGGTCGGCGACACGCTCGGCGTCGACATGCACGTTCTGACCGGCGACCTCGCGCCGCAGCGCAACCTGGAACTGTGCATCAACCGGTCGCATCTCTCCGTCGAGCGCATGGTCGCCACTCCCTACGCCAGCGGCCTCGCGGCCCTGGTCGACGACGAACTGGAAATGGGCGCCGCCTGCATCGACATGGGCGGCGGCACCACGACGATCTCGGTGTTTTCGGATGGGAAGTTCGTCCATGGCGACGGCATCGCGGTCGGCGGCGCGCATGTGACGCTCGATCTGGCCAAGGGCCTTTCGACCCGCTTCGATGACGCCGAGCGGCTGAAGGTCATGTACGGCTCCGTCGTCTCCGACAGCACCGACGACCGCGACGTGGTCATGGTCAATCCGATCGGCGGCGACGCGAGCGACGCGCCGCTGCAGGTGCCGCGCTCGGTTCTGACGCGGATCATACGGGCGCGCGTCGAGGAGACGCTCGAGCTCCTGCGCGACCGTCTCAACAAATCAGGCTTCGGCAATGTGGTCGGCAAGCGGGTGGTGCTGACGGGGGGCGCCAGCCAGCTGACCGGCCTGCCGGAAGCGGCGCGCCGCATCCTGGGGCGCAACGTCAGGATCGGCCGGCCGCTCGGGGTCATGAGCCTGCCGGAAGCCGCCAAGGGGCCGGCTTTCTCGGCGGCGGTCGGATTGATGATCTATCCGCAGATCGCTGAGTTCGACAGCTATCGCGTTCGGGGACAGACGGGTCTGCGCATGAACGGAACAGGCGGCCGGTTTCATCGCATGGGCCAGTGGTTGAAAGACAGTTTCTAGCAAAAAGGGGGTCCGCCCCCGGAGCGGCCGCGGCGGCGAAGCGGCAGGAAAGGCAAAGGACGAACGACATGACGATCAATCTGAAGAAGCCCGACATCACGGAGCTCAAGCCCCGCATCACCGTCTTCGGCGTCGGGGGCGGCGGCGGCAATGCGGTCAACAACATGATCACGGCCGGATTGCGCGGTGTCGACTTCGTCGTCGCCAATACGGACGCGCAAGCGCTGACCATGTCGAAGGCCGAGCGGCTGATCCAGCTCGGCGCCCATGTCACGGAAGGTCTCGGCGCGGGGTCCCAGCCGGAAGTGGGCCGCGCGGCCGCCGAGGAGTGCCTCGACGAGATCATCGACCACCTGTCCAACACCCATATGTGCTTCGTGACCGCCGGCATGGGCGGCGGCACCGGCACGGGCGCAGCGCCGGTCGTTGCCCGCGCGGCGCGCGAGAAGGGCATCCTGACGGTCGGCGTGGTCACCAAGCCGTTCCACTTCGAGGGCCAGCGCCGGATGAAGACGGCGGACATGGGCATCGAAGAGCTGCAGAAATGCGTCGATACGCTGATCGTCATCCCGAACCAGAACCTGTTCCGGCTCGCCAACGACAAGACGACCTTCGCCGACGCCTTCGCGATGGCCGACCAGGTGCTGTATTCGGGCGTCGCCTGCATCACCGACCTGATGGTCAAGGAAGGGCTGATCAACCTCGATTTCGCCGACGTGCGTTCGGTGATGCGCGAGATGGGCAAGGCGATGATGGGAACCGGAGAGGCTTCGGGCGAGGGCCGCGCGATGGCCGCCGCCGAGGCCGCGATCGCCAACCCGCTGCTCGACGAGACCTCGATGCGCGGCGCCAAGGGCCTGCTGATCTCGATCACCGGCGGCCGCGACCTGACGCTGTTCGAAGTGGACGAAGCCGCGACCCGCATCCGCGAGGAGGTCGACCAGGACGCCAACATCATCCTCGGCGCCACATTCGACGAGGAACTCGAGGGCGTCATCCGGGTCTCGGTCGTGGCGACCGGCATCGACAAGTCGGCCGCCGAGATCGCGGCGGCTCCGATCTCGATCCGCGCGCCGCTGAAGCCGATCGCCAAGCCCGTCGAAAGCCGCGCGCCTGCCGCGCAGGCCGAAGCGCCCCGGATCGAGTTGGCGGCTTCCGACCCGGTCGCCGACGCGATCCGCATGGCCGAGCACAACGCCGCCATGGCGGCGCGGCAGGCTTCCGACGATTTCCGGCCGAACAGCAAACTGTTCCAGGCGCCGCACGCCGAGCCCCAGGCGCTGTCCCAGCCCGCGCCGGTCGTGCAGCTTCGGCCCGAGCCGCAGCCGGCCGCCGCCGCGATCTCTTACGAGATGCCGGCGTTCGTCCAGCCCGCGCGGACGCAGGCAGTCGAGCCGGCGCCGCAGCCGCAGTCGCAGTCGCGCCAGCCCGCGGCGCACGCCCAGCCGCGCATGCCGCGCGTCGAGGACTTTCCGCCGGTCGTGCGCGCCGAGGAGGTCAAGGCGCGCGCAGCGGAGCATGAAGAACGCGGTCCGATGGGTCTTCTCAAGCGGCTCACCAACGGCCTGACGCGCCGCGACGAGGAGCCGGCGCGGCTCGAGCCCGCGCAGCCGCGCGAACCCAAGCTGCGCCAGCCAGCTCCGGAAGCCCGCCGGCTCAACAGCCAGGATCCGCAGCTCTATGCGCCGCGCCGCGGCCAGCTCGACGACCACGGGCGCGCCGCCCCGCAGGCCCGCACCACCCATGAAGACGACCAGCTCGAGATTCCGGCGTTTCTGCGCCGGCAAGCCAACTGATCGTCAACGCTCACCAGCTGTCAACTAAGGACGGACAGGCGACTGCCCGTCCTCATTCTGAGAATTACTCTTTGATATCATATAATTGGAAGGCAGCTTCCGAGCACGTCAGCCGTAATACGGAGTAACAAAGGGTGATTTGGCGGCGCTTGGCCAAACCACTATCTTCACGGCAGAAACAAGGCGCGGTGGGTTCATCGCGAACAGATTTGCGCCTAGGAAGCCGGACGCCCAGCGGGGTCGGCGTCGGGTTCTGGATTTGGTGACGACGGGGTTCGATTTGCACGACTATCAGACTTCGGTGAAATCCAGCGTGACGCTTGCCGGGATTGGCGTTCACAGCGGAAAGCCGGTGACGATCAGCCTCAATCCGGCCGAACCGGACACAGGCATCGTTTTTCAGTATTGTGGGGAGCATGGGGCGGGGCGGCAGGTCCGGGCGCTGGTCTCGGACATCGGCGGAACGTCTTTCTGCACCGTTTTGGGCGAACAGACGGGCTTTCACGTCGCCACGGTCGAGCACGTCATGGCCGCGCTGTTCGGTTTGGGCGTCGACAATGTGCTGATCGAGATCGACGGCAACGAGATTCCGGTGCTGGATGGCAGCGCTTCGATGTTCGTGGACGCGATCGATCTGGCCGGCATCGAGACGCTGGACGTCAAGCGCCGCTTCATTCGCATCCTGAAGCCGGTCCGGATCGAGAGCGGCGCCTCGTGGGCCGAGTTCCGCCCCTATCGCGGCACGCGTTTCGAGGTCGAGATCGAGTTCGACAATCCGACGATCGGCCGGCAAGCCTACGCCGCCGACATCGCTCCGGGCGTCTTCCGCCGCGACATCGCCCGCGCAAGGACGTTCGGCTTCATGCGCGATGTCGAGAAGCTTTGGGCGGCCGGATACGCGCTCGGCTCCTCGCTCGAGAATTCGATCGTCATCGGCGACGAAGATCGCGTGATCAATATTGAAGGCCTGCGCTATGCCGACGAATTCGTGCGTCACAAGACGCTCGACGCGATCGGCGACCTTGCGCTCGCGGGCGCGCGCTTCATCGGATGTTTCCGGTCGTTTCGAGGCGGGCACAAACTGAACGCCGCGGCGTTGAGACGGTTGCTTTCCGACCCTTCGGCGTTCGAGATCGTCGAGCAGAATCGGCGTGTGCGCGGGCGTGGCGCGGATATGGTCGCCGTGAACGCGCCTGTCTTCGCGCCCTGGATGCTGTAGCGAACGTCCCCCGCCCAGGCGGGCGTGAAAACACGGTGGATCATCACCGCCTGGCGGCTGGGAGAGTAACGTCCCCCGCCCAGGCGGGCGTGAAAACACGGTTGCGCCACAAAAAAGTGCCATTGCCTGCCCAAGGCGTTGCCGCAGCGGGCTATTCTGGTTATGGCTGCTGGCCTTTCATGGGCGCCAAGGGGCGGATTCGCATATATGTCGTTCGAGCGAAAGGTAGTGAGTTCGAAGGTCCGCGGCGCATTGGCGGCGGCGGTCGTCCTCGGGACGCCGCTGTTTCTTTCGGCCTGCCTGTCGAACGACGACGATGTCGATCTCTCGACCTATGTCGAGCAGACCGAACCGGCGGACGTGCTGTACAATCAGGCGCTTGCCAACATGGATGCCGGCCGGCTCGTCGAGGCGAGCAAGAAGTTCGACGCCATCGACCGACAGCATCCCTATTCCGAATATGCCCGCCGCTCGATGGTGATGGGCGCCTTCGCCAATTACCGGCAGGGCAATTATGTCGACTCGATCAATTCGGCCAAGCGCTACGTGTCGCTCTATCCGACCTCGCCGGACGCGGCCTACGCGCAATACATCATCGGCCTAAGCTATTTCCGCCAGATCCGCGACGTGACGCAGGATCAGAAGGAAGCGCGCCAGACGATCCAGGCGATGGACGAACTGGTTCAGCGCTGGCCGGATTCGGAATATGTCGTGGACGCGCAGGAGAAGTCGCGCTTCGCGCGCGACCAGCTCGCCGGCAAGGAAATGCAGACGGGGCGTTATTACCTCGAACGGCGCGAATATCTCGCCGCCATCAAGCGGTTCCGCTATGTGGTCGAGAACTATTCGAACACCCGCCATGTCGAGGAGGCGCTGGCGCGCCTGGCGGAGGCCAACTACGCCATGGGCCTGACATCGGAAGCGCAGACCGCGGCCGCCGTGCTCGGGCGGAACTATCCCGACAGCCCGTGGTACAAGGATACGTTCAAGCTCCTGCAGTCGAAAGGCCTGGAGCCGCGTGAAAACTCAGGCTCGTGGATTTCGAAGGCCGGGACGCTGATCACCGGCACGTGACGGCCCGATGCTGGCTCGCCTTTCGATTCGCGATATCGTCCTGATCGAGCGGCTGGACATCGATTTCTCCACGGGGCTCTCCGTGCTGACGGGCGAAACCGGCGCGGGCAAATCGATCCTCCTCGATTCCCTGTCGCTGGCGCTCGGTGCGCGGGGCGACGCCTCGCTGGTGCGCCAAGGCGCGAGGCAAGGCCAGGTCACCGCCGTTTTCGACGTTCCGCGCAATCACGCCTCCCGTTCGATCCTCGCCGAAAACGCCATCGAGGACGACGGCGACATCATTCTGCGCCGTATCCAGACCGCCGACGGCCGCACGCGCGTCTTCGTCAACGACCAGGCGGCGAGCGTGTCGCTGATGCGCGACATCGGGCGATCGCTGGTCGAGATGCACGGGCAGCACGACGAACGCGCGCTGGTCGATCCGGCGGCGCATCGCGACCTTCTGGATTCGGCCGGGGGCCATGTCGGCGAGGCGCTGGCCTGCGCGCAAGCGTGGCGCGGCTGGCGCGACGCCGAGCAATACCTCGCCAGGGACGCCGCCAAGGTGGACGCCGCCGCGCGCGAGGCCGATTATTTGCGCTCATCGGTCGGCGAACTGACGAAGCTCGACCCGCAGCCGGGCGAGGAGGGCGAGCTGTCCGAAATGCGCGCGGCGATGATGCGCGTCGAGAAGATCGCCTCCGAGATCAAGGATGCGCAAGACCTTCTGTCCGGCGCAAACTCGCCGCTGCCGCAGCTCGCGAGCCTGCTGCGGCGGCTTCAGCGCAAGGCGCCCGAGGCGCCGGGGCTGCTCGACGACGTGGTCGCGGCGCTGGACGAGGCTCTCGTCGCGCTCGACGCCGCGCAGACCGGCGTCGATGCGGCGCTGCGTACGACCGAATACGATCCGCGGAAGCTGGAGCGCGCCGAGGAGCGGCTGTTCGCGTTGCGGGCCGCAGCGCGCAAGCACACCGTTCCCGTGGACGACCTCGCGCGGCTTCGCGACGCGATGGTCGCGGATCTGGCCGATCTCGACGCCGGCCAGGAGCGGTTGCGGAATCTACTCAACGAGGCCGCCGCGACTCGCGATGCCTACGATCGGATCGCGGCCGGCCTCTCGGCCAAACGCCATGTCGCCGCCAAGGCGCTGGAAGGAGCGGTGATGGCCGAATTGCCGGCGCTCAAGCTCGATCGCGCCGCCTTCATCGTCGCGATCGCTTCCGAAGCGGAAAACCGCACGCCCAACGGCATCGATCAGGTCGAGTTCTGGGTGCGCACCAATCCCGGCGCCCGCGCCGGTCCGATGATGAAGGTCGCCTCCGGCGGCGAGCTTTCGCGGTTTCTGCTGGCGCTCAAGGTGGCGCTGGCGGATCGCGGCTCCGCGCCTACGCTCGTTTTCGACGAGATCGATGCGGGCGTCGGCGGGGCCGTGTCCGACGCCATCGGGCAACGGCTGGCGCGGCTCGCCGAGCGGGTGCAGGTGCTAACCGTCACGCATGCTCCACAGGTGGCGGCGCGCGCCCGGTCGCATTTCCTGATCGCCAAGAGCGGCGGCGCGGACCGCGTCGCCACCAGCGTCGCCGAGATCGACCACGCCTTGCGGCAGGAAGAGATCGCGCGCATGCTGGCCGGCGAGACGGTGACCGATGAGGCGCGGGCCGCGGCAGGCCGACTGCTGAATGGGAACGCAGGCGGTTGATCCCGGCAGGCGGCTTGCTGTACGTTCGGCTCCGCGTCACCATAGGTTGCGAGATGGCCAGATGAAGTCAAATGCATTGTCCGAAGCCGACGTGAAGGTCATTGCCTCGTCTTTCCTCGATGAACGACTACGTCCCTACGGCTACAAACATGTTACGGTCGAGGACGAAGAAGACTTCGACGGCAGTCATATCCTTCGGATGATTGCCCGAGTCGGACAGCACGTTCCTGCGCGTCAGTTGATCGACACACTCGCTGTCATCCGCACGGCTTTGCTTGAAAAAGGCGAGCAGCGGCTGGTCTATCTTTCGACCGTTAGTCAGGATAGTGCTGACATCGGCGAAGATGACGATGAAGCAGTCTGACACGTGGCTGTCACCATCGTCTCGCGCCTTTTGGAAGCGGCTGAATTGCTGCTGAAGGAGAAGCCAAAAAGCGCGACTTTCAAGCGCCGCGCGGTGAGCACCGCCTACTATGCTGTCTTTCATCAACTCGCGAGACTCTGCACCGATTGCCTTCTTAAGGACGCCGAGTCTAGTGACGAAAATTACGAGCGTATTTATCGTGCGCTCGATCACAGCCAACTCAGGAGGGCGTTCGGACAGCCGCCACTCGCCGGTCACAAAACGCTACGAAAAATCGGTGACGCCGTCCTGAGGTTGCAGAGCGAGAGACATCGGGCCGATTATCTTCCTCAGGATGTCACACTGTTTCCCACGGAAATAGCAAACGAACTGATCAATCAGGCCCGGCAGACAATCCAAGATTTAAATGAACTTGAAAATGCCGATCGGCGTGTGCTTGCTTCCTGCCTTCTTTTCAAGTCCCGAAGCCTTTAGCCGCGTTCGGTCATCTCGCAATGGTGCATGCGTTGCATACTCCGTTACCCGATCTGACCGCAACGGACGCAGCCGTCGAACTCGAGCGGCTTGCGACCGAAATCGCCGAGCACGACCGCCGCTACCATACCGAAGACGCGCCGACGATTTCGGATGCCGAATACGACGCTCTGCGGCGGCGCAACGCGGCAATCGAGGCGCGGTTTCCCGATCTCGTGCGTGCGGACAGTCCGACCGGGTCGGTCGGCGCGCCGCCAGCCGAAGGCTTCGCGAAGGTGCGGCATGCGCTGCCCATGCTGTCGCTGGCAAAGGCCTATACCGACGCGGACGTCGTCGATTTTCTGGAACGCGCCAAGCGGTTCTTCGAGCGGGACAAGGACCTCGACATCGCCTTCACGGCCGAGCCCAAGATCGACGGCCTTTCCGCTTCGCTGCGCTACGAAAACGGCGTCTTCGTGCAGGGCGCGACGCGCGGCGACGGCGATATCGGCGAGGACATCACGGCTAATCTCAAGACCATCGGCGACATTCCGCATCGGCTGAAGGGGTTGGGTTGGCCCGAAACAATCGAAATCCGCGGCGAGGTTTACATGACCTACGCCGAATTCGCTGCGCTGAAGAAACGCTCGGCCGCGGCCGGGGGGCAAGAATATGTCAATCCGCGCAATACGGCCGCCGGCTCTCTGCGTCAGAAGGACCCGTCCGTGACGGCAAGCCGCAACCTGCGGTTCTTCGCCTATGCCTGGGGGGAAACAAGCGCCGATCCCGCGCCGACGCAATTCGAGTCCGTCCGGAAATTCGCCGGTTGGGGTTTTCCAATCAGCCCGCTGCTGGTGCGCGCCAAGTCGGTGGAGGAGCTGATCGCGCAGTACCGGCTGATCGAGGCGCAGCGCTCCTCGCTCGGTTACGACATCGACGGCGTCGTCTACAAGGTGGACCGGCTGGACCTGCAGCGGCGCTGGGGTTTTGCGACCGGCGAGCCGCGATGGGCCATCGCGCACAAGTTTCCGGCCGAGCAGGCAAGCACGGTCGTCCGCAGGATCGACGTTCAGGTCGGCCGCACCGGGACGCTGGCGCCGGTGGCGCGGCTCGACCCGGTTACGGTCGGCGGCGTCACGGTCGTCAACGCGACGCTGCACAACGAGGACTACATCAAGGGCCTCGACAGCAACGGCGAGCCAATCCGCGACGGCAAGGACATCCGCATCGGCGACACGGTCAAAATCCAGCGGGCGGGCGACGTCATTCCGCAAATCGTCGACGTGGATCTCTCGAAGCGGCCGGTCGACGCCGCACCGTATGCTTTCCCGCAACTCTGTCCCATATGCCACTCGCCCGCGACGCGCGAAATCAACGAGAAAACCGGCAAGGAGGATTCGCGCCGTCGCTGCACCGGCGAGCTGATCTGTCCGGCGCAGGCTGTCGAGGCGCTGCGCCACTTCGTGTCGCGCGGCGCGATGGACATCGAGGGGTTGGGCGCGGAGAACATCGAACTGTTCTTCAATGCCGGCCTGCTCAAGACGGCCGCCGACATCTTCAGGCTGAGAGACCGGCGCGCCGAGGTTCGGCAGGCGCTGTTTACGCGGCGCGAGGCGCAGGCCCGCGAACGGGAGACGGCCAAGGGCGCGGCGCGCAAGAAGGTGCTCTCGGCGGCGGAACGGACCTACGATGGCCTCGAGAAGCTGTTTTCGGCGATCGATGCGCGGCGCACGCCCGAATTGGACAGGTTCATCTTCGCGCTCGGCATCCGCCACATCGGCGAGACGACGGCGGCGGTTCTTGCAAGAACGTTCGCAACGGTGGAGGCGCTCATCCGGATCGGCAAGGAAACGGCCGCCGCCGAGGAGCCGCATACGGTGTTCCCATCGGTGAACGGAATCGGCGACACGGTGATCGGCGCGCTGCGCGATTTCTTCGGCAATCCGCTCAACGACGCCGTCTTGAACGACCTGCTCGAATACGTTCAGCCGAAGCCCTACGTCCTGAATGTTTCCTCTGACAACCAGGTGTCTGGCAAAACGGTCGTGTTCACGGGTTCGCTGGAAAAGATGACGCGGCCGGAGGCAAAGGCGATGGCCGAACGATTGGGGGCGAAGGTCGCGGGGTCCGTCTCCGCCAATACGGACCTGGTGGTCGCCGGTCCGGGCGCGGGCTCGAAGCTCAAGCAGGCGGCGGCGCTCGGCGTCGAGGTGATAGACGAGGACGCCTGGCTGGCGCGGATCGGGCGGGAGTAGTGCGACGGATGTCTGGGCGAAATTGTTTCAGCGTTGCCGCTTGAACGCGATCGCGGTTCCAAACCCCTTCGTCGGAGGCAGCACCAGTCTTTCGCCGACCTTATCCAGTCCTTTGTCGGCCAGGAAATCGAGCGACCGGCAGTCGATCGTCAAGCCGCAAAGATGCGGGCCGTCCCGCAGGTGCGGCGGCGGCGCGCCGAAAGCGGCTTCGAACGCGCCGGGATCGGCGAGCACGATCGTTCCGGCGCGCGTCGGAACATCGATGCGGCCCGATTTTCGGACGCTTTTGGCACGGGCCAGGATCTCGAAATAGCTGGCGAGCGCCGGCGCGCGCGGGCCGGAAATCCAGATGTCGGCGACCGTCGCCGCCGTGTTGTCGTGGCGCTGGTACTCCGGCTGCGCGTAATAGTCCGGCATGAAATGTTGGCAGGCGAAGCTGCCCAGCCATGGGGCCACCGGGGTCGAGGCGAAGGCCAGCGAGAAGCCCACCGTCACCTCGCGGCCGTCGGCCATCCGCGCCGGCCGCGAAAATTCGAACGGGTCATAAGTCCGAAGTCCCGCCTCCCGCCAGCGCCGGATATCCGCGCCGGCGTCGTCAGTGTCCAGAACGACCATGGCGAAGCCGTCATGCCGGGCAAGGTAGTCGCGGTTGAACGCGGCGAAGGAAAAGGACGTCGGCCCGTGTTCCGGCACGTCTTGCGGCATCGTCACCGAGAGCAATTCGATGTAGTTCTTTTCGAGCTGGATGACGGTGTTGCCGGTGCCGAACGGATGCTGTCCGCGCGGCAAGAGCGTAAAGCCGAGGCCGTTCCAAGTTGCGCGCAGCGCGTCGAGATCGCGCGCATCGACAACAAGGTGGTTGATTCCCTTCATTGGCGTTTCCCGACCTTCTTGGCCTTTTGTCGATCATAGCCGTTCCAGCGGCTCGCGCCAACGCATCGCTTCAATCGTTCTGATCGAGCATTCGAGCGAATTCGCATGACAGGTCAGGGATGCTGACCTAGACAGCCGGCATGGCTACCATTTCGGGTCCGCAGCGGGCCACTCCCACATCATCGTCCGAGTTCGCGGTCGGCCTGCGCGCAAGCGCGCCGGTTATCGTCGCAGTGCTGCCGTTCGCGCTGTTGTTCGGCGCGGTTGCTGTCCGGAACGGCATGAGCGCGGCCGAAGCCACCTCGATGAGCGCGCTGATCTTCGGCGGCGCCAGCCAGATGGTCGGCATCGATTTCTTCGGACACCGTATCGCGCCGTGGATCGTCGTGTTGTCGATCTTCGCGGTGAACTTCCGCCACGTGCTCTATTCGGCGACCTTCGGTCGCCGAATCCGGGACTGGAAGCCGCTGCAACAAGCGCTGGGCTTCTTCTTCCTGACCGACGTGCATTTCGCCGAGACCGAGCGCCGCGTCCAGGCCGGCCACCCGGTCGGCTTTCCCTGGTATCTCGGCTTGTCGATCGGCATCTACGTCCCATGGGTGGCGGCGAGCGCGGCGGGCGCCCTGTTCGGCCATTTGATCGGCGACACGCATGCGCTGGGCATCGACTTCCTGCTGCCGATCTACTTCCTCGGAATCGTCATGGAGTTTCACAAACGGCCGCTGTTCCTGCCGGTGGTGGCGGTCAGTTCGGCTGCGTCGATCCTCGCATTGCACACGATCGGCTCGCCCTGGCATGTCTCGTTCGGCGCAATCGCGGGCATCGCCTTCGCCGCGGCGATGCCGGCAAGGCCGCGTCGCGAGGCGTCGGCCGGGGAGATGGACCCGCCATGAGCGACATCGCCTGGATCATCGTCGCGGGCGCCGTCGTGACCTATCTGACGCGCGTCGGCGGTCATCTCATCTTGTCGCGTTTCGGCAAATTGCATCCAAGGATCGAGGTCGCGCTCGACGCCGTGCCAGCGGCGGTCCTGACGACGCTGGTCGCGCCAGCCGCCGCTTCGGCCACGCCGGCGGAACTTGGTGCGCTGATTGTCGCCGGGCTGGTCGCGATGCGCTTCGACCTGTTGCCGATGTTTCTCTCCGGCGCGGTCGCGCTCTACGCGTTCCGCGCTATCGGATTGTAAAACGCCCCGTCAGCCGTGAGGGATGGTGGGCAGGGGACCGGCGGCCGCTTCCAGCCAGGCCAGGACTTCGCCATCGAGCATCGGGCCGATCTCGGCCAGCACGCGGGCGTGATAGGCGTCGAGCCACTGCAATTCATCCTTGGCGAGAAGATGAACGTGCAGCATCCGCTTGTCGAACGGGACGAGGGTCAGCGTCTCGAAGGCGTGCATGGCGATGTCGCCGCTTTCCATCGCGTCCTCGGGCGTGACCAGAATCAGATTCTCCAATCGGATGCCGTAATGCCCTTCCTTGTAGTAGCCTGGCTCGTCGGACAGGATCATGCCAGGCAACAGCTTTTGCGTGCCGCTCTTGGCGATGCGCTGCGGGCCTTCGTGGACCGAGAGATAAGAGCCGACGCCGTGTCCGGTCCCATGCGCGAAGTCGAGCCCGCGCTTCCACAGCGCGGCGCGCGCGAAGGCGTCGATGTCGCAGCCGCGCGCGCCAGGCGGGAAGCGCAGCATGGCGATCTGGATCATGCCCTTCAGCACCAGCGTGTAGCGCTCGCGCATTTCCTCGGTCGGCTCGCCGACCGGCACGGTGCGCGTGATGTCGGTCGTGCCGTCCTGGTACTGGCCGCCGGAATCGAGCAGGAAAAGCTCGCCGCCGGCAAGCGGCCGGTTGGTGGCCACCGAGACGCGATAATGCATGATCGCGCCGTTCGGGCCGGCTCCCGCTATGGTCGCGAAGGACACGTCGCGCAGCGGCATCTGGGTTTCCTCGCCGACCACCCGGCGGAACTCCTCGAGCATGGTCACCACGCGAACTTCGTCGAGGCTGCCCGGCGGCTGGCGATCGAGCCAGGCCAGCATCCTCACCATTGCCGCCCCGTCGCGGCGATGCGCGGCCCGCGCGCCGGCGATCTCGGCGGCGTTCTTTGTGGCGCGCGGTATACGCGCCGGATCCTGCATTTCGACCACCGTCCCGCCATTGTCGGCGACCAGGGCGCGCAGGCGCTCGGCGGTAAGCAAGGGGTCGAGCGCCACCCGCGCACCGCCCCGGGCGATCGATGCGACCGTTTGCTCCAGAGCGTCCGGCTCCCGCAATTCGCCAAGCTGCGTCAGATAGGCCGCAACCTCGCGGTCGAGTTTGCTCCTGTCGATGAAGATTTGGTGCTTCCCGTCGGCGGCGAGGATGGCGAAGCCGAGCGCCAGCGGCGTGTGCGGCACGTCGTTGCCGCGAATATTGAACGTCCAGGCAAGCGACGACGGATCGGTCAGCACGCAGTGCGTCGCGCCATCTTCGGCGAGAGCGGACACGAGCCGCTTGAGCTTGTCCCTGGCGAGCTCCCCGGCGAGCGCGTTCGGATGGATTTCGACCGGCGCGAGCGGCGGGGCCGGCCGGTCGGTCCACAGAGCGTCGATCGGGTTCGCATCGACGGCGACCAGCGATGCGCCCTTGTCTTCGAGCGCGGATTTCAGCGCCTTCACGTCGCCGATCGTGTGCAGCCAGGGATCGAAGCCGAGGCGAAGGGCCCTGGAGGCGTTTGTCTTGAGCCAGTCGGGGGGCGGATTGGTGACGAGGCTGTCGATCGCAAACACTTCGGGGTCGATCTGGGCCCTGGCCTGCAGCGTATAGCGTCCGTCGACGAACAGGATCGCGCGGCCGGCCAGGACGATCGCGACACCGGCGGAGCCGGTGAAGCCGGTGAGCCACCTCAGCCGCTCGGAGCCCGCGGCGACATATTCGCCCTGATGTTCGTCGGCGCGCGGGACGATGAAGCCGTCGAGGTCGTGGGCCTCGAGCCATTCGCGCAAGCGCCGAATCCGGCCGGCTCCCAGCGTCGGGTCGCTCTCGTCGTCGAAGGTCTGAAACATGGAAGCCTGCAATCCGGATGTCTGACGGGTGAGGGTAGCGTGAGGCCGCGATACGACGCAACGCGCGAGACAGTCACAGTTTCAAGTGAATGGTGACCCAGCCTTCGCGTTCGAGCGTGCGGACATGACGGAAACGCTGATTGACATAGGCCGCGACGACCGCGTCGCGCTGGCGGACCAGGATGCCGGACAGGATCAGCGAACCGCCAAGGCGCACATGCCGCGCCATTCGTGGCGCAAGCTGCATGAGGGGCCTGGCCAGAATATTGGCGACGATCAGATCGAACGGGCCGCTCCGCGCGAAGACGGGATGGTGGAAGCCGGGTGCGGTGGCGACCTCGACCAATCCCGCCTCGCCATTCATGACGGCGTTGTCGCGGGCCACGCGAACGGCCACGGGATCAATGTCGGTGGCCAATACAGGAATATGCGCGAGCTTGGCCAGCGCGATCGCCAGCACCGCGCTGCCCGTTCCGAGGTCGAGCGCATTTCGCGGCTTCTCACGCCGCACGACAATCGCGATCATCTCCAGGCAGCCCGCGGTGGTGCCGTGATGGCCGGTGCCGAACGCCAGGCCGGCCTCGATCTCGATGGCGAGGTCGCCAATCCGGCGCTGTCCGCGATCATGCGCGCCATGCACGAGGAAGCGGGCGGCGCGGACGGGCTTCAGGCCCTTCAGCGAATGCGCGACCCAGTCGATATCCGGAAGCGCTTCGCGTCGCGGCCGCACCGCCAGCCCGCGTTCGTCGAGAAGGTCGATCAGCCTTTGCTCGACCGCGCCGGGGTCGCCGTCGAGATAGAGCGATATTTCCTGCAGCGCCGGCGCGTCGTCCCTTTCGAGAAGGGCGATGGGCAAGCCGTCTTCCTCGAAAGCCGCCTCCAGCGCCGGCATGAGCCTCGCGGCCTCTGCCCGGCCGAGCATGAAATGAAGCCTGGTCTGCGCCATTGCCGGCTATGCGCTCAGCCTTCGTTCGCGAGTCGTTTCAGCTTGGCGATCGCGGTATCCTGGCTTTCGCCGTAGGCGATCGTGCCGAAGAATCTGCCCTTGCGGTCGAGCAGAAGGATCGAGGCGGTATGGTCCATGGTGTAGTCGCCGTCGGCGAGCGGCACCTTGCGCATGTAGATGCCGAAGGCCTTGGCCATCGCAGCGATCCTTTCGGGGTCGCCGGTGATGCCGCGGACCCGCTGCGAGATGTTGCCGACGTAGGTATCCATTGCCTGGGCCGTGTCGCGCTCGGGGTCGATGCTGACGAAATAGGCGCCGATGTCCTTGCCCTCGTCGTCGAGCTGCTTCAGCCAGCCGTCGAGCTCGAACAGGGTCGTCGGGCAGACTTCGGGGCAGTGCGTGAAGCCGAAGAACACGGCGCTGGGGTGATCCCTGAACGCCGCCTCGCTGATGTCCGCGCCCTTCTGGTCGACGAGCGCGAAGGGCGCGCCGTAGGCTTCAACGCCGCCGGCGCTATACCAGTGGAAGCCGACAAATCCGAATCCCGCGATCATGGCGACCGCGATGCCGATGAAAATGAGGCGCATCATGGGGTCACGTCACCACCGCGTCGTTCGATCGGGCTCAGAAGCACCAGGACAGACCCGTCTCGGCCATGGCCATGAAGATTTTCGCGCCGCGATCCATCCACGCGGCGAAGGCCACGCCCGCCAGCGCGGCCATCAAAGCGGCGGCCAGACCATATTTCGACAGCGTGGAAAAGGATGGGCGCAAAACCGATTTCATGGCGGACAGAATACCCTCTGGATATGCTGAGCGAAAGACGGCATGTTGCCGCTGAGGCGCAGTCGCCGGAAGGAACGAGCCGATGGCCGAGGCCAAGCCGAAGGGCTATTCCGGACTGCAGGTCGGCCTGCATTGGGCCGTTGCGCTTCTTGTCGTCCTGCAGTTCCTCGACAAGGACGGCATCGAGCAGGCGTGGGACGCGATTCGCGGCGGGCAGGCGGCGCCGGCGACCGGGTCGTCGGTCACGCTCCACATCGTGGTCGGCGCGACGATCTTCGTCCTGGCGCTCTGGCGAGTCGCATTGCGGCTGACGCGAGGCGCGCCGCCCCCGCCGCCCAAGGAGCCGCGCCTCCTGCATCTTTTCGCCGTCACCACCCATGTGCTGCTCTATGCGCTCATCATCTGTATGCCGATTTCGGGCTCGCTGGCGTGGTTCGGGGGCGTCCAGCCAGCGGCGGGCATCCACGTCATCGGCAAGACCGTGCTGTTTTTCGTGGTCCTGCTTCACACCGCCGGCGCGCTGTTCGAACAATTCGTGCTCAAGACCGGCGTGCTGGCGCGCATGGCCGTTCCCGGCGAAGCGTCGAAGCCTGTCCGGCGATAAGATTGGTTTTCGCGCCGGCTCGATCCCAGATGAGACATCCCATGCCGCGCCGGAGACTCCTCGTGCGTCCGATCATCGCCTGTATTGCCGCCTGCCTCGTCCTGCCGCCGGTCGGCGCGTTCGCGCAACAGGTCGGCGAGGTCGGCGTCGACTGGCTCGGCAATGACATCATCGTCGAGGCGATCAAGGACCCGAAGGTGGAGGGGGTCACCTGCCACGTATCCTATTTCGACCGCGGCGTCATCGACCGGCTGCAGAAGGGCAACTGGTTCGAGGATCCCTCCGATTCGTCGATCGCCTGCCGCCAGACCGGCCCGATCACGATCGGCGACATCGGCCTGGACAAGGAGGGCGAAGAGGTCTTCAAGCAGGGCATCAGCCTGATCTGGAAGAAGCAGGTCGTGAACCGGATCTACGACCAGGCCAACGAGACGCTGATCTATCTCTCGCATTCGCGTCAAGTGCAGGACGGGTCCGCCAAGATGTCGATCACCACCGTGCCGCTTTATGGCCAGACCGTGACCTGGACCGCCGGCAAGCCGCAATAGCCGGCCAGCGCGGCACGATCTCGATGTCCCTCCCGCCGCCCGATCTGCGATCCAAGGATTCCGAGCCCCGGATCCATCCGACCGCCGAGCTGAAATCGTGCCGGCTCGGCCGCCATGCGGCAGTCGGCGAGCGGGTCGTCCTGCGCGAGGTCGATCTCGGCGACTTCTCCTATTTCGAGCGTCATTCGGAAGCGATCTACGCGACGATCGGCAAGTTCTGCTCGATCGCCGCCAACAGCCGGATCAACGCCCTGGAGCACCCGATCGAGCGCCTGACCAGCCACAAGATCAGCTATCGACCGAACGAATATTTCCGCTTTCTCGGCGTGGACCACGATTTCCGGGCGCGTCGTCGGAACCGGCGCGTATCGATCGGCCACGATGTCTGGATCGGCCACGGCGCGGTGGTCATGCCGGGCGTGACGATCGGCAACGGCGCGGTCGTCGGCGCCAACGCCGTCGTCACCAAAGACGTCGCGGATTTCGAGATCGTGGCCGGCGCGCCGGCGCGGCTGCTGCGCATGCGGTTTACGCCCGACATCGCCGCGCGGATCGCCGATATGCGATGGTGGGACTGGCCGACGGAGCGCCTGGCCGACGCGATCCCCGACATGCAAGCGCTGCCGATCGAGGATTTCCTCGACCTGTGGGAGCGTCGGGCATGATCGCGCGGCCTCATGCCCCTTTCGCAGGCGGGGGGTGTCGTCGCGAAAGGGGCAAAGCCGCAGCCTCGGCGGAGAAGGCCGCCGGACACTGCAAGTTCAAGATAGCCACAAAGCTGCAAGATGAGATGAGGCGGGACTGCGATCACGGCGTGCATTTGGTTGTGCTTCCGCGAACAAACAGTTCCCTGCCTGAGACCCTCCGCTTCCCAAGCCGGCCCGCACAGAGCATGATCGGAAGATCGTTTCTCATTTTTAGGTTCGGGGGACTCCATGTCGCGCTTCGTCGCCGCCACGCTTGCCGGGGTTCTTTGCCTCACCATGTCCGCCGCTGCCCAGGTGGCGCCGTTTCCGCCGAGCTTCGAAATCAAGGAGATCGCAACCAACGGCGCCACAATTCATGTGCGCGTCGGCGGGCAGGGGCCCGCGGTCGTTCTGCTGCACGGTTATGGCGAGACGGGCGATATGTGGGGCGCAATGGCGACCGACCTCGCGCGCGACCACACGGTCGTCGTGCCCGACCTGCGCGGCATGGGGCTTTCAAGCAAGCCTCCCGGCGGCTTCGACAAGAAGAACCAGGGCGAGGATGTCGCCGGCGTGCTCGACGCGCTGAAGATTCAAAGAGCCGATCTCGTCACGCACGATATCGGCAACATGGTCGGCTTCGCCTTCGCCGCCGAGCATCGCGACCGGGTGACGAAATTCTTGCCGATCGACGCGCCGCTTCCCGGCGTCGGGCCGTGGGAGGAGATTTTAAAAAACCCGCTGCTCTGGCACTTCCGCTTCGGCGGGCCGGACATGGAGCGCCTCGTCGCAGGGCGCGAGCGCATCTATCTCGACCGCTTCTGGAACGAGTTCTCTGCCGACCCGTCGCATTTCACCGAGGCCAGCCGTGAGCACTACGCCGCGCTCTACGCGCTGCCAGGCGCGATGCATTCCGGCTTCGCCCAATTCGCTGCCTTCGACCAGGACGCTATCGACAACAAGGCGTTTCTTGCACAGGGCGGCAAGCTCGCCATGCCGGTGCTGGCGCTCGGCGGCGAAAAATCGTTCGGGCTGACCATGGCCGAAGTGATGCGCTTCGCCGCGACCGACGTGACCGGCGACATCGTGCCGGGAAGCGGGCATTGGATCATGGAGGAGAACCCGGCGGCGACGATCGGGTTGGTGAGAGGGTTTTTGGAGAGGTAGCTGCCTGAAGCGCGGTGATCTTGTTGAACTGATGTATATGGAGTATATATCGCACGTGACGTGACGGAGATTGCATGAACCTCCGCTGGAACCCGACCAAAAATGCCGAACTGCGCGAGCGATACGGCATCGGGTTCGATCGGATCGTTGCGGCATTGGAACGGGGCGATGTTCTGGACAATCGCCGGCATCCCAATATCGAGAACCACGGACACCAGAGGCAATTGATCGTGTTGATCGACGACTATGTCTGGGTGGTCCCTGCGGTAGACGATGGAGACATCACCTTTCTCAAGACGATGTTTCCGAGCCGTAAGGCGACAAAGAGATATCTGGAGCGATAGATGGACAAGTTCAAAGACCTCACAGAGGAAGAAGAACGCGAGATCATGGCGTTCAGCGATGAAGACGGCTGGATTTCGACCGACAATCTCGAGCGCGAGCGCGCGTTCTGGATGCAAGCTGCGCGCAACACGCTGGACGGCAAGCGGGAGCGGATTTCGATTTCCATCCCGCTGCGCGATCTGGCGCGGCTGAAGACGCGGGCTGCGGAAGAGGGCATGCCGTATCAGACGCTGATCAACTCGATTCTGCATAAATATGTGGAGCAGGGTTGAGGGACGATCTTAGCATCAAGTTTACCTGTCGCGTCCATCCCTGAGAAACTTCACTAAAAAGAATATCCTGCTCCGCTCCGCAAAGGCGCAACCTCTTTTTGTGCGTGACCTGCGCCTTACTTCTAATAACGACTTCGATAAAAAGCCGAAATTCTGAACAAACTTTCAGACCACACAGCAGCGGCGTTTGAGGCGAAGGTGAAAAAGGCGGACATCGGGCAGGTTATGGCGACGGAGCGGTCGACTGCCATCGACATGGGCTTAGGAATTGTCCACAATCAACTTTAGATCGGGCGAGCCCTTCATATTTGTGTGCGCCGACGGCGTTCCGGTGACGCCAATCATTGCAATGCCGAAAAGAAGATCATTTACGTCACTCTCTTCTAAGCCCAGCTGTTTGGCTATATCACTCACAAATATTTGTTCCCGCCGGAGTTGCTTCAGGACGATTTCTGCAAGCTTGGACATCTCTGGAGCGGCATCATACGGCTCCGATCTCCGATATCCACGTTGAGAAATTTGCTTAAACAACGCGCGATAGTGCCAATCTGAAATCAACTGGAGCTTATGAAGGCGAACTACATAGGCGGCGATCGAGACACCCCAAATAGACTTGTTGGGAACAATGTTGCGCAAATCTGGCAACCTTGGCGCAGTCGTTCGGAAGCCGTCACGCGGCATCAAAAAGGCCGATGCAAAATCGTCCGCGTCCTTTTCTACATCGCGCCCTTCGTAGCGACCGTGACGATGCAATACGAGATGCGCGAGCTCGTGCGCAGCATCAAATCTACGTCGTGCCGAAGATTTTTTCGTATTCAAAAATACGAATGGTTTGTGATTATGCCAAGTGCAACAGGCGTCTACGTCGGCAATATCAAGTGCAAGCGAAAATACGCGAACGCCTTTCGACTCGAGAAGGTGCACCATATTGGAGATTGGCTTCTCGCCAAGACCCCATTGGGATCGCAATTCACATGCTGCCTCTTCTGAACCACCCACATCGCGTAGCTCGGGTATCTGGTTCAGGGGCAGATCGAATTTCTTTTCGACCCATTCACATAGTGCGAATGCAATCGCAGCGCTTCCAAGCGCCATGTCCCTCTTCGAAGAACTAAGTTTGGAAAACGACCTAAAACTGACTTGTGACGAATCCGGACCAGCAAGATGTCCCTTTGAAAAAAAATCCTGACTTACTCTTAAGGTTTGCGACAGGCGCACAACCTTGTCGGCTAGCGGAGCGAACTCGCCGGCTTCATAGGCAGAGATAGTTCGAAGGTCTGCGTCAATCGCTTCCGCCAGTTCCGTTTTATTAAGCCCGCGCTTTTTTCGGATCCAAGAAAGGCGTTCTGGATGAAAACCAGACATCAGGTGCTCTTGCGCCGCACGGGTACGTCGAAGCCACCGTCGTCAAATCCTGCTGTCAGATCGGGTCCTGAATCTTCTTTAGTTATGGGAAGTATGATCCTTTCTCGCCAAACGGAAATATGTTTCTCCGCTGACAATCCGATTGGAAGCGATAATTCGGCGTGAATGCCGTCGGATTTCTTGCAATAGATAAGATACCAAGTCGGACGAACAACTACGACAACCGGGTCAGGAACCGGCAGACGCAATGCAAGCTGGTTCCCAGCAATTGCATTTTCTGTACAGATTCCTTTATCTGATACCGTCGCTAGGCTTGCGACAGGATCACCGGTGCCTTCATCACCCTTAGCTATATTTATCGCGAAGCGATTGTCAGGGTGCGCAGTCAACGCGAATCCGCGTTCCTCTTCCCGCGACCAACGCTTCTCCTTCAGACGCCCTCGCAGTGCGAAGATCGCCTCGCTTGCGACCGTAATTCCGGTTCCCCAGGAAGGATGATCGGGCGTCTGAGAATTAATCGTGAGAGCGATATGCCGAACAACGTCGAGTAATTCTGCAATTGTCAGATCTAACTCTGACAGCTTTCCAGCGACATCGCTTGTTCTCTGATAGATTTTGCACGGCTCACCCAAGGGAGATCTCCGACTTCCGATTTTTCTCCCTCATTTGTGGATGAAAAATCGGAAGTTCGCAAGAGGCATGCAAAGAAGATTCACACCCTCGCGACGAACCCGTCCAGCACCTTCTTCTGACCCGCCCGATCGAAATCGATCGTCAGCTTGTTGCCTTCGATGGCGCTCACATTGCCGTTGCCGAATTTCTGGTGGAAGACGCGGTCGCCGACGGTGAAGGGGGAGGGGTCGGGGGAGACGGATTTGGCGACGAGTTCGCCTTCGATGGTTCGCGCCTTGATCGAGCCGCGGCCGGCGCCGAGGGCGGAGTCGGGTTCGCCGTAGCCGATGCGTTCGACCTGGTGGCCGGAGCGGGAGCCCCAGTTGCGGTCGGTCGCGGCGGTCTTGTTGGCCTGCGCGCGCGCCCAGCCGGGGGTGGCGTAGGTGTTGGAAAACGCGCCGCCGCCGGATGATCCGGAACTGCCTGAGCCGGATCCGCCCGAGGCCGAGCCGTTCGTGCCTGACGAGCCCGCTCCGCCGACATTGTCGAAGCGCGACGCGCCATAGGGGTTCTGGCGGCCGCCGCGACCGCTGGCGAAGGAACCGCCGCCAAAATTATTGCCGTAGCCGCCATAGGAATTGCCGGCATCGGCGATTTCGACGTGGGCTTCCGGCAGTTCGTCGAGGAACCGCGAGGGGATGGTCGACTGCCACAGGCCGTGGATGCGGCGGTTGGAGACGAACCAGAGGTGCAGGTTCCGCTTGGCGCGGGTCAGGCCGACATAGGCGAGGCGGCGCTCTTCCTCCAGGCCGGAGCGGCCGCCCTCGTCGAGCGCGCGCTGGTGGGGAAACAGGCCTTCCTCCCAGCCGGGCAGGATGACCGTCTCGAATTCGAGGCCCTTGGCCGAATGCAGCGTCATGATCGAGACGGCGTCGAGCTCGGCGTTCTGCTCGGTGTCCATGACGAGCGCGACGTGCTCCAGGAAGGAGCGCAACGATTCGTATTCCTCCATGGAGCGGATCAGCTCCTTGAGGTTGTCGAGCCGGCCGGGCGCCTCGGCCGAGCGGTCGTTCTTCCACATGTCGGTGTAGCCGCTCTCCTCCAGGATAATCTCGGCGAGCTCGGTGTGCGGCGTGGTGTCGATGAGGCCCTGCCAGCGCGAAAAATTGGCGGTGACGGCGCGAAGGGCCGCGCGCGGCTTGGGCTTCAGCTCGTCGCTTTCGGCGAGGTCGCCGGCAGCCTGAAGCATCGGGATTTTGCGCGCGCGCGAAAGGTCATGGACCTGGCGGATCGCGGCTTCGCCCAGGCCCCGCTTGGGGACGTTGACGATGCGCTCGAAGGCGAGGTCGTCGGCGCCTTGGGCCACGACGCGAAGATAGGCCATCGCGTCGCGAATTTCCTGGCGCTCGTAGAAGCGCGGGCCGCCGATGACGCGGTAGTTGAGGCCGAGCGTGACGAAGCGATCCTCGAACTCCCGCATCTGAAAGGACGCGCGGACGAGGATCGCGATGTCGTTGAGAAGGTGGCCGGTGCGCTGGTGCTGCTCGATGGTCTCGCCGACGGCGCGCGCCTCCTCCTCCGAGTCCCAGGCGGCGTGGACGTTGACCTTGGCGTCGTCGGGATCGGCGCGGTCGGTGAATAGCGTCTTGCCGAGGCGGCCTTCGTTGTGGGCGATGAGGTGGGAGGCGGCGCCGAGGATGTGCGCGGTCGAGCGATAGTTGCGCTCCAGCCGGATGACGGCCGCGCCGGGAAAATCCTTCTCGAAGCGCAGGATGTTGTCGACCTCCGCCCCGCGCCAACCGTAGATCGACTGGTCGTCGTCGCCGACGCAGCAGATATTGATGGGGGCGCTGCCAGACCTGACGCCAATCTCCCTCCCTGTGGGGGAGATGTCGGCAAAGCCGACAGAGGGGGCTGCTGTCCCGCCAACCGTTCGATTTGAGGGGTTGCGCTCCACGTTGCCCCCCTCTGTCCTGCCGGACATCTCCCCCACAATGGGGGAGATCGGCGGCTTCGGCCGCTGCGCCAAGAGCCGCAGCCACATGTATTGGGCGGTATTGGTGTCCTGGTACTCGTCGACGAGGATGTATCTGAAGCGGCGATGGTAGTCGGCCAGCACGTCGTGGTTGGCGCGCAGGATGCGGATGGGGTGGCAGAGCAGGTCGCCGAAATCGCAGGCGTTGAGCGTCAGCAGGCGGTCCTGGTAGGCTTTATAGAGTTCGCGGCCGCGGCCGTTGGCAAAGGCGCGGGCGTCGCCTTCCGGGATGTCGGCGGGCGCGAGGCCCTTGTTCTTCCAGCCGTCGACCATCTGCGCGAACTGGCGCGCGGGCCAGCGCTTGTCGTCCAGGTTTTCGGCCTGGATCAGCTGCTTCATCAGCCGCACCTGGTCGTCGGTGTCGAGGATGGTGAAATCGGAGCGCAGGCCGGCGAGCTCGGCGTGACGGCGCAGCATCCTGACGCCGATCGAGTGGAACGTGCCGAGCCAGGGCATGCCCTCGACCTGCTCGCCGACCAGCAGGCCGACGCGGTTGCGCATCTCGCGCGCGGCCTTGTTGGTGAAAGTGACGGCGAGGATTTGCGACGGCCAGGCCTTGGCCGTCGCAAGGATGTGGGCGATGCGCGTGGTCAGCACGCGGGTCTTGCCCGTGCCGGCCCCGGCCAGCACCAGCACGGGACCTTCGGTCGTTTCGACGGCAAGGCGCTGTTCCGGGTTCAGCCCGCTCAGATAATCGGGGGCAGGGGTCGACCCCTGGCGCGCGGCCATGGCGCGCGCGGCAATACCGGAGACGCGACGCGGCGCGTCGTCCTCGAAAGGCGGAGTGTTCTGCGGGAATGCGGCCATCGCCTCCGAATGTAGTGATTCGGGGACCAAAGGCCAGAAGGGCGGGTCAGAACGTTCGGCGCGCGACCGGATTCAACATCGCGTTCAGCGCCAATCCGGTCGATCGCCTGCCAGTCATCGCCTCGAAAAAGGCAATGGCGTCAGGCCCCGCCAAGTCGGCTTTCGAGGAGAATTCCTCGGCGATCGTCCCGTCGAACCAGATACGCTTCGCGTGGCGGCGGGTGCGGACGAAAACGGCGCCGGCCGTCTCCCATTCGACTCCCACCTCGAGATAGGAGCACGGCCTGCGATCCTGCGGCGCTTCAGAGCGATACACGCACATCCCGGACGCCAGAGGGAGACCGTCGCTGGTATTCGGAATGAGCTCGTCCTCGACCACCGGCGCGCGAAAACCGCCTTCCTTGCGGAAATGAACGTGGCGCAGATCGCCCGGCAACAGCGTCCGCCAACCCTCTTCGCCGAGGTGCCGGTTCAGCACCGCCGAGAAACCAGACCCCGGAATACCCGAACAGAGATGCCGTCCGTCCAGATCGAACTGATCGACGAAATGCGGTCCGAGCACCATCGGACTGGCGAGCGTCTCATACTTCGCGGACGCCGGATGCAGCCGAAAGGGGATGTTCGAGTTGATGATCTGGAAGACGCCGCCGGCCGCCATGCTGGCGTCCAGCATCGAAACCGTGTCCGACCAGAGGCGCGGATCGATGCCCTTGCCGGCCCCCGGCCCCCGCGCCGTCGTCCTGAGCAAGACCGAATTGCAAAAGATGATGTCGAACGGCCCGTGGCGCTCGATCTCGGCCGGGCTCGACTCGAATATGCAGGCGCTGTCGCCGAGCTGGGCGCGCGCGATGCGCATATCGTGCCAGTCGATGTCGCAGCCGAAGAGCCGCGCATTGGGAAACAGCAGCCGCGCGGTCGCCAGTTCCTCGCCAGTGGAACTTCCGAAAGACAGGATCGAGATGCCGTAGTCGCTCGGAAAATACCGCCGAAGCACAGCGAGTTCATTCCAGTAGCGCCCGAGGAAAGTATGGCTATTGGTCTGCAACTGGGTCTGCATCGTCGCCTTCCTCGCGGCGGTCATCGCCAGCGAACCTTACCCGCCGGCGGCGCCAGTCGCAGGCGGTCAGCTTTCCTCGCGTTCGCTGCGCAAGTTGGTGACGACGCGGCGGTTCTGCACCTTGCACTCGGTCTCGGGGCAGTCGCGCACCAGGCGGTCCTTGCCGTAGCCCTTGGCCTGGATGCGGTTCGCCGAAACGCCGCCGGCGACGAGGTAGCTCTTCACTGCGTCCGCCCGCTTCTGCGACAGGGAGACCAGTTGCGAGGCGGAGCCCGGATCGTCGGCGAACCCTTGCAGCTTCACATACCACTGCGAATACTGGAGCAGGAAGGCGATCTGCTTGTCCAGCGTGGCCTTAGCGGTCGGGTCGAGTTCGGCCGAGCCGGACGCGAAGAAGGTTCGGCGGCCGACCTTGAGGATGAAATCCTCCTCGCTGCCCGCGCCCGCGTTCTGGAAGCCGGCGGCCGGGTCGTTGGTGTTGCCAGCCTCGTTGGGATTGACCTCGGGCGCGCCGGGGCTCTCGATCCGCGCGGTCGCGCAGGCGGAGAGCGAAATCAGCAGGGCAGCCAGAAGAAGGCCGCGTGCGGCCTTGGATGGGAGAAAGGTCACGCGCGCACCCGCTACTGATCGGAGGTCAGGTCTTCGTCGAGCGCCAGCGAGCGCTCGGCCTGGTCGGCAATATGCGGCAGGACCTGCACGGCGGTGCCGACCGGGCAGCGCTGATAGAGGTCGATCGCATCCTCGTTGAACATGCGGATACAGCCCGAGGAGGCGTCGGTGCCGATGCTTTGCGGCTGGATGGTGCCGTGGAACCGGTAGCCGGTGTCGCCGCCGGCGTTGTGCAGGTACATGGCGCGGGGGCCGAGCGGGTTGCTCGGCGAACCGCCCTCGACGAAGGCCGGCAGTTCGGGGTGGCGCTTGATCATTTCCGGCGGCGGAGTCCAGCGCGGCCACAGCGACTTGCGGGCGACGTTGGAGCGGCCGAACCACTGAAAGCCTTCCTTGCCGACGCCGACGCCGTAGCGAATCGCGGTCTTGTTCTCCATGATGACATAGAGAAAATGGTGCTGCGTATCGACGACGATCGTGCCCTGGGGCTCGCTGCTCTTGAACTTGACGACCTGGCGATGCCACTTCTTGTCGATCCTGGCGAAATTGGTCGCCTTGAAGGTCACGCCATTGTCGACGAGGGTGCCGGCGAAATAGGACGCGGCGGCAGCCTGCGCGCCGCCGGTCGACAGCCCGGCTGCGAGCGTCGCAAGACCGCCGGCCAGAACATCGCGCCTGTTCAAATTCATCCCTGAAGCCCCCGCGCGCCAAATCATCGCGATGCATAGACCAGAAGCTGCCAGCGACAAAAGAAAATCCGCGCGCGTTTTTACTTCCGGCCGCCGATGTTGCATTCACGAAACAATCGAGCGCGACATCCCGGAGTCCGGTCATCTGGCGTTCGGCGAAACGCTTGCGATGAAAGGCCCGGCATCAAGCAGCCGTGACTGGACGGTCGCCCGGGCCAACCTATCTTGCGGCGGATCAAAGGGAGAGCGCCATGAACAAAACCGCCATTACCCAGGCGATGATCAACGCCTATGACGAATACACGCATCTGACGCTCGACCGGCGCGGGTTCATGGAGAAACTGACGAAGCTCGCCGGGTCGGGCGCGGCGGCGGCGGCGATCGCGCCGATGCTCGCCGCCAATTCCGCGCTGGCCGCGGTCGTGGCGGAAGGCGATGCGCGGCTGACGGCGGGCGATGTGAGGTACCCGGGCGCGAGCGGCGACATCCAAGGCTACCTTGTCCGGCCTTCCGGCGATGGTGGGAAACTGCCGGCGGTGATCGTCATCCATGAGAATCGCGGCCTGAACGGCCACATCAAGGACGTAGCGCGCCGCGTGGCGCTGGAAGGCTTCGTCGCGCTCGCGCCCGATCTCCTGTCGCCGCTGGGCGGGACGCCGGCCGACGAGGACAAGGCGCGCGACATGATTGGGCAACTCGACGCGCAGCAGACCGTCGCCGACGAGGTCGCGACGGTCGCCTTCCTGAAAAGCCATGATGCGACAACGGGCCAGGTCGGCGCGGTCGGCTTCTGCTGGGGCGGCGGCGCGGTCAACGACCTCGCGGTGGCGTCGCCAGACCTCGGCGCGGGCGTGGCCTATTACGGCCGGCAGCCGAAAGCCGAGGAGGCGCCGAAAATCAAGGCGGCGCTGATGCTGCACTATGCCGGGCTCGACGACCGGATCAACGCCGGGATCGACGCCTACCGGGCAGCGCTGGACAAGAACGGCAAGGATTTTACCATCTACGTCTACGAGGGCGCCCAGCACGCCTTCAACAACGATACATCGGAAGCACGCTACGACAAAAAGGCCGCGGATCTCGCCTGGGGCCGGACCATCGCGTTCCTCAAGCAGAAGCTTGCCTGACGCCGAGCACGCAGAAAATCGGCCCGGTTACTCCGCAGCCAACCTTGTCAGCCGCGTGTCGGCCAATTCGTCGAATAGGCCGGTGACAGCGTGAAACCGACCGGGAGGGTGGAAATTGGCGGCGGGCGGCGCACGCCTTCCTGCAGGTATCGAAGCGCGGCCATCAAGCCGTTCATCGTATAAGGTTTTGCGATGACGCCCACGGCGCCGGCGAAATGTTCCGGCACGCGCTTCGGATTGGCGGTTATGAACACGACGATCGACTGCTTGGTCCGGGCGATGTATTCGGCGACCGCCACGCCGGTCGGGCCGTCGGTCAGATGGATATCGATGAAGGCCAGGTCGGCGTCGAGCGCGTCGACAAGCCGCATCGCCTCCTTGGAGGAGGTCGCCCAGCCCACGACCTTGTGGCCAGCGTCCTCGATCAGACTTTCCAGTTCCATCGCGAGGAGCGCCTCGTCCTCGACGATCAGGACGCTCAGGGGGTGCATGGCTTCGGTCATCTAGGCTTCGCCGTCCTTGTTCGAGTCGGGCAGATCGATCACAACGCGGGTCCCGGGCGACGAGCTGTGCCACGCAACGTCGGCATGCAATTGGCGTGCCAGCGATTTGATGAGGCGCATGCCGAAGGTCGCGCTCTCGCCGGATGGCGGCATGCCGAGACCGTCGTCGGCCACTTCCATCGAAAAACCCCGATCGGTTTTCTTCAGTTTGATGTCGAGCCGGCCAGAAAGGGCTCCGTTGTCGATATCGCCATACGCATGCTTCAACGCGTTGGTGACGAGTTCGTTGAGCATCAGCGCGACGGGGGTCGCTTTTTCGGCGGAGATGACGATGGCGTCGAGGTCGAAACCCGCTGTGACCGCGGACCGGCCGGACGCGGCCAGAAGGTCGGTGACGAGGTCGCGAACGAAATCGCCGACATCGAACCGGCTCACATCCTTGGACTGGTAAAGCCGCCGGTGGACCGTGCTCAACGCCTCGATGCGTTCCAGCATCGCGCGCAGCGACGCCTTGATCTTCGGATCGTCGATGGTGCGGCTCTGCATGACGATGAGCGACGAGATCATCTGCAGATTGTTCTTCACGCGGTGGTCGACCTCGTGCAGCAGCGTATCCTGGGCGGCCAGCGCCTCTTCAAGTTCGCTCGTGCGTTCCCGCACCGCTGCCTCGAAGACCTCCTTTTGCGCGGCGAGGCGACTTTCGGCGTTCTTGCGTTCCGTCACGTCGAATTGCGATGCGAAGAAAAACTGCAGTTCGCCCTCTTCGGTGACCACCGGACTGAGGTAGAGCGCATTCCAGAACGTCGTGCCGTCCTTGCGGTAATTCAGGAGATCGACCGAAACCTCACGACGCTCCCTGACGGCCTGTCGAATTTTCTCGATCGCGACCGGATCGCTGTCCGGTCCCTGGAGAAAGCGGCAATTGGTTCCGGCGATCTCCTCGCGGCTATAGCCGGTCAGGGCCGTGAACGCGTCGTTGGAAAAAACGATGGGGTTGTCGGGCTGACGCGGGTCGGTGATGATCATCGGCATCCGCGTCGCGCGCATGGCGGCGGCGAACGGATCGCCCTTGCCATGCTCGGCATGAAGTCTGTCCGTGAGATACCACTGATTGCCCGGACCTGATGCGGGTCTGGAATCCATGCAGATCCTCTTCTCGCTGTTGAACGACTGGAGCAACGGGCGCGCCCTTGAAAGGTTCTAGACGCGGCCCACAATTCTGACCGCGCGGGAGTCGACGGCCCGAAAACAGGCAATGTCTACGTACGCTTGATGCCGATCGACCGCCCGGCGCGCACCGGAAAGGGAAGGGCCGCATGGGCGGTCGCGAGAGCCGCGACGCTGGCTGCGATGTCATCCGGAAACGGGGTGACGTTGGGGCCAGCCATATCGATATGGAGCAACAGAGTTTCAGACGTCGCCGCCAGCCAACCGTCGGCGTGAAGGATTTCCTGATAGGCGCGCAGGCGCTTGGCATCGTGGTCGAGCAGATGGAACGTCACCGTCACGCTGTCGCCGAGATGCAGTTCGCGCACGTAGCAGACATGGACCTCGGCGGTGTAGATGGTGAGCCTGCGGTCCCGGGCATAGTCCGGCCCCAGCCCCATCGCCACGAAGGCGTCGTCGGAACAGCGGTCGAAGAGAACGTTGTAATAGGCCATGTTGAGGTGACCGTTATAGTCGATCCATTCCGGTTCGACCGCCATCGGCCCAGAGACGAACGGGGCGGGGAGCGACATCGGCAATCCTCTTCTGCGCACTGGACATGATCGTCGAGGCGGCACATTACGCAGGCCTGAGGGGCGGGCAAGACCGAGGCTCGTCCGTTCGAGGAGGAATTCATGGCATTGCGCGACCTGAGGGCGGTGGCGAAGAACCCCGAGGGCATCGGGCTCGTCGCCGCAATCTTGAAGCAGCGTTTCGGCGAGCGGCTGCAAACCGGGCTGTCGATCCGCCAACAGCACGCCCACACCACGACCTACATTCCCAACCAGCCGCCGGACGCGGTGGTCTTTCCCGATACGGTCGAAGAGATCCAGGATGTCGTGCGGGTCTGCGCCGAGCATCGCGCGCCGATCATCGCCTTCGGGACGGGGACATCGCTGGAAGGGGCCGTCAACGCGCCGGGCGGCGGCATCTGCGTCGACACGTCGCGGATGAATGCCGTGCTGGCGGTCAACGCAGACGATCTCGACTGCATCGTTCAGCCCGGCATCACGCGGGTCGCGCTCAACACCCATCTGCGCGACACCGGACTGTTCTTCCCGATCGATCCGGGCGCCGACGCCAGCCTCGGCGGCATGGCGGCGACGCGCGCTTCCGGCACCAATGCGGTGCGCTACGGCACGATGCGCGAGAACGTGCTGGCGCTTACCGCCGTGATGGCCGACGGCAGCCTCGTCAAGACCGGCAACCGGGCCAGGAAGAGCGCCGCCGGTTACGACCTGACGCGCCTGATGGTCGGCTCGGAAGGCACGCTCGGCATCATCGCGTCGCTGACGCTCAAGCTTTACGGCATCCCGCAGGCGATCTCGGGCGGGGTCTGTGCGTTTCCGAGCGTCGACCTCGCCTGCCAGACGGTGATCGCGACGATCCAGTCCGGCATCCCCGTCGCCCGCATCGAGTTGGTCAACGGACTGCAGATGCGGGCGATGCGCAATTATTCCAAGCTCGACTATCCCGAGACGCCGCATCTCTTCGTGGAATTCCACGGCACCGAGAGCGGCGTCGCCGAACAGGCGGAGATGTTCGGCGAGATCGCGGCGGAGTTCGGCGGCGGGCGCTTCCAGTGGACGACGGTCGCCGAGGATCGGGCAAAACTCTGGAAGGCGCGGCACGACGCCTATTGGGCGTCGCTGACCTTGCGGCCGGGCGCCAAGGGCCTGTCGACCGACGTCTGCGTGCCGATCTCGCGGCTCGCGCAATGCATCACGGAAACGGAAGAAGACATCGCGTCGTTCGGCCTGATCGCGCCGATCGTCGGCCATGTCGGCGACGGCAATTTCCACACGCTGGTGCTGATGGATGTCGACAGTTCGGACGAGATCGCAAGAGCGGAGGAATTCGTGGCGCGCCTCAGCCTGCGCGCGATCCGCATGGACGGCACCTGCACGGGCGAGCACGGCATCGGCCAAGGCAAGATGCCGTTCCTCGAACCCGAACTCGGACATGGCGTGGAGGTCATGCGGTCGATCAAGAAAGCGCTCGATCCGCTGGGGATCATGAATCCGGGGAAGATTTTCTGAGGGTTCGCGGCGCGATGGACCAAGCGGTCGCCGATCGTCTCAGATCGGCTTGAAGTCGGGTTCGAGCCTGAGCGCCTCGCGGCGCCATTCGTCGCCGTAGTCGACGTTCTGCCAATCCTTGAACCAGGGACCGCCATTGGTGAAATGCACGGCGTTCGGCGTGCCGACGGCGGGTTTCTCGTTCCAGCCTTCGAGCCAGTTCCAGGCCGTCGGGATCTCGCCGATCTCGTCGTCGGCCGCCCATTGCATGCGATGCAGGTAGGCGCCGCCCTCGCGGTTGATGAGCTCGGGCGTCAACTGCCGCGTCGAGGGATGGGAACAGTTGAACAGCATGAAGGACGACCAGTTCTTGCGCGGATAGGTCGTCTGGACCTTGCCGTCCATCTTGACGCCGTGGGTCGGGCGATAGTCGTGCTTGACGCAGCAGACGGCCTTGGAGGGGTCCTGATATTGCAGCAGGCCGGCGATGTCGCCGAAAAACAGGAAATCGCAATCGCAAAACAGCGCCCAGCCCTCATACCCGGCGAGGTAGGGGGTGAAGAAGCGCGAATAGGTGAATTCGGTCGACGCGAGCGGATCGACCTCGCGCGTGTAGGCGCCGTCGTCGACGAGTTCGCTCAACACGATGGGCTTGACGTCGGCTTCTATGGAGGCGTGCTCCAGGATCGTGTGTTTCGCGACCTCGTAGGCGATCGGCTCGCGCGAATCCCAGCCGATGTAGATATTCATAGACCTTGCCATGATTGCTCCGTTCGAATTCCGTCAGGCCATGATGTCGATCACGCCGCTTTCGGCCTTGCGGGCGACCCATTCGCGCTCGTCGGCCCAACTGTGGCGCTTCCAGCCCGCCCAGTTGAAGCCACAGAGGCGAATCGTCCAGTCCCGCGGATCGAATTTCCGCAGGACGTAGAAGATGCCGAAATAGCCGGTGCTTGGAAATACGCGGCTTCGCTGCTCTGGCGGAACGCCGAGTTCGTCGCAGCCTTCGACATAGAAACTTCGCGGCAGGACGAGGCTCGACTTGCCCCGCATGCCCAACGCCATGATGGTCGCCATCGTCCAGTCGGCGCGCCGTCCCTTGACCCTCGACAGGAGGTTAGGCCTCGGAAAATAGTCGCGGATGATCGAGGGATGATAGGCCAGAACGATCCGCGCCGCGCCGCGCACGATCGCGGAATCCAGAAACGCCGGGCTGGCCAATCGGCGCTCCATCGGCTTGCCGGCGTTGCAAAGGAACAGGATGTCGGTGCGGGTTCCCGACAGGCCGATCGACGCCTTGGGCTCGTTGAAGCGGACCACGAAGTCGGACGCATCGATGCGGCCGGCGAGATCGCCGGCGAGCGGGCCGTTGCCGACGATGTACATTGTCTTGCGCGACATGGCGCTGCACCTCGCAAATCGGAGCGGGCGGGTCAACAAAAAGCCGGCCGCGCGGGCGCGGTTTAGCCGCGAGAGGCAGGTGACGCATCCTCGCCGCGCGATTTGCCATTTTATCGACAGACTGATCGCGATAGGATCGGGCTTCGTTGCAAGCTTCGAGGAAATGTCATCCTGGCGCGACTTTTCGTCATCGTCGGTGGGTCGTTCGCGCTGGCGTTGCTGGTCGCGCTGATCGCGCCGTATTTCATCGACTGGACGCAATACCGCGCCGATTTCGAACGCGAGGCGAGTGCGGTCCTCGGCCGGCGCGTGACCGTCGAGGGCGCGGCCGAGGCGCGGCTTCTGCCCTTCCCGTCCGTGACGTTCTCTCAAGTCACGGTCGCGGGCGGTCCGGCCGGAGAGCCGGCGATGTCGATCGAAAAATTCTCCATGGACGCCGAACTCGCGCCGTTTTTGCGCGGCGATTTCCTGATCTTCGATATGCGCGTGGAGCGTCCGCGCGCGGTGTTGCGGGCCGCCGCCGACGGCGCGATCGACTGGGCGGTCCGGCCGTCGAGCCCGATTGCGGCCAACCGCATCTCGATCGAGAAGCTCACCGTGACCGACGGCGAGATCGAAATACGGCATGCGCTGAGCGGCAGGACGCATCTCCTGAGCGGCATCAACGCCGACATTTCGGCGCGCTCGCTCGCCGGCCCCTGGCGGCTCGACGGGTCGCTCCTGGCGGACGGGATCGAGACGGCGCTGTCGGCGTCGACGGGGGCGCTGGACGCCGGCGGCAGGATGCGCGTCCGGGTCAAGGCGACGCCCGCCGGTTACGGGTTCGCCTTGGACGCGGATGGGGAAATCGGCAAGGACGAGGGTAAGGGCTTAGGTTATTCCGGGGAATTCCACTTCAACGAAATCAAACCCAAGCAGACGGCCAAGGAGGACAGGGCGCCGCCACCCCCGGGCTACCGGCTGAGCGGACAGTTCATCCTCGACTACAAGCAACTCGACGTGGCTGCTTTCCGGGTCGAGACCGGGCCGCTCGACCAGCCCTACACCGCGGACGGCAAGGCCGCCCTGACCTTCGGCGCCGAGCCGCATTTCTCCATCGAAGCCAAGGGTGCGCAGATCCGCCTCGACGAGGCGGTCGGCGCGCCGCAGGATGCGGATCTGTCGCTCGACGCGCGCATCGCCGCGGTCGAGGCGGCCGTCACGGCGCTGCCCAAACCAAGCATTCCAGGAACGGTGCGGATCGACCTGCCGGCGGTGCTGGTCGGCGACACGACCATTCGCGACGTGAAACTGTTCGCCGAGCCGGAAACCGGAGGGTGGGCTGTCACGTCGCTCGCGGCGACGCTGCCCGGGCGCACGACCCTGGAGGGCGACGGGTTCCTGCGGACCGACGCCGGCTTCGGCTTCAACGGCTCGCTTCTGCTGGCGGTGGCGCAGCCGTCCGGATTCGCGGCGTGGCTGGCCAACGACATCGACGACTCGATTCGCAAGCTGCCGGCGGCGGGTTTTCGGGCGGATGTCGAGATCGATGCCCGGCGGCAGACTTTTCGCGCCATCGAACTGGTGCTGGGCGGGGCCAAATTCCGTGGCGAGATCGACCTCCGCCAGCCCGAGGGTCTCAGGCCCTCGCTTTCGGTGGCGCTCGAAGGCGGCGCGCTCGATGCCGAAGGTCTCTCGGCGTTGAAGTCGCTGTTCCTGAGCGAAAGGGGCGTCAATCGCTTCGCCGGCGGCAGTCTCGACCTCAAGGTGAAGGCCGGTCCGGTGACGGCGGCGGGATTCGTGGCCGGCACGGTCGACGCGGCCCTGCGGCTTGACGACGGCCGCGTCGACATCGACAGGCTGACGATCGGCGGGCTGGAAGGCGCATCGGTCAGCGCGACCGGAACGCTCACGGATTTCCCGGCCAATCCGCTCGGCAGCATCGACGCCTCGGTCGTGGCCGTCGACCTCGCGCCGCTGATGGCGAAAGCCGGTTCGAGCTTTCCGGACAATGCGGTGCTGCGGCAGGTTCAGCGCCGCGTCGCCGGCCGCGCCGGGCTGCTGGCCGACGCCAAGCTCGACCTGGTCGTCAGCGCGGAGACGGACGACAGCGGCGTAAGCCTCGCCAGGTTCGACCTTAAGGGCAGCGCCGGAGGCACGATCCTGGCCCTGTCCAGTTCGATGAAGGGCGACGTGCGGGACTGGCGCAAGTCGCCGGTCACCCTGTCGGCGTCCGCCGCCAACGAGGACGCGGGCGCCGTGCTGGCGCTGGCCGGACTGCAGACGCTTCCGCTCGCGGTCGTGGGCGAAGGCAAGATGTCGCTCAGCGCGCAAGGCGCGCTCGCCAACGGCCTGCCGACCAAGCTGGTGTTCGAGGCCGAAGGACTATCCGCCGCCTTCGACGGGGTGACCGGGCTTGGCGACGACGGCCTGACCGCGAAGGGGAAGACGAGCCTGAGCGCGCAAGACATCCAGCCCTGGCTGATGACGGTCGGCGTGGCGCTGCCGGGTCTGGGCACAGGCATGCCGGTGGATCTCACCGCGCAGGCCGACTACGGCGCGAAGCTGCTCGTGCTCGAGGACATCGACGGCGCGCTCAACGAGACGGCGGTGGCGGGCGACCTGAATGCCGAGATCGACCGGAGCCTGCCGCGGTTCACGGGCGCTCTCGTCGTCGACGACCTGACCCTCGATCCGCTCGCGGCGATCGTGCTCGGCGAAGCGTCGCTGGTCGGCGACCCCGGCGAGTGGGCCTCCGCGCCCTTCAGCCAAAAGCGGTCCTTGCCGTTTGCGGCCGATGTCGACGTTTCGGCCGGCACGCTGTCGGCCGGGAGCGTCACGGCCTACGACGCGACGCTGTCGCTGCGATCGGACGAGGCGGGGTTGCGGGTCGACGATCTGAAGGCGACCTACGATGGCGGGACGCTCGCAGGGCGGTTCGATCTGAAGAACAACGGCGGCACGGGTCTTTTGTCGGCGCAGGTGCAGATCCGGGGGGCGGACCTTGCGCGCGAGCCGGTTCTCGCGGCGTTGACGGGCAGGGGGGACCTCTCGGTCACCTTCTCGGGAAGCGGCAAATCCGTCGGCGCCGTCGTGACGGCCCTTTCAGGCTCGGGCAGCGTGGCTGTTCGAGGGCTCGGGATCGAGGGCATCAACGCGGCCGGCCTGCCTGAAATCCTCGATCGCGCCGATGCGCAGGGCCGCGACATCGACGCGGCGCGGACCGGGGCCTTCGCCGAAAACGTTGCCGCTAAGGGCTCGATGGCCGGCGGCGACGCGGGCGCCGCCTTCACGATCGCCGGCGGCGTGGCGCGCGCTCCGTCCGCCACGCTCGGCGACGATCGCGCCAAACTGACGGCCGAGATCCAACTCGACCTTGTGACGGCTACGATCGAAACCACCGGCACGCTGACCTACGCGGCCGGAGACGAGGCGCTGACCGGTTCGGAGCCCGCGCTGCGCTATGCGCTCGCCGGGCCGCTCGGGGAGACCAGGCTGAGCTTCGACAGCGCGCCCCTGGCGCAATTCCTGACGCAGCGGGCGCTGGAGCGCGAGCAGCGGCGCGTCGAGGCGATGCAGGCGGTGCTGCTCGAAAAGCAGAGGCTGCGCCGCGAGGTTCGCTACTACGCGTCGCTCGAAGCCGAGCGCATCCGCATCGCCGACGAGGAGCGCAAGGCTGCCGAGGAGGCGCGCGAGAAGGCCGCGCAGGAAGCCAGGCTGCAGGCGGAAGCGGAGGAGCGAAGACAGGCCGAGGCCAGGCAGGCGGCCGAGGCCGCCGCGCAGAGGGCGCTGGAGGCCGCGGCAGAGGCGCGGCGCGAAGCCGAGGAGACGGAGAGACGCTTGAACGAGTCCACGCCGGAACAGATGACGCCGCCGACGCCGCGCGCCGAAATATCGCAATGACCAAGTCGACGGTCACAGCCCAAAGCATCAATCGGCCTCCGGTAGACCGCTCCTGACGGTTTCGAGGACGAAGATGCGAATGGCCGACGACAGATTGCTGTCGCGCGCACGCTCGGCATCGATTTCGGCCACGAGCGCCGCGAGCGGCATGCGGCGACGCTCGGCGAGGCGCGCCAATTCGGCGGCGAAGGGCGGTTCGAGCGAATAGCTGGTGCGGTGGCCGCGGATCGTGACCGAATGCTTGCGCACGCCGCTCATTCCTCGGACGGCCCCTCCGTCAGGCGATGATTGTCGAGGCAGCGGTCCGCGCCGTCGCGCTCATGCCCGGCGCGGCGCTTCTCGATCTTGCCGAGCCCGTGCCTGGCCCGGTTTTCCGCCGCGAGACGCTCCTTGTCGTCGCGCTTGCGGCTCTTGCGCGCCATGCGAAGATTGACCACCTCGCCCATGCCGATCCGCACCGCTCGCCCGGCTATTTCTTGCGGAAGGCGTCGAGGGAAACGACGTCCGCGCCCTTGGCCGCCGCGTCGGAGGCCTTCGCTGCGGCCTCGGCCAATTTTTCTTTCGGCGCGGGCTTCTTGGTCTGAACGGCCACGGGCTTGGGCGGCTTCTCAAGCTTGGCGGGAATCTCCGGCAAGGCCGCCTCGCCGGTGTCGGTCTTGACATCGAATTCGAGTTCGAAATTGACGGACGGATCGTAGAAGCCGCGAACGGCCGAAAACGGAATCTCCAGTTTCTCGGGCACGTCCGAAAATGAAAGCCCGATCTCGAAGCCCGTTTCGGTGACCTTCAGATCCCAATACTGGAACTGGATCACGATCGTCATTTGCTCGGGATAGCGCTCGTGCAGGCGCGTCGAGATGCGGACGCCCGGCGCGCCGGTGAGGAAGGTGATGAAGAAATGGTGGCTGCCGGGAAGGCCGGTGCGCGAAACCTCGGTCAGGACCTTGCGCATCACGCCGCGCAAGGCCTCCTGGGCCAGGATATCGTAGCGGATGTGGTCTTCGGCCATCGCAGGGCGGCTTCCGTTTGAATCGAGCGCGTCCTACCTCTAATCAAGGTTGATGCGCTCGTAAACGGAATTAGGCGCGGCGCCTTCGGGACGCCGGCGTCAGGGCGCCGCGACCGCGCGCTTGCCGTAGGCGCGCAGAAAGGTCCGCACCCCGTTGTCGGCGGCGGCCGCGACCCGATCCGCCGAGACGGCGTCGCCAAGCAGCATCGCGACCTGCAAATCGGCGTTGATCAACGCCAGGAACTGGCGGGCGGCGATGTCGGGATCGCCGAGATCGAGATGACCGCCGAGCCCCAGGCGCGCGAAGCGGGCCGCGAGCGCCGACCAGGTCTTGGCCGGCCCTTCCTCTCGCCAAGGAGCGAAGAGCTCCGGATAGCGGTCACCCTCGGACTGGATCAGCTTGCGCAGGAACTTGCCGTCACGGTTGCAGAAGCAGTTGCCCTGCAGCCGGACGGCAAACGCCACGAGTTCGCCGTGCAGATCGGTCGGGCGGTCCGGGAAGGTCGCGAGCGTTTCAAAGATGTCGGCATTGATGCGTCCGGTGACCTCGCGCACGACCGCCACGAACAGCCGCTCCTTGTCGCCGTGGTGATTGTAGATCGTCTGCCGCGAGACGCCGGCCTGCGCTGCGATCAGATCGATATTGGCGCCGGTGAACCCCTCGCGGCAGAAGATCTGGGCCGCGGCATCGACGATCGAGTGGCGCTTTTCGGCGTGACGACGCGTAGCCGAGATGTCAGGAGCGTCAGTTTGCAGCATCGAAATCCTATAGAGGCGATTGACGATTTGGACAAGTCTGTCTAAAAATATTGGCGTCGAGTTCGCTTTCGGAGGAGCGGCGTTCTTGGGCGCGAGTCGGATCGGGCTGCCATCGGCCGTCCTTGTCCGGCGATCAACTCGGATGACCGACATGCAAGTTCAATTCTTCCGCATCGCCATCGTGCTCGGCCTGTTGTCGGCGATCGGCCCGTTCGCGATCGACATGTATCTCCCGGCGCTGCCGGCGATCGCCGCCGACCTGAATGCGAGCACTGCCGCCGTGCAGGCGAGCCTGCTCGCGTTCTTCCTCTCGATGGGCCTGGGCCAGATCCTGGCGGGACCGATCTCGGACATGGTCGGGCGCAAGGCGCCGCTCTATGCCGGTCTCGGGCTGTTCGCGATCGGCGGCATCGGCGCCGCGCTCTCGCCGACGATCGAGACGCTGATCGCGTTCCGCTTACTGCAGGGTTTCGGGGCCTGCGCGGGCATGGTCATCCCGCGTGCGATCGTGCGCGACCTGCACACAGGCAACGAGGCGGCGCGGCTGATGTCGCTGCTCATGCTCGTCTTCAGCGTTTCGCCGATCCTTGCGCCGCTGACCGGCAGCGTGATCATCGGGGCGTTCGGCTGGCGCGCGGTGTTTTGGGCCGTGACCTGCGCCGCGGGGCTCGCCGTGATCCTGCTCGCGACCTCGTTGCGCGAAACGCGGCCGGTCGAGCAAAGGGCGGGCAGTTCGGCCGGCAGCGCGCTGTCAGGATATCGGCGGCTGCTCGGGGACCGCCGCTTTCTCGGGCTGAGCCTGATCGGCGGTTTCAGCATTTCGAGCTTCTTCATCTATCTCGCCAACTCGTCGTTCATCCTGATCGACCACTACGGCGTGTCGCCGATGGCCTATAGCCTGTTCTTCTCCGTCAACGCCGTGGCGTTCATCGGCGCATCGCAGTTCACCGGATTCTTCGCCGGCCGCTACGGCCTGCGCCGCGTCGTGCGGGTGGCGGTCTCGGGCTTCGTCACGGTCATGATCGCGCTGCTGATCGTCATGGCGAGCGGGGTCGACCGCCTCGACGTGCTGGCCGTCATGCTGTTCTTCGGCTACGGTTTCCTGGGTCTGGTCATTCCGACGACTTCGGTGCTGGCGATGGACGACCATGGCGAGATCGCCGGCACCGCGTCCGCATTGATGGGCACTCTGCATTTCGCCACCGGCGCCGCCGCGATGGCCATTTCGAGCGTATTCTTCGACGGGACCGCTCTGCCGATGGTGGTCGGCATCGCGACCTGCGCGGCGATCGCGTTCGGCCTCACGCAGGCGACTTTGGGTGGGGCGGTGAAAGCAGCGGAGGCGCCGGCTGAGTAGGCTATCTGGAAAGCTCCTCCCCGATCACCGCACGGAGCCCTTCGAGACCCTTCGCCGTTTCCCAGACTTTCCAAAGAAGCAGGCTGCCATAATCGTGTCGATAGATGTTTCCAGCACCCGCGATCTCCTTCCAGGGAATATCGGAATGCCTTGCCTTTAATTCGGCAGGCAGACGCCTGGACGCTTCGGAAATCACTTCAAGGCAGCGGATGACGGCTCGAGTGCGAAGATCGTCCGCTTCAAACTGCTCAAGAGCCATCGAGCCCAAAATTCAATGCAGAGGTCAATCTCCGTTGGAATGTCACGCAGATATCCGACCTTTCGGTCAGAATGCATAGACAAGGTCCCGCTCCACTGTCTGGCGAATCGCAGGTTTCAACGCAGCGCGATCAATCACATCGACCTGACTATCAAACAGGTCGATGACGGCCAATTGCACGCCGGCATAGTCCCAGATCGTCCTGGAGACCTGATCGTCGAGGTCGACAGCGATATCGATGTCGCTCTCCGTGCGAGCCTCGCCGCGCGCCAATGACCCGAAGACGCCCGCGTGAACTACGCCACGAGGGCGCAGGCTCATCTCTGCCTCCCGCAGAATAGCAAGTACATCAGCCAGCGTCATGCTCGTCTACTATCACGGATGAAAAAGAAAGTGGAGGTTTCTGTTGCCAGGTACCTCCGAACCCCGCCTAGAAGTGCGAACCGCTAGGACTTGAATTGAAGCTATCGCACCGCTTACGCGGCGAGACGTGCTTCCGCATAGTTGTCATTTGCAACTACAAGTTTAGCCCGATAACGGTGGTACAATGCCGGGCAAAAGTACGATCTTTACACCTTCGTCGATCCTGTTTCGCCCCCATCAGGAGCCGCCGGCGCGCCGGCGGGTCCTGGTGGAGGCGCCGGGTACCGCCCCCGGGTCCGAACGGCTTATTGCATCGCCTGTTTATCACCATAGTCGGTCGAGCCGACGACCCTGATATAGGGAAAGGCGAAGCGAATTGAAAGACGGATTGCAGCCGGCTTCGCATCGATCCGTTGGATATAATCCGACCGCGGTTCAAACCGCGGGCGGGTCGCGCTATACTTGGCGCGTTCAGGAGGCGCCAGGATTCCATGCGGCAATATCTCGATCTCCTCCAGCATGCGCTGGACCACGGCGTCGACCGCGGCGACCGGACGGGGACCGGCACGCGCGGCGTGTTCGGCTATCAGATGCGGTTCGATCTGGCGCGCGGATTTCCGGCGACGACCACGAAGAAACTGCATCTCAAGTCGATCATCCACGAGTTGCTCTGGTTTCTCGCCGGCGACACCAACATCAAATATCTCAACGATAACGGCGTGACGATCTGGGACGAATGGGCCGATGCGAACGGCGATCTCGGGCCGGTTTACGGAAGCCAATGGCGGTCGTGGCCCGCGCGCGACGGCGGTGAAATCGACCAGATCGCGAACGTTCTCCATCAGTTGAAGACGAATCCGTATTCGCGGCGTCTCGTCGTCTCGGCCTGGAACCCGGCGGAGGTCGGCGCGATGGCGCTGCCGCCATGCCATTGCCTGTTCCAGTTCTACGTCGCCGAAGGCCGGCTGTCGTGCCAGATGTACCAGCGCTCCGCCGATATCTTCCTCGGCGTGCCGTTCAACATCGCGTCCTACGCCTTGCTGACCCTGATGGCGGCGCAGGTCAGCGGCCTGAAGCCGGGCGACTTCGTCCACACGCTTGGGGATGCGCATCTCTACCACAATCATTTCGAGCAGGCGCGCGAGCAGCTGCAGCGGACGCCTGGGCCGCCGCCGACGATGAGGATCAATCCGGCGGTGACCGACCTGTTCGCCTTCCGATACGAGGATTTCTCGCTGAAGGACTATGCGGCGGCGCCTTCGATCAAGGCGCCGATCGCGGTGTAGGCATTGGCCCCGTCATGCGATATGCCTTCGGATGACGGGCCGGGGAACGTCTCCGTCGCGGCCGAAATCGATCCCGGGGGGATGGACGCCATGTCACGATACCTGTCGGCGCTTGCCGTCATCTTGCCAGCGCTGTCCGCGCCGGCTCTCGCCAACGATTCCATCGCCGGACTCGGCGCCGGGGGCATCATCCTCGGGCGGACCGACGCGGTGGCGATGGAGAGCGAGGATCTGTTCGTGTCGATGGACGAGGTCAAGGTCGACTATGTGTTCCGGAATTCGACCGACAGGAATGTCGAGACCGTGGTCGCGTTTCCGATGCCGGATATCGCCGCCAGCCCCTACGAGATGCCGGCGCTGCCAGACAATGCCAGCGACAATTTTCTCGATTTTCAGATCACGATCGACGGCAAGCCGGTCGAAACGACGCTGGAGCAGCGGGCCTCGGCTGTCGGCGTCGACATAACAGAGGAACTGAAATCGCGGGGTGTCCCGGTCAACCCGTTCACGCAGCCGGCATTCGACGCGCTCGCCAGGCTGCCGCGGGCAGTTGCGGACGACTGGATCGACCGCGGCGTTCTGATCGTCGACCGCTACGACGACGGCTCGGGCATGAAGGACGTGCGCACGCCGTCCTGGGTGCTTCGGTCGGCCTATTGGTGGAGGACGACATTCCCGGCCGGGCAGGCGGTGAGGGTCTCCCATCGCTACAAGCCGAGCGTCGGCGCTTCGGCCGGCCTGAGCTTCTATTACGACAACGGCTTCCAGGACCCGTATCCGGACTACAGGGCGCGATACTGTATCGAGGGCGAGTTCGAGCGGTCTGTCCAAATGGCCGCGAAGGCCGCCCCGGACGGCTATCCGCGATTGTCGGAGTACCGCCTCCAATACGTGCTCAAGACGGGTGCGAACTGGGCGCTCGGGACGATCGCCAAATTTCACCTGACCGTCGACAAGGGCGCGCCCGAAAACGTCATCAGCCTTTGCGGCAAGGGCTTGCATCGGACCGGCCCGACCCGTTTCGAACTTGACGAGGCGGACTACTATCCAAACAAGGATATCGATATCCTGATCCTGAAGCCTTACGGCGATGCGGAGCGCGGAGACGCGCTGAAGCCGGCAGGGCGCGGCAAGGGGGATCCCGACCGCAAGCGCATGCGGCGCGCCAACGGCGCGCCCGGCTGATGTCCGTCACGATTCTCGCGGCGGTCGCGCAAAACGGCGTCATCGGCCGCGATGGCGGCTTGCCCTGGAAGCTCTCGGGCGACCTGAAGCGCTTCAAGGCCGATACGATGGGCAAGCCGATCGTGATGGGACGCAAGACCTGGCAGGGGCTTGGCAGGCCGCTGCCCGGGCGTATGAACATCGTGGTGACACGCGATCCGAGCTTCGATGCGTCCGGCGCGGCGTTGGCGCCGACGCTCGATGAGGCCTTGGCGATCGCCGAGCGGCGGGTCGGATTCATGCCGGACGCCGGCGGTGAAATCTGCGTGATCGGCGGCGGCGAGATCTATGCGCAAGCGATGACGGTCGCGACCCGGCTGCGCATAACCCATGTGCTGGCGGAGGTCGATGGCGATACGCTGTTCCCGGCAATCGATCCCGGCCTTTGGCATGCCGTCTCGTCGGCGGATTTCGCGGCCGGCGAAAGGGACAGCCATCCGACTCGCCACACGGTCTACGAGCGGATCGAGAAACCGCTGCATTTGTCGTCGTTCGTTTGAGCCGACCGCCGTCGAAGCGGACGCGAACACGATGTGCCGCGTTGAAAGCGCCGCGCCGCATCCCTATAGAAGGGTCGACGATTGCCGGCGTCCGCTGGCGCGCGATGCCGCGCATTTGAAAGGAACTCGATGCCCTGGAAGAATCAGAGCGGCGGCGGCGGCCCGTGGGGCGGCGGCGGCAACGGGAACGGGAACGGCCCATGGGGGCAGGGACCGAAAGGCCCGTCCGGCCCGCAGAACTCGCCGCCCGACCTCGAGGAGATCATCCGCCGCGGGCAGGAGCGCCTGAAACGCGCGCTGCCGGGCGGCGGCGGTTCCAGCTCGACCATCCTCGCCGTGATCGGCATCGTGCTCGTGGCGTTCTGGGTGTTCCAGGCGGTCTATACGGTGCAACCGGACGAGCTGGCGGTCGAACTGCGGTTCGGCAAGCCTAAGACGGAGCTTTCCGGCCCCGGCCTGCATTTCCACTGGTGGCCGATCGAGACCGTCGAGAAGGCCAACACGGCCGAGAAGCTCATCGATCTGGGCGAGGTGCGCGGCAACACGTCGTCCGGGCTGATGCTGTCGGGGGACCAGAACATCGTCGACGTGAAATTCTCGGTGGCCTATCAGGTCTCCGACCCGAAGGCTTATCTGTTCAACGTCGCCGAGGCCGACGAGATGGTGCGCCAGATCGGCGAAAGCGCGATGCGCGAGGCCGTCGGACGCCGTCCGGCGCAGGACATTTTTCGCGACGATCGACAGGGCATAGCCATCGCGGTGCGCGAAATCCTCCAGCAGACGCTCGACGAGTACAAGGCCGGCATCAGCGTCAACGCGATTTCCATCGAGGACGCCGCGCCGCCGCGCGAGGTCGCGGACGCGTTCGACGAGGTGCAGCGGGCCGAGCAGGACGAGGACCGCTTCGTCGAGGAATCGAACCAGTATTCCAACCAGAAGCTTGGCAGCGCGCGCGGCCAGGCCGCGCAGGTGCGCGAAGAGGCGGCGGCGTACAAGAACAGGATCGTACAGGAAGCCGAGGGCGAGGCTCAGCGCTTCGTGTCGGTCTACACCGAATACGCCAAGGCGCCGGACGTGACGCGCAAGCGGCTCTATCTGGAGACGATGGAAAAGGTTCTGCAGGGCGCCAACAAGGTGATCGTCGAGCAAGGCAGCGGTCAGGGCGTGATCCCCTACCTGCCGCTGCCCGCACTGCAGGAGCGGCCAGCTCCCGCGGCCGGAGGGACGAATTGATGTCGAATCGCCTCACCGCCATCGGCGTCGTCGCCATCGTCGTGTTGGTCCTCGTCTACTCGTCGATTTTCGTGGTCACCGAACGTCAACAGGCGATCGTGCTGCGTTTCGGCGAAATCGTCGACGTGAAGACCGCGCCCGGCCTCTATTTCAAGGCTCCGTTCGGCTTCCTCGAGGCCGACAACGTCCAGATCATCGAGGATCGCGTGATGCGCTTCGACCTCGACAATATTCGCGTTCAAGTATCGGGCGGCAAATTCTACGAGGTCGACGCCTTCGTCGCCTACCGGATCGCCGACGCGCGCGTCTTCAGGGCGGCGGTTTCGGGCAGCGTCGCACAAGCGGAGCAGCGGCTACGCACGCGTCTCGATGCGGCCCTGCGCAGGGTCTACGGTCTGCGCGGTTTCGAGGCCGCCCTGTCGGAGGAACGCGCCTCGATGATGCGCGAGGTCCGCGACCAACTCCGGCCGGACGCGACCTTGCTCGGCTTGCAGATCGAGGATGTCCGTATCCGGCGCACCGATTTGACGCAGGAAGTCTCGCAGCAGACGTTCGACCGCATGAAGGCCGAACGGCTCGCCGAGGCCGAACGTCTTCGGGCGCGCGGACGCGAGGCGGCGCAGCGCATCCGCGCCCGCGTCGACCGCGAGGTGATCGAGACGATCGCCGAGGCGCGCAAGGAATCGGAAATCCTACGCGGCGAGGGCGAGGCGTCCCGAAGCGCCGCTTTCGCGAGCGCCTTCCAGCGCGATCCCGGCTTCTTCGAATTCTATCGGTCGATGGCGGCCTACGGAACTGGTCTCAACAGCGCCGGCACGACGATGGTGCTTTCGCCGGATTCGGAATTCTTCCGCTACTTCAACAATGCCGCCGGCGCGCCCGCGACGCCGCCGTCCGGGACGGCCCCGGCGCCGTCCGCGCCACCGGCCATTGGCGCCGTCCAGTAGCCGGTGACCGATTTCCTCGCCGCGATGGGTCTCGTGCTTGTCGTCGAAGGCCTGATTTACGGCGGCTTCCCGAGGCTGGCGCGGCGGCTGGCGACGGAAGTCCTTTCCGCGCCGGAAGGCACGCTCCGCATCGGCGGACTCTGTGCGATCGCTGCCGGGGTCGGGATCGTCTGGCTAGTCCGAGGATGACGCAGTTTTGTGCCTAGACCGGATGGGCGAAGCCGCAAACGCGCCCTATTTCTCGACCATCTTGCGGGCCAGGCGCTGCTCAGCCGACCGCCGTCTTCCGGAGATCTTCATGACCGCAGCCCCGAGCCGTTCGCCACTTCGCAAGGTCGGGCTGCGCGCGGGGACAGCGCTGCTGTTCGCCGCGCTCGTTCTTCCCGCGCTCGTCGCGCCTTCCCTTGCGCAGATGCAGACGCAGCCTGCCGCGACCCCGCCTCCGCAGGCGCAGCCTTCGCATGGACCCGCTTCCGTCGCCGATCTGGCCGAGCGGCTGCTCGGCGCGGTGGTCAACATCTCGACGACGCAAAACGTCAAGGGGACGGAAGCGCCGAACGCCGTGCCGATGCCGCAATTGCCGGAGGGATCGCCATTCCAGGACTTCTTCGACGAGTTCTTCAAGAACCGCGGGGGTGGGGGTGGTGACGGCGAGGGCGGCGGCAACGGTTCGCAGAAGGTGCAGTCGCTGGGCTCCGGGTTCGTCGTCGACGCCGGGCAGGGCATCGTCGTCACCAACAATCACGTCATCGCCGATGCCGACGAGATCGAGGTCAATTTCTCCGACGGTTCGAAGCTGAAGGCCGAACTGGTCGGCACGGACACCAAGACCGACATCGCGGTCCTCAAGGTCGACCCCAAAGGCAAGGCGCTGACCGCCGTCAAATTCGGCAATTCGGGCGCGATGCGGATCGGCGACTGGGTAATGGCGATCGGCAATCCGTTCGGCCTCGGCGGGACCGTGACGGTCGGCATCATCTCGGCGCGCAACCGCGACATCAATGCCGGACCCTATGACGACTTCATCCAGACCGACGCCGCGATCAACCGCGGCAATTCCGGCGGGCCTCTGTTCAACATGGAAGGCGAGGTCATCGGCATCAACACGGCGATCATCTCGCCGTCGGGCGGCTCGATCGGCATCGGCTTCTCGATCCCGTCGGAACTTGCCGGCGGCGTGGTGGATCAGCTTCGGCAGTTCGGCGAGACGCGGCGCGGATGGCTCGGCGTCCGCATTCAGCCGGTGACGGACGAGATCGCCGAAAGCCTCGCCATGACGAGCGCCAGGGGGGCGCTGGTCGCGGGCGTCATCAAGGGCGGGCCGGTCGACGACGGCACGATCCTGGCCGGCGACGTGATCCTGAAGTTCGACGGCAAGGATGTGCGCGAAATGCGCGACCTGCCGCGCATCGTCGCCGAAAGCCCGGTCGGCAAGGCGGTCGACGTGTTCCTGGTGCGCAAGGGCGTCGAGCAGACCGTGAAGGTCACGCTCGGCCGGCTCGAAGACAGCGAAAAGCAAACCGCGACGGAAGACGCTTCGGCGCCGGCAGACAAGGCCGTGGCCACCGCGACCGCGCTGGGGATGACCGTCGGCGAACTCGACGACGAGGCGCGCAAGAAGTTCGGCATCGCAGCGGACGTTTCCGGCGTCGTCATCACCGATGTGGCCGCCAACTCGCTGGCCGCCGAACGCGGCGTGCTGGCGGGCGAGGTGATCACCGAGATCGCGCAGGAATCGGTGGCGTCGCCCAAGGACGTCACGGACCGTATCGGCGCGCTGAAGGAGCAGGGCCGCAAAAACGCGTTGCTGATGCTGGCATCCAAGACCGGCGAGCTGAGGTTCGTGACCCTGCGCATGGATTGAGTCCGCAAACGGCGGCAATCGCCTGAGCGGGCTCAGGAAAATATGGTCAGCGCCTCGGCGCGGCGGGCCGTCCAGTCGCACTTCGCAATGTCGTAGAGCACATGGCGTTTCAGCTGTGGGTGGGTCGACGGCACCCGCGCATTGTCGAATTCGCCGATCGGAACCATGCCGAGACGTTCCATAACGGCGATCGATCGCAGGTTTGCCACGACTGCAAACGATATGACCCGGCTTTCGCCGAGGTTCGCGAATGCGAAATCGAGCCACCGGGCAGCCGCTTCCGTCACATAGCCGTATCCCCATGCTTCGGGGATCAGACGCCAGCCGATCTCCAGGGTACCCGATGGCGCCGCCGGCGCGATTTCGGCGCGGTTGAGGCCGACGAACCCGAGGCAGGCGCCACTTTCCGCGAGTTCGACGGCGGTCCATCCGAAGCCGTTGCCGCGAATGTCGTCGCGCAGGCGGTCCATCATCGCGTCGCTTTCTGCGCGACTGCGCCGCATCGGGAAAAACGCCATGACCCGTTCGTCGGCGTTGATGCGGTGGAAGGTCTCGCGGTCGGATTCACTCCAGTCGCGCAGGATCAGGCGCGGCGTGCGGAGCGGCGTCATCGGGCGAAATCGGCTTGCGCGCAACCCTGGATGTAGAGCAGGGCGGTCAGGTCGGCGTGGTCGATGCGGATCCTGGCCTGCGCGGCGACGGCGGGCTTGGCGTGCAGCGCGACGCCCGCGCCGGCGAGAGCCAGCATCGCAAGGTCGTTGGCGCCGTCGCCGACGGCGATCGCGTCGTCCGGCGTGAGCCCGAGACGCGCGGCGATGTCGCGCAGCGCCTGCGCCTTCGCCTCGCGACCCAGGATGGGCTCGGCGACCGCGCCGGTCAGCCTGCCGTTCTCTTCCTGCAGGATGTTGGCGCGATCCTCGTCGAAACCGAGCTTCTCAGCGATCCGCCGCGTGAAGGCGGTGAAGCCGCCAGAGATCAAGGCGGTCCAGCATCCGCGCCGGCGCATTGTCGCGACGAGTTCGCGTCCGCCGGACGCCAGGGTCAGGCGGTTCTCGACGATGCGGCCGATGACGGCGCTGTCGAGTCCCCTCAGAAGCGCGACGCGTTCGCGCAGCGCCGGCTCGAAGGCGATCTCGCCGTTCATCGAGCGCGCGGTGATCGCGGCGACATGCGCCTTGAGACCGACCTCGTCGGCCAGTTCGTCGATGCATTCCTGGTCGATCATCGTCGAGTCCATGTCGGCGATCAGGATGCGCTTGGCGCGGGTTTCGGCGACCTGCACGACGACATCGACCGGTTCGGACGAAACTTGCGGGCGCAACGCCGAGGCCGCATCCTCGGCGGACAGCCCATCGGGTAAAGCGAGGTCGACGGCGATGCCGTCCGCCAGCCACTTCGCGCCGCCGGTTGCGTCGATCGACCGAGATGCCTTATCGACAAGCGCCGGACGCAGGGCGCGCGCGGCGGGATGCGAGATCAACGTGGCGACGAGCGACATCCATCCATCCAGTCCGGGAAGCACCGCGGGGCGCCTGCGAAACGCCGTCCTGATAGCCGGGCCGACCGCCAGCGGCAAGTCGACAATGGCGCTCGACATGGCCGAAGCAACGGGCGGCGTCATCGTCAACACCGACTCCATGCAGGGGTACAGCGTGCTGAACGTCCTGACGGCGCGGCCGGGGCCCGCCGATCTGATACGCGCGCGACATCGCCTCTACGGCCATGTCCACCCCTCGACGCCTTACTCCACCGGCGCGTGGCTTCGCGACGTGATGCGGCTGATCGACGAGGGCGTCTTCACGGACCGCATGCCGATCTTCGTCGGCGGGACGGGGCTGTATTTCCGCGCTCTGTTCGGCGGGCTGTCCGAAATGCCGGATATCCCACAACATCTGCGCGACCGATGGCGCTATCGGCTGCTGGAGGAGGGGTCGGAGCGTCTGCACCGCATACTGCTGACCGAGGACCCGCAAGCCGCCGCCGTGCTCAGGCCATCCGACGGCCAGCGCATCGCGCGCGCGCTGGAAGTGCTCGAGACGTCGGGCCGGTCGATCCGCGACTGGCAGGCCAACCAGGGCAAGTCGCTCGTCGACGCCGCCACGGCGCAAAAAATCGTGATCGAGCCTGACCGCGAGACGCTTCGGCTGCGGATCGCGGCGCGGTTCGACGCGATGATCGCGAACGGCGCGCGCGAGGAAGTCCGCAGCCTCGTGCGACTCAACCTTGACGCGTCCCTGCCGGCCATGAAAGCCATCGGCGTGCCGGAACTGTCGGCTCACGAGCGCGGCGAGATGTCTCTCGAGGACGCCATCGCGCACGCAAAGATTGCGACGGCGCAATACGCCAAGCGGCAGTCGACTTGGTTTCGAAACCAGTTCGGCGCGGACTGGAGGCGCCTGCCGGCGGGCTGAACGCGCTCCGTACGCCGAAGTCCTGTATCGCGGCGCGATTCGCCGACGGCGGGATTTGTCATCCACCGCCGCCTTCCCGCTCCCGCCCGGCCGAAGAGGCCCGAAACTCGTGGCCGTGCGGAATCGTATCGAGGCTGAACCTTGTCACAACGGAACGAAAGGCCGCATCCTCGTTCGCGCGGGGGTTGCCGTCATTAACGCTCCGTAAGGTCGTAGCTGCGATAAGCAACAACGGTACGGGGCGACGATGCGGTTCCACAAATCCGAGACGGCATTTTTTGTCTTCATCCTCGTCATCGTGGCGGCGGGCGGCCTGATCCTGCATGCCTACGGGCAACTTCGAATCGGCGCCGGGTCGCTCTACGAGCCGGGACGCGCGGAGACTTTCGCGGAAGTCGGACGCCTGCTGTTTGCGACCGGCGTGCTGCTGGCGACCGCGTTGTTCTTCGGCATCTTCTTCATCTATCCGCTCATCCGCACGCAAGTCCGCGAGAAGGACAAGCTGCATGCGATGACCAAATCGCTCAGCGCGCGGTCCGTGACGCTGGAGCAGGCGGCGCTGACCGATTCCCTGACGGGCATGCAGAACCGACGCTATTTCGACGAAGCGCTGAAGGAATATCTCGACGAATTCGCCCGCATCGACAAACCGGTCGGCTTGATGATCTTCGACCTCGACCACTTCAAGTCGGTCAACGACACACATGGCCACGATGTCGGCGACGAGGTGCTGCGGGCTGTTGCCGGATGCCTCAAGGACATGACCCGCTATCACGATGTCGTCGCCAGGCTGGGCGGCGAGGAGTTCGCGGTCGTGGCGCCGAACATGGACCTCGAGATGCTGACGCGGCTGGCCGAACGCATCCGCAAGGGGATCGCGGCGATGCCCGTGCTGTCGGGAAACGTGCGCCTGCGCATCACCTCGAGCGTCGGCCTCGCGATATGGAACCGCGTTGAAGGCGCGGACGATCTGTTCCGGCGCGCCGACCAGCAACTCTACCAGGCCAAGAAGCTCGGCCGCAATCGCGTCAGCGCCTGAGAGCGACATCCCAGGGCGCCCACGGCTGCGATAAAAACTGCGCGCGGCGACAAGGGCCATGGCGGGTCGGGTCGAAAAGACCAACGAGGATCGGTCAGGACCGGAAGCGCTGACCGAAATTCGAACTCCGAACCTCGATGCGCGGCGCTTCGCTCTCGAAGGCGATGCTGGGCGGCTGGTCGGCGACGGGCAGCTTGCGGAATCCAGGGTCTCCGGCCTGGCGCGTCGCGTCCACGCTGTCGGCGGCGAAAACCGTGGCGGATTGGGGCATCTGGTGATTGCGAAGGCGATCCACGATCTGCTGAAGGTCGACCTCGCCGCCGGCGCCGGTCACCTTTTCGCTGCCGTGACGCCGTCCGGCGCCCGGAATCCTGTCGGCGGCAAGATGCTCGAACTTGAACCGCATGGTGGTGGCGACGCCTTCGCCGAAGACGATCGCCTCGCGCTGCCCCATCGAGGACAGGAAGGACAAAGTCGACGAAGACGAATCGGCGATGGCCGATCGAATGATCGCCTGGTCCTGTTCGTTGGCGAGACGCATCGCGAAGACAGTCGAGCATTGCGACAGGATCGTCGGGTCAAGTTCGCCGGGCCGCTGCGTGACGACGCCCAGGAAGCAGCCATATTTGCGGCCCTCCTTGGCGATCCGCGACAGCGCGTGGCGGGTCGGCGCGAAACCAAGCTGGGGATTGGACGGCATGTAGCGGTGGGCTTCCTCGCACAGGACGAGCAGCCGGAGCTTGCCTTCGCTCCACAGCGCGAGGTCGAAGGCCAGTCTGGCCAGCACCGAGCAGACCGAGTTGACAATTTCGGAGGGCAGGCCGGCCATTTCGAAACAGGTCACGGGGCGGCCTTGATGCGGGACACGGAAAATCTTGCCGATCGTCTCGTGAATCGAATCCTCGATCAGCCGCGAGGCGAACATGAAGCGATAACGCGGATCGTTGATCGCCGAGTCGAGGCGCGTGCGAAGCGCCTTGTAGACGGGCCGCTCGTTCTTGCTGTCGAGCATTCCCATGCGCTCGTCGAGGATGCGGATCAGGTCCATCATCCGGTAGGGCACGGGGACGTCGGCGGTGAAGGCGTCGTTGCCCCTTCGCAGCGTGGCGTTGTTGCCGGCGCTTCGATAGGCGCTCTTGGCCATCGGGATGATGTCGCGAAGAACGTCTATCTCCTCGGCCACGACCTCGCGGCCGCGAAACAGGACCTCGGCGAGTTCCTCGAGCCTGAAGAGCCAGAAGGGCAGGTCGAGACTGCCGGTGTCGAGCCGGATGCTCTTGTCGGGCAGGGCGCTGGCGAATTCGTTGTGCGGGTCGAAGATGAGGACGCGAAGCTCGGGCCGCGCTTCGAGCGTCTTGGCGAGCAGAAGAGAGACGGCGGTCGATTTTCCCACGCCGGTCGTGCCGACGACAGCGAAATGCCGCGCCAACGTGTCGTCGACGGCGATGCAGGCATCGACGTCCTCGTCCTGCGACAACGACCCGACGGTGACGGACTGCCGCCCCGCCAGATCATAGACCGCGCGCAGGTCGCGCGCTCGGATGCGGTGCGCGATCGCGCCGATATGGGGGTATTGCGTCACGCCGCGATCGAAGACCGGAGCGGCCGGCGCCGGCATGTCGCGCACCTCGCCGATCAACTCGACGTTGACCTCGATCGCGTTCTTCTCGTCGGTGTTCCAGACGCGGTTGGATTTGCCGATGGCGTAGACCAGGCCAACGGTGCGGATCGGCCCGAGATTGACCGAGATCATCTTGCCGACCGTCCACAGGCCGGTGATGGCGCCATCGTCGGTATCGGCATAGGCCGAGATCGTGGCGCGCGCGCCGTCGCACTGCACGACGTGCCCCAGGATGCGCCGATCGTTCTGCGCGGCGTCGCGTCGTTCTTGCGCCATGGCGGCCGCGGATTTCTCCCGCTCGTCGACATACATCCAGCGATACCCACCCCTGAGTTCACGGCGACCGTAGCGTCTGCGCGTTAAGGTCATGTGTGACGACAGAGTCGACAAACTCTTAAATCAGCGACGAATATTGCCGCCGGTTTTGGCGTTGACATTCGTCGGGGCGCGCCCTTATGGTCTCCGGTATGAAGGTCGCGGCAATTCTCGTAGTAAGCAGGCGTGTGGGCAGGGCGGTGTAACCGCCGGGCGCAAGCCCCCATACGCAAGACACAGGCTCCCTCGGGGGCCTTTTTTATTGCCGCCATAACGGCCAAGCGAAACGGAAAAGCACGATGAACAGCAACGCAAAGATCGATCACGGCGCGCGCGAGATGACCGGCGCCGAGATGGTGGTTCGCGCCCTCGTCGACAACGGCGTCAAGCATCTCTTCGGCTATCCAGGCGGAGCGGTGCTGCCGATCTATGACGAATTGTTCCAGCAGGACGAGGTACAGCACATCCTGGTGCGCCACGAACAGGGCGCCGGGCACGCCGCGGAGGGCTATGCGCGCTCCACCGGCAAGCCGGGCGTGATGCTCGTCACCTCGGGGCCTGGCGCCACCAACGCGGTCACGCCGCTGCAGGACGCCCTGATGGATTCGATCCCGCTGGTGTGCATCACCGGCCAGGTGCCGACCTCGCTGATCGGCTCGGACGCTTTTCAGGAATGCGACACGGTCGGCATCACGCGGCCCTGCACCAAGCACAATTGGCTGGTCAAGGACGTGAACGACCTGGCCGCCATTTTGCACAAGGCGTTTCAGGTCGCGACGATGGGGCGGCCGGGGCCGGTTGTGGTCGACGTGCCGAAGGACGTTCAATTCGCGCGCGGCCTCTATCTCCCGCCGCAGCTCGCGCCGGCGCTGAAGACCTACCAGCCGCGGATGCAGGGCGACCTCGACAAGATCAAGCAGGCGGTGGCGCTGATGGCCGGTGCGAGGAAGCCTGTCATCTATTCGGGCGGCGGCGTCATCAATTCCGGCCCCGAGGCCAGCCACCTGCTGCGCGAACTGGTCGAGCAGACCGGGTTTCCGATCACCTCGACGCTGATGGGGCTCGGCGCCTATCCGGCGAGCGGCAAGTCCTGGCTCGGCATGCTCGGCATGCACGGCACCTACGAAGCCAACATGGCGATGCACGATTGCGACGTGATGCTGTGCATCGGCGCGCGCTTCGACGACCGCATCACCGGCCGCCTCAACGCGTTTTCGCCGAATTCCCGAAAGATCCATGTCGACATCGACCCGTCGTCGATCAACAAGAACGTCCGCGCCGATGTCGGGATCATCGGCGATGTCGGCCGCGTGCTGGAGGACATGGTCCGGCTATGGCGGGCGCAGGGCAAGTCGGACAAGAAGGCGCTCTACCCCTGGCTTGAGCAGATCGAGCGCTGGCGCGCGCGCGACTCGCTGGCCTTCACGCCGAATGCCGAGGTGATCATGCCGCAATATGCGATCCAGCGGCTTTACGAGCTGACCAAGGACCGCGACACCTACATCACCACCGAAGTCGGCCAGCATCAGATGTGGGCCGCGCAGCACTATCATTTCGAGAAGCCGAACCGCTGGATGACGTCGGGCGGGCTCGGCACCATGGGTTATGGCCTTCCTGCCGCGCTCGGCGTGCAGATCGCGCATCCAAACGCGCTGGTCATCGACATCGCCGGCGACGCGTCGGTGCAGATGACGATGCAGGAGATGTCATGCGCGGTGCAGTACGAGGCTCCGATCAAGATCTTCATCCTCAACAACCAGTACATGGGCATGGTGCGGCAGTGGCAGCAACTGCTGCACGGCAACCGGCTGTCGCATTCCTATACCGAAGCGATGCCCGACTTCGTCAAGCTGGCGGAAGCCTATGGCGGGCATGGCATCCGCTGCGAGAAGCCGGGCGATCTCGACGATGCGATCCTGGAAATGATCGCCATCCGCAAGCCGGTGATCTTCGATTGCCGCGTCGCCTCGCTGGCGAACTGTTTCCCGATGATCCCGTCCGGCAAGGCGCACAACGAGATGCTGCTGCCCGACGAGGCGACGGACGAAGCGGTGGCGAATGCGATCGACGCCAAGGGCAGGGAACTGGTCTAGACGGCCGGCGACGTCAGAAGCAACAGGATACTCAAGAATGAACGCCCATCAGCAACCGACCGGCTCGGCCTATTTCATCGCCAAGGATACTCAGGTTCCAGAGACCCACACCCTGTCCGTGCTGGTCGACAACGAGCCCGGCGTGCTGGCGCGCGTGATCGGGCTGTTCTCGGGCCGAGGCTACAATATCGAAAGCCTGACGGTTTCGGAGACGGAGCACGAGAAACACCTCTCGCGGATCACCGTGGTGACGCGCGGCACGCCGCATGTGCTCGAACAGATCAAGCACCAGCTCGAGCGGATTGTGCCGGTGCATCGCGTCGTGGATTTGTCGGTGCGCGCGTCCGAACTCGGACAGGACAAGCCGCTCGCGCGCGAACTCGCGCTGGTCAAGGTCGCGGGCACCGGCGAGTCCCGCGTCGAGGCGCTGCGGCTGGCCGAGGCGTTCCGCGCCAAAGCGATCGACGCCAACACAGAGCACTTCATCTTCGAGATCACCGGCGCGGTGTCCAAGATCGAACAGTTCATCGCGATCATGAAGCCGCTCGGCCTGGTCGAGGTCTGCCGGACCGGCGTGGCGGCGATGAACCGCGGCGCGCAGGGGATGTAATCCTTAAAGCCGTCCGGACAGCCGTGTATATCCCGATGATATACACGGCTGGGAGAAAATCATGACTGCGATTCAGATCGCAAATGGGGCAACAGCGATGCCATCCGCTTGCCGAAGGCAGTTATGAAGGAACTTGGCCTGACGACGGGCCAGAACATCGAACTGACGGTGAAGGACGGACGAGCTACGATCCAGCCGAGCCGGCCCGAGAAGATCACCCTGGAGTGGATCATTTCCGAAATGAAGCGACTTGGTCCGGAAAATGCGCCGGAGACGGTCGACTGGGGGCCTGATCGTCCTGGTGAGATGATTGACGAGGAGTATTCGCGCGGCGAGATAACGCTTGATGACATCCTTAAAGGCCGGTGACCTTATGTGGGTCGACTTCGATCCGGTTCTTGGCACGGAACAGGGTGGACGCTGGCCTGCGATAGTTTTGACCAATGAAGATTTCAACTCACTGGACGAGAGATCAATCGTTTGTCCCGTGACATAGAATTTATCTCCCTGGCCCACCAAGGTCGTTTTGCCGGCAGGTATGAAAACACGCGGCGCGATCCTCATCGATCAGATCAGAAGCGTCAACCGAACCAACGCGGCTTTCGTTTTATCGAGCACGCACCCGACGAACTGCTCGTGCGGGTAAAGACCGCTCTTGGCGCGCTGCTCGGCATAGGCGGTTGACCATGTCGAACCATCGGCCGCGTGTGGTTCTGCACAATAGGATCGATTGCTCTACTTTTTGTTTTAGCCAGCCCTGACCCTCGACGCCTTCCTCGCTTTGCTGGTCTATGCCTTCATGACCTCGGTGACGCCTGGGCCGAACATTTCATGCTGCTGGCGTCCGGCGTGAACTTCGGTTTCGTGGCCCTGCTGCCGGCGTTGGGGTTCGGGCTCGGCGCGGTACTGACGGCACTGCCTTCGCTGCACTTGGCGTTCAAGATCGTCGGCGGCGGCTATCTGCTTTATCTCGCCTACCGGATCGCTATGTCGGCTAGATGGGCGAGGGCGGCGTGGCGAAAAAGCGCGGCGGATGACGTTCCTGGAAGCCGCCGGTTTTCAATGGATCATCCGAAAGCGTGGGTCATGGCGGTCACCGCGATGGCCGTCTATGCCAATCCCGACGCGCCGTATCTTTCGGTGCTGATCATCGGGTTCGCCTTCGCCGCGGTGAATTTCCCGAGCGCCTCTGTCTGGTCCGGCTTCGACACCGCGTAGCGCGGTTTCCTGTCCGATCGCGCTCGCTTGAAATGGTCCAACATCGCGATGGGCGCTCCTGGCGGCGACGCTCTGGCCGATGCTGCGGTAGTTGGCCCGTTGCCTCGATCGGCGGACTTGCCTCGTGGCACAGAATCCTGTCAGTCCAACACATGGAATTCTCCCCGCAGCAAGACGAGGCGCTGAAGGCCGTCGCGCGCTGGCTGAAGAGCGGCAAGCCTCAGATCTTCCGGTTGTTCGGCTATGCGGGAACCGGCAAGACGACGCTGGCGCGCTATTTCGCCGAGCATGTCGAAGGGCAGGTGCAGTTCGCCGCCTTCACCGGCAAGGCGGCGCAGGTGCTGCGCTCGAAGGGCGCGCTGAACGCGCGCACCATCCATTCGCTGATCTACCGGCCGCGGGGCGAGGAGGCTGTGGCCGACGAATCGACGGGTAAGACGTCCATGTCGCCGACCTTCTCGCTCAACCGCCAGAGCCCGATCGCCCGCGCCAAGCTCATCATCATCGACGAATGCTCGATGGTCGACGAACAGCTGGGGCGCGACCTGCTGAGCTTCGGCACGCCGGTCCTCGTACTCGGCGATCCAGGACAGTTGCCGCCGATCTCGGGCGGCGGGTTTTTCACCGAGCATGAGCCCGACATTCTGCTCACCGAAATCCATCGCCAGGCGCGCGACAACCCCATCATCCGGCTGGCGCTGGACGTGCGCGAGGGCCGCGAATTCATGCGCGGCGACTATGGCGCGGCGCAGGTGATCGGCAAGGAAGACGTGACGCAGGACCTCGTTCTCCGGGCCGACCAGGTGCTGGTCGGGACCAACCGAACGCGCAAGCGCTACAACCACCGTCTACGGGAGTTGAAGGGGTTTACCACCGAGTATCCGCAGGCAGGAGACAAGCTCGTATGCCTGCGCAACGACCCATCGAAAGGCCTGCTCAACGGATCGTTGTGGAAGGTGATGACCGCGTCGCGCGAGACGGTGAAGCCCGGCATCAATCTCCTGGTGTCGCCCGAGGAAGACGATCCGGATCGCGGCGTCTCGAAGATCAAACTGCTGAAGTCAGTGTTCGAGGACCCCGATGCGGAAATCCCATGGCAGCAAAAAAAGCGTTTCGACGATTTCGACTACGGCTATGCATTGACCGTTCATAAGGCCCAGGGCTCGCAATGGAACGAGATCGTGCTGTTCGACGAGAGCTATGCTTTCAAGGAGACGCGCCAGCGCTGGCTGTACACGGCCATAACGCGCGCCGCGGAGCGACTGACGATCGTGCGATAGACGACCCGTCTACGCAGGCCGCGCGCCGACCCAACTCCAGGCCGCGTCCTCTTCGCTGGGCTCAAACTTCTTGACCTCCACCGAGCGGCCGGTCACGAACAGGCGGCCTGCCGCTGCAATCCCCGCCTTGTCGCCGACGATCGCGCACCGACCGACATGCTCGCCGGCATGGTCCCTGCCTTCCGCCATCGTGTCGCCAGCGGCGTCCGCAATGTCGACGCCTTCACAGTCCGTCACTCGAAGCAGCAGATCAATTTGAGGATGCAAGGCGTAAGCGGCCTCGAGAAGACCGTAGAGGTTTTCGAGGTCGGCAGACGAAACCATACCAACGAGGTCGAAGGCCGCGAGGTCCGGTCGATCCGTATCGATCCTCCTGACGGCGGGCATGGACGCGAGCATGGGCATGCACTTGGACCCCTGATACGGACGAACCTTTCGACAAGAACACGCGACGGGCGTCAACCGTTCCGCGGGAGGAAGCGCGGCAGGCGCGCATCCCCGAAGCCGTGATCGCGGTTGCCCGCAACCACGCGCCATGCGAAGGCTCTGGCGGTGGAGCGTATGAGAGCTATGTCTCCACGGCAGTTGCTATTGCACTGCGGCAGGCGTAGAGCACCGCGGTTTTTGCCGGAGACGCCAGATGGCCATTGAAGGCTCTGCTGAAGGCGCGGTCGCGTCTTTTAAGCCGAGCGATCATTTCCACGACACCAAGGTTTTGATGCTTGGCGCGTTGGGCGTCGTCTATGGCGATATCGGCACCAGTCCGATCTATGCGTTCCGCGAGGCGCTGGCCGCTTCGGCCGGCGAAGGCGTCGCCGAACGCGGCGACGTGCTCGGCGTGCTGTCGATGATCGTCTGGGCGTTGACCATCATCGTGACGGTCAAATACATCAGCTTCGTGCTGCGCGCGGACAATCGCGGCGAGGGTGGCACGCTGTCGCTGATGGCGCTCGCGCGCAGCAGCTTCAAAAACCGGTCAAACGTCATCCTCGGCATCGGCATCGTCGGCGCCGGGCTGTTCTACGGCGACGCCGTGATCACACCGGCAATCTCGGTGCTGTCGGCCGTCGAGGGCATGAGCATCGTCACGCCGACCTTCGATCCCTATATTGTGCCGCTCACGCTTTTCATCCTGGCGATCCTGTTCGCGGTCCAGCGTTTCGGCACCGGCCGCGTGGCGTCGGTCTTCGGTCCGGTCACGGCGATCTGGTTCGTGGCGATCGGGTTTTCGGGATTGGTGAGGATCTGGGACAATCCGGAAGTGCTTCTGGCCCTCAATCCCGCGCAGGGCGCCTTGTTCCTCTATCATTCGCCGGACGTCGCCTTCATCACGGTCGGCGCCATTTTCCTCGCCGTCACAGGCGCGGAAGCCCTCTATGCCGATCTCGGCCATTTCGGCCGCAAGCCTATCGTGCTCGCCTGGCTCGCGATCGTGTTTCCATGCCTGCTCCTGAATTATTTCGGGCAAGGCGCCTTCGTCTTGTCCAACAACGGCGTGGTCGGACATCCGTTCTTCGAGATGAACGAAGGCTGGGCGCTGGTGCCGATGGTGCTGCTTGCCACCGCCGCCACGGTAATCGCCAGCCAGGCGGTCATTTCCGGAGCCTTTTCGCTGACGCGACAGGCAGTGCAACTGAACTTGTTGCCGCGCTTCGAAATCCAGCACACGTCGGAAACGCAGTTGGGCCAGATCTACCTGCCGCGCGTCAACCTGCTGCTCGCACTCGCGGTCATGCTGCTGGTGATCGGCTTCGGCGCGTCGAGCGAACTGGCCTCGGCCTACGGGATTTCCGTTACCGGCAACATGCTGATGACGACCATCCTGCTCTATGTGGTGATGACGCGGATCTGGAAATGGCCGCTCGCCACCGCGATCGGGCTTACCGCGTTGTTCGTCGTCATCGATATCGGGTTCTTCGCGTCCAATATCGTCAAGGTGTTCGACGGCGGCTGGGCCTCTTTGCTGGTCGCGTTCTCCATCGTGACGATCATGTGGACATGGGTGCGCGGGACGCGATTCCTGTTCGACAAGACCCGAAAGAACGAGATCCCGCTCGATTTCCTGGTCGAGACGCTGACAAAAAAGCCGCCGCAACTGGTGCAGGGAACCGCGGTCTTCCTGACCAGCGATCCGCAGAGCGCGCCCACCGCGCTGATGCACAGCCTGAAACACTACAAGGTCCTGCACGAGCAGAACGTCGTCCTGTCCGTCGTGACGGCGCAAACGCCGGTCGTGCTCGACAGCGAGCGCGTCCGGATGGAGAGCGTCAGCCCTCTTTTCATGCGCGTCTCGATGACGTTCGGCTATATGGAGCAGCCGAACATCCCCAAAGCGCTCGTCATCTGCCGCAAGCAGGGATGGAAGTTCGACATCATGACGACATCGTTCTTCTTGTCGCGCCGCTCCCTCAAGGCGTCGCCCAATTCGGGGATGCCGCTCTGGCAGGACCGCCTGTTCATCGTGCTGGCGCGCACCGCCGCCGACGCGACGGAATATTTCCAGATCCCGACGGGCCGGGTGGTGGAAATTGGGACTCAGGTCGCAATCTGATTTGACATGCCGAAGGGCCGCGTTTCGGGCAAGGCGCGGCCCTTCGGGCACAGAACGTCGATCGCGGATCAGCCAGCCAGGGTGGCCTTGCTCTCCGCGAGGAAGGCGGCGAGCGGCTTCGACTTGCGGCCGGCGAGCGTCTCCACGTCGGTCGTGACCCTGGCGAGATTGCCTTCGCGGGCGGCCACGTCGAACGAAACCAGCGTCGGGATCACCGACTCGGGAAGACCGGCGGCCTTGATGCCGCCCGCCAGCTGTTCGTCGCTCACCGTGACGACCGCGAGCGGCTTGCCGACAGCGTCGCTCGCCATCTTGGCGACCTGCTCGTTGCTGAAAGCCTCCGTGCCGGTCAGGGTGAAGGTCTTGCTCTCCGCAGGCGGATTGGCGACGGCCGCAGCGATCGCTGCGGCGATGTCGTCGCGCGCGACATAGGCCGTGCGGCCATCGCCGCTGGACGTATACCAGTGACCGGAGACGAAAGCCGGCGGCAGCGTCATGAACAGATTTTCCTGATACCAGCTGTTGCGGAAGATGAGGTAGGGCAGCCCCGTGGCCTTGATCGCCTCCTCGGTCTGCAAATGATCCGGAGCAAAGGTGACTTTGGAGGTCTCCGCATTGGGAAGCGAGGTGTAGGCGAGGCGCCTGGCGCCGGCTTCGACCGCCGCGGCCACCGCGGTGCGGTGCTGCTTCAGCCGCGTCCCCGCGCCGTCCAGCGCGTCGGTCGAGACGATGACGACTGTGTCCGCCCCCGAAAAGGCTTCGACGAGAGCGGCCTGGTCGTCGAAGTCGGCTGCCCTGACCTCGACGCCCATGGCGGCCAGATCGGCCAGCTTACCCGGGCTGCGCGTGCCGGCGATGATGCGCGACGGCGCGACGCCGCCCTTGAGCAAATGGTGGATGACAAGCCCGCCGAGGTGGCCGGAGGCGCCCGTAACGAAAATCGTGTCGGTCATGATGTTCCAATCCTGAATGCTGGTCTCTTTATGAGACTTGCTCTATAGAGGTGTTCGACCGACCGAAGTAAAGAAGGCAGTTTTTCGGGAGGTAGGCACCGAAAGGGAACCAGCGTGGACGCCAGAATTTCCGATCTGAGGTCGAAGCTCGAAGTCTGCCGCGCTCGCGGGTCCAGCGTTTCGGATTGTCCGGTTCGCGCGGTGATCCAGGGGATCAGCGGCAAATGGACGTCGCTGCTGGTGGCGGCGCTGGCTGAGCAGCCGTACCGCTTCGGCGCGCTGCGCCGCCTCGTCCCCGACATTTCGCAGCGCATGCTGACGCAGACGCTGCAGGACCTGCAGCGCGACGGCTACGTGCATCGCAAGGTCTTTCCGACCAAGCCGCCGAGCGTCGAATACAGCCTGACCGATCTCGGCCGCTCGATGTTCGGGCCGATGCAGGAACTCATGCGGTGGGCCGAGCGCCATCATCTCGATGTGCGCAAGGCGCGCGCCGCATTCGACGCCGCATCGACGTGATCGACAGCGCCGTCTCAGCGCCTTGATTTGCGTCGAAGCGTGGCGGATCGTCCGCGCGAGAAGGGCCAGGCTTGCAAGGACGACTCGACATCGCGATCGCCGGCGCCGGCCCGGCGGGGCTGGCCGCAGCGTTGTTCCTGCATCGCGCCGGACATCGCGTCACGCTCTTCGAGCGCTTCGAGACCTCCACCGCGGTCGGCTCCGGCTTGATCCTGCAGCCGACGGGGTTGACGGTTCTGCACAGTCTCAGGCTGCTCGATGACATGATGGCGCTCGGCGCGCGCATCGACCGCCTCCATGGCGTGGACGCGCGCAGCGATCGGACGGTCCTCGACGTGCGCTACGATGCTCGGCCTGGCGGACGGTTCGGTCTCGCCGTGCACCGTTCGGCTCTGTTCGATATTCTGCACGACGCCGCGGTCCGTAGCGGGATCCCGATCGAAACGGGATGCGAGGTTGCCGACACCGGTGTCTCGTCGCACAAAGCGGAGGTGCGCGGCGACAACGGGCGGCGGTTCGGCGCGTTCGATCTGGTGGTCGATGCCTCCGGTTCGCGGTCGAGACTGAGACGCCTCGCCGACAGGCCAAGCGAACCCAGGCCGCTCGCCTACGGTGCATTCTGGGCATCGCTCGGATGGCGCGGAGATGGATTCGACGGCAACGCGCTGCTGCAGCGCTACGACAAAGCCAGCGTGATGGTCGGCGTCCTGCCGATCGGCCGACCATCGGCGGGAGCGGAACCGATGGCCGCCTTCTTCTGGAGCCTCAAGCCGAAGACCGCCGATGCCGTCAGGCTGCACGGGATCGAGGCCCTGAAGGCGCGCATCGTCGAGGTCTGGCCGGCCTGCTTCGCCTATGTCGACCAGATCGAGAGTTTCGAGCAACTCGCGCTGGCGCGCTACGGGCACCATACGATGGCGCGCCCCGCCGGGCGGAGGCTCGCGATCATCGGTGACGCGGCGCATTCGACGAGCCCGCAACTGGGGCAGGGCGCCAACATGGCGCTGCTCGATGCGGCGGCGCTGGCCCACGCCTTGGCCGGGTCCGCGACACTCGAGGATGCGCTGGACGCCTATGTCAGGGCGCGACGGCTGCATGTCCGGCTTTTTCAGGTCCTCTCGCGGCTGTTCACCCCGTTCTATCAGTCCGATTCCATTTTGCTTCCGCTCATTCGCGACCGACTGGTGGCGACGATCGCCCGCATCCCGCCAGCGCCCGGTTTTCTGGCATCCATGGTGGCTGGCACGGTGGTCGACCCGTTTGACAGTGTAGGGCTCAGGGAAGCGCCGTGGCCGGCCATTTCTTGCGCGCCAGAACGCCGAGATGCGAATCACGGTCCCTGAGAAAGGCGGCAAGACGTTCAGGATAGTCGACGGCGACAGCGCCTCGCACGCTTGGCCGCGCGGCGAGCGCTTGGCGCCAGGCGCCGACCAGCGGCATTTCGGCAAGAATGCTGAAATCGCCCAAGTCATCGAATGTATCGAAGTATCGGAAGATCGGCGCGAACACGGCATCAACCAGCGAAAATCGGTCGCCGGAAAACCAACTGCCCGTGCTTCTTGTGGAAAGTTCGGATTCGATGCGGTCGAAGTTTTTGGCAAGGCCGGAGGCCTCCCCAGCAATTGCTTCCTGCGATGATGCGGAATAAAGCCGGCCAATCGCGTTCAGCATCGCCGAGCCGAACTCGATCCAGGAACGATCTCTCGCCCGCAACAATGGATCAACAGGATGCAGCGGGTTCTGCTGTGTTTCCTCAAGATATTCGAGGATCACGTTCGATTCAAAAATGACAGAGCGGCCCGTAAAGCCTTCGACGATCAGAAGCGGCACCCTGCCGAGCGGCGAGACGGCGCGGAACCAATCCGGCTTGTCAGCGAGGTCGACCGCGACCCGGTCGAATGAAACCTGCTTTTCCGTCAACGCGATTACAGCGCGTTGCACATAGGGGCATAGATGGTGGCTGATCAATGTAAGCGACGACGCCATCTTATTCGCCCCAGATGTAGTTGACTGCACCGTCTTCCACGATGGTCGATAGAAACATCAGGCGGGACGATTTCGGGGCAAGGCCTTCTCTGCGCTCGCCGCTTTCCATATCGAACGCTGCGCCGTGCCAGGAGCAGACCAGCTTGCCGTCCTTGCATTCCAGCGGCCTGCCGAAATGGAGACAGACATTCGGCGCAACCCGGATGCGCCCGTCGCTGCGCCAGACGTGGACTTCGCGACCGAAGAACGGCGCGACCATGGTTCCTGTGGCCGGAATGTCGGCCAGCTTGCAGATTTCGTGTCGCATGATCAATCTCCATATCGATGCAGATGCATTCATATATGGATGCTGTTGCATCGATCGTCAAGCTTGATGCAGGTGCATCTAAAATGCTAGGTGGCGGCATGAGGACGCACCGATCGCCAAGCCCCGAAGTCATTGATGCGTGGACCGGCCTGCTGCGCGTTGCGAAACAGTCGATCGAATCGGTTGACGACGCGCTGAAGCATGCCGGCTTGCCGCCCCTTGGCTGGTATGATGCGCTGCGCGAGATTGCGCAGGCGGGTTCGGGCGGTCTGCGCCCGTTTCAGCTCGTCGACCGAATGCTGATTGCCCAATACAGCGTTTCTCGCCTGCTTGACCGCCTTGAGGCCGGCGGACTGATCGAACGCGACGAGGCGGCTGACGACGGACGCGGGCAGGTCGTGCGCATCACTGCTGAAGGACGACGCATGCGCCGTGCGATCTGGGCCGTTTATGGTCCAGCGATTGCGAGTCTCGTGGGCGACAAGCTCACGTCCGAGGAAGCATCGATGTTGACGGCGATTTTGGGGAAGCTGCGCAATCCGGCCAATTAAGGCCTGGCTCGGGGACGCCGCCCATGCATTGCTTGTCTGCACCGAGCAACTGCTTGGTCGACGTTAAATGAAACCTTGCAGCATCGTGAACTTCTGCCTATAGCCAAGAACCGTAACGTACGGTACGGCTCTGATGAGGGGGTCGGCGGCATCAGGCGAATATCGTGCAGGTTCTCGATGACACTCTGGAACAGGACGCTCCGAGCGAGCGGCAACAGCGTGTACTGGACGCCGCGCTCAACCTTTTGGTCGAAGAGGGCGATGCCATAACGATGACCGCGGTGGCGCGGCGTGCGAGTTGTTCAAAGGAGACGCTGTACAAATGGTTCGGCGACCGTGACGGGCTCCTTACGGCAACCGTGCGCTGGCAGGCTTCCAAGGTCCGTGCAGGAAATTACGACCGCCAGCATCTCGACACGGCGGCGCTAGGTGAAAGCCTGGAGCGGTTCGCCGTCAACTGGCTGGCCGTGATTTCCAGCGGAACGTCAATCGCGCTGAATCGCGTCGCGGTTAGCCATGCGGGTACGGGCAAGAGCAATCTGGGGAAGATCGTGCTGGCCGATGGCCGTTTCGCCATCGGCGAGCGGCTGAAGCCGTTGCTCGACGCTGGACGGAATGCAGGGCTGCTGGCGTTCGAAACGTCGGAGACCGCGTTCAGGACGTTTTTCGGTCTTGTCGGACGCGACGTGCAAATCCGCTTGCTGCTTGGCGACGAGCTGATGTTGAACGACGCCGAGATCGCGCGTGACGCCCGCGTGGCGACGCATCAATTCCTCGCTCTGTACGGGACGAAGCAACCGCCGGCAAAGACCGGCATCTGATCCACCAAGGAAGGACCCAACCATGCGTGTGTATTACGATCGCGACGCCGATCTCAATCTGATCAAGGGCAAAAAGGTCGCCATCATCGGTTACGGCAGCCAGGGTCGGGCGCATGCGCTCAATCTCAAGGAGTCCGGCGTCAAGGACATCGCCATCGGCCTCAAGGCAGGTTCGGCGACGGCCAAGAAGGTCGAAGCGGATGGCCTCAAGGTGATGTCCGTGGCCGATGTCGCACAATGGGCCGACCTGATGATGATGGCGACGCCCGACGAACTGCAGGCCGACATCTATCGCAACGAGATCGCGCCGAATATCCGGGACGGCGCGGCCATCGCCTTCGCGCATGGCCTCAACGTGCATTTCGGGCTGATCGAGCCGAAGGCTTCGGTCGATGTGGTGATGATCGCGCCGAAGGGACCGGGACATACGGTGCGCGGCGAATACCAGAAGGGCGGCGGCGTGCCGTGCCTGGTCGCGGTCAGCCAGGATCCGTCCGGCAATGCGCTCGATCTCGCGCTGTCCTACGCATGCGGCGTCGGCGGCGGACGGTCCGGCATCATCGAAACGAACTTCCGCGAAGAGTGCGAGACCGATCTGTTCGGCGAGCAGGTCGTGCTCTGCGGCGGCCTAGTCGAATTGATCCGCGCCGGGTTCGAGACGCTGGTCGAGGCCGGCTATGCGCCTGAGATGGCCTATTTCGAATGCCTGCACGAAGTGAAGCTGATCGTCGACCTGATCTACGAGGGCGGCATCGCCAACATGAACTACTCGATCTCCAACACCGCCGAATGGGGCGAGTATGTTTCCGGGCCGCGCATCATCACCGCCGAAACCAAGGCCGAGATGAAGCGCGTGCTGAAGGACATCCAGACCGGCAAGTTCACCTCGGAGTGGATGCAGGAATACCGCGCCGGCATGTCGCGCTTCAAGGGCATCCGCCGCAACAACGACAAGCACCAGATCGAGGAGGTCGGCGAGAAGCTCCGGGCTATGATGCCGTGGATCTCGAAGAACAAGCTGGTCGACAAGGCCAAGAACTGATCGCCCGCGCGGCCATCGTCCCGAAACGGCACGCGTTGCGATGGCCCATGTCTTGCAGCGCGTGTTCGCACGGACAGGAGAACGCGCGATGCAGGATCAGATGGACACGACTCAAGGCGAACAGGCGACGGTTTTTTCCGAAAGGCGCGGCGCGGAGCGGCACCGTGTCCTGAAGGGCGCGACGCTATCCTTCAACAACGGCTACGGCGCGTTCGAGTGCGTCGTCAAGAACCTGTCGGAAACGGGGGCGCGCCTTGCTTTTGGCGAGACTTCCGCGGTGCCCAGCCAATTCTCGCTGCAGTTTTCCGGCGAGAAGCAACGGCGTCAGGCCGTCGTGCGCTGGCGCACGATGAATGCACTGGGTGTTTCCATGGAGTGGTTTCTCGGGCCGCTCGCGACCCGTATCGGCCGTCAGGCCAGAGAATCGAAGTGCCAGTGGGGGCGCGCTTCGGTGCCGGTGATCCTGATGCCGACACGATCATGCCTCCGCCAGCGCAATTCCGCCTGGTAGGCGATGGCGTCGGTCGGGACATACACCAGAAAGCTGCGCGGGACGAGCGATTGCGGATCGATCTTCAGTTCGGCCCCATGCTCGTGCATGTTGCGGATGGTGCATCGGATCTCCGAATTTTTGACGCCCGTCAGGATCACCGCTCCCTTGAGGATGCGGTTACGGCGATGCGACCTCGCCTCGGCAATCGCCGGCACGGCCATGACGACACTCCTTCTTGCTAGACGCGTTCTAGCAGAGTGAAGCAACCATCCGGTTAACCGGATCGATCGGATGCGATGGGAACAGAAAAAAGGCGCCGGTCACCCGGCGCCCTTTTCGTCGATTGGCTCGCGTCAGTATGGCGAATAGCACTGCTGGCGCGGACCGTTATATGGCTGGAACGAATTGTCGTAGGCGCGGTAGCTGCGGTAGCGATTGTAGCACCACTGCACATGCGAGCCGCCAACAGTCCGGTATACCCGACGCGGCGCTGCGTCGTAGTAACGGGGCGCCGCGAGCAGCCCAAGCCCGAGGCCGAGAACGGCGGCCGACCCATAGTAATTGCCACGCCTGTGGCCACGCCAACCATCATTGTCGCGCCAGCCGCCCCTGCGCCAACCGCCGTCGCGGCGCCATCCGTTGTTACGCCATCCATCGCGGCCATAGCCATTGCCGCCGCCGCGCCAGTGCCCGCCATCGCCGCCGCGCCGGAAGATGCGGCCGTCGCGGACGTTGATCACGGGCAGATTTGTCGACGCTGTCCTGTCCGATTGAACCGAAGAAGATGAGACCGCGCCATAGGGCGCGGCTAAGCTGACGCTAGAACCTCCCGTCAACAGGGCGAGTGCGACCATGCCGGTGCGCGTCATTTTCGAGAAGCCTATATTCATTGCGATGACTCCTTAAGTTCTGCTATCCGCCTCGCGGGATGTTGCGCCTGCGAGATTACGGATTGCATCTTGAACGGCGAATGAACGGCGCCGGTTCCATCGAATCCTGGTGTGCCGGCGCGGTCGGGTCTTGTGCCGATGGAAACCGCCGGGCAAAGGTCACGCATGACCTTCCGCCTCGCCACATTCAACGTCGAAAACCTGATGAACCGCTTCGATTTCAGCGGCTTTCGCGACCGTTCGAACATAGACCGCACGCTGGCGCTGTTCCAGATCAAGGACGAGGCGGAATACCGCGCGCTCGAAGCCGCGCGCACCATATCGCATACCGACGATACGAGGCAGTTGACGGCGCTGGCGGTCGCGGCGACCCACGCCGACATCCTCTGCCTGCAGGAGGTCGACAATATCGAGGCGCTGCGCGCGTTCGAATACGGCTACCTCTTCAAGATGATCGGCGAAGGCTACAAGCTCAAATTCACCACGACCGGCAACGACATGCGCGGCATCGACGTGGCGGTCATTCTGCGCGAGCAGACGCATGAAGGCCTGCCGATCGCCTTCGTCAACCTGACCACGCACGCGGCGCTGACCTTCGAGGAGGCGGGGCTGTATTCGCACGCGGTCGCCGCCGCCGGCTTCCAGCCGCACGAACGCATTTTCCGCCGCGACTGCCTGGAGATCGACCTCACCATCGGCGGCGCGCCGTTCACGCTTTACGGCGTGCATCTGAAATCGATGGGGTCGCCGCGCGAGGGCGTCGCCGGCCGCGACGTGACCATGGCGTTGCGCGTCGCCGAAGCGAGCGCGATCCGGGGGATCGTCGAGGCGCGGTTCGGCAGACACGACGCGGCATCGAAGAACTGGGCGATCTGCGGCGACTTCAACGATTACCGCCAGCGGATCATGGTCAGCGGCGACGACCGAACCGGATATGAGTTTTCGGTCGTGGACGAGACGGTCTCCGGGCTCGATATTCTCTTGGCCGACGGGTTCGCGGTGAACGCGGTCGAGCGGCGGCCAGCACTCGAGCGCTGGACGCTCTACCATACACGCGGGCCGCGGGAGCGGCATCTCTGCCAGCTCGACTACATCCTGCTGTCGCCCGCTTTGGCCAAACGTAATCCGACCGCCGTTCCCGACATCATTCGGAACGGACAGCCCTATCGGACGATCTTCCCGCCAGGCCAGGAAACGCCGCGCTTCCCGCGCGTCGGCTGGGACAGGCCGAAAGCGTCCGACCATTGCCCGGTCGCGATCTCGCTCAATCTCGGCTGACGCGAATGGCGTTTAACCTTCCGCGCGGCCAGATCGTGCCGGTTTCCGAGATCGACGTGCGGCTGGAACCTGGCCCGCATCCGTTCGTGCTCGCCAACGCCACGGCGATTCTCGCGAACTGGGAGCGCGAGATCGCCGCAAATCCGGCGCTGTTCGACGGCGAGGTGCTGCTTTTGTCGGAAGTCGGCTATGATGACGGCAGGCTAAAAGGGCGCTGCCACGCCGTGCGCTACGCGACGCTGCTGCACTGGCGGCGCGAGCGGCCGGCCGGCGCGGAACACGCCTATGCGCATGCCGCGCTGGTTTCGAGCGACGGCGCGCTGGTGGCTATCCGCATGGGCGCGCACACCGCCAATCCGGGAAAGGTCTACTTCGCCGCCGGGTCGTTCGAGCCGGTGGATTTTCGCGATGGCCGGGTCGATGTCGACGCCAACATGGCGCGTGAGGTTTTCGAGGAGACGGGGCTGGCGATCGGCGACGAGCCCAAGGAAGACAGCTATTTCCTGTTCTCGCAGAACGGTACCACGGTGATCTTCCGGCGCTACTTCCTCACCGAGGCCGCAGATGTGATCGCCATCCGCATCGAGGCGTTCGTTGCCGGCGAGACTGAACCGGAAATCGACGGCCCGGTCATCATCCGCTCTGCCAAAAACCTACCGGACGGCGTCGCCCTGCACATGAAGGCGATCGTGGACTGGCATTTCGGCGGGAACACGTAGCCTGCGAAGGCTCACTCATGCCGTAGCGCGACGATCGGATCGAGCCGGGCGCCGCGCAGCGCGGGAAAAAAGCCGAACACCATGCCGATCAGCGCCGAGAAGCCGACCGCGAGCGCGATCACCGATAGGCTCGGCGCGAAGGGAATCGCCAGCAGCGCCGAGGCCGCGCCGGCCAGCGCCAGCCCGAGCGCGATGCCGATCAGCCCGCCGAGCAGCGACAGCACCGTCGCCTCCACCAGGAACTGCACCAGGATATGGCGCTCATGCGCGCCGATGGCGAGGCGTATGCCGATCTCGCGCGTGCGTTCTGTGACCGAGACGAGCATGATGTTCATGATGCCGATGCCGCCGACCAGCAGACTGACGCCGGCGACGGCGCCCAGCATGCCGGTCATGGTCGCGGTGGCGCTCGCCATCGCGTCGGCGATCTGCGTCATGTCGCGGACATCGAAATTGTTCTCCGCATCCGGCGCGATGCGGCGCGACTGGCGCAAGATCGTCTCGATGTCGTCCTGGACGCCGGCGGTCGCCACCCCGTCTCTCGCGGAGACGTAGATGGTGTCCACGTCGCGGTCACCGGCGATGCGTCGCTGGAAGGTCGAGAGCGGCATCAGCACGACGTTGTCCTGGTCCTGGCCGAAACCGGACGTGCCCTTGGCCTCGAGCACGCCGATGACGCGGCAACTGATCTTGCCGACGCGGATGCTCTCGCCGTCGGGATCGCCAGCGCCGAAGAACAATGCGCGGATCGTCTGGCCGAGGACGCAGACGGCGGTTCCACTTCGTATTTCGGAATCGGTGAATTCGCGCCCCCTAACGACGGGCCAGTCGCGTACGACGAAATAATCGAGGTCGGCGCCTGTGACCTCGGCCGAGGTGTTCTGGGCCGCAAATACGATCCGAGCCGTGCTCGTCGCCGCGCCGGAGACGGCGCGGACCCGTGTGAGGGTCTTGGCCAGCGCCTCGACATCCTTGTCGCCGAGCTTGCGCGGGGTGAAAGCGGTGGAGCCGCCGCGCTCGGGGCGGGCAGGGCGGACCACCAGCAGGTTGCTGCCGAGCTTGGAAATGTCGGCCTTGACCTTCTCGGTCGTGCCGCTGCCGATCGTCACCATGGCGATGACGGCCGCAACGCCGATGACGATGCCAAGCAGCGTCAGGAACGAGCGCAGGACGTTGCGACGCACGGAGCGCAGCGCGAGGCGGACGGTTTCAAGGAACATGGGGGATTGTCCTGATTGACCCGCTGCGCATGCCCTCGCCACCGCCTTCGGCGGTCCCGCTCCGCCGTGAACGGAGGAGGATCAGCCGTGACGTTGGATCCTTCCCTGCGAAGCGGGGGAGGAGGACCATGCGAAGCATGGCGGAGGGGGCGTGCTCGGAAAACTCTTGAGCAGGACTCATCACGCCGCCTCAACCCTCAGCGTGTCGTGGGCGATGCGGCCGTCGAGGAACGACATCGTGCGGTCCGCATAGGCCGCGACATCCGGCTCGTGGGTGACCATGACGACGGTCAGGCCGAGGTCGCGGTTGAGCTCGGTCAGCAGGCCCATGATCTCGTGGGTGCGGGCGGTGTCGAGGTTGCCGGTCGGCTCGTCGGCCACCAGCAGGGCCGGGCGGGTGACGATGGCGCGGGCGATGGCGACGCGCTGCTGCTGGCCGCCGGAAAGTTCGCCCGGCGTATGATGCTCGCGGCCTTCGAGGCCGACCTGCGCCAGCGCGCGCATGGCGAGCGCGCGGCGCTCGGAGGACGGGACGCCGCGATAGACGAGCGGCAGTTCGACGTTCTCGGCCGCGGTGGTGCGGGCGAGGAGGTTGTAGCCTTGGAAAACAAAGCCGATGTAGCGGTTGCGCAGGGTCGCGCGACGGCCTCGATCGAGCCGGCCGGCGTCCGCGCCCATGAAGCCGTGGCGACCTGCGGTTGGCGCATCGAGACAGCCGACGATGTTCATCGCCGTCGATTTGCCGGACCCGGACGGCCCCATGATGGCGACGAACTCGCCGCGCGCGATCGACAAATCGATGCCCGCCAGCGCATGCACGCGGGCCTCGCCCCGGCCGTAAGTCTTCCAGACCCTATCGAAACGGATAAGCGCGGAATCCGCCGGCATCAGCGGCGCGCCTCGCGCGCGCCGGTCACCACCTCGTCGCCCGCCGAAAGGCCCGCCAGGATTTCCGTCAGCTCGCCGTTGGTCGCACCGGTACGGACCTGCGTCGCCACTGCCGCGCCGTCCTTCAGTACATAGATCGTCCTTGTTCCGTCGGCGCGCTTGACCTCTTCCGGTCGCGGCCCGCGCCGGCCCCTGCCCATAAAGAGGCGCTGGATGCTCCAGCCGCCCGATCGGCTGACCGGAGGCGGGCTATAGCGCAATGCGGCGCTCGGAACCGTGAGCACGTCCATGGCCTCGCGGGTCACGACCGCCACCGTCGCGGTCATGCCCGGGCGCAGCAGAAGCTCGTCGTTCTTCACGTCGAGCCGCGCATCGTAGGTGACGACGCCCTCGGTGGTGACGGACGCGAAGGACGTGTCGCGGATCGACGCGTCGAAGCGGCGGTCGGGAAATGCGTCGACGGTGAAGCGTGCGACCTGGCCCGGAAGCACCGCGCCGATGTCGGCCTCGTCGATCGCGGCCTTCAACTCCATTTTTTTGAGATCGGCGGCGATGACGAACAGGATCGGCGCCTGCAGCGAGGAGGCGACCGTCTGGCCGGGGTCGACCGAACGGGTGAGAACGATGCCGTCGATCGGCGCGTAGATCGTGCTCTTCTGAAGATCGGTCTCCTGCAGCTTCAAATCCGCTGCGGCAATGGCGACATTGGCCTGCGCGACCGCGAGCGCGCTGCCGGCCCGGTCGCGCGACGCGGTGGCCGTTTCCAGCGCCTGTTGGGCGACCATGCCGCGGCTGGACAGTTGCTGCGAGCGGGCGAGCGTCTGCCCGGCTTCCTGCAGCGTCGTGCGCGCATCGACCACGCGCGCCTCGGCGACCTTCTCCGCGGCCTTGGCGCGCTCGACATTGGCGGCGATACGCGTCGTGTCGAGCGCGGCGAGCACGTCGCCCTTGCGTACGGCGTCGTTCTCGTCGACCGCCACGGACCGGACGACACCGGAGAGTTCGCTGGAGATGTCGACCTGGACCAGCGGCTGCAGCGTGCCGGTCGCCGAAACCTCGATGGTCAGGTCGCCGCGCGCGGCGGTCACGGTGGCATAGCCGGCGGGCGCTTCCGCCTGGCCGAACCACCAGAAATAGCCGCCCGCCAAGCCGCCGGCGACCACGATCAGGAGCAGCGCGCGCCTCAGGAAGCGGCGGAACGGACGCGGCGAGACGATCTCGGTTTCAAAGTCCGCCGCGATGGACGGCGCGGTGTCCAGTCGTGGCCGATTGACAAGTTGATCCAACGCGGACCCCAATGGAGCGAGAGTTACGGATGTCAGGTCATGCGACCCGGCATCCATTTCAAGTTAATTCTGGCTCATGTTTAAATTGAGGACCATTGCGCGATGCAGGGCAGACGCTACGCCATCTACGATGTGTTCACCCGCGACCCGCTGGCCGGCAATCCACTCGCCGTCGTATTCGACTGCGGCGGACTCGACGCGGTCGCCATGCAAAAAATCGCGGGCGAGTTCAACCTGTCGGAGACGACTTTCGTGCTGGCGCCCGACAATCCGCGCCACAAAGCCCGTGTGCGCATCTTCACGCCCGGTTCCGAGTTGCCGTTCGCCGGCCATCCGACGGTCGGCACGGCCATCGCGCTGGCGGAAGCCTCGCTGATCGACGGCCCCGAAATCATGGTGATCGAGGAAGGGATCGGGCCGGTCCGATGCGCGGTCTCGACGGTCGAGGGGCTCTCATTCGCCGAATTCGATCTCGCGCGGTTGCCTGAACGGCTGGCGCTCGATGTCGAGCCGGGGGCGGTCGCCGCCGCGCTGGGGCTCGCGCCCGACGAGATCGGCTTCGATGCGCATGAAATCGCACTGTGGTCGGCGGGTGTTCCGTATGTCGCGGTTCCGGTGATGGGGCTCGCGGCGGCGCGCGAGATCGCGTTCAACAACGCCGCCTGGCTGCGGCTTGCGCCGCTCGACGCGGCTGGCAAGCCGGCGAGCGCCTATGTCTATTGCCGCGAGACGGTGGGCGTCGGCGCCTTCCACGCACGCACGTTCGTGCCCGGCTCGCCGTCCTATGAGGATCCGGCGACCGGATCGGCGGCGGCGGCCTTGGCGGGCGCGATCGTTGCGTTCGACAGGCACGGCGACGGCGCCTTGACGGTGGCGATCGAGCAAGGGATCGAGATGGGACGGCCTTCGCAGATCCGGCTCGAGATCGAGGTAAGGGCCGGCGCCATCGCCGGCGCTCGGATCGGGGGTCACGCCGTCAAGGTCGCCGCAGGCATTCTGTCCGTGTAACGCGTTTTCCTGCGCCGGCTGATTCCGTCAGTCGAGCCAAGCCCATGCGCAATAGCCGGAATAATCGCAGGTGTTGATCCAGTAGCTCGGCTTGTCCGCGGCTGTCCCCATCGCCGTCGCTTCGGCGCCGACCAGATCGGCCTTCGCGGCATCGGCGCCCATCGCCTTGGCGTCGGCCGCCATCTGCTTGGCGTCATACATTTTCGGGCTGTCGCCGGTTTCGCCGGTCATCGCGACGTTGCCGCTGGAGGCGATGAGGCGCGCCGCCACCAGAAGCGCGTCGCCATCCTTGGTCTGCTTGGCGATCTCAGCGAGCGCCACCGCCGTCTGGACCTTGGCGCGCGCCTCGGCCAATTCCTTGGCGCCCATTTCGGCGGCATGCGCGATTGCCAGGGAACTCAAAACGAACGATGCGGTGAATAAAAGCGACTTCGTCAGATTCATGAGATTCTCCCCTATGAGGAGGCAATTTCTAGTCGAGCCGATGGCCTCGCGCACCTATCTGAAAAGCGGATGGGCGATGCCTAGATCGTACCTTCAAGCACAAGGCGCGCCACCGCTTCCGTGCGGCTTCTGGTGCCCGCCTTCAGCTTGACCCGCTCGACGTGGAAGTGCGCGGTGGCGGGCGATATGCCAAGGATGACGGCGATTTCGGCATCCGTCTTGCCGGCCGCCACCCACCGCATGCAGTCGATCTCGCGGGGCGTCAGCTTGATGTCCGGGCTTGTCAGCGTTCCATGCCCCACCGCCGAATGCGTCTTGTCATGAACGGCTAAGGCTGCCGCTCGAAGAAGACCGCGCTCGACGCCGGTCAGCGACAATGGCTTCAACGACGCCATCGAGACCAGCCCCTGATAACTCGCCGGACCATGAATCGGCACTCCCATCACCTCCGTCCAGCCGTAGGCCCTGGCGGCGTCCAGCGCCCGCTTGCCCTCGACCGCGAAGCCGCGCTCGTGGGCCACCTCGCTGAGAAGAAAAGGCGACATCCGCCTGCGCGCCTCTATCGGAAACGGATCGGCGTCGAAATAGCCGTGGGCCTCATAGAGCTCCAGCCAGTCTCGCGGCCAATTGTTGAAATAGAAACGGTAGACGCGCGTGCCGCCAACGCCGACCCAGGCGCCCCCGGCCGCGACATCGAAGCCGAAGACCTTGATCAGGTCCAAAAAACGATCGACGACCTTTCCCGCGTCGCTTTCGATCGAGCACAATTCGAGAAAATCCAGAGCGCTCGCGGCAACCATTCGCCATCCATCGGCCGGGTGACAAGACGGACAGGAATGAGCAATATTTATCAGGCCACATCAAGGGGTGCTGGCGGCGCGATCGCCGGCTCCGCGAATTGCCACCGGCCCTTGATCAAGCCTTGGAACAAATGGTGGGTGCGACAGGGATTGAACCTGTGACCCGCTGATTAAGAGTCAGCTGCTCTACCAACTGAGCTACGCACCCGGAGCCGAACAACGGCTCGGCGCGATATAGCCAGCGCTACCCGGCCTGTCCACCCCCGGGACCCGCTATTGCGGACTATTTGCACGGCGCCGCCGCGAAGGGCGGACCGAGGAACCGTTAACGTCGAGGCGGCGTTCTACCGCCGGATCAACCAGCCTCTATCAGCGGAGAGTGTCGATGCGAACCGTCAGCGCCATATTCGAAAGCCGCGGCGAGGCGGATGTCGCCGTGGAGGCTCTCGCCGATGCCGGCATCAAGCGCGCCGACATCAGCGTCGTCTCGCCAGAGAAGGCTTCGAGCCATGCCGCCGAAGGCGCGGGCATCGGCGCCGCTGTAGGCGGCGTCATCGCGGGCATCGGCGCATTCGCCATTCCGGGTATCGGACCAGTGATCGGCAGCGGATGGCTTGTCGCAAGCCTGGTCGGCGCCGCCGCGGGCGGAGCGGCGGGGGGCGTTATCGGCTCGATGACGAAGGCGGGAATTCAGGAGCGCGACGCGCACGTCTATGCCGAAAGCGTCAAGCGAGGCTGCACCCTGGTCAGCGCGCTGGTGGATGATGACCAGGGCGACATCGCACAGGCGATCCTGCGCGAGAACTCGGCGGTCGATCCCAATGAGCGCATGCGCGAATACGAAGCCTCAGGCTGGTCGAACTTCGACGACAGCGCCGACCCGTGGGATGTCGACGCCGAGGAAACCTACAAGCGTCGGGAGGATCGCGATCCGGTGGTGACGCCGTATCCGCGTTGACCCATCGTCGAGTCGACTGCATGGAAAGACCCGGCGGCAAACCGGGCCTTTCGCGGGTCAAACGATCGCTCTACGCCTTCTTCTTGTTGTAGAGATCGAAGGCCACGGCGCCGAGGAGGACGAGGCCCTTGATGACCTGCTGCCAGTCGATGTTGATGCCCATGATCGACATGCCGTTGTTCATGACACCCATTATGAACGCGCCGATGACCGCGCCGGTGACCTGACCGACGCCGCCGAGCGCCGAGGCGCCGCCGATGAACACGGCCGCGATGACATCGAGCTCGAAGCCTTGGCCAGCCTTCGGCGTCGCCATGTTCAGGCGAGCCGCGAAGATAAGGCCCGCCAGGGCGGCGAGCGCCCCCATGATCGCGAAGATGAAGAAAGTCAACCTTTCGGTCTGAACGCCGGAAAGCTTCGCGGCCTTCTCGTTCCCGCCCATCGCGTAGATGCGGCGGCCGAACGTCATGCGCTTGGTGACGAAGACGAAGAGCGCGATCAGCACGCCCATCACGATGAGCACATTGGGCAGACCGCGATAGGAGGCCAGCTCGTAGATCAGGAAAGCGACGATCGCGGCCAACACCAGGTTCTTGGCGACGAAGAAGCCGAAGGGTTCGGCGTCGTAGCCGTGACTCTCGCGGTTGCCGCGACTTTTGAGCGCTGAATAGACCATTGCAACGACGATGAGAATGCCGATCACGACCGTGGTGGAATGCAGCACCACGCCCGTTCCCTGGATCGCACCGCCGGCATCGTTGAGCGTCGGCGCGACGAGGGTCATCGGGCCGATGACGTCCGGGATGAAACCCGCGCTGAGCATCTGGAACTGCGCCAGGAACGGGCCGACCGAGCGGCCGCCAAGAAGCCAGAGCGCCAGGCCCTTGAACACCAGCATGCCCGCCAGGGTGACGATGAAGGACGGTATCTTCATGTAGGCGATGAAATAGCCCTGGCCGCCGCCGATGACCGCCCCGACCAGCAGGCAGATGAACCCGGCCAAGAAGGGGTTGAGATGGTAGTCGACCATCAGCACCGCCGCGACCGCGCCGATGAAGCCCGCGACCGAGCCGACCGACAGGTCGATATGGCCGGCCACGATCACCAGCAGCATGCCGAGCGCCATGACGATGATGTAGGAGTTCTGCAGGATCAGGTTCGTCAGATTAACCGGCTTGAACAGCACGCCGCTGGTCATGAACTGAAAAAACAGCATGATCGCGATCAGCGCGATGACCAGTCCATATTCGCGCAGGTTTTCCTTGATCGCGGCCTGGGCCGAGGCCTTGGCCGGGTTCAGGATCGTCGTGGCGGCTTCGGTGCTCATGATGCGGCCCTTTCCAATTGTTCTTCGCGCGTTTCGCCGCGCACGATGGCGCGCATGATCTTTTCCTGGGAGGCCTCGGCGGCGGCAAGTTCGCCGACGATGCGGCCTTCGTTCAAGACGTAGATGCGGTCGCAGATGCCGAGCAGCTCCGGCATCTCCGACGAGATCACCAGGATGCCCTTGCCTTCATCGGCAAGCTTGTTGATGATCGTGTAGATCTCGTATTTGGCGCCGACATCAATGCCGCGCGTCGGTTCATCGAGAATGAGAACGTCAGGGTTCGAGAACAGCCATTTCGAGAGCACGACCTTCTGCTGATTGCCGCCCGAGAGGTTGCCGGTGATCTGGTAAACGGAGGAGGAGCGGATGTTGGTTTTCCGTCGGTATTCGTTGGCGACCTTCAATTCGCTCATATCGTCGATGACGCCGGATTTTGCGATGCCCGCGAGGTTGGCGATCGTGACGTTGTGCTTGATATGGTCGATCAGGTTGAGCCCGAACGTCTTCCGGTCTTCCGTCGCATAGGCGAGGCCGGCGGCAACCGCACGGCCGACCGTCGACGTGTCCGCCGGCTTGCCATGCAGGAACACCGCGCCGGTGATCCGCGTGCCGTAGGTCTTGCCGAACACGCTCATGGCGAGTTCGGTGCGGCCGGCGCCCATCAGGCCAGCGATGCCGACGACCTCGCCCTTCCTGACCGAGAGATTGACGTTCTTGATCACCTGCCGATCTGGGTGGAGGGGATGATAGACGGACCAGTTCTTCACCTCGAAGATGGTCTCGCCGATATTGGGCGTCCGCGAGGGATAGCGGTTCTCGATGGAGCGTCCGACCATCGACGTCACGATGCGGTCCTCGGTGATGTCGGCCTTGTCCATAGTCTCGATAGCCTGGCCGTCGCGGATGACGGTGATCTGGTCGGCGATGCGTTTGATCTCGTTCAGCTTGTGCGAGATCATGATCGAGGTCATGCCCTGGGCCTTGAACTCGAGCAGCAGGTCGAGCAGGGCGTGGCTGTCCTTTTCCGCGAGACTGGCGGTCGGCTCGTCGAGGATCAGCAGCTTGACGTTTTTCGATAGAGCCTTGGCAATTTCGACGAGCTGCTGCTTGCCGGTGCCGATGTTGGTGATCAGCGTGTCGGGGTCTTCGCGCAGGCCGACCTTCCGCAGCAATTCGGCGGCGCGGCGGCGCACCTTGTTCCAGTCGATAATGCCGCCGGTCGCCTGCTCGTTGCCGAGGAAGATGTTTTCCGCGATCGAGAGGAGGGGCACCAGGGCGAGCTCCTGGTGGATGATGACGATGCCGAGCTTCTCGGAATCATGGATGCCGTTGAAGCGGCCTTCCTTGCCTTCGTATCGGATGTCGCCGTCATAGGTCCCGAAGGGATAGACGCCCGAAAGCACCTTCATCAGCGTCGACTTGCCGGCGCCGTTCTCGCCGCAAATCGCGTGGATGTCGCCGCGGCGGACCTTCAGGTTGACGTTTTCCAGCGCCTTGACGCCGGGAAACGTCTTGGTGATGCCGCGCATCTCCAGAATGATGTCGTCCATCGTCGAACCTGCGCTGAATCTCTTCCCACATCCAATCTAGGGGAAGACGCCGACAAACAAAAGGGCTCCGCACTTTCGCGCGGAGCCCTTCACCGAAAAGCGAAACCTACTTCAAATCCTCGGCCTTGACGTAGCCGGAGCCGACGACGATCTGTTCGTAGTTCGACTTGTCGACCGCCACCGGAACAAGCAGGTAGGACGGAATCACCTTCACGCCGTTGTTATAGGTTTTCTCGTCGTTGATCTCGGGCTTGCCGCCCGAAAGCACCGCGTCCACCAGGTTTGCCGTCACCTTGGCAAGCTCGCGCGTGTCCTTGAACACGGTCGAATACTGTTCGCCAGCGACGATCGCCTTGATCGACGGCACTTCCGCGTCCTGGCCAGAAATGATGGGCCACGACAGATCGGCCGACCCGTAACCCACGCCGCGCAGCGACGACACGACGCCGCGGGCGAGGTTGTCGTTGGGCGCCAGGACCGCGTCGACGCGGCCGCCGTCGGAGTAGAAGGCCGAGAGCAGGTTGTCCATGCGCGACTGGGCGGTCGCGCCGTCCCATTTCGGCGTGCCGACCTTCTCGATGCCCATCTGGCCGGACTTCACGACAAGCACCTTGCTGTCGATCAGCGGCTGGAGGACCGACATGGCGCCGTCGTAGAAGAAGAAGGCGTTGTTGTCGTCCGGCGAACCGCCGAAAAGCTCGATGTTGAACGGACCCTTCTTCTCGGGATAACCCAGGCCCTTCAGGATCGACTCGGCCTGCAGCACGCCGACCTTGAAGTTGTCGAAGGTCGCATAGTAGTCGACATTCGGGGTTTCGCGGATCAGTCGGTCATAGGCCACGACCTTGATGCCGGCATCCGCCGCCTGCTGCAGCACCGCCGACAAGGTGGTGCCGTCGAGGGCCGCGATGACGAGGACCTTGGCGCCCTTGGTCACCATATTCTCGAGCTGAGCGAGCTGGTTGGGAATGTCGTCGCCGGCATACTGGAGGTCGACGGTGTAGCCCTTGCCTTCGAGCGCCGACTTCAGCTCGTTGCCGTCGCTGATCCAGCGCAACGTCGTCTTTTCCGGCATCGAGATGCCGACCAGTCCCTTGTCCTGGGCAAACGCCGGCATCGCCAATGCGGTAAGCCCGGCCATTGTCGCGGCGAGCATCATTCTTCTGTTGAGAGTCATTGAATTTCCTCCTGCGAACGCTGTTGGGGATCGATTTCGAAGGTCGGGAGGCAAAGCTGGCTCCCGACCTGGAACGCGGCTATTTCAGGTCTTCGGCCTTGATGTAGCCGCTGTCGACGACGAGCTTCTGGTAGTTGGATTTGTCGACCGAGTAGGGGATCAGCTGCAAGGCGGGCACCATGCCAGTGCCGTTGTCGAACCCCTTCACGTCGCTCGCGGCGGGCGCCTTGCCCGCGAGAACGTCGTCGACTAGGTTCGCGGTGACCTTGGCCAGCTCGCGCGTGTCCTTGAACACGGTCGAATATTGTTCGCCGGCAATGATCGCCTTCACCGAGGGCGTCTCGGCGTCCTGGCCGGATATGATCGGCCAGGGCTGCTCGGCCGAGCCGTAACCGACGCCGCGAAGCGACGAGATGATGCCGCGCGACAGGCCGTCATAGGGCGCCAGAACGGCATCGACGCGGCTGCCGTCCGAGTAGTTGGCCGACAGGATGTTGTCCATGCGGGCCTGCGCGACCGCCGCGTCCCAACGAAGGGTGCCAACCTTTTCCATGCCCATCTGGCCCGACTTCACGACCAGGTCGCCCTTGTCGATCAGCGGCTGGAGGACGGACATCGCGCCGTCGTAGAAGAAGAAGGCGTTGTTGTCGTCCGGGGAACCGCCGAACAGCTCGACGTTGAACGGACCTTTCTTCTCCGGATAGCCGAGGCCCTTGAGCAGGGATTCCGCCTGAAGCTTCCCGACGCCGAAATTGTCGAACGTGACCCAATAGTTCACGTTGGCGCTGTTGAGGATCAGGCGATCGTAGGAAATCACCTTGACCCCTTTGTCGCCGGCTTGCTGGAGCACGCCCGAGAGCGTCGTGCCGTCGATCGCCGCGATGATCAGGGCCTTGGGATCGCGCGTCATCATGTTTTCGATCTGCGCGAGCTGGTTGGGAATGTCGTCTTCGGCGTATTGAAGATCGACGGTGTAGCCCTTCTCCTCGAGCGACTTCTTCAGATTGTCGCCGTCCGAAATCCAGCGCAACGACGATTTGGTCGGCATGGCGATGCCGATCAGGCCCTTGTCTTGGGCGAAGGCCGGTGCGCCGACGGCGGCGAACGCGACAGCGGCGGCGAGAATGGTTCTTCTGTTGAAATTCACGGGTTGCTCTTTCGATTGATGGTGCGGCTGATCGAGAAAAAGAAAACCGGAAGTCCCGAACGGTCCTTCCGGCATACCCTGAAGAGGTCTTTTTACTTCAGGTCGTCGGCTTTGATGTACCCGGACTTGACGACGATTTCCTCGTAGTTCGACTTGTCGACCGAGACCGGGACGAGCAGATAGGACGGAATGACCTTCACGCCGTTGTTGTAGGTTTTCTCGTCGTTGATCTCCGGCTTGCCGCCGGACAGCACGGCGTCGACCATGTTGGCGGTGACCTTGGCCAGCTCGCGCGTGTCCTTGAACACGGTCGAATATTGTTCGCCGGCAATGATCGCCTTCACCGAGGGCGTCTCGGCGTCCTGGCCGGATATGATCGGCCAGGGCTGCTCGGCCGAGCCGTAACCGACGCCGCGAAGCGACGAGATGATGCCGCGCGACAGGCCGTCATAGGGCGCCAGAACGGCATCGACGCGGCTGCCGTCCGAGTAGTTGGCCGACAGGATGTTGTCCATGCGGGCCTGCGCGACCGCCGCGTCCCAACGAAGGGTGCCAACCTTTTCCATGCCCATCTGGCCCGACTTCACGACCAGGTCGCCCTTGTCGATCAGCGGCTGGAGGACGGACATCGCGCCGTCGTAGAAGAAGAAGGCGTTGTTGTCGTCCGGGGAACCGCCGAACAGCTCGACGTTGAACGGACCTTTCTTCTCCGGATAGCCGAGGCCCTTGAGGAGCGATTCGGCCTGGAGGACGCCGACCTTGAAGTTGTCGAAAGTGGTATAGTAGTCGACATTGGCGCTGTCGCGGATCAGGCGATCGTAGGCGATGACCTTGACGCCCTTGTCGGCGGCCTGCTGAAGCACGGCCGACAGCGTCGTGCCGTCGATCGACGCGATGATGAGGACCTTGGCGTCCTTGGTGACCATGTTCTCGAGCTGCGCGAGCTGGTTGGGGATGTCGTCCTCGGCGTATTGAAGATCGACGGTGTAGCCCTTCTCCTCGAGCGACTTCTTGAGGCTGTCGCCGTCGCTGATCCAGCGCAGCGACGATTTGGTCGGCATGGCGATACCCACCAGGCCCTTGTCGGCCGCGTTCGCGGCATGCGTCATGCCTGCAAGGCCGATCGCAAGCGCGCCGACCAATGCTTTGACTATCTTCACGGTTTCTCTCCCTGTTGAACAAGACGACGCCGGCAGTCGCTGCCAGCGCGGTCATCCCTCGCCCTGATGGGCCGAACTGCTTCGTATGCCGGGGACCTCCCAAAGTCGCCCATCGTGCGAGATCGTCTAACGCGCAAAAAAATATCGGTTGTCAAGATCGAGCCCGAGACGGGATGAAACTGTGGTGAATTGGTATGCCTGTCAAATCAATTTAACCGCATAGGATATATCTATACTGGTATGCGAACACGCGCTCATGGAGAGGATCGATGGCGTTACCGCCCCACCCGCCCTTGCACGCGCCGCTCGAACCGTCCGTCGAAGGCGAAACACTGCTTCGCAGCGGTCTCAAGCTATCGCACATGCGCATGATCGTGGCGCTCGACGAGCATGGACAGGTCAGCGCGGCGGCGCAGGTTCTGGGCATGTCGCAGCCCGCCGCCTCGCGGATGATCGCGGAGATGGAGGGCATCCTCAAGGTCGCCCTGTGCAGCCGCATGGCGCGCGGCGTCGGCCTGACGCCCTACGGCGCGGTCCTGGCGCGGCGGGCGCGCACCATCCTGCTCGAGCTCGGCGAGGTGGATCGCGAGATCGCCGACCTGCGCGCCGGCCGCGGCGGATCGGTCTCGCTTGGCTCCGTCACGGCGCCGGCGATCGAACTGGCGGTGCCGGCCATCCGCAAGATGCGCGAAGACAATCCGCGGCTCGACGTCAACGTGCAGATCGACACGAGCGCCGTTCTGGCGCGCGAGTTGCTGGCGTCGCGCCACGATTTCATCATCGCGCGGATTCCGGACGACCTCGACCCAAGGCTGTTCGAGAGCCGCGCGATCGGCGCGGAGCGCGCGTGCCTGATCGTGCGGCGCGGCCATCCGCTCACGACGCGAACGTCGATCGCCCCGGTCGAGCTCTCGCCCTACGACTGGGTGTTCCAGCCGGCGGGTTCGCTGCTGCGCCGCACGATCGAGCAGATATTCCTCGCCCGCGACGCCGCTCTGCCTGAGCGTGTCCTCAACACGGGCTCCCTGCTGCTGACGCTGGTCACCGTGGCCCAGTCCGACGCGATCGCGCCGGTGTCGATCGAAGTCGCGACCTTCGTGACCGGGGCGCGCGGACTTTCCGGCGCGATCGACGTGCTGCCCGTCGATTTCGAGATCGAGGTCCAGCCCTACAGCCTGATCCAGGCCCGCAACCGGATGCTATCGCCCGCGGCGGGCATGCTGAAGCGCTACATCCTCGACGAGGTCAGGCGCGACGGACGATGACCGCGCGCGTCCCGGACGGGTCCGGAGACTGGCAGCCACCCGCAGACGGGAGCTATGCAAGCGCCTATTTGTCGTACTATATCACCTCGCCGCCGCCTGCAAACCGGGCGTGAAGGCGCCAAGAAAATCGGGAGGAGCCGGCATTCTTCGCCGGTTTGAAGCATGGCCCTGAGACTGGTTCAGCTTGTCGAGAATGGCGAGCGGCGCGTGGCTGCGGCGTCGGGCGATGGCTCGGCGCATCTGATCGACGGCGTCGCTTCGGTCTACGACCTGGCGATGCGCGCGATCGCAGACGGCAATTCGCTCGAGGCGACCGTGGCTTCGTCAGGCCAGGGCGCGGCCGTCGATTTGACCGCTGCGCTGGACGAAAAGCGCGTGCTGGCGCCGATCGACCATCCCGACACGGCGCATCTCGTCCTCGCGGGCACCGGCCTGACGCATCTCGGCTCGGCGGAAGGCCGCGACAAGATGCACAAGGCGGCGGCGTCGACCGAGAAACCGACCGATTCGATGCGCATGTTCACGATGGGACTCGATGGCGGCAAGCCCCGGAACGGCGAAGTCGGCGCGCAGCCGGAATGGTTCTACAAGGGCGACGGTTCCAGCGTGGTTGCGCCGGAAGCGCCGCTGCTGTCTCCGGCCTTTGCGCTGGACGGCGGCGAGGAGCCCGAAATCGCCGCGATCTACGTTATCGGACCCGACGGGACGCCGTTCCGCGTCGGATACGCGCTTGGCAACGAGTTCTCCGACCATGTGACGGAGCGCGGCAATTATCTCTGGCTGGCGCATTCCAAGCTGCGCCCGGCCTCGATCGGCCCGGAACTGCTCGTCGGCGCGTTGCCGGGCCATGTCGAGGGCGCGTCACGCATCCGCCGCGACGGCGCGGTGATCTGGGAAAAGCCGTTCGTATCCGGCGAGGACAACATGTCTCACACGATCGCCAACCTCGAACATCATCATTTCAAATATGCGCTGTTCCGCCGGCCGGGCGACGTGCATGTCCATTTCCTCGGAACCGCGACGCTTTCGTTTTCCGACAATGTCGCACCGCGCGAAGGCGACGTGTTCGAGATCGAGGCGGAGGCTTTCGGCCTGCCGCTGCGCAACCCGATGGTGGTCGCGAGCAAGAGCGTCGTCGTCGTGAAGGCGCTTTAGGGGGTTCGTGGTGGCGCCCATCCGCATCGCGATCGTCGGCGTCGGGAAGATCGCGCGCGATCAGCATCTCCCGACGATCAGGAACAACCGCGATTTCTCGCTGGCGGCGGCGGTCAGCCGCAACGCGCAGGTCGCCGGCGTCGTCAACTTCACCGACATCGAGTCGCTGCTCGCCGAAAGCGAAATCGACGCGGTCGCGCTGTGCATGCCTCCGGGTCCGCGCCACGCGGCGGCGCTGAAAGCGCTCGAAGCCGGCAAGCATGTGATGCTGGAAAAGCCGCCCGGCGCGACGCTGTCGGAACTCGACGATCTCACAGCGATGGCCGCGGCCAAGGGCGTGACGCTGTTCGCGACGTGGCATTCGCGCCAGGCGGCCGGCGTCGCCCAAGCCAAAGAATGGCTGGCGTCGCGAACGATCCGCGCCGTGCAGGTCGAGTGGGAGGAAGACGTGTGCAAATGGCATCCCGGCCAAGCGTGGATCTGGGAGCCGGGCGGGTTCGGCGTGTTCGATCCGGGCATCAACGCGCTGTCGATCATCACCGAAATCCTGCCCAAGCCGATCTTCCTGACGTCAGCCAGACTCGTCTTCCCACGGAACCGCGCCCAGCCGATCGCCGCCGACCTGACCTTCGCGGATGGCGACGGCGCGGATCGCGTACGGGCCATTTTCGACTGGCGGCAGACCGGTCCGCAGAGATGGGACATCAGCGTTTCGACCGATGACGGGGCGCTGCTGCTGCAATCGGGCGGCGCGAAGCTGTTCATCAAGGACGAATTGATTGTCGACGGCGAGGAGCAGGAATATGCCGGTCTCTATCGGCGTTTCGGCGAGTTGATCCGGGTCGGCCTGAGCGATGTCGACATACGTCCGCTGCGGCACGTCGCCGATGCTTTCATGATCGGGCTGCACGAGCGAACCGACCCTTTCGAAGACTAGAAATCGATCACTGGGATCCAGCCGATGAAGACGCCAGAGACCAAAACCAACCAAGCCGTCGATTCGAACCGCATGCGCCGTTCGCAGGCATGGTTCGACAATCCGATGAACCCGGACATGACGGCGCTCTACCTGGAGCGCTACATGAATTTCGGGCTGTCGCAGGCGGAGCTTCAGTCCGGCAAGCCAATCGTCGGCATCGCCCAGACCGGCTCGGACCTGTCGCCCTGCAACCGGCATCACCTCGAACTCGCCAAGCGCGTGCGCGAAGGCATCCGCGAGGCGGGCGGCATCGCGCTGGAGTTTCCGGTCCATCCGATCCAGGAGACGGGAAAACGGCCGACCGCGGGCCTCGACCGCAACCTCGCCTATCTTGGCCTCGTCGAAGTGCTCTACGGCTATCCGCTCGACGGCGTGGTGCTGACGATCGGTTGCGACAAGACCACGCCGGCCTGCCTCATGGCGGCCGCGACCGTCAACATCCCGGCGATCGCGCTGTCGGTCGGGCCGATGCTCAACGGCTGGTTCCGCGGCGAACGGACCGGGTCGGGCACGATCGTCTGGAAGGCGCGCGAATTGCTGGCCGCCGGCGAGATCGACTACGCCGGCTTCGTGGCGCTCGTGGCGTCCTCGGCGCCGTCGACCGGCTATTGCAACACGATGGGTACGGCGACGACGATGAATTCGCTCGCCGAAGCGCTCGGCATGCAATTGCCCGGCTCGGCCGCGATTCCCGCGCCGCACCGCGACCGTCAGGAGATGGCGTACCTGACCGGCCGGCGGATCGTCGACATGGTCAACGAGGACCTGAAGCCAACGGATATCCTGACGCGCGACGCCTTCGTGAACGCCATCCGCGTCAACACCGCGATCGGCGGCTCGACCAATGCGCCGATCCATCTGAACGGCCTCGCGCGCCATGTCGGCGTCGAGCTGTCGATCGACGACTGGCAGACCTACGGCGAACAGATCCCGCTGCTGGTCAATCTGCAGCCCGCCGGCGAATATCTCGGCGAGGACTTCCACCACGCCGGCGGCGTGCCGGCCGTCGTCAATCAGTTGATGAGCCGCGGGCTGATCGCGGAAGACGCCATGACCGTCAACGGCAAGACGATCGGCGAGAACTGCCGCAATTCGAAGATCGAGGACGAGAAGGTGATCCGGCCGATCGATCGCCCGCTCAAGGAGCATGCCGGATTCCGCGTGCTGCGCGGCAATCTGTTCGATTCGGCGATCATGAAGCTGAGCGTCATCTCGCCGGAATTCCGTGACCGCTACCTCTCCAACCCGAACGATCCCGATGCGTTTGAAGGTCCCGCCGTGGTATTCGACGGGCCCGAGGATTATCACGCGCGCATCGACAATCCCGACCTCGACATCGACGAGACGACGGTGCTGTTCATGCGCGGCGCGGGGCCGATCGGCTATCCGGGCGCGGCCGAGGTCGTGAACATGCGCGCGCCTGACTATCTGCTCAAGCGCGGCATCCATTCGCTGCCCTGCATCGGCGACGGCCGGCAATCGGGCACGTCGGGCTCGCCCTCGATCCTCAACGCCTCGCCCGAAGCGGCGGCCGGCGGCGGGTTGGCGATCCTGCGCACGGGCGACCGGGTGCGCATCGATATCGGCAAGGGGACGGCGGACATTCTCGCGCCAGTCGCCGAACTCGACAGCCGGCGCATCGACCTGGACGCGGCGGGCGGCTACAAATATCCCGACCACCAGACGCCGTGGCAGGAGATCCAGCGCGGCCTCGTCGGCCAGTTGCAGACCGGCGCGGTGCTTGAGAACGCGGTGAAATATCAGCGGATCGCGCAGACAAAAGGCATCCCGCGCGACAACCACTGAAAGGAAATTCGGGCTGGCTGCAAATCGCCGTTCCGCGATTCCGGTGCTCACGTCTTGAACTTAAACTCCGCTCCGGATCTCGAGACAGCCGTTTACGCATCGCCCTGACGAATTCCCGAACAGGCTTTGTCCCGCGCGGTCGGCAGCAACACTCACGGGGCCGGGACGGTTTCAGGCTCCGGCTGGCGCGGGCGGCTGAAGAGGTTGAGCGTGTTGCCGAACAGGATCAGCGCAGCGCCGGCCGCCGTCAACATGTCGATGCGTTCCGAAAAGGCGAGATAGCCGAGCAGGGCGGTCGCGGGCACGCGCAGGAAATCCATCGGCATCACGACCGTGGCATCGGCGTGGACCATGGCGCGCGCCATGCAGTAATGCGCATAGCTGCCGGCGAAGGCGATGACCACGATCCATGGCAGGACGTCCAGCGTGGGGGTGCGCCAGACGATGGCCGCCGGAACCAGACCGAGCACCGACTGGATCACTAGCATCCAGAAGATGATCGCGACGACCGATTCCGTCGAGGTCAGCGCCTTCATCGCGATGAAGGAAATGGCAAACGCGAAGGCCGCGCCGAGCACCAGCAACTGACCGGAACTGTAACTGTGGACGCCGGGCCGCACGATGACCAAGACGCCGAGCAGGCCGAGCGCGATCGCGGCGGTCTTCCAGACATTCATGCTTTCACCGAGGAACGCCATCGCGAGCAGCGCCGTCCAGATCGGCGCCGTGAATTCGATCGCCACAAGCTGCGCCAGCGGGATCATGGTGAGCGCGCCGAGCCAGGCGGCCTGTCCGGCATAGTGCGCGACGTTGCGGCCGATGTGCAGGACGGGTCGGCCGGTCGCCATGGCGCGCAGGCCGCCGGCCCGGCGAACGAGCGGATAAAGCATGAGCCAGCCCAGGACCGAGCGCATCTCCATGACCTGAAGGACATGGAGCTGACGCGTGGTCTCGCGTCCCGACAAAGTCATGAGCAGGAGGCACGCCAGCGAACACATCATCCAGAACGCCGCGCGAAGATTCGATTGGGTCGCCATGGCGCGGGGTGTCGCAAGCCTCCGCCAGGAATTCAACCCTCGTCCACAGGGCCGGAGCGCGAACGTGGTTTAAGGAGATTTAACGGGTTGCGGTCATGATCGCCGCATGGCTGGCTTTCATCTTCCGAAGTTTCGGTGGCTCGTGATCGGCGCGGTGGCGGCGGGAGGCTGGGCGATGACCCAGGACCCACCCAAACGCGAGCATTGGCAACACCAGCAGGGAACCGACTCCGGCGCTCGCAAGGCGATGGAAACGGCCGCCTTGAAGCCGACTCCCGAGACCGCCGCCCCGCCGGCGCGCCGGCCGCCCGAACTGACGACCAGTTCGATCGCGCCGCCGGAAGCGGGCCTTGCCACGCGGATGGACCCCGATGCAAGGCCGGTCGAAACGCCGGATGCGACCGACACGGCCTTGTGGACGACCGAGAAGGTCAAGATGCGGAAGGAGGCGACGACGTCCTCTTCGGTCGTGACCACTTTGAAGGGTGGCCAGTCCGTCACGGTGCTGGCGTCGGAAGGCAAATGGAAAAAAGTCTCGGCGGGTGGGCGGACCGGTTGGGTCAGAGACGATTTCCTCGCGAAAGCGGACGACCTTCCGGCGGTAGCCATCATCGCGCCGCGTCCCAAGTCCGATGTCGGCCTGATGTCGAAACCGGCGAAGACGCAAACGGCCTCGGCGGCGACGCCGATGTCGGATTGGGGCGCCTTGCGGCCGGCCCGTGCGCCCCAGGGCGGCGATTGCCAATGCCCCTACGATCTCATGCTGAACGGCAAGCAATGCGGCGACCATAGCGCCTACGCCAAGGGCCGTGACGCATCCTGCTTCTTCTGAGCCGCCACGCCTACCTGGCCCAGTCGTTCGAAACGGCAAAACCCGGCGCTAAACCGCGCCGGGTTATTGAATTTGCGATGTGACGATGATCAACGGCGCGAAAAGAAGATCGCGAGCAGGCCTACCAGGCCGACGCCGATCAGCGCCGCGGTCATGGGATTGTCGCTCGCCGCCTTGCCGACCCGCTCCGACTGCTTGCGGAGATGGGGCAGCGCGTCGCTCAGACGGTCGGCGAGATCGTCGTAAAGGTCGCTGGCGACATCCTTGCCCTGATCGTAGGCGGCCGAGCCGCGTTTATTGAGCGACTTACGCAGGGACGCGACTTCCTTCTGGAGACGCGCGATCTGCTCTTCCATGTCGTCGGAGAGGTCGTGGCGAAGCTTGGTGAATGTCGAGGCCATTTTACAAAATTCCTTTCCTGAAGTCGGCCCGAAACGCGTGTGCCTATAGATCGTTCCGCCGTGATTCGGAGCGATCAGCCTTCGGATACGCCGGCTTCCACAAAGCTCGCCATGCCCGTGTGGCAGGCGAGCGCGGAGCGCAGCACATTGACCGAGAGGCACGCGCCGGAGCCTTCGCCCAGCCGCATCCCGAGGTCGAGCAGGGGCGAAAGCTTCATCGCCGCCAGCAGATTGCGATGCCCGGCTTCGGCCGAAACATGCGCCGCGCAGCAATGGTCGAGGCCCCCGGCATGGAGCTTGAACAACGGCGCTACGGCCGCCGTGCAGACGAAGCCGTCGAGAAGCACGGGGATCTCCTGGCGCCGGGCCGCGACCGTCGCCCCCAAAATGGCGGCGAGTTCGCGCCCGCCGAGGGCGGCGGCGACGCGTAGCGGATCGATCAACAATTCGGCGTCACGGCGCAGCGCGGACTCGATGGCCGCGATCTTGCGGTCGAGCCCCGCATCGTCAACGCCAGTTCCGCGTCCGACCCATTGCGCCGCGGCGCCGCCAAACAGGGCCGCGGCGATGGCGGCGGCCGCCGTGGTATTGCCGATGCCCATCTCGCCAAGGCAAAGCAGGTCGGTATTGGGCTCGACCGCCGCGTAGCCGCGCGAGACGGCTTCGAGGAAGTCGGCCTCCGACATGGCCGGCGCAAGCGTGAAGTCGGCGGTCGGCCGGTCGATGTCGAGCGTGAGGACGTTGAGTTTTGCGTTGGCGGTGCGCGCCAGCTGATTGATCGCCGCGCCCCCGGCGGCGAAGTTGGCGACCATCTGGCCGGTGACTTCGGATGGAAAAGCCGACACGCCCCGCGCCGTCACGCCGTGCGACCCAGCAAAGACGACGACCTTGACCGAGTCCAGCACTGGCAAGTCGCGGCCCTGCCAGCGCGCCAGCCAGGCGACGAGGCTTTCCAGCCGGCCGAGGCTGCCGCGCGGTTTGGTGAGAACATCCTGACGGGCCGCCACGGCATCCGCGGCCGAGGCATTTCCCGGCGAGGGCTCGCCGCACGCGGCGCGGAGGTCGTCGAGGGAGGCGAAGGTCATGATGCGTGTCCCGAGAGGTTCAAAGGAATGCGGACGCGGTGAGAAGGACGATGGCTTCCGCGACTTGCTGCATTGCGCCGAGCGTATCGCCGGTCTGTCCGCCGATCTGGCGCAGGCATAGCGAGCGGAACAGGAGGAAGGCGACCGCGACGAGCGTTGCGCTCGACAACGCGGCGGCCGGGCCGAGCGGCATGAGCATGGCCACGCCGATGACGATGGCCGCGCCGGCGACCGGCACGCCGATGGCGCCGGCGCTGGCGGACAGACCTTGAGCTCGCGCCGAAGGCAAAAACCGCATGAAGGCGGGCAGGACTCCGCGCGAGGCGCCATGCGCGGCGATCAGCGCCGCCAGAACAGGGCCAGGCATCGCGATATCCTGGATCGCACTCCAGCGGATAAGAATCGACATCGCCAGCGACGCCGCGCCGAACGCGCCGATGCGGCTGTCGCGCATGATTTCGAGTTTGCGCTCGCGGTCCCGCCCGCCGCCGAACCCGTCGGCGGTATCGGAGAGTCCGTCTTCGTGCAGGCAGCCGGTGATCGCTATCGTGCCAGCCAGCGCGAGCGCGGCGCACGATCCTGACGACAGATCGCCGAGGTCGGCGAAGAAAAAAACTGCGGCCCCGGCCAGGCCGACGACGAGCCCTGCCAAGGGCGCGGCCCAGATGGCTTGGGCAAGCGTACGCTTGTCGTGGACGGCGGCGGGAACTGGGAGCCGCGAGAAAAAGCCGACACAGAATGCGATGTCTCGAAGCGCGGCGACGGGCGAGAGGATCATGCGCCGGCTCGTGCAATCGCGTGAAAAAACGCGCCGGTGACAAGCCCACGCCGGGCGCCGGAGGCGGGCAGCGCCGCGCCGAGGCCATCGGCAAGGTCGGCGAGCGGCTCGTCTGAGCCGGAATCGACGATGCGCGCGTAGTGGAATTCGTGGCCGCGAATCACATCCCCGGCCTTGCCGATCGGGCAATCGCTTCGCAGAGTGGCCTGGCGGTAGCCGAGGTTCATGCGGCGCGTCGCGAAACTGGTCGAATGGCCGAGCAAGCCCAACATCGGGTGCGTCGTCCCCTCCGCGTCCTCAAGCGTTTCGCCCAGCACCATGAAGCCGCCGCACTCGCCATGGACCGGGCGCGTTTGCGCAATGACGCGCATGCCGGTCAGGAAAGTCGTCGCGTGGGCAAGTTTCCCGGCATGCAATTCCGGATAGCCGCCCGGCAGCCAGCAGACATCGCAGTCCGGCGGAGGCGGCTGGTCGGACAAAGGCGAGAACGGCACGATTTGCGCGCCTGCGGCGCGCCACTGCGCAAGAAGGTGCGGGTAGAGAAAGGTGAAGGCCGCATCCTGCGCCAGCGCGATGCGCTGTCCCGGCGGGGGCAGGGCGACCGCCTCACTGGCCGCCGGTGCAATCGGCGACATCAGGCCGACGATTTGGTCGATGTCGAGCGAGCGTTCCATCGCATCGGCGAGACGGTCCATATGGGCGTCGAGATCGGAGAGTTCGCTGGCCTGGACCAGGCCGAGATGGCGCTCCGGCAGGGTCAACGCCGGATCGCGCAGGACCGCGCCGACGACCGGCAGGCCGATGGCCTCGATCGCGTCCGTGGAAAGCTTGCGGTGGCGCTCGCTGCCGACGCGGTTGAGCACGACGCCGGCGATCCGCACCGCGGGATCATAGGTCGCGAAGCCCTTGGCGACGGCGGCTGCGGTCTGGCTTTGGCCCGACACGTCGAGCACGAGCAGCACCGGCAGGCCGTAACGGCGCGAAAGATCGGCGGCCGCGCCCGAGCGGCCTTCGCCGGCCATGATCCCGTCGAACAGGCCCATGGCGCTTTCGACCACCACGAGGTCGGCATCGGCGGCCGCGCCCGCGACAAGCGTGTCGAGCACGGGCGGCGGCATTGCCCAGGAATCAAGGTTGACGCCCGCTATCCCGCTGGCGGCGGCATGAAAGGCCGGATCGATATAGTCGGGGCCGGATTTCGCGCCGCGCGCCCGAAAGCCGCGCCGCTTCAAGGCGCGCAGCAGGCCGATGGCGACGCTGGTCTTGCCGGAACCGGAACGCGGCGCGCCGATGACAATGCCGCGCGCGGTCACCGGCGGTCCTCTCGCCCAGGGTTATCGCTGCATGTCAGTGGCGGCATGTCCTTTGTGCGATGACGGCGTGGCATACCCGGCTTATAGATTGCTTGATGGATGCAGAGGATACTGACGATCGACCTTTGAAGCGCGGCTGGACGACCGGCGCGTGCGCGGCGGCTGCAGCCAAGGCGGCTTGCGCGGCGCTGCTCGGCCGAGATTTTCCCGATCCCGTGGAGATCGGGCTGCCGGGCGGAAAGCGGGTCGCATTCGCCTTGGCGGTGACGGAGCGACAAGACGGCGAAGCGACGGCGGGCATTGTCAAGGATGCCGGCGACGACCCGGACGTGACGCATGGCGCTCTGGTCAAGAGCACCGTGCGGGCGGGCGCGGCAGGCAGCGGCGTCACCTTCAAGCGTGGACGAGGCGTCGGGCTGGTGACCCGGCCGGGCCTGCCGGTGCCGATCGGCGAGCCGGCGATCAATCCGATCCCTCGGCAGATGATCGCGCAGGCGATCCGCGAGGTGGCCGGCGGGGGGGCCGACTTCGAGGTCGAGGTGTCGGTGCCGGACGGCGAGGCGCTGGCGCCAAAGACGCTCAATCCGCGCCTCGGCATCCTGCACGGCATCTCGATCCTCGGCACGACGGGTGTCGTCATTCCCTATTCCTGCTCGGCCTGGATCCACTCCATTCATCGCGGCATCGACGTCGCGCGCGCCATGGGCCTCGACCATATCGCCGGCTCGACCGGCAACGCATCCGAGGCGGCCGTGCAGAAATTTCACCATCTGCACGAGGTCGCCCTCATCGACATGGGGGATTTCGTCGGCGGCATGCTGAAATACGTCCGTGCGCACCCGATACGGCGGGTCACGATCGCGGGCGGCGTCGCCAAGATAACCAAGCTCGCGCAGGGCATGCTCGACGTGCACTCCAAGCGCGGCGCGGCCGATCTCGATGCGCTGGCGGCGGTCGCGCACGAGGCGGGCGGCAGCGAGGCCCTGGCAGCAAGGATGCGCGGCGCCAATATGGTGGCGGAGGCGTTCGCACTGGCGGCCGATGCCGGAATCGCGATCGGCGATGTCATAGCGGCGGAGGCCCGACGCACGGCGGCGGCTACGCTCGATCATCCGGACATCGCGCTCGAAATTCTGATCTTCGACCGCGATGGTCATCTTGCCGGCCATGCGCCCTTCGCCGCCACTCATGACCCCACCCGGTCCCGAAAGCGGCGCTGATAGGCTGGATCGTAGAGCGAACTCTCGGCGAAATCGTCCGACCCGAGCGACCCGCCGACGAAGACGATCGCTGTGCGCTCGATCGGGTTGGCGGCCAGTTGGCTGGCGATGGTGGAAAGCGTTCCGCGCAGGATTTTTTCGTCGGGGCGGGAGGCGTGGAAGACGATCGCAACCGGGCAGCCGGGTCCATACAGTGGTGAAAGCTCATAGACGATCCTGTCGATCGCGTGAATGGCGAGATGGATCGCCAACGTTGCTCCGATCGCACCGAAGGCGGCGAGCGTCTCCTTAGGCGGCATCGGCGAGGCGCGGCCCGATACACGCGTCAGCACCAAGCTTTGCGCCACTTCCGGGATCGTCAGTTCGCGGCCGAGCGCCGCGGCGGCGGCGGCGAACGCGGGCACGCCCGGCGTCAGCGTATAGGAAATGGCGTGCTTCTCGAGACGGCGGAGCTGCTCGGCCACCGCGCTCCAAATGGAGAGGTCGCCAGAATGCAGCCGCGCAACGTCGCGGCCCGATCCATGAGCCAACACATATTCGGCCTCGATCTCGTCGAGCGATAGCGGCGCGGTATCGACGATGCGCGCATCCTTCGGGCACCAGTCGAGCATTTCGCGCGCGACGATCGAGCCGGCATGGAGGCAGACCGGGCAGCGTTCGAGCAGCGATTTGCCACGCACCGTGATCAGGTCCGCCGCTCCTGGCCCGGCCCCGATGAAGTGGACGGTCATCGCGCAGCCTCGCCGATCGCCAGCGCGCAGGTGACCGGCCCGACCGCGATGCGCGGGCCGAACAGGCGGGCGCTTGCGCCGGCGGCGGCAAGTGCGGAGGCTTCCGACGCGGACGGCGCGCCGGTGGCTTCGATCGAACGTTGCGAATGGGACAAGGTCCGTGACGCCTCGCGCTCGAGGCTTTCGCGCCCGACCGCCCGGACGACGAGCCCGAATTCGCGCGCGGCCTCCCGGATGCCGGGTTCGTCCGATTTCATGTCGGGGACGGCCATCGCCTCGATTTGCGACGCCTCCAGCCCGTGCATCGCAAGCGCGGAGCGAATCGCCATCAGCACCTCCTCCTTCGTCACGCCCTTCTTGCAGCCGATCCCCGCAACGATCATGGCTTGACCCATGACCATTGCGTCACGGGCATGGCCGGACGCCAGCCTTGCATCGCGCCGACCGGGGACGCGCGGGATATGGCGATGCGGATGAGATTGCCTCCATGCCGCGCGTGCCGCGCCAGCAAGACGGCTTCCATTTCGAGCGTGACGGCGTTGGCGACGAGCCGTCCGCCTGGTTTGAGCGCCGTCATGGCCGCTTGCACGACGCCCGGGTCGCTGCCGCCGCCTCCGATGAAGATCGCGTCGGGCGAAGCTAGGCCGGCCAGCGTCTCGGGCGCCGCGCCGCAGACGACAGTCAAACCGGGAACGCCGCAGGCGGATGCATTTCGGCCAACGCGTGCGGCGCGGTCGGCTGAAGCCTCGATCGCGACGGCGCGCATCGACGGGTGGCGCAGCATCCATTCGATGCCGATCGAGCCCGAGCCCGCGCCGACGTCCCACAACAATTCGCCGCGCCTCGGCGCAAGGGCGGAAAGCGTCAGCGCGCGGGTTTCGCGCTTGGTGATCTGGCCGTCGTGCTCGAACAGGTCGTTCGGCAGGCCCGGGGCAAGCGGGAGGATGCGGGCTTCGGAAAGCGATTGAACTTCGATCGCCAACACGTTGAGCGGGTTGATTTCAGCGAGGCCGAAGTCGGCGGCCGTCGCCGTTCGGACGCGTTCGCGCGGGCCGCCAAGCGACTCAAGAACGGTCAGTCGGGACGGTCCGAAACCGAGGCTGGTGAGCAGGCGCGCGATGCTCGAAGGACCGTTTGCATCGGAGGTCAGTGCGAGAATGCGCGTTCCGGTGTGAAGCAGGCACCGGATGAGGTCGATCGGCCTGCCGTGCAGGGAAATCGTCTCGATGTCGGGCAGCGACCAGCCGAACCGATTCGCCGCGAGCGAGAAGGCGGACGGTGCGGGGATGGAGCGTATTTCGTTCGCGGCGACGTGGCGGGCGAGGGTCGCCCCGGCGCCGTGGCAGAACGGATCGCCCGAGGCGAGCACGCAGACGTTTTGGCCGCGCAGAGCGACGACCGCGCGCATGTCGGGGTCGAAGGGCGTCGGCCAAGGGTGCGCCGCGCCTGTCGCCAGTCCGCCGACCAGGGCGAGATGCCGCTTGCCGCCGAAGACGAAGGCGGCTCGGTCGATCCTGCGCTTGGCCTCGTCGCCGAGACCGTCTACACCGTCCTCGCCGATGCCGACGATGGAAAGCCAAGGCTCGGGCGATGGTTGTTTCTCGGCTTCAGCGGACATTATGACCTCCCGCATCCTCATCCTCGGTGGAACGACCGAAGCGCGGGAACTGGCCGGGCGCCTTGCCGGCCGCGCCGATTTGTGGATAACGCTTTCGCTGGCGGGCCGGACGGTCGATCCCGTCCGGCAGCCGGTCCCGATCCGCAGCGGCGGCTTCGGCGGCGCGGAGGGGTTGGCGAGCTATGTGCGGGACGAGCGCATCGATCTGTTGATCGATGCGACGCATCCCTATGCCGCGCGGATTTCGACGAATGGCGCGCTGGCCAGCACGATTGCCGGAGTTCCGATCCTGGCTTTGCGCCGTCCGCCATGGGAGCCGCGCGAAGGAGATCACTGGACGCCGGTCGACGACGGCTTGGGAGCTGTCGAAAAGCTGGGCAAAGCGTCGCGCCACGTTTTCCTCGCGCTTGGGCGGCAGGAGATCGCGCCGTTCGAGGCCGCGCCGCAGCATTCCTATGTCGTTCGCAGCGTCGATCCCATCGAGCCGCCGCTCCGCGTTCCGGACGCAACGTATATTCTGGCGCGCGGACCGTTCGACGAGGTTGCCGAGCATGCGCTGTTGGCGATGCATCGCATCGATGCGGTCGTCGCCAAGAACAGCGGTGGGCCGGCGACCTATGGCAAGATCGCGGCCGCGAGAGACCTTGGGATCGACGTGATCCTGTTTCGTCGCCCGATCCTGCCGGATGCGGAAACGGTCGAGACCGTGGGGCAGGCAGTCGCCTTCGTCGATCACTGGCTTACCACCGCGAGCGAGCGCGGGGTATAGACGAGCGGAGGCCTTGCGCCGCGCTCGATCAGGCGCGTTTCGGGCGAACCAATGATGACGCAGGTCGCCATGTCGGCCCGCGCAGGGTCGGCTTTGAAGAGCCGCGCGAGCTCGATGCGCTCGTCCGGGCGGCCGGCGGCGCGGCCGAAAATGACGATCGTTTCCCGGGGCAGGACGCCGCGCATCACGTCGAACGCGCGGCCGAGTTGCCAGGGACGCGCCTTGCTGATCGGATTGTAGAGCGCGGTCACGAACCCCGCCGATGCCACGGCCTGCAGCCGCATCTCGATCACGTCCCACGGTTTCAGATTGTCCGACAGCGACATGGCGCAGAAATCATGGCCGAGCGGCGCGCCGATGCAGGCAGCCACCGCGAGCATCGCCGTGATCCCAGGCACGACCGTCACGTCGATCTCGCGCCATGCCGCAGGTCCGGCTTCGATGGCTTCGCAGACCGCCGCCGCCATCGCAAAGACGCCCGGATCGCCGCCGGAAACGACCGCGACCGCCGCGCCGGACGCGGCTTTGGTCAGCGCCTCGGCTGCCCGCGCCAGTTCCTCGCGATTGTCGGACGCAACGCGGATCTGGTCCGGCCGCAGTTCCAGGCGATCGAGATAGGGCCTGTAGCCATAGAAGAATTGCGCCGCCGCCACTGCCGCGCTGGCCTCGGCGGTGATTTGGTGGGGACTGCCGGGGCCCAATCCGATGACATGAAGCCGCCCGGTCATGGCTTTCCGGTCCAGCCCGGAACCAGCACGATCGAAAAATACGGCGCGCGGTCGTCGGATTTTTCGGCGAGCGGCTGCGCCGCTGTGTCGTCCATGGTGCCGCGCTCGACGTAGATCGCGCGCGAAAGCTTGCCGGTCGCGGCCAGAGCGCGCCTGATCTTGGGCAGGTTGCGGCCGACCTTCATGATGACCGCCGCGTCCGTATCGGCCAACCGGCGCATCAGGTCGAATTCGCTCATGGTGCCAGGCAGGATCGTCAGGACATCGTCGCCCTGGACGATCGGCAGGCCGGTCTGCGACCAGCAGCCTGACATGGCGGTCACGCCGGGAACGACTTCGGTCGGGAAGTGCGCCGAAAGCCGGACGTGGAGATGCATGTAGGAGCCGTAGAAAAGGGGGTCGCCTTCGCTGAGCACCGCGACCGTACGGCCCTGGCGCAAATGGTTGGCCACCGCTTCGGCGGACTCGGCATAGAATGTAGCGATCTGCGCGCTATAGTGCGGGTGGTGCTTGGGGATCTCCGTGGTCACGGGATAGAGCAGCGGCAATTCGATCACGCCAGGTTTCAGATACGCCGCGATCGTGGCGCGGGCGTTGCCATTGTTGCCCCGCTTAGCGAAATGCGCCACCACATCGGCATCGCCGAGCGCGCGCACGGCTTTGAGCGTCAGCAGTTCGGGGTCGCCGGGTCCCGTTCCGACGCCGATCAGACGGCCTTTGGCAAGCGCGTTCACAGGCCAGACCTCGCAAGCGCGTTGAGCGCGGCGGCGGTCATCGCGCTTCCGCCCATCCGGCCGCGCACGATGGCATAGGGCACGCCGTAGGAGTGCCGCGCAAGCGCATCCTTGGATTCGGCCGCGCCGACGAAGCCTACTGGCATGCCGATGATCGCGGCCGGTTTCGGCGCGCCGTCGCGCAGCATTTCCAATAAAAAGAACAGCGCCGTCGGCGCGTTACCGATGGCGACGACGCTTCCGGCCATGCCTTCGCCCCAGAGTTTCAGCGCGGCGGCGGAGCGGGTGTTGCCGATCTCCTTCGCCAGGGAGGGCGTGCGCGGGTCGCGGAGCGTGCAGATCACCTCGTTGCCGGCGGGAAGACGCGCGCGCGTCACGCCATGCGCCACCATCTCCGCGTCGCAGAAGATCGGCGCGCCCGATTGCAGTGCGGCGCGGGCGGCGTCGACGAAACCTTCGCCGAACACGAAATGCCTTGCGGCCTCGACCTGGCCGCAAGCGTGAATCATGCGGATCGCGACATCGGCCTCGGCGTCCGAAAAACGCGACAGGTCGGTCTCGGCGCGGATGATCGCGAAGGAGCGCTGGTAGATCGCGTCGCCGTCATGAATATAGTCGTAGGCGGTCATCTTTGGTCCCGGAAGGCTGCCACGAGCCGCTCCACGGCCTGTACCACGCTGCTTGCCGGCGTATATTCGGTCGGAACGTCACGCGCGGTTCCGCCCACGACAATCCCGACGCCGTTTTGCCGGCCGACTATGGTGATCGAGGCGGTAGCCTGGCGGGCGCAGCCTTTTTCGCAGCCGGAGATGTGGATGGACATGGACGGGTCGAGGGCAACGCCGATGGCGGTGGCGATTCGTTGAGCCAGAGTCCGCGCGGGGATTGTGCCCGAGGCGCAAGTGGGCGCTCCAGCGCAAGCGGCGATGCTGGCTCGGATGTCGGTGGAATTGACGATGAAGCCGAAGCCGCCGGCGGCGGTTCGAAGCTCTGTCACGGCAGCCTGCGTGGGGCAGATCAGCAGAAGGCGGCGGTCCGGCGCCGGGCGGATCTCGGCGACGCCGAAGGATTCGGCGGTTCGGGCGAGGGAGGTAAGGGGATAGGCGTCCGTGTGGCCGAAGGGAAGGGCCACGGGGAGGGCAGATTGGCCTGAATTCAGGGAGATGGATGCGAAAGTGTTTTGCGGATTTTCCAGATTTGCCGGTGTCTTGCCGGCGCCGGTTGGCTCGTCTTGTCCGGGGGAAGGCGATGAAAGGAGTGAAACAAGGTCACGGCCGCGCGCCTCGATGCCGAGGGCGGCGATCTCCAAGAGGATCGCGAGGACCGCATCGATCGCGGCTGCCGGATCATGGCAGTCAAGCGATGTGGCGGTGGCTGCGTCGCCGCCGATCGCGAGCCGCCAAAAAACCTCGTTGGCGTCGATCTCCGCCGTCAGGCGAACATCCGCCGCGATCGAACCCATCGCAATCGCGCCGCTGCCATCGACCACCAACGAAACTTTCGGACCAAGCCGCCCGGAAAGACCGGCTTGCGCGATACGCATCCGGACGGCTTCGGCCAGCGGGAATGGATCGGCAATCTCGGTCGGGTCCATGCCGGCCAGGGGGCTCGTCTCGACCGGAACGCCGGTGCGGACGGCGATGCCGAGCGCGTCGACTTCGGACGCAAAACGCGTAGCCGACAGGGGCGAAAACCCGCGAAACTGCAGGCTGCCTCTGGCTGTAACCTCGACTATGCTATTGCCATGGCGCGCCGCCGATTCGCAGAGTCCGATCAACTGCTTCGACGAAAGGGCTCCGGAGACGGGCGAGAGCCTGACCAGCAGTCCATCGCCGGTCAGCATCGGCGCGAAGAGGGCCGGGCATGCGCCGCGCCGATGACGCGCGTTCATGCCGCGACCGCGACCGCTTCCGCCTCGGCGATCAGCGCGGACAGATCGTCGTCGAGGGAATTTCGCAACGGATGCCACAGCCCGCGCCGGCGGGCCGATGCGAAGCGCTCGGCGATATTTCGCGCCGCCGCTGGGTTCTCGCGCAGGAGGAAGGCGCGAACCCGCTCGTCGCCGAGATAGGCGTCGTACACGGCTTCGATCAAGGCACCGGGGACGGCGTCGGTGCTTTCGGCGAAGCCAACCAACCTGTCGACCGTCTCCGCGAATTCGGACGCGCCGCGCGGGCCATGGCGCATCTGGCCCTCGATGAAGATCGGATTCGTCGCACGCGCCCGCACGACGCGCGTCACCGCCTCGGTGATCGAGCGCGGCTTAGGACGAGCGGGGTCGGTAGTGTCCAGCACGATCACGTCGGCGTTGGCGCCGAGCGCGGCGAGCGCGGAGGAGAAGCCGCCGATGAAGGCAACGTCAGCCGAGCCTTCGAGGATATCGCGGGTCGGGTCGTCGCCGGTGTGAACGAGCAGATCAGCGCTCTTGATGCGGGCAGCAAAAGCGCCCGGTGTCGCCAGGCCGTCGCCCTCGGCGCCGCCGAACGCGTGAGAAGCGGAGTCGAGATAGGTTTGGCCGATCTCGGCGCGGTCCCACCACGCGCCGCTTGCAAGCAGGTCCTCGACGCCCGACCCGTAGGTTCCGGGTGACGACCCGAAGATGCGCGGCTGCGCCTTGCCCGACGATCGCGCGTCGGCGGCGAGCGGGTTTTCCAAGCAATCCTCGTCGCGCGAAGCGACGGCCCCAGCGGCGGCGTCCATCAACGCGATCTGGGTCGGGAACAGATCGCGGAACAGGCCGGAAATGCGCCATGTCACGTCGATGCGCGGACGGCCGACGGCTGCCGGCGGCAGAACCTCGACGCCGGTGACGCGTCCCGTGGCGGGGTCCCATTGCGGTCGGCAGCCCATCAGGTGCAGACCTTGAGCGATCTCCTCGCCGCCGGTGCGCAGGCTCGCGCTGCCCCAAAGGTCGATCACCAGCGAGCGCGGCCAGTCGCCGTGATCCTGAAGATAGCGCCGCAGCACTTCGTCTGCGGCGAGCCTGCCGAGATCGAAGGCGGTCTGCGTCGGCATGGTGCGCGGATCGGCGGTGAAGAGATTGCGGCCGGTCGGCAGGACATCGGTGCGGCCGCGCGCCGGCGCGCCGGCGGGTCCGGCGCGGACATGAAGGCCATCGATCGCGGCGAGCAGGTTTTCACGCTCGGCATCGGCGCTTGCGATCCGTAGCGGATCGGCTTCGCCATCGGCGGCGCGACCGTAGATGTGCAGGCCGTCCTTGACGGAAAAATCCTTGAGGTCGCAGAGCCAGGCGTCGATGCGGCGCAGCGCCTCGTCGGGCGCGTCGGTCATCGCCACGCCGGCCTCGGCGGCGAGGCCGGTCTTCGCAGCGGCATCGACGATCAGCTTCGCCAGCCGGTCGCGGCGACGGCGGTCGAGGCCGTCCGCCTGGGCGTATTCGTCGACCAGCCGCTCGAGCTTCTGTTTCTCCTCGTCCAGTCCGGCGGCGACCATCGGCGGCGGCAGGTGCCCGAGCGTGACCGCCGCGATGCGGCGCTTGGCCTGCGCGGCTTCGCCTGGATTGCTGACGATGAACGGGTAGATCACGGGCAGCGCGCCGGTGACGATTTCGGGGAAGCAGTTCCGGCTTACCGCGACCGTCTTGCCGGGCAGCCATTCGAGCGCGCCGTGCGCGCCGACATGGATCAGCGCGTGGACGCCGAGCGATTTGCGCAGCCAGAGGCCGAAGGCGACGAGGTCGTGGCGCGGAGGGAGGGACGCGTCGTGGTAGTCGGCGCGGCGATCCGCCGATTTGCCGCGATCGGGGGCGAGCGCGACGATGACGTTGCCGAAGGTGGCGGCGCGGAAGGCAAAGGAACGCGACGGCATTTCGGATTCCGCCTTGCCCCACGCCGCGTCCACCTTGGCCATCGCGTCGGCAGGCAAGTCCGCACACAGGCGGCGATAATCGCCAAGCGCCAGCCCGTGCCCGCCGCGCTCCAACGCATCCAGCAACTCGCGCGGCGAATCCGGAATCGCGTCAACATAATATCCGGCATCCTTCAGGTCGCGCAGCATCGCGATCACGCTTGCCGGCGCGTCGAGGCCCACGGCGTAGCCGGTGCGGCCGGGCGCGCTTGGATAATCCGGGATCAGGATCGCCAGTTTGCGTTCGGAGCGAGGCGTCTGACGCAATTTCAGGAAGGCTGCGACGCGGTTGGCGACCTGCTCGACGCGATCGAGTTCAGCGCCGTTGGCGTGGCCGGTGAAGCCAAGCGCAGGATCTGCGTCGCTTGGCGATTTGAACGAAATCGCGCCGGCCAGGATGCGGCCGTCGAGTTCCGGCATCACGACGTGCATGGCGAGGTCGGCGGGCGCCAGGCCGCGCGGGTTGTTCGTCCACGCCTCGCGCCTCGTCGTGGCGACGATGACCTGGAAAACGGGCGCGCCGGCGCGGTCGAACAGCGTTTCGACGCCGGGTTCGGCGCCGGTGGCGAACGCGGTCGCGGTGATGATCGCGATCGGCGAAAGGTCGGTGATCGCTTGTTCGACGAAGGCGACGGAAGCCGGATCCTTCAGGCTCGCGACGAAGATCGGGACGGGGACGATGTCTTTTGCCGTCAGTGCGGCGCAGAGCGCATCGATGGGCGCAATATCAGCGGCGAGAAGCATGGAGCGGTAGAAGAGGATGAGGATGGTGGGCGGATAGTCAACCTTGTACTGATCAATCGTGCTTGCATCGCGCTCCTTCGCGCCCCTCTCTGTCCTGCCGGACATCTCCCCCACACGGGGGGAGATTGAGCGCGTCGCCGAAGCTGCCAATCTCCCTACCCGTGGGGGAGATGTCCGGCAGGACAGAGGGGGGCGCGACGGGGCAAACATGCTGGCGGTTGAATCGTCGCAAGACGGACTCGGATTTTCAACGATCCCCGCCGCCGGCTCATAAAATCCCGCCTTCGGCACCGACACCGGCATCGCCAACGCCGTTTCGCCGCCGGCCAACCCCGCCAATGCCCTCATCAACCCCTGCATGTTCGTTGAACCGCCCTCGCGGAAAAACTCCAGCAGCGCCGCGAGTTCGCCTTCCGGCAATGTCGAGCATTCGATCAGCCGTTCGTCACGGTCGCGGCATTCGCCGGGGAGAAGCGCCAACTTGATGCCTTTCTCTCGAGCCACCGCCGCAAGCCGGTCGCAGCCGTAGCGCCACCATTCGTAACCGCCGAGGATACGCACGAGAATGATCTTCGCGTGGGCCGCGACGCCGTCCAGCCAGAGGTCGACCGACATCGGATGGCGCAGGTCGCGCAGCGCCGCCAGCCGCAAGGTCGGCAGGTCTGCGGCGTCGCGCTTCCAGGCGGCGGCCAATCCGGCGAGATCGCTTTCGCTGAACGACAGCGCGACGATGTCGGCCGGCGATTGGCGCAGATCGACCGGCTCGACGAGATCGTCGAGCGTCGCGGACGTGGTGCTCAGGATGTGCATCGACGGCGCGTCACCCCACCAGAATCGTTTCGATCGCGGCGCGGTCGAGGCCCTTCAGGCCGATCACCACGAGACGCGAGCGGCGGTCGTCGGCCGGCGTCCAGGCGCGGTCGTAATAATGGTTCACCCGCGCGCCGACCGCCTGCACCAGGAGCCGCATCGGCTTGCCGTCGACAGCGATGAAGCCCTTCATGCGCAGCACGTTCTGCCGGTCGGCGACGTCGGCCACCCGGATCGCCAGCGCGTCGGGATCGGCGACGCCCGGCAGTTCGACGATGAAGGAATCGAAATCGTCATGCTCGTGGTCGAGTTCGTCGTCATGGTTGGTCTTGCGGTTTTCGATGTCGTCCTCGACCGCAAGGCCCAGACCGAGCAGCACCGAGGCGTCGATCCGGCCGTGCGATGTCGGCACGATCTTGACGGAGCGCGACAGATGCCTGCCGATCATGTCGTTCGCTTTTGCGGTCCCGGCGGCGTCCATCAGATCGGCTTTCGACAGGATCACCAAGTCGGCGCAGGCGATCTGGTCTTCAAACACCTCCTCGACCGGATCGTCATGGTCGAGCGAGCCGTCGGCGGCGCGCTGGGCGGCGAGCGCCTCCATGTCGTTGGCGACCTTACCGGCGGCGAGCGCAGGGCCATCGACGACCGCGATCACCCCGTCGACCGTGACGCGACTCTTGACCGACGGCCATTGAAAGGCCTGGACGAGGGGCTTCGGCAGCGCGAGGCCGGAGGTCTCGATAACGATGTGGTCGACTTTCGGCTCCATGGCGAGGATCGCATCGAGCGCCGGCACGAAATCGTCGGCGACGGTGCAGCAAAGGCAGCCGTTCGACAGTTCGATGATGTTTTCCTCCGGGCAGGCGTCGACGCCGCAACCTTTCAGGATTTCGCCGTCGATGCCGATGTCGCCGAATTCGTTGACGATCAACGCCAGACGCCGGCCGCCGGCGTTCTCGATCAAATGGCGGATCATCGTCGTCTTGCCGGCGCCGAGGAAGCCGGTGACGACGGTGCAGGGCACGCGGGAAAGCGTTGCGGTCATGGCGTGTCCTTGATCAGCGCGAGAGGCGGGATGCGCGCGACGAGGCCGCGCTTGAGCGAATCGGGCCGGCCGCGCCAGGGCATCAGTCCGTCGGCCGAGGTGGCGAAAAGCGTCGCGCCGGCGACGAGATCGGTTGCACTGTCGGGCGTCAGATCGCCGAAGACATAAGACCAGCAGCCGTCGCGCAGAATCGCGGCGCTGAGCCGACGCTTGCAATTGCCGAGGCATTCGATCTGCCTGACGGCGATGCCGGTGTTTTGGGCGGCCTGCGCCGTTGCCTCGCCGAGCCTTTCGCCGGCCCGAGGGCGGATATCCGAGCCGGTCTCGTCGCGGCAGGACGAGCAGACGAGGATCGTCGTCCGCACGGCATCATGCGCACGGGCGTCGACCGCCGGAAAACTCAGGCTCGTATCCAAAACGCATCGCTCCTTGCCCGGGGCACCCGCCGGACGGTCGGATTCAAATTCATGCACGTCGTTGTCCCAAAACCGCTGGCAGTTTTGGGCGACATGCACCGGACGGCAGGTCTCCTGGCTCACGGGTTATCGCCTTTCGCCGCCTTCCCGGACACTTTTCGTCCAGTGGCGTTCGGCTTGGGCTCGCCGCTTACAGTTGCGGGGACAGCTGCGGCGTTGACCCGAAGATCGCACCGCATTCCCTCTTAGCTTCTTCCCGTTGAAAAGAAGAAGACCGTCACGGCATTGATGTAGGCGCGGTGACGGGCGGGTGTCAACGCGGGGAATTCCAAGCTGATCAAAAGCGAGCATTGCAGGCGTTAGGCGAAATTCCGAACATCCACGCACACATCATTCACAGGGACGCGCTCGGCTCGCACGTTATTTCAGATGTCCTTGGCGCCCGAAATAGGCGCAAGGGCCAGCCGGAACCCGAGAACCTTCACAGCCTTCGAGATCGTGTCGAGCTTTGGATTGCCGCCGGGCCGGAAGACCTTGTAGATCGTCTCGCGGCTGAGGCCGCTTTCCCTTGCAAACCGTAACGCGCCGCGAGCGCGGGCAATGTCGCCTATCGCGGCGGCGATCAGGGTCGGATCGCCATCCTCCAGGACCGCTTCGAGATATCCTGCTTGGCTTTCCTGGGCGCCGATATGGTCCTGGACATTGAAGCGTCTCGTTTCCAGCGCCATCTCAGATATCCTTCGCCATGTGATGAATACGGCAAGAGCCTACCCCTGCACCCGAGGCGTTACGTTAGCAATACTCGCCAGCGCCGGCCCGAGATCGCCGGCCGGCGTGATCTCCATCCGCTCAAGCCCGAGCCAGCGCTGCATCAGCTTCAACTCGTCGAGCAACGCCTCGGTCGTGTGCGCCGGCGCCCCCGGTTCCGCATAGGCGGCATGGACGCGCAGGATGCTGTTCGGGCGGTCGGCGCGCAGGTCGACGCGGGCGACGATGGCATCGCCCAGCAGGAAGGGCAGGACGTAATAGCCGAACTGGCGCTTGTCGGCCGGCGTGTAGATTTCGATGCGGTAACGGAAGTTGAACAGGCGTTCGCTGCGCGAGCGCTCCCAGACGACGGGATCGAAGGGTGCGAGAAGCGCGCGGGCGTCGATGCGGCGCGGCATCCGCGCGGCAGTGTGAAGATACGCCTGGTTCTTCCAGCCCTCGACGGCGACCGGCAGGAGTTCACCCAGCTCGACCAGTTCGTCGATGCGACCCTTCATACCGGCGGGCGAAAGGCGGAAATAGTCGCGCAAATCGCCATAGGTGGCGATGCCGAGCGCGCGGGCCGAGATGCGCAGCAATTCGCGGTGCGCGTCGGCTGCGTCGATCGGGGCGGCGTTGAAGATGGCCGCCGGGATAACGCGTTCAGAAAGATCATAGTGCCGTTCGAAGCCGCGCCGCGACTGGGTCGTGATGCGGCCGGCCCAGAACAGCCATTCGAACCCGGCCTTGGCATCGCTCCAGCCCCACCAGCCGCCTTTCGACTTGTGGCCTTCGATGGCGCCAGCGGGAATCGGCCCACGGGCCGCGACCTCCTGGAAAATCTCCTCGATGAAATCCTTCTTGTCCTCGGCCCAGCGCGCGAGGCCGCCGTAGATTTCGCTTTTGTCGTTGGCGCGGGCGCGCTGCATGCGCCACTGCATCAGCGGCCAGGTTTCGAGCGGCAGGAACGAGGCCTCGTGCGCCCAATATTCGAACAGCATGCGCTTGCGCCTGGACCCGGCCGCCTCGTCGAGCAGCGCCATCGGATAGACGCCGAGGCGCGAGAACAGCGGCATGTAATGCGCGCGCACCACCGCGCTGACCGAATCGATCTGGATCAGGCCGACCCGATCGAGCAGCTTAACAAGATGCCGGCGCGTGACCGGGCCGTCGGGGCGCGGGTCGGCGAAGCCCTGGGCGCCGAGCGCGATGCGGCGGGCAAGGGCGAGCGATATCTTTTCTTTCATGCGGGAAAACGCCGCTCCTGTCCGACCGCCTTCGCACGAGCAGCCGGCGGCCGTCCACCCGCTTTCGGCAGGCTACTGACACGAGGGCGTTCACGCTAAGCGCGGCACGGACCGGCTTGCGCGCGATGATCGGCTGGGCTAACCGTCGCTGCATCGCAGCAAGGTTTCCGGCGCTGTCCCGGCGGGTCAGTCTGTCGCGGTCCCAGCCACCGGTTTCGTGCTACGATCCGACTGTTGCGCGAACCGAAGGCTGGGCATGGACGGGTTGCTTTCCTCATATCTGCCGGTCGTCATCTTCTTCGGCGTATCGGTCATCGTCGCGCTGGCGCTGGTCGCCGCGCCCTATCTCGTGGCCTACCGCAATCCCGACCCGGAAAAGCTCTCGGCCTACGAGTGCGGCTTCAATTCGTTCGACGACGCGCGCATGAAATTCGACATCCGCTTCTACCTCGTCTCGATCCTGTTCATCATCTTCGACCTCGAAGTCGCCTTCCTGTTTCCCTGGGCCGTGTCTTTCAGGCAAATCGGCTTGCTCGGCTTCTGGTCGATGATGGTCTTTCTTGGCGTTCTCACCATCGGCTTTATATACGAGTGGAAAAAGGGAGCGCTGGAATGGGATTGAACGAGGCCGGGGTTTCCGATTCGGGAACGCTCGTCGCGCCGAGCCCGAAGGGCATAATCGATCCGGGCACCGGCAAGCCGATCGGCGCGGACGACCGCTTCTTCGGCGAGATGAACGGCGAACTGTCCGACAAGGGATTTCTGGTCACCTCGTCGGAGGCGCTGGTGACGTGGGCGCGCACGGGCTCGCTGATGTGGATGACGTTCGGGCTCGCGTGCTGCGCGGTGGAAATGATGCACATCTCGATGCCGCGCTACGACGCCGAGCGCTTCGGCATCGCCCCGCGCGCCTCGCCGCGCCAGTCCGACGTGATGATCGTGGCCGGCACGCTGACCAACAAGATGGCGCCGGCGTTGCGCAAGGTCTACGACCAGATGCCCGAGCCGCGCTACGTCATCTCGATGGGCTCATGCGCCAACGGCGGCGGCTACTATCACTATTCCTATTCGGTGGTGCGCGGCTGCGACCGCGTCGTGCCGGTCGACATCTACGTGCCCGGCTGCCCGCCGACCGCCGAGGCGCTGCTCTACGGGATCTTGCTGCTGCAGAAGAAGATCCGCCGCACCGGCACGATCGAGCGGTGAGACGATGGCCGAGCCTGAAGGCATGATCATTCCATTGCTTCGCGAGATGCGGGTTGAGAATCAGGCGCTTCATGGGGCGACCGCAAGTCGTCTCGATGTGGTCGAGCGACGGCTCAAGAAGCTTGAGGAAGCACAGATTTCCTATCGTCAGGCGCTCGCCGGAAATAGTCTGTTCAGCAAACTCGTGACCGGTGAGTTCGAGGAACAAATCGAGGCGCTCGAACGCCAAGTACGCGAATTGGTTATACAGAAATGAGCGAAACTCTCATTGCCCTTTCCGATCACGTTGCAGCCAAACTCAGCGGGCGCGCGACTTCCGCCACGATGGCGTTTGGCGAATTGACCCTGACCGCTGACGCCGCCGATATCGTGACTGTCGTGCAGTTCCTCAAGACCGATCCGGAGTGCCAGTTCATCTCCATCATCGACATCGCCGGCGCGGACTATCCATCGCGGGAAAAGCGCTTCGATGTCGTCTACCACATGCTCTCGCCGAAGAAGAATATGCGCATCCGCGTCAAGGTCATGGCAGACGAGGATACGATGGTGCCTTCAATCACGGGCGTCTACCCGGGGGCGGACTGGTTCGAGCGCGAGGCGTACGATCTCTACGGCATCCTGTTTTCGGGCCATCCCGACCTGCGCCGTCTGCTGACGGACTACGGCTTCGAGGGCCATCCGCTGCGCAAGGACTTTCCACTGACGGGCTTCGTCGAGGTCCGTTACGACGACGAGGTCAAGCGCGTCGTCTACGAGCCGGTCGAGCTCAAGCAGGAATTCCGAAATTTCGATTTTCTCAGTCCATGGGAAGGCACGGACTACGTGCTCCCGGGCGACGAGAAGGCGAAGCAGTAGCGGCGGCCATGGCAGCGGACATTGATTTCAGATTGATCGGCGCACTGGCCCTGGTCCTTTTCGCGCTCGCCCTATTCGGCTGGCGCGTAGGGTCGTCGACGCGGCGGTTCGGCTTGCTAGTCACGGAATCGCGCGTTCCGAGGCGTTACCTTCTCCTTGGTCTCGCCATCGGCATCTGTGCCGTCTACCTCGAATTGCGGCAGGAGCCATCCGATGGCTGAAACCAACGTCCGCAACTTCAACATCAATTTCGGGCCGCAGCATCCGGCGGCGCACGGCGTGCTGCGCCTCGTGCTGGAACTGGACGGCGAGGTCGTGGACCGCGTCGATCCGCATATCGGCCTCCTGCATCGCGGCACCGAGAAGCTGATCGAGCAGAAGACGTATCTGCAAGCCGTGCCGTATTTCGACCGGCTCGACTATGTCGCGCCGATGAATCAGGAGCATGCCTTCGCAATCGCTGTCGAGCGACTGCTGAACATCGAGGTGCCGATCCGAGGACAATTGATCCGGGTTCTGTACTGCGAGATCGGCCGCATTTTGTCGCATCTCTTGAACGTCACAACGCAGGCGATGGATGTCGGTGCGCTGACGCCGCCGCTTTGGGGCTTCGAGGAGCGCGAAAAGCTGATGGTATTCTATGAACGGGCGTCCGGCGCGCGGATGCACGCTTCGTATTTCCGGCCGGGCGGCGTTCACCAGGACCTGCCGCAGAAGCTCGTCGAGGACATCGGCAAGTGGATCGACCCGTTCCTCAACACGGTGAAGAACCTCGACGATCTGCTCACCGGCAACCGCATCTTCAAGCAGCGCAACGTCGACATCGGCGTGGTGTCGCTCGAAGACGCCTGGGCCTGGGGGTTCTCGGGGGTCATGGTGCGGGGCTCGGGCGCGGCTTGGGATCTGCGCAAGAGCCAACCCTACGAATGCTACCCCGAAATGGAATTCGACATCCCCATAGGCAAGAACGGGGACTGCTACGACCGTTACCTGATCCGCATGGAAGAGATGCGCCAGTCGGCAAACATCATGCGGCAATGCGTCGATCGCCTGCTTGGCAAGGAAAGCGTCGGCCCGGTGTCGAACATGGACGGCAAGGTCGTGCCGCCGAAGCGGCCGGCGATGAAGCGGTCGATGGAGGCGCTGATCCATCATTTCAAGCTCTACACCGAAGGCTACCACGTGCCGGCCGGCGAGGTGTATGCGGCCGTCGAGGCGCCGAAAGGCGAATTCGGCGTCTATCTCGTCTCCGACGGCACCAACAAGCCCTATCGCTGCAAGCTGCGCGCGCCGGGTTTCGCGCATCTGCAGGCGATGGATTTCCTGTGCAAGGGCCACATGCTGGCGGATGTCTCGGCTATTCTTGGTTCGCTCGACATCGTGTTCGGGGAGGTCGACCGGTGAACGTCGCTCTGCCGCAGACCCGACTGACGGTCCCGGAGTTTTTCGCCTGGTGGGATGCCCAGGCGACCGACGAACGGTTCGAACTGATCGACGGACTGATTGTCGCGATGGGCCGCGACCGGGTTCGGCACAATCGAGCAAAGTATCGGGCGGCCCGGACTCTATCCTATGCGATCGAATCGGCCGGCCTGGATTGCGAAGCGTTCCTCGATGGCCTCGGCGTCTCTCCCGACAATTACAATTTTCGGCTGCCCGACGCTATCGTCCATTGCGGGCCTGTCGACGAGAACGCCGCAATTCTTCCAAACCCGGTGATCGTGGTCGAGATCGTCTCACCGCGCAGCGAAGAGCGCGATGTGCATGAGAAACTGGCCGACTATTTTTCGATCGAGTCCCTACTACACTATCCGATCGTTTACCCGGAACGCAGTTTCGTGGGCCACCACCGCCGAACTTCATCCGCGATGCCTGTGGAGACTCGCTTTGTAAGGGAGGGTGAAATCGCTTTCGATCCACCCGGACTTTTGGTTTCGCTGAAAGATCTGCTGGGGGAGGCGGACCGGTGAATGTTGCGGCGAAGCCCCCGATCATGACCGTCGACCAGTTTCTGGACTGGGTTTCTGATCGTGAAGGCCGATACGAACTCGTCGATGGAAATGTCGTTGCAATATCGCCAGAACGGTCGCGCCACGTCGATTCGAAGATGAACGCGTGGGAGATTCTGCGTAACGCCGTCCGGGAAGCAGGGCTTGATTGCTTTGTCAAAGGCGATGGCATGACCGTCGTCATCGACAAGCACAATTCATGCGAACCGGACGTTTCCGTCCAATGCAGTCCGATCGATCCGGAGTCGATGATTTTGGACAACCCGCTGATCGTTCTCGAGGTCATCTCGCCTTCGAGTGCGCGACGCGATACCGGTACGAAGCTCGCCAGCTATTTCCAGGTCGGCAGCATCCGCCACTATCTGATCATCGACACCTACGGAAAGAGCGTGATCAAGCACTCCAACGCGGCGGCCGGCGCACCGATATCGAGCGAGGTATTTCGAGCGGGGTCCTTACGACTTGACCCGCCCGGCATCTCGGTTTCGATCGACGATATACTAGGCCTAGATGCAAATTTGGAAGCAAGATCCTAGCCCATGTCAGTCCGCCGTCTCGCAGAGCCCGCCGTTCAGCCCGCCACATTCGCCTTCAACGAGGCGAATGCGGAGGCGGCGAAAGTGTGGATCGCGAAATATCCCGAAGGCCGCGAACAGTCGGCGATCATCCCGCTGCTGATGATCGCGCAGGACCAGGAAGGCTGGGTCAGCAAGCCGGCGATCGAGAGCATCTCCGACATGCTCGGCATGCCTTACATCCGGGGGCTCGAGGTCGCGACCTTCTATACTCAATACCAGCTCAAGCCGGTTGGCTCCAAGGCGCATATCCAGGTCTGCGGTACGACTCCGTGCATGCTGCGCGGGTCGGATGCATTGATGGATGTCTGCCGGTCGCAGATCCATCATGACCAGTTCCATCTCAACGAGAGCGGTACGCTGTCCTGGGAAGAGGTCGAGTGCCTCGGGGCCTGCGTCAACGCGCCGATGGTGATGATCTTCAAGGATACGTTCGAAGATCTGACGCCCGAGCGGCTGGCCGAGATCATCGATGCTTTCGACAAGGGCGACGGCGCTTCGGTCATCCCCGGTCCGCAGATCGGGCGCGTCTATTCCGCGCCGGTCACCGGGCCGACCAGCCTGACCGACGAGACGGCGCTCCTGAAGGACACGCGCGACCGCGAGGCCAAGGAAGCGGCGGCCAACCAGAACACCGAGGGCGGAGACGTGCCGCCCTCGAACGCGGCGAAGCCCAAGACCGACGCCGTCGAAACAGATCCGGCGCTCAAGGCGCCAGACGAAAAGAAGGGCCCCGACGAGAAGCCGGCCGCCCCGAAGTCCGACGCCGCGAAGGCGCCCGAGGGGGGTGAGCCCGCCTCTCCGATGCCGGCCTTCGACAAGAAGGCGGCCGACCTTGCCGAGCCTGCGGTCGAGGGAGATGGCAAGAAGAGAACGCGTCCGATCCAGGATGCCGGCGCGGCTGGTTTCAAGGCTCCCGAGATGCTGCGCGGCGATTCGATCGGCGCTTCAGGCCGGAACATGTCCGGCGAGATCGCGCCGCCGCCTGCGGGTCCCGTCGCAGGAACGATGGCGGCATCGCCGAGCAAAGCCCGCCAGCCGACCCTCAACGATCCCAACCGGCCGGCCAGCATCGACAAACCGTCCGCTGCCGATGACCTCAAGCTGATTTCCGGCATCGGCCCGAAGATCGAGGGCATCCTGCATTCGCTCGGCATCCATACCTATGCGCAGGTCGCGGCCTGGACCGTCGAGGAGAGCGGGTGGGTCGACGGCTATCCGAACTTCAAGGGCCGCATCGCGCGCGACAACTGGCGGAAGCAAGCCGAGGCGCTGGCCAAAGGCGGCGTCGCCGAATATGTCCGCGTCTTCGGCAGGAAGCCGGTCTGAGGGTCGAGAAAATGCTTCAGGACAAAGACCGCATCTTCAACAATATCTACGGCCAATTCGATAGATCGCTGAAGGGCGCGATGGCGCGCGGCCATTGGGACGACACCGCCGGCATCATCGCCAAGGGGCGCGACTGGATCGTCGCCGAGATGAAGGCGTCCGGCCTGCGCGGACGCGGGGGCGCAGGTTTCCCGACCGGGCTGAAATGGTCGTTCATGCCCAAGCAGAGCGACGGCCGGCCGAGCTATCTCGTGGTCAACGCCGACGAGTCCGAGCCCGGAACCTGCAAGGACCGCGAAATCCTGCGCCACGACCCCCATACGTTGGTCGAGGGCTGCCTGATCGCCGGCTTCGCGATGGGCGCGGTCGCGGCCTATATCTACGTTCGCGGCGAATTCATCCGCGAGCGCGAGGCGCTGCAGCGCGCGATCGACGAGGCCTACGCCGAAGGGTTGCTCGGCCAGGGCAACAAGAACGGCTATGATTTCGAGATCCACGTTCATCACGGCGCGGGCGCCTACATCTGCGGCGAGGAGACGGCGCTGCTGGAAAGCCTAGAGGGCAAGAAGGGTCAGCCGCGGCTGAAGCCGCCGTTCCCGGCCAATGTCGGGCTTTACGGTTGCCCGACGACCGTCAACAACGTCGAGTCGATCGCGGTCGCGCCGACCATCCTGCGGCGCGGCGCGGCGTGGTTCTCGTCGTTCGGCCGGCCTAACAATGTCGGCACCAAGCTGTTCTGCATCTCCGGCCACGTCAACACGCCGTGCACGGTCGAGGAGTCCATGTCGATCCCGTTCCGGGAACTGATCGAGACGCATTGCGGCGGCATGCGCGGCGGCTGGGACAATCTGCTCGCCGTCATTCCGGGCGGCGCTTCGGTGCCGCTGGTGCCGGCCGCGCAGATCATCGACGCGCCGATGGATTTCGACGCGCTGCGCGACCTCAAATCCGGCCTCGGCACCGCGGCCGTCATCGTCATGGACAAGTCGACCGATATCGTGAAGGCGATCGCGCGGCTTTCGTATTTCTACAAGCACGAAAGCTGCGGCCAGTGCACGCCGTGCCGCGAGGGCACCGGCTGGATGTGGCGCGTGATGGAGCGGTTGGTGGTGGGGCAGGCGCAGAAGCGCGAGATCGACATGCTGCTCGACGTGACCAAGCAGGTCGAGGGTCACACGATCTGCGCGCTGGGCGACGCGGCGGCTTGGCCGATCCAGGGCCTGATGCGGCATTTCCGCGGCGAGGTCGAGCGGCGCATCGACGAGTTCTCGCGCAACGCGCATCAGGTCGAGCCGATGCTGGCGGCGGCGGAGTAGAGGATGTTGGAGGAACCCGACAACCTCGTTTTGAAGATGCTGCGCGAGATGCGCGACGTCATTCAGGACGTTCAGGCAAAAGTATACGAGCATGACGACCGCTTTGCTGAGATGAAGAAGGCGATCGAGGATTGGCAGGAGACGACCTCGACCGGGACCGGTTTCGCACTGCATGCGAGCATCAGAACGCAGGCGCTCGAAAAGGAGCTTGCGGAGTTGAAGCGACGCATCGACCGTCTCGAACGCGCGCATTGAGACCGATCGGCAAGCCATGACTGCTTCGGAAACGCCTGATCCACCGAAAGACACGGCCGCTGCGGTGCTGGTGCGGTCATTCGATGTCATGACCGCTTCGGCGGCGTTCGGCCTCGCCATCGCGACGCAAATATTCGGATTCTGGGTCGGCCTGGCAGCCGGGATGCAGCCGACGCCTGGAGGGCGGCCGGCTAATCCCTTGAACGCGCAAGATCGAAGCAAGGCGGCCGCGCCGCCTCCGGCCGGCGGAGCCGATGTGGTTGACGAGACTCCACCGCAGCGAAAGCCGGCAAAGAACGTCGTCCCGATGCGCCGAAGGATCGTGATGCCCGACGCTCGCACCGTCGACGCGCCGTCGACGTTGGTGCCGAAAGTCGGCACCAATCCGATTCTAGACTCGGTCGCGGAGGCCGGCCAGCCCATCGGCACCACATCCGTGGCGCCCGACGATCTGAAGACGATCGCGGGCATCGGGCCGAAGCTCGAGCAGGCGCTGCACGGCGTCGGGATCCGCAGTTTCGCGCAGATCGCGGCGCTCGGCGCGGACGAAATCGCCGTGCTTGATGAGAAATTCAGCCTCGAAGGGCGGATTATCCGGGACGATTGGCGCAGGAATGCGACGCGGCTCGCGTCTAAGGCAGTGGCTGGAAGCGCCGACAGGCTGGCTTCAAAACGCGGCGCGCCGCGAGGAACCCGTGCGAATGGCTAAGATCAAGGTCGACGGACGCGAGATCGAGGTGCCGGACCACTACACGCTGCTGCAGGCGGCGGAAGCGGGCGGCGCGGAAGTGCCGCGCTTCTGCTTCCATGAGCGGCTGTCGATCGCCGGCAATTGCCGCATGTGCCTGGTCGAGGTGAAGGGCGGACCGCCCAAGCCGCAGGCGAGCTGCGCCATGAACGTCAAGGATCTGCGCCCCGGACCGAACGGCGAGGCGCCGGAGATGTTCACCAACACGCCGATGGTCAAGAAGGCACGCGAGGGCGTGATGGAATTCCTGCTGATCAACCATCCGCTGGATTGCCCGATCTGCGACCAGGGCGGCGAGTGCGACCTGCAGGACCAGGCGATGGCGTTCGGCGTCGATTCGTCGCGCTATCAGGAAAACAAGCGCGCGGTGGAAGACAAGTATATCGGGCCGCTGGTCAAGACGATCATGAACCGCTGCATCCATTGCACGCGCTGCGTCCGCTTCACCACCGAGGTTGCTGGCATCTCCGAACTCGGCCTGATCGGGCGCGGCGAGGACGCCGAGATCACCACCTATCTCGAAAGCGCGATGACCTCGGAATTGCAGGGCAACGTCATCGACCTCTGTCCGGTCGGGGCATTGACCTCGAAGCCCTATGCCTTCCAGGCGCGGCCGTGGGAACTGACCAAGACGGAATCGATCGATGTGATGGACGCGGTCGGGTCGGCGATCCGCGTCGATTCGCGCGGCCGCGAGGTAATGCGCATTATGCCGCGCGTCAACGAGGCGGTGAACGAGGAGTGGATTTCGGACAAGACCCGGTTCATCTGGGACGGGTTGCGCACGCAGCGGCTCGACCGGCCTTACGTACGCAAGAACGGCAAGCTGGTCGCCGCGAGCTGGAACGAAGCCTTCGCCGCGATCAAGGCTGCTGTCGCCGGAACCAGCCCGGAAAAAATCGGCGCGATTGCTGGCGATCTCGCGACCGTCGAGGAGATGTATGCGCTCAAATTGCTGATGGCCTCGCTCGGCTCGCCGAACATCGATTGCCGGCAGGACGGAGCGGCGCTCGACCCATCGTTCGGGCGCGGCAGCTACATCTTCAACCCGACCATCGAGGGCATCGAGCAGGCCGACGCGCTGCTGATCGTCGGAGCAAACCCGCGCTTCGAGGCCTCGGTGCTCAACGCCCGCATCCGCAAGCGCTTCCGCTCCGGCTTCCCGGTTGGCGTCATCGGCGAGACCGAAGACCTTCGCTATCCTTACGAATCATTGGGAGCGGGCACCGATTCGCTGGGCGATCTAGCGGCGGGCAACGGGCGCTTCTTCGAAACATTGAAGAACGCCGCCAAGCCTATGATCATCATCGGGCAGGGGGCTTTGACGGGTTCGGGCGTGCTGGCGCTCGCGGCGAAGCTCGCGGACGCAGTGGGCGCTTTCGCCGAAGGCTGGAACGGGTTCGCGGTGCTGCATACGGCGGCGGCGCGCGTGGGCGGGCTCGACCTCGGGTTCGTACCGGGGGACGGCGGCAAGGATGTCGCCGGCATGCTTGGCGGGACGGACGTGCTGTTCCTGCTTGGGGCGGACGAACTCGACCTGTCCGCCGCGACGAATGCGTTCGTCGTTTATGTCGGCACGCATGGCGACACGGGCGCGCACCACGCCGACGTGATCCTGCCAGGCGCCGCCTACACCGAAAAATCCGGCACCTACGTCAACACCGAAGGGCGGGTGCAGCAGACCAACCGGGCCGGCTTCGCGCCGGGCGACGCGCGCGAGGATTGGGCGATCCTGCGGGCGCTTTCTGATGTACTGGCCAGGAAGCTGCCGTTCGATTCGCTGCCGCAGCTGCGGGCCGATCTTTACAAGTCCTATCCGCATTTTGCGCGCATCGATGCGATCGCCCCGGGAACGGCGGAGCATGTCGCCGCAGCGGCGGCGAAAGGCGGTGCGGTGACCAAAATGGCGTTTGCCTCGCCGGTCAAAGACTTCTATCTGACGAACCCGATCGCACGGGCGTCGGCGATCATGGCCGAGTGTTCGGCCTTGGTCAGGGACGGCTTCCGGCAGGCGGCCGAGTAGGGCGGGGCGATGGACTCCTTCTTCAGCTTCTATGTCTGGCCCGGCCTGGTCATCCTGCTTCAGTCGGTGGTGCTGCTCGTCGTCCTCCTGGTCTTCGTGGCGTATATTCTCTACGCCGACCGCAAGATATGGGCGGCGGTTCAGCTTCGCCGCGGACCGAACGTCGTGGGGCCCTTCGGTCTTCTGCAATCCTTCGCCGACCTGCTCAAATTCGTGGTCAAGGAGCCGGTCATCCCGTCGGGCGCCAACAAGGGCATCTTCCTGCTCGCGCCGGTGGTCTCGGCGAGCCTCGCGCTCGCGACCTGGGCCGTCGTCCCCGTCAGCGCCGGATGGGCGGTCGCCGACATCAATGTCGGCATCCTCTACATCTTCGCGATTTCCTCGCTCGAGGTCTACGGCGTCATCATGGCGGGCTGGGCGTCGAACTCGAAATATCCGTTCCTCGGCGCGTTGCGCTCGGCCGCGCAGATGGTGTCCTACGAAGTGTCGATCGGCTTCGTCATCGTCACGGTGCTGCTTTGCGTCGGTTCGCTCAATCTGTCGGACATCGTGATGGCGCAGCATGACGGCGTCGGCACGATGATCGGCCTGCCGAACACGTTTCTCGACTGGCACTGGCTGTCGCTGTTCCCAATGTTCGTGGTGTTCTTCATTTCGGCGCTGGCCGAGACCAACCGACCGCCTTTCGACCTGGTCGAGGCGGAATCGGAACTCGTCGCCGGCCACATGATCGAATATTCCTCGACGCCGTTCCTGCTGTTCTTCCTCGGCGAATATGTCGCGATCGTGCTGATGTGCGCGCTGACGACAATCCTGTTCCTCGGCGGGTGGCTGCCGCCTTTCGATTTCATCCCGTTCACCTGGGTGCCGGGCGTGATCTGGTTCGTGCTCAAGGTCTGCCTCGTGTTCTTCATGTTCGCGATGGTGAAATCCTTCGTGCCGCGCTACCGCTACGACCAGTTGATGCGCCTCGGCTGGAAGGTGTTCCTTCCGCTCTCGCTGGCGATGGTGGTGATCGTCGCGGGCTTCCTCAAGATCACCGGACTGGCGTGAGCCATGGCGGACGTTGCGCAAAGCGCGCGGATCGAGACGGGCGCATGCTTCTGCGGCGATATCGTCGCGGAAATGCATGGCGAGCCGTTCTGGGTCTGCACCGATCATGACGATGATTGCCGTCGGGCGATCGGCGGTCCGATGATGCTCTGGGTCGGTTACCGTCCGGATGAGATAAGGTTTACGCGCGGCGAGCCGGCATCGTTCTCGAAGACGCGTGGCGTGACGCGCACCTTCTGCGGACGATGCGGTACGTCGATCGGCTATGCCGACGCCGGTCTCGCTGGCGAGCACTATCTGACGATCGGCTTCTTCGACCATCCCGGGCGATTTGCGCCGCAGGCGCACGCCTACTGGCGGGAACGTCTGCCATGGGTCGAATTCGCCGATGCCCTGCCGCGCGGGAACGGCTATACCCGCGCCCGTGACGGCACAATCGGCACGCCGGCCGTGCGGCGGGCGTCATGACCGGCAATCTCATCGGCGTCATTATCGGACTGGTCATCGCGGGGGCTGACTTCGTGGTGCTGCGCATGCTTGCCGGCCGCGTCGAGTTGCCTGAAACGAAACAGGTGCTGAGCATTACCGGCTACAGCCAGTTCGTGCTGCTGCCGATCATCGGCTGGTTCGTCGGCCCCTATATTTTCGGAGAATAGCCATGTCAGCGCTCGCCCAGGCCGCCAAGTCGCTGCTGCTGCAGGAATTCGTCGCGGCGTTCTTCCTGTCGATGAAGCAGTTTTTTTCGCCCAAGCCGACGCTGAACTACCCGTTCGAGAAGGGGCCGGTCAGCGCCCGGTTCCGTGGCGAACACGCCTTGCGCCGCTACCCCAATGGCGAGGAGCGCTGCATCGCCTGCAAGCTGTGCGAGGCGATCTGCCCGGCGCAGGCGATCACCATCGAGGCCGGCCCGCGCCGCAACGATGGTACCCGCCGCACGGTGCGTTACGATATCGACATGGTGAAGTGCATCTATTGCGGCTTCTGCCAGGAAGCCTGCCCGGTCGACGCGATCGTCGAGGGGCCGAATTTCGAGTTCTCCACCGAAACGCGCGAGGAACTCTATTACGACAAGGACAAGCTGCTGGCGAACGGCGACCGCTGGGAACGCGAACTCGCGCGCAACATCGCGATCGACTCGCCGTATCGGTAGCCAGCAATTTTCCTTCGACCCGCAAACGGGAAAAGGAAACGAAGTTGCATGGACGCGCCGAAAGCGCTCGTCTAAGGAACAGTCGATTTCGCAGATGCACAATCGCGAAATCGGTTTTGGAACGCAGGGTCATCCATGCTCAACGGACTAGAGGCGGTCTTCTTCTACATATTGGCGTTCGTCGCGGTCGCGGCGGCGTTCATGGTCATTTCCGCCCGCAATCCGGTCCATTCCGTCCTCTATCTGATCCTGACCTTCGTCAACGCCGCCGGCCTCTTCCTGCTGACCGGCGCCGAGTTCCTGGCGATGATCCTGCTGGTCGTCTATGTCGGCGCCGTGGCGGTTCTGTTCCTGTTCGTCGTCATGATGCTGGACGTCGACTTCGCAGCGTTGAAGCAGGGCGCACTCGCCTATGCGCCCATCGGCGCGCTGGTCGGGCTGATCCTCGCGGCCGAACTGGTCGTCGTGCTCGGCGGCTACACTTTCGCGCCGCAGCTCGCCGGGTCGGTCTCGATGCCGATGCCGCCGGTGCTGGAGCGGCAGAACACCGCGGCGCTCGGCGACATTCTCTACACGGACTACCTGTATTATTTCCAGGTCGCCGGTTTGATCCTGCTGGTCGCCATGATCGGCGCCATCGTGCTGACGCTGCGCCACAAGCCTGGCGTCAAGCGGCAGAACGTTTCGGCGCAAGTCGCCCGGACGCCGGCCACCGCGATCGAAATCAAGCAGGTCGAAACGGGCAGGGGACTCTGACGATGACCGTCGGGATCGCGCATTTCCTCACCGTTTCGGCGATCCTGTTCACGCTCGGCGTGTTCGGCATCTTCCTTAACCGCAAGAACGTCATCGTCATCCTGATGTCGGTCGAGCTGATCCTGCTCGCCGTCAATATCAATTTCGTAGCATTTTCAGCCGCGCTCGGCGACATGGCTGGGCAGGTGTTCGCGCTGTTCGTGCTGACGGTTGCGGCGGCGGAAGCGGCGATCGGACTCGCAATCCTCGTGGTGTTCTTCCGCAACCGCGGCTCGATCGCGGTCGAAGACGTCAACATGATGAAGGGCTGAGCATGGGATGGGGCGGTTCTTCCTCGACACCGTCTACGGCGCGGTGTTCGTTGCCATTGCGGCCCTGGTGGTATTCGTGCTTCTGCCTAGCGGGAAACTCGACATCGCCAACGTTTTCTTCTCCGTGCTTTTCGGCATCCTCTGGGGGATACCACTCGGCCTCGTTTATGCGCTCGGCCGCTTGATCCTGAGGGCTGCATTCAGATGAACGCAAACGCCAAACCACACAGAGAAGGTGTCTGACGCGCCATGTATCAGGCTATCGTCTTCCTTCCGCTTCTCGGCTTCCTGGTCGTCGGCCTGTTTGGAAACGCGCTGGGCGCGAAGGCGTCGGAATACATCACGTCCGGCTTCCTGGTGATCTCGGCGCTGCTGTCCTGGGTGGCGTTCTTCACGGTCGGGTTTGGCGGGGTCGAGACCTTCACCGTGCCGATCATGACCTTCATCCAGTCGGGCGCGCTGGAGGCGAACTGGGCGCTGCGCATCGACACGCTGACAGTCGTCATGCTGGTCGTCGTCAACACCGTGTCGGCTCTCGTCCACATCTACTCAATCGGCTACATGCACCACGATCCGCACAGGCCGCGCTTCTTCGCCTATCTGTCGCTGTTCACCTTCGCCATGCTGATGCTGGTCACGTCGGACAATCTGGTCCAGATGTTCTTCGGCTGGGAAGGCGTCGGCCTCGCCTCCTATCTGCTGATCGGCTTCTGGTATCACAAACCGTCGGCGAACGCGGCGGCGATCAAGGCGTTCGTGGTCAACCGCGTCGGAGATTTCGGCTTCGCGCTCGGCATCTTCGGCGTGTTCGTGCTGTTCGGTTCGGTGTCGTTCGACACGATCTTCGCCAATGCCGCGACCTTCCTGCCGACGGAGGGCGCGTCGGAGGCGGCCGGCCCGCTCTGGACGTTCCTCGGTTATCAGCTCGACCATCGGGCGTCGATCACCGTGGTCTGCCTGCTGCTTTTCATGGGCGCGATGGGCAAGTCGGCTCAGGTGCCGCTGCACACCTGGCTGCCGGACGCCATGGAAGGCCCGACGCCCGTCTCGGCGCTGATCCATGCCGCGACGATGGTCACGGCCGGCGTCTTCATGCTGGCGCGTCTGTCGCCGCTGTTCGAGCTGTCGCATACGGCGCTGACCGTCGTGACGTTCATCGGCGCGCTGACGGCGATCTTCGCGGCGACGGTCGGGCTGGTGCAGAACGACATCAAGCGCGTCATCGCCTATTCGACCTGCTCGCAGCTCGGCTACATGTTCGTAGCGCTCGGCGTCGGGGCCTACCCGGTCGCGATCTTCCACCTGTTCACGCATGCCTTCTTCAAGGCGCTGCTGTTTCTGGGGTCGGGTTCGGTGATCCATGCCGTCTCCGACGAACAGGACATGCGCAAGATGGGCGGACTGCGCAAACTGATCCCACGCACATACTGGATGATGGTGATCGGAACGCTGGCGCTGACCGGCGTCGGCATCCCGGCGACGATCGTCGGCACGGCGGGCTTCTTCTCGAAGGACGCCATCATCGAGGCGTCGTTCATGGGCGAGAATGCCGTCGCGCCGATCGCCTTCGCGTCCTTGGTCGTCGCGGCGTTCTTCACCAGCTTCTATTCCTGGCGGTTGATTTTCCTGACCTTCCACGGGAGCCCGCGCGCCTCGCACGACATCATGCACCATGTCCATGAATCGCCGCCGGTCATGCTCGTACCGCTCTACATCCTGGCGGTCGGCGCTCTGTTCGCCGGCGTCGTGTTCCACGATTATTTCATCGGCGAGGCGTTCGGCGAGTTCTGGCGGACCTCGATCGCCATGCTGAGCGACAACCACATCATGCACGAATTGCACGAGATACCGCTGTGGGTCGAGCTGGCGCCGATCGTCGTGACCATCCTTGGTTTCGTGCTCGCCTACCAGTTCTACATCCGCGATCCGGCCATGCCGGCAAACCTCGCGGCGCAGCATCGCGGCCTCTACGCCTTCCTGCTCAACAAATGGTATTTCGACGAACTCTACGACTTCCTGTTCGTGCGGCCCGCCAAGCGCATCGGCACGTTCTTCTGGAAAACCGGCGACGGCCGGATCATCGACGGTTTCGGTCCCGACGGCGTCTCGGCGCGGGTGCAGGACCTGACCGCTCGCGTCGTCAAGCTGCAAACCGGCTATCTCTACCACTATGCCTTCGTGATGCTGATCGGCATCGCGGCCATGGTCACCTGGATGATGCTCGGGAGCAGTTTCCGATGACCGGCTGGCCCATCCTTTCGACCGTCACCTTCCTGCCGGTCGTCGGCATCGTCCTGATCCTGCTCATACGCGACGACGACGACGCGGCCAAGCGCAACATCCGCGCCATCGCGTTGTGGACGACAGGCATCACCTTCGTCGTCTCGCTGTTCATCTGGGTTGGTTTCGATACGGCCATTCCGGGCTTCCAGATGGAGGAGAAGGTCGCGTGGCTCGATTCCGGCATCTCCTACCATATGGGCGTCGACGGCATTTCGATGCTGTTCGTCATCCTGACGACGTTCCTCATGCCGATCTGCATCCTGGCCTCCTGGGATTCGATCCAGACCCGCGTCAAATCCTACATGATCGCCTTCCTGCTGCTCGAGACGCTGATGATCGGCGTGTTCTGCGCGCTCGATATCGTGCTGTTCTACGTCTTCTTCGAAGCTGGCCTCATCCCGATGTTCATCATCATCGGCGTGTGGGGCGGCAAGCGGCGCGTCTATGCGAGCTTCAAGTTCTTCCTCTACACGCTGCTCGGCTCGGTGCTGATGCTGCTCGCCATCATGGCGATGTTTTTCCAGGCCGGAACGACCGACATCCCGACGCTGCTGACGCATAATTTTCCAGCGACCATGCAGACATGGCTGTGGCTGGCGTTCTTCGCGTCCTTCGCGGTGAAGATGCCGATGTGGCCGGTGCATACCTGGCTGCCCGACGCGCATGTCGAGGCGCCGACCGCGGGGTCGGTCATCCTGGCCGGCATCCTCTTGAAGATGGGAGGCTACGGCTTCCTGCGCTTCTCGCTGCCGATGTTCCCGCTGGCGTCGGAGTATTTCGCGCCCTTCGTGTTCACGTTGTCGGTGGTGGCGATCATCTACACCTCGCTGGTCGCGCTGATGCAGGAGGACATGAAGAAGCTGATAGCCTATTCGTCGGTCGCGCATATGGGCTTCGTGACGATGGGCATCTTCGCGATGAACCAGGAGGGCATCCAGGGCTCGATCTTCCAGATGCTGTCGCACGGCCTCGTGTCGGGCGCGCTGTTCCTGTGCGTCGGCGTCGTCTATGACCGTCTGCACACCCGCGAGATCGCGGCCTATGGCGGTCTGGTCAACATCATGCCGAAATACGCGACCGTGTTCCTGATCTTCACCATGGCCAATGTCGGCTTACCCGGCACCAGCGGATTCATCGGCGAGTTCCTGACGCTGCTCGGCGTGTTCAAGGTCAACACCTGGGTGGCGCTGTTCGCGACCACAGGCGTCATCCTATCCGCCTGCTACGCTCTTTGGCTTTACCGAAAGGTGATCATGGGCGTGCTGACCAAGGACAGCCTCAAGTCGATGCTCGACCTCTCGTCGCGCGAGAAGCTGATTATCTACCCGCTGGTCGCGCTGACGATCTTCTTCGGCGTCTATCCGACGCCGGTCTTCAATGCGACCGCGGCGTCGGTGCAGTCGCTGGTGAGTTCCGTCACCGCTTCGCTCGATGCGGCGCAGCTCGCCGCCGCCGCGAACTGAGCAGAGGGATTCATGTCGACCGATCTCAGCCTAAGTCTCTCGCTCGCGGCGCCCGAACTGATCCTCGCGGTCGGCGCGTTGATCCTGCTGATGGTCGGCGTCTATGCGAGCGGCAGGTCGAGCACGCTGGTGACGGGTCTCGCCGTCTGCGTGCTGATCGCGGCCGGCGCGTGGATGGTGGTGTTCCCGCATGACGGAATCGCATTCGGCGGAGCGTTCGTCGGCGATCCGTTCGCGCGTTTCATGAAGATGCTGTCGCTGATCGGCTCGGCGGTGACGCTGGCGATGTCGGTTCGCTTCGCGAGAGAGCATCGATTCGACAGTTTCGAGTTGCCGGTGCTGATCCTGCTCTGCACGCTGGGCATGATGCTGATGATCTCGGCCAACGACATGATCGGCCTCTATCTCGGGCTTGAACTGCAATCGCTCGCCATCTACGTGCTCGCCGCGATCAATCGCGAAAATCTGCGCTCGTCGGAGGCCGGCCTGAAATATTTCGTGCTCGGCGCGCTTTCGTCAGGCATGCTGCTTTACGGGATCAGCCTCGTCTACGGCTATACCGGCAACACCGGTTTCCAGGCGATCGCGGCCGCCCTCGGCGACGGCGAACGCCAACTCGGACTGGTCTTCGGCCTGGTGTTCGTGCTGGCCGGCCTCGCCTTCAAGATCTCGGCGGTGCCCTTTCATATGTGGACTCCCGACGTCTACGAAGGCGCGCCGACGCCGATCACCGCCTTCATGGCGGCCGCGCCCAAAATGGCGGCCATGGCGCTGATCGTCCGAACCACGATGGGTCCGTTCGAACCAATCGCGCCGGACTGGCAGCAGATCATCGTATTCGTGTCGATCGCCTCGATGGTGCTCGGATCGTTCGCGGCGATCGGCCAGAAAAACATCAAGCGGCTGATGGCGTATTCGTCAATCGGCCATATGGGCTTCGCGCTGGTCGGGCTCGCCGCCAACAGCCAGGACGGCGCGCGCGGGGTAGCGATCTACATGCTCATCTATCTCGCGATGACGCTCGGGACCTTCGCCTTCATCCTGGCGATGAAGCGCAAGGACGGGCATGTCGAGCAGATCGGCGATCTGGCCGGGCTCGCCACGACCAATCCCGGCATGGCGACGGTCATGACGGTCCTGATGTTCTCGCTCGCCGGCATTCCGCCGCTCGCCGGGTTCTGGGCCAAGTGGTACGTGTTCCTGGCGGCCATCAACGCCGGGCTCTACGCCTTGGCGGTGATCGGCGTTCTGGCCTCCGTGGTCGGCGCTTATTACTACCTGCGGATCATCAAGCTGATGTGGTTCGACGAGCCGGTCGGCGGTTTCCTGCCAATGGCCGGCGAACTGCGCGCCGTGCTCGGCGTCTCGGGCGCGTTCGTGTTGTTCTATGTCCTGATCGGCGGGCCGATCGGCGCGATGGCGCAAGCCGCCGCCAAAACCTTTTTCTAGCGTCGGATGTCATTTGGCCTCGCAGCGACCGGGATTGTCGAGGGCTACCGCCTCGAAGCCCATGAGACCGTCGGGTCGACGAATGCGCTGGCGCTCGATCATGCGCGTCTCGGCGATCAGGGAAAGCTGTGGGTCGTTTCGAGCCGGCAGGAAAGCGGACGCGGTCGACGCGGCCGCGCCTGGGCGACGCCCGCCGGCAATCTCGCCGCCACGCTCCTACTCAAGGTCGAGCGCGACCTTAAATACGCCGCCACGCTCGGCTTCGTCGCGGGCCTGTCGCTCGCCGACGCGCTGGATGTGGCCGCGCCTGGCGTGGCGATTTCGATCGGCGCGGATGGCGGCGAGGGCATGCGGGGCGCGCGATTCGCCTTGAAATGGCCGAACGACGTTCTGGCACACGGCGCGAAACTCGCGGGCATCCTGCTCGAGTCGACGCTCGACCCGAAAGATGGCGCCGCGATCGCGATCGGCATTGGCGTCAATGTCGTGGCCTTTCCCGACGATCTGCCCTATCCCGCGATATCCCTGCGGGCGCTCGGATCATCATGCGACGCGGAGACGCTGTTTTCGGCGCTGTCGAACGCGTGGTGCGTCAACTATCGCCTCTGGGACGAAGGCCGGGGCTTGTCGGCAATTCGTGATCGGTGGCTTTCGCGGGCGGCCGGGCTGGGCGGCGAGGTCGCCGTCAAGGTGGATGGGAATGTCGTGCGCGGGGTCTTCGAGACGATCGATGAAGACTGTCGCTTCGTGATCCGTGACCGCACGGACAAAATCATTAGAATAACGGCGGGCGACGTGCATTTCGGCGCGGCCGCTTCGGCAACGGCCGCCTGAACGGCCAACAAGGATCGACAATGGCTAAATCTTCCGGGCCCGAGCTGGTCTTCGCGCCCTTGGGCGGTGTCGGCGAAATCGGCATGAACTTCGCGCTTTACGGCTACGGCCCGGCCCATGCGCGCGACTGGATCGTCGTCGACGTCGGCGTGACGTTCCCCGACGCGACGCTGCCCGGCGTCGATCTCGTGCTGCCCGACATTCGCTTCATCGAGGCGCAGAGGAATCGGCTCCGCGGCATCGTGATCACGCACGCGCATGAGGACCATTACGGGGCCCTGCTCGATTTGTGGCCGAAACTCAAGTCGCCTGTTTGGATGACGCCGTTTTCGGCAGGCCTGCTCGAGGCGAAACGCCAGTCCGGCGACGGCTCCCTGAAGCCGAAGGTCGTGCTGTTCCGCGCCGGCGACGCCTTCGACATCGGACCCTTCAAGATCGAGGCGATCGCGGTTACGCATTCCATACCCGAGCCGGTTTCGCTCGCCATCACGACGCCGCTCGGCACCGTGATCCACACCGCCGACTGGAAGATCGATCCCGATCCGCAGATCGGCCCCAAGACCGACGAGACGCGATTCCGGGCGCTCGGCGATGCGGGCGTGCTGGCGCTGATCTGCGATTCGACCAACGCGTTGCGCGAAGGCGATTCGCCCTCCGAGACGGCGGTCGGCGAGGGGCTGCGCGGCGTCATCCAGGCCGCGCCCGGCCGCGTCGCCATCACCACCTTCTCGTCCAATGTCGGCCGCATCCGTTCGATCGCCGAGGCCGCGCGGGATTGCGGCAGGCAGTGCCTCGTGCTCGGCCGGTCGCTCAAGCGCGTCATCGAGGTCGCCGGCGAACTCGGCTACATGGACGGGCTGCCGGACTTCCTCTCGGAGGATGCCTATGGCTATATCCCGCGCGAAAACATCGTCGTCATCTGTACCGGCAGCCAGGGCGAACCGCGCGCGGCGCTCGCCAAGCTCGCCCGCGACGAGATGAAATCGGTCGCGCTGTCGGCCGGCGACATCGTGGTGTTCTCCTCCCGCACGATCCCCGGCAACGAAAAGGCGATCCTCGAAATCAAGAACGGGTTGATCGACCAGGGCGTCAGGATCATCGAGGATAGCGACGCTCTGGTGCATGTCTCGGGTCATCCGCGGCGCAGCGAACTCAAGCGCATGTACGCGTGGACACGGCCGCGCATCGGCATTCCCGTGCATGGCGAGGCCGCGCATCTCGTGGCGCAGGGTTCGCTGATGTCGGCATCCGGCATTCCGGAGGTCGCGCAAGTTCGCGACGGCGACATCGTTCGCCTCGCGCCGGGACCGGCCGAGATCATCGACAAGGCCCCGTTCGGCCGCATCTACAAGGACGGCAAGCTGATCGGCGATGACGAGGCGATGGGCATCCGCGAACGGCGAAAGCTGTCCTTCGCGGGCCATGTCGCGGTCAACGTCGTGCTCGACGAGGCTTACGAACTGTCCGGTGATCCCGATATCGCCGCGATCGGGGTCGCTCTGCTCGATGCGTCGGGCGAGGACATGGAAGAGGTCATGCTCGACGCCGTGATCGGCGCGTTCAATTCCATCCCGCGCGCGCGCCGCAAGGATCTCGACATGGTGCAGGAGGCGGTGCGGCGGGCGGTGCGCGCGTCCGCCAACGAAGCCTGGGGCAAGAAGCCGCTGGTCACCGTGTTCGTGACCCGCTGATTCCATGCTCGGCCGGCTGAACCATGTCGCGATCGCCGTGCCCGATCTGGCGGCGGCGGCCGCGGTCTACCGCGAGACGCTGGGGGCCAGAATCAGCGCGCCGCAAATGCTGCCGGAGCATGGCGTGACCGTCGTTTTCGTCGATACGGGCAACGCCAAGGTGGAGTTGCTCGAGCCGCTCGGGGCCGATTCTCCGATCGCGGCGTTCCTCGACAAGAATCCGGCCGGCGGCATGCACCACCTCTGCTACGAGGTCGACGATATCCTGGCAGCGAGGGACCATTTGCTCGACGCCGGCGCACGCGTGCTCGGCGACGGCCATCCCCGCATCGGCGCGCATGGAAAACCCGTCATGTTCCTTCACCCCAAGGATTTCTGCGGCACGCTGGTGGAACTCGAACAGGCCTGAGGCATGGATACCGTTTCGCTCATCGCCGTCTATTTCGTCGTCTGGTGGATCACGTTGTTCGCGGTCCTGCCATTCAGCCTGAAAACGCAGGACGAGCAGGGCGAGGTGCTGCCCGGCACCGAATCGAGCGCGCCGCACGGGCCGCATATGCTGCGGGCGATCATTCGGACGACGATGGTTTCGGCAATCCTGTTCGGCGTTTTCCTGATCGCCACGCGTGTCTACGGATGGCGGATCGAAGATATCCCGATCCCAGTCCCCGGAATCGGCTAACGACGGTTTACAATAGAAAACTGCACAAAAAAAATGCAAGGCCGAAGCCTTGCAATTTATTCGCGTCGACCTGTTTCCGGTACCCGGCGGCAGCGATATCTCGCGCCTAGATCGCATCCTCCCAAGACTTTGACCGCGCAGGAAAACGAATTGTTTTTCGTCTTCTCGATTATGACGGGCACCATAAACCAACGCCGGACAAATTGTCACGGGAAATTTTGCTTGGAAACGGCGATTGATTTGCTGCAATGCACAAGATTTTTGCAGCGTTTGCCCAAATTGAGGTCGCTGGATGGCGTGTTCTGGCGGCGGCTTTTCGCCGGGTTTTCATCGTGTCATGAAATCGCTATGAAGCGGTTGCAGGACGTGCCTCCCGCCGCCGATTCCGGCGCCTTCCATCCCCATGGATATCCGAATGCGGCTGTCGCGATACTTCCTGCCGATTCTGAAAGAGACGCCGCGCGAGGCCGAGATCGTGTCGCACAGGCTGATGCTGCGGGCCGGCATGATCCGCCAGCAGGCGGCCGGCAGCTTTTCCTGGCTGCCGCTCGGCAAGCGCGTGCTCGACAAGGTCTGCCGGATCGTCCGCGAGGAGCAGGATCGCGCCGGCGCGCTGGAAATCCTGATGCCGACGATCCAGGGAGCCGACCTCTGGCGCGAGAGCGGCCGCTATGACGATTACGGCAAGGAGATGCTGCGGATCAAGGACCGGCACGAACGCGACATGCTGTTCGGGCCGACAAACGAGGAGATGGTGACCGAAATCTTCAGATCCTACGTGCGGTCCTACAAGGACCTGCCGCTCAATCTCTACCACATCCAGTGGAAGTTTCGCGACGAGGTGCGGCCGCGTTTCGGGGTCATGCGTTCGCGCGAGTTCCTGATGAAGGACGCCTATTCCTTCGATCTCGATTTCGAAGGCGCGAAGGCCGCCTACAACCGTATGTTCGTGTCCTACCTGCGCACCTTCACGCGCATGGGACTCAAGGCGATTCCGATGCGCGCCGACACCGGGCCGATCGGCGGCGACCTCAGCCACGAGTTCATCATTCTTGCGGAGACGGGCGAGAGCCAGGTCTTTTGCCATAAGGACTTCCTTGCGTTGCCCGTACCGGGGGCGGACACCGATTTCACCGACGACGCAGAGATCGCCGGCATCGTCAAGAACTGGACGACCCCCTACGCCGCGACCGACGAGATGCATGACGAGGACGCCTGGGCGCGGATCGAGCCGGGCAGCCAGCTTTCGGCGCGCGGCATCGAGGTCGGGCACATCTTCCATTTCGGCGAGAAATATTCGAAGCCGATGGGCGCGAAGGTGACCGGACCGGACGGCAAGGATCATTTCGTCTCGATGGGGTCCTACGGCATCGGCCCTTCGCGGCTGATCGCGGCGATCATCGAAGCCAGCCATGACAAGGCCGGCATCATCTGGCCGCAATCCGTTTCGCCTTTCGACGCGGTGCTCATCAACATGAAGGCCGGCGATGCCGGTTGCGACGGCGTCTGCGCCGGACTTTACACGCAGCTCTCGACCGCCGGGCTTGACGCGCTCTACGACGACACCGACCAGAGGCCCGGCGGCAAGTTCGCGACGGCAGACCTGATCGGAGTGCCGTGGCAGGTGATCGTCGGTCCGCGCGGGGTTGCGGCGGGCGAGGTCGAGATCAAGAACCGGCGCAGCGGCGAGCGGCAAACCCTACCCACCAACGAGGCGATCCACATGCTTTCGGACATGGCCGCATGACCGCCGCCACGGTCGAGAAGGCGCGTCCGACCGCTGGCGCCGGCGCGTTCTCCGCTTTCGAGCGGATGGTCGCGTGGCGTTATTTGCGGTCGCGGCGCAAGGAAACGGTCATTTCGGTCATTGCCTCGATCTCGTTCGCGGGCATCATGCTCGGCGTCGCGACGCTGATCATCGTGATGGCGGTCATGAACGGTTTTCGCGCCGAACTCCTGTCGCGCATCCTCGGCATCAACGGCCATCTCGTGCTGTCGGCCGTCGACCTGCCGCTCGAGGACTACGGCGCCATCGCCGACCGGATCAACGGCATGGCGGGGATCAAATATGCCATCCCGATGATCGATGGGCAGGTGCTTTCGTCGGGCGCGTCAGGCCCGGGCGCCGGCGCGCTGGTGCGCGGCGTGCGTGGGTCCGACCTCGCCAAGATCCCGCTCGTCGCCAACAACATTCGGCAGGGCTCGCTGGTCGGGTTCGACGGCGGCGACGGCGTCGCGATCGGCAAGCGCATGGCCGAGAATCTCGGCCTCGTGCTCGGCGACACCATCACGCTCGTCTCGCCGGACGGCGACGTGACCGCCATGGGCACCACGCCCCGCGTCAAGACCTATCCGGTCAGCGCAATCTTCGAGGTCGGCATGTCGGAGTACGATACGTCGATCATCTTCATGCCCCTGTCGGAGGCGCAGCTCTATTTCAACATGGAGAACCAGGCGCAGACGATCGAGATCTTCGTCGACAATCCCGACGCTGTCGACGCCATGAAGCCTCAGGTCGAGGACGCGGCGAAGCGGCCGATCTATCTGACGGATTGGCGGCAGCGCAACCAGACCTTCTTCTCCGCGCTGCAGGTCGAGCGCAACGTCATGTTCATGATCCTGACGCTGATCGTGCTCGTCGCCGCGCTCAACATCATCTCCGGGCTCATCATGCTGGTGAAGGACAAGGGCCGCGACATCGCCATCCTGCGCACGATGGGCGCGACCCGAAGTTCGGTGCTGCGCATCTTCCTGATGACCGGCGCCGCGATCGGGGTGACCGGCACGCTGGCGGGCGTCGTCCTGGGCGTCGTGGTATGCCTGAACATCGAACGCATCCGCCAGTTCTTCTCATGGCTGTCGGGGACGGTGCTGTTCAATCCCGAACTCTATTTCCTCAGCCAGCTTCCGGCGCGCATGGACATGACCGAGACCCTTTCGGTCGTCGCGATGGCGCTCGTCCTGTCGTTCTTCGCGACGATCTTCCCGGCTTGGCGGGCTGCCCGGCTCGATCCCGTCGAAGCGCTGCGGTACGAGTAGATGGCCGGTCAGATCGTCATCGAACTGAAGGCGGTCGAGCGCCACTACGTCCAGGGCGCGCGCAAGCTGACGATCCTCAACGGGGTGGATTTCGCGCTGCATCGCGGCGAGATGGTCGCGCTGGTCGCGCCTTCAGGCACCGGCAAGTCGACGCTGCTGCATACGGCGGGGCTTCTGGAGCGGCCCGACGCGGGCGATGTCATCCTGAGCGGCAAGGCCTGCGGCCGGCTGTCCGACGACGACCGCACGTCGATCCGCCGCAACGACATCGGGTTCGTTTACCAGTTCCATCACCTGTTGCCCGAGTTCTCAGCCGTCGAGAACATCATGATGCCGCAGCTCATCAAGGGCCTGGCGCGCAAGGAGGCGCGCGAGCGCGCCAACCAGCTTCTCGACTATATGCAGATCGCCAAGCGCGGCACGCATCGGCCCTCCGAACTGTCGGGCGGCGAACAGCAGCGCGTGGCGATCGCGCGCGCCGTCGCCAATGCGCCGCTGGTGCTTTTCGCCGATGAGCCGACCGGCAATCTCGACCCGACGACGGCCTCCTACGTCTTCGACGCCCTGTCGGCGCTGGTGCGCCAGTCGGGCCTCGCGGCGCTGATCGCCACGCACAATCACGAGCTTGCCGGGCGAATGGACAGGCGCGTGACGCTGTCGGAGGGACGCGTGGTTCCGCTCTGACGGCAAATGGACCGCAACGTCCGCTCTGTTCGGGTTTGCACGCCGTTACCTATCGTAGTCACCGGCCATCCCATTCGCAGACCGCCTGTTGACAATTTGAACAAAAATAGAACAAATAGGGAACAAACTGAAACGGAGAGAATCATGTCGGACCTCATCCAAGACGTCGTGTCGCTGGTGACGATGAGTACGTTCCTGATTACCGCCGCTTTCTGGATCGGCGCGCTGTAGCTCAATCGCCGACAGCGACCCCGTCGCGGCGCGGATCGGCGCCGCCGATCATGCCGGCCGCAGTCCAGGCGATGGCGTGGAGGCCGGAATTCAGGTCCTTGGCAGCGGTCTCATAGCCCAGCGCCTGAAGATCCTTCGCGAGAGTTTCGGCTTTCGTCCCGGCTTCGAGGTCGTACGGTCCGAAGCGGTTGACGAGATGGGGCATGGCGACGGCCGATTGCACGTCCATCCCCCAGTCGATGAGTCCGATGAGCGTGGCGGCGACATAGGAAATGATGTTGCTGCCGCCGGGCGATCCCAAGGCGTAAAGGGGCTTGCCGTCCTTGAGAACGATCGTCGGCGACATCGACGAGCGCGGCCGTTTGCCGGGTTCGACACGATTGGCGACATTGACACCCGCCTCGACAGGCGAGAATGCGAAGTCGGTCAGTTGGTTGTTGAGCAGGAAGCCGTCGACCATGAGGCGCGAGCCGAACTGGTTTTCGACGGACGTCGTCATCGAGGCGACGTTGCCTGCGGCGTCGACGATGGTGAAATGCGAGGTCGACGGGACCTCCGGCGAGACCCCGTCGATGCGAAGCTCGGCCTTTTGCCATGATGGCGCGCCGGCTTTCACGTCACCCTTGTTCATCGCGGCCGGACGGCGCAGAAGCGCCGATCGATCCTCGAGGTAGGTCGGGTCGAGCAATCCCTCCGGGATCGAGACGAAGTCGCTGTCGGCGAGGTAGCGGTCGCGGTCGGCGAAGGCCAGGCGCGTCGCGTCGCCGATCAGGCGCCAGCTGACCGGATCGTCGGAACCGAGGGAGCCCAGATCGAACGCTTCCAGCATGCCGAGGATCTGGCCGATGGCGATCGCGCCAGAAGACGGTGGGCCCATGCCGCAGACCTGTACGCCGCGATAGGGCGCGCAGACGGCCGGCCGCTCCTTGACGCGGTAGCCGGCAAGGTCGGCGAGCGAGAGTTGTCCGGGGTTGACGGCATGCGAACGCACCTTGTCGACGATGTCGGCCGCGATCGAACCAGAGTAGAATGCATCGGCGCCGTCCTTCGCCAAGGCCGCGAGGGTGCGGGCATAGGCCGGGTTGGTCCGGGTGACGTGGCCGGCGAGCGGCGCTCCGTCCAACCCGTAGAAATACGCCCGGGCCACATCGTCCCGATCGAGTTTGCCCTTGTCTTCGCCGATCATGCCCGCCAGGCGAGGGGAGATTTCGAAGCCGGCGATGGCGAGCTTGCGGGCGGGATCGAACAGGCTGCCCCAAGGCCGCAGGCCATAGCGGCGGTGGATCGTCTCGAGCAGGCGCGGGACGCCCGGGACGCCGACGGAGCGGCCGCCGACGACCGCCTCGAAAAAACCGAGCGGCTTGCCGTCCGGCCTACGGAACAGGTCCGGGGTCGATACGGCAGGCGCGGTCTCGCGTGCGTCGAAGGTCGTGACCTTGCCGGTCGCGGCGTCGTACCAGACGAGGAACGCGCCGCCGCCGAGGCCCGAGGATTGCGGCTCGACCAGCCCGAGCACGGTCTGCACCACGACCAGCGCATCGGCGGCGCTGCCGCCGGCTCGAAGCGCATCGAGGCCGGCCTGGGCGGCAAGCGGATGCGCGGCGACGACCATCTGGCGGTGCGCGACGACGCCGGCCGACGGCTTGGCGCCGCTCGCCTGTTCCGGATCGACCAGGTCCGATGCCTGTTGCGCGTGGGCGGCGACAGCGAAAACGCTGGCCAGAAGCGCCGCCGCCAGTTTCCAGATGCCGGTCGTGCGCATCAGCCTGCCTTTCGGGTCGGTTGGAGATTGGTATCGCGAACGGGGCCGAAGACCGTCGTGAACGCCGATTTCAACGCCATGTCGAGGTCGATCATTGTAACCGGCAGGCCGAGGTCGACAAGGCTGGTGACGCCGTGCCCGGCGACGCCGCATGGCACGATGCCGCCGAAATGCGAGAGGTTCGGGTCGACGTTGATCGCGATGCCGTGGAAGCTGACCCAGCGGCGCAGGCGGATACCGATGGCGGCGATCTTGTCGTCGGCGACGCCGCCATCCGCCAGGGCCGGTTTGTCGGGCCGGGCAACCCAGACGCCGACGCGGTCCTCGCGGCGTTCGCCACGCACGTTGAAGGCCGAAAGCGCGGCCATGATCCAGTCTTCGAGCGCCGCCACGAAGGCGCGCACGTCCTCGCGCCGGCGCTTCAGGTCGAGCATGACGTAGGCGACGCGCTGGCCGGGGCCATGATAGGTGTATTCCCCGCCGCGCCCGGCCGCGAAGACTGGAAAACGGTTCGGCTCGATGAGGTCTTGCGCCCGCGCGCTCGTGCCGGCCGTATAGAGCGGCGGGTGCTCGATAAACCAGACGCATTCGGGCGACGAGCCCTCACGGATGGCGGCGACGCGCGCCTCCATGAACGCCAGCGCTTCGGGATAGGGCGTCAGGCCGGGTTCGATCCGCCATTCGACCGGCGGCGCGCCGGGCGGAGCCAGAAACGATCCAGTGATCTCAGCGCGCTGCATGACCGGTTCCGTTGATCCGTTTCATATGAACCCGGATGGCAAAAACGTCCAGTCGGCGCGGCGCCGGGCGCTGTCCGGGAAAAGCGGCGCGCCGCCCTTGTTTCGCCGGACGCGTTTTGCTACAGCCCGCGGGCCGGTTGCGACCGGCCCTTCGTGACGTGCGGTCGTGGCGGAATTGGTAGACGCGCAGCGTTGAGGTCGCTGTGGGGCAACCCGTGGAAGTTCGAGTCTTCTCGACCGCACCAGTCAGTCACATGTCACGATCCGCTTCGGACAGAGCGTGCCAGATTTTGCCTCCGCATTTTGGGCATGGCGCGAGAAGCCGGTCGACCGATTTCTCGGCGACGCTCCCGCATTGCGCGCAAACGAGACCCGGCGGGCTCGGCCGCATGTCCCCAGCGGGGTATTCGGTCGGCTTGCGTACGTCCCAAGGCGGTTCTATCGAAAGGCCTGGCCTTGCCGACTCCTTCTCCGTCTTGAATACCGACACAATTCCATTGGTCTCGAAATAGGCGGCGCGAACCTGGCCGAGGTTGCCGACCCCGTTCAGCCTGAGTTGCTCGAACAATTCGTCGTGTCCGACATTGAGTCGCCGCAACGCGCCGCAATGGATGATGCCGTCGCGAACGACCTCTATGCTCTTGCCCTCGATGGCGTCTTCCAGTCGCGGATGACGGGCGACGATGTAGCTCAGCGCCTTGTCGAGGCCGACGACGACTGTGATGACCATCATGCAATGGATCAGCGGCACCTCGGGATAGAACATGGCGTCGCCGACCGCCGAGCCGAGCGCGATCACCAGCAGGAATTCGACCAGCGAAAGCTGTCCGATGGAGCGGCTGCCGATCCAGCGGATCAGAAACAGCGTATAGGCGTAGATGATCACCGTGCGGACGGCGATTTCCAGCAGGAACAGCGGCGGCTCGTCGCCCCAGAACATGCGCGTAAGATCGAACGCGGCGACGGGTTCATTCATGGCGCTGTCCCTTGCCTTCATCGGCCACGATCACTGCCCCTGCCATGCAGGGATGGCAAGCGCGGGGGCGCGAGACCGCGGTCCTGCATCGAGCCTGCCGGCTGTCGCCTTTTTGCGTCGCCGATGTCGCTTTCGTAGCGAGCGGAATCGCCTGATGGATGCTTACATGACGGCGCTGAATGCCTTTCCGCCGCGCGCGGACGGCAGCATTGGGAAGCCAGTTCCCCGACCGCGAGAAGAACCGATGGACGCGCGCGCCGATATGGTGAAACGGTTAAACAGCCGCCGCAGCGGTTTTTCGCTGGAGCAGCCGTTCTACACCGATCCCGACTATTTCAAAGCGGACATGGAGCTGATCTGGTATCGAGACTGGCTGTTCATCGGCCATGATTGCGAGTTGCCCAAGCCGGCAAGCTACATCACGGTGCAGGTCGGCGATTACCCGGTCGTGCTGGTGCGCGACCGGAACGGCCAGATCAACGCCTTCCACAATTCGTGCCGCCATCGCGGCAGCCGCATCTGCAGCGCGGAAAAAGGAAGCGCCGTCAGGCTCGTCTGCCCCTATCATCAATGGACTTACGAACTCGACGGCCGGCTGCTGGCCGCGCGGCACATGGCCGACGGGTTCGACAAGACGCAGTACGGGCTGAAGCCGGTGGCCTGCGAAAGCGTCGGCGGCTACCTCTTCATCTGCCTGGCGGAGCGACCGGCGGATTTCGCGCCGATGCGCGGCATGATCGAGCCCTACCTCCTGCCGCACCGTCTGCGCGAAGCGAAGGTCGCATTCGAAAGCACGGTCGTCGAGAGGGGCAACTGGAAGCTCGTCTGGGAAAACAACCGCGAATGCTACCATTGCGTGGCCAATCACCCCGAGCTTTGCAAGACATTTCCCGAGGCGCCGACGGTGGCGGGCGTGCAGGGGGCGGAAAGCGATCCCGAGATGCTGGCCCACTGGGCCAAATGCGAAGCCGCCGGCCTGCCGAGCAAATTCCGGATCGATCCGCTGGGCCAGTACCGCGCGACGCGCGCGCCGCTGTTGCGCGACGCCGTCAGCTACACGATGACCGGCAAGCGCGCGGTGAAGAGGAACCTCTCCGATGGCGTCTCAGCGGAGGGAATCGGCTCCTTGCTGATCTACCATTTTCCGACGACCTGGAGTCATGTGCTCGGCGACCACGCGGTAACCTTCCGCGTGCTGCCGATCAGCGCGACGGAGACGGCGGTGACCACGAAATGGCTGGTCCACAAGGATGCCGTCGCCGGTGTCGACTACGATCTCGCCGAACTCATCCATGTCTGGACCGAGACCAACGCACAGGACCGGCGGATCGTCGAGGAAAACGCGTACGGCATCGCTTCGCCGGCGTATCGGCCGGGACCGTATTCGGAGTTGCACGAAGGCGGCGTCATTCAGTTCGTCGAGTGGTACGCGAGCGTCCTCGGACCACGTCTCGCCGAAGGCGACAGGCCGGCGCTGCGCAGCGTGGCCTGACTGGGCAGGACATCTGTTGAACCGCATGCCGCCGCAGGTGTAGGCATGACGGGCCCGAACTCTCCGGCGCATGCGAGGACGCAGCGATGACCACCTTGCCCTATCACAAGCAGGACCAAGGCGATGCGATCGACCGTCTCGTCGCCGCCCACCGCCATGGCCATGGGCTCGTCCGCGATTTCTATCTGGACCCGGCAATCTTCCAGCGCGATCTCGACCGCGTCTTCCGACGCCACTGGCATTGCCTGGCGCATGCCAGCGTGATCCCCAACGCCGGAGACTTCGAACTCTTCAAGCTCGGCGACGAGGCGGTCATCCTGACGCGCACAGCCGATGGCGCGATCCATGCGATGCTCAACGTCTGCCGGCATCGCGGCGCGGAGGTCTGCACCAAGCCGAAGGGCAATGCGCGGGTCTTTGTCTGCCCGTACCACGCCTGGACCTATGCCAATGACGGCTCGCTTCGCGCCGCTCGGCTGATGCCGAAGGACTTCGACCGCACACAATATGGACTGAAAAAATTGCATGTCCGCGTGGCGGAAGGCCTCGTGTTCGTTTCCTTCGCCGACGCGCCGCTCGACTTCGATCCGATCGAGCAATCCTTGCGCACCAGTTGCGGCCAGTATGGCTGGGCCGACGCCAAGGTCGCCTATCGCCAGAGCTATCCGGTCGAGGCGAACTGGAAGCTCGCGGTCGAGAACTACGTCGAATGCTATCATTGCGGTCCAGCGCATCCTGAGTATTCGCAGACCCATGCGCTCGAGCAACCGCCCGAAATGATCGAGCGGCTCAACGCCGCGATGGAGAGCCGGACTTGCGCGCTCGGCATCGAGATCGGCAGCGGCGACGCCTGGCTGAATTCGGCGGGCCGCCACGAGGCGATCCATACGTTCCGTTATGCGCTGTACGACGGCGTTTCGAGCGGCAGCAAGGACGGATCGGCCGTCGCCCCGCTGATGGGCCGATTCAGCGCCTATGACGGCGGCGTCACGTCGATCCACCTCGGCGGCACGAGCTTCCTTGTCTGCTATCCCGACCACGGCATGATCTACCGCTTCATTCCAAAGACGGTCGACACCTGCGAGATGGAGCTGATCTGGCTCGTGCGCGGAGATGCGGTCGAGGGCCGCGACTACGATCTGGAGAAGCTGACATGGCTCTGGAAGGTCACGACCGACGAGGACAAGACGATCATCGAACACACGGCGCGGGGCGTGCGCTCGCGCTACTTCGTTCCGGGGCCGGTCGCGCCGATGGAGCACAACGAGCTTCGATACATAAAGTGGTATCTCGACGAAATCGCGCGGCCCTGATCGCGGCGCGACCCGCCTCCGCGTCCATGCCGTAGGGGCGCTCTTCCAGCCATTCGGTCGGGAAGGCAGCCAGCGGCCGTCTGTCAGCATTTCGTTTGAACTTTGTGGTTTTTACGCGCTACAGCAGCGTCTCGACCACTCCGAAATCGCACTGCAGGACAGGCAATTGGAAGGCCAGGAAGAAGCGACGCCCCGTGGCGGCGAGCCCGAGGCCGCGAACGCCGACATATATGGCGAGGACGGCGCGATCCGCGGCGATTTCGTCGCGCACATCGGCGCGGCCATCGCCGATCGCGATACGCTGGCGCTGCGCAGGGACGTCGGCGCGCTGCACCAATCCGAGCTCGGCGACCTGCTCGAAGCCTTGATCGCCGAGCAGCGCCGCTCGCTCGTCCAACTCATGGGGTCCGAGTTCGATTTCTCCGCCTTGACGGAAGTCGATGAAGCCATCCGCATGGACATCGTCGACAACCTGCCCAACGCGCAGATCGCGCGGGCAGTTCAGGAACTCGATTCCGACGATGCGGTCTACATTCTGGAGGACCTCGATCAGGAGGACCAGGACGAGATCCTCGCGCAACTGCCGTTCACGGAACGGGTCAGGCTGCGCCGGTCGCTCGACTATGCGGAAGAAACCGCAGGCCGCCGCATGCAGACGGAATTCGTCGCGGTGCCGCCGTTCTGGTCCGTCGGCCAGACGATCGACTACATGCGAGACGACAACAATCTGCCCGAACGCTTCAGCCAGATTTTCGTCATCGACCCCACCTTCAAACTGCTCGGCGCGATCGATCTCGACCAGATTCTGCGCACCAAGCGCTCGGTCAAGATCGAGGAGATCATGCACGAGACGCGGCACGCCATCCCGGCCACCATGGACCAGGAGGAGGCGGCGCGGGAATTCGAGCAGTACGACCTGCTGTCGGCCGCGGTGGTCGACGAGACCGAGCGGCTGGTCGGGGTCTTGACCATCGACGACGTGGTGGACGTGATCCAGCAGGAAGCCGAGGAAGATCTGCTGCGCCTCGGCGGCGTCGGCGACGAGGAACTGTCCGACACGGTTTTCGACATTTCGCGGTCGCGCGTACCGTGGCTGCTGGTCAACCTGGCGACCGCCTGCCTGTCGGCCTCGGTGATCAGCATGTTCGGGGCGACCATCGAACAGATGGTGGCGCTGGCCGCTCTGATGCCGATCGTGGCGTCGCTTGGCGGCAATTCGGGCACGCAGACGATGACCGTCACGGTGCGCGCGCTGGCGACGCGCGATCTCGACATCTACAATGCCGGCCGCGTCATCCGGCGCGAAGTCCTCGTCGGGCTGTTCAACGGCGTCATCATCGCCACCGTGATCGGGCTCGTCGCGGGCCTCTGGTTCCGCAATCCCGATCTCGGCGGCGTCATCGCCGCGGCGATGGTGATCAACATGCTGGCCGCCGCGCTCGCGGGCATCCTCATTCCGCTGTGCCTCGACCGGCTTGGCGCCGACCCGGCGATTTCATCATCCATCTTCACGACGATGATCACCGATGTCATCGGCTTCCTGGCGTTTCTCAGCCTCGCCACCTGGTGGCTTAAACTGGGCTAGACCGTATGGCGGCCGTCGAGCGTTCGGATTGACTTTTACGTAACTGCTGGCGAAAGGTCGCGAAGCCGGGATCGAAAAGCGGCGGGGGTCGCTTGCAGTCGGCTGAGCCAGGCGCCGCGGGCGCCGCAGGCGTGGGGCGAGGATGCGGGAATTTTACTCGATCACCGAATTGACGCGCGAATTCGACATTTCGACGCGAACGCTGCGCTTTTATGAAGACGAGGGGCTGATCCAGCCGGTCCGGCGCGGCAGGACGCGCCTGTTCCGGCCATCCGACAGGCACCTCGTGCGCCAGATCCTGCGCGGCAAGCGGCTCGGGTTCTCGATCAACGAGATCCGCGAGATCATCCAGATGTATAGCGAGCCGCCGGGCGAGATCGGACAATTGAAGCTGCTCATCAGGCGCATCAATGAAAGGAAGGACGATCTCCGCCAGAAGCGGCGCGACCTCGAAGAGACGTTGGCCGAACTCGATCGTTCCGAGGAAGCCTGCGTCGAACGTCTGGCCGAGCTTGGCGTCAACACGTGAGGTCGAACGGCGACCTCAGACCCAGCGGCGGACCCGCTTGGCATAATCGTGATATCGCTTGCCGAAGCGCGCCTTGAGATGCCGTTCTTCCGGCTCGATCTGAAGCTTGGCCGTCGCGAATGCGGCGAGGACCGCGAGGACCGGGAACCAGAGGCTGCCGACGATCAGGCCGATGCCCAGGACGAGCATCGTATTGGCGAGATAAAGCGGGTTGCGGCTGAACGAATAGGCGCCGTCGGTCACGAGATGATCGGCTGGCTTGAGCGGACTGACGGTCGTCTTCGCGCGAGCGAGCGAGCGCAAGGCCGAGACATAGATCGCCGCTACGACGGCCTCCATCAGGCAGCCCGCCGCGAACAGGATGTCGGACAGCGGCTCGCCGATCCACGGCAGGGGATAGGCGATGCCGCCGACAATACCGCCCGCCAGCGCGATCAAATAGACGACCGGCGGCCAGGGGAACTTCACCCGCAGTGATGTCGCGTCCGTCATGGCGCCTGTGTGCCGATCATCTGGTCCTCGGTCCTGTCGGTGCAAAGGCCGGCGGTTTCGCCAATGCTCCGACGGAAACCTTCGCTCTGGTCTCCGGCCAGAAGCTTCTGAAGCTGGTCGGCCTTCTTCATCTCCTCGAGCATGCAGCCACAATAGCGTGCGCAAAACGGTTCGTCCCGCGTTTGTCCGCACGTCGCCTGGCAGGATGCGGAGAAACTGGCGTCCGGACTGCGGGGCGTCGCCGGCATGATCTGGGAGAAAAGCCAGACGCAGCCGATGAGGACCGGCTGGTGGATGAGGTAGACGGCGAGGCTGTGGCGGCCGGCGCGCAGCGGCCACCGCGCCCAGGAGCCGAATCGAACGCTCGACAATCGTTCAGGGAGCCCTGTCGCAGCGCCCATTCTGGCGGCGGCGATTCCGACCAGCACCGCAGCGAACCACGGAAACAGCGGCACATAGTCATTCGAGCGGAGCCGCATCTCGGAAAGGCCCACCCACCAGAGCGCCGGATGATCGAAGACGGGCGCCTGGACGTAAAACGGGAGCGCGACGATTACCGCCGCGAACAGCAGCGTCACGATCGCAGGCAGCCGGAGGAAGGCAAGGCCGAGCAGGCTGGCCAGCGCGATCTGGTGCAGGATGCCGAAGAAGATGAAGCCGCTCGGAACGGCGAAATAGGTGACGAGCGAGATGATCAGCGCGGCGGCGGCGACCATCGCGAAGCGGCGCCAGAAGCCGCGCCAGCGAACGCCGTCGCCGTGAGCCAGAAACAGGCTGACGCCGACCAGGACAAGGAAGCTTGTCGCGATGCAGCGCGCGAACATCTTCCAGCCGCCGATGGCGGTCATGCCCGGCGGCAGATAGCCGAAGAATTCGAGGTCCCAGGTGAAATGGTAGATCGCCATGGCGAGCAAAGCGACGCAGCGCGCGAGGTCGAGCGCTTCGATGCGACGGCGGGGGCCGGTCGCGGTTTGAACTTCGAGACGCTCAGCCTGCATTGTCGACGGAGTCCCGCGTTCACGACGCGACGACTAGCACGGCGATGAAACGCGGACGAATGGATTTGGGGCGCGCCGGTTGAAGAAAAATGCGAATGGCGCGGAACTCTGGCGCCCGGACCCAGTACCCCCGGACGTTGCGCGGCAAAGCACCGGAGGGATGCGCTCGACGCCTGCCCTCGCTGTCGGGATGCAACTCCGCTGAGCCCAATCCTTTACGGCACAGACTTCTGAACCTCGAAACAGAAGCTTAACGGTCGTCGTGGCACAGTCTCGCCATGGATCGAATCATGCCCATTCTGCGCGTCAAATCCGGGCGGCACGTGCTGATCGGGACCGCGCTCATCACGCTCGTTTCGGTCATCGTTCCGATCGTCGCGATGATGATTCCCATGATGCAAATGCAACGCCTCCCGGCCAGCGCGTTCTGGGGCGTCCTCGCCGTGTCCGGCGCCATTCCGTTGTTCATCGCGCCGCCGATCTCGTATTTCACGCTCAGCATTCTGCGGCTGCTGACGGTCACGATCGATCGTATCGATGATTATGTCAAATTCGACGCTCTGACCGGCGTGCTCAGCCGCGCCTACCTGCTCGGCAAGGTGCGCGAAGCGCTGACCGGCGGCGGCGCATTCCTTATGGTCGACGCAGACCACTTCAAGGCCATCAACGACACCCATGGGCACGACATCGGCGACGAGGCCCTGAAGCGCATTGCCGAAACGCTCCGCACGACGCTTTCTTCGGACGCGTTGGTCGGGCGCCTTGGCGGCGAGGAATTCGGCGTCTTCCTTCCGGGCGCCGACGATGCGCAGGCGGCCGCCGCGGCGGCTTCGCTTTGCGCCGCCATGCGCGTTTCCGGCGCCGTCATAGCCGGCCTTGAACTCAAGGTGACGATCAGCGTCGGCGGGGCCACTCACTCCTCGTCCTGGCCTTGGGAAAACACCATGAAACTCGCCGACGCCGCTCTCTATCATGCCAAGCGCTCCGGTCGGGACCGGTTCTATATCGCGGCGGCGACCGATACGATGCCCGCGCTGCTCCTCAGGGCCTCGGAAGCGCGGAGCGCCTGACGCCCCCGGCAATCCTCGAGCCCGTTCTTCACAGTGCTACGGCGCCAGCGACCTTTCCGGTCTCCGCGCGAGCGGCGCGAACCCAGTCGTGGAAGCGATGCAATGCGTATTCCTCCGGCATCAGCACGCCGGTTGCATGCGGCTGTGCGTGCAGGCCGCGCTGGTTGATCTCGCAGATCGCGGCGTCTTCCTCGAGCACTTCGATGCCGAAGTCGACGATGTTGTCGAAGCCGGCGGCCGACCCGCCCAAAGCTTCCGGCAGGAAGAGCCATTCGGCCGTCAGCTGTGTTCGCTCAGGCCCGAGCGGCAGCAGACGAACCGTCCGCACGTAGTCGACATGGCCGACGACAAACATCGAGGGCAGGTTCATGGCGTAGTTCTGGCCGGCGGCGCGCTCGGCCAGGGTCAGCGTCGTGAACCGCCGGTCGAGCGCCTTGCCATCGGCCGACCAGGTCTCTGCGCCGGTGCGCAGCCCGCCCGAATAGCGTGGGTCGTCATTGTCGGCCTGATGCGCCCATTGCGGATCGTCGTGACGGTCCATCATCCCGCGTCCGTAGATCGGCACCAGCGCCGAGAGATGCTGATGGACGCCCGGACAATGCAGGCACTCGTTGAAGTTCTCCCAGAAGATTTTCCAGTTGCACGCCATCGTCTTGGTGAAGACGCGGCCGGTGGCCAGGGTTTCGAGCGGCCAGTTCGACAGATCCGCGGAGGTCGTGTCGAAGGATGCGGCGAGGTCGCCCGCATCCGGCGCGAGATTGACGAAGACGAACCCGCGCCAGACCGAAAGCGCAACGCGATAGAGCGGATAATCCGCTCTATCGAAGCCGTCCGGCAGCCTCTGCGACGGGACCCTGACGAGGTCGCCACGCAGCGAATAAGACCAGGCATGATAGGGACAGGTGAGGAGCTTTGCCTTGAGGCGGCCCTGTTCGGCCTGGCAAAGCTGCGATCCGCGATGCCGGCACGTGTTGTAAAACGCTTGCAGATCGCCCTTGTCGTCGCGCAGAACCAGGATTTGCTGCGCGCCGATGGCGAGCACTCTGTAGGCGAGCGGTTCGGCAAGATCGGCGGTGCGGCAGACGTTGATCCAGTTGCGGCGCCAGATTTTGTCGAGATCGCGCTGGTACGCCTCCGGCTCGAAATAATCGGCGGACTGCAGGGTCGGCTCGACCGAGGCCAGTCCGTTGTAGGTCGGTCGGTTTGCTGTCTCGTGCGGCATGGCGCGCTCCTCGCGGGGAAGCGGACATCGCGGTCGGGTCTTTGTCAATATTGATGCGCGGGTGGAACGACGATAGGAATCGCCAGATGCGAAAGACCACGACAACCATGTCCCTCACGCCCGAACTCGTGGCGCTTTGCCACCGGGTGCTTTCCGACACGGGTCCGGAACCGGGGCTCGCTTATCTCGCCGACGATGACTATGACCGGCTGGTCGCCGCCGCGCTTTCGATCAGGCCGGCCGGGACCGCGCTTTGGCTGTTCGCATACGGATCGCTGATCTGGAAGCCCGAGATCGAGCATGTGGACGAGCGGCTCGCCACGGTGCGCGGCTACCATCGCGCCTTCCGCATCAGGCTGACGCGCTGGCGCGGAACCATGGAGCGGCCCGGACTGATGATGGGCCTCTCTCCGGGCGGGCAATGCAGGGGCGTCGCATTCCGTCTGCCCGACGGAGATGCGCGCGAGCAACTGGCGAAGCTGTTCCGGCGCGAGATGACCGCCAAGCCCACCACCTACGTGCCGAAATGGCTGCGCCTCGATACGGCCGAAGGTCCGCTGACCGCGCTCGGTTTCGTCACCAATCCGCTCGGGCGCACCTATGCCGGCAAGCTTGACGACCTGCAGGTCGCGACGGCCCTGGCGGAGGCATGCGGCCATCTTGGATCGGGCGCGGACTATCTGCTCAACACCGTCGCCAATCTCGAGTCGCGCGGCATTCGCGATCGTGGCCTGTGGCGCTTGCAAGCCATGGTGGCGCAAGTCATCAAGGCGCGCGCCTGACGGCGGATTCGGCATGGCGCATGCCGGGATTTGATTTGCCCGGCGACGCGATTGCAATTAGGGTCGCCTCGTCGTCGGTTCCATTGGGACCAATAGGGAATGCGGTGCGGGTGCGAACCCAATGCCGCGGCTGCCCCCGCAACTGTAAGCGGCGAGCCCTCTCCAAATGCCACTGAGGATATCCTCGGGAAGGCGGGGTAGGGCCGCGACCCGCGAGCCAGGAGACCTGCCGGCGACAGGTGCAATCAAGGCCCTCGGGTGGAGGGCGGAAGGATTTGAAATGAATACGACTTCGATTGTTTTCGGCGCCGCGCAAAGTTCGGCGTCGCGCATCGCGCAGCTCGCCATCGCCGGCGTTCTCGGCCTCTTCATCGTCGGCTTCGTCGGTTTCTCGCATTTGGAGATCGTCCACAATGCGGGTCACGACTATCGGCATTCGATGAACTTTCCCTGCCACTGAGGGGACATACCGTCATGAATTACTTCAGGAACGTCGTCTTCATCGCGGCGATCGCGGGGCTCGTGGCCGGTCTGGCGATGGTCGTGATGCAGAGCTTCACAACCGATCCCCTGATTGCCCGGGCGGAGATTTACGAAAGAGCGGCGGGCGCGGGTCAGCCCGCCGACGATGGGCATGCGCACGACGCCACGGCGGCCGCCGAGGTTGACTCGGCGCACGACCACGACGCGGGCGGCTGGGCGCCGGCCGATGGCTTCGAACGCAATGCCTACAATGTGGTCGTCAACCTCGTCGGCGCGGTCGGTTTCGGCCTCGTGCTCGTGGCCGCGTCGGAACTTGCCGGCGGCATCGGCGATTGGCGTCAGGGCCTTTATTGGGGGCTCGCCGGCTTCACGGTGTTCACGCTCGCTCCAGGCCTCGGACTTGCTCCAGAACTTCCGGCGATGCCCGCGGCCGATCTGTTCGCGCGGCAGGTCTGGTGGATCGGGACGGCGGTCGCCACGGCGGCGGCGCTATACCTCATCTTCCTGCGCAATTCCTTGGGGTTGGCCGTTGCGGGTATCGCTCTGCTCGTCGCGCCGCACGTCATCGGCGCGCCGCAGCCCGCGGACCATGCAACGCCAATTCCCGATGACCTGCACCACAGCTTCGTCATCGCTTCGACGCTGACCAATCTGGTGTTCTGGGTCTGTCTCGGCGCGGCTGTCAGCGCGGTCCGCGCCCGTTTCGCCGAACCGGTCGACGCCGCGCGCGGCAGCTTTGCCTGACGGACCAGGGCTGACGTTCATCCTTGGCGGCGCGCGCTCCGGCAAGAGCGCGCATGCCGAAGCGCTGGTCGTCAGAAGTCCCGCGCCGTGGCGCTATATCGCCACGGCGCAGGCGTTCGACGCCGAAATGACGGAGCGGATCGCCGTCCACCGCGAACGCCGGCGCAAAGGCTGGATGACGCTCGATGCGCCGCTCGATCTCACAGCAGCGCTCGACGCCGTCCCCGACCGGCATCCCATCCTGCTCGACTGCCTGACGCTCTGGCTTTCGAATCATCTGCTTGCGGAAAGCGATCTCGACGCCGAATGCGAAAAACTCGTTCGGATACTTGGGACGCCGCGCGGGCCGTGGTTTGTCGTGTCAAACGAGGTCGGGCTCGGCATCGTCCCGGACAATGCGCTGGCGCGACGTTTCCGCGACGCCGCGGGCCGGCTGAACCAGCGGGTCGCGGCGATTGCCGGCCATGTGCTGTTTATGGTCGCCGGCCTGCCGCTTAAGGTGAAATGAATGACGATCGATGAGAAAGAAGCCGAGCGCCATAAGGCCAAGATGACCAGGCGCAAGGCGGTGCAGGACGCCGAGGTCGCCGGCAAGACCATTGAAAAAGGCCTTCTGATCGTCAACACGGGCCCGGGCAAGGGCAAGACCACAGCCGCGTTCGGCCTCGCGCTGCGCATGATCGGCTACGGCCGGCGGATCGGCATCGTGCAGTTCGTCAAAGGCGCCTGGCATACCGGAGAGAAAGACGCATTCGCCGCGTTCGGCGATCGGGTCGTCTGGCACGCCATGGGCGAGGGGTTCACCTGGGAGACGCAGGACCTGGCGCGCGACATCGCGGCCGCGCAAACGGCCTGGGCCAAGGCGCGCGAGCTGATGGCCGATCCGGCGATCAGCCTCCTCGTGCTTGACGAACTCAACATCGCGCTGCGCTACGACTATCTGGATCTGACGATGGTGGTAGAGGCGCTGAAAGCGCGGCGGGAAGGTCTGCATGTGGTGGTCACTGGGCGCAACGCCAAGCCGGCCCTGGTCGAGGCGGCGGACCTCGTGACCGAGATGGGCGCGGTCAAGCACCACTTCGCGGCCGGCGTGAAGGCGCAGAAGGGGATTGAATTTTGATGCGGCATGCTCGGTTCTGGAGGCTCAGTTGAGCCAAACAATTGCGGTTGCCAACCCGGCCGCTGCGACCAGGATCGCGTCGGCGATCCAGTAGAGCCGCAGCGCGCGGCGGATGTCGGCGCTGGTCAGATCGCGGCGTCCGCCTTCGCCCATGAAGGCGAAGTCGCCCATGACGCCGTCGTAGGCGCGCGGACCGGCGATCGAGATGCCGAGGGCGCCGGCCATGGCGGCTTCCGGCCAGCCGGCATTGGGCGAACGGTGCATGCGCGCATCCCGACGAATGGTTTTCCACGCCGCTTTCGGATCCGCGCCGCGCATCAACGCTGCCGCGAGCACGATGAGGATGCCGGTCAGCCTGGAAGCGGGCAGATTGATGAGGTCGTCAAAACGCGCCGACGCCCAGCCGAAGGCCTCATGGCGGGGGGTGCGATGGCCGATCATCGAATCGGCGGTATTGACCGCCTTGTAGGCCAGCGCGCCGCCGAGCCCGCCGGCCGCCATCCAGATTGCCGGAGCGACGACGCCGTCGGAAAAATTCTCGGCCAGGCTCTCGATCGCCGCGCGGCAGACGGCGGCTTCATCCAATTGATCCGGGTCGCGGCCGACGATCATCGACACAGCCTTGCGTCCGGCGACAACGCCGTCGCCATCGAGAGCGTCGGCCACGGCCTTGACATGGCTGGCGAGGCTGCGCTGAGCGATCAGGCTGCTGCCCAGAAGGGCGGTCGCGACGATGCCGAAGGGGATGGGGACCAGGGTCGTCTCGATCAGGAAACCCACGAGGGCGCTGGCGAGAACGAGAAAAGTCGCCGCCACGACGCCCATCGCGCGCCGCATGGCGTTCGATGACGCCGGACAGTTGAGCAGGCGGTCCAGCCATGCGATCAGCGTGCCGATCCAGATGACCGGGTGGCCGAGGGCGCGCACAAGCCGCTCGGGATAGCCGAAAGCGAGTTCCAACAGCAGCGACAGGAAAGCGAGCGGAACGGACATGACGGTTTTTGAGACGGCGGCTGGCGGACGAATCGGCGATCACGGCGGCAGCATCGGCCGGGCGCGCGCCTTGTTTCCGCATGCGCCCGAACCCTGGGTCGATCTTTCGACCGGGATCAACCCGCACCCCTATCCGCTTTTCGAGCTGCCCGCCACCGTTTACACCCGTCTGCCGGAGCCCGGACGCGCCGAGGAATTGCGGCGAGCGGCCCGGGCCTGTTACGAAGTACCGCCAGACGGGGGCATCGTCGCGGCGCCCGGCACGCAGATCCTGTTGCCTCAGGCGATGGCGCTCGTGCCGCCCGGTACGGCGAAGATCCTTGGCCCGACCTATGCCGAGCATGCGCGCGCCGCAACGCTCGTCGGGCACCGGGTCGAGACGGTGAGCGACGTCGCGGCCTTGGCCGATGCCGATCTCGCCGTCGTCGTCAATCCGAACAATCCGGACGGTCGCGTCACGCCCCGCGCCGACCTGCTCGATCTGGCGCGCGAATTGGTGCAGAAAGGCGGCTTGCTGGTGGTCGACGAAGCCTTCATGGATGTCGGCCCGGACGTGCAATCCGTTTGTCGGGATGCCGGGATGCCGGGCTTGGTCGTATTGCGGTCGTTCGGCAAGTTCTTCGGGCTCGCCGGCGTCCGCCTGGGGTTTGCGCTGGCCGAGCGCGGCATCGCCCGGCGGCTCGATGACGGGTTCGGTCCGTGGGCCGTCAGCGGACCGGCGCTCGAATACGGGATTCGCGCTCTGGGCGACCGATCCTGGCAGGCCTCGATGCGCAATCGACTGCGAGGAGAGGTCGAGCGGCTGGATGCGGTGTTCGGCGCTGTCGGCGTCAAGGTGTCCGGCGGGACCGATCTGTTCCGCTTCATCGAAGATCGGCGCGCCGCCGGCCTGTTCGAAGCGCTCGGGCAGGCCGGGATTGCGACGCGACGTTTTTCCTGGAGTTCGGCCGCGCTGCGCTGCGGGCTTCCGGGCAACGAAGCCGACTGGCGCAGGCTGGAGCGCGCGCTTGGCGCTTGGCAAAACGGTGACCGGCGCGAAAAGGAGAGTATTGCATGATCTATGTTTGCTCACTGGCCAGGATCGGCGAAGTCGTCGAGCGCACCGGCGCCGAACGGCTGCTGTCGCTGCTTGCGGAGGGTACGGCGATCACGAGGCCCGCGGCGATCGCCGCGGACGGCCATCTGGTGCTGTCGCTGCATGATATCGCGGAGGCGCAGGACGGCCTGACCATGCCCGGCCGAGAGCACGTCGAGGCGCTGCTGGCATTCGCGCGGACGTGGAACCGGGCAAAACCGCTCGTCATCAATTGCTATGCCGGCATCAGCCGCTCGACGGCCTCGGCCTATATCATCGCGGCGGCGCTCGCGCCCGAACGCGACGAGTTGGAGCTGGCGCGGACGCTGCGCGGCCTGTCGCCATCGGCCACGCCAAATCCGAGACTGATCGCGATCGCCGACGATATGCTCGGCCGGGACGGCCGAATGATCACGGCGATCGCCTCGATCGGACGCGGCGCTGACGCCTATGAGGGTGCGCCGTTCGCGCTCCAGATCGACGTGTGAGAGGCCCTATGGAAGATAGTCCTCGAGCGCGATGCCGCGCACGTCACGAAGCAGCGTGATGAAACCGTCCGCCTGATGCTCGGCGGTCAGCCGCCCCTTTTCGGCCGTGGCGATCGCGGCGTTGCCGACCGCGCCGTGCGGGTTCAGGTCGGACGCGATCCAGGCGAAGGCGTGCGTGCCGGTGTGGCGCAGCAACGCTAAATCGTTTTCGGCGGCGGCGACGCGCGATTTGAAGTTCCGCGCTTGCGTCATGTCGACGAGGTCGGGGCGAAAATGCAGCATCAGCGACGTCTCGACATCGCCGCCATGGATGCCGTGCCGATCTTCGAGTTCCGGATACATGCCGGCCGGCCGGCCGAAGCGCTGCCAGCTCGTCTTCACCGCCAGCATCCCGAACCGGACACGCAATTCGCGCGTGACGATGCCCATGATCTCCTCGTTGCCGCCGTGCGAGTTGACGACGACGAGTTTTTTGACGCCCGCGCGGGCGATGGAAACGCCGAGTTCCGTCCATGCCTCGATCAGCACCGTCGCCGGTAGGGTCAGCGTCCCAAGCGCGTGAAGATGCTCGTTCGACTTCCCGACCGCCTGGATCGGCAGGATGCGGATGTCGAGGTCGTCCGGCAGCCGGGCGATTACGCTTTCCAGCATGCCCTGCATGATCGACGTGTCGGTCGAAACCGGCAAATGCGGGCCATGCTGCTCGATCGCCGCCACCGGCAGGATGGCGATCGTCGACTCAGGGTCGATGCCCGCATACTCGGTCGTTCGATAGTCGCCCCACCAGACGCGTCTTTTGCCATCCATGTCGTTCACCCCGCCGCCGTTGCTTCGACCTCGACCTTGAACTCCGGCCGCGTGAATCCGGAGACGATCACCAGGGTCGAGGCTGGCGGATTGTCCGCGAACAGCCTGTCGCGCACCGCCATGTAGGCTGGCATGTGCGCTCGCTCGGTCACGAAGGCGTTGATGCGGACGACGTTGGCGAGCGTCATCGACGACTCGCGAAGAATGGCGTCGATGTTGGCGAAGCAGATTTCGGCCTGTGCCCCCGCATCCTCGGGAACCATGTCGTCCGGCCCGATCCCCAATTGTCCGGAGCAAAGCACGAGGCGCTGGCCTGGCGGGATTTCGACGCCATGACTGTAGCGCGCGAAGGGCGGACGTATCGACTTCGGCGAGAGCGAGTTGAACAAAGTTAACCTCCATCCCCGGCTGATGTTTATGTCGCCCGACCCGTTGCCGCAAGCGGTGTGCGCAACCGTCAGGCAGCAATGGACAGGCGCTTGAAAAATATGCACGATGAATCGGATCAAAAAATCCTTGAGGGGTCTCGGCATGAAAAAGCAGTTTTCGAAATTGTCGCTTTCGGTTGGCGCGCTGGCGCTGCTCTCCTCCGGCGCGCTGGCGGCCGAAAAAGTGACCTACATGACCAACTGGCTCGCCCAGGCCGAGCACGGCGGCTATTATCAGGCGGTCGCTGACGGCACTTACGCCGCCTGCGGTCTCGACGTGACGATCATGCAGGGCGGCCCGCAGGTCAGCGGCCGGCCGCTGCTGCTCGCCGGCAAGATCGACTTCTACATGGGCGGCAACATGCTGCAGGCCTTCGACGCGGTGAACCAGAACATCCCGGTCGTCGTCGTCGCCGGCGATTTCCAGAAGGAGCCGCAGGTCCTGATGACCCATCCGGGCGAGGGGCTGGACAAATGGGAGGACGTGAAGAGCGCCGAGCAGTTCATCATCGGCGACGAAGGCTTTCAGACGTATTTCCAGTGGCTGATCACGGAGTTCGGCTTCGACGGCGGCAAGCGCGTCCCCTACACCTTCAATCCGGCGCCGTTCATCGCCAATCCGAAGTCCGTGCAACAGGGCTACATCACGTCCGAGCCTCTCGCCGTGGAGAATGAGGGCAAGTTCAAGCCCAACCTTTTCCTGCTCGCCGACTATGGCTTCAGCACCTATTCGACAACGATCGAGACGATGCAGAAGACGGTGGACGAGCGGCCGGAAGTCGTGAAGTGCTTCGTCGAGAGCTCCGCCAAGGGCTGGTACAATTATCTCTATGGCGACAACAAAGCCGCCAACGAAATGATCAAGAAGGACAATCCCGACATCAACGACGAGCAGATCGCCTTCTCGATCGAAAAGCTGAAGGAATACGGCATCGTCGATTCGGGCGACACCGAGAAGCTTGGCATCGGCGCGATGAGCGACGAACGGATGAAGAGTTTCTACGACACGATGGTCAAGGCCAAGGTGCTGCCGGAGGGGATCGACATCAAGAAGGCCTATACGCTGGCCTTCGTGAACAAGGGCGTCGGCATTGACCTGAAGAAATAGGCCGGTCGCGACCGCGTGCAGCAGCAGGCCCATGCCGAACGGCATGACATCGCGGGCGGGAAACCGCTCCTGATGTTGCGCGGCATAGGCAAGACCTTCTCCAACGGCGTCACGGCGCTTCGCGACGCCAACCTGACGCTCAACGAGGGCGATTTCCTCAGCCTGCTCGGGCCGTCCGGATGCGGCAAATCCACCGCCCTGCGGATCATCGCCGGGCTGTCGATGCCGACCTCGGGCATGCTCGACTGGCGCGGCGGCGGCAATTCCGGCCGCTCGGCCATTGGCTTCGTGTTTCAGGAGCCGACGCTGCTGCCCTGGGCAAACGTTTTCGACAACATCTGGCTGCCGCTGCGCCTCAAGGGTATTTCGCGCGCGCGGGCGGAGCCCGCCATCCTGCAGTTGCTGGAGCGTGTGCGCCTGACCGGCTTCGAAAGGGCCATGCCGCGCGAACTGTCCGGCGGCATGAAGATGCGCGTCTCGATCGCGCGCGGACTGATGACAAAACCGCGGCTACTCCTGATGGACGAGCCCTTCGCCGCGCTCGACGAGATCACGCGCTTCCGGCTGAACAACGATCTGCTCGAACTGTGGCAAGACGAGCGCTTCACGGTCGTCTTCGTCACGCACAGCGTATTCGAAAGCGTCTTTCTTTCCAACCGCATCGCCGTCATGGCGGCGCGGCCGGGCAGGGTGTTCCGGGAACTGGCGGTCGATGCGCCCTATCCGCGCGACGAGGCGTTCCGCACCTCGCCGGAATACGCCGCGCAATGCCGGCACGCGTCGGACGTGCTCGCCGACGCGATCAGTGCGACTGCCGGCGGCGCCTATGACGGTCATTGAGACGGCGCAGCGCGTCCTGCTCGACGCCGAGGAGTCGCGTCGATTGCGTACCGCGCGGCTTGAGAGAATCGGTCGCTGGGTGCTGCCGATAGCCATCATGGTGCTGGCGATCGCGGGCTGGGACCGCATCTGCGTCTGGAACGAAATTCCGCAATACATCCTGCCGAGACCCGGCGTCGTGCTGGATACGCTCTTCAAGGATGCCGGACTTCTCTTTTCGTCCCTGCTGGTGACCTTGCGGATCACGTTCCTCGGCCTCGCCCTCGCCGTCTTCGGCGGTGTTGGGCTCGCGATCCTGTTCGCGCAGTCGAAATGGATCGAGATGTCGTTCTTTCCGTTCGCGATCGTGCTGCAGGTCACGCCCATCGTCGCGATCTTCCCGCTGATCAACATCTACATCGACAACCAGACCGCCAAGCTGCTGCTCTGCTCGTGGATCGTCGCATTCTTCCCGATCCTATCCAACACGACGCTCGGGCTGAACTCGGTCGACCGCAACCTGATCGACCTGTTCCGGCTCAACGGCGCCTCGCGCTGGCAGCAATTGCGCTATCTGCGCCTGCCGGCGGCGATGCCCTATTTTCTCGGCGGCCTCAAGATCGCGGGCGGATTGTCGCTGATCGGCGCGGTGGTGGCGGAGTTCGTCGCTGGCTCCGGCGGACAGTCGTCAGGGCTCGCATCGAGGATCATCGAGGCCGGCTATCGTCTGAACGCGCCAAGGCTTTTCGCCGCGTTGTTCCTGATATCGTTCACCGGCATCTTGATCTTCCTGGCGCTGACGCTGATCTCGCACCTGATCCTGCGCCGCTGGCACGAGAGCGCGATGCGGACGGATGGATGAGGATGGGCAACGTGCTATCGCGATGACATGACGATTCAGATTCCCGAAACCGGCTGGTATGTGCTTGGCAACGCCCGCGTTCACTTCTCGCTGACGCCCGGCGTGACCGCGACCTTCGATCGCGATGGGTTCGCTGTGGTCGACATCGCCATCGCCGACGGCAGGATCACCGGGATTGCCTCGCGCGCCGAGAAACCCGAGCCGCCTCGTGCGATCGATCTCGCCGGACGCATCGTCCTGCCATGCTTCGTCGATTGCCACACTCATATCGACAAGGGCCATATCTGGCCGCGCATGCCCAATCCGGACGGGTCCTTCATGGGTGCGCTGGAGGCGAGCGGAACCGATCGGCTGCTGAACTGGAAATCGGAGGATGTCGCGCGCCGGATGGATTTTTCGCTGCGCTGCGCCTATGCGCACGGCGCCAAGGCGCTGCGGACCCATCTGGATTCGGTATCGCCGCAGGATCGCATTTCCTGGCCGGTCTTCGAAAGGATGCGTGAGACCTGGCGTGGCAAGATCGAGCTTCAGGCGGTGAGTCTCGTCCCGATCGATGCCGTCCGCGACCAGGAACAGTTCGCCACCTTGGCGGGTCGCGTTGCGTCAGCCAAGGGCGTGCTGGGCGCGGTGACCTTCATGGCGTCCGACCTCGACATCCTGCTCGACCGTGTTTTCGCCACCGCGGCCGATCTCGGGCTCGATCTTGATTTTCATGCCGACGAAACCGACGAGCTTTCCGCCGTCTCTTTGCGCAAGATCGCCGAAGCGGCGCTGCGCCACGATTTCAGCGGCCGAGTCCTTGTCGGCCATTGTTGCGCGCTGTCGCGCCAGCCGGACCGCGAGGTCAAGGAGACTCTCGACATGGTCGCCGCGGCGGGAATCGCGGTCGTCTCGCTGCCGATGTGCAATCTCTACCTGCAGGATCGCCGGCAGAACGGTACGACGCCACGCTGGCGCGGCGTGACGCTGCTGCACGAAATGAAGGCCCGAGGCATTCCGGTTTGCGTCGCCTCGGACAACACGCGCGATCCGTTCTACGCATATGGCGACCTCGACATGCTGGAAGTCTACCGCATGGCGACGCGGATCATTCATTTCGACCATCCGGTTGCGGACTGGCCCAAGGCCGTCGCGGCGACGCCCGCGATGGTCATGCGGATCGAGGATGCCGGCGCGCTGAGGGTTGGCGGATCGGCCGATCTGGTGATCTTCAGGGGACGCAACTGGACCGAATTGCTGTCGCGCCCCGAATCGGATCGCCTCGTCCTGCGCGATGGCAAGGCGATCGACCGCGTGCTGCCTGACTATGCCGAACTCGACGATCTGATGGGCTGAGCGATGGATATCGAAGCGCTGAAGCGCGACCTCGAAGGGCTGAAGATCGAGGACAATCCCGCCCTCGTGCAGCAGAAGAGCCGCGACTTCTACTGGTACAGTCCGATCCTCAAGCGGCAGCTCGATCACGTCACGGGCGATCTTGTCGTGTCGCCAATTGACGAGACAGAGGTGATCCGCGTTCTCGCCGCCTGCCATCGGCACGGCGTGCCGGTCACTCCGCGCGGCGCGGGCACCGGCAATTACGGCCAAGCCATGCCGCTGTCGGGCGGCGTCGTGCTCAGCCTCGCGGACATGAACGCGGTTGCCTCGATTTCATCGGGGCGCGTGGTTTGCGGGCCGGGCGCGATCATCGCCGACATCGACCGGGCGACGCGGGCGCATTCCATGCAGGAATTGCGGATGCATCCCTCGACCTACAACACCGCGTCCATCGGCGGCTTCATCGCCGGGGGGTCAGGCGGCGTCGGATCGATCAATTTCGGCGGCCTCCGCGATTTCGGCAACGTACTTCGCCTGCGCGTCGTGACGATGGAGGCCGAGCCGAAGGCGCTCGACCTGACCGGCGAGGATCTGCACAAGGTCACGCACGCCTACGGCACCAACGGCATCATCACCGAGGTCGAGATGCCGCTGACCGCTTCGTACGACTGGGTCGACGTGATCGTCGGCTTCGACGAATTCGCGGCAGCCGCGCGCTACGGCAATGCGCTCGCCTGCCAGGACGGGCTGCTGACGAAGCTCATCACGCCGATCGCCGCACCCGCGCCACGGCTTTACTTCAAGCGGCACCATAAATTTCTCAGGGAAGATCAGAGCATCGTCGCCGTGATGGCCACGCCGCATTCGCTCGATGCGTTGCGCGCTTTCACGCGACGCGCGGGCGGCGAAGTGATCTACGACGGCTCGACCGCGACGCCCGAAGAGAAGAAGGGGCTGCCGCCGGCCTACGAACTCGCCTGGAACCACACGACCTTGCGCGCCCTTCGTGTCGATCCGTCGATCACCTACCTGCAGTCGCTCTATCCATTTCCGAACCATCTCGCGCTGGTCGACACGATCGAGGCCATGTTCCCGGGGGAACTGATGTCGCATCTCGAATTCGTGCGCTTCGACGGCAATGTCACCTGCTTTGGCCTGCCGCTGATCCGATTCACCAGCGAAGACAGGCTGAACGACATCATACGCATGCACGAGGACGCCGGCTGTCCGGTGTTCAATCCGCACCGCTACACGCTGGAGGAAGGCGGCATGAAGCAGACCGACGACATCCAGCTCGCGTTCAAGCGCGAGGCCGACCCGCAAGGCCTGCTCAATCCCGGCAAGATGATCGCCTGGGAGAATTCGGACTATGACTACAGGTCGGGTAAGGTCTTTCTGTTCAGGGGATTGGAGCAGGCGGGTTGACTGGCCATGAACATTCTCGTTCTCCATGCCCATCCCGTCGAGACCAGCTTTAACGCTTCGCTGCACCGCCTGATCGTCGAACGGCTGCGGGCGGCGGGTCATACCGTCGACGACTGCGATCTCTACGCCGAAGATTTCGAACCTCGGCTGAGCCGTTCCGAGCGGCTGGCTTATCACGATGGGCGCAACGCCGGCGAAGCTGTCGCTCCCTATGTCGCGCGGGTGCTGCGCGCCGAAGCGTTGGTTTTGTGCTTTCCAGTCTGGAACTACGGCTTTCCGGCGATCCTCAAGGGATTCTTCGACCGCGTGTTCCTGCCGGACGTGTCCTTCAAGCTGGTCGACGGAAAGGCGCGGCCGTCGCTCCACACCATCCGCAAGGTCGCAGCGATAACCAGCTATGGCGGCAGCCGGTTTCGCGCAGCTCTGATGGGCGATCCGCCGCGCCGGATCATCACCCGGATGCTGCGCGCTACGGTCAGGCCTGGCGCGCCTGTGTCCTATATGGCGCATTATTCGATGAACCTCTCCACCGATGCGTCGAGGCGGGCCTTCATGGCGAAAGTCGCCGCCAGGATGGACGCGTTTTGATGCGCATTCTCGTCGTCTATTGCCATCCGGCGTCCGACAGCTACTGCGCCGCCTTGAGGGATGCCGCGCTCGATGCGTTTGCCAGGCGCGGCGACGAGGTGCGCCTCCTAGACCTCTATGCGGAAAATTTCGATCCGGTGATGACTGCCGAGGCGCGCCGAACCTACAACGACGGGCAGCCTACTGATCCGATCGTGCTCGCGCATGCCGAACACCTGAGATGGGCGCAAGGCATCGTCTTCGTCTATCCGACTTGGTGGTACGGCCTTCCTGCGATGCTCAAGGGCTGGTTCGACCGCGTGTGGGCAACCGACGTCGCCTTCAAGTTGCCGGCCGATGGCGGGCGCATCCTGTCGCTGGTCTCTCACATGGACCGCATCGCAGTGGTCACGACCTGCGGCGCGCCATGGCTGTTTTCGATTCTGATCGGCGAGCCCGGCCGCAAGACCATCCTGCGCGGCATCCGGGCGCTGTGTGCGACGCGGTGCAAAAGGCTGTTCCTGGCGCATTACGACATGGATCGCTCGACGGCGGAAACGCGGGCGAAGTTTGTTGAGAAGGTCAGAGAAAGGCTGGAGCGGTTTTAGCGATGGTCGCGGTGAGCGTTCATCCCCACGCCGCTGCTCGAATGGAACTGCGCGGCGCAAGCGCAGCGGAAATTGTCGAAACCGACCAGCGTGGTGAAAGCTTTCCCGCCAAGCATGGTCGAACCGGCTTCCGTCGAAATTTTCCCGGATCATTCCTGTGGCGCGGCCGGCAGTTCGACACAAAGCAGATCGAGGTTTATGCTGTTTTCGAAGATGACGCATGGCTCGCCATCACCGTCATCGTGAAATTCTTCTGAGGCGCTGCGCGATGAGACTGACATACGACCCGAAGGTCAACGCCGCTTACATTCGCCTCCGCGAGAAGAAGGGCGATGTCGAAACGCTTGAGATTACGGGAGACTTTCTGGTGGATATCGATTCCACTGGCGCAGTCTGCGGGATCGAACTGCTCAACGCCAACGAGCAACTCAAGGGGTCGGATAATGGTCGCATCGTGTTTGTCGACCCGCTCTCAGGTGATGAGACAACACTCAAGGTTGCTTAAGCATCTTACATTTTCACCCGCTCGCTTTTCGGGTCATACATCGGCCTCACGCTTGCCGCTGCGGCAAACCGCTCGCCGGCGATCTCAATTTCGTAGCTTGATTTGAGCATCTCCGTTTCGCTCCCGCCCTCGCACGGCACATAGCCGAGGCCGATCGCAGCGCCGAGATGATGGCCGTAATTGCCGGACGTGATCGTGCCGACGATCCTGCCGTCGCGAACGATCGCTTCGTTGTGAAACAGCAGCGGTTCGGGGTCCCTCAGCCGGAACTGGACGAGGCGGCGCGACAGGCCGGCTTCTTTCTTGCGCAGCACCGCGTTTCGGCCGATGAACTCGCCCTTGCCGGTTCTTACCGCGAACCCGAGGCCGGCTTCGAGCACATGGTCCTCGTCGGTGATGTCGTGGCCGAAATGGCGGAACGCCTTTTCGATGCGGCAGGAGTCGAGAGTGTGAAGCCCGCAAAGTTTCAAGCCGACATCCTTGCCGGCGTCCTCGATGGCCTCGAAGACGTGGGCGGCCTGATCCGTCGAGACGTATAATTCCCAGCCGAGCTCGCCGACATATGTGACGCGATGCGCGCGCGCCAATCCCATGCCGATCTCGATCTCCTGAAACGTGCCGAACGGATTGTTCGCGTTGGAGAAATCGTTCGGGCTCACGTTTTGAATCAAGTTTCTGGCGCTGGGGCCCATCAGACAGATCACTGCCTCGGCCGCCGTCACGTCTGTGATGACGACGAACTGTTCGTCGATATGCTTGCGCAGCCAGGCGAGGTCGCGCTGCAGCGTGGCTCCGGGAACCACCGCGAAAAACGCGGTGTCCGAAAGCCGCGTGACGGTCAGGTCGCTCTCGATGCCGCCACGCGCGTTCAGCATCTGCGTGTAGACGATTCTGCCGGGGGCGACATCGAGGTCGTTGGCGCAGACTCCTTGCAGGAACGCCAGCGCGTCGCGACCCTCGATCCGAATCTTGCCGAAGGATGTCATGTCGAACAGACCGACGCCGTTGCGCACTGCCAGATGCTCCTCGCGCTGGTTGTCGAACCAGTTCTGGCGTTTCCAGGAGTAGCGATATTCGCGCTCCTGGCCTCCGCGCGCGAACCAGTTGGCGCGCTCCCAGCCGGCCGTCTCGCCGAACACCGCCCCGCGCGCCTTTAGATGCGCGTGCAGCGGCGAGCGGCGTACGCCGCGCGCGCTGGCGAACTGGCGATAAGGGAAATGGTCGGCATAGAGCAGGCCGAGAGTTTCGGAGACGCGCGCCTTGAGGTAGGTCCGGTTCCTCTGGAACGGCTGGGCGCGGCGGATGTCGACCTCCCACAGGTCGAAAGGCGCTTCGCCGTCGTTCATCCACTGCGCCAGCGCCATGCCGGCGCCGCCGGAAGAGACGATGCCGATCGAATTGTAGCCCGTCGCCATCCAGTAGCCGCGCAGTTCCGGCGCTTCGCCGAGATAGTAGCGGTCGTCGGGCGTAAAGCTCTCTGGTCCGTTGAAAAAGGTGTGGATGCCGGCCGTGCCGAGCATCGGCATACGGTTGACGCCCATTTCGAGGATCGGCTCGAAATGCTCCATGTCCTCCGGCAATTGGTCGAACGAAAAGCTTTCCGGGATGCCGTCCATGCCCCACGGCTTGGCGACCGGCTCGAAAGCGCCGAGCATCATCTTGCCGGCGTCCTCCTTGTAGTATGCGCATTCATCGGGGACGCGCAGGACCGGCAATCGGCCGAGGCCCGGGATGGGCTCGGTGACCAGGTAGAAATGTTCGCAGGCGTGCAGCGGGATCGTCACGCCCGACATGCCGCCGAGGTCTCGCGCCCACATGCCGGCGCAGTTGATGACGACATCGGTCAGGATCGCGCCGCGTTCGCCGTCCTGCTCCCAGGCGACGCCGGAGACGCGGCCATTCCTGGCGGTGACTCCGGTGACCTTGACGTTCTCAACGATTTTCGCGCCGCGCTGGCGCGCACCCTTGGCAAGCGCCATGGCGATGTTGCCGGGATCGCATTGGCCGTCGAGCGGCAGATGCACCGCGCCCACCACACCCTCGACATTGAGATGCGGATACATCTCCTTGACCTCGCGTGGCGAAATCTCGCGCACGTCGACATCGAAGGCGCGCGCCACCGTCGCCTGGCGATAGAGTTCGTGCTTGCGCTCCTCGGTGAGCGCCACCGAGATCGAGCCGACCTGCCGCATGCCGGTGGCGACGCCGGTTTCCGCCTCCAGTCTGACGTAGAGGTCGGCGGAATATTTCGCGAGCCGCGTCATGTTCCGCGAGCCGCGCAGCTGGCCGATCAGCCCGGCCGCGTGCCACGTCGTGCCGGAGGTCAACTGCTTGCGCTCCAGTAGGACGACATCGGTCCAACCGAGCTTGGCGAGGTGATAGGCCACCGAACAACCGGAGATGCCGCCGCCGATGATGACCGCGCGGGCCTTGGCGGGGAGGGCGGTCATGCCGCGCGGCTTTCAAGCCGACGCGTCGTGGCCGGCTCCCTCCCCCTTGTGGGGAGGGGTAAGGGGTGGGGGTGCCTTGGTGTACTGCCTCTGCAAACGAGCGCTTCCATTCGAAAGGTTTGAAAGTCATACATGGGCTCGTACCCCCACCCTGTATCCCTCCCCACAAGGGGGAGGGAGGCGTCAGCGTTGTGCAGTTCCGTTCGATCGATCAGCAAAAGCTGTGCGTCCACGCTCATGCCGCGCGCCTTTCGTACGACCCGACGAAGCGGCGGATGCGGGCTGCGGCTTCGCGAAGGATGGTCTCGGGCTGAGTCAGGCTGATGCGGATATGTCCGGCCGCCGCGTCGCCGAAGCTTACGCCGGGCATGGCGGCGACGTTCTCCGTGTCGAGCAGCGCGAACGCGAACTTTTCGCAATCCGGCTCGACCGCGCGGATATCGAGCATGACATACATCCCGCCTTCCGAGCCCCGTACGACGACGTTGTTCAAGCCGCGCACCGCGTCGAGGAAAACGTGCCGACGTGCGGCATAGCGCTCGGCGATCTCCTTGACGCCATAGCCGTTCTCGAAGGCCTCGGCCGCGGCATGGCTGGTGAAATCGGGCAGGCCGTAGGTCGTTACGATGTTCAGGCTGGTGAGAAGCCGCACGAGGTCGGCGGGCGCGGTTAGCCAGCCGATGCGCCAGCCGGTCATGCCATGGCTCTTTGACATCGAGTTGATGACGATGGTGCGCTCTTCCATGCCGGGAAGCGAACGCGGCGAAACATGCTCGCCGCCGCCGAGCGTCCAGTAGACCTCATCGGAGAGCAGCCAGAGGTCGCGCTCGCGGCAAATCTCCGCGATGCCTTGCAGGCTTTCGCGGGTATAGACGGCGCCGGTCGGGTTGTTCGGCGTGTTGATGAGGATTGCCCGCGTGTTCGGCTCGACCGCCTTGAGGATCGCCTCGGCGTTCGGCTGGAACCCTTCCTCGGCCGAACTTTCGACCACGGTGAAGCCGACGCCCGAGGAGCGGAACGTGCCTGGGTAGGTCGCGTAGTAGGGCGCGACGACGATCGCGTGCTGGCCGGGGTCGAGCGCCGCCTGCACGGCGGCGAAGAGCGCGGCCTGTCCTCCCGGCGTCGCGATGATCTGGTCTGCGGTGGTCGCCACGCCGGTGCAATCGGTCGAGGCCTTTGCCATCGCCCGCCGCAGTCGCGGGATGCCGGGAAGCTGCGTATAATGGTGATAGCCCGCACGCACCGCGGTCACGGCGGCCTCGACCGTCTCGCTCGGCGTATCGAAGTCATGATCGCCGATCGACAGCATGATGATCGGCTCGCCGGCCTGCTTGCGCCGCAGCGCCTCGAAATGCACCTCCCAGCCGTCCTTGCCGGACGGCATGATGCCGGTGATGCGGGAAGAGGGGTTGGGCACGTCAGAACCTCAAAGCTGCACGAATCATGCGCGTATGCGCTCGTTCTTCGGATCCCAGAGAGGCTCGTCCTTCTGCACCGTCGCGGCGAAGCGGTCGCCGAAAATCTCGATCTCGACCTTCGTTCCAGGTTCGGCCAGGTCGGCGCGGAGCATGCCGAGGGCGATCGACTTGCCGACGCGGTAGCCCCATCCGCCGGAGGTGGTTTCGCCGACAATCGTGCCATCATGCCAGAGCGTCGACATCGAGGGCGCATCGCATGGGCCGGGATCGTCGAGGGTCAGCGTCACGAAGCGTTTCGTCACGCCCTGCTGCTTTTCGTTGAGCAATGCGGCCTTGCCGACGAAGTTTGGCTTGTTCCATTTGACGAAGCGTTCGAGCCCGCCCTGCAGGATCGTATAATCGGTCGAGAGGTCCCCCTTCCAGGTCCGGTAGCTCTTTTCCAGCCGCAGCGAATCGAGCGCGAACATGCCGAACGGCTTCAATCCATGTTTCTTGCCGGCTTCCCAAACGGCGTCAAAGACGGCGGCCGTATCCTCGACCTTGGTGTGCAGTTCCCAGCCGAGTTCGCCCGCGAACGACACGCGGACGAGCTGCAGCCAACGGCCGGCGATCTGGCAGGACTGGTGCGACAGCCACGGCAGGGCCAGGTCGGCGTCCGCAACTTCCGCCAGAATTTTGCGCGCGTTCGGACCGGTCAATATCTGACAGGCGAAGGCGTCGGTGACGTTTCCGAGAGTCATTTCCGCGTCTTGCGGGAGGTGGTTGTTCAGCCACTCGAAATCGTGGCTCTCGGCGATGGACGCGGTGATCAGGAAGAAGAAATCCTCGGCCAGCGCCATGATCGACATTTCGGTGACGATGCGGCCCTTTTGATCGGCGAAATAGCCGAGGCCGATCCGTCCTGGTTTAGGGATGAGACCGGTCGTCAAATGTGCGAGCCAGTCGCGCGCGCCCGGTCCCTGCAGGCGAAAGCGCGAGAAGCCGGGCAGGTCGAGGATGCCGGCGGCGTCGCGCACTGCCTCGCATTCCGCGCGGATGCGCGGCTCCCAGGGCCCGGCGCGGTCGAAGGTCTGTGTCGCGTCCTCTGACGTGTCGTCGCCGGCTTGTGCGTACCACGTCGCGCGCTCCCAGCCATTGTAGGCGTTGAACTGCGCCCCGAGGGCCGCGATCCGGTCGTGGATCGGCGAGAGCTTGCGGTCGCGGCCGGCCGGCCAGGCGTGGCGCGGGAACTGGATCGCGTATTCATGGCCGTAGATTTCGAGGCCCTTCGCGACGCAATACTTTTCGTCGGCGGCGAAGGCCGTAAAGCGGCGCGGGTCGCACGACCACATATCCCACTCGGTCTGGCCCTCGGTGATCCATTCGGCGAGCACTTTTCCCGCGCCGCCGGCCTGGGCGATGCCGAAGGTGAAAACGCAGGCCTCGAAGGCGTTGGGGACGCCGGGCATCGGGCCAATGAGCGGGTTGCCGTCCGGCGCATAGGGGATCGGGCCATTGATGACCTTCGACAGGCCGGCCGTGCCGAGGATCGGAACGCGCGCGACGGCGTCGGCGAGATAATCCTCCAACCGGTCGAGATCGTCCGGATAAAGCTGGAACGAGAAATCGTCGGGCATCGGATCGTCGGGCGTGGCCCAATGGGCGAGGCCGTTGCGCTCGTAAGGCCCGAGATTCATGCCGTGCTTTTCCTGGCGCAGGTAGTAGGAGGTGTCGACATCGCGCAGCAGCGGCAGCTTTCGCCCGCTCTCCTTCGTCCAGGCTGCGAGTTCGGCGATCTCCTCGAACAGGATGTACTGATGGCTCATCACCATCATCGGCACGTCGCGGCCAAACAGTCTTCCGACTTCCGCCGCGCGATAGCCGGCGGCGTTAACGACATACTCGCAACGGATTTCGCCCTGCGGCGTCGAGACGATCCATTCGCCGTTTTCGCGCCGCGCGCCTGTGACCAAGCAGAAACGCACGATCTTTGCGCCGAGGTCGCGCGCGCCCTTGGCCAACGCCTGGGTCAATTGGGCGGGGTCGATGTCGCCGTCGTTCGGATCGTAAAGCGCGCCGGCAAGGTCATGCGTCTCGATGAAGGGGTAGCGCGCCTTGATCTCGTGCGGCGCGATCACGTCGAGGTCCATGCCCTGGTAGCGGCCCATGCCCCTGGCGCGCTGGAATTCACGCATCCGCTCCTTGCCGTGCGCGAGGCGCAGCGAGCCGGTGATATGATAGTTCATCGGGTAGCCGACTTTTTCCGCGAGGCCGCGGTAAAGCGAAGCCGAATAGCGCTGCATGTTCATCAGCGACCATGAGGACGAGAAGGTCGGCACGTTGCCGGCGGCGTGCCAGGTCGAGCCGGAGGTCAACTCGTTCTTTTCCAGCAACACGCAGTCGGTCCAGCGGGCTTTCGCAAGGTGGTAAAGCGATGAGACGCCGACAGCGCCGCCGCCGATGATCACCACGCGCGTATGGGAAGGAAGTTCGGCCATCGCCGCAGCCTATCTGATCTCGTAGCCGACTTCCTCGCTTGCGTGGCAGAGCGAATGCCAGAAGGCGCGCGCGAAGGAGCGGAAGACATAGAGGTCGAACTGCATCGGTCCCGTACGCTGGATCGCGGCGAAGATATCGTGGTGCATGGTCGCCGTCCCCTTGCCGACCGGGAAGGCGCCCGCCGCGAAATCGACGGCGAAGATCTTCGCCAGGACCCATTCGGCTTTCGTCCCGGCAATGCAGATGGCGGTGCGCCCGTGGCTCAAATCCGTGACGCTGCCGAGACTTGAGGGGATTGCCTGCCGCAGCGATTCAGCCAAGCCCTCGGTTTCGGCGATAACAAGGAACTTGCCCGGCGCGAATCCGAAAGCGGCGGCGGTCTCGGTCGCCACGCCGCCGCCGGGACCGGCCGGAAGCTCCAGGCGCATCCGGTCGGCGATCTCGATGCTGACCGCCGCCTCCTGTCCGGGCCACGCCGCGACCTGTACGATAGAGCCCGGATGCGTCTCCGAGAGCGTGACCCCGACACCGTCGAGATAATTGCCATGCGAGGCCGGCCGCGCCGCCGGCAGGATCGGCGAGAGCATCTCAACCATGCATGCGTTTCCCTTCGGGATCGAAGAAATGGTGGCTTACGATCTCGACCGGGCCAAAACGCTTACGCAGCGGGTCGGAGACGAAGGCTCGCGTGCCGTGCCGGCTCTTGCCCCCGCGAATCAGCGCCAGTCCGATATATTTGCCGAGCGAGGGCGAATAGCAGACCGCGGTGATATGGCCGATGGAGTTGCGCGGATTGATCTCGTCGAGCCGATCCGTGATGTGGGCGCCGCCGGTTAGCGGGCGACTGTCCAACGAGACGACGCCGACAAGGCGCACGCGATCCTCGGCGACGAGGCCATCGCGGTCCATCATCATCGATCCGACGAACGGCTTCTTCCTCGACAGCATCCAGTCGAGGTGAAGGTCGCGCGCGGTGGTGCGGCCGTCGATCTCGGCGCCCGTGACGTGCCCCTTCTCGATGCGCATCGCGCCGAGCGCCTCGAGGCCATAGGGGACGAGGCCAAACGGCTTGCCGGCTTGGAGCAAAGCCTCCCAGACATGGACGCCGTGCCCCGCCCCGCTATAGACCTCGAAAGCCATCTCGCCCGAAAAGGACAAGCGGCAGATCATGACCGGCGCGCCGTCGATCTCGCCGCGCACGATGCCCATGAAGGGCAAGGCCTCGTTGTCGACGGCCGTGCCGGTCACGCAGGCCGCCAGGATATCCCGCGCCTTGGGCCCGCCGATCGCCGCGCCCGCCCACTGGTCGCTGACGGACGTGACATGCACCTTGAGGTCGGGCCAGATCACGTCGAGATAGTATTCGAGATGCTGCATGACCTTGCCGGCATTCGCCGTCGTGGTGGTCATCAGGAAGTCGTGCTCGCCGAGCCGCCAGGTCGTGCCGTCGTCGAAGGCGATGCCTTCCTCGCGCAGCATCAGGCCGTAGCGCGCCTTGCCGACGGCCAGCGTCGAAAACAGGTTGGTGTAGACCCGGTCCAGGAAGATGCCGGCGTCCGGGCCTTGCACCGCGATCTTGCCGAGCGTCGACACGTCGACGATGCCCGCCGATTCGCGCGTGGCGCGCGTTTCCCGGACATAGGCCTGCTCGACGTTCTCGCCGGGCCGGGCGTAGATCTGCGGCCTAAACCAGAGGCCGGCGGGCATCATCGTCGCGCCGTTGGCGATATGCCAGTCATGCATCGGGGTGAGACGCTCCGGCTTGATATCGCCATAGCGTTCGGCGGCCAAGGCGCCCATCGAGACGGGCGCGAAGGGCGGGCGGAAGCGGGTCGCGCCGACATCGGGAATAGGCTTGCCCAACGCATCCGCCATGATCGCGAGGCCCGGGACGTTGGAGGTCTTGCCCTGGTCGGTCGCCATGCCGAGCGTCGTGTAGCGCTTGAGATGCTCGACCGAGACGAAACCCTCGCGATGCGCGAGCCGGACATCGCTCGCCGTCACGTCGTGCTGGTAGTCGACGAAGGCCTTGCCTTTGGCTGGAATCTGGAACACCGGGGCGGGGTTCGAGACGGGCAGAGCGTTGTCGACGATCGGAGCAGCCATCGACCCCGAACCGTCCGCCAAGGCCTGCTGCGTCGTGAACCGGCCCGCGGCCGCGCCGATCGCCGTCCAGTCCTGCGTCGCTTCCGGCGGCAGGAAGGCCTGCAGGTCGTCGTCCCATTTCGCGGCAAGGCCGGCCTGGCTCGCAAGGTTGATGACCGGCGACCAGCCGCCCGAGACGATCAGGCAGTCGGCGGAGAGATGGCGCGCCGTGCCGGTCAGGGTCTTCGTCTGGAGATCGTAGGCCTGCACCTTGATGCCGGTAAGGCGTTTGCCGCCCTCGGTCGCGACCACGGCATGGCCGGGCTGCAGATCGCCGCCAACCGATGCGGCGATGTCGCGCGCGGTTTCCGACAGGCTCGGTCGCACATCCACGATCGCCACGATCGCCGCGCCGGCGCGCTTCAAGGCAGCGGCCGCGCCGTAGGCGCCGTCGTTGTTGGTCAGAACGGCGACTTTTGCGCCGGGCAGAACCCCGAACTCGTTCGTGAAGCGGTGGGCGGCCGAGGCCAGCATGATCCCGGGGCGATCGTTGCCCGGGAACACCAGGGGGCGCTCGAATGCGCCCGTCGCCAGCACCACCGATTTGGCACGGATCGTCCAGTGGCGATGGCGTGGTTCGCCCTTGGCGGGCGCGGGCTTGTGATCGGTCACGCGCTCGATCGCGGCAAGCGTATCGCTGTCGTAATACCCCCAGACCGTCGTACGCGGCAGCACGCGGACATTGTTCGACGCAGCGAGGTCGCGCGCGGTCGTGGCTGCCCATTCAGCCGCCGGAACGCCGTCGATCGTCTCGCCCGACCATTTGGCCGAGCCGCCGAGATCGGCATCCAGTTCGGCGAGGATAACGTTTGCGCCCGTGGCGGCGGCAGCCTTGGCGGCAGCCAGCCCGGCGGGGCCGGAGCCGACGACCATAAGGTCGCAGAATGCGTTCATGCGCTCGTAGCGCGAACTGTCCGCCGCTGTCCCGGCCTTGCCGAGGCCGGCGGCGCGGCGGATGATCGCTTCGCAGACCATCCAGAAGCGCGTGCCCTTCAGCGGACCGACCACCGGACCCATGAACGTTTTGTAGTAAAAACCCGCAGCCAGCGCGCCGCCGCCAAGCCCGTTGACGGCGCCGACATCGAAGGCGAGCGACGGGAAGCGGTTCTGGCTGACGGCGACGAGGCCATTGTAAATCTCGACCAGCGTCGCCGGGATGTTTGGCTCGCGCTCCTCGCCCTTCAGCACGGTGACGAGAGCGTTCGGCTCGTCGACGCCAGCAGCCAGAAGCCCGCGCGGACGATGATATTTGAACGAGCGGCCCATGACCGAGACGCCGTTGGCCATCAGAGCGGACGCCAGCGTATCGCCGGCGTGTCCGGTCAGCGGCTTGCCGTCGAAGGCAAAGCGGATCGTGCGCGTGCGGTCGATCCGCCCGCCGGACGCCGCACGGCGCGGGCTCAAGACGCGTCTCCGCTCGACGCCGCATCGGCGGAGCGCTTGCGGTCGCTGTCGCGCACGAAGGCGACATCGAGAATCCTGTGCGTCATGGTGTTGCGGGTGACCGCGATATGCGCCCGGCATCCGCCGGCGTGCTGCCAGAGTTCCTTGTGATCGCCCGCCGTGTTGACGCGGTCGTAGACGAACGCGTTCCAGGCGGCGCGATCGGCCGAATCCTGCGCCGGACGAACGCGATTGTCGTCGCCCTGGTAGCTGAATTCGGACACGTCGCGCGGGCCGCAGTAGGGGCAGTTTATGAGCATGGGTCGGACGGCCTAATGGAGCTTGGGTGTTGCGCCCTGCGCCTTCTCGTCGATCAGGATGCCGCGATGGAACCGGTCGAGCGTGAAGGGGGCGTTGAGATCGTGCGGAGCGTTCTTGGCGATAGTCCAGGCGAAGCACCAGCCCGAGGCCGGTGTCGCCTTGAAGCCGCCATAGCACCAGCCGCAGTTCAGGTACATGCCGGGCAGCGGACCCGTCGTGATGATCGGCGAGCCGTCCATCGACATGTCCATCACGCCGCCCCATGAGCGCAGCAGGCGCACCTTGGCGAATGCCGGGAACATGGCGAGGAACTCGCTCATGACCTCCTCGACGATCGGCAGGTTCCCGCGCTGGGCATAGGTGTTGTATTCGTCGATGCCGCCGCCGAACACCAGCCCACCCTTGTCGGACTGCGAGGCGTAAAGGTGCCCGGCGCCCCAGGTGATGACGCCCGGCAGCGTCGGCTTCAGTGATTCCGAGACGAAGGCCTGAAGCACATGGCTCTCGATCGGCAGCCTGTCGACGCCCGCCAGCCGCATGACGCGTCCCGTGCTGCCGGCCGCCGCGACCGCCACCTTCCGGGCTCGGATCTCGCCGCGCGTGGTCCTGACGCCGACGATCCGTTCGCCCTCCTTCAGGAAGCCGATAACCTCGCAATTTTCCAGCATGTCGACGCCGCGGCGGTCTGCGGCGCGGGCGTAGCCCCACGCGACCGCGTCGTGGCGGGCCGAGCCCGCGCGCGGCTGATTGAGGCCGCCGAGCACCGGGAAGCGGGCGTTTTTCGAGATGTCGAGGCCGGGATAGATGCGTCCGATCTGCTCTGGCGTCAGCATCTCGGCGTCGCCGCCCTCGAACAGCATGGCGTTGCCTCGCCGTGCGTAATCGTCAAGCTGCGCCGGGGTGTGCGCGAGGTTGAGAACGCCGCGCTGCGAGAACATCACGTTGTAGTTCAGGTCGTGGGAGAGGTTCTCCCACAGCTTCATCGAGTGCTCGTAGAAGCGGATGTTTTGCGGCAGCAGATAATTGGAGCGCACGATCGTCGTGTTGCGGCCGATATTGCCCGAGCCGAGCCACCCCTTCTCGACCACGGCGACGTTGGTGATGCCATGCTCCTTGGCCAGGTAGTAGGCGGTCGACAGGCCGTGCCCGCCGCCGCCGACGATGATCACGTCGTAGGATGGCTTGGGTTGCGGCTTGCGCCACGCCGGCTTCCAGTCGCGGTTTCCCTTGAAGGCATTCTTCAGAATCGAGAAAGCAGAATATTCCGCCATACCGGCATACAGTCCTGTTTGCGCTCGCACACTCTACAGAGACGCGTTCTAACCGAAAGCCAGGTTTGCGCCACCGCTTTTCACAGGGCCGACGCCCGCGCGACGGCGGGCGACCGCTTGCCCGCGGCGTTCCGGCCCACTAACAGTGACGGTCATGCGCAAGCCATTCATCGCTGGTTTCTGCGTGGAAATTTCTCAACGCCCGAGTCGCTTGCTTTCATGACGCCATTCGTCCGAAGCCTTGTCTTCGTCCTGATCGTGATCGCCGCCGCCTCAGGCTTCGGCGCCGCCGCCAGTGCGCAGGGCCTCGGCAAGTCCGGCAACGCGCTGGTCGACCAGCAGCGCACCGTGATCGACGGTCTGACGTTCCGGACCAACGAAATCGAGACCGACATCAACGACAACGCCGGGGACGACCTCCGTCTGGTGGAATTCCGGCTGCAACTGGAGGAGATGGCCCGCGAACTGATCATCAGCAGCGTATCGTTTCGCCCGCGCCTGACGGAAATCAACGACAGGCTCGACAAGATCGGCGCGGCTCCCGCCGCGGGCGCGGCCGACGAGCCGGACATCGTCCGGCAGGAACGCGACAAGCTTGTCGCCGAAAAGGCCGAGATCAACGCAGCGCTCGGGGTGGCGGAGGACCTGTCCATCCGCGTCAACATGCTGGTCACCCGCATCACCGACATGCGGCGCGATCTGTTCTCCAACCTTCTGACCAAACGCTACGAGATCAGTTACGCGCTCGGCGGCGAGGTCATCGAGGGCGCGAGGGCCGCGACCCGGACGCTCTACCGCTCGGTTTCGGCCTGGTTGCATTTCGTCTTCAACTTCAAGCTGTCCTCCGCGCTCGGCGCGGCATTCTTCGCGCTCGGGGCCGCAGCCGTGCTTCTGGTCGGCGGACGGCGGACGTTCGGACATCTGATCGAGCCGGATCCAGACCGATTCGAGCCGACCTACCTGTCGCGCCTTTCCGTCGCGTTCTGGTCGACTCTGATGCCGACCGCCGCCCTTGGCGTATTCCTCGGCGCGACCTATTTCTTCTTCGACTATTTCAAGGTGCTGCGCGGCGATATCGGCGCGATGCTGTCCGCGCTGTTCGGCGTGGTCGGCCTCGTCTTCTTCGTGCACCGGCTCGGCAAGGCGGTGCTCGCGCCCGACATGCCTGCATGGCGACTGATACCGGTCGAATCCGGCGCGGCGCGCAAGCTCCTGTGGATCATGTCGGCGACGGCGGTCCTGTCGGGCCTCGACTACTTCCTGAAGGGCGTCTACGAAACCGTCGACGCGCCGCTGTCGCTAACGGTCGGCGAGGCGCTGATCGCGACCGTGCTGATCGGCTCGCTGGTGTTCCTGAGCGGCTTCGTCCGGCCGTTCGCCGACGAACAGGGCCGGCCGAAGCGCTGGCCCGTGCCGATCCGCTATTCCCTGTTCTCGCTCGGTCTCGTGACGATCGGCTTCGCGCTGTTCGGCTATATCGGCATGGCGCGGTTCCTATCGCAGCAGATCGTGTGGACCGGCGCCGTGCTCGCCACGATGTATCTCGGCTTCCTGTCGTCGCGCGCGGTGTCCGAGGAGGGCGCCTTCGCTCATACCGCGATGGGGGTGCGCGCGCAGCGCTGGTTCGGCGTCGACGATACCGGCCTCGACCAGTTCGGGCTGCTGGTCAGCGTGGTCATCAACATCATGGTGGTGGTGATCGGCTTGCCGCTCATCCTGCTGCAATGGGGGTTTCAGCCGGGCGACATCGAGGCCTGGGTCTACCGCATCGCCACCGGCATCCAGATCGGTTCTTTCACGCTTTCGCTGGTCGGCATCTTCTGGGGCGTCGTCGTGTTTGGCGTCGGCTACGTCATCACGCGCTGGTTTCAGGGGTGGCTCGACGGGTCGGTCATGGCGCGCGGACGCGTCGATTCGGGCGTGCGCAACTCGATCCGCACGATCGTCGGCTATGCCGGTCTGGCGCTAGCGGGTCTGGTGGCCCTGTCGGCGGCGGGCATCGACTTCTCCAACCTCGCGCTCATCGCTGGCGGCCTTTCGCTCGGCATCGGCTTCGGCCTCCAGAACGTCGTGTCGAATTTCGTCTCCGGCTTGATCCTGCTTGCCGAACGACCCTTCAAGGCCGGCGACTGGATCGTCGCAGGCCCGATTTCCGGCACGGTCAAGAAGATCAGCGTGCGGGCGACCGAAATCGAGACCTTCCAGCGCCAGACAGTGATCCTGCCGAACTCGGAACTGATCAACGGCGCGGTCGGCAACTGGACGCACCGCAACAACATCGGCCGCATCGAGGTCGCGGTCGGCGTGGCCTACGGATCGGATGCGCGCAAGGTGCATGGCATCCTGCTCGACCTGGCGCGCAGCCATGCGCTGATCCTGAAGAATCCGGAGCCGTTCGTCGTCTTCTCGTCGTTTGCCGACGCCGCCATGATGTTCGAGATCCGCGCCTTCCTCGCGGACGTCACGAATGGCGGCATCGTGCAGAACGACCTGCGCTTCGCCATTCTCGAGACGTTTGCCCGCGAGCACATCGAAATCCCAGCTCCGATGCGGCAGATGCGGATCTGGGAAGAGCAGGGGAACCAGAAGTGGCCCAGCGACGACGACAAGGCCGAAGCCGAACTGGCCGATGCGCTGCGAAAACAGACCGAGGACAGGCAAAGATTTGCAGCGCCGGGGCGTTCGCCGCGAAAGAAAGCCGATCCGGGCTAATGGCCATCCCCGCGTGAACACGTCATTCAGATGGCGTTCAGCAACCGACCCTTATAAGATTTTCGAGAGTGGCGGTTGCGCCCGATGCGAACGGAGGCGGTGCGAGAAGCACCGGCAAAGGCATGAAGAAAACTGTCGGTTCAGTCATTGCGCTCCTTGCGCTGGCCGGCGCTGCCCATAGCGCCAGCGCCGTGAACAGGGATGGCGAGCCGCGGACGCTGATCGTGACGGAGGGCGGCAGCAAGTCCGAACTGTCGCTGGCGGCCGGCGAGACGGTCGACTTCTGCAGCGCCGGTTGTTTCGTGACGATGCCGAACGGCGACCGCGAAGCGCTCACCGGGTCCGAGACCGTCGAAATCACCGGCGGCGTCGGAAAGATCAAGTAAGCCGGTCGAGAATCGCCGCAATGAAGCGGAGGTCGGGCTCATGTCCGGCCTTTTACCAATCCGGTTAAGCAGCCCTTAACGACGATGCCCAAAGTTGCCGCGGCGCGTACCCGGTTAACTGATCCGATTAACGCTCCGGAACCATAGTTTCGCTATAGCCCAAGCCACGAAGCCGGGAAAAACCGGCGCGGCAGGCGAAGCGGATGTCTCCATGGATGCTCGGTCCGATACGAAGGGTGTGCCTCTCGCGGTCGACCTCGACGGAACGCTGATCGCGACCGATCTGTTGTGGGAAGGCCTCTTCCTGCTGCTGCGCAAGAACCCGCTCTGCCTGTTCCTGGTGCCGTTCTGGCTGCTTGCCGGTCCGGCGGCGCTCAAGCAGGCGATCGCGGCGCGCGTCGATATCGATCCTTCGACCTTGCCCTACCGCGGCGAAGTTTTGAGCCGACTGCAGGCCGAGCACGAGCGCGGCCGCAGCATCGTGCTCGCGACCGGCACTCCGCGCAAATTCGCCGAAGCGATCGCCAAGCATCTCGGCCTGTTCGATGCCGTGCTCGCCACCGACGGCGCGGAGAACCTGACTTCGAAGCGAAAGCGCGCCGCTTTGGTGGCGGCCTACGGCGATGCAGGTTTCGACTATTATGGCAACAGCCGGCACGACCTGACGATCTTCGACGCGGCGCGGCTGTCCTTCGTGGTGGCGCCCGACCGGCCGGCCGCCCGCTGGCAGGTTGCCCAGGGCTGCGAACTCATCGAGACGCCGAAGCCGACCTTCAAGACGATCCTCAAGATGCTGCGTGTCCACCAATGGCTGAAGAATGGCCTGATCGCCGTTCCAATGGTGCTGTCGCATGAATATTTCAATTTGAGCATGGTGCTCGCATGCCTGGTCGCCTTCGTTTCGTTCAGCGCCGCGGCATCGGCGATCTACATCCTCAACGACTTCTTCGACCTTGCGCTCGACCGCCGTCATCCGACCAAGCGCAACCGCCCCTTCGCCAGCGGGCTGTTGTCGATGCGCTTCGGCCTGATCTCAATGTGCGTGCTTCTGGCGGTCAGCATCACGGCCGCGCTGTTCCTGCCGCTCGTCTTCGGCGGCATGCTCGCGCTCTACCTCGTCGCGACGACGGCCTATTCGCTCTCGATCAAGCGGATGCTGCTGCTCGATGTCCTGATGCTGGCGGGCCTCTACACGACGCGCATCCTGGCGGGCGCCGCCGCGACCGGAACCGAAACGTCGTTCTGGCTGCTCGCCTTCTCGACCTTCTTCTTCCTGTCGCTGGCGCTGGTGAAGCGCTACGTCGAGATGCGCTCGTCGACGCTGACCGTCGGCGAGCGGATCGCCGGGCGCGGCTACCGCGCCGAGGACGAGGACATCGTCGCTCAGGCGGGCATGGCGTCGGCTTTTTCCTCGGCGCTGGTCCTGGCGCTCTACATCGACAGTTCCGCAGTGCGCGAACTCTACTCTCATCCCTGGATGGTCTGGCCGCTCGCGCCGCTGGTTCTCTACATGACGATCCGCATCTGGATCCTGGCGCGCCGCGACGAACTGCACGAGGATCCGGTCGTGTTTATCGTGCGCGACTGGCGCAGCCAACTCGTCGTCGTCATCGGCGCCCTGCTGCTGCTCGTCGCGGGCCTGGTGTGATGCCGCCCCGCTATGCAAGCTTCGGCCGTGCGACGCCACCCGGAACGCGGGCGATGGCCGCTCGCGACGCCATCGCGCAACTCGAGAAGGGCGGCTTTGGCGACGAGACAATCCTGCCCTATGGCAACGGGCGCTCCTACGGCGACAGCTGCCAGGCTGGCGGCGGGACGCTGGTCGACATGCGCGGCCTGAATCAGGTTGTCAGCCTGGATACGCAGAGCGGGCTGATCGTGGCCGAGGCCGGCGTGCTGTTGTCGCGGATCATCGCCCATGCCGCGCCGCACGGCTTCTTCCCTCCGGTCGTGCCCGGCACGCAGTTCGTGACGCTGGGCGGTGCGATCGCCAACGACGTGCACGGCAAGAACCACCACCGGCGCGGGACGTTCGGCTGCCATGTCGAGCAGTTCGAACTGCTGCGGTCGGACGGCCGGGTTTATGTGTGTTCCGCCGACGCCAACCCAGATCTCTTCGCCGCCACCATCGGCGGGATGGGTCTGACGGGCATCATCTTGTCGGCGAGCCTGCACCTGTTGCGTGTCCCCTCGCTCGACATCGACGAGACGATCACGCCCTTCGACAGTCTCGACCGCTATTTCGAGCTGGCCGAACAGGCCGACGAGGGAAACGAATATGCCGTCGCCTGGCTGGACCAACTGGCATCCGGCAGCGGCGCTGGGCGAGGCCTGCTGATCACGGGCAATCACGCGGCCTATGGATCCAGAACGGCGTCGACTTCGGGCCGCCGGCTCGGCGTCCCGGTGCAGCCTCCCTTCAACGTCCTGAACAAGCCGTTCCTGAAAGCCTTCAACGCCGCCTATCGATGGCAAAAGGGCCGCGCGCGCAATCCCCATACGAGCGGCTACCAGGGTTTCTTCTTTCCGCTCGACGGCGTGGCTGACTGGAACAGGCTCTATGGTCCGAACGGGCTGCATCAGCACCAGAGCGTCATCCCGGTCGAGGCGGCGCGTGAGACGATTCGCGTCCTTCTGGCGAAAGCCCGCGAAGCAGGGCAGGGGTCGTTCCTGACGGTCCTGAAGCGCTTCGGCTCGATCGAGTCGCCAGGCATGCTGTCGTTTCCGCGATCAGGCTACACGCTGACGCTGGATTTCCCCAACCGGGGGGCGAGGACGCTGTCGCTGCTGGACGAACTCGACGCCGTCACGGTCGGCGCCGGCGGCGCCGTCAATCCCTACAAGGACGCCCGCATGTCGGCGGCGACCTTCGCGGCGTCGTTTCCGGACTGGCGGCGCCTCGATGAACAGCGCGACCGCGCCTTCACGTCGAGCCTCTGGAATCGCACCGCCATGCGGCTCGACGCGACGCATTCCGTCTTCATGAGAGCCGCCGAATAGAGCAACGCGCGAGCTGCATACGAACGATTTGATTCAATTCGCCCGCCTGCTTTCACCGAAATTTTCCGCGCCGTGTGTATCAAAGGTCGAACGAGAAAAAGTCATGAAATTTCTGCCCTTCATCCTGTTCACGGTGCTGACCAACGCCGCCGCCCAGCTGATGCTCAAGCATGGCATGACGTCGCTCGGCGAGCTCTCGTTCGCCGGCGCCAATCCGGTCGTCAAGGTCCTGCAGATCGTCTTCAGCCCCTGGGTTTTCGCCGGTCTGACGATGTTCGTCGTCTCGATGGCGTCGCATCTCTACGTGCTGTCGAAGGTCGAACTGTCCTTCGCCTATCCGTTCCTCAGCCTCGCCTACGTCGCCGTCGCCGTCTTCGCCTATTTTCTCTTCCACGAGGACATTAACAGCTGGCGCATCGCGGGCATCGGCTTCATCTGCGTCGGAACCGTGCTGATCGCCCAGAGCGGGCGCGAGACGCACGACGATGGCACGAAGCTTGCGGCGGCTTCCCTGCAAACGAGTGAGATTTCAAAATGAGACACGTCATCTTCGGCGGCGACGGTTTCGTCGGCCGCCACCTCGCCCCCAAGCTTCTCGCCGATGGCCACGAGGTAATCGTCGCCGACATCGTCAAGAGCGACCTGCCGCACTACCGCCGGGTCCGGCATGTCCATACCGACGTGACCGATATGCGGTCGGTCGACGGCCTCGGCCTTCGGGCCGACGACGTGGTCTACAACCTGTCGGCCAAGATGCTGTCGCCGATCCAGGTCCGCGCCAAGCGCCACGACTTCTTCTTCCCGGTCAATTTCCACGGGACCGAGAACATCATCAAGGCCATGGACAAGGCCGGCGCGCGCAAGCTGGTGCATTTCACGACCGACATGATCTACGGCCATACGGTCACCCACCCGATGACCGAGGAGCACCCGGTCGCGCCGCTCGGCGAGTATGGCTGGTCGAAGCTCAAGACCGAGGAACTGGCCGCCAACTGGCGCGCCCGGGGCATGAACATCTCGCTGTTCCGTCCGCGCCTGATCATCGGACCCGGACGTCTCGGCATTCTGGAAAAGCTGTTCAAACTGATCGACTGGAACCTGCCGGTGCCGATGATCGGCTCGGGCAGGAATCCGTATCAGTTCATCTCCGTGTTCGACTGCGCCGAGGCCGCGCGCGCGGCCTTCAAGGCCGGCGTGCCGAACGAGGCCTACAATCTCGGCTCTCTCAATCCGCCGCCTGTGCGCAAGCTGTTGGGGGACCTCATCAAGCACGCCGGGTCGAAGTCGCTGCTGATCCCGACGCCTGGCTGGGCCGTCAAGCGGACGCTCGACCTGCTCGACGCCATGAACCTGCCCATCATGGATCCGGAGCAATATCTGATCGCCGACGAGGAGTGCGTGCTCGACGTGTCGAAGGGCAAGCGGCAGCTCGGCTGGGCGCCGCAGTACCGCGACGAGGATATGCTGATCGCCGCCTACCGCGAATACCGCGCCAGGAAGAACGGCCACGCCGTGAACCCCGCCCACGTCCCGGCCGAATAAGGAGGATCGCGATGAACGTCATGACCAAGCTCGATACGCGCGAAGCCCGCGTCTTCGTCGATGCCCCAAGCATGGGGCACAATCTCCTGCCGAAGCCCGACCTGCTGACCGTCGAGCAGGCGAAGGCGCTCGATGTCGCGCGCATGACCGACCTGTTCCGCGAGCATCTCAACCCGGGCCAACTTCATTTCATGAAGCTGCTCGGCTTCCACAAGATCAAGATCGAGCGCGCCGAGGGTATGCACTATATCGACCAGACAGGCCGGAAAATCCTCGACTTCTTCGGCGGTTTCGGATCGCTGGCGCTCGGCCACAACCATCCGCGCATTCTTGCGGCCCGCAAGCAGTTCCAGGACGAGAACCGCCACGAGATCGGCATAGCGTTCATGTCGCAATATGCGGCGGCGCTCGCCCATAACCTCGCCAAGATATCGCCCGGCGACCTCGACATGGTGTTCCTCGGCTCGTCGGGCTCGGAAGCGATGGAAGCCGCGATCAAGCTCGCGGAGCGCGCGGCCGGACCCAAGCGGCCGAAAATCGTCTATGCCGAGAATTCCTTCCACGGAAAAACCAAGGGCGTGCTCTCGATCACCGACGGTTCGCTCTACCGCGCCGAATTCAAGCTCGGCGACAACACCGTGCGCGTACCGTTCGGCGATATCCGCGCCGTCGAGGCGGCGTTCAAATCCGATCCGCAGATTGGCGCGATCGTCCTGGAAACCATCCAGGGCGGAGGCGGCATCGTCCAGGCGCCGGCCGAATTCTGGACCCGGCTGCGCGCGCTTTGCGACCAGTATGGCGTACTCTGGGTGGCCGACGAAGTGCAGTGCGGCGTCGGCCGCTCCGGCCGGTTCTACGCCTTTGAGCATTTCAACGTCGTTCCCGACATCACGGCGGTCGCCAAATCGCTCGGCGGCGGCAAGTCGGCGATGGCGGCGATGATCGCGCGACGCGAGGTCTACATGAAGGCCTACGGCGCGCCGAAGACGGCGATGATCCACGCGGCCGCCACTTTCGGCGGCATCGGCGAGGCGTCGATCACCGCGATTGAGACGTTGAACGTGCTTTACGACGAAGGGCTGATCGACAACGCCGCGACGACGGGCGCCTACCTGCTGGAGCGCCTTCAGGCGCTGAAGGCGAAATATCCCAAGATCATCAAGGACGTGCGCGGCCAGGGCCTGATGGTCGGCCTGGAATTCCAGGATTTCTCGCAGACGCTGCCGATGGTGATGCGGCCGGTCGTGGGCATGCTCGACGACAAGCTGAAGGGCTCGCTGTCGGGCTTCGTGGGAGCGCTCCTGCTGCGCGACTACGACGTGCTCGTCGCCTTCACCGAATACAACCGCAACGTCGTGCGGCTGCTGCCGCCGCTGATCTGCGGCCGCGATCATGTCGACACGCTGGTCGACGCGATGGACGATCTGCTGTCGCGCGGCATCGTGGCGATCGTGCGGGATTTCGTCAAAAGCCAGATGAGCTGACGGGCGAGACCGGACACAGAACGAATTTTGGGGGAATCGGGGATGATCGGCACCGGGCAGACGGCAATGGGCTGGGCGTTGCGGACGGACGTAATCGAGGGGGCGAGACAGACCCTCACGCAGCGTCTCTTCATGGAGCGGCTTTCGGCGCTCCTTTTTCTCGGGATGTTCCTGCTGATCGGCGTCTACACGTCCGTTCGTCCCGACTACAACTGGGACATGGTCGCCTATGTGGCGACGGCGCTGGAAGACACGATCACCGATCCGGTGGCGCTGCATGCCGAAACCTGGAAGGAGATCGAGGTCGGAGCGCAACCGGCGCAGCTCTACGAAATCCAGCAGGGCAACCCCTACAACGTCCATCAATGGACGAACCCGGTCGATTTCGAATCGCAACTCTCCATGTACCGCGTCAAGGTCGGGTATATCTGGGTCCTGGAGATGCTGGCGCCGGTGCTTGGGCTGGTCAAGGGCGCCATCGCCATCAGCATCCTGTCGACGCTGCTGGTCGGCGCGCTGTGCTTCGTCTGGCTACGCGGCGCCGATGCGATGCAGGGGGCGCTGATCCTCGGGCCGGCGCTGATCGTCGCCGACCTGTTCCAAATGGCGACCGCGATCACGCCGGACATGCTGCTGGCCGTCGTGTCGCTGACGGCGATCTACATGCTGGCGAAGGGGCGGGACCTCGCCGCGTGCCTGCTGTTGTTCGCCTCCGTCTTCGTGCGGCCCGACAACATTGTCGTCATCTTCGCGTTCCTGATCGCCGCGATCCTGTTCGGCTGGCGCTATCTGCCGTTGCTGGCGACCTTCGCGGCCTCATTCGCCGCCTGCGTCTTCATTTCCAAGACCAGCGGGCATCCCGGATGGTGGACGCATTTCTACTTCTCCTGCGTCCAGATCCAGAATTCGATGGTCGGGTTCCACCCGGACTTCACGCTCGGCGCCTTCATTCACGGCTATGTCCGCGGCACGCTGGTGGCGCTGGCCGACAATGACTGGCCGCCGATCCTGGTCATGCTCGTCTGCGGCTGGGCGATGCTGTACAAGGCCGGCCGCATCCCGGACGGACGCAGCAACGCGATCCTGTTCGCTCTGACCATCGGCACGCTCGGCAAGTTCGCCAGCTTTCCGCTGCCCGACGACCGCTTTTATTTCGTCACCATCGCCGGCATGGCGATCATGCTGGTGACGCTCTGGAAGCCGCGTTTCGATTTCGCCTCGACCAGGGAAAGGATGCCATGACCATCGGCTCGCGTCTGGTCGAAGCAGCGCGCATCGGGCTTTCGCTCGGGCTGCCGTCCGCCATCCTCGATCGCGGCTCGTCGCTGCGCGGCACGAAGTTTCTGGCCAAGGCGGCGCTGAAGTCACGCCTGCCTGGCGCGAGGCCCTTCCAGATGGTCAATGTCGGCGCCTGCGACGGAGCGCTGTTCGACGACGTTACGCCTTGGCTGCTCAGGATTGCCGGCGCGCGCGCCGTCCTCGTCGAGCCGATCCCCTACAATCAGAAGCGGCTGCGCGCCAATTATCCGGACGCCTCGCGGTTCGTCATCGAGCCTGTGGCGGTGACCAGGACCAAAGGGTCGATCACCGTCAAGACATTCGACGCCGCCGCGATCGAGTCCGGCGCGCTGCCGATCGAGTTCATCGGCTGCTCGTCGACGACGGACAGCAACCTGATGTCGGGCAAGAACGCCTGGGGCGAGGCCGACGCGAACTTTAACACCTTCGCGCCGTATCTGCGCGACCTGGAAGTTCCCTCCGATACGCTGCAGTCGGTGCTCGACCGCAATGGCGTCACCCATATCGACGCCTTCCTGGTGGATTGCGAGGGCGCGGACTGGACGGTCTTCGAGCAACTCGACATGGATCGCTACCGCCCGGGCCTGATCAAGGTCGAGATCGGCGCACTGGGAGCGCACGACATCGGCAATGTGGTCGTCAAGCTGAAGACGGCCGGCTACGCGGTCGGGATTTATGCCGAGGATGTCTGGGCGTTCGCCTAACTACAGCGTGAAATGACTTTTAGCGCAGTGTCGCAAACAGGCTGCGATTGCCACGCCGAACCGACCTATATATCAGCCGCAAATCCATGTGGGGCAGCGGACGATGGCTGAGTTTCCGGCAAAGGCGAAGGTCGTTATCATCGGCCTCGGCGGAATCGTGGGCGCGTCGGTCTCGCATCATCTGGTCGAGCGCGGATGGGACGATATTGTCGGCATCGACAAGTCCGGCATCCCGACCGACATCGGCTCGACCGCACACGCCTCGGACTTCTGCTACACGACCAGCCACGATTTTCTGTCGTGCTGGACGACGCTCTACTCGATCGATTTCTACGAAAAGATGGGCCACTACGCCCGGATCGGCGGGCTCGAAGTCGCGCGCGTCGGCGACGATGCCCGCATGGAGGAAATCAACCGCAAGATCGCTTCGGGCAAGGCCTTCGGCACGCGCGCGCGCCTGATCGAGCCGGCGGAGATCAAGGAAAAATTTCCGCTTATCGAGGAGAGCATGGTGCAGGGCGGGCTTTGGGACCCGGACGCTGGCCTCGTCATCCCGCGTTCCCAGACCGTTGCGGGCAAACTCGTCGAGGGGGCCGAGGCTACGGGAAAGCTCAGGGCATTTGCGAACACGCCGGCCCAATCGCTGATGATCGAAGACGGCCGCATCAAAGGCATCGTGACCGGGCGCGGCACGATCATGGCGGATCATGTCGTGGTCTGCGCCGGCATCTGGAGCCGGCTGATCGCGGAGATGGCCGGAGAGGACCTGCCGGTCATGCCGATCGACCATCCGTTGACGTTCTTCGGGCCATACACGGAATTCGCCGGGACCGGCAAGGAGATCGGCCGGCCGCTGCTGCGCGACCAGGGCAATTCCGCGTATATGCGCGATACCGGCGACCCGAAGACGGCCGAGGGCGGGCAGATCGAATGGGGGTATTACGAGGAGAAAAACCCGCGTCTTGTGCATCCGCGCGACCTTCTGGAGAAGCACCAGTCTCGGCAATCGCCTTCGCAGCGCGACCTCGACATGGAGCAGATCATCGAGCCGCTGGAACGCGCGATGGGACTCACGCCGATCCTCGGCGAACTGGGCTTCAACGAAGGTCACTCGTTCAACGGGCTCCTGCAAGTGACGACGGACGGCGGCCCGTCGGTCGGCGAGAGCCAGAAGGCGAGGGGCCTTTGGTACGCAGTCGCCGTCTGGGTCAAGGACGGCCCGGCCTATGGCAAACTCGTCGCCGACTGGATGACCGACGGCCGCACCTCCATCGACCACCATCAGATCGACTATGCGCGGTTCTCGACGCATATGATGACCGAGCAATTCATCCACGACCGCTGCACCGAGACGGCGATGAAGGTCTACAATCCCGCGGTTCATCCCCGCGAGCCGTTCTCGAAGGGCCGCAATGTCCGTCGCTCGCCGTTCTACGAGCGCGAGAAGGAACTCGGCGGCTACTTCATGGAGCTCGGCGGCTGGGAGCGAGCGCATGGCTACGCCGCCAACGAGCACTTGCTGGAAAAATATGGCGAGCGCGTGCCGGTGCGCGAGAACGAGTGGGACAACCGCCATTTCTGGCGCGTCTCCAACGCCGAGCATCTCGCCATGAGCGAGGATTGCGGCATCGTCAACCTGTCGCATTTCGCGATCATCGACGTCGAGGGGCCTGACCATGTGCCGCTGATGGAGTGGGTTTGCGTCGCCAAAATCGGCGGCGACGGCAACATCGGCAAGGGCATCTACACGCACTTCCTTGACGAGGAAGGCATGGTGCGCGCCGACCTGACCGTGATCCGCATGGCCGACCGCTGCCGGGTGGTGGACGGCGCCGACGCCGGGCCGCGCGACTTCCAGTATTTGCGCCGCGTCGCGGCGGACAAAGGTTTCAACGTCACGGTCACGGACGTCAGCGAGACATTCGTTACGATCGGCATATGGGGACCGAACGCGCGCGCGGCGCTGCAGAAGGTCGTCCAGGATCCGGACAGTTTGGAACGGGAGAATTTCCCATTTGCCGCGATCAAACCGCTTGCGATCGGCGGCAAGCCGGTTACCGCCTTTCGCATTTCCTATGTCGGCGAGCAAGGCTGGGAACTGCACATGCGGTACGAGGACGGCCTCGCCGTCTGGGATGCCCTGCGGGCGATCGGCGTGATGCCGTTCGGCGTCGAGACCTACGCCAACAGCCGCCGCATGGAGAAGAGCCTGCGGCTGCAAAACGCCGATTTGCTCACGCAGTACAACCTCCTGGAAGCCGACCTGGCGCGCCCGAAGGTAAAGGAGGCCGATTTCTGCGGTAAGGCCAAGCACGAAGAGTATCGAGCGCGGAAATGCCAGCGGGCGATGCTCTGCACCCTCGTGATGACAGAGAACCGCGACTTGAAGGGCGTAGCGCGCTATCCGGTCGGGATCATGCCGGTCATCGACCCAAAAACCGGCGAAACATTGGTCGACGAACTCGGCCGCCGGTCCTTCACCACCTCGGTCGCCTACGGGCCGACGCTCGGCAAGACCGTCGCGCTCGCCTATCTGCCCTGGAGCCACTGCCAGGAAGGGCGTCGACTCGCCGTCGAGTATTTCGGAGAGGCTTACCCGGTGGAAGTTGCAGCCGTCGGTTACAAGCCGCTTTACGACCCGGAGAATTTAAAGCCGAGAACCTGAAATGCGATCTCGTCTCAGGCCTGGCGGTCGCAAATATGTGAAGATGTTTGTCGCGAATTCGTCGCGCCCGCGCTTTCCATCATCGCCGATTCACCGCAGCATCACGCCATGCCTCGTTCCTTGCGCACCCGACATTGGCTGGCGGGATTTATCGGCGCGGTCGCTTTCGCGTCTATGGGTTCCTCGTCGGCGCATGCTGCCGAGCCCGTTGATGTCGAGCTCGTCCTCGCCGTCGACGTCTCCCTTTCCATGTCGCCGGGCGAACTCGAGATCCAGCGGCGCGGCTATGCGGCGGCGCTGGTCGACGAGCAGGTTCTGCGGGCCATCACGGACGGCGCTTATGGCCGGATCGCCGTCTCCTATTTCGAATGGGCCGGCGCGACGACGCAACACGTCATCATTCCGTGGACGACGATCGGATCGCGCGAGGATGCCGAGCGGGTCGCCGCGCAACTTTCGGCGCGGACGCCCAACAGCGCGCGTCGAACCTCGATTTCCGGCGCGCTGGCATTCGGCTCCGACCTTTTCGCGGAAAGTCCGTATCGCGGTATGAAGCGCGTCATCGACATTTCGGGCGACGGGCCGAACAATCAGGGCGCGTCTGTCTCCGTCACGCGCGATGCGATCGTGGCGCAGGGCATCGTCATAAACGGCCTGCCGCTCATGACGACCGGCGGCTTTTCCAGCACGTACGATGTCGCGAACCTCGACGCCTATTACCGCGACTGCGTCATCGGGGGTCCGGGCGCGTTCATGGTTCCGGTCAACGACTGGTCGCAGTTTCCAGAAGCGATCCGGCGCAAGCTCGTTTTGGAATTGGCCTTGAATGACGGGACGCAATCCGACGATCTGGTCGAAGCTTTCCCGCTGGTTCTGACGCAGGGCAATCCGCCGGTCGACTGCCTGGCGGGCGAAAAAATGTGGCGCGACCGGTCGCTGATGTTCGAGTCCAGATAGCGTCGAACGATCGCGCTCAGCTTGTCGCGGGCGCGTTTACCCACATCCATGCTTGCGCTTCGTCGTCCAAATCGAAGGTCTTGGCATCGACCGGCGATACCGGCGAAAACAGGTTGATCATGGCCTTGGCCCACAGAGGCGCGCCGACGACCGCGTATTTACGGACATGCTTGGCTGAATCCGCCTGTGCCTTCATGGCGTCGGAATTGAAGACCGCCGATAGTTCGGCCCCGTCATAGTTGCGCATGATCAGAATCATGTCGACGACATCCAGGCCGGCGAACGCCTGTTCCACGCGTTGCGCCATCCACTCGATATCTTCCTTCTCGATCTTGACGTTGATCTCGAAGGCCAGCAGATCCGAGCGCCCGGATTCCCGGGCGGCGACCGAGCCGTGCGGCGCCGTGGTGGACATGAAGCTTCTCCCTCGGGGCGGTTCGAATTCGGGTCGGAACCTTGGGGCGAACATCCGGCGATTAATTTGGTTCCCTTGCGGGGCCGCCGGCGCAGCAAATCGCGCTTCGGCGTCAATGTCTATGCCGCCAGCAATTGCTTGCGGTCTAGCCGCTCCTGCTGGGGCGAGCGCGAATACAATTCGCGGTAGCATTTGGAGAAATGCGACGCCGATACGAAGCCGCACGCGACCGCCACCTCGACCACCGGCATCGACGATTGCAGCAGAAGATGGCGGGCGCGGTCGAGTCGTATTTCGAGATAGTAGCGTGCAGGCGACCGGCCCATTTCGGTGCGGAACAGCCGCTCGATCTGGCGGCGCGAGAGGTCGACCTGGTCGGCGATTTCGATCAGCGACAGCGGTTCCGACAGGTTGGATTCCATGAACTCGATGATCGACAGGACCTTGGCGTTCTGGACGCCGAGCCGCGCGCGCAAAGGCAGGCGCTGGCGGTCGGTCGGGTTGCGGACCCGGTCGGTGAGGAATTGCTCGCACACCCGGTTGACGAGGTTGTCATCAAAATCGTCGCCGATGAGCTTCAGCATCATGTCGAGCGCCGCGGTGCCGCCGGCGCAGGTGTAAATGTTCTGGTCGACCTCGAAGAGATCGGCGAACACGTTGGCTCGCGGGAAGGCTTCCGAAAAGCCGGGAAGGTTTTCCCAGTGGATGGCGCAGCGCTTGCCGGCAAGCAGGCCCGCCGCCGCCAGGATGTGCGCCCCGGTGCACAGCCCCGCCACGGCCACGCCGCGATTGTACTCCTCGCGCAGCCAGGCGAAGGCGGATTTGTTGCCATAGGATTCGACGTTGATGCCGCTGCAGACGACGACCATCGACGGCCGGTCAGGTCCGGCCATCTTGCGCCGCTCGTCTTCGAGCGAGGTATTGACGGCGCATTCGACGCCGTTCGACGCCACGACAGGTTTTCCGTCATAGCTTGCCAGACGCCAGCGGTAGGCCTCGTAGCCGAGCATGCGGTTGGCGGAGCGTAGCGGCTCCAGCGCCGTGGCGAAGGCGATCATGGTGAAATCGGGAACGAGGAAGAACACAAGAGACCGCTTGAGCGGGTGTCTTTGGATGTTCAAGTAACCCTCGCGCCAAACTGACATGCGACATACGTGTCGCGATCAGCATAGCGTCATCAGGAAAAGCTCATAGTGTCAATGCGCTCGCAACCCCATCGCCGAAGCGACAGTCTCAAGGCAGAGTCGCGCAGGCAGGCCCAATGCGTCCTGAAATCTTCGTCAGAATGACCCTGTGAGCGTCGTGCGAAAGCTCAGCGCACCATGAAGCCGAGACGGGCGCCTGCCATCGCGCCGGATTGGCCGGGCATCGTGCGGTCGAGGCGCTGACGCTCCAGAGCGGTCGTCAGGTTCATTGCGCTCTTGGTCGAAAACAGGCGGGAGAAAAAGTTCATGACACGGCTCCATGCAGACTTGTTACACGGGTGCCTTCGCTGATGGTCAGGAGTGGGGCATCTCGTTGGATGGCGTTGATATAGGCAGCCGCTGCCCCAAGCGAAGCCGGGAAAGCGAAGCGCATGACATGAAATGCGACATTCCACCAAAATGGCAAGCCGGTAGAAGCCCGAAAACAACAATCAAATCAGCTAATTAACTGATTATTGACGAGGCTATGCGGCTTGCGCAGGAGCGTCATGCCTCGCTTGCATAGGTCGGGTCCTGCCGGCAGAGATCCGCCGCTTTGCCGGAATTTGGCGGCAGGTCCAGCCGGGTGATGGTCATGGTCACCTGTTGCCGGCCCAAACGCCGAGCTGGTGGCGGGTCGGCTTGCGGTCGAAGGTATCCGGCCAGCCGATATCCTTCTGGATTTCCTGGGGCAATGCGCGAACCTGGCGCTCGGTGAGATAGCGGCTGCGCGCGGCGGTGTATTCGGCTGCAAGATGGCCGATGGCGGATAGAATCGACATATCGTCCTCCTTTTAACAGGCGCCGAAGACCAGCAGGCGCCGTTGACGCGCCCAAACGATCGGCGTGCGCGTGAAAATCGTCTGCTCTGGTCTTCATCTGAAAGCGGCCGAACCTCGTGTCCGCTCTCCATGATGTTGACTATCGTCCCGAGTTGAGGTTCAATCAATCGAAATCAAATGATGCTTCCAATCAGAAATATTGAAGGATCAGCCCGATGAACGCGCCGCTTAACCATCCCCTGCCGCTTCTCGAACTGGATGTGCTGCGAACCTTTGTCGCCATCGCCGAGACAGGCAGTTTTACCACCGCGTCGGTCGCCGTGTTCCGCACGCCTTCGGCAGTCTCGATGCAGATCAAGAAGCTGGAGGATATTCTCGGGCGGGCCGTTTTCGTCCGGGACGCGCGCTCCGTGACGCTGACCAGCGACGGCGAGATGCTTCTGGGCTATGCGCGGCGCATACTTGCGATCAATCGCGAGGCTGTCGCCAAGTTCATCATTCCCGACATCACCGGGCTGGTGCGGCTGGGCTCGCCTGACGATTATGGCGAGCGCGTGCTGCCCAACGTGCTCAAGCGCTTCGCGCAGTCGCATCCGTCGGTGGCGGTCGACGTGACGATCGACCAGACGCAGAACCTGCGCAAGCGCCTCGATGACCGGACGCTCGACCTGACGCTGATGACTGTTTCGAGCAAGGCCGTGCCAGCCGATGCCGAAATCCTTCTCACCGAGGACATCGTCTGGGGCGGAGCGCTCGGGGGCTGCGCGCATCTGCGCGAACCGTTGCCTGTTTCGATCTGGGAGGAGGGCTGCGCCTGGCGTATTCGGGCTTTGGATGCGCTTGGGCGGGAAGGGCGCAATTATCGCGTCGCCTACATGAGCGCCCACACCGCCGGTCAGCGCGCGGCGATTTCCGCCGATCTCGCGGTCGCGCCGTTGCCCAAGTCCTTCATCGGCGACGGGCTGACGATTTTGGGCCCAAAGGACGGCCTGCCGGAACTCGGAACCTACAATCTGGTGATGGTCATGGCGCCCGACGCCTCGGCGCCGGTAAAAGCCGCCGCCGATCACATTCGGGCGACCTTCGAGGCGTTCCGGGCGACGGGTAAGTTCTGAACGACAGGGTTGATGGCCGGAGGACGGTCTCCGACCATCGACGCCCTAACGCTGCGAATCCCAGTACGTCCGGCCGTAGTGGACCACGGGCCGCCTCGCTGCCTCCCAGCCGATATCCTTCTGGAGCTCGGGCGGCAGGGCGTTGAGCTCGCGAATGGCCTGTCTGTTGCGGCGCGCGTTCCGGAGAGCGGCGCCAAGCCGTCCGATATCGCCAAAGATTGACATCATCATCTCCTGCGTGTCCCGCCCCGTCGGAACCATTCCGTCGATCGACCGCAGCGGTCATATGCGTGATGTTTGTTTCTGTTGGAATGCGCTCGAAAGCGCCGATGTTTCAATGAAGAAACATTTGCATGCGAATGAATTCGGGCCGCGGTATGTGGTCTTGACGCCCAGCCTCAGTCTCTTGCGCGCCGCGCCGCGTGCCCCTCGCGTCCGCGCCGTCTCGGCGTTGCATCGCCGGCGACTCCGTCCTCGCTGACGGTCTTGCGCGGCGGCAGTCTGACCGCCGCCGAAAGCTTCGGAAAGGGATCGACCTTGTTCGGCAGCGCCATGGCGTCGATGAACAATTGCTGGAAATGCGGCTCCAGCGCCGTCTCGATCTTCTCGATCCGGCTGACCTGGGTTTCGATCTCGCGGCGGTGATCGCGGTTGAGCAGCGCCATCAGCGCGCCCGTGCCGGCGGCGTTGCCGACCGCCTTGACCTCGGCCAGGTCGCAATCGGGGATGAGGCCGAGCACCATGGCGTATTTCGGATCGATGAACGAGCCGAATGCGCCCGCGAAGCGGATCGTGTCGACCGTCTCGACGCCCTGCTTTTCCATCAGCAGCTTCACGCCGGCATAAAGCGCCGCCTTGGCGAGCTGGATCGCGCGGATATCGTTCTGCGTCACGGTGATCTTCGGGTCGCCGTCGCGCAGCAGGTATGACCAGGTGCGCCCGTTTCTGACGATGCGCGCGGATCGCGCGGCGAGCGCTCCGTCGACGACGCCATCCTCGGAAATGACCCCCGACAGGTACATCTCGGCGACGACCTCGATGATCGCCGAGCCGCAGATGCCGGTGACGCCGGTGGCGGAAGCGGCTTTCTCGAAGCCGTCCTCGTCCGACCATCCGTCGACGCCGATGATGCGGTATTTCGGCTCCAGCGTTTGCGCGTCGATGCGCACGCGCTCGATCGCGCCGGGCGCCGCGCGCTGGCCCGACGAAATCTCCGCGCCCTCGAAGGCGGGTCCCGTGGGCGAGGACGCCGCGACGACCCGCGCGCGGTTGCCGAGCACGATCTCGGCGTTGGTGCCGACATCGACCAGCAGCATCATGCGATCCTGGCGGTATGGGCCTTCGGACAAGGTCGCGCCGGCGGCGTCCGCGCCGACATGGCCGGCGATGCAGGGCAGCATGTAAAGCCGCGCGCCGCGATTGACGCTGATGTCGATCTCATGCGCCCAGACCTGCAGAGCGCCGGAAACGGCGAGCGCGAACGGCGCCTGGCCGAGTTCGGTCGGATCGATGCCGAGAAACAGATGATGCATGATCGGGTTGCCGACGAAGACGCAGTCGAAGATGTCGTTGCGGTCGACGCCGCCCTCCGCGCAAACATTGCCGATCAGCGTGTTGACGGCCTCGCGCACGGCCTTTGTCATCGCCTCGCGGCCGTCCGGGTTCATCATCACGTAGGAAACCCGGCTCATCAGGTCCTCGCCGAAGCGGATTTGCGGATTGGATGCGCCCGAGGTCGCGACGATGCGGCCCGACAGCAGCGAGACCAGGTGCATGGCGATGGTGGTCGAACCGATGTCGCAGGCGATGCCATAGGCCTCGTTCTTCAGGCCCGGATAAAGTGCGGTGATGAACGGCCGCGCCGATTCCATGTCTCGGTGGATGGCGGCGGTGACAGCCCAGTTGCCTTTGCGGAGAACGGCCTGCACCTGTGCGATGAGATGCGGCGCGACGAGCAGGTCCTTGAAACCCCAGTCGCGCTCGATCACAACCTTTAACCGGTCGAGATCGCCGAGCGGCTTGTGCATGTCGGGTTCGTCGACCTCGACGTAGCACATCTGAACGGCCGCGTTGCGCTCGATGATGCGGTCGCTCGCCGCCTTTCGGATGGTCTGCGCGTTGATGACCGTGTCCTGCGGCACATCGATGACGAGGTCGCCCTGGACGGTCGCCGAACAGGAGAGACGGCGGCCCTCGGGCAGGCCGCGCACGCGCTCATAGCGCTCTTCCTTGGCGCCCTTGGGCGAAATGTGGGCGTTCGACGAGACGATCTTGTGTTTTGCGAAATTGCCTTCCTGCACCTCGATCTGACAGCGCCCGCAGGTCGCCCGCCCGCCGCAGACGCTCTCGACATAGACGCCAAGCGACCGCGCCGCATCGAGCAGCGGCGTGCCGACCGGAAACCGCCCTCGCTTGCCGGACGGCATGAACAGGACCAGGGGATCGGTGGGAGAGAAGGGCGCGTTCATAAGCTCGTTGTCATGAATCCGAGGCCGGGGCGAGGCCTTCGAAGATCTCGGAGAGTTTCAGAGTGACGTCGAGTTCCGGAAGTTCGATGGTGTCTTCCTGGTTGTCGAAGGCCTGAAGCGTCGGCGTTCCATTGCCGCTGCGCGTATGCAGTTGTACGCGAAGCTGATCCGGATCGATGATCAGAACATAAGTCAAAGTTTGAATCTGCCAGTATTCGGTGACCTTGCCTACGAGCTCGAAGTTTTTTGTGGATGGTGACAGAATTTCGACGATGAGTTTCGGATGTTTGAGGATGTAGCCCTCGTCCGGCCGTGTCAGGCAATCAATGACAAGGTCGGGATAGCGAATCTGGTCGCGCCCGGTCTCGACCGCCGCGTCGTTGGCGAATGCTTTGCAGGGGCCGCCCCGAAGCTGGTTTCCAACCACGCGGGATAAGTTGCTATTGACCGTGTTGTGGCGCTGGCTCGCGCCAGTCATCATCGTCGGCGCGGTTTGCCCTGGAAGGCTCACCGGTACGGGCTGGCGCTTGAGGACCGGATAGCCGGCGATGAGTTCGTAGCTCTCCTCCTGACTCTCCAGCCAGACGAAGAACTCCTCGACGGTCCATTTGCGCTGCTTCTGGGCGACGGTCATTGGTCGGCGAGGCCTCCAGCGCGGGGTTTACCAGTCTGCAACATAGCCGCCTGACGCTGCTGCGTCACGCTGCGTACGGTGAACGCCCGCTCGGCAAGCGACCGCGCCGCATTGAGCAGCTGCGCGCCGACCGGAAACCGCCCGCGCTTGCACGAAGGCATGAAAAGGACGAGAGGACCGGTGGGGGAGAAGGGTGCGTTCACGAATGATCCGATCAGCCGGCCTTCAACCGTTCAGACCGCGTACAAGCGCTTCCCGAATCACGTCGGAGAAAGCGACTCCGCGTGCATGAGCTTCGGCTCGGGCGGTTTCGGCGAGGTCTTTCGGTATCAAAACATAGCTTTCGTTCTCGGGCGCGTTCATCGCAAGGTCCCATGGAATGAAGCCAGACATGTCGTATTCGGACAGGTCAGCCGTGGCGACGAAGTCCTCCGCCTCTTCATCAGTGTGAAAGACGGGAAATTGCTTCAGGGCTGTCGCTTTCATAGCGCCGCACCTCCTTCTGATGCATGTAACGAGCACTGATGGGACGGATGTAGGTGAACTTGCCTTGCAGGCGCAACGTGAAGACGACGAATAAATGACGTCCCGTGCTGTCCGGCCCGATTGCCCTTAATCTTGCCTCCCGATTGTAAGGATCGCGCCAGAGGCTTGGGCGCGTCGCGAGAAACGCCTCGATGTCATTCTGCGAAAGTCCGTGCTGTCCACATTTGGGCCAATTCCCGTCGTCCCACTCCACGACGATCAGAGGCACGCCTCTCGACCCAGAGCACCAATGCTATTTCACCCCCGTCCCATCCGCGCTTCCCTTCCACCCCGCCGCCGCCCGCCGCCCGCCGCCGCTTCGCCTGGCGCGGTCAAGGCCACCGGCGCGGCGATGGCCTGGCCGCCGTCGCCCGGCTTGTAGTCCTTGTAGGTCCTGATCCAGTTGGCGCAGTCCCTGTCCGTGCCGTTGAGCACGTTGGCCGCGCGCACCGCCTCCATCTCCTGCGGGCGGACCGGGTTCATGATCGCGGAGGTCATGCCGGCGCCGATCACCATCGGGATGAAGCCGGCGTTGATGCCGTGGCGGTGCGGCAGGCCGAACGAGATGTTCGACAGGCCGCAGGTGGTGTTGACCTTCAATTCCTCGCGCAGGCGGCGCAGCAACGCGAAAACCTGACGGCCGGCGTCGCCTAGCGCGCCGATCGGCATGACCAGAGGGTCGACGACCACGTCGTAGGCCGGAATGCCGAAATCGGCGCAGCGCTCGACGATCTTCTTCGCCACTGCGAAGCGCACGTCCGGGTCCATGGAGATGCCGGTCTCGTCGTTGGAGATCGCGACGACCGGCACGTTGTACTTCTTGACCAGCGGCAGGATCGCCTCGAGCTTCTCCTCCTCGCCGGTGACCGAGTTGACCAGCGGCCGGCCCTTGGCGACGCGCAGCGCGGCCTCGATCGCGGCGGTGACCGAACTGTCGATCGACAGCGGCAGATCGACGGTGTTCTGGACGATTTCCAGTGTTTGCACGAGCAGGCCTGGTTCGGTCTCGTTGGGATTGACGGAGGTCACGCCGGCGTTGACGTCGAGCATGGTGGCGCCGCAGGCGGCCTGTTCCAATGCATCGCGGATGACCGTCTCGAAATTGCCGGCCGCCATCTCGGCCGCGAGCTTCTTGCGGCCTGTCGGATTGATCCTTTCGCCGATCACGCAGAAAGGCTGGTCGAACCCGATGATGATTTCGCGGCTGGCCGAGGCGACGATCGTCCGGGTCATGACATTCTCCGTTGGGACATAAAGAGTTCTTTATATCGTTATCTGATTTCGTTCAAGTCATCGACTCGAACCGTGTCAGTGAGCCGACGCCTTGACCATTTCGGTCTGGGTCTCGGTGATGTCGTCATGCAGGATGTGCCCCAGCCGGTCGGCGACCATCCGGTCGTCGCGTCTGATCTCGCGCTTCCAGGGCTGTCGTCCCTTCAGCACGCCGGAATCGTCGACGATCTCGGCGACATATTCTTCCTGGCGGTAAGCCATGACGTGCACGCCTGAAACGCCGGCGATGTCCTTGACCTCGTTGATGATGTCAATGCAGAGCCGCTTGCCCTCGGCCTTCTGGTCCTTGGCGCCTTCGAGCCGCTTGATAACCGATTCGGGAATATGAATGCCGGGCACGTTGGCGCGGATCCATTTGGCGGTCTTGGCCGAGGCCAGCGGGCCGACGCCGACGAGGACGAAGACCTTCTCCGTATGCCCTAGGTCCCGCGCGTTCTGCATGAAGGTTCTGAACATCGGCACGTCGAAGCAGTACTGGCTTTGGACGAATTGCGCGCCTGCGACGATCTTCTTGCCGAGATGGATCGGCCGGAAGTCGAAGGGCGGGGCGAAGGGATTGACGGCTGCGCCGAGGAATATCCGCGGCGGCGTCGATAGTTTTCGACCCGACAGGAACTTGCCGTTGTCGCGCATGATGCGGCAGGTTTCGAGCAGCGACATGCAATCAAGGTCGAACACAGGCTTGGCGCCTGGCTGGTCGCCGGCCTGGACGCCGTCGCCGGTCAGGCAAAGCATGTTGGCCACGCCCATCGCCGCGCCGCCGAGTACATCGCCTTGGATGGCGATGCGGTTCCTGTCGCGGCAGGCGATCTGCATGATCGGAGCATAGCCCATGCGGGTCAGCAGCGCGCAGATCCCCACCGACGACATGTGGCAGTTGGCGCCGGAGGCGTCGACGGCATTGATGGCGTCGACCCAGCCGTCGAAGACCTTGGCGCGGTTGTAGACATCCTCCGGGTCGGCGCTGTCGGGCGGATTGAGTTCGGTGGTGACAGCGAACTCGCCCCGGCGCAGCACGCGCTCCAGCCGTCCGCGCGAGGAATGGCCGGGCAGGGGATCGAGCGGCAGGTGGACGCCGTCCGGGTTTTCGTCAGGTTGCGGAAACGTCGGCTGCATCAGGCCGCCGCTTGAGGTCTGGCCGCTTCCTTTGCCGCAGCCGCTTGCGCGGTCACCCGAAGCCAGGCCGAAGTCTCGCGCAGGGACTGGTCGACGGGCTTCTGCACCGTCAGGATCGCATCGCCGTTGACCATCTGACGCGAGCCTTCCCAGGCCTTGACCCAGACGCAGGGCATGTCCGGCTCGACCTCGCAATTGCCGTTGGCGCGCACGCCGCCGCAGGGGCCGTTGCGCAATTGCTTAGGGCAGTTCATCGGGCACGACATGCCGGTCGACGACAAGACGCATTGGCCGCACATGCGGCAATCGAACATGAAACCTTTGACTCGGCTTTCGACGAACTTGATCGGCGCTTCGACCCGGCCGTAGCCGATGCCTTTCCAGAGAGGGTGGAGCAGGAGAAAGACATCCGAGAAACGCGAGTAGAACCATTCGAGCAGGCGAGAGTGGCGGACGGCCCAGAGGCGGATCGCGAAGGATCGCTGGACGCGCCGCTGCGGCGACACGTCGGCCGGCTTGTAGGCGCTCTTGGGCGCCGTCATCTTGACGATCGACGCCTGGGTCACGCCGGCCGCCGCGGTCGGCGGCAACGTCTCGGGAGCGGCGCTTGCCGGTCCTCGGGCCGTCGTGGAGGCAGATTGCGCCTCAGTCATCGGATTTCCCTCCGGTTTTCACCAGGGCAACCAGCGCATCGCGATCGAATTTCGCGTCGAGATCGGCCATCGCCTTGTCGGCCTCGGCTTCCAGGTCGTCGCCGACGGGAATGGGATCCGCCTTGCGCCACTCGGCCAGGTAGTCGTCGCTGCCGCCGGCGCCCGTGCGCATCGCCGCCATGTCGATCGCCTCGGTGAAGCGCAAGGGCAACTCGCGCTTGGCGCTCGTCCGGCCTCTCTTGACGATGACCTGCGCGGGGATATCGCGCCAGTAGACGACGATCAGATCGGCCATGCGAACTCGCTGATTTTTCTGCCGCGAGCATTGCCGCATGCGCCAGACCCAAGCTTCTCGTCAGACGACGCCTTCGCCTTCAAATGCGACTTTGCCTATGGCGCACTCCGGCAATCGGCCTAGGTCACCAGACGCCGCGGACGATGCCTGTCCACAGGTAGCGCCAGATCGTCGGGTGATACCATTGCTGTGACGGGAGAGCGGGGACGATCGGACGACCGGCTCCGTTCAGGACATCCTCGATGGCGCGTATGCAGATATCGCGCGAGAAGGCCGCCTGGGTCTGCGCATAGGTTGCGATCGTATCGCCCGGCAACGGTTTTCCACGCGCCTGGTAAAGGATCGCGCCGGTGTCGACCCCGGCATCGACCAAATGGACCGTCGCGCCGAAATTGTCGGGATCGCCGCTGGCCAGCGCCCAGTAGCCGCCGTTCATGCCGCGATATCTGGGCGTGATGCCGGCATGGTAGTTCAGCACCGGACAGGGCATCGCCGCCAGCGTGGCGCGGCCAAGTAGCCGGCAGCCGGCCAGCAGCACGACCTGCGCGCCAGCCTTTTTGACGGCGTCGACAAGGTCGGGACTATTTGCCGATCCGATCCTGACGACCGTATCTTCGGTCGGGCCGGCGGGATCGATCTCGTTCGATCCGACGCCCTGGCGCCTTTGAAGCATCTTCGTCATGCGGACGAGCGCCATCGTGCCCAATTGCCCGGCGGCCGAGACGATGCCCAGCTTACGGGCGCGTTTGCGCAGCAACGCCAGCTTGGACTCCGGCTTTTCCAGGATCACTATCGGCTGCCCGAAATGCGAGGCGATCGCGTGGACCAGGCCCCAGATATGGGATCCGCCCTCGGTGACCACCGCGATTTTTGCGGGACTCGATGGTCGCGTTGGACTGTCCGTGCGCAATGCCGTCATGTCGCAAACATCGCTCGAGTTGGCCGCCTGTCTTTCGACCCGCGAGGCATCCTAGCGCCGTGCGCGTTAAGCCTTGGTGACGGACGCGCCGACAGGCGCATGAGCGGCGAGGAAAACGGCAAGGTCGCCATAGCCGGTGAAACGGCGTTCGTATTCAAGGTCGAGCAATCTCGCCGCATCCTCGGCGACACGGTCGAAATCCGGATTGTCCGTCTGCGCCAGATAGACGAGGCGCTCGTAGTTGCCGAAGAAATCCCGGATGAGTTCGGGGTGGCGATCGAGGCCGAGCGGCTTCATGAAGAAACTGTCGAAATGACGGCAGAGGAAATCGGTCATGTAGAAGGCCAGCATGTCGCGGTCTTCCTGCGCCGCATGCGCAGCGGCGCCCTGATAGGAGGCGAAGCAGTGCGGTCCGTCGAGCCGGAGAACGCCGTGCCGGGCCAGAACGTCGTCCAGCCTGCCCCCTGTGCCGCAGTCGGCGTATCCCGCCAGGATGTGGCGATAGCCGTCGGCTTTCGCCTTGACGATGGCATCGTCCATCGCGGGCGCGATGCGCTCGGGATGGAAATGGAATCCCGCCGGCAGACAGGTCAAGTCGAGGTGGTCGAGCGCCAGTTGAGCCTTCAGCGCCAGCATCTCGCGCGCGAGCATGCCGCAGGCGATGACGAGGACGCGGCTTGCTGGGACAGACCCTGATTCGAGTTGCTCATGCACGGAACTTTTCCACACGGCGCCCGTTGACCGCCGCATATCTATTCAACGAGGGATAAACGTTCATGAAGCTTCTCCGCATCGCCCCGATCGCCGCACTGCTGGCTTGCGCCGTCATTGCAACCGGATGCGCCAATACGGTTCGCGGCGTCGGCAAGGACGTAAAAGGCACCGTGAAGGCGGTCGACGACACGGTCGACGGCTGATTTCGATCAAGGCTTGGTCGCGAGGACGCGGCCGATAAAAAGGAGGCCCCGGACTGCGGGGCCTTCTTTCGTTTTAGACACGACGCCTTAGGCGGATACCCGTGTGTTGTGCTTGCGCTTCACCAGTTCCTTGGCGGTTTCGACCGCTACGGCTGCATCTCGGCAATAGGCGTCCGCGCCCACCGCCCTACCAAATTCCTCGTTGAGCGGCGCGCCGCCGACCAGCACGATATAGTCGTCGCGAATACCTTTTTCCTTCATCGTGTCGATCACCACCTTCATGTAGGGCATGGTGGTGGTCAGCAGGGCGGACATGCCGATGATGTCTGGCTGATGCTCTTCGATGGCCGCCAGGTATTTCTCGACGGCGTTGTTGATGCCGAGATCGATCACGTCGAAACCCGCGCCTTCCATCATCATGCCGACCAGGTTCTTCCCGATGTCGTGGATGTCGCCCTTGACCGTGCCGATCACCATCTTGCCCTGTTTGGGCGCGCCGGTCGCAGCAAGCAGCGGGCGCAGGATGAACATGCCGGCCTTCATGGCGTTGGCCGACAGCAGCACTTCCGGGACGAACAGGATGCCGTCGCGGAAATCCTCGCCGACGATGCGCATGCCCTCGACCAGCGCCTCCGTCAGGACCTTATAGGGTATCCATCCCCGCTCCAGGAGGATGTTGGTGCCTTCCTCGATCTCCTCCTTGAGCCCGTCGTAGAGATCGTCGTGCATCTGCTGCACGAGTTCGTCGTCGGAGAGTTCGGACAGAATGATCTCGTCGTCTGACATCGGTTCGAACTCCATGGATCGCGCGACGAAAATGCCGCCGCGAGGGCGACGCCGATTCCTATCCCGCGAAGGCCGCGAAGCCTTAGCTGATTTGCGACTTCCCGCAAAACGAAAGCGACCGCCAAGGCCACGGATTTTCTTGTCTATTTTGCGACAGCGCTTGGCGCTGCCGGGCCGTTTCGCGTAAGCCTCTCGGATACGATCGAGAGCAACGCCGCCGCAATGCGGCGATGCTGTTTCTAGGGACGACAGACGATGACCGACAATCTGGAAATCGCGCCGGAAGCGTCAGGCGCGCGGCGCGGCCGAGGTGCGGGGGCGGGCGCGGCGGCGCGGCGCGCGGCGCGCTCGGGCGGCGGTCCGGGGACCCAGTTGACCTACATCAAGCGCAAGATCCCGCTTTACGAAGTGCTTGGCGAGGAAGGCATTTCGCTGATCGAGGCCAATGCCGACACCGTGCTCGAAGAGACCGGCATCATCTTCCGCGACGATCCCGAAACGTTGGCGCTTTGGAAGGACGCCGGCGCGGACATCAAGGGCGAACGTGTCCACTTCCCGAAGGGTCTGCCACGCTCGATCCTGAAAAGCGCGCCCTCCAGCTATACCCAACATGCGCGCAATCCCGAGCGCTCCGTCGAGATCGGCGGCAAGGGCACTGTGTTCGCGCCGGTCTACGGACCGCCCTTCGTGCGCGATCTCGACGGCAACCGGCGCTATGCGACGATCGAGGATTTCCGCAATTTCGTGAAGCTCGCCTACATGGCGCCGTCGATCCACCATTCGGGCGGCACGGTTTGCGAGCCGGTCGACGTGCCGGTCAACAAGCGCCACCTCGACATGATCTACAGCCACATCAAATATTCCGATAAGCCGTTCATGGGCTCGGTGACCGCGCCGGAGCGCGCCGAGGACACGGTGGCGATGGCAAGGATCGTCTTCGGCGACGAGTTCGTCGACAAGAACACGGTGCTGACCAGCCTGATCAACGCCAATTCGCCGATGGTGTTCGACGACACCATGCTTGGCGCGCTCAAGGTCTATGCGCGCAACAACCAGGCCTGCATCGTCACGCCGTTCATCCTGGCCGGCGCGATGAGCCCGGTGACGGTCGCGGGCACGCTGACGCAGGTGCTGGCCGAAGTGCTTGCCGGCGCGGCGGTGACGCAGCTCGTGCGGCCGGGCGCGCCGGTCCTGTTCGGCACCTTTGCCTCGTCGATCTCGATGCAATCGGGCGCGCCCACTTTCGGCACGCCGGAGCCGTCGCTCGTTTCGTACGGAGCCGCACAACTTGCGCGCCGTCTCGGGCTGCCGTTCCGCACCGGCGGCTCGCTCTGCGCCTCGAAAATTCCCGACGCCCAAGCGGCCTACGAGAGCGCCAACACGCTGAACTCGACTATTCTTGCGGGTACGAATTTCGTACTGCATGCCGCCGGCTGGCTCGAGGGCGGCCTCGCGTCCTGCTACGAGAAGTTCATCATGGACATCGACCAGCTCGGCATGAGCCAGAAATTCGCCGAAGGCGTCGACCTTTCCGAGAATGGCCAGGCGATGGACGCGATCCGTCAGGTCGGTCCGGGGAGCCATTATCTCGGCTGCGACCACACGCAAGCCAATTTCCAGACCGCATTCTACCGCTCTTCGATCGCCGACAACAATTCCTACGAGCAGTGGCTGGCCGAGGGCCAGAAGACCGCGCCGCAGCGCGCCAACGACATCGCGCGGCGCTGGCTGGAGACTTACGAGGCGCCGCATCTCGATCCGGCGATCGACGATGCCCTGAAGGACTTCATCGGCAGGAAGAAGGCTTCAATGCCTGACGCCTTCACCTGAAAGGAGCCCGTATCAGGCGGGGCTAAAGTCGCCGACATCATCCACAAGGAAGTTTGGCGCAGCGCGTTCAAGCAGCCGGGCGAGCGATAAAAAACGACCGGCTTGGAAGCCTACAAAATGGCAACACTGCGTGCGACGGTCGTATGTAGTACGCGCTGCGTACGATGATTACGCAGTTTGGTGACGCCGCCACCCGGTTACTTTATGAAAGCGGGAAACGCAGGGGCTGGGGGCATCCGCTGTGTCGATCCGCGATCCGCAAACTTAAGCAACTTAATCAGGCGCGCAAAGCCGAGGACATACGTGCACCTCCAGGCAATAAGCTTCATCCTCTTTTGGGAAGCCGGAAGGGTCAGTGGGCTGTGTGGGTCAACGATCAGTATCGTCCTTGTTTTCGTTTTGATGGCGAGAACGCGGTCGAAGTTGAAATTGCAGACTATCACGACGACAGGAGATGAAGATCATGTTCCGATCCAGCATCCAGATGCATCCCGGCGAATTTCTTCGCGAAGAATTTTATGACACCGCTCGGTATATCAGCAAGGAAAGTTGCAGAAATGATTGATGTCCCAGCAAATCGGATCAGTGAACTGGTTGCGGAGCGTCGCGCCATGACCGCAGATACGGCGTTCCGGCTAGAAAGGCCGTTCGGCATGCCGGCATACATCTGGATGGGCTTTCAGCAGGACTATGATTCCGCCCGAACACTCGCCGAAAACGATTATTCAAAGATCAAACCTTTCGGTGAAGTCGGCGCCGCTCAATAGTGGTTGATGCCGTCAAACCCGCGAAAGGACTGACTCCTTGAACCTCTGAGTTCGCAAAATAAAGCGTGGTCACATGGGCAAGACCCTTTCGGGCTGGCAGAAGGCTTGCAGGATGGTGTCCTGCTTGATGTTCCTCGCGCGGGACGAAAGCCTGTCGCGCGGACTGAGAGCGTCTCGCCGATATTTCGACGAGACGCTAAACGGGGTGAAGCCGTCAATACCCGCCGATAACCGGCAAAATCTCTCCGGTGATGTAGCTGGAGCAATGCGATGACGCGAGAAACACGTAGGCTGGCGCGAGTTCTTCCGGCTGGGCCGGCCGCTTCATCGGCGCCTTGGACCCGAATTTCGAAACATCCTCGGCTTCCTTCTCCGAGGGGTTGAGCGGGGTCCAGACCGGACCGGGGGCCACGCAGTTGACTCGGATGCCCTTCGGCATCAGATTGCCGGACAGCGCGCGCGTGAAGGCGTGGATGCCGCCCTTGGTCATCGAATAGTCGACCAGTTCCTTGCTGCCATTGATGCCGGTGGTCGAGCCGGTATTCACGATCGCCGAGCCCGGCTTCATGTGCGGCGCCGCCTCCTGCGCCATATGGAAATAGCCGTATAAATTGGTCTTCAGCGTCGTGTCGAAATGCTCTTCTGTCAGGTCCTCGAACTTGTTCGAATGAATCTGGAAGGCGGCGTTGTTGACCAGAACGTCCAGCTTGCCGAGTTTGGCGACCGTCTCCTCGACGGCCTTCCTGCAGTACGTTCTTTCGGAGACATCGCCCGGGACGAGAATGCACTTCCGGCCCTCTTTCTCGACCGCCTTCTTCGTGGTTTCGGCATCCTGATGCTCGGACAGGTAGGAGATGGCCACATCCGCGCCCTCGCGTGCGAACAGGACCGCGACGGCGCGGCCGATGCCGGAATCGCCGCCGGTGATCAGCGCGACCTTGCCGTCGAGTTTCTTGGAGCCGATGTAGAACGGCGCGTCGTACATCGGCGCGGGGTCTATTTCGGTCTCGTGGCCGGGTTTGGGATGGTGTTGCGCTGGAAAAGGCGGTTCGGGATAGTGGCGCGCGCCGGCTTGCATCGGCTTTTCGTTTTCCGCCTTTGGCGCCTGCTTGTCGACGGCGTCGACTTCGCCTTGAATTCGGGTTTGCTTCTCCGTCTCGGCTTGGGCGTCGGTCGCTTGGTTCTTGTCCATGATCGCTCTCCTGAAGCAGCCCGAACGTCCATGTGCGCAAAAGGTTTTCCGGAAAAGCGATCGGGATTGTGAAGGAGCTTTGCCATGGAACAGAACCGCCACGTTCTGAACCGCTTCGTCGACGCGCAGGCGCCGGTCATCGAGCGGGTGCGCGCGGAATTGTGGGCAGGGCGCAAGACCAGCCACTGGATGTGGTTCGTCTTTCCGCAGGTCGCCGGCTTGGGCTTCAGCGCGATGTCGCGGACATACGCGATCAATTCCCTGGACGAGGCGCGCGCCTATCTGGCGCATCCGATTCTCGGTCCGCGGCTGCGTGAATGCGTCGATCTCGTGCTTGCAGCGGAGGGCCGTTCCGCGCATGCGATCTTCGGCAGTCCGGACGATATGAAACTGCGGTCCTGCCTGACTCTGTTCGCGCAGGCCGCCGACGATCCGCTCTTCGAGACGGCGCTCGCGAGATATTTCGACGGCGTGTCGGACAAGGCCACGTTGACGCTGATAGGCAGCTGAGCCGTCAAGCAGGCCTTGCAGAAAACTTTGGCCAAACCCAAAGGAATGCGGCAAAGGCATCGTCTCACCTGCAATGATGGCGATGATGCTGGATGATGGCGAAGCCTCCGATACGGTGTTGATCGCCCTGGCGAAGGGCGGTGATCGCGCCGCTTTTGGGCGGCTGGTCGAGCGGCACTATGATTTCGTCTATCGCGTCGCGTGGCGCTGGTGCGGCCGTAGGGTCGACGCGGAGGACATCGCGCAGGAGGTGTGCGCCAAGCTCGGGCGCATGATCCGCGACTATCGCGGCGGCGGCGCGTTCACGACCTGGCTCTACACGATCACGCTTAACGTCGCGCGCGACCTGGTGCGCAAGACCAGGCGCGAGACCGCCAAGGTCGATGCGTTCGAGGTCCACGCGCTGATCGCCGGCGAGGAGACGCCCGAACCGGACGACAATGCTGAGCGGCTGTGGGACGCGGTGCGCACGCTGCCGGACAAACAGCGCGACGCCGTGCTGCTGGTTTACGGCGAAGGTCTGAACCATGCCGCGGCGGCGGACGTGATGGCGATCTCGGAAACGACGGTCTCCTGGCATATCCACGAAGCGAAGAAGCGGCTGAAAGTGCTGATGCGCGCAGCCGGGGAAGGTTGACCATGGTCGACGACAACGAACTGAACCGGCTGCGCGCCCTCGAAGCGCCGACGCCGCACGCGGACGCCAAAGCGAGGGCGCTCGCGGCCGCCTTATCCGCCTATGACGAAAAAACTTTTGCCGCCGCCCAAGGATCCACGCGGCCCGTCCGTCTCATCGACAAAGCAACGAAGCTCTGGAGTGGGATGATGCAAAAGAAATTCTACGCGACGCCGGCTATCGCCGGACTGCTGGCCCTGCCGATCGCCGGCTATACGACCTACTATCTGTTGCAGGGTTCGCCGTTCGCGTTCGACAAGGGCCAGCAGGAGACCGGATTGCCGGTCGATGCGCCTTTGAAGGACGCCACGGCGCCGGCGCAAACCGCCGACAACAAGATCGACCAGGACGAGCGGTCTCGTGACGTCGACGTGTTCGCGCCAGCCGACGCGGCGAAGCCGAAATCCGAGGCCGCGCCTGCCAACGCGATGACTGCAAAGCCGGGCGAGACGGAGGTCGGCGGCATTGCCGACGCCGTTCCGCCCGCGCCGATGGCAGAATCGCTGACTGGCATCGCGGGGTCGACGCAGGGACGACGCGCGCCCGCCGAGAAACTGATGGTCGCGCCGTCGGCCGCCGTCGCGCCGACCGACACGGCCGCCGAGCCTCTGGAAAACCGCGACCGCATCCAGGAAACGGACACCAATCCGGTCAAGTCGGTGCAGGAAAATCCCGTCTCGACCTTCTCGATCGATGTCGATACGGCGTCCTATTCCTTCGTGCGGCGCTCCCTGAAGGAAGGGCTTTTGCCACAGGCCGACACGGTGCGCGTCGAGGAGATGATCAATTACTTTCCCTACGACTGGAAGGGTCCGGAAACCGCTGCGACGCCGTTCAACTCGACCGTGACGGTCATGCCGACGCCGTGGAACCAGGACACGCGGCTGATGCATGTGGCGATCAAGGGCTACGACATCGTACCGGCCGGGAAGCCGAAGGCCAATCTCGTCTTCCTGCTCGACGTGTCCGGGTCGATGAACGAGCCCGACAAGCTGCCGCTGCTCCAGTCGGCATTCCGGTTGCTGGTCAACACGCTCGGTCCCGACGACACGGTGTCGATCGTCACCTATGCCGGCGACGCGGGCACGGTGCTCGAACCGACCAAGGTTTCGGAACGCGATAAAATCCTGCATGCGATCGACACGCTGACGCCGGGCGGTTCGACCGCCGGCGCGGCGGGCATCGAGGAAGCCTACCGGCTGGCCGAAAGGTCCTTCGTCAAGGGCGGCGTCAACCGCGTGATGCTGGCGACCGACGGCGACTTCAACGTCGGCCAGAGCGACGACGACGATCTCAAGCGGATCATCGAGGAGAAGCGCAAGAGCGGCGTATTCCTGTCGGTGTTCGGCTTTGGGCGCGGCAATCTGAACGATCAGATGATGCAGACCATCGCCCAGAACGGGAACGGCACTGCGGCTTATATCGATACGCTGCAGGAAGCCGAGAAGGTGCTGGTGCAGGATGCGTCGTCGACGCTGTTCACCATCGCCAAGGACGTGAAGATCCAGGTCGAGTTCAACCCGGCGGCGATCTCGGAGTATCGCCTGATCGGCTACGAGACCCGGGCGCTCAAGCGCGAGGATTTCAACAACGATCGCGTCGACGCCGGCGAGATCGGCTCGGGCCATGCGGTGACGGCGATCTACGAGATCACGCCGAAGGGCAGTCCCTCACAGGTGATCGACGACCTGCGCTATGGGCAGGCGTCGACCGACAATGGCGGCGTGGCGAACGCCGACGAATACGCCTTCGTGAAGATCCGCTACAAGGCGCCGGACGGCGACGCCTCGAAGCTGATCACCACACCGGTGACCAGGGCCAACGACGTCGCCAGCTTCGAGGCGGCTTCGGCCGACCAGCGGTTCTCGGTCGCCGTCGCCGCGTTCGGCCAGAAGCTGCGCGACGCCGATCAGGTCGCCGGGTTCGGCTATGGCAGGATCACGGAAATCGCCACCGCCGCGAAAGGCGCCGACCCGTTCGGGTATAGGTCGGAATTCCTCTCCCTCGTGCGCCTTGCATCGGCGCTCGAGGGCGGCAAGCGGTAGTGGCGAGAGCGGGCGGCTTCCTTCGAACGGGGGCGTTTGAACTGAGGAAGCCGCTCATGGAGGGCGAGGCAGGCCGGCGGGAGCGATCCCGCCGGCCTTTTCGCTCGGCCGTCTCGAATCGCTCGGCCGTCTCGAAAAATATCCGCGATAGTTCTTGTAAAAGATATATCTTTGCGTAGATATTGCGTATCTGTAGTGGATCATTGCAGGAGGCAAGAATGTTTGGACGTCATTTCAACCATGAATGTGGAAGCCGCTGGTCGATGGCCGGCGGTTCGGAAGACGGCCCGCGCGGTGGCCGTCACGGCGGCGGCCCGTTCGGACGGCATCGCGGCGGTCCGTTCGGCGGACGAGGACGACGGATGTTCGATCCCGGCGCGCTGCGGTTGGTGGTGCTTGGCCTGATCGCCGAGGAACCGCGCCATGGCTACGACATCATCAAGGCGCTGGAGTCGAAATTCCAGGGCGCTTATAGCCCGAGCCCCGGCGCGATCTACCCGATGCTGCAGATGATGGAGGAGGCCGATCTCGTTGTCTCGGTAGCCAACGGCAACAAGCGGCTCTACTCGATCACCGAGCAGGGGCGCGCCTATCTTGCCGAGCAGGCCGCCGAACTGGAAAAGATCAACGCGCAGATCGACGAGGCGTCCGTGCGGACCAGCGGGGCATCGCTTGCCGACGAGGTGAAGGCGCTGACATTCGCGTTGTTTTCACGCCTGCGCGGCGGTTCGCTGACTGGCGCGCAGGCCGACAAGGCGCGTGAAATCCTGAAGAAGGCGCGGCGCGATCTCGAAGATCTTTGAGGATGGATCGGGACCGCGACAAGCTTGCCAAGCAGCGGAAAGCGAGCGCCGACGCTTCGAGTATATTCTCAAGCCCGGGCGCGGCGGCGTTCGCGGCGGGCATCGCTGGTTTCGCCGGTCGAGCCGCTTTTGTCGGCGGTCTTGTTGCGCAGCGGACCGATGCGCTCGACGATCGCCTCGACGGTCGGACGGCTACCCTTGGTGTGCGCGTCGAGCGATTTGCGCATGGCGGCGAGATGTTCGAACGACGTGCCGCAGCAGCCTCCGATGATTTTCGCGCCCGAATCGACCGCGAGCCGCACGTAGTCCGACATCAAATCCGGCGTGCCGGAATAATGAATTTCTGTCCCGCGGAATTCGGGGATGCCGCAATTGCCCTTGACGATGATCGTCGCATCGGGCCGCGCCGCCGACATGTCGAGCAGCGACGCCAGGATGTCGGACGCGCCGACGCCGCAGTTCGCTCCGACCGCGACCGGCTCAGCGCCAAGTCCGTCGGCGAGGCTATGGATGTCCTTGGGGGCGAGGCCCATCATCGAGCGGCCTGCGGTGTCGAACGACACCGTGTAGGTGTAGGGCATGCCCGCCGCGATGGCGGCCTGGGCGGCGGCGCGCGCCTCGTCGGGGGCCGACATCGTCTCGATCCAGGCGATCTCCGCGCCGCCGGCCTTCAGCCCCGCGATCTGTTCGGCGAATGCCGCGACCGCATCGTCGTAGGTCATCGCGCCGAGCGGCACGAGCAGTTCTCCCGTCGGGCCGACCGAACCCGCGACGACGACCTTGCGGCCGGCCTTGTCCGCAACGGCGCGGGCTATCTCTGCGGCCTTTTTGTTCAGTTCGAAAACGCGGTCCTGCGCGTCGTGCAGCTTCAGCCGCTGGCGCGTGCCGCCGAAGGAGTTGGTGAGGATGATGTCTGCGCCGGCGTCGACGAATTGCCGGTGCAGGCTGGCGATCTTTTCGGGCGCGGTCTCGTTCCACAGTTCCGGCGCCTCGCCGGAAGACAGCCCCATCGCGAAAAGGTTCGTCCCGGTCGCGCCATCGGCGAGCAGCACGCCCTTTTCTGCCAGCAGCGCGTCGATCGGGTTACTCGTCATGCTCGTCACCACCCTGAAAATTTGGATAAGGATATAAACAAGTCCTTATATGTCGTCAATCTCGATGAGCCTGCGAGTCGTCGAACCTGATCTCGGCGAGCTTGTCCGTGAAGGACGCGGTCTCGTGCGGATTGATCTCCGCGCTGCGGATCAGATTGTCGAAATGGCGGGTCAGGGTGCGGACCGCCGAGGTCGAGTTCAGAACCAGATACATGTCGCCGACATAGACCGCGACGCGGTACGGCCCGAAGATCGTGTAGGGCACCGAGTAGCGCGTCCGTCCGTCGTAGAGGAACAGGCGGAACGTCGGGTAGAGTTCATCGAGCAGCCCGGCCATGTGGGTGAGCTGCTCGCGCCGCAGCCTCGCCGGAACGCCCGTCCAGACACCAAGCCCGCGCGCGAAAATTTCCAGGGTGTGGCGCGGCATGCAGACTTCCATGTCTGTTTCGGGCCGCCTGTTGTAGTCGATGCGAAAACGCGTCTCGCCGGCCTGCGCCTCGCGGCTGCGATTGCTGATCTCGGCCTCGTAGGCGATCAGCGCTTCGGTGCGCAGAAGGTCCGGAATTCCGGCCGGGACGTAGCGGATCTTGGTGCCCGACGCCTCGGCGTGCCAGGTCGCAAGCAGCGTCCCGTCGAAACCGCCGAGGCCCTCCTCGATTTCGAGGCTCTCGCGGATGTCGCCGGTCATGCCCTCGTCGTGGCTCAGTCCCATGAGCCAGTCCAGCGACACCTTATGCCCCGCGGCGATGGTCAGGAGCGTCTCGGCGCGTGGCAGACGCGTCGAGGTTTCTGACAGCATCTGCGACAAGGCCGAGCGGTCGATCCCGATGGAAGCCGCGAAAGCGGACTGATTTCCCGCGGATCTTTGCAGGAGAATTTTGAGCCGTTCCCTAAAAAGGGTTGAAAGATCGCGCTTGTCCACCGCATGTCCCTCTTGGGAATGACATTCTGAAATTGAGCAGAGGTTCCCACTAACGGGGCACAAAATTCCGAGATTTGTTTACGATCTATAACATGTGAGGTTTTATGTGCGCAAGCGCAACGATTTCTGCGCAAAATCTCGTTGATGTGAGATTGTTCTCCTGACATCATGCTGTCAGGAATGGTTCCTGCGGCTCAGGAGAGCGATCGTTACGATGGCAAGCGCGATCCGAGGCGGAAAGGCCATCAGGACCGGCGTGGAATGGCCGACGGTTTTGCTGATCGTTGCTACCTACGCAGCCTGGGCCGGTCTAGGACTGTCAGCCTGGCATGCTTATCCTTGCATGGCGGTCATCGCGTTGGGATTCACGCTCGCCTTGCAATCCTCGCTGATGCACGAAGCGTGTCACGGTCACCCGACGCGCAACCGTTTATTCAACGAGGCGCTCGTGGGCGTGCCGATCGGGCTGGTCTATCCATACCGGCGTTTTCGCGCGCTGCATTTGCGCCACCATGCCGATGAGAGCCTGACCGATCCGTTCGACGACCCGGAATCCTACTACAAGTCGTTCTGGAAACATGGCGAACTCCCAATAGCGTTGCAGGCCATTCTAAAGCTGAACAACACGATGGTCGGTCGCTTCGTGATCGGACCGCTGCTCGGTGCGCCGGGCTTCCTGCTCGCGGAGTACCGCTTGGCGCGAGCCGGCGATCCCGCGATTCGCAGAGCCTGGCTGCTGCACGCGGCCGGCCTGGCGGCGGTTCTGCCTATCGTTCACTTCGGATTTGGCATGCCGATCTGGCTCTACCTGCTGGCGGTGTGGATCGGCCAGTCGCTGATCTCGGTGCGCACATTCGCCGAGCATCAATGGTCCGAACGGCCTGACGGCCGCACGATCATCGTCGAGCGGTCGCCCTTCGCCTTCCTGTTTCTCAACAACAATCTGCACCTAGTGCACCACAAGAATCCGACCGTCGCCTGGTATCGCCTGCCGACGCTGTTCCGGTCGCGGCGCGCCGAGTGGCTGGCGATGAATCGCGGCTACGTGTTCCCGAATTATTTCGCGCTTCTGAAGAGCTATGCGTTCAAGGCCAAGGAGCCGGTCGTGCATCCCGCGCTGCGCCGGGCGCCCGAGCAGGGCAGGGCGTTCAAGCCGCGCGTGCGCGGCCGCTCGCTCAACGGCATGGGCTCGGTGCCGGTGCCGGCCGAGCCGTCGAAGGAATAGGACGCGCCATCGCAAGATGAGTATCGCCGCGAGTACGCTTGCGGCCGGGCGTGTCATCCTCGATAGAGACGACATGACCGATCCGATCGCGGCGCTTCCGATGTACGACTGGCCCGAGGTCCGTGACGAAGTCGACGCCGAATGGGCGCGTATCCGGGACGCGCTTCGCGGCGCGGGCATCGCCGCCCCGGACGCGCTCTCGCGACGCAACGCCGACCTGCCGGCGGTTCCGGGTGGCATCCGCGATGCAAACGGCGCGTCGATTGCGCCGGATCCGGTAACCTTGCCGCCCGACGATCTGGATTTCCACGCGCTTTGGCTTCATCCGAAGCTGCTGTTCGCGCAGACCTGCTGGGGTCCGATGGAGCAGGGTTTGGCTCGGCATGTCAGGCTTGTCGGCCAGCCCGGCTACGACGGAATCGAAGGCGGGCAAGGGGCATTCTATTCCAGCGCGATCCTGACGCGGCGCGCCGGCGTCGCCGATCGGTCCGCGCCCTGCGATGGCGCAGCCAGGCTGCCTCTCGACCTCATGCGGAGCAAACGTTTCGCCTACAACGGTCTAGACTCGATGTCCGGCGTCATCGCGCTCGGCCGCGACCTCGAAGCGCTGGGCGAAGGGCTCGACATCTTTTCGGTCCGGGTCGTGACCGGGGCGCACCGCTCGTCCCTCGTCGCCGTCGCGGAGGGACGCGCCGACGTCTGCGCAATCGATTGCCGGACGCTCGCCATGGCCCGACGCTTCGAGCCGGCGCTACAGGCGCTGGCGGTCACGGGTTGGACGGCCCGGCGAAAGGGCCTGCCCTACATCATGTCAACGGCGCTCGCCGCCCAGCGGCCGCGCGTGGCGCGGGCAGCCGGCGTCCTGCCGGTGTAGCGGCCGCCGCGCAAGGTCGCAGCCGGAACAAGCGCCGCGCTGCCGTGTTCTTCGACGAACCGGAGACCGACGATGGATACCAACGTCATTTGGACCCTTGCCACGATCGGAGGCCCTGTCGTTTTGATCTTGGTCATGGGCTACGCCGTGCTGCGCAGGCGCCGCCTGACGCCCACCGAACGCAGCGACCAGATCAAGGGCACCGAGCGCGGCTACAAGAAGCCGGAGAAGAACGCCTAGCGCAGCGCGACCGGATAGCTCGACAGCACCTCGCAACCGGTCTGCGTCACGAGCACCTGCTCCTCGATCTTCACGCCTTCGCCGCCGCCGAGTCGGCCTATGTAGCTTTCGACACAAATCACCATCCCAGCCTCGAGTTCGCCTTCGGGCGTGTCGTCCGTCCAGTCCGCCACATGCGGCAAGGTCGGATATTCATCCGCCAAGCCGACGCCGTGATAGAGAACGCCGTAGCGGGTCGCGAAGCAATCCGGCGGCGGCGCGCGGGATCGCTCGACCAGATCCCTGAACCCGACGCCCGCACGCACGAGGGCGATGTTGTGGCGGATCTGGTCTCTTGCGATGGCGAACAGGTCGCCCTGCTCGTCGGTTGGCGCGCCATTCCCGCACAGCCATGTCCGCGACAGGTCGGCGCAGAAGCCGTATGGCCCGATCAGGTCGGTGTCGAAGGCGACGAGATCGCCGGACTCGATAACCCGGGACGAGCATTCCTGAAACCACGGGTTGGTGCGCGGACCCGACGACAGCAGGCGCGTCTCGATCCATTCGCCGCCGCGCACGATGTTGCCGCGGTGCAATTCGGCCCAGAGCTCGTTCTCCGATACGCCTGGCTTCAATGCCGCCTGCATCCCGCCCATTGCCGTCTCGCAGGCCACGATGGCGCGGCGCATGGCGAGGATTTCGTCGGGGGACTTTATGAGCCGCGCGCTCTCCATCACCGCTTCGCCGTTGCCAACGGTCACATCGAGACGCCCCAGCGCGGCGACCCCCTCGGGATCGAGGTGGTCGGCCGCGATCCGCGCCTTGCCGCCGCCGTGCTCGCGGACAAGATCTGCGATGCCCGCCGCCCAACGCCGCACCTTCAGATCCGTCAACTCGCCGCCATACATGTACATCCACGAGATCGCCGGCCGCACCTCGTCGACGATCCCCGAATGATCCGACAGATGTTCGCAGGCGAAATAGTCGAACAGGATCACCGGACCTTCGGCAAACACGAGGCAATGACGCGTCGGATTGTGCGCCACCCAAAGCTGCATGTTGGTGCTGTCGGTCGCGTAGCGGATGTTGATCGGGTCGTAGAGCAGCACGGCCACGTGATTCCGCCGCTTCAGTTCCGCCCGGATGCGCTCGAGGCGGTAGCGCCGCATCGCCGGCAGGTCGGGGGCGGGGATTCCGGCCGCTGCCCATTCCGATTCCGCCAAGACGCCGTAGCCGAGGGCATGCTGATTGAGCGACGCGGCCTTCGCGCGCGACGCGGCGCGGAGGTCCGCTTCTTCGCCGGGCCGGAATGGCGCGATCTTGCGCGGGCCGAATTTACCCATGAGGGACGGTCATTCATACGTTGAGCGATGCGGACGGGACGGCGTCCCGAAGGCTGTTCTACTCCGCAGGCGGCTTGGCTTCCAACGCGACGATCCTGCGTTAATGGCCGCCCAACATCATTTCGACCGCGCGCAGCTCGGTGTCATGTCCCTCCAACCGGAAATCCCGGCTGCGGATCATCGCGAATTGGATTTCCAGAAATTCGCGCAACGATTTCTGTTCGTCGAGCACACGCTGGACCATGGTCTGCAACATCCTCAGGTCCGGCCCGGCCATGCGTCTGGCGTCCTTAGCGCTTGTTACGATCCTTAGAATAATGCAGCGACATCCGTGCGAAAAGACGGGATTGGGCGGCAGATCGGGAAATGTTGGAGGCCGACATTATCCCCGCATCCTCTCGCCGCTCGGATCGAAAAGCGGTTCGATGTTGACTCGCGCATTGCGGCGGTGGCCGAGAATCTCGACCTGAAAGACGCCGTCGCTTTCGTCGTCGGCCAAGGCGGCAGGCACGTAGCCCTGCGCCATCGACTTGCCAACGTAGTGGGCATAGCCGCCCGACGTGACCCAGCCGACGACGCGCCATTCGCCGTCCTGCAGGCCACGCACGGCCGAAGCGCCCGTCGCCGCGGACGAGCCGCGGATTTCCTTGCCGTCGACGCCGAAGCGCGGCGCGCCGAAATCATGCGTCGCGCCGACCGCGCCGTAATCCTCCGTGACCTTCGCCCAGATCGGCTCGTCGCCCATCACGTCGGCGTCGGCCGCGTCGACGACCAGGGAGACGCGCTTCAGTTTCGGGCCGTCGGCCTGTTCCTTCGCAGCCGCTTCGCGGCCGATGAAGTCGTTCTTCTCCATCTTGACGAACCGCTCCATGCCGCCTTCGAACGGCCCGTAGATCGGCCGCAACTCGCGGAACCAGGTCGGGAAGTTCTTCTCAAGCCGCATCGAAAGCAGGGCGCGCATGCCGAAATCGACGATACCGAATTCCTCGCCCGCGGCCTTGATCGCGGCGTAGACCAGCCGTTCGTAGGCGGGCTGCATCCAGATCTCGTAGCCGAGGTCGCCGGTATAGGTGATGCGGTTGACCATGCAGGGCGCGCCGCCGACCGCCATCTCGCGAAAATCCATGAAGCGAAATGCCTTGGACGAGACATCGACATCGACCAGCTTGGCCAGCAGCGCCTGGCTCTTCGGGCCGGCGATCGAGAGGCCGGCCAGCGTCTGGTCGAAACGGTGGATATGAACCGAGCGATCCGTGGGCAGGTGCTTGTCGAACCAGCGCATGTGGTACTTCGCGGCGGCCGAGGAGCCCCAGATCATGAATTTTTCTTCGCCGGATTTGGCGATGGTGAAGTCGCCGATCAGCTTGCCGATCTGGTTCAACATCGGCGTCAGCACGATGCGTCCCCTCTTGGGCATGCGGTTGGTCATCAGGCGGTTGAGGAAATCCTCGGCGCCCGGGCCGGACACCTCGTATTTGGCGAAGTTCGCGATTTCCGTGACGCCGACCCGCTCGCGGGTCGCGCGCACCTCGTTGCCGACATGCTCGAAATCGTTCGAGCGGTGGAACGAGACGATATCTTTCGCCTCCGTGCCTTTCGGAGCGAACCAGAGCGGCGTCTCGAGGCCCCACGAATCGCCCATGACCGCGTTCTGCGCGACCATGATGTCGTAGAGCGGCGTCGTCTGCGCCGGGCGGGCCGCCGGCAGTTCCTCGTTGGGAAACCTTATCGAGAACCGTCGCGAATAGTTTTCGCGCACCTTGGCGTTGGTGTAGCGCAGGCTCGCCCATTCGCCCCAGCGCGCCACGTCCATGCCCCAGACGTCGAACCCCGGCTCGCCATGGACCATCCAGTTCGACAATGCCAGGCCGACGCCGCCGCCCTGGCTGAAGCCCGCCATGACGCCGCAGGCGACCCAGTAGTTGGTCAGGCCCTGGACAGGACCGACGAGCGGGTTGCCGTCCGGCGCGAAGGTGAAGGGCCCGTTGATGACCTGCTTGATGCCGGCATTGGCCAGGCCGGGAAAATGCCTGAAGCCGATTTCCAGCGAGGGTGCTATGCGGTCGAGGTCCGGAGCCAGCAATTCATGGCCGAAATCCCACGGCGTATTGACCGGCGACCAGGGTTTGCACGCCTTCTCGTAGGTGCCGAGCAGAATGCCGTTGCGTTCCTGGCGGGTGTAGATCTCGCCCTTGAAGTCGAGCACACCGACCATTTCGCGGCCGGTCTCCCTGTTGAACGCCTCGACCTCCGGCATCGGCTCGGTCAGGAGATACATGTGCTCCATGGCGAGCACCGGCAGTTCGACGCCGACCATGCGGCCGATTTCGCGCGCCCACAGCCCGCCGCAATTGACGACGTGCTCGGCATGCACGACCCCCTCGACGGTGACGACGTTCCACGTCCCGTCGGGCTGCTGCGTGAGGTCCTTGACGGGATTGCGCAGCACGATCTCTGCGCCGAGCTTCTTCGCCGCCTTGGAGTAGGCGATGGTGGTCCCGGATGGATCGAGATGGCCCTCGACCGGGTCCCACATCGCGCCGACGAAATGGCTCTCGTCCATGAACGGGAACATCGCCTTGGCCTCGGACGGCGTGATCAATTCCGTGTCCATGCCGAGATAGCGGCCCTTGGCGTGGGCGAGCCGCAGGAAGTCCATGCGCTCCGGGCTGTCGGCGAGCATCACGCCGCCGGTCAGATGCAGCGAGCAGGACTGGCCCGAAATTTCCTCGAGCTCCTTGTAGAGCTGGACCGTGTAGGCCTGCAGCTTGGCGACGTTCGGGTCGCCGTTCAAAGTGTGAAAACCGCCCGCCGCGTGCCAGGACGAGCCCGAGGTGAGCTCCGAGCGCTCGATCAGCATGATGTCGGTCCAGCCGGCCTTGGCGAGGTGATAGAGCACCGAACAGCCGACGACCCCGCCGCCGATGACAACCGCTTTGACGTGAGATTTCATGAGGATGGGTCCGTTGGTGAAGAGACTGAGTCAGGCGCGGCCGTCGACGCTGCGTGGACATAGCGAAGATCGGCGGCGCATACGTCTTCGGCCAGTCGTCCGTTGAGCGCTGCGGGAATGCTCTCGCAGACTGAGGCGCGGTGTGTCACGACGTCGGTGGTCCAGAGGCGGAGGATTGAATAGCCGCGAGATCGCATGAATTCGTCGCGACGGCGGTCGTATGAATTGTCTGCATGCCGGCTGCCGTCGAGTTCGACGACGAGCCGTTCTTCCCGACAGGCGAAGTCCGCAAAATACGGGCCGATCGGCAATTGCCGGGTGAATTTGTGGCCGCCCAATTTTCGCCGCTTCAGTTCAAGCCATGGAAGCGCTTCCGCTCGGTTGTCGCGCTGCCGCAGGTCTCGCGCCCGAGCGGTCGTCCCCGTCTTCCGGCGACTGCGATTGACGGGTTCGCCGTCCAGAGGAATGGCGTCGCGCTTTGCGGCTTCGCGCATTTCCTCTCCCCCGTCGAACGGGGGAGAGGTGGTCGGCGAAGCCGATCGGAGTGGGGGTCGACCACTTGTCACGTCTCGCCCCCTTCAAAAATCCGTCGGCGCGCCGCCTTCGGCGCGGCGCTTCACGACGAAGGCGTCAAGCTCGTCCCGGATCGCCGGATCCATGTACGGCTGCTCGTAGCTCGCCAGCCTGTCCTTCCAGACGCGGTTCGCCTTTTCCATCGCGGTCGGCGACCCGGCCTCGGCCCAGCTCTCGAAATTGCGCCAGTCCGACAGGATCGGCGAATAGAACGCCGTCTTGTAGCGGTCCTGCGTGTGCTGTGTGCCGAAGAAATGCCCGCCCGGCCCGACCGACTGGATCGCGTCGAAGCCGAGCGCCTCGTCCGACAGGTCGAGCGGCGTCAGGAACTCCGCCACCATCTGCAGGAGGTCGATGTCGAGGATGGTCTTCTCGTAGGAGCAGCGCAGCCCGCCTTCGAGCCAGCCCGCGCCGTGCAGCATGAAGTTCGCGCCGCCCTGGATCGCCCCCCACAGCGAGAACACGCTCTCATAGGCTGCCTGCGCGTCGACCGTGTTGGCCGCGCAGGTGTTGGAGGTGCGATAGGGAATCCTGTAGCGCCGCGCAAGTTGTCCGCCGATCATCTGCGCCTTCATGTATTCCGGCGTGCCGAAGGCCGGCGCGCCCGATTTCATGTCGACGTTGGAGGTGAACCCGCCATAGGCGACCGGCGCGCCCTTGCGCACCATCTGCGTGAAGGCGAGGCCCGACAGCGCCTCCGCATTCTGCTGCACCAGCGCGCCGGCGATGGTCACCGGCGCCATCGCGCCCGACAGGGTAAACGGCGTGACGATGACGACCTGGCCGCGTGACGACATCTGGATGATGCCCTCCATCATCGGCACGTCGAGCTTGAGCGGCGAGTTGGTGTTGATGATGGTGTAGACCGATGGCTCGTCGAGCAGTTGTTCCGGCGAGACGCCGCGCGCGATGCGGGCGATCTCAATGCCGTCGACGTTGCGCTCGCGCCCGAGCGAATAGATGTGGAAGACCTTGTCTGTCAGCGTCGCCAGGTCGCGGATGCATTCGAGGTGCCGCACCGACGGGTGGATGTCCGTCGGTTCGACCGGGTATCCGCCTGTCGTGTTCAGGATGTTGTGCATCTGGGCGAGCTTGACGAAATTGCGGAAGTCGACCTGATTTCCGGGCCGGCGGCCATTGTCCGCGTCCGAGCAGTTGGGCGCGGACCCCATTTGCGAGAGAATCAGGTTGTTGCCGCCGAACCGCACATTGTGAGCCGGATTGCGGGCGTGGACGGTGAATTCCGGCGGCGCGTGGGAGACGAGTTCGAGCAGCATGTCGGCGTCGAAGCGGACGCGCTCGGACCCTTCGCGAACGTCCGCGCCATGCTCCTTCATGATCCCGCGCGCGCCCTCGTGCAGCACGTCGACGCCGATTTCGTTCAGCACGCGCAGCGAGGCGAGGTGAATCGATTCGAGTTCGTCGGCCGAGACGATCTCCGTCGGCCTGAACGGGATCTTCAATTGTCGGAAAGGCGGCTGCTCGAAGGCGTTGCCCGTGCCGGCGCGTTTGCCGGACCGGCCGCCGCGTCGCGACCGTTCGTTCGCCGCCGGCGGCTCCGGATTATCGAGAACGTCGCTCATGCAGTCACTCGCAGCTTTGCCATCGCGGCCGCAATATGGACCGCCGGGCAACCCGCCATTGCGGAGGCGACGACTCCAAGCGCGAAGGAAGCGACATGGCCGCGAGCGTCCCCCGAAGCCGCTCGCCACGCTTCCGACAAGGCTTTGAAGCTGTCGGACTCTTCGCTACAGTGCGGCATGGTCCGACGCCTTCGCGCACGATCGCCCTTCGCCTCGACGCCGTCGCCGCGGTCGCGTCGCGCGGAGCTGATGCGGCTTTGCGCGCGCATCGGCTATTCGCCGCCTTCGCACTCGCGCTGACCTTCACCCCGGCGCCGCCGGATTGAATCAAGACGAGAGGCCAATGCCATGACATATCAGAACTATTCGCTGACGCAGCTTCGGGAGATCGACGCCGCGCATCATCTTCATCCGTTCACCGACCACAAGGACCTGCGCAAGGCCGGCGGGCGCATGATCACGCGCGCCGATGGGCCGTTCATCTACGATTCGGAGGGCCACCAGATCCTCGACGGGATGGCCGGCCTCTGGTGCGTGAACGTCGGCTACGGGCGTCACGAACTCGCCGAAGCGGCCTACGAGCAGATGAAGGAACTGCCCTATTACAATTCCTTCTTCCGCTGTTCGACGCCGACGCCCGTGCTTCTCGCCAAGCGGATCGCCGATCTGGCGCCCAGGCACATCAACCAGGTCTTCTTCGGCTGTTCGGGCTCCGAAGCCAACGACACCGCGCTGCGGCTGGTGCGCCGTTACTGGGCGCTCGAGGGCAGGCCGGAGAAGAACCGCATCATCTCGCGCAACAATGCCTATCATGGCTCGACGATCGCCGGCTCGTCGCTGGGTGGGATGGAGCACATGCATGCGCAGCTCGGCGGCGCGGTGCCCAATATCGTGCATGTGATGATGCCCTATGCGTTCGAACTGGCGCTTCCGGGCGAAAGCGACGATGATTTCGGCCTGCGCGCTGCGAAAGCCGTGGAGGATGCGATCCTCGACGCCGGCGCGGAAAACGTCGCGGCATTCATCGGCGAACCCGTCATGGGCGCGGGAGGCGTCAAGATTCCGCCTGCGAGCTATTGGCCGGAAGTCCAGCGCATCTGCCGCAAATACGATGTGCTGCTGATGCTCGACGAAGTCATCACCGGCTACGGCCGCACCGGCAACTGGTTCGCCGCGCAGACCTACGATATCGAGCCCGACACGATCACGACGGCCAAGGCGCTCACCTCCGGCTATCAGCCGCTTTCCGCCCTGCTGGTCAGCGACCGGATCGCGGAAACGCTGCAGGAGAAGGGCGGCGAGTTCCATCACGGCTACACCTATTCCGGCCACCCGGTCGCCTGCGCCGTGGCGCTGAAGAATCTCGACATCATCGAAAAGGAAGGGCTGGTCGAGCGCGTGCGCGACGACACCGGACCCTATTTCGCCCGGATGCTTGGCGAGCGCGTCGCCGGGCATCCGCTGGTCGGCGAAACGCGCAGCATCGGCATGATGGCCGCCATCGAGATCGTCAGGGACAAGGGTACGCGCGAGCGATTCGCGCCGGACGGACGCGCGGCCGGGATCGTGCGCGACCACGCGATCGAGAACGGCCTCATGATGCGCGCGACGCACGACACGATGATCCTTTCGCCGCCGATCATGTGGACGCGCGCGACTGTCGACATGGCGGGCGACCGGATCGTCAGGGCGCTTGATCTTGCGCAGGCCGACCTCGACGGTTCAAGGTAGGAAAACGGCGGGAGCGGAGCTGTCCGCTTCGCCCTTGGAGGTTTCGATGTCAGGAAAGTCGATCGTCCCGCTGGTCGAATACGAGATGGCGGACGATCCGGTGCGCGCCGTCTACGACGACATCATGGCGACGCGGAAATCCGACTGGATCAACAATTTCTGGAAAGTGCTGGCGCACGACCCGACGTTGCTGAAGCGGACCTGGGAATCGGTCCGCGACGCGATGGCGCCGGGTGCGCTCGATCCGCTCACCAAGGAACTGATCTACATCGCCGTCTCGGCGACCAACGGCTGCGAATACTGCACCTATTCGCACACCGCCTCGGCGCGCTCGAAAGGCATGAGCGACGCGCAGTTCATGGAAGTCCTTTCGGTTGTCGGGATGGCCAACGAGACCAACCGCCTCGCCAATGCGCTGAGGCCGCCGGTCGACGTGCAGTTCCAGCCGCGCGATTGACTGCATGTTGTGGAACGCGCCATTCCGGATCGGCGTTACCGCTCGAAGGCAGGAGGGCATCGTCATGACCAGGCGTAAAGCAACACGCGACGCAGCGGCGATCGCGGCCGACCTGATGTTCGCCCCGGCCGTCATGTGGATGCGGATCCCGACGATGGTCGCGGAGCCACGCAGGGCCGGCGGCCTGGGCGTCGAAAGCATGCGGGCGATCGACGAGAAAACCAAGGCGGCGGCGCAGGGCGCGCTTTCGGCTCAGGCCTCGCTGGCGAGGGCGGCGATGTCGTTCTGGCCCGATGTGATGGCCGGCAAGGTCCCCTCGCTGTGGAGCGGGGCGGCGGCGGAAGACGCTGTCAACGCCGCGTGGCGTCCCGCGGGCAGGGCCGTTCGCGCGAATTTCAGGCGGCTTGGCAAGATCGGATAGCGCGCATTGACAGGCAGAAGCCGTGCCTGCCGGTCGCCCGGCCAAACACGGCTCTTGCCAAATCGACGCATGGCCTTCGCGACGAACAACACTGCGAAGAGTACCGCTCCGGTACGCGAGACCTGATCCGGAGCGCTTGAACGGCTGCATCACCGCTCTGTCCCTGTTCTAGACGGACAGTGTTACCGTGCGGTTATCGAAACCCTAAGCAAAGCTGAACGGGCGCTTTTTTCGGGCCGGAGGGCGGCGAACACCGCTTACGCAGCGTCCGGTTCGCAGGCGCACGGGAGTCCGGGGAGGGGACGCCGTTGCGTTCCCCGCGAAGGTCGCCGATAGAAACGGAATGGAGCCGCCGTCCTCGCCGCGGCGATCCAAGGTCGAAATCCTGCCGGACGGAAGATGGTGCCCGACCCGAACGCAACATTGCTGGACCTGTTCAGGGTCTATCTGGAGGGTTTCGCCGACGAGACGGTGCGCTCGTACATCGCCGCGATCGGCGAGACGATGGCGCGCAGAACGGTCGCGCCGCGGCCGCTGCCCTGCCTGCGTCATCTAGACGGGCTCGCGCAGGCGGCCCCGCCAGATGCCGCCGGCTTGGTCAGCCATCTGGCCGATCGCGCGGACACGTTCTCCTGGGGGCAAACCTACACCGCCGAGGATTTCGGCCCCGACTTTCTCGCCCGATATGGCTGGCTTGAACTCTTCGGGACCCGAGGCCAGTTCGTCAACGACGGCATGGCGGCCGGTTTCCTCGTTCTCGGGCCGCATGTCCACTACCCGGACCATCACCACATCGCCGAGGAGGTCTATATCCCGCTGACCGGCGGCGCGCGATGGCGCAAGGGCGACGGCGACTATGCCGCCAAGGAAGCCGGGGCTGTGATCCATCACCCTTCGGGCGTCAGCCATGCGATGCGCACCGGCGACGAAGCCTTGCTCGCGCTCTATCTGTGGCGCGGCGGGCCGCTGGCGCAAAAGTCGGTGATCGGCGCGGCGATCGGAGCCGCCTGATATGGCGAAAGCCATCATGCTCCAGGGAACAGGCTCGGATGTCGGCAAGACCGTGCTGGTCGCGGGCCTCTGCCGCGTGGCGCGCAACCGCGGAATTTCGGTTCGTCCGTTCAAGCCGCAGAACATGTCTAACAACGCCGCCGTCGCCGACATCCCCGGCGAGGCGGGCGGCGGCGAGATCGGGCGCGGCCAATGGTTGCAGGCGCTGGCCTGCGGCGTGGCGGCGACCGTCCACATGAACCCGGTGCTGCTGAAGCCGCAGAGCGAGACCGGCTCGCAGATCGTGGTTCAGGGCAAGGTTTTCGGACAGGCCAAGGCGCGCGACTATCAGGCGATGAAGCCCGGGCTGATGGATGCCGTCCTCGATTCGTGGACCAAGGTCGGCCAGTCAGCTGACCTCGTCATCGTCGAAGGCGCGGGGTCGCCGGCCGAGATCAACCTGCGGCCGCGCGACATCGCCAATATGGGATTCGCCACGCGCGCCAACGTGCCGGTCATTCTCGTCGGCGACATCGATCGCGGCGGGGTGATCGCCTCGATCGCCGGCACCCATCTGATATTGCCGGAGGACGACCGCCGGATGATCGCCGGGTATCTGATCAACAAGTTCCGCGGCGATGTCTCTCTGTTCGACGATGGCCTCGCGGCGATCGAGCGGTTCACCGGCTGGCGCTGTTTCGGCGTGGCGCCGTGGCTGAAGGCGGCCGCCGCGCTCCCGGCGGAAGACTCCGTGGCGCTGGAGCGCCTGACGAAGGGCGAGAGCCGAGCGCTGAAGGTCGCCGTACCGATGCTGGCGCGGATCGCGAACTTCGACGATCTCGACCCGTTGCGCGCCGAGCCGCAGGTCGATGTCGTGTTCGTGCCGCCCGGCGAGCCGCTTCCGGCCGATGCCGGCCTGGTCGTCGTCCCCGGCTCCAAGTCGACCATCGGCGATCTTGCGGAATTCCGCCGCAACGGCTGGGACCGCGGCCTTTGGGACCATCGCCGGCGCGGCGGCCATATCGTTGGTCTCTGCGGCGGCTACCAGATGCTCGGCCGCACGGTTCGCGACGCGTTCGGTCTGGAAGGCGAGGCGACGGAGACGGTGGGCCTCGGCCTGCTCGATATCGAAACGGTGATGGAACCTGAAAAAATCGTGCGCAACGTCTCGGCGCGCTCGATGCATTTCGACACGCCGCTCGACGGCTACGAGATCCATCTCGGCCGCACCACGGGCGCGGATTGCCTCCGGCCGGCGACCATGATCGGCGGCGCCGCCGACGGCGCGACATCGGCGGACGGCAAGGTGTTCGGGACCTATTTACACGGACTTTTCGCGGCCGACGAATTCCGCGCCCGCTACCTCGCGAGCCTCGGCGTGGGCGGCGGCGGCGTCGACTATCGCGGCGCCGTCGAACGGGCGCTTGACGACATCGCGGCGCATCTCGAAATGCATCTCGACTGCGACGCGATCTTCGCGCTCGCGCGATAGCGTCAGACCCCTACCCAGACGCGCAAGGGATGCGCCGGATCGATCAGCAGCCGCGCGGCGAGCGCGACGCAGGTCAGCACGAGCAGCGGCTTGATGAGCCGCGCGCCGTTGCGGATGGCCAGGGTTGCGCCCAGACGCGCGCCGAAGAACTGCGCGATGCCCATGATCAGGCCGATCTTCCACGACACCACGCCGACCGCCGCGAAGACCGCGAAACCGCCAAGGTTCGAGGCGAAGTTCAGGAGCTTGGTGTGCGCGGTCGCCTTGAGCATGCCGAAACCCGCCAGTCCGACGAAGGCCAGCATGAAGAACGAACCCGCGCCCGGCCCGAAGACCCCGTCGTAGAAACCGATGGCCGGCACGATCGTCGCGCCGAAGACGAAAGGCGGCAGCCGGCGGGCGCGGTCGATGTCGTCCATGTTAGGCTTGAGCGCGAAATAGAGCGCTATGGCGATCAGGACGAAGGGCAGGGCGATGCGCAGGAGATCGCCCGGAAGCCTGCTCGCAAGCAGCGCGCCGGCCGCGCCGCCCGCGCCGGAGAGCAGCGCCATCGGCCATTGCGCGCGCAGGTCGACCTGACCCCTCGCGGCATAGGCGATCGTCGCCGAGCCAGACCCGAACAGGCCCTGCAACTTATTCGTCCCGAGCGCTTCCACCGGCGAAAAACCCGCCAGCAGCAGCGCCGGGACGCCGATCAGACCGCCGCCGCCGGCGATCGAATCGACGAAACCGGCCGCCAAGGCCGCGCCCGCCAGCAGGAATGTCGTCTGGATGGAAAATTCGACCATATGCCGCCCCGGATCGCACCGGGCGTTCCATCACGCGCAATTCGATTGCGCAAGCCGCGTTTCGCGATAGGAATAGGGCCGCACCCGCCAGGATTCGCACGATGCCGCATGGAATGCTTGCCCGCGTCAAATCGTTTTTCGAAGGCGATCCGGGCGTGCGCAAGGTCGCCGACGATCCCTCGCTGTCGGCCGAACTGCTTTTGCTTTTCCGCATGATTCTTGCCGATGGCGTGGTCGACGAGCAGGAACTCGCGACGTTCCGGCGAATCTGCCGCGATTCGTTCGATATCGACGAGGACAGCATCGACGGCGTCGTCGAATACCTCAACGAGTATGGCTACGAGACGAGCGGCGCGCAGGCGCTTTCGCTGTTCCGCGATGTCGACATCGATCGCCGCAAGCTGCTTGCCCGGCACATGGCCGAGATCGCAAAGGCCGATTCCAACCTGGCGGAAAAGGAAGTGCAGCTCCTGCGCCGCACGCTCGACCTTTTGGGCCTGAGCCCGGTCGATCTGGTGCGCCCGCTCGGGTAGCCCGCGTCTATGCCTGCTCCCGCAACTTCCTTGCGATCGATTTCGGCAGGTTCGGCGTCGCTTCCACCAGCGCCTTCGCGGCATCCGATTGCGGGTCGTCCAGGACCGCGTCGGTCTCTCCGCGCTCGACGATCCGGCCGTCATGCATGACCAGGACATCATCCGTGATCGCGCGGGCGACGTGCAGGTCGTGGGTGATGAACAGATAGGTCACGCCGAGCCGCGCGTTCAGATCGGCGAGCAGGTCGAGGATCCGCGCGCGGATCGACACGTCCAGCGCCGAGACCGCCTCGTCGGCGACGACCAGTCTCGGGCGGGTGATGATCGCGCGCGCGATCGACAGCCGCTGGCGCTGGCCGCCTGAGAATTCGTGCGGATATCTGCGCATGTCGTCGGCGTCGAGCCCCACCTCGCGAAGGACCGCGGCGACGCGTTCGCGGCGACCCTCCCTTGAGGGCGCAGGATCGAGCAGATGCAGCGGCTCGGCGACCAGACGCTCGACCGTCTGGCGCGGATCGAAAGACCCGTAGGGATCCTGGAACACAACCTGCATGTCGCGGCGGACCGGGCGCAGTTGCGCCTGCGATTTGCCGGTGACCAACTGGCCTTCGAAGCGGATTTCGCCCGAAGTCGGCCGGTCGAGCGCAAGGACCAGCCGGGCAAGGGTGGACTTGCCGCAGCCGGAGCGCCCGACGAGCGCGGTCGAGCGCCCGGCTTTCATGATGAAGGAAACCTCGTCGACGGCGCGGAAACGCGCTACGGCGCGAAACAGCGAATGGCGCGAGCCGGGATAGTCGCGGGTGAGGGATGCGACTTCGAGAAGCGTTTGCTTGGATCGTCCTGGCGGTTCCGCGGCGACGGACCGCGCATCGCCCGGGCTCACCGACGCTGCCCAGGAACGAGACCGCCGCTCCGGCACATGGGTCGAAGCCAGCGCCAGCTCGCGCGTATAGGCATGCCGCTGCTCCGAAAGCACGCGCGCGGCATCCCCCGTCTCCACGATCTCCCCGGCGCGCATGATCGCGATGCGGTCGGCCATGTCGGTCACCACCGCGAGGTCGTGCGAGATGAGCAGCATCGCCATGCGGCTTTCGGCCACCATCCCGCGCAGCAAGCCGAGGATTTGCGCCTGCAGGACCCCATCGAGCGCGGTCGTCGGCTCGTCGGCGATCAACAATTTCGGCTGTAGCGCGCAGGCGATGGCGATGACGACGCGCTGGCGCTGGCCGCCCGACAATTGGTGCGGGAAGCGCGACAGCGGAAACTTTGTCTCCGGCAGGCCGACGCGGTCGAGCATTTTTCGCGCCCGGTCTTCCGCCTCCGCCCGTCCTTCGCCGGTGTGCCAGCGGATGCCTTCCGCGACCTGCTCGCCGATCGTCTTGAGCGGATTGAGCGCCGTCATCGGTTCCTGGAAAACCATGCCGATCGCGCGGCCGCGCAGCCTGCACATCGCCGGTTCCCCGATTTTCAGCAGGTCGGTTCCGTCGAATCGCAGCGCGCCGGACGCCGCCGCGCCGCGCGGCAGAAGCCGCATGGCTGCGAGCGCGGTCATCGATTTGCCTGAACCCGACTCCCCGACCAGCCCGAGCACTTCACCCGAGTCGAGCGTCAGGTCGACGCGATCGAGGACGGGCCGGCCATCGATGGCCAGCGACAGGCCTTCGAGCTCGAGCAGGCTCATGCCCGGCGCCGCAACTTCGGGTCGAGCACGTCGCTCAGGCCGTCGCCGAGCAGGTTGAGGCCGAGCACGGTGACGACGATCGCGAAGCCGGGAAACAAGGCCAGGTACGGCGCGACCATCATGCGCGTCTGCGCGTCGAACAGCATCGCGCCCCAACTCGGCATCGGCGGCTGCGCGCCGAGCCCGACATAGGACAGGCCGGCCTCGGCCAGGATGCCCAGCGCGAACTGGGTCGTGCCCTGCGCCAGAAGCATCGGCGCGATGTTGGGCAGGATGTGCTCGATCGTGATGCGCGCCGTGTCCTTGCCGGCGGCGCGCGCCGCCAGGATGAACTCGCGCGGCCAGACGGCCAGCGCGGCTGCGCGGGCGACGCGGGCGAAGACCGGGATGTTGAAGATGCCGATGGCCACGATCGCGTTGACCGCGCCAGGGCCGAAGACCGCCGTGATCATCACCGCCGAGAGCAGCGCCGGGAAAGCGAAGACGAGATCGTTGAGGCGCATCGCCATCTCGTCGACAAGACCGCCGCGCGCCGCCGCCAGGCAGCCGAGCGGAACGCCGATCCCCATGCCGATCCCCACCGCCACCAGCGCCACCGCGATCGAGTTGCGCGCGCCGACCATGATCATCGACAGGATGTCGCGGCCGAAATGATCGGTGCCGAAAATGTGTGCGGAGGATGGCGGACGCATGCGCTCGGCGACGACCAGTTTTGCAACGTCATAGGGCGTCCAGAAAAAGGAGAGCAGCGCCATGGCCGCGACGATCGCGGTGATGGCAAGGCCGACGACGAAGGAGCGGCTCGACAGCGCGCGCGCTGCGAACGCTCGGCGGTCGGTCGGCGGCGTCGCGCTCACGCCGTCGCCCGCAGCCGGGGATCGATCAGCGCATAGGACAGGTCGATCGCGAGGTTGACGATCACGACGCTCGCCACGAGCAGCATGACCACGCTTCGCACCACGATCAGGTCGCGCTGCGTGATCGCCTGGAAGACCAGGCGGCCAAGGCCGGGAAGGTAGAACACGTTCTCGATGATGATCGTGCCGGCGAGCAGGAAGGAGAATTGCAGGCCGACGATGGTCACGACAGGGATCAGCGCGTTGCGTAGGGCGTGCCGCCAGAGGACCCGCCGGAGAGGCAGGCCCTTGGCGCGCGCGGTGCGGATATAGTCCTCACCCAGGGTCTCGATCAGCGCCGCGCGCATGACGCGCGCCAGGATCGCCGCTTGCGGCAGGGCGAGCGCCACCGCCGGCAAGATCAGCGCCTTCAGCGCAGGCCACGCGCCGTTGCCCCACCCCGGAAAGCCGCCGGCCGGGACCAAGCGCAACCACACGGCGAACAGGTAGATCAGCAGCAGGGCGAACCAGAAATTCGGGATCGCGACGCCGATCTGCGCTGCCCCCATCGACAGGATGTCGGCGGCCGAGCCGCGCCGCTGCGCCGAGAACAGGCCGACCGGCATGGCCACCGCGACCGCGAGCAGCAACGCGATCAGGGCCAGCGGCAGCGAGACCGCCGCGCGTTCGGCGACGAGGTCGATCACCGGCGCCGAATAAGTATAGGAGCGGCCGAAATCGAGCGTCAGCAGGGCTCCGATCCAGTGCAGGTAGCGAACTACGAGCGGAAGGTCCGTGCCAAGCTGAGACCGCAGCGCATCGAGCGCCTCGGGCGTGGCGTTCATGCCGAGCATCAGCCGCGCCGGATCGCCCGGCAGCACTTCGAGCACGGCGAAGACGACGAGCGAAGCGACGACAAGCGTGGCGAGCGCGACGAGCAGGCGTTTGAGGAGATAGGCGGTCATTTCGGACATCGACGGTCGGCGCGGCGAAATCGAGTGACGGCAGCGTCGAGATCTTGCGACATGGGGCAGCGCGCTAGCCGCACGGAGGCCTCAGTCCAGCCATTTCACCTTCGTTAGATCGTTGGCCTGGATCGGAGCGTTTTCCCACAAGCCTTCCAACTTTGCGTCCCAGATGCCGATCTTGGGAAGTTCGAACAGAAATCCGTTGACCGCATCGTCGGCCAGGATCTGCTGCGCCTGCCGATAGAGTTCGGTGCGCTTGGCCTCGTCCGCCGTCTGGTCAAGTTTCGCGATCATCCTGTCGAAGGCCGGGTTGTCGTAATTGAAGTAATAGTCCTTGCGCGCATAGATATCGATATCGTTGGGCTCGGTGTGCGACACGATCGTCAGGTCGTAGTTCCTGTCGGTGAAAACCTGGCTCAGCCAGTCAGCCCATTCGATCGGGATGATCTCCAGGTTGATGCCGATCTCGCGCAACTGCGAGGCCACGACCTGCCCGCCGTCCCGAGCATAGGTCACCGGCGGCAGCTTAAGCGTGGCGGAGAAGCCGTTCTCGAAACCGGCCTCGTTGAGCAGCGCCTTCGCCTTGGCTATGTCGTGCGGATAGGTCCCGGTCAGGTCGACATAGGCCTTATTGGCTGGCGAGAAATGCGAGCCGATCGGCGTGCCGAGACCCGACGAGGCCGCATCGATGATCGCCTTGCGGTCGATGGCGTGAGCGATAGCCTGGCGCACCTTGAGGTCGTCGAAGGGCGGCTTCTTGTTGTTGATCGCCAGGATCGTTTCGCCCTCGGTCGACCCGATGACGACCTTGAAGCGCGGGTCGGACTGGATCTGCGCCAACGCATCGCCGACCTGGACGTTGGGGAATGCTTGCACGTCGCCCGACAGCAGCGCGGGGATGGCGGCGGCGGCGTCCGGCACGATGCGGAACTCGGCCTTGTCGAGGAAGGCCGGCGACCCCCAGTAGTCAGGGTTCCTGACCAGCGTGATCGACGAACCCTTGGCCCAATTGGCGAACTTGAACGGCCCCGTGCCGACCGGCTTTTCCTTGTTCGTCGCGGCGCTCTCCGGCGCGACGATCACGGCGTCGCCCCAGCCCATATCGTACAGAAAAGAGCCCTGCGGGGTCTTCAGCGTCACCTTGACGGTGGCCGGGTCGACGACGTCGACCGCGTCGATCTCGGCGAACAGGCCCTTCTGGGCGTTGACCGACGCCTCGCCGCGCGCCCTGTCGAGCGAGAACTTGACATCGTTGGCGTCGAAAGCGGTGCCGTCGTGAAACTTCACGCCCATGTGCAGCTTGAAAACATAGGTCTTGCCGTCCCCGGAGACGGTCCAGCTTGCTGCAAGGTCGGGCAACACCTCGCCCGACGCGCCGATGCGCGTCAGGCCCTCGAAGACGTTGGCGTAAAGGACCTCGTCGATGGCCGCGGCGGCGTTGGCGGTCGGGTCGAGGTTCGGCGGCTCCAGCGGTATGCCGAGGACAAGATCGGTGCGCGCGGCGAGCGCCGGACAGGCGGCGATCGACAAAACCGTCGCGGCAAGCAGGTTTTTCCACATCGGCCACGATCTCCGGGAGGCGCCGGGGGCGTTAAAGCCGCAATTGCGCCGCGAGTAAATCGGTTTATGGCTGTTTGAACTTTCACGCGCGACGGCTACGTTTGCGGCATCGGGTTCACAACGAGAGCATTTCGAGTCGACGGCGCTGCAGAGCGAGGCCTTCGAAACATTTCCGGCGATCGATATTCCCGAAGACAAGGCCTTCAAGGCGGCGACCGCATCGGGCAAGCCGGATGACGACGTGGTCGCGTTGCGGGCTGACGTAGTTCTTTTAAAGTGAATGCTGGGATTCGTCCTTGCGTTTCAGGCCGGCATAGTCATCAAGCTCTTCATGTGAGCCCGCCGCCCCTGCTGTTTGAGCAACAAGCGCGCTCGGCAAGATTCAAACCCTGTTCTCTGATCGATTGCCGTCAAGTTCCGTCTGTCGGACAGCGTTGCCAGCGCCGCTGTCGGCGACCCATCGGGGACATATCGCCAATTTGCAACACGTAAACAAATTCGGTCGGATTCCCAGAGTGGGATGAAGCGTTTCGTGAAATTTCGTGTGTTAGATTTCGGGTGTGCAGTAACGCGTGCGTTTCGAGTGCCGAGGGGGCTGAATTCGATGTCTAAATCCGTTTTGCTGGCGGCGGCGCTTCTGCTGTCCGTCTTCGGGACCGTTGGCGAGAGCGCGGCTGCGAGCCTGGTCGCCAGCGTCGATCTGTCGAGCCAGACCATGACCGTGAGCCGCTACGGCGTGGTCATCCACGTCTGGAAGGTTTCCACCGCGCGCAAGGGCTATGTGACGCCGCGCGGCAGTTGGCGTCCGACCCGCATGCACAAGATGTGGTTCTCCAGGAAATACGACGACGCGCCGATGCCTTATTCGGTATTCTACCACGGCGGCTACGCGATCCACGGCACGGGCGCGGTCAGCCGCCTCGGCACGCCGGCGTCGCATGGCTGCGTGCGCCTGCTCACGGCCAACGCGGCGGAGTTCTACTCGCTCGTCCGCGAGATCGGGCCGGGCAATACGCGCATCGTCGTCAACTGAGGGGCATCGCGCCCGGACCGGCGCCGTTTTTGTTTGCCGCAGCAGTCGTCATGGTGGCGGCGCCAAAACATGTACGGCGAGGCGCGACGCCTGCCGCCTGATGTCGGGGACGGCGACGATTTCCCAGAACGTGCCTGTCGTGGACGGCCCGATCGCGAAGATGCGCCCCGACGCCACGCCATGCGCATCGATCACGGCGCAATCCTGCGTGACATCGACCCCAAGCTTCAACGGATCGGCGCGGATCGCGCCACGCTCGAACAGGCTGCGTAGCAGCGGATTGCGCGTCGCGCCGACATCGGTGTTCTGGCCCCGGCATTCGATGACGAAGTCAGGGCGCGACACGCTCTCGCCGCCGCCGCCGCGGGGCGCAAAGCGTAGGGTCGCGCCGTCGTCGGCGTAGGACAGTTCTCGGATTCGCCCGCGCAGAATCGCGAGCTGGCCCGACTCGATCGCGGCATCGATCCGGGTCCGAATCTGCGGCGCCATGCGGTGGCGGTGGATGTCCCACCATGGCCGCGCGTGGCGCAGGAATCGGCGCTTGTCGGCATGGGAGAGACGCCGCCACACTTCCTGGCTATGCGGCCGCAGGCCGTCGATGACGCAGCGCCAGTCCATGCCCTGCTCGCGCTTTTTCTGGCGGACGCGATCACGCAGCCAGCGGCCGAGCCTGGACAGGCTGACGCCGAACGGAATTTCGTCCGGTTCGAGCGGGCAGGCCTCCGTTCCCGCCTGCGGCTGCGGCAGCAGCCCGCGCCGCGACAGCGCGACCAGCGGCCCCGCGTGTCCGGCGTCGAGCAGCGATATGACGCTGTCGACCATCGACAGGCCCGTGCCGATGATCGCCACCGATGCCGCCGCTGGGATATCGTAGCCGGCCCGCGCGGCCCAGCACTCGAAGCGCCGCTCGGCCGGCGGCAGGCCCGGGCCTTCGTTGCCGGTCGCCAGGACCACGGCTTCACCCTCAACCGTGGCGCCGTCGCGGCTCGAAACGGCGACGCCACGATCGGTCTCGACGATATCGACGGCCGCTTGGCGCACCACCCTGAGCCGGCCGGCGTCCGCGAGGTAGGGTGCTAGAAGACCGGTCAGATAGTCGCGATAGAGACGGCGCGGGGCGAAGGATTTCGGCGACCAGCCTTCCTTAGGCATCCATCGCGGCTGTTCGGCCAGCCAAAGGGAAAAATGGTCGGGCTGGTCGGGAAACGCGCTCATCCCGAGCGCCGGAACGTTGAGGAGGTGGCCAGGGTGCTCCGTGCCGTAGGCGACGCCTGCGCCGAGTGCGGCGCGTTGCTCGAACAGAACGACGCGGCTCGTTCTCGATTGCCTGAGAATTTGAACGGCCGCCAGGACGCCGCTGGCGCCGCCGCCGACGACCAGAATCGTTTTCCCCTTCGAATCCAGAACGTCTCTCCGGCCGCTGACAGACCGCCTTTACGCCACGGATCGGGATTGCGGTGAAGGAGAATCGTCATTCTTCGCGGCGAAAGCGTCGGGGCCTCGCAGGCGGCCGAACTGTCACCCGCCGGGCGGCTTGGCCACGGCGCGCCTGGCGCTGTTGGGGCGGCCGATCTTCCAGCGCTTGTGGAACCACATCCACTGGCCGGGGTCCTCGCGGACCCAGCGTTCGACGACATCGTTCAGAAGCTGCGCCGACGGGCCGAGGGCGACCCGGCCGTTCGCGGCGCGCGGCAATTCCAGCTTGTCCTCGACGATGAGCCTGAAACGGTTGCCGGGCAGGCGGATGCAGCGCGCCGGATACACGTCGCATTCGAACTGCCGCGCCAGCTTGGGCAGGAGAGGGCTCGTCTCGCATTCGCGTCCGAAGAAGGTGGTTCGCAGGCCGTTGACGAATTTCTGGTCGACGAGCACCCCGATCGTGCCGCGCGCTTCGAGGATGCGCGCGAGCGCGAACGAGACGCCATTCCTCGATGCGAGCAGATTGCCCATGGTCGATTTGCGCCGCGCGTGGATGAAGTCGGCGATGTAGGGGTTGTTCGGCGGCCGGAAGAGTGCCGTGACGTTCATGCCAAAAGTGGCGCCGGCGATCGGCAGCAATTCGAAATTGCCGAGATGGCCGGTGAACAGGATATGCGGCCGGTCCTGGCCGGCGATCGCAATGAAGTGGTCGATGCCCTCGACCTCGATGCGGCCCGATGTCGATGCGCCCGGCTCGAAATCGAACAGCAGGTCGAGGAACACGTATTCGGCCGCGAGCCGCGCCATGTTCGCCCACATGTCCGAAGCGATCGCTTCGATCTCGGCGGCCGTCTTTTCCGGATAGGCCTCGCGCAAATTGTCGACCGCTACGCGGTGGCGCCCGACCTTCGGGCCAACCCACCGCGCGATCCGGTCCGCCAGATCGATGGCGCGGTCCGGCGGGAACAGGCGCAGGAGACGCATGACGGCCAACATCGCCTGCGCGCTCAGCCAGTAGTTCGCCTTCTGTACAAAACGCGAGATTCGGAAAAGGAACGGCCTTAGCTTCATCCGACGCGCAGGATGATCTTGCCGAAGACGTCGCGGCCCTCCATGCGGGTCAGGGCCTCGCCGATCGTCGTGAAATCGACCTTGGTGTCGATCACCGGCGAGACCAGCCCGGCGGCCATTTTCTGCATGGCGTCGGCAATGTTCTCCATGCGGCAGCCGAACGAGCCGAAGATCCGCAGCTGCTGCTGGAAAAGCTGCATCAGGTTCATCTGGGTCGATACGCCCGACGTCGAACCGCAGGTCACGATGCGGCCGCCGCGCTTGACGCAGAGCATCGAGCCGGCCCAGGTGTCGGCGCCGACATGCTCGAATACGACGTCGACGCCCTTCTTCTTCGTCAATTTGCGCGTCACGCCCTCGAAGCGGTCGCTGCGGTAATTGATGACGTGGTCGGCGCCGAGCGCTTTGGCCTTTTCGATCTTTTCGTCGGAGCCGACGGTGGTGATAACGGTGCATCCCATCTTCTTGGCGAGCTGGATCGCGGCCGATCCGATGCCCGACCCGCCGGCATGGATCAGGATCGTCTCGCCAGGCTGAAGCCTGGCATTGTCGAACAGCATGTGCTCGACCGTGCCGAATGTCACCGGCGCGACTGCGGCGGCGATCGCGTCGACGCCGGGAGGCGCGGGCACGAGCAGGCGTGCGGGCAGGTTGATCTTCTCCTGCGCGAAGCCGTCGAGATGAAAGCCGTGCACCCCGCCGACGTTCTCGCACAGATTGTCGCGGCCTTCCCGGCACGGCCTGCACAAGCCGCAGGTGCGCGCGCCGTAGATCGCCACGAGCTGTCCGGGCGCCAGTCCCGCGACCCCGGGACCGATCGACTCCACTTCGCCCGAGGCCTCGGCCCCAATCGTCAGCGGCAGCTTGCGCTTTGCGAAGGCCATGCCGCGCCAGCCCCAGACATCGATGTGGTTGAGCGCGACCGCCTTGATGCGGAGGGTGACCTCGCCAGTACCCGGCACCGGCGGCGGCGCGATGTCGACGGATTCGAGTTTCCGGTCCTCGACCAGCTGCAATGCGCGCATCATGAACCTGAATGTGTAAGGACGGTCGCTTAGACCGGTTCCCGCGCCATGACAAGGCAGGCGTTCTGGCCGCCGAACCCGAAGGAGTTCGACAGCACCGCCGATACGTCTGCACCGCGCTTGACGTTCGGAACCACGTCGAGGTCGATCGCGGGGTCGGGCTGGTCGTAATTGATGGTCGGCGGGATGACGCCCGAGCGCATGGTGAGCAGCGAGAAGACCGCTTCGACCGCGCCGGCCGCCGACAGCGTATGACCGATCATCGACTTGTTCGACGACACCGGAATTCTGCGCATGCGCTCGCCGAACACGGTCTTAAGCGACAGGTGCTCCATCTTGTCGTTCTCGGGCGTCGAGGTGCCGTGGGCGTTGACATAGCCGATGCCGGTTTCGCCCAGCCCGGAGTCGGCCAGCGCCGCGCGTACTGCAGCGATCGCCGGCGAGCCGTCCGGCTTGGAGCGCGTGCGATGGAAATCGTCGGCCTTCTCGCCGCAGCCGGCAAGGATGCCGATGATTTCGGCGCCGCGCGCCGTTGCGCTCTCCAGCGACTCGAGGACGAGCGCCGCGCCGCCCTCGGCGAGCACGAAACCGTCGCGGTCGCGCGAGAACGGCTTGGAGGCCTTTTCAGGAACGTCGTTGTGGGTCGACAGCGCCGAAAGCAGCGAGAAGCGGATCAGCGCCTCGGCGGTCGCGGAGCCATCGGCGCCGATCGACAGGGCTCGATCGCATTCGCCGCGCCGGATCGCCTCGACCCCGAGTTGGATCGCGGTGGCGCCGGAGGCGCAAGCCGTCGAAAGCGTGATCGGAAGGCCTTGCACGCCGAAGCGGTCGGCAAGGCGATCGGCCACGGCGCCGAACATTACCGAATCGAAGATCGCCGTGCCGCGTTGCGAATGGGCGACCCGCAGCAGCCGCGCGTAGCCGTCCTTCTCGTCTGATTGGCGGTAGAGCGCGAAGCGCGACTGCCAGTCGAGTTCGACCGGGGGCGAGGCGAGAAACAGCGGACCGGCGAAGTCCCGGTCGGACAGTCCGGCCTGCGCAAGAGCCTCGGCGGCAGCCGTCTCCGCGAGTTCGTAGGTCAGCGCGCTGGCCCCCTTGTCGCTGGACGGCAGGAAATCGATCGTCCCGGAAATCCGCGTCTTGAGATGATCGGTCGGGAAGCGCGTGATCGGATGGATGCCCGAGCGGCCCGCGGTCAGCGCCGCCCAGTTGTCGTCCTTGCCGACGCCGAGCGAGGTGACGACGCCAGTCCCCGTCACGGCAACGACCGGCCTACCGAGATGATCCGTGAACTTCCTCATGCCGCGTCCTGCCCTCGGTCCGCTGCAGCGAGAAGCGCCATGCCCTCGAAATAATGGTAGCCGACCGTCGTTGCCAGCGCGCGGCGGACCGCGCCTTCGAACGGCTGCTCGGATGGGTCGAAGGGCGCAAAAGCCTCGCCGTGTCCGACTGCCAGCGCGGCAAGGGCGACCGCGAAGAAAAACTGCGCCTCCTTCGTGTGACCGATCAGGGAGGAATAGCCGCGCGCGACGGCGCCAAGCTTGTCGATGAGCGCGCTTTCGGCCTTCGTCGCGGAATGTCCGCCCGACGCGCCGGAAATCGCCAGGAGATTGCCCGCCTCTTCGCGCACACCGGCCGGCAGCAGTTTTTCGAGGGCCTTGCCGAGATTTCCGTCCTCGCGACTCTTGCGTGCCGAAGCGACCGACACCAGCTCTGCATACGCCTTACGTCCGCGCGTTTGCGCATGCTTTCGCTGCTCCAGCACCAGGAAGGCCGAGCCCGAGCCGCTGACCACCCCGCCGCCTTCGGCGTCCGCCCGCTCCCAGACCGGGCGATGCGGGCCTCGGTGCAGGTAGCCGCCGAGTTCGTAGCCGAGCAGCATGTCGGGATGTTCGCTCTGGAAGGCCCCGCCGACCAAGACATGCGTCGCCTGGCCGGCGCGGATGCGCGCCGCCGCCGTCTCGACCGTCGAAACGCCGGCGCCCTCTTCGCCCATGAAGGTGCGTGACGAGCCGGTCACCTTGTGGACGATCGAGATGTTGCCGGCGAGCAGGTTCGACAGTTGCGCCAGGAACAGGGTCGGCCGAAGCTCCGTCGTGAGCTTCTCGTTCAGCAGGACCTCGCGATCGTTGCGAGTCAGGCCGGCCGTCAGGATCGACTGGTCGACCGCCTCGTCGCGCTCGCCGCCGCCGGCCGCGATGATCATGTCCATCGACGCCGTCAGCGCGTCGTCGCCCTTGATGCCGGCGTCGTCCAGCGCCAGTCCGGCCGTATAGGCGCCGAGGCGCTGCCAGGTCTCCATCTGGCGCTGGTCGCCGCGCTTGGCGATCTGCGTGGTCCAGTCGATGGCGGGGAGGGGATGGATCGAGAACGGCGCGAACCGGTCGGAATCGACGTTCGGCGTTACGTCGCCGGCCGAGAGAATGCGCCAATGCTCGTCGACACCGACGCCGAGGGATGAAACGAGGCCGATGCCGGTGATGACGACGTCGTGTTCAGCCATGATCGCGCGGCGCCGTCCGACCGTCCTCGATCAGGCCGCGTTCTTGGCGGCGACGAGACCGTCGATCTTGGCGCAGAGGTTCTTCATGACGAAATACTCATCGGTCGAGGCCTTGCCGTCATTGACTTCCTGCGTCCACTTTTCCAGCGGAACCTTGATGCCGAATTCCTTGTCGATGGCGAAGACGATGTCGAGGAAATCGAGGCTGTCGATGCCGAGATCGTCGATCGTGTGACTTTCCGGCGTGATCTTGTCCCGGTCGATCTCGCTAGTCTCGGCAATGATGTCGGCGACCTTGTCGAATGTGGTGGACACGGCTCTTCCTTCGATTTCGTGCAGGCGCAGTCCCGCACGGGTTTGGCGGTATCTAATCGGTTTTAGAAAGCAGGAAAAGACCTTATCAGCGTATCCGGTCCACTCCGGGACCTTGGCTGTCAGTTGAAGATCACGCGGCCGAGAACATGCAGGCCGCCGCTCTGCGGCCTGACGATCACCGCTTCGCCTTCGCGGGCGGGCTCGCCCGTCCAGGCCTGGATGTTCTCCAGATGCGTCACGATGACGAGGTTGCCGGAACCCGAGTAGCCGTCGATCTCCTTCATCATCGCGTCATGCGCCGATTTGGCGACCGCCGGATCGGCGCTCGGCGGGTCGAGCGCCTCCATCGGCTCCACCGGCTGGTCCTCGAAGGCGAGCGTCGCGGTGTCGAGGCAGCGGCAGTAGCGGCTGGAGAGAATCCGTTCCGTCGTCTCGGCGCGCGCCGCGAGCAGGGCGCCCAGTTTGCGCGCCTGCTGGCGTCCGCGCTCCGACAGGTTGCGCTGGGTGCGGCAGTTGGCGATGTCGAAACTGGCCGGATCGGTCGAGCCGTCGGTCATGGCATGGCGCAGCAGCACGACATGGCCGCCGTCGCGCAACAGCGCCCAGCCGGCGTCCGTCGCCCGCGCCTGGCCGGCAAGCAGGAAGAACAGCAGGAACGCTGCGACTCGCACCATCGGCAATCCTCGATCATCGTCGGTCATAGGGATCGGAAAGGGCGGCGAAACGCAAGCAGGCGCGACCACCCACCGGCTGCCCTCACGTCTTGGCGATGCGCTCGCGCAGGAGGCCGATCTTCGTGTCGACCAGCGGAATCATGGTCAGCCCGCCGCCTTCCGCAAGTCCCTGCCTGGCGAGTTCGAAACAGTTCATGGCCTGCAGCAGCGCGGCCTTGCCGCCGCCGTAGCTCGCCCGGTTCCAGGCCGCGTCGCCGAGATTGTTCTGGGCAAGCGCCCATTGCAGCGGCTGCTCGGCGCGGGTGAAGACCTTGAGCGAAGCCCTGAAAGCCGCCTCGGCCTCGCCGAGATATTTGCCAGTCTTCTCGCGCGTCCCGAGGCTGAGCAGGCTGGCGCCCAGCCCGTCCTGCGCGGTCGCCCAGTCGATCGGCGTGTTCGCGATCGTCAGGACTTCGAGGGCCTCGCGGCGGGCGGCGATCGAGCGGAGGAGGCTCGCGGTCGTGTCCTCGAAATTGCTGAGCGCATGAAGCGCCGTGGCCATGCCGGTCTTGGCGACCGCCCATTGCCGCGGCGCGTTTTGGCGGCCGTACTCGTCGAGCGCGTCGGTATAGGCCGCGATCGCCTCCTCGTAGCGAAGCGGCTCGCTCGTCAACATGCCGAGCAGGCGGAGCGTGTTGCCGAGGTTGAGGTTGGCGGCCGCCCAATCGAGGGGGAACGCCTTGCGCGTGTAAACCCGCACCGTCGCCCGGAATGCCGAGGCCGATTGCGCCAGCAGCCCGCCGTCGCGCTTGCGCTGGCCGAGCGTCTGCAGCATCGCGCCGCGATTGTTTTCGGCCTCGGCCCAGTCGAGGGGGAATTTGTCGCGCGTATAGACGGTCAGCGCATCGTCGAGAGCCGCCGCCGCCTCTTCGAGCAGAGCAGTGCCGACTTCGAAGCGCGTCTGGCTACTGAGCGCACTGCCGAGGTTGAGGCGGCTGGTGGCCCATGACAGCGGGAAATGGTCGCGCGTGCGCACCTCCAGCGCAGCCCGGAAGGCGGCCGCGGCCTGGGTGAATTTCGCCGGATCGTTGCGCGCCTCGCCGAGTGCGTTCAGCGTGTTGCCGAGATTGTTCTGCACCATCGCCCATTCGACCGGCTTCTTTTCGCGCGTATATTCCTCAAGCGCCAGCCGATAGGCCCGCTCGGCGGCCGCGAGGTTTTCATCGCCGGTCTCGCGCTCGCTCAGCGAAAAGAGCGCGATCCCGATGTTGTTTTGCGACGACGCCCAGTCGAGTGGCGCGGTGTCGCGTGGGCGCTTGTCGAAGGTCGCCCGGAAGGCGGCTACGGCGTCGCGCAAGGTCTGCGGATCGCTGTCCCGCTGGCCGAGCCGCAGATAGACGTTGCCGAGATTGTTCTGCGCGGCGGCCCAGTTGCGGTCATCGCCGGTCTTGGCGAAATAGGCGAGCGAGGCGCGGAAAATTTTCGCGGCCTCGCGCAAGCTCTCGGCGTCGGTCTCGCGTTCACCGATAGTCTGGTAGACCACGGCCATATTATTGCGGGTGATCGCCCAGTCGGCCGTCTCCTCGCCGCGCGGCACGTAGTCCAGGAGGACGCGATAGGCGGCGAGCGCCGCCTGCAGCGAAACGCGATTGCCGGTCGCGCCGCCTTCGGCAGCGAGCGCCTCGGCCTCGAAGTTCTTGTAGTTCCACCGTAGCGTCTCGTCCCAGCGCTCGACCAAGTCGAACGCCTTGCGATAGTCCCGCGCCGCCGCGCCGTAGTCGAACGCCAGGCCCGACGCGTCCCCCCGCTGCGCGTAGATTGCGGCGTCCGCCAGCCGCTTCTTCCTGATCGACGCCTCGGCGTCGTCGACCTCGTCCTGTTTCGCCTCGATACGCGCCACAGCGTCGTCCAGAAATTTGCGCGCGGCCGCGATCGCGCCTTCGCGCAGCGCATGGTCGGCGGAAGCCGTGAGCCGTGCGATCTCGGGGTCGTCGGTGCTCAGCGCTTCGCGCTGCTCGATCATCGCCTTGATCCGCGACGCCTGGGCGTCGAGGACCTTTTCGAGTTCGGTCGGGTCTTCCGGGATCTTCTCCGTTCCCAGCGCCCGCATCACGCCGTAGACGGCGTCGAGCGGCACGTCGTTCTTGAGCGCCAAGCTCTCGATCTGCGCGCGATTGGCCGCGGGCAAATCCGAAATCGTCAAAAGGAGCTTGCGGCGTTCGCCGGTGATCAGGCCTTCGTCGCCGGTCGGTTGTTCGGGGCTCGCGCCGAAATAGAGGAAGCGGCGCAGGCTTTCGTTCGCCCATGGCCGCTGCCGCGCTTTGGTGTCGAGATAGACCTCTTCGGTCACCATGCGCATGACGGCGCCGAACTCAGCGCCGTCCATGGCCGACAAATGACGTAGAAGCGCGGCGGCATAGGGACTGTTCTGACCGACGGGTCCGTCGAGCGCCGGCCGGCCGGGCTCGGCGGCGAAGCCGACGACGATGCCGAGATTGTCCGCGGCTTCGGCCGCGCCGCCGATCGCCTTGGCGCCGCGCACCAGCGTCAGCCCCTGCGTGCCGATGGGTTCCGCCGAGCCTGTCGGCGTCTCTTTGACCTCGGAGCCGGGCGGGAAGGGGCTGGTGCGGCAGGCGTCGAGCAGGACGATCGACACGGGCACGGTCTGCTTCAACGCATCGATGACCGCTGTCACGGAGACGAGTGTCTCGCGCGCGTCCGCCAGCGACTCGACGCTCGCGTCCACCGGGACGAGCCAATTCTCGCCGCCCGATTCGATGCCGTGGCCAGAATAGTAGAGGAACGCCACGTCCGCGCCTCCGGCATCCTCGACGAACCGCTCAAGGTCGCGCGAAAGTTTTTTGGCATCGCGGTCGCTGACGCTGCGCGCTTCGAAGCCGAGGTCGGTGAGCAGCTTGACCATCGCGCGCGCATCGTTGGCGGGATTGGGGAGATCCGCTATGTTCTCGTAGGCGGACTGGCCGACGACCAGCGCAACGCCGTTCAGGCCAGGCCTGTCCTGCGCGCCGGCGGGCGTGGAGGCCATCGAAGCCGCCAACAGCGAAAGGGCGACGATCCCCTGGATCAATCCGAAAATCAGTCTCATCATTGCGCAACCGGTTTGCGGATGCCGCCAATCCCACGCAATCGTATCGGTTGCGTGACGCGATCGCGCCAAATCGTAACGGGGTCGCGCTAGGCCGGATGGGCGTTTGCGCGGCAGGCCGCGCTACCCTATCAGACCTCCATGTCGCCGCTTCTCGAAACCATCCTGTTCATCTTTGGGCTCATCGCGTTCGGCTATCTCGCCGGCGCGACCGGCTATCTGAAAACATCGACAGGCGAAGCGCTGTCTGAGTTCGCCGTCGGCGTCGCGCTGCCGCTTCTCCTGTTCCGCACCATCGTCGGCGCTGATTTCCACGGCTCCGCGCCTTGGGCGTTCTGGGGCGTGTATTTCTCGGCGGTGGCGGTCGCCTGGACGGCGGGCCACCTTGTCACGACGCGCATCTTTCGCCGAGACGCCATGGCTGGCGTGGTTGGTGGGGTTTCGTCCGCTTTTTCCAACATCGTCCTGCTCGGCATTCCGTTCACGCTCGGCGTCTTCGGCCAGGCCGGCTTCGAACAGCTCTCGCTGCTGATCTCGGTGCATCTGCCGACTATGTTGATGGCCTCGCAAATCCTGTTCGATCATTTCAAGCGCCGTGGCGGCGAACCGATGCATCCCTTTCACATCATGCGTGATTTCTTATACAAAACGCTCCGAAATCCACTCATCGTCGGCATCTTCGGCGGCTTCTTGTGGCGCGTCTCAGGCCTCCCGCTCGCCGGTCTGCCGTTGCGATTCGTCGACGCGCTAGCTGCGATCGCGGCTCCGCTGGCGCTGTTCTCGATGGGGCTCGGCCTGCGCAAATTCGGAATTTCGGGCAACATCCGACCGGCGCTTGCGCTGTCGGCCCTCAAGCTCGGCTTGATGCCCGCCGTAGCGCTGGCCATGGCGTGGCTCGTCGGGCTGCCGCCGCTGGCCGCTCAGGTGGCGGTCGCCGCCGCCGCGCTGCCGTCCGGCGTCAATTCCTACCTGATCGCCATTCAGTTCGGCGCCGGCGAGGCCTTGGCCTCCAACCAGATGGTCATCGCCACCGCGCTCGCCGTCGTGACGACCATCTTCTGGATCACGTTGGCGCAGATGGTGTTCGGTTAATGCGAAGCGATATCTTTAACTGCTTCGGGATTGGCCAGATTTTCTTGAACCCTTTCGAGGGCGGCTTTTACACTTGTCCGAAAAGACGGCTCGCGCCCATCGATGGTTCTCAGCGACACCCCAATATTGTAGTCGCCATATGTTGAGGTCTCAAGACGAAACTTGCCGTCGGAATCCGGGCTCTTCGTCCGTAGGCGATCGTAATACGTAGGGTCCAACTCAAATGTTGCCGCGTAAGCATTAGCGGGTGCATTGTCGACCTCCAATACTATTCGATAATGCTTTTTCCCATTTCGTACATAGAAATCGGGGTTTCCGTCAGCGCTTGTCTTGATCCTTGCCAAGAGCTGTGGGGAAGTGCTTGAGGATTTCATAGGATGGCTCCAGCAGGCGGTTGCGCCCATCGCGGCATGTAAGAAGTCCTGAAACGACTTACCAATGCGCCAAGTTCCCTATCAATCTCGGTAGCCGTGGGCAAGGGCGGCTCAAAAGGCCACACTTCGTTCCTGATCGCGTCTTGCACCTTATCGTCAACAGATTTCTGTATGATTGATATCTGAGGCATGGGGTCGGGATTTCTCAGGATACCCTCAAGCTGCTGTAAAAGCGCGTGCATGTCTCGAGAGTATCCCTTTGCCAGCAAAGCTCTAGCCACGACCTCTTGACGTTGAATAACTAACCGCAGGGCTACCCATAGTGTGAGCGCTGCAAGTCCGGCATAAAACCAACCGTCAGGCAAAGCTGATCGCAATACATCAATGGCTGTCTTCCCCTCCGGAGGGTTACCGGTGGCCAACGCCGCTATTGGAGAACCAATGCCGAGTCCGGCAAGCGCCGCAAAAAAATCGCCCAGATAACCATAACCTCCCGCCAACCAGACGAACCACTGGTTGCGAACTCGTTTGCCCGCAATCATCCAAGGAAGCAGCTCGTCGCAAAGCTTCCGAAGAATATAATGGTCAGTGTCCAGTAGCGGCGATGGCAATCGTAACTCCTTGGAAGGCATCTCAACCGAGTGTAAACCGTAAGCAATAGCCAAGGGACGATACTGTCACAATTTTTTTTGCCGAGATCATGCTGACCGTCCACCGGTGCCTGACCGAAAAGGGCAAGGCGACCAAAATGGCCTGAAATGGTTTTCCAATCGCCCGTGGCGGTTGAAGGGATAACATCGGTCGATGTAAGGGTATTCCCCGATGGTGGTTGGCGTTGCAGCCGGATCATTCTGCTCATGCCATAAGCCGTTTCGGGCTTTGATTAGGTGCTCAGGAAAGCGACAAAAATGCTGCAAAAAGCCAGCCCCTACATGCGCGAGGCGAACTTCATCGGCGGGGACTGGGTCCAGGCCGATTCCGGCGCGACGGTCGACGTGACCAATCCGGCGACGGGCCTGAAGATCGGCACGGTGCCAAAGTCCGGCAAGGCGGAGACCCGTCGCGCCATCGAGGCGGCGCAGTCGGCGTTCATGACCTGGCGCAAGAGTTCGGCGCTGGAGCGCCACAAGCTGCTGCGCAAGCTGCACGACGCGATCATGGACAACCAGCAGTCGCTCGCCGAACTCCTCACCATCGAGCAGGGCAAGTCGCTGACCGAGGCAAAGGGCGAGATCGGGATTTCGGCGGCTTACGTGCTGTGGTTCGCGGAGGAGGCGCGGCGCACCTACGGCGACGTGGTGCCGTCGCCCTGGGCCGACCGCCGCATCCTGGTGACCAGGGAGCCGACCGGCGTCATCGCCGCGATCACGCCGTGGAATTTCCCGTCCTCGATGCTGGCGCGCAAGCTTGCGCCGGCGCTTGCCGCCGGCTGCACGACGGTCGTCAAGCCGGCCTCGCAGACGCCCTATTCGGGCCTCGCCTGGGGCGCGCTGTGCGAGGAGGTCGGCTTTCCGAAGGGCGCGGTCAACATCGTCACCGGCGCGGCCAGCGAGATCGGCGACGAGATCTGCGCCAACCCGCTGGTCAGGAAGATCACCTTCACCGGCTCGACCGAGGTCGGCAAGGTGCTGATGGCCAAGGCCGCTTCGACCGTGAAAAAGGTCTCGATGGAGCTCGGCGGCAACGCGCCGTTCCTGGCCTTCGACGATTGCGATCTGGAACGCGCCGTCGAGGGCGCGATCGTGGCGAAATACCGCAATTCCGGCCAGACCTGCGTCTGCACCAACCGCTTCTTCGTGCAGGCCGGCATCTACGACGCCTTCGTCGAGAAACTCGCCCGGGCGACATCGAAGCTGAAGGTCGGGGCGGGCCTGGAGGAGGGCACGCAGCAAGGCCCGCTGATCGACGGCAAGGCGGTCGAAAAGGTGGAGGAATTCGTCGCCGACGCCAAGGCTAAGGGCGGCCGGATCGTCACCGGCGGCAAGCGCCACGCGCTCGGCGGATCGTTCTACGAGCCGACCGTGATCGCCGACGCGACGCCCGACATGATGTTCATGAAGGAGGAAATCTTCGGTCCCGTCGCGCCGGTGTTCAGGTTCGAGACCGAGGAGGAGGGCGTGCGGCTGGCCAACGACACCGAGTTCGGCCTCGCCAGCTACTTCTACACCGGCGATCTCGGCCGCGCCTTCCGGGTGATGGAAGGCCTGAAATATGGCATGGTCGGCGTCAACGAGGGGCTGATCACAACCGTCGAGGCGCCGTTCGGCGGCGTCAAGGAATCGGGCGTCGGGCGCGAGGGCGGGCATCAGGGCATCGAGGACTACCTCGACACCAAATATGCCTGCATCGGGGGGCTCGGCCTCTGATCCCCACCGCAAGCAGGACGGACGCCATGCCCGACATCGAAGCCTTCGGGACGACCAGCGAGGGCGAAACCGTCGGCCGCGTCGAGATCGCGGGCGGCGGGCTCACCGCGCGCGTCCTGACCTGGGGCGCGATCGTCCAGGATCTGCGCCTCCACGGCCACGATTCGCCGCTTGTGCTCGGGTTCGAGCGGTTCGAGGACTACTGGGTCGAGAACAATTATTTCGGCGCGGTCGCGGGACGTCACGCCAACCGCATCCGCGACGGGCGCTTTGAGATCGACGGCGAAGCCTACGCGATCGACGGCGACGCGCCGGAACGCCAGGGCCTGCATGGCGGACGCATCGGCTATGCCCGCCGCAACTGGACGGTCGCGGCTTTCGGCCCGGACTTTGTTACCTTAGGCCTGATTGATCCGGACGGGACGATGGGGTTTCCGGGGACGATCGAGGCGAAATGCACCTATCGCCTGAGAGAGCCTGGCTGCCTGTCCGTCGAGATGACGGCCACGACCGACCGGCCGACGCTCTGCAATCTGGCCCAGCACAGCTATTTCAACCTCGAGGACGGCGGCCGTTCGGACGTGCTCGACCATTTCCTGACGATCGAGGCCGACGCCTTTCTGCCGGTCGACGACGCCATGATCCCGACCGGCGAAGTCCGCCCGGTCGTCGAAACGATTCATGATTTTCGCCGTGCGCGGACCATCCGCCCGCCGATGGACCATGACGACTTCCTCTACGACCACAATTTCTGTCTCGCCTCGGCGCGCGCCGCCCCGCGCCAGGTCGCGCGCGCCAAGGCGCCGACATCAGGCGTCGAGATGACGATGTGGACGACCGAACCCGGCATCCAGTTCTACGCCGGCCACCTGATCAAGCCCCAGCGCTCCGGTCTCGACGGCCGCGTCTACAGGAAATACGCCGGCTTCTGCCTCGAGGCCCAGACCTGGCCCGATTCGCCCAACCGGCCCTATTTCGCGCAGGCGGTCCTTCGCCCCGGCGAGGAGTATCACCAGGTCACGGAATTCCGCTTCCGAAAGAGCTAACTTGCCGCGTCGAACGCCTCGCGCAAAACCTCGAACGACGCCAGCGCGCCGCGCACCTGGATGACGGCGGCGGCGACTCGGTGCGCCCGAATGGCGGCTTGGGCCGGCGCATCGCCCGCCAGTCGCGCGGCCAGATAGGCGCCGTTGAAGCTGTCGCCTGCGCCGGTGGTGTCGACAGGCGCGGGGACGCCGACGGCGGCGACCGTCCCCCGGTCGCCGTCATGGGCGACGAGACAGGGCGCATCGCCATCCTTGACGACGATCTCGGCGATGCCCGCGGCTTCGAGCCTCGCGACAGTCACCTCGGGCGACGCGTCGCCGAACAGGGCGGCTTCGTCCGGAAAGGTCGGAAGCGCGATATCGGTAACAGCGAGCGCGTCCATGATCGCGCCGCGCGCGCTGTCGACATCCGGCCACAGCCTCGGACGATAATTCGGGTCGAAGGCGATGCGCGCGCCCGACTTTCGCGCCGCATCCAGCGCCTGCAGCAGGGTTGAGCGCGGGCCCGGGTCCAGGATTGCCAGGGTGATTCCGGAAAAATAGATAAGCGCCCGGTCGGACAGGCTTTTTGCCAGCACGGCCGGGTCATCGGCAAGGCGGCGCGCGGCCGCGTCGGCGCGCCAGTAGGTGAAGGAACGCTCGGCGCCGTCGAGCGTGATCGCATAGAGGCCCGGCCGCGCGCCGCGCGCCAGCGGGCTCGCCGCGATGCCGATGCCGAGACGGCCGAAAAACGCGATCTGTTCGGTGGAGAACGGATCGTCGCCGAAAGCCGAGACATAGTCGGCCGCCTGATTGGCTGGCGTCAGCGCGCGCAGAGCGTAGAGCGTATTGAACGTGTCGCCGGCATAGCCCAGCCGCCATTGCTCGCCGCCCTGGCCCGACAATTCCAGCATGCACTCGCCGACCGAGGCTATTCCCCGCGCCACTTGAATCGTCTCCAGTTGTCAACGCGTATTTGCCATCGTCGCCGTGAGGCGGCAACGGGAGCAAAGATTTACGCACAAACGCATGTGTCCGCACTGAAGGATGTGCGCCTTTGGCGGACCTTCGCCAGTTTGGTTCCCGCACCATTTTGAGTCATGATATTCAGCGCAGAGACCATCTGTCGTCTCCATTGATCAGGATCGCCATGTCGCTCGACACCCTCCGCAACCAGCTGCGATCGAATTATTTGCCCGACGAGGACGAGGCGCTGGCGCGGCTGGTTGCGCTGGCGGACCTCTCGCCCGAGCAGCGCAAGGCGATCTCCACGCGCGCGGCCGATCTGGTGCGAGCGGTGCGGGCGTCGTCGGACCCTCGGCTGATGGAAGTGTTCCTCTCGGCCTACGGGCTCTCGACGAAGGAAGGCGTGGCGCTGATGTGCCTGGCCGAGGCGCTGCTGCGCGTGCCGGACGCCGCGACCATGGATGATCTGATCCAGGACAAGATCGCGCCGCACGACTGGTCGGCGCATTCGGGCGAATCGAGCTCGATCTTCGTCAACGCCTCGACCTGGGCGCTGATGCTGACGGGCAGGGTGCTCGACGACTCGGACAGCGGCGTCGCCGGCACGCTGCGCTCGATGGTGCGGCGGCTCGGCGAACCGGTGATCCGGCGCGCGGTCGCCGCGGCCATGCGCGAGATGGGCGAGCAGTTCGTGCTCGGCCGGACCATCGAGGAGGCGGTGCGGCGCGGCGGCGCCATGGCCGCAAAGGGCTATCTTTACAGCTACGACATGCTGGGCGAGGCCGCCCGCACCGAAACCGACGCGTTGCGATATCTCAAGGCCTATTCCGATGCGATCTCGTCGTTGAACAGCGGCTCGGATGGGCCTGACATCCGCGCCAATCCCGGCATCTCGGTCAAGCTTTCGGCGCTGCATCCGCGCTACGAGGCGGCGCAGCGCGGGACGATGCTGCCCGTGATGAGCGAGCGGCTGCTGTCGCTGGCGCTGGCTGCACGCCATGCCCGCATGGGGCTCAACGTCGACGCGGAGGAGGCCGACCGGCTCGACCTGTCGCTCGACGTCATCGCGCAGGTGCTGGCCGATCCGCGCCTCGCCGACTGGAACGGTTTCGGCGTCGTCGTGCAGGCCTACGGACCGCGCGCGGCCTTCGCGATCGACTGGCTTCATGCGCTCGCGACCCGGCTCGACCGGCGCATCATGATCCGATTGGTGAAGGGCGCCTACTGGGACACCGAGATCAAGCGCGCGCAGATGCTTGGCCTGCCGGGCTATCCGGTCTTCACCCGCAAGGTGAACACCGACGTCTCCTATATCGCGTGCGCGCGCAAGCTCCTGTCGATGACCGACCGCGTCTATCCGCAATTCGCAACCCACAACGCCCATACCGTCGCGGCCATCCTGCGGATGGGACAGGACCGCGAGAAATTCGAGTTCCAGCGCCTGCATGGCATGGGCGAGGCGCTGCACGAGACGGTGCGCAAGGCGGAGGGTGCGCGCTGTCGCATCTACGCGCCGGTCGGCGCGCATTCCGATTTGCTCGCCTATCTGGTGCGGCGCTTGCTTGAGAACGGCGCGAATTCGTCCTTCGTGCATCAAGTCACCGATGCCGACGTGCCGCCCGAGGACATCGCGCGCGACCCGTTCGGTGAAGTGGCAAGGCAGGGTCCTGCCGCCAACCCGGCCATCGCCGGGCCGGCCGCGATCTTCGGCGCGGGCCGCCGCAACGCCAAGGGGTGGGATCTGACCGACCCGTTGACGCTGGCCGCGCTCGACGCGGAGCGCGCCCGCTTCGGCGCGGACTATTATTGGGTCGCGGGCGACCCGAATGAATGGGCGACCGTCATCCACAACCCGGCTATCCCGGCCGAGTTCGTCGGCAGTTTCGTGCCTTCGTCCGTCGAGCAGATCGCAGGGTCGATCGCGGCGGCGGTTGCCGCGCAGCCGGGCTGGGCGGAAACGCCGGTCGCGGCCCGCGCCGCCTGCCTGCTCCGCGCCGCAGACCTCTACGAAACCAACGCAGCGGAGTTCTTCGCGCTCGCCACGCGCGAAGCCGGAAAGACCCTGGCGGACGGCGTCGCCGAAGTGCGCGAGGCGGCCGATTTCCTGCGCTACTACGCGACGGAGGCGGCGCATGCCGAGAATGGCGCGCGGGCGCGTGGCGTCCTCGCCTGCATCTCGCCATGGAATTTCCCGCTGGCGATCTTCACCGGCCAGATCGCCGCCGCGCTCGTCACCGGCAACGCGGTGATCGCCAAGCCCGCCGAGCAGACGCCGCTGATCGCCATGCGCGCGGCAGAGTTGCTGCATGAGGCCGGGATTCCTACCGGGGTGCTGGCGCTGGTTTACGGCGACGGGCCGTCCGTCGGAGCGGCGCTCACCGCCGATTCTCGCATCGCGGGCGTCTGCTTCACCGGCTCCACCGATGTCGCCAGGATGATCGAGGCGCAACTGGCCAGGACCGCCGCTCCCAATGCGATGCTGATTGCCGAAACGGGCGGGCTGAACGCCATGATGGTCGATTCGACCGCGCTGCCGGAGCAGGCGGTGCGCGATATCCTGGCGTCGGCATTCCAGAGCGCCGGCCAGCGCTGTTCGGCGCTGCGCATTCTCTACGTGCAGAAGGACGTGGAGACGAAGGTGCTGAAAATGCTCGAGGGCGCGCTGAAGTCGCTGACGGTCGGCGATCCGTGGCTTCTCTCGACCGATGTCGGCCCGGTGATCGACGAAGAAGCTCGGAATTCGATCGCCGATTATTGCGCCAAAATGGAGAAGGAGGGCCGGTTGATCGCCAGACTCGATGCGCCGGCCGACGGGCTGTTCGTCGCGCCGCACATCCTCCGGGTGTCGGGGATCGGCGACATGAAGCAGGAGATTTTCGGGCCGGTCCTGCATGTCGCGAGCTTCGCCGCCGAGGACATCGACAAAGTCATCCGCGCCATCAATCGCAAGGGCTATGGCCTTACCTTCGGGCTGCATACGCGTATCGAGGCGCGCGTCCAGACCATCGTCGACGGCGTCCATGCCGGCAACATCTACGTCAACCGCAACCAGATCGGCGCGGTGGTCGGCTCGCAGCCATTCGGCGGCGAGGGGCTGTCCGGCACCGGGCCGAAAGCCGGCGGGCCGCATTATCTGCGGCGGTTCCGCAAATCGCCGCAAGCGGGCGGCGAACTGGCGGAGGGCCGCAAGGTGACTGCGAGCGAACTCGGCGAGGCGCTGCCCGACGCCGCGCTCGACGGGTGGTCGACGCGGACGGACCGGATCGCGGCGCTGCGCAAGCTGCTGCGCGGCAAGGCCGGCCAGGCGCTGTCGGCGGCTGCCGCGATCGATTTCGGACCCGTCGACCTGCCAGGCCCGACAGGCGAGGCCAATACCCTGACGCTGCATCCGCGCGGGCGGGCGCTGTGCCTCGGGCCGGATGCCGGGACGCTGCTGGCTCAGGCGGTCCAGGCGCTAGCAGCCGGCAACGCCGTGCTCGCCGTCGCGCCCGGCGCCAGCGCGGCGTTGCAGCCCCTGCTCGGCAAGGGGTTGCCCATCGCCGCCATCGACGGGCGGCCCGACCCGGTCGAGTCGCGCGCGCTCGCCGTCGATGTGGTGGCGTTCTCCGGAACGGCGGACGCAATGCGGATCGTGCGCGGCGTGCTTGCGCAACGGCTGGGGCCGATCGTGCCGCTGGTCAGCGAGATCCTCAATCCGGCGGCCTACGCGCATGAACGCGCGGTCTGCGTCGACACGACGGCCGCGGGCGGCAATGCTAGCCTGCTGGCGGGGGCTGGATGACCCGTCTCACCGCGAAGCCGGACGGTGCGAAGCGCTCACGCTCCTTCGACCACCGAAAAGCCCTCGAATTGCGGATGGCCGATATAGAGCGGCTTCGATCCGCCGGCGTTGCGATGCGCGGCGCGGAAATTCTCCGACTTGGTCCAGGCGACGAAATCGTCGTGGCTCGCCCAGACGGTATGGGAGGCGAACAGCGTATAGCCTTCCGCTTCGTTGAGCGGACCGCGCAGCAAGTGGAATTCCTTGAAACCCGCCATCTCGCCCAGTGTCGAATCGCGTCCTTTCCAGATCGCCTCAAAGGCGTCCTCCGATCCTTTCTCGACCTTGAAGCGGTTCATGGCGATGTACATGGTCTTCCTCTCAAATGCACCGTGTCGACTCGACCGACCCGGCGCATCCACATTGCATCGGGTCTCAAATCGACGCCATGGCTTGCAGGCGATTTAAAACATGATAATCATATTCATGTTTATGGCGACGGTCGATCGTTGCCGCAATCTCCGGCGAAACCAAGGTGAACGACATGAATACGCACAACCCTGCGGCCTCCTTCGCCGGCCGGCGCGAGCAGGCCCTCGACCTCGAGTTCCGAAGCGTCGGCGAACGGACAGGCGCACGGGTTTTGACCAGCCGGTCGCTGTTCCAGGGCGAGTTCGAGATCGGCATCGAACATGGCGATTCTCTTTACCGGCTCAAGATCACCCGGCAAGGCAAGCTGATCCTCAACAAATAAATGGTCGACGGATCAGAATTCAGGCCGCCGGCGCGCTGATCAGCGGGAATGCCTCGATGCCGAGCAGCGAGCGCATGTCGCCCCGGTCCTTGACAAGGTCCCTGATCGAATAGCGGGCGAGCGCCGCGAAAAACGCGTCGAGCGCCTCGCGCAGGGCGGCGTTCAGGGCGCAGGAGTCGATCAGCGGGCAGTCCACCGCATCGTTCTCGAAACATTCCGCCATGGCGAAACCTTCTTCGGTCACCCGCACGACGTCGAACAGGTTGATGGCTTCGGCCGCGCGGCCAAGCCGCACGCCGCCGTTGCGGCCCCGCACCGTCTGGATCAGGCCGTTCTCGACCAGAGGCTGAAGAATCTTGAATAGGAAAAGTTCGGAAACGGAATAGGCCTGGGCAATTTCCGAGATGCGGCTGAGGCGTCCATCGTTGGCCGCGCAATACATCAGGATGCGCATCGCATAATTGGTCTGCCGTGTCAGGCGCATTGATGGTTCCTTCGCGTGTGGCGTCGTATATGCCCCAAAGTCTGGAACAATTCCAGACTTGCGGTCTTGCCGGGCGAAGGCGGGGTTTGCGACTGTGCGCGGTGCAATCGCGCCGCGAAGGTCAAGCAGAGCATGAGCATCGACGCCAGGCCTGACAATGCAGACAAAGCCGCCGCGCTGCGGCGCATCAAGCTGATCGCGGCATTGGCGCTCGTTGGATGTATCGTGACGTTCATCCTCGCTCGGCTTTACGCAGATCGCTGGCCGTGGCTCGACGCCGTCGCGGCGGTGGCGGAGGCGGCGACGATCGGCGGGCTCGCCGACTGGTACGCGGTGGTGGCGCTGTTCCGGCGCCCGCTCGGGCTGCCGATACCCCACACCGCGATCATTCCGGAAAACCAGACGCGGATCGCCGACAATCTCGGCCGCTTCATTGAGGCCAATTTTTTGGCGCCCGGGCCGGTCGCGGCGAAGCTCGGCGAGGTCGATTTCGCCGCGCTCGTGGCCGATTGGCTGTGCGACCGGGACAAAGCCGAGGGGTTGGCGGCGTTCGTGGCGCGGCTCGCGCCGCAGACGCTGGCCGCCATCGACCAGTCGGGACTGAAGGATTTCGCCGCCCGGCAGATCATCGAACAGGTCGAGAAACTGCCGTTGGCGCCTTTCGCCGCCGGCCTGCTGGCCACGGTGACAGCGAATGGCCAGCACCAGAAACTGCTCGACGAGATCGTTGCGGCGCTGGCCCGCATGTTCGCGGACGAGACGACGCTCGCGGCCATGCGCGACAAGATACGGTCCGAATTGCCGTCGCTGTTCAACCTGTTCCGCGCCGACGCCTATCTCCTCAACAAGATCGTGGCGTCGGCCGGGTCGTTCCTGCAGGATGTGGAAAAGATGCCCGGCCATCCGCTGCGGCGCGAATTCGACCGCTTCGTCGACGGTTTCGTCGAGCGGCTGCGCAGTTCGCCGGACTATGCCGAGCGCGCCGAATCGCTGAAGCGCGAGTTCCTGACGCGGCCGGAGTTCAGGATGGCGGTGGGCGAGATGTGGACGCGGCTGCGCGGGCTGGTCGAGACCGATCTCGCCGACCCGGCCTCGATCATCCGCGGCCATCTCGCCGGGATGTTCGTCACGGTCGGCCGGCATCTGGCGACCGATCGGGTGATCCGCGCCGACATGAACAAGGGGTTCGTCGTCTCGCTCGCCGCCTTTGTGGAGAGCCAGAAGAGCGGCGTGTCGGGCTTCATCGCCGGCCAGGTCAAGAGCTGGGATCTGTCGCAACTGACGCGGCTGATCGAGCTGAACATCGGCCGCGACCTGCAGTACATCCGTTTCAACGGCATGGTCGTGGGCGGCCTCGCCGGTCTCGCCCTGCACGTCGCCGAGCGGTGGGCGTTGCCCAATTGACGGCGCAAGCAGGAGACGTATCCTTCGCGCGCGTTCACCAGGGAGAACACGATGGCCCAGCAACCCGACGAGACGATCATGGACATGTTCACCACCTTCGGGCGCGAGCTCAAGCTGCCCAAGGTCGATGCCGACGCGATCCTCGAACACCACCGCAAAAACCTCGAAGCGGTGCAGAAAGCGATGTCGGCCGGCGCGTCCGGGGCCAGGAGCGTGATGGAAAAGCAGCGCGACCTGCTGCAGAAGCAGTTTCGCGACATGAGCGAAGCCGCGCAGGATTTCCGTCTCCCCGGAACGCCGCAGGAAGCGCTTTCCAGGCAGGCCGAACTGATGCGCAAACTGTTCGAGGCGGCCGTCGGCAACGTCAGCGAATCGGCGCAGATCATCCAGAAGTCCGGCGGCGAATCCGTCGAGATCCTGCGCGAGCGAATCAGCCAATCGATGGAGGAGGTCCGGCACGGCTACGAAACCGGCCGTTAGCGGGATTTGATGCTCTCGATCTTTGACGCGGCGTCGAAGCGGCGCCTTTAGGGAGCAGCATGGGCCGCACCAGAACACCGCCGACGTTCCAGGAACTGCGCGCGTCCATCGGCCAGGAAATCGGCGTTTCGGACTGGACCACGGTCACCCAGGAACGCATCGACCAGTTCGCGCAGTGCACCGGCGACACCCAGTGGATCCATGTCGATCCGGCCCTGGCGAGGCGCAGGAGCCCGTTGCGTGCGACCATCGCGCACGGCTACCTCTCGATGTCGCTGATCAGCGCGTTCATCCTGGAGATGGGTGTCCTGCCCGAGAACACGCAAGGCGCGTTTAATTATGGGGTCGACAAGGTAAGGTTCCTCAAACCCGTCAAGGCCGGGTCGCGCGTGCGCATTCGCGTCGTTCTGCTGGCGATGGAGGATGTCGGCCCCGGCCAGTACGTCATCACGGCGCGCGATACGATGGAGATCGAAGGCGAGGAACAGCCCGCCCTGGTCGCCGAAACGCTGGTAATGCTTTACGAACGGCGCCGGCGCAAAGCGTGAGCCGGCGACCTTGACGCCGCTCTCGCGGGAATATCGGTCGCACCGGTGCGTTATTCCGCTTCCGAAAACGGCAGCCCCGTGTATGATTTTGCATCGCGCCGCGTCGAACGGCGGCATGCGGGTACCTACCGGGAGAGGCAGGGAGGAAGAATGTCCGATATTTCCATGACCGTGAATGGCCGCAATGTAACCGGCTCGGTCGAGGACCGCACGCTGCTGGTCCATTATCTGCGCGAAAATCTGGGCCTGACCGGCACGCATGTGGGTTGCGATACCTCGCAATGCGGGGCGTGCGTCATCCATGTCGACGGCAAGGCGGTCAAGGCCTGCACCATGCTCGCGGCGCAGGCGTCCGGATCGACGATCCTCACCATCGAGGGGCTCGCGGACGGAGCCGATCTGCATCCGATGCAGGCCGCATTCAAGGAGCATCACGGCCTGCAGTGCGGCTTCTGCACGCCCGGCATGATCATGACCGCGACCGACATGATCAGCCGCCATCCCGAAGGCCTCGACGAGGCGACGGTGCGGTCCGAACTCGAAGGCAACATCTGCCGCTGCACGGGTTACCACAATATCGTCAAGGCGATCCTGGCCGCGTCGGAGACGATGACGCGAGGATCGGTGGCGGAGGCAGCTAGGGCGGCGTGATGCGGCAGTCGGCATTCGGCAATCGAAATGAAGGAGGCGCTTCGGCATAAGCTTCTCGCGTAGTCCATTTTGCGACTGCCGACTGCCAACTGCCGACTGCCGCCCGAAGGGAGGATATCATGGGTATCGAAGGCATCGGCGCGCGGGTTCTGCGCAAGGAAGACAAGCGCTTCATCACCGGGGCGGGACGCTATGTCGACGACATGGTCGTGCCCTTCATGAAACACGCCTTCTTCGTCCGCAGCCCGCATGCGCACGCCAGGATCACCGGCATGGATTTGGCGGCCGCCAAGGCGATGCCCGGCGTGATCGGGGTGCTCACCGGCAAGGAACTGAAGGCCGACGGCATCGGCAATCTGATCTGCGGCTGGATGATCCATTCGAAAGACGGGACGCCGATGAAGATGGGCGCCTGGTCGCCGCTGGCGTTCGACGTGGTGCGCTATGTCGGCGACGCGGTGGTCATCGTCGTGGCCGAGACCAAAGGCCAGGCGCGAGACGCGGCCGAAAAGGTCGAGATCGGCTACGAGGAATTGCCGGCGATCACGGACGCATCGCAGGCGATCAAGTCCGGTGCGCCGCAAATCCATCCCGAATCCGACGACAACGTCATCTTCGACTGGGGCCTGGGCGACGCCGCCGCCACGGATGCGGCGCTGGCGTCCGCCGCGCACGTCACGACGATGCAGATCGTCAACAATCGTTTGGTCCCGAACGCCATGGAGCCGCGCGCCGCGCTCGGCGTCTACGACAAGGCGGAAGACCACTACACCTGCTGGACGACTTCCCAGAATCCGCATGTCGCCAGGCTTGTCATGAGCGCGTTCTACAATGTCGCGCCGGAAAACAAGCTCAGGGTCATCGCGCCCGATGTCGGGGGCGGGTTCGGCTCGAAGATCTATATCTATCCCGAGGAGATCGTCTGCCTTTGGGCGGCCAAGAAGACCGGCGTGCCGGTCAAATGGGTCGCCGACCGCACCGAGAGCTTCCTGACCGACGCACACGGGCGCGACCATCACACGACGGTCAAGATGGGGTTCGACGCCGATCACAGGATCGTCGGCCTCAAGGTCGACACGATCGCCAATCTCGGCGCCTACATGTCGCTCTTCTCCTCGGCGACGCCGACCTACCTCTACGCGACGCTGCTGTCGGGGCAGTACGATATTCCGGCGATCTATGGAAACGTGCGCGCGGTCTACACCAACACCGCGCCCGTCGACGCCTATCGCGGGGCGGGCCGGCCGGAAGCGACCTATGTGCTGGAGCGCACCATGGAGACGGCGGCGCGGGAACTTGGCGTCAGCCCGGCCGAACTGCGCCGCAGAAATTTCGTCAAGACCTTCCCGCATCAGACGCCTGTCATCATGTGCTACGACGCGGGCGATTTCGAAGCGTCGATCTCGGCGGCTCTCGCTGCGTCCGACTATGACGGTTTTTCCGCTCGCAGGGTCGAGGCCAAGGGGCGTGGAAAACTGCGCGGCATCGGCATGAGCTGCTACATCGAGGCTTGCGGCATCGCGCCGTCGGCGGCCGTAGGATCGCTCGGCGCGGGCGTCGGACTATGGGAATCGGCCGAGGTGCGGGTCAACGCGGTCGGCACGATCGAGGTGCTCACCGGCTCCCACAGCCATGGGCAGGGCCACGAGACGACCTTCGCGCAGATCGTCAATTCGCGCTTCGGCGTGCCGATCGACAGTGTTTCGATCGTCCATGGCGACACCGACAAGGTGCAGATGGGCATGGGAACCTACGGATCGCGCTCCGGCGCCGTCGGCATGTCGGCGATCGTCAAGGCGCTCGACAAGGTCGAGGCCAAGGCCAAGAAGATCGCCGCGCATCTGATGGAGGCCGACGAGGGCGACATCGTCATCGAGAACGGCGAATTGAAGGTCGCCGGCACCGACAAGACGGTGCCCTGGTTCCAGCTCGCGCTCGCCGCCTATACCGGCCACAATTTGCCCTCCGGCATGGAGCCCGGACTGAAGGAGACCGCGTTCTACGATCCGTCGAATTTCACCTTCCCCGCCGGCTGCTACATTTGCGAGGTCGAGATCGATCCCGATACGGGGCGCACGACGATCGTGCAGTTCGTCGCCGCCGACGATTTCGGCAATATCATGAACCCGATGATCGTCGAGGGCCAGGTCCACGGCGGGGTCGCGCAGGGCATCGGCCAGGCGCTGCTGGAAGGCGCGTATTATGACGAAGACAGCGGCCAGCTGCTGACGGCGAGCTACATGGATTACACCATGCCGCGCGCCGACGATCTGCCGTCGTTCCAGATTTCGACCTCGGTCACGCCGTGTCCGAGCAATCCGCTCGGCATCAAGGGCTGCGGCGAGGCGGGTGCGATCGGATCGCCGCCGGCCGTCATGAACGCCATCACCGACGCGATCGGCAACAACGACCTGACCATGCCGGCGACGCCGCAGAAGGTGTGGGCGGCCATCCATCGAACGAATGGCCATGGGTCGCCGGCAACCGACAGCGGCCAGACCGAGGCCGCCAAACACGGCGCGGGGGGGTCCGGTACCGGCCAGCCGGGTCATGCTGGCGTCGGCGGGGATGGCGGTCGGAGCTGGGCAACGAAGAACTGAACGTGCAGGGAGATCGATCCGATGTATTCCGTGAACTACCACCGCGCCGATTCGCTCTCGCAAGCCGCCGAACTCGCCAAATCCGGCGAGGCGAAATATCTTTCGGGGGGCATGACGCTGATCCCGGCTATGAAAACGCGGCTTGCCGCTCCGTCAGATCTCGTGGACATTTCGCGGATCGCGGAATTGAAGGGCATCACGATCGCGGGCGATAGCGTGTCGATCGGAGCGATGACGACGCATTTCGAAATCGCCAATGACGCGGCGCTGAAGTCCGCCTGTCCGGCGCTCTCCCATCTGGCTGGCCACATCGGCGATCCTGCGGTGCGATACAAGGGTACGATCGGCGGGTCGATCACCAACAACGATCCCGCCGCCGATTATCCGGCCGCGATGATCGCGCTCGGCGCGACGATCAAAACCGACCGACGCGAGCTTCCCGTTGCGGATTTCTTCACCGGCCTGTTCGAGACAGCGTTGGAAGACGGCGAGATCGTGACGGGCGTATCCTTCACCATTCCGGAAAAATCCGGCTACGAGAAGTTTCGCAATCCCGCCTCGCGTTACGCGATGACCGGGGTGTTCGTGGCCAGCGGCAAGGACGGCGTGCGCGTCGCTGTCACCGGGGCAGGCGACAATGGCGTGTTCCGTTCGCCGGAGATCGAGTCCGCTCTGTCCACTAACTTCGCGCCGTCGGCGCTCCAAGGCGTCAGCGTGCCTTCCGGGTCGCTGATGGGCGATCTTCACGCCTCGCCCGAATACCGCGCCAACCTCGTGGTCGTCATGGCCAAGCGCGCGGTCGCCGCCGCGCTCGCCTGAGACTTCAGTCCGCCGCGGCGGCGGCGATGGTCGCCGCGACGGCGGCCGCGTCGGTCAGCGTGTTGCGGTATTCGCGGTCGTGGTCAGAGCCGCCCATGCCGACATGCGGATTGCGGTAGAGCATTGCGCTCGGCACTTCGCTCAGGGCCGCGAAATGCATTTCCCGGACCCCCGTCTTGTCGCGGACGGCGGCGATGTTGCCGGCATCGAGCCCGCCGCAGGCCATCACGATGATCCGCCCGGCCGCCTGCTTGACAAGGGCGGCGATCAGGTCCGCGCCCTCGACGCCGGTATCGTGCTGCCCGCTTGTCAGGACGCGTCCCACGCCGCAGCGGATCACAGCCTCGAGAGCCTCTTGCGGGTCACGGGTCATGTCGAAGGCGCGATGGCATGTGACTGCCAGGCGACCGGCGCGGCGAACGAATTCGCTCATCCGCAATTCATCGATGGCGCCGTTCGCCGTCAGGCACCCGACGACAAAACCGGCTACCCCCAACTCGCGCAGTTCAAGCGCATCGTCGAGCATCGAGCGGTATTCGAGCGCGCTATAGAGGAAGTCGCCCCCGCGTGGACGAAGGATGACGTGGAATGGAATCCGCGCCACGCCCAATGCCGCGCGGATCGTGCCGTGGCTGGGGGTCAGGCCGCCCTCGATCAGCGATGCGCAAAGCTCGACCCGGTCGGCGCCGCCCCGCTGGGCGGCGACCAGCCCGTCGATTCCCTCGACGCAGACTTCGATCAGGGGCCGTGACGACGATTGCGATGTCATGATGGGGAGCCCCTGCTGGATCGGTCACAATCATGTCCTCGTAGCGTCATGCCTTGGTCGAGTCGATATTTCGATGCCATAAGCCGCCGACGAGTGTTCGACTTAGCGAGGATCGAGTGCGCCAAAGAACCGAAGTGACAAGGGAATTGAACGCCTTCCAGACGCTGCGGGATCTTTCCGCGCGCGTCGGCGCCGATCCGCTGCTGGTGCAGGGAGCCGGCGGCAACACCTCGATCAAGCAGGACAAGACCCTCTGGATCAAGGCTTCCGGCACATGGCTGATGAACGCCTTGCGCCACGATGTCTTCGTACCGGTCGACTTGCCGCGTCTGCTTGCCGCGTTGGCCAACCACGATCCGGCCGCCGTGAATGCGTTGGCGTTCGTCCGCGAGGAGTTGAATCCCACGCGCTTGCGCCCTTCGATCGAGACCACCGTCCACGCGCTTATGCCGCAGCGCGTGGTTGTGCATGTCCATTGCGTGGAGACGATCGCGCTGGCCGTTCGAGCCGACGCCGATCAGGCCGTCGCCTCGCGCTTGGGCGGCATCGACTGGGTTATCGTGCCTTATTGCCAGCCGGGTCTGCCGCTCGCGAGGTCGATCGCCGCGCGCCGCGGGCGCAAGACGGACGTTCTGGTCCTCGGAAATCACGGCCTGGTGGTTGCGGCCGAGACCGTCGCCGAGGCCGAGGCGCTGCTGGGCCGCGTTCGAAAGCTTTTGGCGGCCACGCCGCGAACAGCGCCGGCCTGTGACGCCTCAGCGCTGGCCGGTTTGGCGGCAGACAGCGGATACCGGCTTCCGGCCAGCGCCGAGGCTCACGCCGCCGCGACCGATCCGGCGAGTTGCCGCATCGCCGCCGCCGGAACGCTCTACCCCGATCATCTCGTCTTCCTGGGCAAGGGTTCCGTCGTCGCCCGACCCGGCGAGAGCGCGGCGGACATCGCTCGGGAGGCGAAGGCGAATGGCCGGTCGCCGCCCATGGAAATCCTGTTTCCCGGCAAGGGCGTTCTGCTGTGGCATGAGGCGAACGCCGGAGCCGAGGCGATGGCGCGCTGCCTCGCCGACGTGACGGCGCGCATCGATCCGGATGCGCCGCTACGATTCCTGACGGATGAGGAAGCCAATTCGATCGTGAACTGGGATGCGGAAAAATACCGCCAGGAGCTTACGCGCAGGATGACCGCGCCGTGAGCGTGAACGGTCGGACGCTCCGCGGCCTTCAGGTCAAGGCCTTGCGCATGGCCTCGATCACCACGACGGCAGATGCCGCGCCGGGGTCCATGTGGCCCAAGGAGCGTTCGCCCAGGCGCTCGGCTCGGCCCTTCGATGCGATCATCGCCTTGGTCGATTCGGCGCCGGCTTTCGCCGCGGTCATCGCCGCTTCCAGCGAGGCGGCGATCTCATCGCCGTTTTCATGCGATCCGGCTGCCGCACGTGCTGCCGGAACCCAGGCGTCGACCATGGTCTTCTCGCCGATCTCGGCCTTGCCGCGATCTTGGATCCCCTTGGCCATCGCCTGGAACGCGGCGATGAAATCGGCTTCCGCGAGCGAGGCCTTGCCCTTGACCGATGCGCCGGCGCGCATGAAGGCGGTCGCGTAAAGCGGACCGGACGAGGCGCCCACCGCGTTCAGGAACGATTTTGCCGCCGTGTTGAAGATAGCTGCCGGATCGGCTGTCGTGGCGTCCACGACCGCGACTGCATCGCGCGCGGCGCCGAAGCCGAGCGACATCGCGATGCCATGGTCGGCGTCGCCGATGACGCCGTCGAGCGCGCAGAGACGATCCTTTTCGGCGTCGATCGCGTCGGCGATGGCCCCGAACATCGCGACAAGGCGGGCGGAGGTGATTTCGGTCATCGGGTCCTCAGCCGGCGCGGAACATCGCACAGTCGCACGAATGCTCCAGCATTGCCTGCAACTCGCCGTCGAGCCGATGCAGCGTCACCGACGCTCCGGCCATCTCGAGCGACGTGCAATAGTTGCCGACCCATGTCGCGTGGATGAAAATGCCGAGTTCGTCGAGCCGCTGTTTGACCCGTCTGTTCATGATGTAGAGTTCCATCAAGGGCGTCGAGCCGAGCGAGTTGACCAGCACCGCGACCCGGTCGCCCCGCGACGGCGCCATCTCGACGAGCATCCGGTCGAGCATCTCGTCGACGACGGCGTCGGCCGGCTTCAGGGCGACGCGCGCGACCCCCGGTTCTCCGTGAATGCCCATGCCGATTTCCATTTCGGCCGCACCGATCTCGAAGTTCGGCCGGCGCGTCTGGGGCAGGGAGCAGGGCGACAGGGCCACGCCCATCGTGAAGGTCTGGCCGTTGGCCTTGCGCGCGATGCGCTCGCATTCGTCGAGCGGCTTCATCATGTCGGCCGCCGCGCCGCCGGCCTTGAAGGTGAAGAAATTGCCCGCCACCCCGCGTCGCTTCTCCTTGGTCGAGGTCGCCACGTCGTCGGTCGTCAGGACGGTGCGGCACTCGATGTCGTCCATCGCGGCCATTTCCACCGCCATGTCGAAATTCATCACGTCGCCCGCATAGTTGCCATACTGCACCAGGACGCCCGCGCCGCCGTCGACCGCCTTGATGCATTCGAGGATCGGATCGGGCGGCGGCGAGGCGAAGACGTTGCCCACCGCGCATCCGTCCGCCAGACCGCGCCCGACAAAGCCGAGGAAGGTGGGTTCGTGTCCCGACCCGCCGCCGACGACCAGCCCGACCTTGCCCTGGCGCGGCCCGTCCTTCGCAACGATGGACCGCGGACTGCCCGGCACGGCTTTCAGGTGCCTGGAATGCGCCGCGAGGATGCCCTCCAGCATCTCGTCGACGGCGCGGTTGCCGTCGTTGATCAGCTTCTTTGTTTGCAAGGCCGTCCTCCCGAACGCGAGCTGCCCGGATTTTACGCGGATGGGCCGCGATTGCCACCCCGCGGAGGACCAAATCGCGAACCGGCAGCCGCTGTGGGGTGGATCAGGTGCGATGGTTCCTGTATAGAGCCGCGTTCCTTGCAAGCGCGTTGCGCGGGGGCCGGATGGCGCCCGTCACGATGGTCGGATCGAGACAATGACGAAATGGACCCCGAATTCCTGGAGAGCCAAGCCGATCCAGCAGGCGCCGTTCTATCCGGACGCGGCGGCGCTCGCCGAAACGGAGGCGCGGCTCGCAACGTTCCCGCCGCTGGTTTTTGCAGGCGAGGCGCGCAAACTGCAAAAGCAGCTCGCGGCCGTCGCTGCCGGTGACGCGTTTCTCCTTCAGGGCGGCGACTGCGCCGAAAGCTTCGCCGAGCATGGCGCGGACAATATTCGTGATTTCTTCCGTGTGTTCCTGCAGATGTCCGTGGTGCTGACCTTCGCCGGCGCTCAGCCGGTCGTAAAGGTCGGGCGCGTCGCCGGTCAGTTCGCCAAGCCGCGCTCGTCGGACAATGAGAGCAAGGGCGGCCTGACGCTGCCCGCGTATCGTGGCGACATCATCAACGGGATCGAGTTCGACGAGAAGTCGCGCGTTCCCGATCCGGCGCGCCAGGAGATGGCCTACCGCCAGTCGGCGGCGACGCTCAACCTGCTGCGCGCCTTCGCGCAAGGCGGCTACGCGAGTCTCGAGAACGTGCATCGCTGGATGCTCGGCTTCGTCTCCGACAGTCCGCAGGGCGAAAAGTACGAGTCGCTCGCCAACCGCATCACCGAGACGATGGATTTCATGGCGGCGGTCGGCATAACGTCGGAGACGAACCACGCGTTGCGCGAGACCGATTTCTACACCAGCCACGAGGCGCTGCTTCTCGGCTACGAGCAGGCCCTGACGCGGGTCGACTCGACTTCTGGCGACTGGTACGCCACGTCCGGCCATATGATCTGGGTCGGCGACCGCACGCGGCAGCCCGACCACGCCCACGTCGAATATTGCCGCGGCATCAAAAATCCTCTTGGCCTGAAATGCGGGCCGTCGCTCACGGGCGATGGCCTGCTGCAGCTGATCGACATGCTCAACCCGGAGAACGAAGCGGGCCGCCTCACGCTGATCGCGCGATTTGGCGCCGACAAGGTGGGCGACCACCTGCCGAGGCTCGTCCGCTCGGTCGAGAAGGAGGGCCGCAAGGTCGCCTGGTCCTGCGACCCCATGCACGGCAACACGATCACGGCGGCGGGCTATAAAACCAGGCCGTTCGACCGGATTTTACGAGAAGTGCAGAGTTTCTTCGAGGTGCATCGCGCCGAGGGCACGCATCCCGGCGGCATTCACATCGAAATGACGGGCAACAACGTCACCGAATGCACCGGCGGAGCGCGCGCCATCCGCGACGAGGATCTGCAGGACCGCTACCACACGCATTGCGACCCGCGTCTTAATGCGGATCAGGCGATCGAACTGGCGTTCCTAGTGTCGGATCTGCTCAAGAAGAAGGCGGCCGCGCCGGCCCGCAAGGCTGCGGTCGCCTGAGAACGACCGGCGGCGAAACATTGCCGCCGCCGTCAGTCTTTCTTGTAGAGCATCCAACTCTTCATCGGCCGGTCTTGCACGTCCGAGAATTTGGTGACGCGGTCGCGTCCCGTGATCTTGGAGCGGTAGAGCGCGCGATCGGCCTTCGAGTACAGTTCCTCAGGGCTGTCCGCCTCGGACGCCATGCAGATGCCGAGCGAGATGGTCACGGGACCGTAGTTGGACCCGGTTGGCGACAGGATCGGCGTCTGGCCGATCAGCGCGCGGAGCCGGTCCGCCAGTTCGAATGTCGCCTGTTCGCTGGCGCCTTCGATGATCAGGGCGAATTCCTCGCCGCCGGTGCGAGCGACGAACATGTCGCCGATGATATTCTTGCGCAGAATTTCGGCGACGATCTGGATGATCTTGTCGCCCACCGGATGCCCGTAACGATCGTTGATTTCCTTGAAGCGATCGATGTCGGCCAGGATCAAGGCGCTGAACATGATGCCCTTGTTGTTGTTGTAGATCGCCGCGATCTGCTTGTCGAAGGCACGCCGGTTCCAGATGTGCGTCAGTGGATCGGTATCGGCCAGAATCTTGTATTCCTCGAGCGCCGTCTTCACGCTTTCGAGTTCGGCGGATTTGTCACGCAGCGTGGAGGCGACCTGCTTGCCATGCTCGATCGTAGAGCTTGTCGCATTCGACATGACGCCGACGATCTTCTGAAGTAGCTCCGTGCTGACGGTGTGGCGAAGGCGAAGCCCCTCGGAGGTCTGGTTCAAAATCTCGCCGTATTTCTCGACATGCGTCCGCTCGTTGCGCAGGATGCGCGCCAGGTCGTCGAACTCCCTGGCCAGGGTTTCGCGGGCGGTTTCGACAATGGCGTGCTCGTGATTCTGCGCGAAATATTTGCGACCGATCTTGTCGAGTTCTTCCTGCGTCGGACGATTGCTGAGCGACACCACTTCCAGGCTGAGGTTGTGATTTGATCCCGTCAGAGCCTCGTAGAAGATCTCATAGTTGCGCGGCAACCCCATCACGCCCATCTGCCGCATCGTCATAACGACGCTCGTTGCCATGTCGGTCGTCGCTTTTTCCACGACTGGAACTGCCGCCGGCTGCATCGATCACCCCAAACAACCCCGAGCTGTCATGTCCGGCTCGGTCTGTCGAACCGGCGAGGGCCGGTCGAGGGGCTAGTGTCATGCTGTTCCGAGACACGCGACCCCCGCCCGCGTCTTCGTCCCCAACGTTTTATAGAACTCTTGCTAAGGCTTTGTTAATTTGGGCGACGTTGGCAAAAGCCACGCGGATCAGTCGCGCTCGAAAAGGTCGCACTCTGGATCGCGGATTGTGGAATTCGGAGTATTTTTTTCCAGCTTCCAAGCCTTCGGGGAAAGAGATGAGCGAGATCGCTGATGTTCACCAAGGATCATGCAACTGCCGGGCCGTCCGGTTTTCGACCCTTGGCCCCTTGCGGGGTGTGATCTACTGCCACTGCGGCCAATGCCGAAAGCAATCCGGCCACTATCTCGCCGCAACGAGCGTTCCAGTGGACCGACTGACGATCGATGGCGAGGACGAGATTACGTGGTATGCCGCGTCATCTCGGGCGCAGCGCGGCTTCTGCCGAAGATGCGGATCCAGTCTGTTCTGGAAACGGTCAGGCGGAACGCATGTGTCGATCCTGGCGGGCGCCTTCGAGACGCCCAGCGGGCTGACCGAATTGCGCCATATCTTCGTCGCAGAAAAAGGCGACTACTACGACCTTGCCGACGACCTTCCGGCTTTGGAGCAGGACCATACGGGATTGTCGGCGCAAGGAACCGGTTGACGGCGAGGATATGCCGGGCGCTGTTGCGTCCATTCCGGTTTTCGCTAAAGGGTCGACCATCCTTGATCGCGGTCGTCCATGCAACGTCTTCTCAGCGCTTTCCAAAATTCGATTCGGGCCCTTCGCCGGCTCGTCAGGTCCGAGAAGGCGTTTCAGCAGGAGGCCGCGCTTTTCGTGCTCGCGCTTCCGGCCGCCTGGTTCCTCGCCGGGTCATGGTGGTCGTTCGGCTTGCTGATCGGCGTCGTCGTGCTGATCATGATCGTGGAGATCTTGAACACCGGCATCGAAGCCGCTTGCGACGCACTGTCGCGCGAGTTCAACCTGGAAATCCAGTTCGCCAAGGATTGCGGCTCGCTGGCCGTGCTGATGACGATCTTCGTGGGCGTCGGCGTGTGGGGACTGACGCTCGCGCAACGCGTCTTCGGCTTCGGAGGTTAGCTCCGCGATTGCGGCAAGGTGATTTGTTCATCTGGTTGACAGGCCAGTTCCGGCCTGAAGCGTTGGGCCGTCCGCCTGAAATTGGGTCACTTTTCAGGGCGGGCCGCGACGCGGTTTGGTCCAATGTTCCGTCATTGCGGGACAATGTGGCGCACGCTACATCGGCTTCATGACCAGCCCCGCACCCGATACCTTGCGAATTGCCGTCGCACAGCTCAATCCGACAGTCGGCGACATTGCCGGAAATCTTGCGATGGCGCGCGGCGCGCGGGCGGACGCGGCGCGGCAAGGCGCCGACCTCGTCCTTTATACCGAGCTGTTTCTGGCCGGCTACCCGCCAGAGGACCTCGTAATACGCCCCGCTTTCCTCTCCGCCTGCGAGCGTGCGGCCCTGGATTTCGCCGGCGACACAGCCGATGGCGGACCGGGTGTCGTCATCGGTTTGCCGCTCAAGCGCAAGAGTGGCGTACACAACGCGGTCATCGTCGCCGATGGCGGCAGCGTCGTCGCCGAGCGCTACAAGCTCGATTTGCCGAACTATGGCGAGTTCGACGAGAAGCGCGTTTTCCAGCCCGGTCCGGACATGCCGGGTCCGGTCAATTTTCGCGGCGTTCGTATCGGCATTCCCATCTGCGAGGACATATGGGGCGAACTCGGAGTCTGCGAAACGCTGGCCGAGAGCGGCGCGGAATTGCTGCTGGTTCCCAACGGCTCGCCCTATTACCGCGGCAAGGTCGACATCCGACATCAGGTCGCAATCCGGCAAGTGATCGAAAGCGGCCTGCCGCTGCTCTACGCCGCGCAACTCGGCGGCCAGGACGAACTGGTCTTCGACGGCGCGTCATTCGGCATCAACGCGGATTCCTCGCTGGCCTTCCAGATGGGTCAATTCGAAGAGGCGGTCGCCGTAACGACATGGTCGCGGGAGGAAAGAGGCTGGCGCTGCGCCGGCGGGCCGATGTCGAAGATACCCGAAAAGGAGGAGGCGGATTACCGCGCCTGCATGCTTGGCCTGCGCGACTACGTCAACAAGAACGGTTTCAAGGACGTGGTGCTCGGCATGTCAGGCGGGATCGATTCGGCGATCTGCGCCGCGCTTTCGGTCGACGCGCTCGGCGAGGAGCGGCTGCGCGCCGTCATGATGCCCTACCGCTACACCTCGGCGGACTCCCTGAAGGATGCCGAGGACTGCGCACGGGCGCTTGGTTGCCGATACGACATCGTCCCGATCATCGATCCTGTCGAAGGGTTTTCCCGCGCCCTTGGGCCATTGTTTCAGGGGACTGAGCAAGGCGTCACCGAGGAAAACCTGCAAAGCCGCGCGCGCGGCGCCATCCTGATGGCCATCTCGAACAAATTCGGCTCGATGGTCGTCACCACCGGCAACAAATCGGAGATGTCGGTCGGCTACGCCACGCTTTACGGCGATATGAACGGCGGGTTCAATCCGATCAAGGACCTCTACAAGATGCAGGTCTACGCGCTGGCGCGATGGCGCAACGCCCATGTGCCGCCGGGCGCGCTAGGCCCTTCGGGCGAAGTCATCCCCGCCAACATCATCGACAAGGCGCCTTCGGCCGAACTGCGCGAAAACCAGACCGACCAGGATTCGCTGCCGCCCTATCCGGCGCTTGACGACATGCTCGAATGCCTGGTGGAAAACGAGATGGGGGTCGACGAGATCGTCGCGCGGGGCTACGACCGCGCTACCGTGCAGCGGATCGAGCACCTGCTCTATATCGCCGAATACAAGCGTCGCCAGGCCGCGCCCGGCGTCAAGATCACCAGGAAGAATTTCGGCCGCGACCGGCGCTATCCGATCACCAACCGGTTTCGGGATCGGGGCTAGAGATTGGAGGTGTCGGAAATCGCGATCAGTTTCGACCTGTCGCGCATCGATTTTCGGCGGACGTCCGATTTGCTGATGGCCAGTTATTGGGGTGGCCACCGCACCGACGTCATCAATCGGCGCGCGTTCGAGCATTCGCTCTGCGTGGCGGCTTTTGTTGAAGAAGAGCAGATCGGTTTCGCCCGCGCTGTCACCGATTTCTCCGTCATGGCCTACCTTTCCGATGTCATGGTCTGGCCTGACCATCGTGGCCGAGGCGTCGGTCAGTTGCTTGTAAAGGCTCTGCTCGATCATCCCGACTTGTCGACAGTCGTGCATTTTCTCTCTGACGACCGTCGATGCACATGGGCTGTATGAGCGGTTCGGTTTCAGGACGGAGGGCTCATACATGCGGCTGGATCGTTAGCGCGCGGAACCGCGCCTTGTGAATTGCGGACTGTTCCTTTAACCCCCGCCCCATGACCGTAACCGTCCGTTTCGCTCCGTCGCCGACGGGCAACATCCATATCGGCAATGCCCGCACGGCACTCTTCAACTGGCTCTTCGCGCTCAATCACCGCGGCCGCTTCATCCAGCGTTTCGACGACACCGATGTCGCCCGGTCGACCCAGGCATTCGCCAACTCCATCCTCTACGACCTGCATTGGCTCGGCATCTTTCCCGAAGCGACGGAATATCAGTCGCGGCGCACCGAATATTACGATGCGGCCGTGCAAAGGCTAATAGCCGCGGGTGTCGTCTATCCATGTTTCGAGACTGCCGAGGAACTCGACCTGCGGAGGAAAATCCGCCTGTCGCGCAAATTGCCGCCGGTGTATGGCCGCGAGGCGCTGGCGCTCACGGCCGACGAAACGGCCGCGCTGAAGGCCGATGGTCGCAAGCCCCACTGGCGCTTCCTGCTGCCGAACTTTGCCGGCGCCGACCCGATGGAGACCTTCCGAACCGAGATCCGCTGGACCGACCTAGTTCGTGGCGAGGAGACCGTCGATCTGGCGTCGTTGTCGGATCCGGTGCTGGTGCGCGAGGACGGGACCTATCTCTACACCCTGCCGTCCGTCGTCGACGACATCGAGATGGGCATCACGCATCTCATCCGGGGCGACGATCACGTCACCAACACGGCGGTGCAGATCGCGATCTTCAAGGCCCTCGGCGCCGACCTGCCGCGTTTCGGGCACCACAACCTGCTGACTACGTCGACCGGCGAAGGGCTCTCGAAGCGCAGCGGCGCGCTCTCCATCCGGAGCCTGCGCGAGCAGGGCATCGAACCGATGGCGATCGCGTCCTTGGCCGTGCTGACCGGCACGTCCGAAAACACCAGCGCGGTCGCCACCATGGCGGAACTCGCCCGGCGCTTCGACCCCGCTGCGGTGTCGAAATCGGCGTCGAAATTCGACCCCTCCGATCTGGTCGGCCTCAACCGAACGCTTCTCCAGGCGATGCCGTTCGAGGAGGTCCGGGACAGGCTTGCGGTGATCGGCGTGACGGGTGAGCACGCCGAACCGTTCTGGCTGGCGGTGCGGGGCAATGTGGATACGGTCGCCGATGCGACCGCCTGGTGGCGCATCCTGCGCGACGGCCCCGCCGAACCGCCCGAATTGGCGGAAGACGATCTCGCCTTCGTCCGTTCGGCGTTCGATCTTCTGCCTGAGGAACCCTGGGATCGTTCGACCTGGAAGTTGTGGACCGACGCCGTGAAAGCGTCCAGCGGCCGCAAAGGCAGGCCGCTTTTCATGCCGTTGCGCCTGGCGCTCACGGGACGGTCCTCTGGGCCGGAACTGGCGGAGCTGCTGCCGCTGTTGGGTCGGGAAGGAATTTGGGCCCGACGACCCTGACCTTTCGATCGCCTTCGTCGCGTCCGGGCCGCGGCTGGTTCGTAGGCGCAAGCTGTTCGGCAACCTTGGGCTTCCCGGTGGCGGGGGGAGGGACGATCGTCACGATGCTGCCAGGGTTGGGCTTGGGCTCGGCGTCCACGGGTGGCCTGGTGGTCGCGGAGCCTGGGGGCGGCGGCGATTCGGGGAGGACGTTGAACTCTTTGCCCGCGCTGCAGCCGCAGGCCGGCGCGCGCGGCATCGACGTCCGCCGGTGGCGGAATGCCGTGGGCAGGTCGGCATAAGGCAACCCGTCCCGCGTCGACAGCATATGCGCCGGGTCGTCTGTTTCACGCGGACCGTAGTAAACCCGCATATCGGTCTCCGGGCAGGCCGTCTCGCAGTTTTCCTGGTCGCGGTCGAAATCGCCCACGGTCGATGCCGCCGACATCGGGAAGAAATAGCCGTCACAGGTCCGCACGCACATGGTGCGGAAGGATTGCCGGGAATCTTCCCGCTCGCCCGGAAAGGCGGCGGACGGTTCTTCGACGGGCGAGTCTTGCCGCCCGCCGAGAAGGGCTTCCAGCGGTTGGGGATTCCCAGCCCTTCCATCCTCGGGAAGCGGCGGCTCGGTCGCCGCCTCGCGATCGGGTGGCCGCGAGGGCGCGCGGTTGCGGCAATCGTTTGCGTCGAGCGCTTCCAGGAGGCGAATGCGATCCTTGGCGCTCACGCCGCCGCGAGCGGCGCGCCGGTCGCGTTGGAGCACCTGAAGGTTGCGCTTCATCCTGGCGATCGTGCCGTTGAGCGCGGCGCATTGGCGGACGTTTCGCGCGATGATCGCAAAGCCGCAGCCCGCGTCCGTGCGCTGGCCTTCGGCGACCGCCATCTCGTCACGCTGGCGGACGATCGCGGCATCATATTTTTCGGCGCTGAAGCGCGCGCCGCCACCGCCCGCGAGCTCGGATTCGAGTTGCCGGCATATTCGCGCCGCTGCAACCGCCCGATCCAAGCCGCCCGACGCGACAAACACCATCAGCAGGCCGAGGATTGCGAGCAGGCGGCGCGGCATCGTCAGGCCACCAACGTTCCCTGCGCGCGCTGATCGGCCTCGACCACTGCAAGCGCGGTCATGTTGACGATGCCGCGCGACGTGACAGACGGCGTCAGGATGTGGGCCGGCCGGTCCGTACCCAGCAGGATCGGGCCGACATGCAGCGCATCGGTCATCTGCTTGACGGTGGTCAGAGCGATGTTGGCCGAGTCGAGATTTGGAAAGACGAGCAGATTGGCTTCGCCCCTCAACGCGGAGTGCGGATAGATGCGCTGGCGCAAAAGTTCGGACAGCGCCGAGTCGGCGTGCATCTCGCCGTCGCTTTCGAGGTCGGGCGCCCGCTCGCGCAACAATCTGGCGGCAGCTCGCATCTTCAGGGCGCTCGGCGAATCGCGCGAGCCGAAATTGGAATGGGAGACCAGCGCAGCCTTGGGTTCTATGCCGAAGCGGCGAATTTCCTCCGCCGCCAGAATCGCCATCTCGACGATTTCTTGCGCCGAAGGATCGACGGTCACGTAGGTGTCGGTGAGGAACATGACGCCCCGCGCCGAGATCAGCATCGAGAGCGCCGACAGGTCGAGATCGCGCACCCCGGGACGCGGGCCGATGATCAGCGCGACGTTGCGCAGGTGCCGCTCGAAGCGGCCTTCGAGCCCGCAGATCATGGCGTCGGCATCGTTCCGCTTCAGCGCGAGCGCCGCGATGACGGTCACGTCGGTGCGCACCATGGTGCGGGCGGCTTCCGGTGTGATGCCCCGTCGGCCGGCAAGCTCGACCAGGAGATCGACATAGTCGCGGTAGCGCGGATCGTCTTCGGGGTTGATCAGCTCGAAATGCTCGCCTGGCCGGATGCGCAGCCCGTAACGCTTCAGCCGAACCTCGACGACATGCGGACGGCCGATCAGGATCGGCCTCGCGATTTCCTCGTCGATGACTACCTGCGCGGCGCGCAGAACGCGCTCGTCCTCGCCATCGGCGTAGATCACGCGCTTGGCCCGGGAGAGCTTCGCGGCCGAGAACACCGGCTTCATGACCAGGCCGGAGCGGAAGACGAAGCGGTTGAGACGGTCGATATAGGCGGGGAAGTCGATGATCGGCCGCGTCGCGACGCCGCTGTCGCAAGCGGCCTTCGCCACGGCCGGCGCGATGCGCAGGATGAGGCGCGGGTCGAACGGCGAGGGGATCAGGAAGTCGGGCCCGAACACGGGCGTCTCCGCGGAATAGGCGCGTGCGGCGACATCGGACGGCTCCTCGCGCGCCAGCGCCGCGATGGCGCGCACCGCGGCCATCTTCATCTCCTCGTTGATGGCGCTCGCGCCGCAATCCAGCGCACCCCGGAAAATATAGGGAAAGCAGAGCACATTGTTGACCTGATTGGGAAAGTCGGAGCGTCCGGTGCAGATCATCGCGTCCGGTCGGGCCGCTCGCGCGACATCCGGCATGATTTCCGGGTTGGGATTGGCCAGCGCCAGGATCAGCGGCTTGTCGGCCATATGCGTCAGCAATTCGGGCTTCAGCACGCCTGCCGCCGAAAGGCCGAGAAAAACGTCCGCGCCGGCAATCACCTCGGCAAGCGTCCGCGCCGGCGTCTGCTTGACATAGGGGTCCTTCCAGCGATCCATCTCGTCGACGCGCCCCTCGTACGCCACGCCGAAGCGATCGGTGACCCAGATGTTGTCAATTTTCGCGCCGAGCAGGACCAGCAGGTTGAGACAGGCAAGCGCCGCCGCGCCGGCGCCGGACGTGACGATCTTGATGTCGGTGATCGACTTGCCCGCAAGCTCCAACCCGTTCAGAACGGCCGCCGCGACGATGATCGCCGTGCCGTGCTGATCGTCGTGAAAGACGGGAATCTTCATCCGCGCCTTGAGTCGCGCCTCGACCTCGAAGCACTCCGGGGCCTTGATATCCTCCAGATTGATGCCGCCGAAGGTCGGCTCGAGAGCCGACACCGTTTCGACCATTCGGTCGATTTCCGGGGCGTCGATTTCGATATCGAAGACGTCGATGCCGGCGAATTTCTTGAACAGGACGGCCTTGCCCTCCATGACCGGCTTTGACGCCAGCGGGCCGATATTGCCGAGGCCGAGCACGGCGCTGCCGTTCGAGATGACGCCGACCAGATTGGCGCGGCCGGTGTAGTCGGCGGCCGACGCGGGGTTGTCGCTGATTTCCAGGCATGGCGCGGCGACGCCCGGCGAATAGGCGAGCGCCAGGTCGCGCTGGTTGCCGAGCGGCTTGGTCGCCTGGATCTCGAGTTTTCCCGGCGTCGGGTAGCGATGATAATAGAGCGCCGCCTCGTCGAGGTCGGATCGCGCCAGCTTCGCGCTCTCGCTGTCCATTCGCGCGTCCTTCGTCACCACCGCCGAACTCAGCCTATCACCGCCGACCTTGTCACAGGCTGACCGTCCAGGGTGGAGACGTCAGAACGCGCTGACATACAGGCCGCCGTCGACGGGAATATTTTGGCCGGTCATGTAGCCTGCGTGGACCGAGCACAGGAAGGCGCAGATCTGGCCGAATTCCGCGGGCGTGCCGAGGCGCTTGGCCGGAACGCTCTCGCTCAGCCGCGCCTTGCGGGCGCGGGCGTCGTCGGGATCCTCTGGCACGTTGGGATCATGCGGCCCGCGCAAGCGATCGGTGTCGAGCTTGCCGGGCAGCATGTTGTTGATGGTTACGTTGCGATCGGCGACGCCGCGGGCGATTCCCGAAAGGAATGATGTCAGGCCCGCGCGGGCCGCCGAAGACAGGTCGAGACCAGCGATCGGCATGTAGACGGACAGCGACGTGACGTTGACGATGCGGCCGAATCCGCGAGAGGCCATGCCGTCGACGACGGCCTGGATCATTTCGAACGGCGTGACCATGTTGTTGGTGAGGCCGTCGAGGATAGCCTTGCGGTCGAGCTCGCGGAAATCGCGAAATGGCGGGCCGCCATTGTTGTTGACCAGGATATCCGGCTCGGGGCAGGCGGCCAGGAGCGCCTGCTGAACCTGCGGGTCGGATACATCGCCGGGCGCTTCGATCACGCCGACCTGATATCGCGCCCGGATCTCGTCGGCCGTGCGGGCGAGGATATCCTTCTGGCGGCCGTTGACGACGAGGTCCACGCCGGCTTCCGCCAGCGCGAGAGCGCATCCCTTGCCGAGGCCCTTGCTCGATGCGCAGACGATCGCCCGCTTGCCGCGAATTCCGAGATCCATGCGCCTGTCCTTTGAGTTCGAGCCGCAACCTACCGTGTGGCCGCCTGAAACGGCAACCGTTGGCGGTCGACATGTCTGACGATGCATCGGCCACCGCACGGATAACAGGTCGCTCCCCTCAAAGGTCCATGGTATGCGCAGCCCGCCGGAAACAGCCGGTCTCGACCGTACCGCAGGCCCGAATGCCGCTTCCGCCGCTATCCGACGAACAACGCGTAAAGCCACACCGATTCGAATTGCGGCTGTCTCTGCTCTACGTGGCGGTCTTCCTGCCGCTCGGCATCCATCTGCCTTACCTGCCGCTATGGCTCGCGGGAAAGGGCTTCGATGCCGAGAAAATCGGCGTGATCCTGGCCGCGCCGATGTTCCTGCGCGTCATCACCACGCCGATCATAACCGCCTTGGCCGACAAGGCGGCCGACCGCGTGATCGTGCTGGCCATCATGGGCGCCTTGGCTTTCGTCATATCGCTCGGCTATTTCCTGCCGCCCGGTTACGTGGTCGTGCTCGCGACGTCGCTGTTGCTGACCATCGCCATCACGCCGCAGACCCCACTCGCCGACTCGCTGGCGCTGTCGGGCGTGCGACGATTCGGCTCGGTCTACGCCAAGATGCGCATCTGGGGATCGATCTCCTTTCTCGCGGCGAATTTCGGCGGCGGACTGATCCTGTCCCTGGCGGGAACGCGCGCGGTCCCTTACATGATCTCGCTCGGCCTGGCCGCCGTACTGGTTCTGTCTCTGTTTGCGCCGCGCATGGGCAGGCCCCGGCGGGCCTCGCCGCTGTCGGCGGCGGAACTGCCGCGCGCCCGGTCCAGCATCATCGACCCGGCCTTCATGCTTCTTGTCGGCGGCGCGGGCCTGATCGCTGCGAGCCACGCCTTTCTGTACGGCTTCGCCTCGCTTTATTGGCAATCGATCGGGCTCGGGGAAGCCACGGTCGGCATCCTGTGGTCAGCGGCCGTGGTGGCGGAGGTCATCATGTTCATGGTCTTCGCCAGGCTGCTCTCGCATCTGACCGCCTCGACCGTCATGGCTATTGCCGGGGTCGTCGCCATCGTCCGGTGGATCGCCTTTCCGGCAATCGCCCCCTTGGGTCTCGGCGTCGCGGGATTTCTCATCGTCCAGGCGCTGCATGCCTTTTCGACCGGTCTGATCCTGATCGGGGTTCAGAAGGTGATCGCGGACAGTGTACCGGAAGAACGGACCGGCGCTGCGCAAGGGGTCGCCTATTTCGCCAACGGATTCTCGATGGCCGCCGCCACGCTCGCATCAGGGGCGCTCTATGCGCGTTTGGGCGTCGACGGCTTCTTCCCAATGGCAGGGGTCGCCGCCGGCGGTCTGGTGCTCGTCCTCCTTGCCCGCGTTCAGCCCCAGAGTTCGGGACGGGGTGGAGACACGATCGACCCCGCATAGGTCAAGCCCGGCTCGCGATCACGCGCCAAAAGCAAAGGGCCGTCGAGGTCGACGAAATCGGCGCCTTGCGCCAACAGAACGGCGGGAGCCATGGCGAGCGACGTTCCCACCATGCAGCCGACCATGATCCGGAACCCGTGCTGTCTGGCGCGGTCGCGCAGGTCGATGGCGGCCGTCAGCCCGCCGGCTTTGTCGAGCTTGATGTTCACCGCATCATACAGTCCTTTCAGGAGGACGAGATCGTCCTCCGTATGGACGCTCTCGTCGGCGCAGATCGGGACGAGATGCTCGATGCGGCGCAATGCCTCATCGCGACCCGCCGGCAGCGGCTGCTCGATGAGCGCGATGCGGAGTCCGGCGGCGATTGCGACATTTTCTTCGAGATTTTCTTCCATCCAACCTTCGTTGACGTCGAGGATGATCTTGCAGTCCGGCGCGGCGCGTACGACCGCTTCAATTCGTTCCAGATCGCCTTGCCCGCCGATCTTCACCTTGAGAACGGGACGGTCTGCGTTGGCGGCCGCCTGCGCGGCCATCCTCTCTGGGGTATCAAGCGACAGGGTGAATGCGGTCGCGATCGCTTCCGGCGCCTGGCGGCATATAAGCTGCGATACGCGCGTGCCCGCGTGTTTGGCTTCCAGGTCCCACAGCGCGCAGTCGAGGGCGTTGCGGGCGGCGCCCGCCGGCATCAGCAAAAGCAAATGCCGCCGGTCGGCCCCCGCCTCGATCGCCGCGCGGGCCGATTCAAGCGCCTCGAGCACCGTTTCGACGGTCTCGCCGTAGCGCCGGTACGGCACGCACTCGCCGCGCCCAATCGCCGAGCCTTGCGCAATCGTGCAGCAGACGACTTCCGCCTCGGTCTTCGATCCGCGCGAGATCGTATACGCGCCGGCAATCGGAAACCGTTCGGCGACAACAGAAAGGACACGCGTCAATATAATCGTTCCAGTCGAAAGCGGCGGAGCCTCGGGAAAAGTGACAGATGACGATTCGAAAGCTAAGACTCCGTCCAATGTCCACCAGTAGCCGCGCCGAAACAACCCAAACTCCCGAACGCAATACAGGCCCTGCGGTCGAACGCGCGGAAAAAGCTGGTATCGTGACGTTGAGGCTGTCGGGCCGGTGGGTGACCCGCACTGTGATTTCCGTTGACGGCGAAATGACAAGGCTTGCAGGCCAATCGGAAGCCAGGAAAACGGTGATCGACATATCGAGCGTCGACGGTCTCGACACCGCGGGGGCTTGGATCATCGCCCGGTCCGTCGCGGCGATCCAGTCGCAAGGCGGCGCGGTCGAGATCGAAGGCGCCGGCGACAAGGCCGAAACGCTGCTCGCCGCCGTGCAGAAGGCGTTTGCGCCGCGGCCGGCGAGCGCGGGCCGGCCCAATATCGTCATGCGCGGCCTGGAATCGGTGGGTCGCTCGGTCTATAGCGCCCGCAACGATTTCATCGCGGCCATGAATATCCTCGGCGCGACGGTGGAGGGCGGGCGCGCCAAGGCGGGGCGGGGGTTGAGCATCAACTTCGCGTCGATCTTCAATCAGATCGACAAGATGGGCGTCGGCGCCATTCCCGTGATCGTGCTGATGTCGACCATCGTCGGCGCGATCGTGGCGCAGCAGGGCGCGTTCCAATTGCGGTTCTTCGGGGCCGACATTTTCGTCGTCGATCTGGTTGGCATCCTGGTGCTGCGCGAACTCGGCGTGCTGATGACCGCGATCATGATCGCCGGCCGTTCGGGCAGCGCGATTACCGCCGAAATCGGCTCGATGAAAATGCGCGAAGAGGTCGACGCGCTGACCGTCATCGGGCTCAATCCGGTTGGGGTTCTCGTGTTTCCCCGCCTTGTGGCCCTGGTGATCGCGCTGCCATGCCTGACGATCATCGCCAATTTCGCCGCGATCGGCGGCGCGATCGGCATCACATGGGCTTATTCGGGCATCCAGCCGGCGGCTTTCATCGACCGGCTTCGCGCGGCCATCGATGTTGGCACCATTTTCGCGGGGCTCATCAAGGCGCCGTTCATGGCGATGATCATCGGCATCATCGCGTCGCTCGAAGGGATGAAGGTCGGGGGCAGCGCCGAATCGCTGGGCGCGCATGTCACGGCTTCGGTGGTCAAGTCGATCTTCATGGTTGTCATTCTCGATGGCATGTTCGCGATCTTCTTCGCGCAGGTCGATTTCTAGCATGATGGAAAACGTCGAGCATTCTCCGGTCGAGGCGCCCAGCGACGCCGCGAGGAACGACGATCGGGAGATCATTCTCTCGGCGCGCGGGGTGAGTGTCTCGTTCGGCGACCAGGTTGTCCTCGACAATCTGGACCTCGACATCAGGCGCGGCGAGATCCTGGGTTTCGTCGGCGCGTCCGGCGCCGGAAAGTCCGTGCTGCTTCGGACCGTCCTCGGCTTGAACAAGAAACAGGCCGGCACGATCAAGCTCTTCGACATCGAGATCGAGAAGGCCACTCCCATGGAACGGCTGTCCGTCGACATGCGGCTTGGCGTGCTTTTCCAGCACGGCGCCCTGTTTTCGTCCTTGACGGTGCTCGAAAACATTCAGGTGCCGATGCGCGAATATCTCGGCATGCCCCAGGCGCTGATGGACGACCTGGCCTATCTCAAGCTGGAACTTGTCGGCCTGCCCAACGACGCCGCGCTGAAATCGCCCTCCGAGCTTTCAGGCGGAATGATCAAGCGGGCCGCATTGGCGCGCGCGCTCGCGCTCGATCCCGACATCGTCTTCCTGGACGAGCCGACATCCGGCCTCGATCCGATCGGCGCCGCCGATTTCGACGAACTGGTGGCCAAGCTGCGCGATACGATGGGTTTGACCGTCTACATGGTCACCCACGACCTCGACAGCCTGTTTTCCGTCTGCGACCGCGTGGCGGTGCTCGGCGGCAAGAAGGTGCTGATCGAAGGCACAATCGACGACATGCTGGCCAGCGACGAACCCTGGGTAAAGTCTTATTTTCGCGGAAAGCGGGCGCGTCAGCTTGATCTGGCCGCAAGGACGTAGAATCGATCGATTATGGAAACCAGAGCCAACTACGTCATCGTCGGGATATTCACGCTCGTATCGATTCTCGCCGCCTTCGGCTTCATCTACTGGACCGCGGCGATCGGCGACCGCGGCGAGACGGTGTTGCTGCGCGTCCGCATCCCGGGATCGGCGTCGGGGCTCGGACGCGGCAGCGCGGTGCTGTTCAACGGCGTCAAGGTCGGCGACGTCCAGCGCGTCTACATCGACGTCAAGAATCCCGCCGTCGCCATCGCCGACACGCAGATCGACCGGGTCACGCCGATTACCCGCTCGACGCAGGCGGTCATCGGCATCGCGGGCCTGACCGGGCAAGCCAACATCGAGGTGAAGGGATCGAATACGCAGGAGCCGAACCTGCTGGCCGAGGCCGAGGCCGCGGGCAAAGTGGCCGAGATCACCGCCGATCCATCGGCCGTGACCAACCTGCTGCAGCGCGCCCAGGATATCTTCGCGCGCGCCGACAGCGTCTTGAACCAGATCGAAGGCTTCACCAAGGATGTGCGCGGCCCGCTGACTGATACGGTGAAGAACACCAAGACGTTTTCCGATGCGCTCGCGCGCAACGCCGACGGCATCGATCGCTTTCTTGAAAGCGTATCCAAACTCTCCGTGGAATTGGCGGGCGTTTCTGGGAAACTCGATGGGACTCTCAAGGCGGCCGAGGATATCTTGAAGGCCGTCGATCCGCAGAAAATCAAGGCCGTCGTGGCGAATGTGGAGACCTTCACGCAGTCCCTTTCGGCGACCAGCGGGCAATTCGACGATGTCATCCGCGACGTGCGTGAAACAGTCGACACGCTCAACCAGGTCGGCAAAACCTCGCAGGCATCGCTCGCCAAGGTCAACGGCATTCTCGATGGCGTCGATCCCGCGACGGTTCGCGATGCGATCACGAATATCGGCCGGGCCAGCCGGTCCGCCAGCACGATCGCCGCGGATATCTCTCGCGTAACCGCAACGGTCGGCAGGCGCTCCGACGACATTGATCGGATCATCGGCGACACGACCGTTCTCGCGAAGCGCCTGAGCGACGCGTCGTCGCAACTTCCGGCGGTGGTCGACGGCGCGCGTGAGGCGGTGGTGACGTTCGGCGATGTCGGCAAGACCACCCAGACGGCGCTCGGCAAGGTGAACGGCATTCTCGACGGCGTCGATCCGGCGACGGTTCGCGATGCGATCACGAATATCGGCCAAGCCAGCCGGTCGGCTAGCGCCATCGCCGCGGATATTTCCCGCGTCACCGAAAAGGTCGGCAGGCGCTCCGACGACATCGATCGGATCATCGGCGACACGACCGTTGTCGCGCGGCGGCTGAGCGACGCCTCCGGCCAGATCGCGACGGTCGTCGACGGCGCGCGTCAGGCGGTCGTGACGTTCGGCGATGTCGGCAAGATTACCCAGACGGCGCTCGGCAAGGTCACGGGCATTCTCGACGGCGTCGATCCCGGAAAGGTGCGCAGCGCCCTGTCCAACATCGACCAGGCGAGCCGCACGGCCAACGCGGCGATCGCCGACATAGCCAAAGTCACCGAGAAATTCGGCAGCCGCGCGAAGGACATCAGCCGGATGGTCGACAACGCCACCGAACTTGCCCAACGCCTCAACGCAGCGTCCCTGCGCGTCGACGGCATCCTGCTCAAGGTCGACAATCTGCTCGGCTCGGGACAGGCCGAAGGCCTTGTGGCCGACGCCAGCGCGACGCTCAAATCGTTCAAGCAGGTCGCCGACACGCTGAACTCTCGGCTCGGCGAAATCACCGGCAATCTCGCTAAGTTTTCCGGCCAGGGGCTGCGCAGCGTCGAGGCTCTGGTCGACGACAGCCGGCGCTCGATCAACCGGATCGAACAGACGATCACCGACCTCGGCCGCAATCCCCAACGGATCATCACCGGCGGCGACGGGGCCGTGCGCCAATATGATGGGCGTGCGCGGCATTGACAGCGAAAGCATCCGCCCGCAAGAACCTGACCTATCGGCAGGTCAAGCCTTGCCCTTTCACGTCCACGATTTTTGCAAAACGGTTCATCCCTTGAAGCATGCAAACTCCGCCGTTCTTGGTCCGCTGCTGGCGATGTCCCTGGGTGGTTGCGCGCTGCTCGGCAGCGGGCCTGCGCCGCTCGACACGTTTGAACTGACGGCGCCCAGCGTAGACCAAAGCCGGCGCAGCAACGCGCAGATCCTGATCGTGGAACCTTCCGCCTTAAAGGCGCTCGATGGCGAGAACATCGTCATCAAGACCGGCCCGGGAGCGATCCAGTTCCTGAAAGGCGCACAATGGGCCGACCGTCTGCCCAAAATGGTCCAGGCCAAGCTGGCGGAGGCTTTTCAGAAAGCGGGTGGCTTCGCCGGTGTGGGCAGGCCCGGCGAAGGGCTCGCCATCGACTATCAGATCGCCGGCGAAATTCGTCAGTTCGAAGTGCGCGCGGATCGCGGATCGCAGGCGCGGGTCCAGATTTTCATCCGTATCCTGAACGATCGGAACGGCACGGTCCGCGCCTCCAAGGTTTTTGACGCGACGGCCGCCGTTGGCGGCGTCGGCAACGAAGCCTACATCGCCGCCCTGGACCGGGCATTCGGCAAGGCGACTGTCGCGATCGTCGCCTGGACCGATTCGATCATCTGATCGACCGCCAAGGCCACGTTCCCAAGAGGCACAACGAACCAATCGTTTGGCGAGGCGGGCGAAACGCGCGCGACGCCGAACGGCGGCGCTATTTCAGCCGGCCCGAAGCATGGGCGAGCATCGTGTATACTTTGCCCGTTTCGGACGCGAGATAGGATTGCGTGACGGCATTGTCGCGATCCGTGCGGGCGACGTCCTTCAGCAATCTCTCGAAATCGTCGCAGTAACGGTCCACGGCGCCGCGGAAATCGGCATCGCCCTGATATTTGCGGCTGATCTCGTCGAAAGTCTGCTGCCCTTTCAGCGTGTAGAGGCGACGCGTAAATACCCCTTGCTCGCCTCGACGGTGGCGTCTCCAAAGGTCGATTGCGGCGTCGTGGTCGATGGCCCGGGCGATATCGACCGAGAGCGAGTTGAGCGAATCCACCGCCTTGGGCTGACGGGCGGGCTTTGGCGCCTCCGTGACGAGAGCGCCGGGCTCCTCAGATTCGGCGCGCGACGCGCCGCTCAACAGATCACGGACCCAGCCGCCGGATTTCGACCGCTCTTCGTCGCGGGGACGGAGTTGCGGCGCCGCCGGTTCTGGCGCCCGCGCCGGCTCGTTTGCCTGCGATGCGCGGGCCTGCGGCGGCACGAGCCGGCGCGGAACGTTTTGCGCGGCGGGCGCGGCCTCCGAAACGTCGATCGTGCGACCGGATTTGGCGACAATGTCCGACAATTCCTTCAGCGCCTTGATCTGTTCGGACACCGCCCGGCGAATGGCCGTGGTCGATTCCTTGGCCTCCTCCGGCATGCTGAGCACGCCCTGCTTCAGCTCCGCTCGGGTGGCGTCGAGGTCGCCCTTGATCGAACCCGCGGTTCGCCGCATCTCCTCGGTGGCGTCGGCAAAACGCTTGGTCGCGGAATCGACGACTTCCGTGATGGCGCTGCGGATCTTGGCGGTCGATTCGAGGGTCCGTCCTTCCGCGCGCTCCAGCGAGTTGCCGAGCACGGTTTCGAACGACTTCATGACGCGCTCGAGGTCCTCCGACTTCTTGACCAGACCAACCGCCAGGTCCTCCAACGAGGACTGCCGTTCGAGTGTGTGCTCCAGATTGCTCTGCGCCGAACTCAGGAGTTCGGATGCGCTGGTCAGAAGACGGCTATGCTCGTCGAAACGGGTAGCGATCGAGGCGACTTCCCTGAGCGTATTGGAGGAAAGCTCAGTGAGCCGCGTCGTGTTGGTATCCACCAGGCGGGCGGAGCTGGCGAAAGTCAGAGCGGCGCGTTCGGTCGTCGCGGCGAATCGTTGCGTCGTGGCGTCGAGCTGGCCGTCGACCTGCGACAGGTTCGCACCGGCGGACTCGATCAGTTCGCCGAGCTTTGCGCTCGACGACGACATGCGGCCTATAAGGTCATTGACACCCGTCGCCAGATTGGTGCGGGCGCCGTCGACTGCCGATAAGGTCTCCGCCGTGCGTGCGGCGAGCGCCTCGGTCAGCGCGGCATTCCCGGCGCGCAGCCTCTCGGAGGCGCGCTGCGATGCCTGGTCGACCGTCCTTTCGAGGTCGGCATTGGCCGCGCCCAGGCGATCGGCGAGCGGGCGGGCGGTTTCATCGAGGACCTTCGTGATCTCGGCCGAACGCGCCGCCATCAGATCGTTGAGTTCGCGGGTGCTGAGCGCGATCGCGCGGGCCGCTTCACCCGTGCTCTGGCCGATATGGTTGCCGACAGTCGTGAAGGTCTCGGAAATCACGTTGGCGCGGGCGACGAGGCGCTCTTCCGCCTGCGCGACCTGGTCGTCCACCGACCTCCCGAGAAGTTCCGCGCTGCGCGCCATCCTGGTCTCGACGTCCGAGGCCTTTGTGTCGACATGCGCCGCGATCGCATGGGCGCTGGCGGCCACCCTGATCTCGACATCCGAAAGTTTGCCGTCGACATGTGCCGTCGCCGCTTGCGCGCCGGCGATCATTCGTTGATCGGCCGTCACGAGCGCGTCTTCGATGGTGCGCGCGCGGGCATCGAGTTCGACCGCGGATTCCGCAACGCGCGACAATATGCGGTCCTCTGTCGCCTCGAAGACGTTGGCGATTTCGGCGGCGCGGGCTCCGATGGTCCTGGAGCTCTCGGCGATGCGGGCCGCGAGCTGTCCGTCGGCTTTGCGGAACACGTCGTCGATCTCGGACGCCCGCGCGCCAATGGCCTTCGAGCTTTCGGCGATTCGGGCCGCGAGATCGCCATCGGCTTGACGGAACACGCCGGCGATTTCGGATGCCCGCGCCGACAGGGCTTCGGAAGCCGCGCCTGTCCGGGCATCGATGCGATACGTCGCCGTCTCGAAGAGGCGGGCGATATCCTGTGTTCGGGCTTCCAGCGTACCTGCTGATTCGTCGAGCCGCGCCGCGATGCGTCTGTCGGCCTGTTCGAAGACCTGCTCGACATGGTCTGAACGCGCTCCGAGAAGGTTCGCGCCGCTCTCGATGCGTCCGGCCAGACGCTCGTCCGTTGCCGCGAAGATGCGATCGATGTCGCTCGCCCTGCCGGCGAGCGCATCCGCGGTCTGGCCCGCGCGGGCAGCCAGGCGTTGATCGGCATCCTCGAATATCCGTAGGATGTCTTCGGCGCGACTGCCGAATGCCTTGTCGCCCGTATCGATGCGGTCGGCGAATTTGCGGTCCGCATTGTCCAGAAGGGCGTTGAGGTCGAGCGTCCTTTGGCCGAGCGCGTCGGCGCCGCTCGCGAAACGCTGGACCAGTTCGTCATCGACCTTGTCAAAGAGCTGGCCGATCTCGGTCGCGCGCGCATTGAGCGCTTCCGCCGATTCCGTGATGCGCCGGCCCATGCGGCCGTCGATCGCATCGAAGTCGCGCACGAGCTCGCCCGCCCGCGACGCTAGCGCCTGCGCGGTCTCGGCCGCCCGGCGCACGAGCCGCTGGTCGGCCTGATCGACCGCGGAGGTGATTTCGGTCATCCGTCCGGCAAACGCCTCGACGGTCTGTCCGCTGCGCGCGGCGAAGGCCTGGTCTGACTTTGCGAAGACATCCGCGATCTCGCTCGCGCGCGCCAGCAGCGCCGCCGAGGTCTGCTCGGCCCGCGCCGCCATGCGGCGGTCCGCATCGGTCAGCGCGTCGCCTGCCTCCGAATGGAGCGCCGCCGTGATCTCCATGACCTTATCGCGTAGAGCGGTGGCGACGCCGACCGCGCTGCGCTCCAGCACCAGCCGCACGTTCTCGACTCCCAGCGAGAGCGCGCGCTCCATGGTGCCGGTGCGCTCCTCGATGACGCCCGTCTGGCGCGCGAAGGCGCCTTCGATTTTCTCGACATCGGCCGCGAGCGCCGCGGAAATCACATCGCGTTTGCCGGCGATCGTTTCCACATGGGCCGAAATCTCCTGATCGATGGCGCGTCGCGCGGCGACGAGCTTGGCCATGTCGTCGTCGAGGGCGGCGGCCAGCCGCGCGCGGCCATCCGCCAGATGAGCGATGTTGGTCGAGACGATCGCTTCGATGCCGGCGCGGCTCTCGTCGACCTTCGCCATATCGGCGGAGAGCGCATCGGACAGAACGGCGCGGCCCTGCGCGATTTTCTCGACCTGCATCCGCACGAGGTGGTCGATCTCAGAGCGCGCTTCGAGCAGGCGCCCGAGATCGGCCTCCAAAGCCTGCTTGAGCAGGTCACGGCCTTCGGCAAGCTTGTCGATCTGACCGCGCGCGAGATCGTCGATGTCGGAACGGGCGTCGGCCAATTTCGCCAGGTCGGCTTCGAGCGCGCGTTTGAGCGCGTCGCGACCTTCGGCGAGCCTGGCGACCTGCGCCTCGACAAGCCGGTCGATCTCCGATCGCGTATCGGTGAGCTTCGACAGGTCGGCCTCGAGCGCCCGGCGCAGGATGTCGCGTCCCTGGGCAAGTTTCTCGACCTGCGCCGAGACCAGGGAGTCGATGCCGGATCGGGCTTCCATGAGTTTCACGAGGTCGGCTTCGAGCGAGCGGGCGAGCACGGTTCGACCTTCGGCGAACTTGTCGGCTTGGCCGGCGATGACGCCCTCAATCATGTTGAGGTCGCCCTGCAGCGCGCCGGTCAACGCATTGCGCGCCTCGCCGAGTTTCTCGACCTGGACCGCCACGAGGCGGTCAACGCTCGTCATGTCCTGTTCCAGCGCGCGCGACAGCACATCGCGGCCGTCGGCCAGTTTCATCACTTGATCTCGAATGATGCCTTCGAGGCCGGCCATATCCGTCTCGATCGTACGGGCCAGCAGATCGCGGCCCTCCGTAATCTTTTGGAGCTGCGCGGCGACGATGGCGTCGAGATCGGCGCGGCCGTGGCCGACGCGCTGCAGGTCCGCTTCCAACGCTCGCGAGAGAAGGTTGCGGCCTTCGGCGAGCTTGGCGATGTGTCCCGAGATCGAGGCGTCGATGCCTTCGCGCGAGGCGGCGACCTTGGCGAGATCGTCCTCGAGCGCGCGGCTCAACGTCGCGCGGCCGGCGGCGATACGGTCCACCTGGCCTTGCACGAGGCTGTCGATCTCGGTGCGCGTTTCGGCGAGCTTGTCGAGATCGGCCTGCAAGGCGAGTCTGAGCGCATCGCGGCCTTCCGACAGGCGATCGAAATGCGAGGCGACAAGCCGATCGAGATCGGCGCGCGCGTCCTCGACCTTTGAAAGATCGTGCTGAAGCGCCTGCGACAGAAGCTGGCGGCCCTCGGCGACCTTTTCCACCTGGCCGACGATGAGACCGTCAATGGCGCCACGGCTTTCGTCGAGCCGGGCCAGGTCGGCCCGGAGCGCCGCCGCAAGGGTCTCGCGGCCCTGCGCCAGCGCATCGACATGAGACCTGACGAGACCGTCGATTTCGCCGCGCGCATCCGCCAGGCGCGCGAGGTCGTCCTCGAGCACCTTGGTCAGGCCGTCGCGGCCCTCGAGAAGCTTGGCGACCTGCACGGCCACCATGCCGTCCACTTCTGCGCGGGCGCCAGACAGCGTGGCGAGGTCGTCCTCGAGCGCGCGCTTGAGCGTCTCGCGGCCCTGCGCGAACTGGTCGATCTGTCCGGCCACGATCCCGTCCAAATCCGCTCGGCTGCGGGCGACCTCGGCGAGGTCGTCCTGCAGGGCGCGCGTCAGCGCGGCGCGGCCCTCGGCCAGAACGCCTGTCTGGGACACCACCAGCCCATCGATCTCGATGCGCGTCGCCGACAGCTTCTCCAGGTCTGCTTCGAGCGCGCGCTGGAGGATGTCGCGCCCCTGCGTCAAACGCTCGACCTGCGCCGATACGAGGCCGTCGATATCGGCCCGCGTATCCGCCAGCCTGCCAAGATCGGCTTCGAGGGCCCGCTTCAGGATGTCGCGGCCTTCCGCCAGCTTTTCGACCTGCGCCGCGACGATGCCGTCGATGCCTGCCCGGCTTTCGGAAAGCTTGTCGAGATCGTCCTGCAAGCGCTTGGTCAGCATATCGCGGGCCTGGGCGAATTTTTCCGCCTGCAGTTCGCCGGCCGCTCTCATTTCGGTGAGATCGCTGCCGAGACCGGCCGTCAGCAGCGTGCGGCCCTCGATGATCTTCTCGACATGGTTCGCCACCATGGCGTCGATCGCCGTCATGTCGGCTTCGAAGGCGCGGCTGAGCGCCCCGCGCCCGTCGGCAAGCTTGCCGGCCTGGACGACGAGCAGCGATTCGATGTCGGTCAATTCCTTTTGCAGAGAGTTGGTGAGGATCTGCCGTCCCTGTGCGAGCTTCTCCATATGGCCGGCGACCATCGTGTCGATGCCAGCCATGTCCATCTCGAGCGCCTTCGACAACACGTCGCGCCCGACCTCGATTTTCTCGACCTGGCTTGAAACAAGCGCATCGATCGCGCCGATATCTTCCTTAAGCGCGGCGGTCAGGCCGCGCCGGCTGTCGGCGATCTTCTCCATTTGCCCGCCGACGAGGCCCTCGACCGCGCCGAACTCGGATTGCATGGCCGACGAGAGGCTGCGCCCGGTTTCGGAGAGTCTCCCGATCTGGTCGGCGACGACCGACTGGATGTCGCCAAGGTCGGCTTGCAGCGCCGTCGTCAAACCGCGCCGGCTCTCGGAAATGCGGTCGAGATGACCGCCGACCAGTCCCTCAACCGCGCCGAACTCGGATTGCATCGCCGACGAGAGGCCGCGCCCAGTTTCGGAGAGTCTCCCGATCTGGTCGGCGACGACCGTCTGGATGTCGCCAAGATCGGCTTGCAGCGCCGTCGTCAAACCGCGCCGGCTCTCGGAAATGCGGTCGAGGTGCCCGTCGACGAGGCCCTCGACCGCGCCGAACTCGGATTGCATGGCCGACGAGAGCCCACGCCCGGTTTCGGAGAGCCTGCCGATCTGGTCGGCCACGACAGCCTTGATGTCGTCGAGATCGGCGTTCAGCGCCGTCGTCAAACCGCGCCGGCTTTCGGAAATGCGCTCGAGCTGCTCGCCGACGATTCCCTCGACCGAGCCGAACTCGGATTGCATGGCCGAAGAGAGCCCGCGGCTGCTGTCCGCGATCTTCTGTATCTGGTCGGCGACGACGGCTTCGATATCGCCGAGGTCGTTTTCCAGCTTTGACGCCAGGGCGCGACGGCCCTCATCCATCTTCTCGATATGGGCCGCGACGATCGTTCCGGCGCGGGCAAGATCGTCCTCCAGCGTGTCGGCGAAGACTTGTCGATTGCCGTGCAGGCGCTCCAACTCGGCCGACAGTGTCGACCCGACCGCGGAGACGTCGCGTTCCAGGGCTTCCGCGAGCGTGCGCCGGCTCTCCTCTATCTTGCCGATCTGCGCCGACACGATCGTGTCGATGGCGCCCAGATCGGCTTCGAGCGCGCGGCTCAGCACAGTGCGGGATTCCGCCACACGGGCGGTCTGCGCGGTCACGGCCTCGTCGAGGCGCGCGATTTCGCCGCCGAAGGACTGGGCGAGCGCTGCCCGGCTCTCATCGAATTTCTGCGCCTGCGCGACGACCAACCCTTCGATGGTGGCGGCATCCGACCTCAATGCGCGGGAGAGAATGTCGCGGCCCTCGGCGAGCTTCTGGACCTGCCCCGACACCAGGGTATCGATCGCGACGCGATTGTCGGCGAGTTTCGCGAGATCGTCGTCGAGCGCGCGGATCATCGTCCCATGCGATTGCGCGATTCTCGCGGTTTGAGAGATCACCGCGTCGTCGAGTCGGGCGATTTCGGCCCGGAAGCCTTCTGCAAGGGCGCCGCGCGCATCGTCGAATTTTTGGGTCTGCGCCGTCACCAGCCCCTCCACGGTGGCTGCGTCGCCTTCCAGAGCGCGCGACAGCACGGCGCGGCCCTCGGCGAGCTTCTCGACCTGGCCGGAGATCAAGGCGTCGATGGTCGTGCGGCTGTCGGCGAGCTTTTCGACGTCCGCCTCAAGCAGACGGCTCAACGCATCGTGCGACTCGGCGATCTTGGACGTCTGGGCGGTGACGACTTCATCCAGCCGCTGCGACTCTTCCAGGAATCCTTGCGCAAGCGCATCGCGTGCATGCTCGAACTTCCGCGTCTGCGCATCGACCAGCCCTTCCACGGTGGCGGCGTCGCTTTCCAACGCTCGTGTCAGGATCGCGCGACCTTCGGCCAGCTTCTCGACTTGCCCTGTTACTAGGCGATCGATCGCGGTGCGGTTTTCGGCGAGCTTGGCGAGATCGTCATCGAGCGACTGCGAGAGAATCGCGCGGCCCTCGACGAGCTTGGCGACGTGTGTATCGACCATGTCGTCCAGTCCGGTGCGCGCTCCGGCCAAAACCTCGACGTCATCGCGCAATTTCTGCTCCAACGACTCACGGCTTTCGTCGATGCGGCGCAGTTGAGCGCCCATGGACAGGTCGATCAGCGTGCGTGATTCGTCGATCTTGCGCAGGTCGTCGTCAAGCGCCTTGGACAGCACGTCGCGGCCTTCGGCGAATTTGCGCACCTGGACGCCGACCGCCTCGTCGATGCCGTCGCGGCTGGACGCGAATCGGTCGGCGTCGTCTCGCAGGAGCCCGGCCATCCGCTCATTGCTGTCGGCGAGCCTGCGGCCATGATGCTCGATCGTGTGCTCGATCTCGCCGCGGACCTGCGCGAACTTGTCGAGGTCGGTGGAAAAAACCTGGTCGACATCGATTCGCGCCTGGTCGAGATGGCGAATGAAATCGGCGGATTTCGTGTCCAGCATAACCGAGGTCGACTGGATCACGCCGTCCATTTCGGCTTTCAACTTCGCGGTCGTATCATCGACCACGCCGCGCAACATCTGCTCGCCGCCGCTGAAGGTTGCGGCGATCTCGCCGGCGCGTGCAACGAGGTTGTCGTTGATCTGTCGCGCCCGCGCCTCAAGCGCCGCGTTGAGTTTCTGCGTGCCGGTATCGAGCGCTTCGGCGCGCGTCTGGAATTCGCCGATCAGGCTCTGGCCGCGTTCGGCCAGGGTGCGCTCTATGCCCTGCAGGCTGGCGTCGAAGTCGCGACTCATGGCCTTCGCCGCGCCGCCGAGCACGGAAACCATGCCCGAGGCGCGTTCGTCGAGCAGGTCGGTCAGCGACTGCGTCACATCGTCGGTCGATTGCTTGAGGGTCGCGATGCGTGTGTCGAGCAAGCTCGCGAACGCCGCGCCGGAAGTGGTGATGCGCTGGCCGAGATTGTCCAGCCGGCCGTCGATGGAATCGAGAACCGAGACGCCGCTGACGCTGATGCGGTCGATCAGGGCGTCACCCGAATTGGCGATGGTCATCGACAGCTTCGTGGAGGCGCCGAGGATATTGTCGCGAATGGCTTCGCTCGCCAGTCCAAGCTGCTCCGTCAACGTCTCGTTGGCTCCCGTAAGGGACGCGTTGACTCGCTCCGCATGGGTGACGACCGCTTCACGCTCCTTGCCCAGTCCGTCGACCACCGACCGGATTCTGAATTCGTTCTCGGTGTAAGATTTCTCCAGTTGCTTGACCTCGGAATGCACCAGCGTTTCGAGTTCGGCGGCGCGCGCGAGAGCCCGCTCCATGCCTCTGGCCATTTCCGCGGCCTCGCGGCGCACGGCCTCGCCGACCGTCAGAAGCCTGCCTTGAGCAAGGTTTTCCGGCTCTAGGAGGCGGGCCACCACGTCGGTGATCGACTGTACGGCGATGCGCATGTCCTGCGCACGTCGCACCATGACCGCGAACGCCCAGAACAAGAAGACCGGCACGAGGGTGACGATGGCCAGGAGCAGAATGGCGGGTCGTTCCATCACCGCCTGAAGAGACATCCCGTCGACGAGATCGGGACCGACGAGCGAGTAGCCAAGGCCGACGCCGCCGGCGATCCATAGAAGCGTTAGCAGACCCACGATCCAATAGACGGCGCTCGATGAACGGCGCACGGCGAAATTCAAGCGACCGTCGCGCGCGCCGTCGTCGTTGGCGGGCGCAAATGTGGATTGAGCCGGCACGACCGGACGGGCCTCGGGGGCAACCGGCGCGCGCGGTTCGATGGCGGCCGAGACTGTGGGGGGCGCGGTCTTTTCGGCCGCGACGGGAGTGGGCGCCGCCGCGGTCGCCAGGGCACCCTCCGGCAGGCGGCCCTCACGCGACAGTTCCTCCGCCGCGCGTGAGATTTGCGCTTCCAGATCCTGCATGGACGCAGCGATATCAAGATCTTCGCCAACGGCGCTCAGGTTGTGGTCAAGCGCTTTCTCCAGTTCTTTCGAGACGTCGTCGCTCTGCGTCGTCGATGTCGTCGGAGCTTTCGCCATGCCGCTTTAACCCCATTTGTCGCCCGTCGCTCTCGATCAGCGATCGTTCAGGATCGCGATCGAGGCACACGTTTTATAGGGCTTTATCGTACCGTCGGACCCCCGTAAAGCAAACCGGATTTCCACGGAATGATTAAAAGTCTAAATATAAGGTTAACGCCGGACGCCTTGATTCCCGCAGCCAAAAGCCAAATTTCGCCGCTTTTGCGGTTAACCCGTTGTCCATACGGTCAGCCTAGAATGCGTGACCGGTTCGTCATCGTGTCCAGGGTCCTCCAGAGTATGCTCCAACGCAGTTCCAATGTCGCCTTCTCCATGCCGGGGGGCGAAACGTCTTCGCCCGTCCGAAGCCGTCCGATCGACCTGATGCATCTCGCGAGCCAGACGATGGGCGACCGAGCGCTCGAACAGGAAGTCCTGTGCCTGTTTGTGCAGCAGAGCCTGCAGGTTCGCGACCGGATTGCGACGGCGGAGGCTGCCGATTGCCGGCTGCTCGCCCATTCGCTGAAGGGCGCGGCGCGTGGCGTTGGCGCGTTTTCGATCGCCGATTGCGCCGGCTCGATCGAGGAAAATCCCGACGACAAACTCGCCAGGCGCAAGCTTTCCCGGCTGATCGACGAAGCGCGCGACTACATCGCGGCGATCGGCCGCTAGCCGGCCCGCGGGGCGCGACCCGGCGCGGGCCGAGTGAGGCTGTTGACATGCGCGCGTCAGCGATTATGTCGGCAGAACCCTGTGGCGCGGAAGATCCCATGACGAAACTGACCTACGTGGCTTTCGACGGCGCGCGCTTCGATGTCGAAGCGGCGGACGGCTCGACAGTCATGGAAAACGCGGTGCGCAACAATGTTCCGGGCATCGAGGCCGAGTGCGGCGGCGCCTGCGCCTGCGCGACCTGCCACGTCTATGTCGACGAAGCCTGGTCCGAAATAGTCGGCGAGCCGGCCGCGATGGAAGAGGATATGCTCGACTTCGCCTACGACGTGCGGCCGACGTCGCGCCTGTCTTGCCAGATCAAGGTGCGCGGCGAGCTCGACGGGCTCACGGTCAGCATTCCCGAAAGGCAGGGCTGACCGCATCGAGCGAAAGCGACTCGATGATCCAGCCGGCCGAGACCGATGTGATCATCGTTGGGGCCGGGCCGGTCGCGCTCTTCGCGGTGTTCGAACTCGGCCTGTTCGACATGCGTTGTCACCTGATCGACGCGCTCAGCCGGCCGGGCGGCCAGTGCGGCGCGCTCTATCCGGACAAGCCGATCTACGACATTCCGGGATTGCCATCGGTCTTGGCGCAGGGCCTGGTGGATCGCCTGCTGGAACAGATCGCGCCGTTCCGCCCGACATTCAGTTTCAACCAGACGGCGACCACGCTCGAACGGGCGGAAGGCGGCAGGTCTCACGTCACGACGGACAAGGGGCTGGTCGTGAGCGGCAAGGTCATCGTGATTGCGTCGGGCGGCGGGTCGTTGCGGTCGAGACGGTCGCGCGGCCCGATGACGAGACTCGACCCGATCGCCAGTTGGGGCCTTCGCCTCAATGAGGGCCTCGTCGCCGTCGACACCAAGAAATTCGAGACTTCGACGCGCGGGATTTTTGCGATCGGCGACGTGAACGCCTATCCGGGCAAGCTCAAGCTGATCCTGTCGGGCTTCCACGAAGCCGCGCTGATGACCCAGGCCGCCAGGGACATCGTCAATCCTGGCCGGGCTGCACCCATCCAATACACGTCGTCGTCGACCAGCCTTCGCAGAAAACTCGGTCTAGCCTGAGCCTGCAGTTTCGCGAATCGAGGCCCCGCGCTCGGCGTGCGTATCGCCGTGTTGCCTCGGCGCAAGCCATGCGTTAGGGCCGACGCCGTGCAACAACATCGGCGGTCGTGATGGGGCATTTCATCTGGCAAGTCGCGCATGGGCGGCAGCTCGTACTCGGCGAGCGCGCCGTCCTGATGGGCGTCCTGAATCTCACGCCCGACAGCTTCTCCGATGGCGGCCGCCACGCGACCCTGCAAGGCGCCGTCGCGCAAGCGCAACGCATGGTCGCCGAGGGCGCATCGATCATCGATGTCGGAGGGGAATCGACGCGCCCTGGCGCGCAAGCGGTCTCGGCGCGGGAGGAACAGGATCGCATACTGCCCGTCATCGAGACGCTTGCCGCGAAGGGCATCCTTCTGTCGGTCGACACCTATAGGGGGGAGACCGCACGCCTCGCGATTCGCGCCGGCGCGCACATCGTCAACGATGTCTGGGGGTTGCAACGCGAACCGGATATTGCGCTGGTTGCGGCCGAGACGGGAGCCGGGCTCGTCGTCATGCACACCGGGCGTGGGAGGAGTAAGCTGCCTGACGTGATCGAGGATCAGTTCGCGTTCCTCAACCGTTCGCTTGAGATAGCGGCGTCGGCCGGAATCGCCGATGCGCGGATCGTGCTCGATCCCGGTTTCGGCTTCGCCAAGAACTTCGACGAGAACCTCGAACTAATGACGCGTTTCGGTGAGTTGTCGCGCTTCGGCCGGCCGATCCTGGTTGGCACGTCGCGCAAGCGGTTCATCGGCGCGTTGACCGGGCGCGAGGCGCCGGATCGCGATCCGGGCACCGCCGCGACGTGCGTGATCCTCCGGCTCAAGGGCGCTGCCCTGTTTCGCGTTCATGATGTCGCAATCAACGCCGACGCCCTGGCCGTCGCCGATGCTATGATGGTGCGCGGCCCCGCTCGCGTCGAGCCCTGAACCATGTATACGATTCGCATCAGCAACTGCGCCTTCTTCGCGCGTCATGGCGTGTTCGACGCCGAGGAAGCGCTTGGCCAGCGCTTCTACGTCGACGCGACGCTGACGGTCGATCCCGGCAACGCGTTGGAAGCCGATGCAATCGAGGGAACCGTCGACTACGGCGTCGCCTTCGAGGTGATCGAGAGAATTGTCACAGGCCAGAGGCGCTTCCTCATCGAGGCTCTGGCGCTCGCCGTCGCGAAAGCGCTTGTCGCGCGCTATCCGCAGATCAGGGCGGCTGAGATCACCATCCGCAAGCCGAACGCGCCGGTGCGCGGTATTCTCGACCATGTCGAGGTCACCGTCCTGTGGCCGTGAACGAAGATTGCGCGTACCTCAGCCTCGGCGGCAATCTTGGCGATCCGGCGGTCGCGATGGGCGCGGCGCTGCGCGCGATCGACGCCTCTTCGCGGGCGCGCGTGACGATGGTCTCGTCGCTCTACCGCACCCCACCCTGGGGCAAGCTCGACCAGCCGGATTTTCTCAACGCGGCGGCGGAGGTCGTGACGACGCTCGATCCGCGCGGGTTCCTCGATCTCTGCCTTGCCGTCGAGAAAGGCTTAAAGCGCGAACGCGGCGAGCGGTGGGGCCCGCGGCTGATCGATCTCGACATCCTGTTGTTTGGACCTCTGCTCGTGACGGAACCGGGGCTCGATATTCCGCATCCGCGCATGGGCGACCGCGCCTTCGTGCTGGTCCCGCTTGCCGAAATCGCGCCCGAAATTGGAATCAATGGCGAACCGATCGCCGACCGAATAGAACATCTGGACCGCGCCGGCATCGTCCGCCTGCAGCGCGGCCGTGATTGGTGGCGGCAGGCGTAGGCGTCAGCCCGAGAAGCCGCCGGCTGCGAGGAATTGGCGCTCTTGGGCCGTGGTGATCCTGCCCAGCATCGGGTTTCGGTGAGGGAAGCGGCCGAAGGAGGCGATGATCTCGCGATGTTCGCGCGCCGAACGCGCGACCTGGTCGTCGAGGATGGCGCAGAGCGACACGCAGCGGTCCTGGTCGGTCAGATGCTCGGAATGCATCAGCGGCGTGTAGAAGAACACCCGCAACTCCGGTTCGGACGCCATGTCGTGGCCCGCCTCGATGGCGGAAAGCGCGAACCTCCGCGCAAGTTGGTCGGTGGCGTACATATGCCCGCTGCCGCGAAAGCAGTTGCGTGGAAACTGGTCGAGCAGGATCAGTAGGGCAAGCGCGCCGTACCGCTCGGCGAGCCAGGAATCACACTCGCGCCGGGCCGCGGCCATGTGCGCGTCGAGGAATCGATCACTAAAGACGCGGTCGAATGCGTCGTCCTTGACCCACCAGCGGTCGGGGCCGGCTTCGTTCCAGAACGCGATGATGTCGGCGACGATGACCGGAGACGAGCCCATCGACAATTGGCCGGCTATTCGGCCACCGAGCCGACCGTCGCCGTGTCGATGCGCTTGAGGCTCATGCCGATGACTTGCACCATGGTCTCGGCGACCCGCACCGACACCGTGACGTTCATGGTGTTCTCGTCGGCGATGCGCGCTTGCATGATGCCGTTCAACTGCTTGCGGTTGATCGACAAAACGACCTTGCTGCTGTCGACCACGTTGCCCGCAACGATATCAAGCCCGTTGCCTTCGGCGCCGTCCATGAACGTGCCGCGATAGGCGCCTCCCTTCCGAACGAACGAGGCCCTCATCTTCTGCGCGAACACGCCAACGCGGCAGTCGCCGTCCATCGTCATGCCGAGATTGCCTGCCGGGGTCGTGCCGGCGAAGCTGCAGTTGAACTTGGTGCCCTTGTATTTGCCGGCGATGATTTCGCCTGGCCCGGTCCAATTTCCTTCCGCCGACTTGAAGAAGGCGCGATCGCCTTCGGCGGCGCGCGCAGGCATAACTACTGTCCCGCAGATCGCGAGCGCGGTCATCAAGATGGAGATCGGGGTGGACTTCATGGCGGGCATCCATGCAGGAAAAAGGCGCATCGCTGGTATCCAGACCATGACCAAGATTGGTTAATGGATTATTCACGAGACCGGTTCCAGGCCGGTCGAGAGCGGAGCGCGCTAGGGTTGCCGAGGGCCGGATTTGGCTTTCGCGAGCGCCGACAGGACGCTCAGGACATCGGTTATCCTGGGCCTTTCCAACGCTGAAAAAGCCAATGGGCGCACGGTTTCCATCGCTGCGATCCCGATCCGGGCCGTCATCATGCCATTGACGATGCCCTCGCCGAGTTTGGTCGACAGCCGCGCCGCCAGGCCCTGACCGACGACCTGATGCACGAAATCGTCGCCGGCCGCGATCGCGCCGGTGACCGCGAGGTGAGCGATCACGCCGCGCGCCAGCCGGAAGAACCCGAGCGTTCCGGGACGGGCGCCGTAGAGTTCGGCGATCCGGCGGATGAGCCGGCTCGCCTCGAAGATCACATAGGCGAGATCGACCAGGGCGCGGGGGCTGACGGTCGTGACGATCGAGACGCGCTTGGCCGCGTCGAGCACGAGCGCGCGGGCGCGTGCGTCGAGCGGTGGCATGATCTCGATTTCGGCCAGCCGCAGCAGGCCGGCCCTGTCGATGATCTCGCCGTCGAGTTTCGCGAGCGCGCGGCGGCCGGCGGCGGTGTCCGGATTGTCGGAAACGAGCGCGATCAGGTCCGAAACCACCGCGCGGGCGGCTTTGGCGTCGTCGCGCAGGATCGCTTCGCTCGCCGCGACGCGCAGCCGGTCGATCGACGCCAGACGCCAGAGCGACCGAATCTCCCGCAGCACGAGAACGGCGAGCGCGATCAGGGCGATCGCGGCGATGCCGGCCGCCAGCCAGCCAAGCCATTCGTTGCGCTCGAAGAGCGCGCGGATCAGGCCGTCGACCCAAAGCCCGACAGCCAGCGACAGGAGCGTGGCCGATGCCGTCCAGAAGATCGACGCCAGTTTCGAGCGCCGGCGGGGAAGAGGCGGCGGCATCTCCGTGGCGCCGGGCGGGGGGTCGGCGAAAAAATCGGCCTCCGCCTCGACGACGACGGGCTCGGAGACCCGGACGGTCATCGGCTGTCGCGGCGTCGCGGCCTTCGGCTTGGGCTCAATCGTCGCGGAGGCGTCCGTCGTGGCATCCGGGTCGACGCGAAACGACGCCGGCTTGCGGGGAGGGATCATGCCAGATGGTCTCCGAGCAGGAACTGCAGCGCTCGATCGAGCCGGATATGCGGCAGCGACAGGGTGATGCCGTCCGGGCCTCTTTCCAGTTTCGGCGGCCTGAACCGAACGAAGCGCACCGGCGCTTCGCCGGGCGCTTCACGATCGCGCGGTTCGAACGCCGTCGCGACGTCGATGGCGTCGGGTAGGTCGCCGGGGAAGATCGCGGTCTGGGTCTGTCCATCGAAGCGTTCGCCGGCGATCGTCTCGCCCTCCAGCGGCGTGCCGATAATCACCGGCAACTCCTCGTCCGCTCGCCGCACCGTACCCTCGCGGGTGGCGCGCACCGCCGCCATTGCCACGACGTCGATCGCCGCGCCGGTGAAGCGCGCCCGCTTGACGGCCCGGTCGGCGATGCGTCGGACGATCGCCTGCAGCCGGTCGTGGTTCTCGTGATGAAGGTGGTCGGCCTTGGTCGCTGCGATCAGGATGCGGTCGATCCGGTGCGCAACGAGATCGGTCAGGAAATTGCCGCGTCCGACGCGGAAACATGACAGGATTTCGGTCAACGCCCTCTCCAGGTCCGCCAGCGCGGACGGGCCGGCATTCAGCGCCTGAAGCGCGTCGACCAGCACGATCTGTCGGTCCAGCCGTGCGACATGCTCGCGGAAGAACGGTTTGACGACATGGGTCTTATAGGCCTCGTAGCGCCGCTCCATCATCGCATGCAGCGTTCCGGGCCGCGGCGGACGATCGTCGCCGAGCACTAGGGGCGAGAAGGTGAGCGCGGGAGAGCCGTCGAGATCGCCCGGCATCAGGAAGCGGCCAGGGGGCAGCGTCGACAACGCCCGGTCGTCCTGCTTGCAGGCGCGCAAATAGGCGGCGAACCGATCGGCCAGGTGCTTTGCGATCATTTCGTCCGCGGACGAGGCCGGATCGGCCGATGTCGCTGCTTCGAGCCATGGCGCGGCGAGGTCGGCGCGGGCCGGAAGCGACGCGAGTTCGACGGCTTCCCGCGAAAAGACGCGAAAGGACTTGGTCAGCAAGGGCAGATCGAGCAGCCATTCTCCAGGGTAGTCGACGATGTCGATCGAAAGGCGCCCGCTCGAAAACATCCGGTTCCAGGCCGAAGCCGATTCGAATTCGACCGTCAGGCGCAATTCGGAAACGGCGCGCGTTGAGTCGGGCCAGTTGCGCGCCGCGACCAGCGCCGCGATATGGTCCTCGTACTGAAAGCGGGGAACGGCGTCGTCGGGCTGCTCCTCGAGGAAGGCGCGCGCGATGCGCCCTGATCTTTGCGCCTCGAACAGAGGCAACCGTCCGCCGTGGATCAGGTTGTGGACCAGCGCCGATATGAAAACGGTCTTGCCGGCGCGCGACAGCCCGGTAATGCCGATCCGCAGCGTGGGCGAGAACAATGTCCTGGCCCGGCCGGCAAACGTGTCGATCGCAAGTCGCGCTTCGTCCGAGATCGTTGTGAGTGACGCCACTGCCGGACCTTACCGCTGTTCGCCGCGATATAGGTTCACCGGACAGCGAATGAAACCGGCCGACGGCATCAGAAGGTGGTCGGATCGAGGAACGCCAGGAGATGGCCTTCACCCGGCGCGATCATATCCATGTCGCGCTCGAAGCCAAGCACGGCCAGCGCGCCCGTCCCGAACCCCGAGCGATAGGCGGCGCGGTCTTCTTCGGTCGTCAACAGGGCCGCGAGATCTTGGATCATCGGATTGTGTCCGACGACCATGAGGGACGAGCACCCCGTCAGCTCATGTATGGCGTCGAGATACCCGTTCACTGTGGCGGTAAAGAGCAGGTCAGCGAAGGTGGCTGGCCGGGCGCCAGGCCCGAGCGCCAGTCGATCGAGCGTCTCGCGCGTGCGCCGCGCCGGCGAGCACAGGATCGTGACGGGCGTCATCTGGCGTGACCGCATGGCGAGCCCGAGCGCCTCTGCCTGATGATGCCCCACGCTGTCCAGAGGGCGTTCGAAGTCGCTCACGCCGTTGCTCGCGGGGGCGGCCTTGGCGTGTCGCAGCAGATAGAGCATGTTCATGCAGGGCCGGCCTTTCTGTATTCCTGACGATCAGACGATGTCCTTGCCCGTAGAGAACCCATCGTCCGTCCATACAGCGACGAGTGTATTGCCGACATTCGCGCGGATGCCGAAAACAATGTCAAATCAATGTCATGTTGCATGGCGATAGGCTTGCGCTCGTCACGTTTCGGGCCTCCCGGATTCGGGTCGCGGGTCGATTGATTGTTCTTGTGCGGGTTCGGCGCGCCGAATATATAGGCCGAAAAAATGGGGAATGTGGGATATGAGTCGAGTGAGCGTTCTCGTCGATCAGGCCTACGCGCCATCGGATGACGAGCCTTTCATGAACGAACGTCAGAAGGCCTATTTTCGCGCCAAGCTTCTGAACTGGAAAAGCGACATCCTGCGTGAGGCGCGCGAAACACTTGAAATCCTGCAGCAGGAAAATGCCAACCATCCCGATCTCGCCGATCGGGCTTCGTCCGAAACCGATCGCGCCATCGAACTGCGCGCCCGCGACCGCCAGCGCAAGCTGATCTCCAAGATCGACTCCGCTCTCTACCGCATCGACGAGGGAACCTACGGCTTCTGCGAGGAGACCGGTGAACCGATTTCGCTGCGCCGTCTCGATGCAAGGCCGATTGCGACCCTGTCGATCGAGGCTCAGGAACGCCACGAGCGCCGCGAGAAGGTTTATCGCGACGACTGACGGCGGCGCATGCGATCGGCGAGCGAACGCGAGTGCATATCGTCGTGGCCCGCAGGGTCTGGACATCTTCGTCGCATCGTTCAGCGACGCGGATTGGCGAGTTCCCCGAGCAGTTTCGTCATCTCGTCGTCGAGAGACCGCGCGGGGGCAGCTTTCATCGCGGTGTCGCCATCATCGAGCGAGACTTCAAGCTCCTTCAGCAAATCGTCGTCAAGATCGTCCGGAGCCGGCGGACGGCCGCCGCCTTGCGCCGCGAGCGGCGGAGACGGCTCAGGCCTTCTGGGTGGCGCGCTCGGATTGCGCGCCTCGACGCGTGGGGGAATAGAGGCCGGCGATGAAGCCGTCTTCGCCTGGTCCGGGCGCGGCGGGGCGCCTTGCGCGGGGACAGCGGCCGCGGGCCGGGCGGGCGGCGGCTCCGACGGTCGTGCTGGGTTCGAGGCGGGTCGCTCGGTTTGCGCGCGCGGGGCTGGCGGCGGCGGCGACGCGATCGGCGGGCGGGGCGGTTCGGGCGGCCTTGAACGGATCGGCGCCGGCGCGACCTGCGGCGTCGGAGGGGGCGGGTTTGCCGGAGCCGGAATCGCCTCGGCGATCGGCGGCGTGCGCCTCTGCGGGACGCCCAGACGGATATCCCGTTCGACGACCACGTCGGTCGGCCCCCCGATCAGCAAAAGATGCTCGATGTCGTCGCGGCGGATGAGCACCAGCCGGCGATGGCTGTCGACGGCGGTCGCGTCCATCACCGCGAGGCGCGCCTTGCGGTTGCGTCCGCCAGCGACGAACGTGCCGAAGGTCATGCTGCGGATGACTTTCACCGCGATCAACAGGACGAGCAGCCCCAGGAGCGCGAGCCCGGTCCAGAGCACGGCGCGCGCGTAGTCCGGCCCCGCTACTTGGTTCAACCAGTCCGGCATAAAGGTCTCGTCTCCGCCGCATCGGCGAGGACAGTAGACTGGCAATGGCGGCGTTCGCAAGTTGCCGATCGGATGTTCACACGCATCGGGCCAAGGGTATTCCGAGCGCCACGCCCGCATCTAGGCCAAACGATATTCGACCGCGGGAAAAGACCGATCCGCCTTTCGATCGAAGACTTTGCGGCAAAAAATGAAGTAGACAGTTGAATCGAATCGGGTTGCCGTCGATATCGGGAAAACGATGGGGAACGCGCTTTGATGGTGAAGGATACGCGCGGCGATTTCTATCCGGTGCCGATGGTCGACAAGGGCACGCGCCCGGGGGTCATCACGCGTCTCGTCGTCTTCATGGTCGTCCTGACCGGGGCCGCGATCATTTTCGGCATTTTCCGGGATCGGCTGGGCGACCCGTTCCTGCTCGGCATGCTCGGCGTCCTCGCGATGACCGGCGTCGGCTTTCTCTTCGCCGCCGCCATCGGATTCGTTCAAATCGCATCCAAGTCGACTACCGATGAACTTTCGAAGTCCTTCATCGACTCGATGGCGCAGGGCCTGGTCGTTACCGACAACAAGGGCCGCGTCGTCTATGCCAACCGCGCCTATGCGGACATGACGGGCGCGACCACGGAGGCCAACCTCAAGACAGTCGAGTCGCTCCTTTCGGACGTGCCCGAGGCGGCCGACACGATCTTCCGCCTCGGCACCGATCTTCGCGACGGCAAGCCGGGCAGCGGCGAGTTTCGGATGCAGCAGGCGCTCCATGTCGGCGGCGACAACGGGCCGCGCTGGTACCGCGCTCAGTCGCGCACGTTCAAGGTGCCGGGCCAGCGCCAGCCCTTCTTCGCCTGGCAACTCGCCGACATCTCACGCGAGCGGGCCGAACAGGAGCGCTTTTTCCTCGACCTGCAGCAGGCGATAGACCACCTCGATCATGCGCCCGCCGGGTTCTTCGCCGCGGACGCGGACAACCGCGTCACCTATCTCAACTCGACGCTCGCCGAATGGCTCGGCATCGACCTTGCGAGCTTCGCATCGGGCGGGATCAAACTCGACGAGATCGTCGCGGGCGATGGAATGGCGCTGGTGCGCTCGGTGAAGGCCGATCCGGGCACCACGCGCAACGCGGTGATCGATCTCGACCTGGCGATGACGACCGGCCAGGCGCTGCCGGTTCGCTTCCTCCACCGCGTGACCGCAAGCAAGAACGGCTCGCGGGGTCCGACCCGCACGATCGTCCTCAATCGGACGCAAGGCGAGGATTCATCGGCCGATCTGCGGGCATCCGAAATCCGCTTTACGCGGTTTTTCAACTCGACGCCCATGGCGATCGCCGGGGTCGACAGCCAGGGCCGGATCATTCGGACCAACGCGCCGTTCTTCTCGCTGTTTTCGAGCATCGTCGACCGCGAGGCGATCGACAAGCAAGTCCAGCTCGAATCGGTTATCCATTCGCGCGACCGTCCGGCTTTCGCGACGGCGCTCGAAAAAGCGCGCCAACGCCAGGCCGAGATCGAGCCCATCGATACGGTGCTGCCCACCAACGAGGAGCGCCATATCCGCTTCTACGTCAACGCGGTGACCGACGTATCGGACGGCGAGGACGCCGAGGAGGCTGCCATCGTCTACGCGGTCGAGACGACGGAACAGAAAGCGCTCGAAGGGCAGATGGCGCAAAGCCAGAAAATGCAGGCGGTGGGCCAGCTTGCGGGCGGTATCGCACATGATTTCAACAACGTACTGACCGCCATCATCATGGCGTCCGACCTGCTCCTGACCAATCATCGGCCGAGCGATCCCTCGTTCCCCGACATCATGAACATCAAGCAGAACGCCAATCGCGCCGCATCCCTGGTGCGCCAGTTGCTGGCCTTCTCGCGCAAGCAGACGCTGCGGCCCGAAGTGCTGAACCTGACGGATGTGCTCGCGGACCTGCGCACGCTTCTCGCGCGGCTGATCGGCAACGACATCAAGCTCAAGATCGACCACGGCCGCGATCTGTGGCCCGTCAAGGTCGACATCGGCCAGTTCGAGCAGGTGGTCGTGAATCTCGCGGTCAACGCGCGCGACGCGATGCCGTCCGGCGGGTCTCTCACGGTGCGGACCAGGAACGTCGAAGCGGAAGACGCGCGCGCTTTCGCCTACCACCGCGAACTCGACCACGGCGATTTCGTGCTTGTGGAAATCGAAGACAACGGAACGGGCATCGCGCCGGATGTGCTCAACAAGATCTTCGAGCCGTTCTTCACGACCAAGGACGTCGGCAAGGGGACCGGGCTCGGCCTTTCGATGGTCTATGGGATCATCAAGCAGACGGGCGGGTTCATCTTCTGCGACTCCGAAATCGGCAAGGGCGCCGTCTTCCGCATCTTCCTGCCGCGCTTCGTGGCGGAGCCGGCTTCCGCGCCCATCCGCAACGCCGACGGCAGCATGGCGGCGGACCCGGCGCAGCCGACGCGCGAAGACATGACCGCGGCCGCCGCGAAGCTGTCGACCGCGTCGCGCGACCTGTCCGGCTCCGCGACCGTGCTGCTTGTCGAGGACGAGGATGCGGTGCGCATGGGCGGCATGCGCGCCCTGACATCGCGCGGCTATACGGTCCACGAGGCCTCGTCCGGCGTCGAGGCGCTCGAGGTCTATCACTCGCTCGAAGGAAAGATCGATATCGTGGTCTCCGATGTGGTGATGCCGGAAATGGATGGACCGACCCTGCTGGGCGAGTTGCGCAAGCTGCGGCCCGACATCAAGTTCATCTTCGTTTCGGGCTATGCGGAAGACGCGTTCGCGCGAAATCTGCCGGCCGACGCGAAATTCGGCTTCCTGCCGAAGCCATTCTCGCTCAAGCAGCTTGCGACCGTCGTGAAGGAAGTGCTTGAAAGCCCATGAGCCGCGTCCCGAATTGCCAGCCGCCCACCGCCCGCCTTGAGGAAACGTGACGCCGCATAACGAAGCCTTGCCCGGCGACTATGCCCGGACCGTCCTGGTGGCGGGCGATCCCCTGCGCGTCCGTTGGATCGCTGAAACGTTCCTCGAGGCGCCGCGCTGCGTCAATACGATCCGCGGCGCGCTGGGCTATACCGGCCTTTACAAGGGCGCGCCCGTCAGCTTGCAAGCCACGGGCATGGGCAGACCGTCCTTCACCATCTATGTGCACGAATTGATCGCGTTCCATGGCGTAAAAACCGTGATCCGGATCGGGTCTTGCGGCGCGGTGACGGACGCCATGCCGCTGCGTGCGCTCTTCGTCGCACAGAGCGCGGTGATGGACACCGATCTCGACGCCGGTCTGGAAAAGCCGGGACGACCCGACCCGGACCTGCTCGAATTGGCCACTGCCACGGCGGACAGGCTTTCGATCGCCTGCCATCGCGGCCCAATGGTCTGCAGCGACGTCTTCTACCATCCGAGGCCCGACACCCGCTTCGACCTCCCGCGCGCCGTCGGGATCGCGGCCGTCGACATGGAGACCGCGAACCTCTTCGCACTGGCTTCGCGGTTCGAGTTCCGCGCGCTTTCGATCTGCACGATCGTCGACAGCCTCGTCACCGGGGAAGAGTCGGCGCTGTCCGAGCGGCCGCTGCTGTTCGCCTCGCTGGCGCAACTGGGACTCGAAGTCGCGGCGGCCGCTTGACGCCCCGCATCACGTCCCGTGACGGAGGGCTTCGAAACGCTCGTCGCGTTGGCCGGACGACGGGCGCGGTTTCGGCGCATCGACGCCGCGGCGACGGATAAGAGGACCAAATGCTTCGGATCCACAAGATACCGGTCGACGACATCTATGTGCCGACGGCGCGTCGCAAGACGCTGCACCCCGAGACCGTTCGGGCGCTGGCGGAAGACATTCTCGAAAACGGCATGAAGACGCCGATCCATCTTCGTCACGACGGCAAGCGCCACGTCCTCGTCGAAGGCCTGCATCGGCTCGAAGCCGCCAAATGGCTGGGCGAGGGGACGATCGACGCCTATCTCGTCCAGGCGCCCAAGCATTAACCAGGGTCCCAGGCCCATTTGCGTCGGACGAGTGCAACCCAGCGCTACCCTTTGGGCGGATCGAAATTCTGCTGAACCTGCCGGAACACCGGCAGAGCTTCCAATCGCGAGGCATGGGCCGCGAGCGCCGGATAGTCCGGCAGGTCGATCAGCCCGGGATGTGCGTCCATCACATGGCGGATCGCAACCGCCACGGCGATGTCGGCGTGACCGATGTGCTCGCCGAACCAATAACCCGTGGCGCGGTCGGCGCGGTCCGCTTCCAGCGCGTCGAGAACGCCGGCCATCTGCAGCCGGCAACGCGCCACCCAGGCATCGGACGTTCGGCCATGAAAATGCGTCTCGTAGAACAGGCTGACGCCCTTGTCGGCCAGGCCGGTCGCCAATGCCGCGACCTTCAGCGCGCGACGGCGCGCGGGCTCGGCGACCGGAAACATCCGCCGCTCCACAGGCATCAGGCTGTCGAGGTAGTCGAGGATGACGTGGCTTTCGAGCAGCGCGTCGCCGTCGTCCAGGACCAGGGTCGGCACCCTGGTCAGCGGGTTGAACAGACGGATCGCGTCGGCGTCGCCGAAGGTCGACCACGGCCGGTGCTCGAACGGCAGGCCGTAGAGCGTCAGCGCGATACCGACGCGACGGACGAAGGAGGAATCGTATTGACCGATCAGGATCACGGACGGAATTCTCCAGGGAACGCGATCATCCACCCGAGCGCGCCGCCGACAAGCGGCAGCATTCACACAACCGATGGGCCAATCGCGCCTTGGGCGCACGGACTATTTTCCCCGTGGACACGGAATTGCCGGCTAAGCGTCATTGCGAAGGCGATCGCGCCGCCTATCTCTGATGCGCGGGGCACATCGAGGAGGCGACCATGATCGAAGCCGGAACCACACTCGACGAGCTGCTGGGAGACCCGATTATCCAGCTTGTGATGGCGCGCGACCGCGTGCGTCCGCAGGACGTGCGCTTGCTGATGGAGCGGGCCGGCGCGCGCGGCGCGGCCATTCCGCCAGCGCATGTCATCGCGGAGACATGCCGCAATCGTGGTCTCTGCGCATAGGCCGAACGCTGCCGGTCCCTTTGAGACCGAACCTCACGGTCGAGGAGGCGAGGCCGGCTCGACCGTGAAAATCCTCTTCAATCTTTATTGGCGATTGCCTGTCCATAATCGCGGCTCGGCCGAAGGCGGGGGCTTTCGGCGCGTTGCGTTGCGTTTTGCGTATGGGATCCAATGCGTTCGACAGGCGTCGCCCTTTGCCTTCTTGCCAGTCTCGCCTTCCCCGGCTGCACGTCGAGCGGCGGGCTTGACGACCTGGCGCCGCGTCCGTCGCTGGAAGTGACGAGTTCGATCGGCGGGCGCGATACAATCGCGCCGGCCGCCATCGCGGAGCGGGAGGTCGCGCCCGACGTCCGAGTTGCGCCAGTCCAGGCCCAGCCGCCGTCCGTTCCGGAGACCGTCGGCGACGCCATCGCGCTGATCGCGCCGCTCAATCCCGTCTCGGGCGCGATACCGGCGATCGCCGGGGTCATCCACAAATACCGGTTCCGCGACGCCAAGCCGATCGATTTCGGCAAGGCCTCGCCGCGCCAGCTCGCCGTCCACGGCGTCGACGTCTCGCGCTGGCAGGGCCGGATCGACTGGGCCAAGCTGCAGAGCCAGGGCGCCAATTTCGCCTATATCAAGGCGACCGACGGCGGCGACCACCTCGACCCGATGTTCAGGACCAACTGGAGCGCCGCCGAACGGGCCGGCCTGAAACGCGGCGCCTATCATTTCTTCTACTGGTGCCGCACCGCCGGCGAACAGGCGGACTGGTTCATCCGCAACGTGCCCCGAGCGGAGGGCGCGCTGCCGCCGGTCATCGACGTAGAATGGAACGGCGAATCCAAATGCAGCCAGCGCCTGTCGCGCGCCCGCGTTCTGGACAAGATGAAGGTGTTCATGGACAAGATCGAGCGGCACTACGGCCAGCGCCCGATCATCTACACCGCGCCCGATTTCTATGCCGACAACCTCCGAGGCGAATTCCTCGACTATCCATTCTGGCTGAGGTCAGTCGCGGCGCATCCGTCCAAGCGCTACCCCGGCCGCAAATGGCTGTTCTGGCAATATTCCGGGTCGGGCCTGTCGCATGGCGTCAGCGGGCGCGTCGATCTCAACGTCTTCCATGGTAGCGAGCGGCAGTGGCGCGCCTGGGCCGGCGGACAGGAGGCGGTCGCCGACGCCGACTGATCGGGTTCGGCAAGCGGCTCGCGCGAGGCCGCTTACCATTCGGTGACCACGCTCCTTAAACGGGCGGCAATCGATCCGCGTTACGATGCCTCGCATCTTGCAAGGGGATATTCGATGCGCAATCCCATCCTCGGCGTCATCTTCGCCGGTGCGGTCGCCTACGGGTTTTTCGGTTCGGGGATACACGGCGGCAAGCCGATCACAATTCCAGATGCCGCTCCCGGGGCCTCGCCGACAGCGCCGCGGCCGGTGAAGGAAAACGTCGTCGCCTACTATACCGGCGACCAGGCGATGCAGTCCGCCAAGGGCAAGGGCCGTTCGACCTTGGCGCGGTTCCGCGCATTGATGGCGGCCGGCACGGCCGGCGCCTATACCGTCAAGATCCCGTTGACCCAGAACGGCAAGACCGAACATATCTGGATGCAGTTGACGGCGGATGAAGGCGGCAAATTTGCCGGCAGGCTCGCCAACGATCCTGTCAACGGCAATGCCTACAAGATGGGCGACCGAATGACGGTGGCGCAAGACGATGTCGAGGACTGGATGATCCGCGACGGACGCGACATCTATGGCGGCTACACGGTCCGCGCCATCCTCGCCGACATGCCCAGCGACAAGGCTCAGGCGTACGGCATCGCGTTCCACGACTGAGGCATCGCCGATCCGGCGAAGCGGTCGGCTCGTCAGCGGTGATCGCTGGATGGCTGATCGTCGGCCATCCCCATTCCCGGCCCGCTGCCGCCCGCGCCGCCGCCTGCCCCGCCGCCTCCACTTCCGCGCGACCCCTCGTTGGCGCGCTCGCCCTTGCCGCCGTTTCGCCCGGAACTCGACGGACGCGCCGGACCCTGTTTCGGCAGCACGAGGTCCGACGCAATCGGCGCCAGATCGAGCGCGTCGCGGATGAAGTCGCGCAGCGACACGACGAGCTCGTGAATATGGACCGTGCGTCCGGCGACGAGTTCGCCGACCGCCTGGGTCGCGAGGCGGACCTGCTGTTCGGTGCCGAGCAGGATGATGTCCGAGAGCGCCGCCTCGACCGCGTCGCGGATGCGCCTTTGGCGGTCGGACCCTTCGTAGCCTGTCGCGTCGAGTTTCAGATCGAGTGTGGTCTCGCTTTCGTCGGCAGTCTTCTCACGCTTGCGGATATCACCCAGATGGGTCGGGTCGACGCCGAGATTGCCGGTGAACGAGCCGCCCAGCGTCTTGTAGGCCGCGATCAGCGTGCGCAGCCGCTCGTTGATCTGCCGGTTCATGCGCTCGCGCCGCTGCTGGACGGTGAACATCATCAGCAGGCGGATACCGATCGAGATGAGCGTGAACAGCGCGAGCCCGACCAGCGTGGTCAGCACGCTCTGCCACGAACTGAAATCGAAACTGCGCAATGGGATGCCTCGCGGATTTGGAGCGGGCGCAGTATGCGACGGCGCGGGGGGAATGGCGAGCGGGGGTATTGGTGCTTCATGCCACGACCCGCTACGATGGCGCCATGCCGCACCATCCCATCCCTCCAAGAAATCGTGCTTTCGCCCGCTCGATGCGGCGCGAGCCGACGGAAGCCGAAGAGCGGCTATGGGGCGCGTTGCGCGGTCGGCGGCTGGACCGGATCAAGTTCCGAAGACAAGCGCCGGTCGGGCGATACATAGCGGATTTCGTTTGCGCCGAGGCGATGCTGATCGTCGAGATCGACGGTAGCCAGCATGCGGATTCAACCTATGATCTGGAACGCGCCGAGGTCTTGAAGCAGCACGGCTTTCGCATATTGCGGTTCTGGAATGACGAAGTGCTGCGCGAACTGAATTCTGTCTGCGAGACGATCATCGCCTTCGTTCGGGACAAGGATCTGGAGCCGTGGCGGTGACACCTCTCCCTTCTCCCCTTGAGGGAGAAGGTGCCGCCGCAGGCGGCGGATGAGGGGTGCTGGAAGGATTGCGAGATTGGCGTGTTCCGTTCGGCAGCGCGGCATTTTGTCCAACACCCTCATCCGACCCCCCTTCGACAAGCTCAGGGTCGGCCACCTTCTCCCTCAAAGGGAGAAGGGAGACTGCGGGTTCGGCAACGCCTCCATGTCTTGCAACCAAGGCATTCAAGTGTTGAACAGTCATGGATGAGCGGCGCAACGATGATTCTTCCTTCTCCCCTTGAGGGAGAAGGTGCCCCGAAGGGGCGGATGAGGGGTGCTGGAAGGATCGCAATGTTGGCGGATTGCTACTCGCGTCAAGCTGGACACCCCTCATCCGACCTCGCTGCGCTCGGCCACCTTCTCCCTCAAGGGGAGAAGGGAGAGGTTTCGGACCGCTCACTCTCTGCGAAAGTGTTAGCTGCCAGAATTCCAGTCTCGCACCAAAGAAGCTGCTATTTGATCTCTCGGAGACTGCTGTCGAACAGCGACCTGAGACAGGCGAATGGACGCAAGTTGCAGTGATACACAGCAATGACGAGAAAGCGTCTCTGCATCCTCAAATTCACAGGCGATCCACTCAGGTACCAAGAACGCGGCCCCGAACACATTTGCTTGATATTCTGCACTGGCAAATGGTTTTAGTTTATCAGAATTCTTGTACCGTTCAGGCGCTCTGTTAAGGGGTTCTGCAGATTTGTGAAGAAGCAAGTGCCCCAATTCATGCGCCAGGGTCATGCGCGCGCGCCGATCGAACGCTGCCGCCGCTTTGTAAACGCTTTCGCGAAGAACGATCATCGGTGGTTCAAATTGTGTATATGCTTCAATTGTCCCCATAGTCCGATCATCTTTTATTAAGATAGAGACTACAGGAATTTTCCTACGAAGACTGATCTCCAAAATCTTTGTCATATCTGGTACTGCGCAATGCGCGTCGACGCTCAAGGCATCCCGCCAAGCGTAAGCCTTGGCCTCGAGATCTTGGCGGCTCGATGGTTGAACGTAATGATCTTCACTCATTTGTCACCTTCCGTGACCGTTGGTACGGATCTGATCTCAGAAGGAGAAAGTGTGTGGATTCGGCGATATAATTTTACCGCAGGCCCCTTCCGTCTGCGTCGTTCCGCGTCGAAATCCACAACGGAAGAGCGACGAAGCCCCTTGATAAGGGATAGCCGGTCAGGAAGGTCCAAACTCAACCAGGATGAAACTTTATCCACATAGCCCTGATCAGGAGTCATTTGACCCGTTTCAATGTGGGAGATGTAACTCGGGCTCACGCCAAGTGCTTCGGCCTGATCAATTATGCGCTTCCCATGCTTGGTTCGCAAAGCCTGGGAGACACTTCCAAATCCAGTTGTGATGGTGTCAGACATTTTTGATCCCCCTCAACTGCACCCGCTCGTATTTCCACACGTGTCGCATTTTTCGCACGTCCCGTTCCGCACCATCGTGAAGTTGTGGCATTCCGAACATTCGTTGCCGGTGTAGCCCTGCAGAAGCGATTGCTGGCGGCGGGAGGAGGCGAGTTTTTTCGCTTCCGCCGCGTCGTGAACGGCGGCGTCGGTGAATAGCCCAGCGGCGGTCGAAGCAGGTTCGGCGTGGGCGATCGCCGGTTCGTCGTCGGGGTGCAATTCCGTCGCCTGGTTGTGGCGGGCGTCGATCTCGGCCGCGAAGTCGCGTTTGAAGGCCGTCGCGCCGTCCGTGTCGGCATAGACGGCTTTGGGCGCGTTATGCGAGGCCAAAGTCAGGGGGCGGACGTTCGAGCCGGCATAGGCCGTCGGTGCGGAGCGGGCAGGGGTCCCGGAGGAACCCGAACCCCCGCCGCCGGCAAAGCCCTTGGGATCGCCGCCGGCCATGCCGCCCGACACCATCTTCAGCGGCGCGCCGCGCGTCAGCCCCTTGGAGACGGCCTGCGCCCTGCCTTGCGAAATGCCGCGGCCAAGCGCCGTGTTGTCGAAATCCGACTGGTCGACATGGGCGAGATCGTTGCGGCCGGCATAGGAGACGGCGAGTTCGCGGAACACGTAGTCGAGGATCGAGGTGGCGTTCTTGATCGCATCGTTGCCGATGACGACGCCCGCCGGCTCGAACTTGGTGAAGGTGAAGGCCTCGACATATTCCTCCAGCGGCACGCCGTATTGCAGGCCGAGCGAGATCGAGATGGCGAAATTGTTCATCATCGCGCGGAAGGCGGCGCCCTCCTTGTGCATGTCGATGAAGATCTCGCCGATGCGCCCGTCGTCGAATTCGCCGGTGCGAAGATAGACCTTGTGGCCGCCGACGATCGCCTTCTGGGTGTAGCCCTTGCGGCGGTTCGGCAGTTTTTCGCGCTCGCGCGACACGCGCTCGATGATGCGCTCGACGATTTTTTCGGTGACCTGCACGGCGCGGCTCGCCGCCGGGGCCGCGATCAGCGCCTCGACGGCGTCATCCTCGTCCTCGTCGTCGTCCGACAGCAGCGAGGCGTTGAGCGGCTGCGACAGCTTCGAGCCGTCGCGGTAGAGCGCGTTGGCCTTCAGCGCAAGTTTCCAGGACAGCATGTAGGCCGCCTTGCAATCCTCGACGGTCGCCTCGTTGGGCATGTTGATGGTTTTGGAGATTGCGCCCGAGACGAAGGGTTGCGCCGCCGCCATCATGCGGATGTGGCTTTCGGCGGAGAGATAGCGCTTGCCGACCTTGCCGCACGGGCTGGCGCAGTCGAACACCGGAAGGTGTTCGAACTTGAGAAAAGGCGCGCCTTCGAGCGTCATCGCGCCGCAGACATGGATGTTGGCGGCCTCGATGTCCTTGCGCGAGAAGCCGAGCGCCGGAAGGATCTCGAAGGAGAAGTCGTTGAGCTGCTCGTCCGAAAACCCAAAAGTCTCCTTCAGCCAGTCGCCGCCCAGCGTCCACTGGTTGAAGATGAATTTGATGTCGAAGGCCTGTGCGGTCGCGGCATTCAGCGCGGCGATCTTGTCGTCGGAAAAACCTTTTGCGCGCAAAGAACCGGGGTTGATGGCCGGCGCCTGGTTGAGGTTGCCGTGGCCGACGGCATAGGCCTCGATCTCGGCGATCTGCGCCTCGCCGTAGCCCAGCGTGCGCAAGGCTTCGGGCACGGCGCGGTTGATGATCTTGAAATAGCCGCCGCCGGCGAGCTTCTTGAACTTGACCAGCGCGAAGTCCGGCTCGATGCCGGTGGTGTCGCAATCCATGACGAGGCCGATCGTGCCGGTCGGCG
>CAXTJQ010000003.1:0-222311 GCA_964244725.1 uncultured Rhizobiaceae bacterium
CCGCGAAGGCGGCCGCACCGTCGGCGCCGGCGTCGTCGTCAGCATCAAAGAGTAAGAAGCAATCGATCTGTCGCCGGCGCTGGATTTGCCGCGCCGCTACAGAACAAGGAATTGACGCATGAACGGAACCAATATCCGCATTCGCCTTAAGGCGTTCGACCATCGCGTGCTCGACGCCTCGACTCGCGAGATCGTGTCGACCGCCAAGCGCACCGGCGCCAACGTGCGCGGACCGATTCCGCTGCCGACGCGGATCGAGAAGTTCACCGTCAACCGCTCGCCGCACATCGACAAGAAGAGCCGCGAGCAGTTCGAGATGCGGACGCACAAGAGGTTGCTCGACATCGTCGATCCGACCCCGCAGACCGTGGATGCGCTGATGAAGCTCGATCTGGCCGCGGGCGTCGACGTCGAAATCAAGCTCTGAGGGCTTCGAACCATGAGCCGGCCGGGTTCGCCCGAATGGCTCCTCTGAAAAACAAGAGGCGAGGCCGGGTTCGGCTGGGAACTCTGAAGGAAAATGAACCGATGCGTTCAGGTGTGATTGCAAAGAAGCTGGGAATGACCCGCATCTATAACGATGCCGGCGAGCACGTTCCCGTGACCGTTCTCCACATGGAGAATTGCCAGGTGGTGGCGCAGCTGACCAAGGAAAAGAACGGGTATACCGCCGTCCAGCTCGGCGTCGGCCTGGCCAAGGTCAAGAACACCTCGAAGTCGATGCGCGGTCATTTCGCCGGCGCCTCGGTGGAGCCGAAGACCAAGGTCGCGGAGTTCCGCGTGTCGGACGACAACATGCTTGACGTCGGCGCGGAGATCACGGTCGAGCACTTCGTCGCCGGCCAGAAGGTCGACGTGACGGGCACATCGACCGGCAAGGGCTTCCAGGGCGTCATCAAGCGCCACCATTTCGGCGGCGGCCGCGCGACCCACGGCGCATCTGTGTCGCATCGTTCGCACGGTTCGACCGGCCAGCGCCAGGATCCGGGCAAGGTGTTCAAGGGCAAGAAGATGGCCGGCCATCTCGGCGCGGTCCGCGTCACGACGCAGAATGTCGAGGTCGTGTCGACCGATACCGATCGCGGCCTGATCCTGATCAAGGGCGCCGTCCCCGGCACCAAGGGCGCATGGATTTTGGTGCGCGACGCAGTCAAGATGGCGTTGCCCGACAATGCGCCGAAGCCGGCGGCGATCCGCGCGTCGGCGTCGACACAGGCGTCGGCCGCCGAGGGAGCGGAATAATGGACATCAAGATTTGCACATTGGGCGGTGACGACGCCGGAGAGCTTCAGCTTTCCGATGCGATCTTCGGTCTCGACCCGCGCGAGGATATCCTGCAGCGCGTCGTTCGCTGGCAGTTGGCCAAGCGCCAGCAGGGCACCCACAAGGCGCTCGGCCGCGCCGAAGTCGCCCGCACAGGCGCAAAGATGTACAAGCAGAAGGGCACCGGCCGCGCCCGGCACCACTCGGCGCGCGCGCCGCAGTTTCGCGGCGGCGGCAAGGCGCATGGCCCGGTCGTGCGCAGCCATGAGCATGCGCTGCCCAAGAAGGTCCGCGCGCTCGGCCTGAAGCACGCGCTTTCGGCCAAGGCGAAAGGGTCAAACATCGTCGTGCTCGACGATCTGATGCTGTCCGACGCGAAGACGAAGACGCTGATCGCGAATTTCGCCAAGCTCGGCCTGACCAATGCGCTGATGATCGGCGGTTCCGAAGTCGACGAGAACTTCGCCAGGGCGGCGCGCAACATTCCCAATATCGACGTGCTGCCGATTCAGGGCATCAACGTCTACGACATTCTGCGCCGCGGTACGCTGGTCCTGTCGAAGGCTGCGATCGAGGCCCTTGAGGAGCGCTTCAAATGAGAGACCTGCGTCATTACGACGTGATCGTCAGCCCGGCGATCACCGAGAAGTCGACGATGGCTTCCGACCGTAACCAGGTCGTGTTCAACGTCGCGAAGAAGGCGACGAAGCCCGAGATCAAGGCCGCCATCGAGGCGCTTTTCAGTGTCAAGGTCATGGCCGTCAACACGTTGATCCGCAAGGGCAAGGTGAAGCGGTTCCGCGGCACGGTCGGCCGCCAGAGCGACGTCAAGAAGGCCGTGATCACCCTGGCCGACGGCCAGTCGATCGACGTCGCGACCGGTCTCTAGGCGCGCGAGGACAATAAGATGGCATTGAAGACATACAATCCCGTAACGCCGAGCCTTCGCCAGTTGGTCATCGTCGACCGCTCGGGCCTTTACAAGGGCAAGCCCGTCAAGGGCCTGACGGAAGGCTTGCGCAAGTCAGGCGGCCGCAACAACGCCGGCCGGATCACGGCGCGCTTCATCGGCGGCGGTCACAAGCGCACCTATCGCATGATCGATTTCAAGCGCCGCAAGTTCGACATGACGGCGACGGTCGAGAGGATCGAATACGACCCGAACCGCACCGCTTTCATCGCGCTGGTCAAGTACGAGGACGGCGAATTGCGCTACATCCTGGCGCCGCAGCGCCTGGCGGTTGGCGACAAGGTCGTGTCGGGCGAGACGGCGGACGTGAAGCCAGGCAACGCGATGCCGCTGGCCGCGATGCCGGTCGGTACGATCGTCCACAATGTCGAGTTGAAGCCGGGAAAAGGCGGTCAGGTCGCGCGATCTGCGGGCGGCTACGCTCAACTCGTCGGGCGCGACCAGGGGATGGCGATCCTTCGCTTGAATTCGGGCGAGCAGCGCATCGTCTCGGGCCAATGCTTCGCGACGGTGGGGGCCGTTTCGAATCCGGATCATGGCAACATCAACGACGGCAAGGCCGGTCGCACGGTTTGGCGTGGCAAGCGCCCGCACAATCGCGGCGTCGTCATGAATCCGGTCGACCACCCGCACGGCGGCGGCGAAGGCCGCACCTCGGGCGGCCGCCACCCGGTTTCGCCCTGGGGCAAGCCCACCAAGGGCAAGAAGACGCGGTCGAACAAGTCGACCGACAAGTACATTGTCCGCTCTCGCCATCAGCGCAAAAGCTAAGAAGAGGTAACGCGAAGTGACCCGTTCAGTCTGGAAAGGTCCGTTCGTCGACGGCTACATCCTGAAGAAGGCCGAGAAGGTCCGCGAGGGCGGCCGCAGCGAAGTGATCAAGATGTGGAGCCGCCGCTCCACCGTCCTGCCGCAGTTCGTTGGGCTCACCTTCGGCGTCTACAACGGCCAGAAGCACATCCCGGTCAACGTGTCGGAAGACATGGTCGGCCACAAGTTCGGCGAGTTCTCACCGACGCGCACCTACTACGGTCACGGCGCGGACAAGAAGGCGAAGAGGAAGTAAAATGGGCAAGGCCAAAGCTCCGCGCAGGCTTGCTGACAACGAGGCGCGTGCGGTTCTCCGCACCATCCGTATCAGTCCGCAGAAGCTGAACCTCGTCGCGGCGTTGATCCGCGGTAAGAAGGTCGCCTCTGCGCTTTCGGATCTCGAATTCTCGCGAAAGCGGATTTCGGGGACGGTCCGCAAGACCTTGGAATCGGCGATCGCCAATGCGGAGAACAACCATAATCTGGATGTCGACGCGCTGGTCGTCGCGGAAGCCTATGTCGGCAAGTCGATCGTCATGAAGCGTTTTCATGCGCGCGGCCGCGGCCGGGCCTCCCGTGTCGAGAAGCCGTTCTCGCATCTCACGATCGTCGTTCGGGAAGCCGAAGAAAAAGGGGAGGCCGCCTGATGGGTCAGAAAATCAATCCGATCGGCCTTCGTCTCGGCATTAACCGGACTTGGGATTCGCGCTGGTACGCAAACACCGGCGAGTATGGCAGGCTTCTGCACGAGGACATCAAGATCCGAGCCTACCTGAAGAACGAGTTGAAGCAGGCTGCGGTCTCCAAGGTGGTGATCGAGAGGCCGCACAAGAAGTGTCGCGTCACCATCCACGCCGCGCGACCGGGTCTGATCATCGGCAAGAAGGGCGCCGACATCGAGAAGCTTCGCAAGAAGCTGATGGAAATGACCAAGTCCGAGACCCATCTGAACATTGTCGAGGTCCGCAAGCCGGAAATCGACGCGATCCTGGTGGCGCAGTCGATCGCTCAGCAGCTCGAGCGCCGCATCGCGTTCCGTCGCGCCATGAAACGCGCCGTACAGTCCGCGATGCGCCTCGGGGCTGAAGGCATCCGCATCAACTGCTCGGGGCGTCTAGGCGGCGCCGAGATCGCACGCATGGAATGGTACCGCGAGGGCCGCGTGCCGCTGCATACGCTGCGCGCCGACGTCGACTACGGGACGGCCGAGGCGCATACGGCGTACGGCACCTGCGGCGTCAAGGTCTGGGTGTTCAAGGGCGAAATCCTCGAGCACGACCCGATGGCGTCTGAGCGCAAGGCGACCGAAGGCGATCACGGCCATGGCGGTGGCGAGCGTTCGGATCGCGGCCGTCGCCGCGAGAACGCTTGAACTTAGGAATTTGGAGTAAGGTCGATGCTGCAGCCAAAGCGCACGAAGTTCCGCAAGCAGTTCAAGGGCCGCATCCATGGCTCCGCCAAGGGCGGCACCAACCTGGATTTCGGCGGCTTCGGGCTGAAGGCGCTGGAGCCGAACCGCGTCACGGCGCGTGAGATCGAGGCGGCCCGCCGGGCGATCACGCGTGAAATGAAGCGCGCCGGCCGCGTCTGGATTCGGATTTTCCCGGACGTGCCGGTCACCTCCAAGCCGACCGAAGTCCGCATGGGCAAGGGCAAGGGCGCGGTGGACTACTGGGCGTGCCGGGTGAAGCCCGGCCGCGTGATGTTCGAGATCGACGGCGTGCCCGAAGAGACGGCCCGCGAAGCGCTGCGCCTCGGCGCAGCCAAACTCTCCGTCAAGACGCGCTTTGTCGCGCGCATCGCGGAATAGGAAAGGGCCGGGACATGAAAGCTTCCGACGTTAGGGCCAAGACCCCGGATCAGCTCGACGACGAGCTGGCGAGCCTCAAGAAGGAGCAGTTCAATCTGCGCTTCCAGAAGGCGACCGGGCAGCTAGAAAAGACCGCACGCGTGAAGCAGGTCCGCAGGGACATTGCGCGCATCAAGACCATTGCCGGCCAGAAGGCCACGGCGAAGAAGGCTTAAGGACGAACATCATGCCAAAGCGCATCCTGCAGGGCACCGTCGTCAGCGACAAGAACGAGAAGACGGTCGTGGTCAAGGTCGAGCGCCGTTTCACGCACCCGGTGATGAAGAAGACTGTGCGCATGACCAAGAAGTACAAGGCCCATGACGAGGCGAACGCCCACAAGGTCGGCGACCAGGTGTTCATCCAGGAGTCCAAGCCGATCTCGAGGGACAAGCGCTGGGTCGTGATGAGCGACGCGGAAGCGGCAGAGCAGACGCAGCAGTAGGATTTGCCGGGCCGGCGTTCGTTCGCCGGCCCGCAACGACAATCAAGAAGGCGGTCAGTCATGATACAGATGCAAACCAACCTGGACGTTGCCGATAATTCCGGCGCGCGCCGCGTCATGTGCATCAAGGTGCTGGGTGGCTCGAAACGGAAATATGCATCCGTCGGCGACATCATCGTGGTGTCGATCAAGGAAGCCATTCCGCGCGGCCGTGTCAAGAAGGGCGACGTGATGAAGGCGGTGGTCGTGCGCACCGCCAAGGACATTCGCCGCGCCGACGGCAGCGTGATCCGTTTCGACAAGAACGCGGCGGTTCTGGTCGACAACAAGCGCGAGCCGATCGGCACGCGCATCTTCGGGCCGGTTCCGCGCGAGCTTCGCGCCAAGAACCACATGAAGATCATCTCGCTCGCGCCCGAAGTGCTGTAAGGAGCCCGACATGCAAAAGATTCGCAAGGGCGACAAGATTGTCGTTCTCACCGGCAAGGACAAGGGACGCTCAGGCGAGGTCCTGAGCGTCGCGCCGAAGGATGAAAAGGCCGTGGTGCGCGGGATCAACATGATCGTCCGACACACCAAGCAGTCGCAAAACCAGGAAGGGGGCCTCGTCCGTAAGGAAGCTCCAATCCATCTTTCAAATATAGCGCTGGCCGATCCCAAGGACGGCAAGCCGACACGCGTCGGCTTCCAGATCCAGGGCGATGGCAAGAAGGTGCGAGTCGCCAAGCGCTCGGGAGAAGTCATCAATGGCTAACACAGACTATCAGCCCCGTATGCGCACGGTCTACGAAGAGACCGTCCGCAAGGCGATGATCGACGAGTTCAAGTACGGCAACGTGATGGAAGTGCCCCGTCTCGACAAGATCGTGTTGAACATGGGCGTCGGCGAGGCCACGAGCGATTCGAAGAAGCCTTCGATCGCCGCCGCCGACATGGCGTTGATCGCAGGCCAAAAGGCGATCGTCACCTATGCGCGCAATTCGATCGCGACGTTCAAGGTGCGCGAGAAGATGCCGATCGGCGCCAAGGTGACGCTCCGCAAGGAGCGCATGTACGAGTTCCTCGATCGGTTGGTGAACATCGCGCTGCCACGCGTCCGCGACTTCCGCGGGCTCAACCCCAAGAGCTTCGATGGCCGCGGCAACTATGCCATGGGCATCAAGGAACACATCATTTTCCCGGAAATCGCCTATGACAAGGTCGATCAGGTCTGGGGAATGGACATCATCGTTTGTACGACAGCCAAGACGGACGAAGAAGCCAGGGCATTGCTCAAGGGCTTCAACTTCCCTTTCCGGCAGTAACGGCAGCGAGCAAAGGAAACTCTGAAATGGCAAAGACCAGCTCAGTCGAAAAGAACAATCACCGCCGCAGGCTCGTCGCCCAGAAGGCCGCGAAGCGCAAGGAACTGAAGACGATCATCATGGACAAGTCCGTGGCGATCGAGGACCGTTTCCGCGCCCAGCTCAAGCTCTCGGCGATGCCGCGCAACTCGGCCAAGACCCGCATCCGCAATCGCTGCGAGGTGACCGGCCGTCCGCGCGCCTATTACCGCAAGCTGCAGATGTCGCGCATCGCATTGCGTGAACTTGGCTCGCTCGGCGTCGTGCCGGGCCTTGTCAAGTCGAGCTGGTAAGGAGGACAGACCATGTCATTGACCGATCCTCTTGGCGATATGCTGACCCGCATCCGCAACGCCTACGGCCGCAAGAAGGCCAAGGTGTCCACGCCTGCCTCGCGCCTGCGCAGCCGCGTCCTGGAAGTGCTGAAGGCGGAAGGCTATATACGCGACTTCAGCCAGACCGATTTCGACAACGGCAAGTCCGAGATCGAGATCGAACTGAAGTATTTCGACGGCATGCCGGTCATCCGCGAGATCGCGCGCGTGTCGAAGCCCGGCCGCCGCGTCTACGTTTCGGTCAAGTCGATCCCGTCGATCGCCAACGGCCTCGGGATCACGATCCTGTCGACGCCCAAGGGCGTCATGGCCGACCATGAAGCGCGCGAGCAGAATGTCGGCGGGGAAATCCTCTGCCAGGTATTTTAGTCAAGGCGTGGGTCGTGGGTCGTCGGTCGAACGCCGGTGAACGACTGACGACCCACAAATAAGGAAAGAGGAGACGACAATGTCTCGTATTGGCAAGAAGCCGGTTCAGGTGCCGGCAGGCGTAACGGCTTCCGTAAGCGGACAGACCGTGAGCGCGAAGGGCCCGAAGGGCGAGCTTAACTTCGTCGTCAACGACGAGGTGCTGGTCAAGATGGAAGGCGGCGAGATCGCCGTCGAGCCGCGCGACCAGACCAAGACGGCGCGCTCGAAATGGGGCATGTCGCGCACGCAGATCGTGAACATCCTCGAAGGCGTCAAGAACGGTTTCGAGAAGAAGCTGGAGATCAACGGCGTCGGCTACCGTGCGGCCCTGCAGGGCAAGAATCTGCAACTGGCTCTCGGATTCAGCCATGACGTCGTCTATCAGACGCCGCAGGGCATCACGATCGCCGTGCCGAAGCCGACTGAAATCACCGTGACGGGGATTGACAAGCAGGCCGTCGGCCAGGTCGCCGCCGAGATTCGGAAATATCGCGGGCCCGAGCCTTACAAGGGCAAGGGCGTCAAGTATGCGGGCGAGCGGATCGTCCGCAAAGAAGGCAAGAAGAAGTAGTCAGTTGGTCGTTATTCGTCGGTCGTGGTTGGAAATGCCTAAAAGCAGCTTAGGACTGTCGACTGACGAACGACGACTGACTCCTTGATCAGGATTGAAGCCATGTCTGCCAAAGATACCCTACAGCGTCGCGCGCAGCGCATCCGCCGCCAGGTCAGGAAGGTCGCCGGCGAGCGTCCGCGTCTTTCTGTGCATCGGTCGTCGAAGAACATCTACGTCCAAGTCATTGACGACAAGAACGGCCGCACGCTTGCCGCCGCTTCGACGCTGGAAAAGGACCTGAAGGGCGGTCTGAAAACAGGCGCCGACACGGCAGCCGCAGCCGCGGTCGGCAAGCTCATCGCCGAGCGCGCCGTCAGGGCCGGCGTCAAGGAGGTCGTGTTCGATCGCGGCGCCTACATCTATCATGGCCGGGTCAAGGCCCTGGCCGAAGCCGCACGCGAGGGTGGCCTCAGCTTCTGATTTTTCGCCCCCGGCAGCCGCTCCACCCGACATGATCGGGGGACGCTCCGGATCTCATCATCAATGTGCTTCCGGAAAAAAATAAGGAACAGGATATGGCACAGGAACGCAGGGAAGGCCGCGGTCGCGAACGTGAAGAACGCGACGATGGCTTTGTCGACAAACTCGTCCACATCAATCGCGTCGCGAAGGTCGTCAAGGGCGGCCGTCGTTTCGGTTTTGCGGCGCTTGTCGTGGTTGGCGATCAGAAAGGCCGCGTCGGCTTCGGCCACGGCAAGGCGCGCGAGGTGCCGGAGGCGATCCGGAAGGCGACCGAGGCGGCCAAGCGCGAACTGATTTTCGTGCCCTTGCGCTCGGGTCGTACGCTGCATCACGATGTCGCCGGCCGTCACGGGGCGGGACGCGTTCTTCTCCGCGCGGCCAAGGCCGGCACCGGCATCATCGCCGGCGGCCCGATGCGCGCCGTGTTCGAGACGCTCGGCATGCACGATGTCGTTGCCAAGTCGATGGGATCGTCGAACCCCTACAACATGGTTCGCGCTACGTTCGACGCGTTGAAGCACCAGATGCATCCGAAGGATGTGGCAGCCCAGCGCGGCATCAAATATTCGACGCTCCAGGCACGCCGCGGCTCCGCGGTTACGGCCGAAGAATAGCACGGAAGGACAGCATCATGGCAAACGAAGCCACTAGATCCACCGTGACGGTCGAGCAGCTCGGAAGCCCGATCCGCCGCCCGAAGGAACAGCGCGCCACGCTGATCGGGCTCGGCCTGAACAAGCGTCACAAGAAGAGCACGCTCGAGGACACGTCGTCAGTGCGCGGCATGATCGCAGCCGTGAAGCATCTGGTTCGCGTCGTCGACGACAAGTGACCCGGCCGGCAGGAGAAGACCTATGAAACTGAATGAACTGCGCGATAACGAAGGCGCGACGCATTCCAAGAAGCGGCTCGGCCGCGGCATCGGCTCGGGTTCGGGCAAGACCGCCGGGCGCGGCGTGAAGGGCCAGAAGGCGCGCTCCGGCGTCGCCATCAACGGCTTCGAAGGCGGCCAGATGCCGCTTTACCGCCGCTTGCCCAAGCGCGGCTTCAAGAATCCCTTCACGAAGAGCTACAATGTCGTGTCGCTCGAGCGAATCCAGATGGCCATCGACGCCGGCAAGCTGGATGCGATGGCGGTCGTCACGTCCGACGTGCTGATCGCGGCAGGCGTGATTCGCCGCCCGCGCGATGGCGTTCGTTTGCTGTCGGATGGCGAGTTGAAGGTCAACCTAGCCTTCGACGTCTCGGGCGCCTCCAAGGCGGCCGTGCAAAAGATCGAGGCAGCCGGCGGATCGGTGAAGGTCCCGGACGTCGTCGAGCCTGTCAGGAAGATGGTCGCCAAGGCCCAGTAATCTCGATTTGGATGCGGCGGCGGCCTTGGGCTGCCGCTTGCAACCTCGTGATGCCGAGCCTATCTCGTGGCTTCCTCGACGAGGGTCCCGACCCAATGCCGCCGCTGCGGCCATCCCAGCGTGACGGAGCGGAGAACAATCCATGGCATCGGCCGCCGAACAACTTGCCTCCAACCTGAATTTTGCGGCCTTCGCCAAGGCCGAAGACTTGAAGAAGCGCATCTGGTTCACGCTGGGTGCGCTTCTCGTTTATCGGCTCGGCACCTACATCCCGCTTCCCGGCATCAATCCCGAAGCTTTTGCGCAAGCCTTCACGCAACAGAGCCGCGGCGTGCTCGGCATCTTCAACATGTTCGCGGGCGGCGCCGTTCAGCGCATGGCGATCTTCGCTCTCGGGATCATGCCCTACATTTCCGCTTCCATCATCATGCAGCTGATGACATCGGTCGTGCCGTCGCTCGAAGCGCTCAAGAAGGAAGGGGAGCAGGGCCGCAAGGTCATCAACCAGTACACGCGCTATGGCACCGTCCTCCTCGCGCTGGTGCAGGCCTATGGCATCTCGGTCGGCCTCGAGGGCGGCGCAGGCATTGTCAGCGATCCCGGCATACTGTTCCGCGCCTCGGCCGTCATCACCCTCGTCGGCGGCACGATGTTCCTGATGTGGCTCGGCGAGCAGATCACCGCGCGCGGCATCGGCAACGGCATTTCGCTCATTATTTTCGCCGGCATCGTCGCCGGCCTGCCGAACGCGATCGGCGGTACGCTTGAGCTCGGCCGCACCGGCGCGCTTTCGACCGGCGTCATCCTGGCGATCATCGTGCTTTGCGTGGTCGTCATTGCGGCGATCGTCTTTTTCGAGCGCGCGCAGCGACGTCTGCTCATCCAATATCCGAAGCGGCAGGTCGGCAACCGCATGTTTCAGGGCGACACCTCGCACCTACCCCTGAAGCTGAATACCGCGGGCGTCATTCCGCCGATCTTCGCGTCTTCGCTTCTGCTGCTGCCGGCGACAGTGGCGGGGTTCTCGAACACGCAGAACCTGCCGGGCTGGGCGAGCAGTATTCTGGCCACGCTCGGCCACGGCCAGCCCGCTTACATGTTTCTCTATGCGGCGATGATCGTGTTCTTCGCCTTTTTCTATACCGCCATCGTCTTCAATCCGAAGGACACGGCCGACCAGTTGAAGAAGCATTCCGGCTTCATTCCCGGCTATAGGCCGGGCGAGCGCACCGCGGAATACATCGACTACGTGCTGACCCGAATCACCGTCATCGGCGCGATCTATCTCGTCGTCATCTGCTTGATGCCCGAATTCCTGATCTCGGCCACTGGCGTTCCGTTTTATCTTGGTGGAACATCGCTGCTGATCGTGGTCAGCGTGACGCTCGATACCGTCGCGCAGATCCAGGGACACCTGATCGCCCATCAGTACGAGGGGTTGATCAAGAAGTCGAAGTTGCGCGGGGGGAAGAGGGCACGATGAGGCTGATATTGCTTGGGCCGCCGGGGGCGGGCAAGGGGACGCAAGCACTAAGGCTGGTCGAGAAACACGGGATTCCGCAGCTTTCCACGGGAGACATGCTGCGGGCAGCTGTGAAAGCCGGATCCGAGGTTGGCAAGCGCGCCAAGGAAGTCATGGATTCGGGGGCGCTGGTATCGGACGAGATCGTCAACGCCATTGTGGCGGAACGCATCGATCAGCCGGATTGCGCCAAGGGTTTTATTCTTGACGGATTCCCGCGGACGCTGGTGCAGGCCGACTCGGTTGGAGCGATGCTGGCCGAGCGTGAACTGAAGCTCGACGCGGTGATCGAGTTCGCCGTCGACGACAAGGCGCTGGTCGGGCGGATCGTCAAGCGCGCCGATGAAACCAAGTCGGCCGGTCGGCCGGTGCGGTTGGACGACACGCCGGAGGTTTTCGACGAGCGGCTGCGCGAATATTACAAGAAGACCGCGCCGCTCATCGGTTACTATTACGCCAAGGGCATGCTGAAGAGAATCGACGGCATGGCCGAGATGGACGCCGTTACAGAATCGATCGAAGGCATTCTGGCCGAGGCCGAATAAACCGTCGCCTTGTTGTTGACTCGTCGCGCAAAATAAATTATGGCGCAACGTCTCCCATCAAGGAACGAGGCGTCCGGGTTCGCGAGAGCCCTTCTGCCGCTTTGAGAAGAACCCCGCAAGGGCCGGCCTCCACCGGACGCGGGACAATCGAGCGCCGGCCATGCCGGCCCAAATGGAGAGAGAAAAATGGCACGTATCGCCGGAGTCAACATCCCGACCAACAAGCGCGTCATCATCGCGCTTCAATACATTCACGGCATCGGCAAGAAGTTCGCCTCCGAGATCGTCGAGAAGGTCGGCATTCCGGCTGACCGACGCGTCAACCAGATGACCGATGCCGAGGTTCTGGCGATCCGCGAGACGATCGATCGCGACTACCAGGTCGAGGGCGATTTGCGCCGCGAGACCTCGATGAACATCAAGCGCCTGATGGATCTCGGCGCATACCGTGGACTTCGGCATCGCCGCAACCTCCCGGTTCGCGGCCAGCGCACGCATACCAACGCGCGCACCCGCAAGGGTCCCGCCAAGGCGATCGCGGGGAAGAAGAAGTAATTACGGCAGTCGGCAATCGGCAATCGGCAGTCGTAAAAATCACCGACTGCCGACTGCCGAAGCCCGACTGCCTTTCAAGGTGGAGCCGCTGGCATTACGGCGGCGTAGAGATCGATCGAAAGGACCAAAATGGCCAAGGAAGCCGGGCGCGTAAAGCGTCGCGAACGCAAGAACATCTCGTCGGGCGTCGCCCACGTGAATTCGACCTTCAACAACACGATGATCACCGTGACCGATGCGCAGGGCAACACCATCGCCTGGTCGTCGGCCGGCGCTCAAGGCTTCAAGGGTTCGCGCAAGTCGACGCCCTTCGCCGCCCAGATGGCTGCGGAAGACGTCGCCAAGAAGGCTCAGGAGCATGGCATGCGCACCCTCGAAGTCGAGGTTTGCGGTCCGGGCTCGGGTCGTGAGTCGGCGCTGCGCGCCCTTCAGGCGGGCGGGTTCACCATCACCTCGATCCGGGACGTGACGCCGATCCCGCACAATGGCTGCCGCCCGCGCAAGAAGCGCCGCGTCTAGCATTCTTATTTTCACCGCTGGACGAGCGCTTGCGTTCGTTCGGCATTTCCAGATCGCCCGCCACGATTGGATGGTGGCGGGGTATTGGAAGGACAGACTTATGATCCAGAAAAATTGGCAAGAACTGATCAAGCCGAACAAGATCGAGTTCTCCTCGAAGAAAAAGACGCTGACCAACCTTGTCGCCGAGCCGCTCGAGCGCGGCTTCGGCCTAACGCTGGGCAACGCGCTTCGCCGAGTGCTTCTGTCGTCGCTGCGCGGCGCGGCCGTGACAGCCGTCCAGATCGACGGTGTGCTTCATGAATTCTCCTCGATCGCCGGCGTGCGCGAGGATGTTACTGACATCGTGCTCAACATCAAGGAGATCGCCATCAAGATGGACGGCGACGGACCCAAACGCATGGTCGTGCGCAAGCAGGGGCCTGGCGCGGTCCTTGCTGGCGACATCCAGACGGTGGGCGACGTCGAGATCCTGAACCCCGACCATGTGATCTGCACGCTCGACGAGGGCGCGGAAATCCGCATGGAATTCACCGTCGACACCGGCAAGGGCTACGTGCCGGCCGAGCGCAACCGCGCCGAGGACGCGCCGATCGGGCTCATCCCGGTCGACAGCCTCTATTCCCCGGTGAAGAAGGTTTCCTATAAGGTCGAGAACACCCGCGAGGGCCAGGTTCTCGATTACGACAAGCTGACGATGACGATCGAGACCAACGGCTCGATCTCCGGCGAGGACGCCGTGGCGTTCGCGGCGCGCATCCTGCAGGACCAGCTCGGCCTGTTCGTCAACTTCGACGAGCCGCAGAAGGCGCAGACCGAGGAGACCGTTACCGAGCTCGCCTTCAACCCCGCGCTGCTCAAGAAGGTCGACGAACTCGAGCTTTCCGTGCGTTCGGCCAACTGCCTGAAGAACGACAACATCGTCTACATCGGCGACCTGATCCAGAAGACGGAAGCCGAGATGCTGCGCACGCCGAACTTCGGCCGCAAGTCGCTCAACGAGATCAAGGAGGTGCTGGCCACGATGGGCCTGCACCTCGGCATGGAAGTGATCGACTGGCCGCCGGAGAATATCGAAGACCTGGCCAAGCGGTACGAAGATCAGTACTGAGCGAAAAGCGGATAGGGAGTAGCGAATAGGGAAGAGAAGGCGTATCGCGATACTATTCGCTGTTCGCTATTCTCTATTCGCCATTTACAATCGCGGGCGGCATGCCCGGAACGTTTGGAGACACCCATGCACCACGGATTTGCCGGCCGAAGGTTCGGCCGCAGCTCGAGCCACCGCCAGGCAATGCTGGCCAATCTCGCTGTCTCGCTGCTCGAACACGAGCAGATCGTCACCACATTGCCAAAGGCCAAGGATCTGCGGCCGATCGTGGAAAAGCTCGTCACGCTGGGCAAGCGCGGCGACCTTCACGCCCGCCGGCAGGTGATCGCCCAAGTCGGCAACGAAGGCGTCGTGCGCCGGTTGTTCGACACGATCGCGCCCCGGTACGCCACCCGCAATGGCGGCTACCTCCGCATCATGAAGGCCGGTTTCCGCCAAGGCGACAACGCGGCCATGGCGGTGATCGAGTTCGTCGATCGCGACGCCTCGGCGAAGGGCGCCGGCGACCGCGCGCGGCTCGAAGCCGAAGGCGAATCCGAAGCCGCTTAACCAAAATTCGTGGGTGGACGTCATGGGGGCCGGAGGCCCCCTTTTGCGTTTGCGCCTGTCTCGCCATTTGACGCCGCCATTTGACGCCGCCACCGGTGACCAAGGGCGCTGCCTTGGCCTGACTGCTTTCCGACGCCTTTCATTCTGCACAATCTTCGCGTCTAACCGCCATGACCGCTCGGGAGAATTGATATGGTCCTGAAAGGCCTCGCCGCCCTTCTGGTTGCGGCACTGTTGTCGTTGGCCGCCTCGGCGCATGCGCAGGATGCCGCGCCCGCCCCGGGCCTCAAGGATGTGCTGCGCGGCTTGCTCGACGGCATGGAAGAGCCGGCGACGCCGGCAGCGCCGGCGGGTCGGCGCTTGCCGTTCGGGCGCGCCGAGATCGAATTGTCCTACGCGCCGCTGGTCAGGGACACCGCGCCCGCGGTCGTCAATGTTTATGCGTCGAGCGCGGCGAAGGCGCGGTCGCCCTTCGACGGCGACCCATTCTTCGAGCAGTTCTTCGGCGGACAGGCGCCGCCGCGCGCAAAGTCGGCGCTTGGCTCGGGCGTCCTGGTCGATCCTTCGGGTTTCATCGTCACCAATTTCCACGTCATCGAGGATGCCGACGAGGTCAAGGTCGCCACTGCGGATGGCCGCGAGTTCGAGAGCAAGGTTTTGTTGAAGGACGAGACCCTCGACCTGGCCGTGTTGAAGGTCGAAAGCGACACGCCGTTCCCGGTCATCGCGATCGGAAATTCGGATGCGCTGCAGGTGGGCGACCTGGTGCTCGCCATGGGCAATCCCTTCGGCGTCGGCCAGACGACGACGAGCGGCATCGTTTCGGCGCTGGCGCGCTCGCATATCGGCGTGTCCGACTTCGGATTCTTCATCCAGACCGACGCGGCGATCAATCCCGGCAATTCCGGCGGCGCGCTGATCAACATGACGGGCCAGTTGATCGGGATCAACACCGCCATCTACAGCCGCAGCGGCGGGTCGATCGGCATCGGCTTCGCCATTCCGTCCAACATCGTGCGCGCCGTCGTCAAATCCGCGCAGGCCGGGCGCGACTATTTCGAGCGGCCCTACATCGGCGCGACCTTCGAGGCCGTCACCGCGCCGATCGCGGAATCGCTTGGCATGGCGAAGCCGACCGGAGCGCTGGCCTCCGCCGTTACGCCCGGCGCGCCCGCCGACCAGGCCGGCCTCGAGGCTGGCGATGTGGTGCTCGCGATGAACGGCATCGCGATCGAGCATGTCGACGCGTTGGGCTATCGGCTGTCGACGCAGGATATCGGGGCGACGGCGTCGCTGAAGGTGCTGAGCGGCGGAGCCGAGAAGACGATCGATGTAGTGCTGGAGCGTGCGCCAGACGTTGCCGGCGGGGAGCCGGTGCTCATCACCGGCGACAGCCCGTTCGCCGGCGCGAAAGTCGCGCGGCTCTCGCCCGCCCTGGCGCAGCGTCTCGGGATGAAAGTCGATGCGGGTGGGGTCGCGGTAATCGGCATAGACGGCGATTCGCCAGCGGCCGGCTTCGGCTTCCTGCCCAGGGACATCGTCCGCGAGGTCAATGGCGAGGCGGTGGCCTCCGCCCAACAGCTTGAGCAGATCGCCGCCGGCCGCACGCGCTGGTGGCGCTTCACGATCGAGCGCGACGGGCAGCTCCTGCGCCAGATGCTGCGCTATTGATGGCCGATCTCTTTTCGGACGGGACATCCGGGAAGCCGCCTGCTGGCCGTCCCTTGGCCGACCGTCTGCGCCCCTCGACACTCGAAGACGTCGTCGGGCAGGATCACCTGACCGGGCCGGAGGGCGCGCTGTCGCGGATGATCCGTTCGGGCTCGCTCGGGTCGATGATCTTCTGGGGGCCGCCCGGCACCGGAAAAACCACCGTTGCGCGACTTCTTGCCGGCGAGACCGAACTCGCCTTCGAGCAGATCTCTGCGATCTTCTCGGGCGTCGCCGATCTCAAGAAGATGTTCGAAACGGCCAGGATCCGGCGCACGAACGGCCGCCAGACACTGCTGTTCGTCGATGAAATTCACCGCTTCAATCGCGCCCAGCAGGATTCCTTCCTGCCGGTCATGGAGGACGGCACCGTCATCCTCGTCGGCGCGACAACGGAAAACCCATCCTTCGAACTGAACGCCGCGCTGCTGTCGCGCGCCCGCGTCCTCGTCTTCCGGACCCTCGACGGGGACAGTTTGGCGCTGCTGCTCGAACGCGCCGAAGCGACGGAGAACAGGCTGCTGCCGCTCGACGGCGAGGCGAGGGCGGTGCTGGTGCGCATGGCCGATGGCGACGGCCGCGCGGCGCTGACGCTTGCCGAGGAGGTCTGGCGCGCCGCCAGGCCGGGGGAGATGTTCGACGCCGACGCGCTACAGGCGATCGTCCAGCGCCGCGCGCCCGTCTACGACAAGGGACAGGACGGCCACTACAATCTGATCTCCGCCCTGCACAAATCCGTGCGCGGCTCCGATCCGGATGCGGCGCTCTATTATCTCGCGCGCATGTTCGATGCCGGCGAGGACCCATTGTATTTGGGCCGTCGCCTGGTGCGGATGGCCGTCGAGGACATCGGCTTGGCTGATCCGCAGGCGCTGACAGTCGCCAACGCCGCCAAGGACGCCTACGACTATCTCGGGTCGCCGGAGGGCGAACTGGCCTTTGCGCAATGCGCCGTTTATCTTGCCGTCGCGCCGAAATCCAACGCCATCTACACTGCTTTCAAGGCGGCGACGCGCGCAGCCAAGGAGCACGGGTCGCTTTTGCCGCCCAAGCATATCCTTAACGCACCCACCAAGCTGATGAGGCAGGAAAGCTACGGATCGGGCTATCGCTACGACCACGACGAGCCGGACGCCTTCTCAGGGCAGGACTATTTCCCCGAAAAACTCGGTCGTCAGGCCTTCTACGATCCGCCCGACAGGGGCTTCGAGCGCGAAATTCGCAAGCGCCTCGATTATTGGGCCAAGCTGCGGCGGGAGCGAGCAGGCGATGACTGAAGCTTGGCATGCTCCTGGTGCGTCGGCGAGGCCGCGATGAAACACCTTCTGCTGGTCATGGCGGGCGGTGGGATCGGCGCCGGCGCGCGGCATTTGGTCAACGTCGCGTTCATGCGGGTTGCCGGGCCGGGCTTCCCGTGGAGCACGCTTTTCATCAACATCGCGGGCTGCTTCGCGATGGGAGTCTTCATCGAGGTTCTCGCGCGGCGCTTCGCCGCCTCGAACGAGTTGCGGCTGTTCGTCGCCACGGGCGTTCTGGGGGGCTTCACGACCTTCTCGGCATTCTCGCTGGATTTCGCGGTCCTTTGGCAGAGGGGCGCTCTGGCCGCGGCCTTCGCCTATCTGCTGGCAAGCCTGGTCGGATCGCTGGTCGCTGTGTTTCTCGGTCTTTATCTCGCAAGAACGCTCGCTTGATGCTATTGCCCGTTCGCAACGGATACGAACGATGGCTGGCGTAGAACAAATCGAAGTTGAGGCCGGCGAGGCCGGCATGCGGCTCGACCGCTGGTTCAAGACCCGCTTTCCGGGTCTCGGCTTTGGCCATTTGCAGAAGCTGCTGCGCTCGGGCCAGGTCCGCGTCGATGGCGGCCGCGTCAAGTCGGATTCGCGGGTCGAGCCCGGCCAGAAGGTGCGCATCCCGCCGCTCGGCGTCGACCAGAAGGCGACCGGTCCGCTGACGGCCAGGACCATGCGCGACCAGGACGATGGCGACGTGCTGCGCCAGATGCTGCTCTACGAGGACGACAAGGTGTTCGTGTTCGACAAGCCGGCGGGGCTCGCCGTGCAGGGCGGCTCGGGCGTCGTGCGCCATGTCGACGACATGCTGGAAGCCTGGCGCAACAAGAAGGGCGAGAAGCCGCGCCTCGTCCACCGGCTCGACCGGGACACGTCGGGCGTGCTCGTGGTGGCGCGCACGCGGCTGGCGGCGATGAAACTCGCCGAAGCCTTCCGCGCCCGCGAAACGAAGAAAACCTACTGGGCGCTGGTGAAAGGCGTTCCGCCCCGGCGCGAGGACAAGATATCCACCTGGCTGGTCAAGGAAACGACCCCCGACGGAGATCGGATGCGCATCGCCGCCCATGGCGAGAAGGGCGCCGACCACGCCGTCTCCTTCTACCGCATCATCGAGCAGGCCGCACAGGCCTTCACCTGGCTGGAGATGGAGCCGTATACCGGGCGAACCCACCAGCTTCGCGTCCATGCGGCCCATATCGGCTGCCCGATCATCGGCGACCCCAAATATTTCGAGGCCGATAGCAACTGGGATTTTCCGGGCGGCGTCCAGAATCGCCTGCACCTGCACGCACGGCGGATCGTCATACCTCACCCCGACGGCGGCAGGATCGACGCGACGGCGCCGCTGCCAGCCCATATGCGGCAAAGCTGGAACCTGATCGGCTTCGACGATGCGAGCGCCGAGGACAATGGTTGAGCGCCGCTTCGCCCGTTCTCGGCCGGCGCGATGCGGTCGATGCCGCCGCCGTCGCGTTCATGGTGCTCCTGACATTTTCCTGGGGGCTGAACGGCGTTGCCGCGAAGCTGACCTATTCTGGCTACAGCCCGGTTTTCCTGACCCTCATGCGCTCGCTGATCGGCGCGGCGGTCATCGGATTGTGGTGTGTATGGCGCGCCATTCCGATTTTTTGCAGCGACGGCACGCTCTGGCTCGGGCTGCTGGCGGGACTGCTGTTTGGCGCGGAATTCCTGCTGATCCTGATCGGGCTCGACTACACTTCGGTTGCGCGCAGCGCGCTTATGGTCAACACGATGCCGTTCTGGGTCCTGATCGGCGCCCATTTCACTCTCGGCGAACGCATGACGACGGCCAAAATCGCCGGTCTCGTGCTGGCTTTCGCCGGCGTCGTGCTGGTGTTTTCCGACCGACTCAGTCTGCCCGGTCCTCATGCGCTGGTCGGAGACCTCATGTCGCTGACTGCCGGGCTGCTTTGGGGCGCAACGACGCTGGTGATCAAGGGAACGAAGCTCCGCGAGGCCGGACCGGAAAAGCTGCTGCTGTACCAGCTTGCAGTCGCGGTCGCCGTCTCGCTGCCGCTGCTGCCGTTTTTCGGCCCGTTGCTGCGCGAACCGTCGCTGCTGTCGACCGGAGCGCTGCTGTTCCAGTCGTTCTACGTGGTCGGCGTCACGTTCCTGTTGTGGTTCTGGCTGATGCGGCGCTATCCGGCGAGCGGGCTGTCGAGCTTCATCTTCCTCACGCCGGCCTTTGGCGTGCTGTGCGGTGGCATCGTTCTCGGCGAGCCCCTATCTCCCCGCATCATCGCCGCGCTAGCGCTGATCGCGGCCGGGCTGATCCTGGCCAACCGCCCGGCGCGCAAACCCAGCCCTCCGGCTCCCTGAAGATCATAGCCATGCCTGACACCATCAAGGACGATTTCGACCCGCGCATCCTCTCGGACCCCGACCCGGTTCGCCGCGCGCAAATCCAGATGCGGACGCCGCTGCCGAAACGATTCTACAAGGTCGTGACGGTCGCGGAAGGCGAGGGCGGTTTCCCGGTCTTGCTCGACGGCAAGCCGGCGAGGACGCCGGCCAAGGCTACGATCGCGCTGCCGACGCGGGCCGCGGCCGATCTGGTCGCCGCCGAGTTCGAGGCGCAGGCCGAAATGATCGATCCCGTGACGATGCCGGTGATGCGCCTGGTTAACACGGCGATCGACGGGGTCGCCAGGGAGGCCGACGCGGTGATGGAGGACATCCAGCGTTTCGCCGCCTCCGACATGCTGTGCTACCGCGCGGCCGGACCGGAGGCGCTGGCGACGCGCGAGAGCGCGGCGTGGGACCCGATCCTGGACTGGGCGCGCGACGCCATCGGCGCCAGCATGACGCTCGCCGAGGGCATCGTCCATGTCGCGCAGCCGCGCGGGTCGATCGCGGCGGTCGGCGTCCATCTGCGCCAGCGGTCCGATTCGTTCACGCTCGCCTGCCTGCATTTGATGACGTCGCTGACCGGCTCGGCGCTGATCGCCCTCGCGGTCGAGGCGGGCGCGATCGAGGCCGACGCCGCGTGGGTCGCAGCGCATGTCGACGAGGATTTCCAGGCCGAACAATGGGGCTGGGATTCGGAGGCGCTGGCGAGACGGGCGATCCGGAGACGGGATTTCGACGCGGCTGTAAGGGTGTTGGGGGCACTGGGCGCGGCCCTATGATCTGTCAATTTCTGGAGTGGCCCGGACCCTACACCCCGACTATTGCCGGGGGTGTCGATACAGCTTCGCTCGCCGCTCACACCGAATAATACATATCATACTCAACCGGATGGGGGGTCATTTCGAAGCGCATGACCTCGGCCATCTTCAATTCGATGTAGCTGTCGATCTGGTCGTCGTCGAACACGCCGCCGGCCTTCAGGAAGCCCCGGTCGCGGTCGAGGCTTTGCAGCGCCTCGCGCAACGAACCGCAGACGGTCGGGATTTTCTTCAATTCCTTCGGTGGGAGGTCATAGAGATCCTTGTCCATCGGCTGGCCGGGATGGATCTTGTTCTTGATGCCGTCGAGCCCGGCCATCAGCAGCGCCGAGAAGGCGAGGTAGGGATTGGCGCCCGGATCGGGGAAGCGGATTTCGACGCGCTTGGATTTCGGGTTCGAGCCGAATGGGATGCGGCACGAGGCCGAGCGGTTGCGCGCCGAATAGGCGAGCAGCACCGGCGCCTCGTAGCCGGGCACCAGCCGCTTGTAGGAATTGGTCAGCGGGTTGGTGAAGGCGTTGATCGCCTTGGCGTGCTTGATGATCCCGCCGATGTAATAGAGACAGCTTTCCGACAGCCCGGCGTATTCGTTGCCGGCGAAGGTCGGCTTGCCGCCCTTCCAGATCGACATGTGGACATGCATGCCCGACCCGTTGTCGCCGAAGATCGGCTTGGGCATGAAGGTCGCCGTCTTGCCGTAGGCGTTGGCGACCTGATGCACGACATATTTGTAGATCAGCATCTTGTCGGCGTTGCGCACCAGCGCGTCGAACTTGACGCCGAGCTCGTGCTGGCCGGCGGCGACCTCGTGGTGATGTTTCTCGACGCGCACGCCCATCTGGCCGAGCACGGTCAGCATTTCGGAGCGCATGTCCTGCGCCGAATCGATCGGCGGCACCGGGAAGTAGCCGCCTTTCACGCGTGGCCTATGGCCCAGGTTTCCGGTCTCGTAGTCGGTGTCGTCGTTCGAGGGCAGTTCGGTCGAATCGACCTTGAAGCCGGTGTTGTAGGGGTCGGCCTTGTACTTCACGTCGTCGAACACGAAGAACTCGGCCTCCGGACCGACGAAGATCGTGTCGCCGACGCCTTCCGCCTGCATGTAGGCCTCGGCCTTCTTGGCGGTGCCGCGCGGGTCGCGGTTGTAGGCCTCGCCGGACACCGGGTCGAGGATGTCGCACAGGATCACCATCGTCGACTGCGCGAAGAACGGATCCATGTGGACCGTCTCGGGATCGGGCATCAGCACCATGTCGGATTCGTTGATCGCCTTCCAGCCGGCGATGGACGAGCCGTCGAACATCACGCCGTCGGCGAACATGTCCTCCTCGACCTCGACCACGTCCATCGTGACGTGCTGTAGCTTGCCCTTGGGATCGGTGAAGCGAAGGTCGACGAACTTGACGTCGTTGTCCTTGATCTGCTTCAGGATGTCTTTGGCGGTCGTCATGGCCCGGTCCTCGCTGTTTGGCGCGTTGAACGCCGCTGGCTTATGCCCAAAGACTTATACGGCGTCCATACCGGTTTCGCCGGTTCTGATGCGCACCACTTCCTCAATGTTCGAAACGAAAATCTTCCCGTCGCCGATACGGCCGGTTTGGGCTGCCTTGCGGATCGCCTCGATCGCCGCCTCGACGCTGTCGTCGCCCAGCACGACCTCGATCTTGACCTTAGGCAGGAAGTCGACGACGTATTCCGCGCCGCGGTAGAGCTCGGTATGACCCTTCTGCCGGCCGAAGCCTTTCGCCTCCGTCACGGTGATGCCTTGCAAGCCAGCCTCCTGAAGCGCCTCCTTGACCTCGTCGAGCTTGAACGGCTTTATGATCGCCTCGATCTTCTTCATTCGGGTCTTGCCTCCAGTCAAAAGACGGCGGGCTCTGCGGCCCGCCCTCACGATATCGAAAAGCACGAAGCATGCCAGTCATCCAGCCGGTGTTTCGGCGTCGGGCCTGCCGCAAAACCGTGCCGAAGCGCCATGACTGCCGTGAAAACGCGCAGAGGCATGCCTGCCGGGTGCGCCGAATTTGCTGAAAAACAATGCAGGATGATGAAGAATGCGGCAACGTAGCCGTGCCGCCACGCGTTTGGACCCTGTAAACCGGTGTGACGGCTCATGAAACGCGAAATCCTGACGGCTGACCAAATGGCGCGCGTCGACCATGCGGCGCTCGCCGCGGGTCCGTTGGACGGTATCGGCCTAATGACCCGCGCCGGTATGGCCGTGGCCAAGATCGTTCTGGAGCGTTTCGGCAGCGCAGGGCAATTCGCAGTCCTGTGCGGCCCGGGCGGCAATGGCGGCGACGGCTATATTGTCGCGGCTATGCTCCGCCACTCGGGCGCCAGCGTAGCCGTCTTTCATGATGGCTTGCCGAAGGACGGCGCGGACGCGAGGCTTGCGCTGAGCCGTTGCGCAGTGGAACCGCGGCCACTCGAAGAGTTCAGGCCGATGCCCGAGACCCTCGTCGTCGACGCGCTTTACGGCGCCGGTCTCTCGCGCCCGGTCGGCGACAGTGTTGTCCGCGCCATCGTGCGCGCGACGCAAGCCGGAAGCACGGTGGTCTCGGTCGACCTACCCTCTGGCGTGTCCGGCGCAAGCGGCGCGATCCTCGGCCACGCGTTCAAGGCGGCGCTGACGGTGACCTTCGTGCGCAGGAAGCCCGGCCATCTGCTGCTGCCCGGCCGCGAATGGTGCGGCGAGGTTGTCGTCGCGGAGATCGGCATCGGCGACGCCATTGTCTTGAGCGTGCAGGCCAATTGCTTCGAAAATGCGCCTTCGCTCTGGCTTGCCGCCTTCCCCAGGCCGGAGATCGACACGCACAAATATGCGCGCGGCCATGTCGCCGTGTTCTCTGGCGGTCCGACCGCCACGGGCGCCGCGCGGCTCTCCGCGATGGCCGCGGCGCGAACCGGAGCCGGCGCGGTCACGGTCCTGTCGCCGCGGGACGCGCTTGGCGTGAACGCCGCGCATCTAACGTCGATCATGCTTCGCCAGGCCGATTCGACGGACGACGCGGCCGCGTTCATGGACCAGCGGCGCGTCGCCGCGCTGGTCTATGGTCCGGGTCTTGCGGCCGAAGCCGCGACAGGCCGATTCCTTCTCGAATTGCTCGACCAGATCGAAGGCGCGCCCGGCATCGTGCTCGATGCGAGCGCCCTGACATCCTTGGCGGGGATGCGGGACGATGCATTCCGGGCGCTCGGCGCGCGCACGGCTTACCCGGTCCTTACGCCGCACGAGGGCGAGTTCAGGAAACTGTTTCCAGACCTCACAGCGCAAACCATGCCGTCCAAGCTCGATCGCGCACGCGCCGCCGCCATGCGATCGAACGCGGTCCAGGTGTATAAGGGACCGGACACGGTGATCGCGTCGCCCGATGGCCGCGCGGCCATCAACGCCAATGGCGCGTCGTGGCTGGCGACGGCGGGGTCCGGCGATGTGCTGTCGGGCATCATCGGCGGGCTTTTGGCGCAAAAGATGCCGGCTTTCGAGGCCGCCTGCGCCGGAGTCTGGATGCATGCGAAGGCTGCAACGTGGTTCGGACCGGGGTTGATCGCGGAAGATCTGCCGTCGGCTCTGCCGCCGGTGCTGCGCGACCTCTATGGTCACGGCTGAAAGCAAGGTTTCATAGCGCACGGCGAGAGGCCGGCCGGCTACCTCTCCTACAGCCTCTCCATCAGCGCCATCGCGCCCTGCGGCGCGCGCAGCTTGCCTTCATGGATGATGTAGAGGAACACGTCACGCGGTTCCTGCTTGACCTTTCGGTTCGGGTCGGCGAGGGGCAGGTCGTCGGGCTGCGAACCGGAAGCCCAGAGCTTGGCGCGCCGGACCCAGCCGTCAAGGCTTTTCGGCGTGTAGGCCGTTGGGATATCGTCCTCGCCCTTCTGCAGCCGGGCATAGACGAAGTTCGAGGTGATGTCGGCGAATTCCGGATAGTCGTGGTGATGCGCATAGCAAACCGCGGCGTTGTATCGTCCCGCCAACGCGACGAATTCCGGCGCCGCGAAGGACGCGTTGCGGACCTCCAGCGCGTGCTTCAGGGTCAGCCCGGCATGGCTCTTGGGCAGGAGTTTTAGAAAGCCTTCGAAATCGTCGGCATCGAATTTTTTCGTCGGCGCGAACTGCCAAACGATCGGGCCGAGCTTGGCGCCCAATTCCCCGAGACCTTGCGCGAAGAACTTGTCCATCGACTCGCCTGCCTCGGCAAGCACCTTACGGTTGGTGACGAAACGGTTGCCCTTGATCGAGAAGACGAAACCGTCGGGCGTTTCGTCCCGCCACTTGGCATAGGTCTCGGGCTTGAAGCCGGAATAATAGGTGCCGTTGACCTCGATCGTCGGCACTTGGGCGCTGGCGAAATGCAGCTGCTGCTTCTTCGGCAGCTTGTCGGGATAGAACGTGCCTTCCCACGGCTCGAATGTCCACCCGCCCATCCCGGCGCGGATTTTTCCGGATTGCATCTGTTCGGTCCTCGCTTTGCGCGCCGAAAATGCGTCCCGCCGACCCTCTTGTCCAGCCGGCGCGGCATGGCTCTCGACACGACCAACAAAGGGCTTACCTCTTTCCGCGCCCAGGCCAATGCGGAAGTCACTGACAGCCCACCGCCTGGGCCTCGGCCTACTTCAATTCTACTTCGGCGGACCCGCTTCAGAAGATGAAGTCGCCCGTCACGGCCGTGGCGTTATTGGAGAACAGCACCCTGAAATCCGCGATCGCATCGCCGTTCACGTCGGCCTCGATCATTCCGGCAACGGAGCGCAACTCCCCTGCGACGCCACTGAAAGCGGAAGCATTGATCAGGACGAAGGCCTGGTTGCCGTCGGCGCCGAAGTTGTTGGCGTCGATGGCGGAGAGGTCGATGTCGTCCGTACCGGACGAGAAGTCGGAGATCGTGTCGATTGCGTTGTTGAAGACGCTCGACTCGAGAACGCTGAAATAGAAGATGTCGTCCGCGCCGGCGCCCACCGTGATGACGTCCGCGCCGCGTCCGCCCGTGATTGTGTCAGCGTCGTTGCCGGTATCTATCTTGTCGGCGCCGTCGCCGCCGTTGACGGTGTCAGCGCCGGCGTTGGTCGTGATGGTATCGTTGAGCTGCCTTCCCGTCACCGTGTCGTCGCCCGCGCCGCCGGTGAAGATCAACCTTTCCGTATTGTAGGCGTCGACGTAGAAGTTGCCCGAGGTCGAGCGCACTGTGAAGGTCGGCGAATAGCCCGCGCCGACCTGGACGGACTGAGTTTCCGCGGCGGCGTTGACGATAAGCAAATCGGTGCCTAGGCCCCCGTCGACGACATCGATCGCAGCGCCGGCAGACGGCCGGGTCTTTGCATCGAAAGCGTCGTTGCCGTTGCCGGTGCTGATCGTGTCGGCCTGGGCGCCGCCGACGATCGTGTCGTTGCCGCTGCCGGTCGTCAGCGAGAGGCGTTCGATGTCGAGGATCGAGGTCAATCCCGCCGCCGCGATCGCCGTGGTCGTTCCGAGAGCGAACGAGATGCCCGCCGTCAGTCCGCTGAGGTCGGCGATCCAGAGATCGACACTCCCATTGCCGTCGATCGTACCGCCATGGTTGCCCGTGTTGATGGTGTCGGCGCCGGCGCCCGTTGCGATCTTCACGAGTTCCATACTGTAGGCGTCGACGTAGAAATTGCCTGAAGTGGAGCGTACGGAAAACGTCGGCGAATTGCCGACGCCAAACTGGACAGACTGCGTTTCCGCCGCGGCGTTGACCACGAGCGTGTCGGCGCCGAGACCACCGTCGACGACGTCGATCGAAGCGCCTGCCGCCGGCCGGGTCTTGGCGTCGATCGTATCGTTGCCGTTGCCGGTGCTGATCGTGTCGGCCTGGGCGCCGCCGACGATCGTGTCGTTGCCGCCCCCGGTCGTGAGCGAAAGGCGGTCGATGTCGAGGATCGAGGTCAATCCCGCCGCCGCGATCGCCGTGGTGACTCCGAGCGTGAAGGAGATGCCCGCCGTCAGCCCGCCGAGATCGGCGATCCAGTGGTCGACGCCGCCGTTGCCGTCGACAGTTCCGCCATGGTCGCCCGTGTTGATGGTGTCGGCGCCGGCGCCGGTGGCGATCTTTATGACTTCCATATTGTAGGCATCGACGTAGAAGTTCCCCGAGGTCGAACGCACGGTGAAAGTCGGGGAATTGCCAACCCCGAGCTGGACGGACTGCGTTTCCGCCGTGGCGTTGACCACTAACGTATCGATGTCGGCTGCTCCGTCGACGACGTCGACCGCAGAGCCGGCCGACGGCCGGGTCTTGGCGTCGATCGTATCGTCGCCGTCGCCGGTGTTGATGGCGTCGGCCTGGGCGGCTCCGACGATCGTGTCGTTCCCGGCGCCGGTTGTCAGCGAAATTCGCTCGATGCTGAGTATCGACGTCAATCCTGCTGCCGAGATCGACGTGGTCGCGCCGAGCGTGAAGGTGACATTTGCAAACAGGCCGCCCAGATAGGCGATCCAGTGATCGGCGCCGCCCCCGCCATTGACCGTGCCGCCGCGTTCTCCCGTGTTGATCGTGTCGGCGCCGGCGCCGCCGGTGAATTTTACCTTTTCCATGTTGTAGGCGTCGACGTAGAAATTGCCTGATGTCGAGCGCACGGTGAATGTCGGCGAACTGCCTGTGCCGAGTTGCACGGACTGCGTCTCCGCCGAGCAATCGACGATCAGGGTATCGATGCCGAGACCCCCATCGACCACGTCGATGTCGACGCCGGCGGACGGACGGGTCTTGGCGTCGACCGAATCGTCGCCGGCCAGCGCATTGATCGTTTCAGCAGCGGTCGTGCCGACAAGCACGTCATTTCCATTGGTAGGCGGCATGATCTTCCTCCCCTCACGGTTTGGAGAACATTAATCCATTGTTTACCCAACGTCACCTTGATTCGCTGTCAGAACAAAAAGAAACGATTTTGCCATTTTGCTCTCTAGCGAAGCTTTTGGGCCATCCGCATGTACGGTGTTGCAATCTTTGGAAATTCGTCATAAAAATTGCATATGAACATGATGTTGTCATAGTTGATTTTTGGCCAGTCTTGTGAGTTGTCACCGCTCTCCATCATAGTCTGAGCTAACCTGAGCCTTGCCATTGCTTCTTGCAGTTTCCCTAAATAGTCAAGAATTTCGTCGCCGAAAAGAAATATAGCTTCACCGCGCATCACAGAGATGTTTCGTATACCATCATTGTTGCGAGCGTTGCCATCTCTTGCCACTTGATCGACACCGGCCTTGGCCGCTAAATATAAAGTAAACCGGCGCTCAAACAAATCCAATACGAGCTTCTCGCGAGCGATTCTCCATTGCCGATAGGCGACCACCCCGACGACGACAGCGACAATCGCGGTAACCAAGCTGATTGCGACCGGCCCGAGCGCCTCAATCCACTGCGCCCAGACAGGTAAAACAAGCCCTTGCGCTGTTGCGTTGGGGGACAAGTTGCTACTCCGCCGCCTCTCGCTTCCTTGCTCCCGGCCGGCGCTCCAGCAACTCCGCCAGAAACTGCCCGGTATAACTCCGCTTCTCCGCCGCGACATCCTCCGGCCGGCCGCTTGCCACCAGTTCGCCGCCGCCGTCGCCGCCTTCGGGGCCGAGGTCCAGCACCCAGTCGGCGGTCTTGATGACCTCCAGATTGTGCTCGATGACGACCACCGTGTTGCCCTGGTCGACGAGTTCGTGCAGCACTTCGAGCAGCTTGGCGACATCGTGGAAATGCAGGCCGGTGGTCGGCTCGTCGAGGATGTAGAGCGTCTTGCCCGTGGCCTTGCGCGACAATTCCTTGGCGAGCTTGATGCGCTGCGCCTCGCCGCCCGAAAGCGTGTTGGCCTGCTGGCCGATCTTGATGTAGCCGAGCCCGACCTTGTGCAGCGTCTCCAGCTTGTCGCGGACGCCGGGGACGGCGGCGAAGAAGTCGACGCCCTCCTCGACCGTCATGTCGAGCACGTCGGCGATCGATTTCTGCTTGAAGGTGACGTCCAGAGTCTCGCGGTTATAGCGCTTGCCGTGGCAGACGTCGCAGGTGACGTAGACGTCGGGCAGGAAGTGCATCTCGATCTTGATCACGCCGTCGCCCTGGCACGCCTCGCAGCGGCCGCCCTTGACGTTGAATGAGAAGCGGCCGGGCTGGTAGCCGCGCGCCTTGGCTTCGGGCAGGCCGGCGAACCAGTCGCGGATCGGCGTGAAGGCCCCGGTATAGGTGGCTGGGTTGGAGCGCGGGGTTCGGCCGATCGGCGACTGGTCGATGTCGATGACCTTGTCGAGGAATTCGAGCCCTTCGACGCGGTCGTGCTCGGCCGGATGCTCTCTGCTGCCCATGATCTTGCGCGAGGCGGCCTTGAACAGCGTCTCGATGAGGAAGGTCGACTTGCCGCCGCCCGAGACGCCCGTGACCGCGGTGAACGCGCCAAGCGGAATCTCGGCCGTGACATCCTTCAGATTGTTGCCGCGCGCGCCGACGATCTTGAGCCTGCGGCCCTTCTTCAAGCCGCGACGTTCGGCAGGCACCTCGATCTCCAGTTCCCCAGTCAGATATTTGCCGGTGATCGAATCCGGGTTGGCCATGATCTCGGCCGGCGTGCCTTTCGCGATCACCTCGCCGCCGTGGATGCCGGCCGCGGGGCCGATGTCGACGACATAGTCGGCTTGCAGGATCGCATCTTCGTCGTGCTCGACGACGATGACCGTGTTGCCGATGTCGCGCAGATGCTTGAGGGTCGCGAGCAGGCGCTCGTTGTCGCGCTGGTGCAGGCCGATCGACGGCTCGTCGAGGACGTAGAGGACGCCGGTCAGGCCGGAGCCGATCTGCGAGGCCAGCCGGATGCGCTGGCTCTCGCCGCCCGACAGCGTGCCGGAATTGCGCGCCATCGTCAGGTAGTCGAGACCGACGTCGTTGAGAAAGCGCAACCGCTCGCGGATCTCCTTCAGGATGCGCACCGCGATCTGGTTCTGCTGGTCGGTCAGTCTGGCCGGCAAGTCGGCGAACCAGTCGTTCGCCTTGCGGATCGACATTTCGGAGACCTGGCCGATATGCAGCGTCGCGATCTTGACCGCCAGCGTCTCGGGCTTGAGGCGATAGCCGCCGCAGGCCGGGCAGGGGGTGGCCGACATGAAGCGCTCGATTTCCTCGCGCATCCAGGCCGATTCGGTCTCCTTCCAGCGACGTTCGAGGTTGTTGATGACGCCCTCGAAGGTCTTGGTCGTCTTGTAGGCGCGCAAGCCGTCATCGTACTGGAAGGCGATCTCGCGCTTGCCCGTGCCGCGCAGGATCGCCTGCCTGGCCTCCTCGCTCAAATCCCTGAAGCGGTCGCCGATCTTGAAGCCATAGGCCTTGCCCAGCGCTTCGAGCGTCTGCGTATAGTAGGGCGACGAGGATTTCGCCCAGGGGCTCACCGCGCCGTTGCGCAACGTCAGGCTCTCGTCCGGAACGATGAGATTGGGATCGATGGCGCGCTGGCTGCCGAGCCCGTCGCAGGCCGGGCAGGCGCCGAATGGGTTGTTGAACGAGAACAGGCGCGGCTCGATCTCTGGAATGGTGAACCCGGAGACAGGGCAGGCGAATTTCTCGGAAAACAGAATGCGCTCATGCGTTTCGTTCGCGGATTTGTTGACCGAGTCGGCGCCGGTCTGGCTGGCATCGAGCGGCTTGTCGGCGAATTCGGCGACGCAGAGCCCTTCGGCGAGCTTGAGCGCCGTCTCGATCGAATCGGCGAGCCGCGTTCCGAGATCGCCGCGCACAACGATGCGGTCGACGACCACGTCGATGTCGTGCTTGTATTTCTTGTCGAGCGCCGGCGCGTCCGCGATTTCGTGGAACGCCCCGTCGATCTTGACGCGCTGGAAACCCTTTTTCTGAAGTTCAAGCAGTTCCTTGCGGTATTCGCCTTTGCGGCCCCGCACGATCGGCGCGAGGATCAGCAAGCGGCTGCCCTCTTCCTGCGCCAGCACGCGGTCGACCATCTGGCTGACCGTCTGGCTCTCGATCGGCAGGCCGGTGGCGGGCGAGTAGGGCACCCCGACGCGGGCGAATAGGAGGCGCATGTAGTCGTAGATTTCGGTGACCGTGCCGACCGTCGAGCGCGGGTTGCGCGAGGTCGTCTTCTGCTCGATCGAGATAGCCGGCGAGAGGCCGTCGATCTGGTCCACATCCGGCTTCTGCATCATCTCGAGGAACTGTCGGGCATAGGCCGACAGGCTCTCGACATAGCGCCGCTGGCCCTCCGCGTAGATCGTGTCAAACGCCAGGGACGACTTGCCGGACCCGGAAAGCCCGGTCATCACGATCAGGCTGTCGCGCGGCAGATCGATGTCGATGTTCTTGAGATTGTGTTCTCGCGCGCCGCGCACGGAAATGTACTTGTGGTCGGCCATGCCGCTCCGCCGCCTCGAACTGGAAAAACAAGATTGGCCGATCTGACGCCGCCAACCGCAATGTAGGTGGTAATGCCGCCATGTCGAGGATACGCCGGCGGCATTGGGAATTTAGGCGACGCCCATATCCCTCCGCAAGCGAAAAGAACAAAGGCCGAACGGGATGCTGACAGCCTTTACCGATGCACTGGACGCTCGTGCGACCGCCATCGGTCTTCGCTTTCGACCGGGCTTCGAGAGAAACGCGGACCCTGTCCGAACCCTTTGCCGTCAGGGCTTAAGCCGGGTCAAAAAATTCGCGAACGCCATCGTGCCCTCCGGCCATGGGCCGTAGCCCGATTCGCTGTTGATGTGGCCGGCCTCGCCGGCGTGGATGAAGACCGAGCCCCATGCCGCCGCTATGTCTTCGGCGACATCCAGTGCGCAGAACGGGTCGTTGCTGCTCGCAGCCACGATCGACGGAAACGGCAGCGGATCGCGCGGATAGGGGCCGAACGTCATGAGATGCTTCGGCCGGATAGCCGGATTGGCCACGTCGGGTGGCGCGACCAGGAAAGCGCCTGCGACGGGCCCGAGGAAAAACGGCGCGGCCTGCACCACGGCGGCTGCGCCGAGCGAGTGCGCGATGATCACGACCGGGCGCTCTGCTTCGTTGACGGCATGCGCGACCGTTCGTGTCCACGCTTCGCGCTCCGGCTTCGACCAGGACTCCTGCTCGACCCGGCGGGCGGTCGAAAGCTTGGCTTGCCAGCGGCTTTGCCAGTGGTCCGGACCGGAATTGGTGTAGCCGGGGACGATCAGAATATCGGCGTCTCTTACTTTCATGACTGCCGATTTAGCGACGGACCGTTTTGAGTGCAACGCGATGCGCATCAGGCTTCACCGCAGATCTGCATCGAAACCTGGATCGAGTGCGTACGGGCTTTGGTGAACGACCTGTTCGGCGAAACCCGTCTTGCGGCGACGGCTTACAACGACGATCTTGGTAGGGTGCAAAGCGCCGGCATGCCGTCGCCCGATCGGCCTCCGCGGAGACAAAAATGACCACCCTTCCTTCTGCCGCCGACGCCCCGGTGAGCGTGACCACGATCGGCATCAAGGCGCGCGACCCGGCTGCCCTCGCGGACTATTACAAGCATGCGCTCGGATTGCGGGAGATCGCGCGCAAACCGGGCCTGATCGCGCTCGGCGCGAACGAACTGCCGCTGCTCGAAATCGAGGAGTTCAGGGCGGGGCGGCCGGACGATCCGCGCGCCGCCGGCCTCTACCACACGGCTTTTCTGCTACCTTCGCGCCATGACCTGGCGCGTTGGACCCGTCATGCGATCAACGACCGGATCGAAGTCACAGGCGCGTCGGACCATCTGGTCAGCGAGGCGATCTACCTGACGGATCCGGAAGGAAACGGCATCGAGATCTACGCCGACCGCCCGAGGGAAATGTGGGCGCTGGATGGCGCATCCCTCAAGATGGCGACGCTGCCGCTCGACGTGAACGGCCTGCTCGGCGAACTCGCGGCAGGCGAGACGGAATGGACCGGCGCGCCGGACGGCAGCATGGTCGGCCATGTCCATTTGCGCGTCGGCGACGCGCGGGAGGCGGAGCGCTGGTGGCGCGACGAACTCGGTTTCGACACGATGGTCCGCTATGGCGGCCAGGCGGTTTTCCTGTCGACGGGTGGCTACCACCACCATGTCGGCGCCAACGCGTGGCAGAGCGCGGGCGCGAAGGACCGGGATCCGGATCGCACGGGACTCTCGTTCGTCGAATTCAAGTCGCGAACCGCGAAGGCCGAATCGCTGCATGAAGATCCGTGGGGCAACGTCGTGCGGATCGTGCCGGGCGCCTGACCGCGCTAACGCTTACCCTCGATGATGGTGCGGCCAGCCTCCGCCTGGGCCTGCATCGGTGAGGAAAAATACCCGGTCGTGTAAAGAAATCCGCTGATCGCCGCGACGGCCGTGAGGCTGCCCGCGGCGAACCAGCGGAAGCGGTTGGGGGGCATGACGGGCGGCGGGATGTCGGTCATGGGCGCGGGCTCCGCGAAGCGCATCTGATTTGCGCCGGCAACGGCATCTCCACGCAGTTTGTTCCGTCACGATGCGCCGAAGACCCGGCGAAAGATCGTGTCCACGTGTTTGGTGTGGTAGCCGAGGTCGAACTTCTCGCGCAGGTCGCCCTCAGAAAGCACGGCGCGCACTTCCGCGTCGGCGAGCAACTGTTGGAGAAAATCCGCGCCGTCCCGCCAGACCTTCATGGCGTTGCGCTGGACGAGAGCGTAGGCCTCGTCGCGGCCGACGCCCGCTTGAGTCAAGGCGAGCAGCACACGCTGCGAATGGACCAATCCCCTGAACTGATTCAGATTCCTCAGCATGGTGTCCGGGTAGACGACGAGCTTGTCGATGATGCCGGCCAGCCGCGACAGCGCGAAGTCGAGCGTGATGGTCGCGTCAGGGCCGATCATCCGCTCCACCGACGAGTGCGAGATATCGCGTTCGTGCCACAGCGCGACGTTCTCCATCGCCGGCATCGCGAAAGCGCGCACCATGCGGGCAAGGCCGGTCAGGTTCTCGCTCAGCACCGGGTTGCGCTTGTGCGGCATGGCCGACGAACCTTTCTGTCCAGGCGAAAAGAACTCCTCGACTTCCAGAATCTCGGTCCGCTGCAGATGCCTGATTTCGACCGCAAGGCGCTCGATCGACGAGGCGATGACGCCGAGCGTGGCGAAGAACATCGCGTGCCGGTCGCGCGGGATGACCTGCGTCGAAACGGTCTCCGGTTCGAGGCCGAGTTTCTCCGCCACGTATTCCTCGACGAACGGGTCGATGTTGGCGAAGGTGCCGACCGCGCCGGAAATGGCGCAGGTCGCGATTTCGGCGCGAGCGTGGACGAGCCGTTCGCGGCAGCGGCCGAACTCGGCATGCGCCTGCGCCAGTTTGACGCCGAAGGTTGTCGGTTCGGCGTGGATGCCATGGCTGCGGCCGATGGTGAGCGTGTCCTTGTGCTCGAACGCGCGGCGTCTCAGGGCGGCCAGCAGCGCGTCCATGTCGGCGAGCAATATGTCGCTCGCCCGGCTCAACTGAACGGCGAGGCAGGTGTCGAGCACGTCCGACGAGGTCATGCCCTGATGGATGAAGCGCGCATCGGGGCCGACGAATTCGGCCAAGTGCGACAGGAAGGCGATGACGTCGTGTTTGGTGACGCGTTCGATCTCGTCGATGCGTTCGACGTCGAATTCAGCCGCCCCGCCCTTCTCCCGAATCGTCCGGGCGGCTTCCCTGGGGATCACGCCGATTTCGGCCAGCGCGTCGCAGGCGTGGGCTTCGATCTCGAACCAGATTCGGAACCGCGTCTCGGCCGACCAGACGGCGACCATTTCCGGCCGCGAATAGCGAGGGATCATCGTGTGGTCCTGCTCTTCAAGGGAAGGTCCGACCTAGCAGGCGCCGCGCGATTGCTCAACGTGGCTGCCGCGCGAACCATAACGACGCGGCGAGCAGTCCGATGAAGCCGATCGGAAAATAGAGGCGTATGCCTGTGACTGCGAACTGGGCGAGCGCGCCCGCCGTGGTGAAGCCGAATTGGATGAGCCAGGTCTTCGTCAGCGCGTCGTCATGCCACGCCGCATAATAGCTGCGGTAATCCAGGGCGTAGACGACCGCGGTGACCAGGATCGTCGTCGCCGTGAAAATCAGGAATGCCCAGGCGAAACGCCCCTCGAAGCCGCGGTCGCGCGCGCCTCGATAGCAGATCCGCAAGGCGGGCGGAAAGGCAAGACCGCCGCCGATCGCATAGACGAGCCCGACAGCCTCGATCGACGAGGATTGCAGCCAGCCTCGCACCCAGAGGCAGGCGACGGGGCTCAGTCCCATGACGGCGGCCCACAGGGCGGCGCCGACAAGATGCGTCGCCAGCGATGGCGAACGGCGGCTGGCCCCCACTGTCACCGGAGCGACCACCAGACCGGCATCAGGTCGCCTGGTTCCGGGGTCGCCGCGTGGATGGCGCGGGCGATCGCGCGCGCCATCGTCGCGCCGGCCATCGCGTACAGGTCGATCGCATCGTCGAACGCCAGCGTCCGGCCGCTCCCGCCGGTCGCCAGCGCGAAAACGATGTCGCCGTCCGCCGGCGTGTGGGTCGGCCAGATGGCGCGCACGAACCCGTCATGCGCGGCGATGGCGAGACGCTTGGCTTCCGCCTTGGTCAGCACGGCGTCGGTCGCGATCACCGCGATGGTCGTGTTCGCCCCGAACGCTTTGCTGCGGTATTTGAGCAGGATCTTGTCGGCCTTTCCCGGGAAAGGATGCGGATAGCCGAGCCCGCCGAATTCGCCGCCGATCTCGAACGGCGCGGCCCAGAAATGACGTGTTCCCCGTACGGTGACGGACCCCGTGGCGTTCACCGCCGCCAGCGCGCCGATCGTCACGCCGCCCGCAAGCACCGTGGAGGCCGAGCCGAGGCCGCCCTTCAGGCCGGCGGTCAACGCGCCGGCGCCGGCGCCGGCCGAGCCGATCGAAAAATCCGCCGAGGCCGATCTTGCGGCATCGTATCCGAGGTCGCGATAGGGCGGATAACGGCCCCACGCCTTGTCGCCGCCATTGGCGAGGTCGAACAGGATGGCCGACGGCACGAGCGGCACGCGGGCGCCGCGCACTAGAAAACCGACGCCCTGTTCGCGCAGCGCCGCCTGAACGCCGGATGCCGCGTCGAGCCCGAATGCCGACCCGCCGGAGAGCGCAACGGCATGGATCGCCGCGACCGAATTATGCGGCTCGAGCAGGTCCGTCTCGCGCGTTCCGGGGGCTCCGCCGAGCACCTGGACGCCGGCTACGGCAGGCTCGTCGCAGATCACGACCGTCACTCCCGACTTGAGACCGGCGTCAGACGCGTTGCCGACCCGCAGGCCCGCGACATCTGTGATGAGATTGCGCGGCCCGCGGCGATGGCTCATGGCGCCTCGATGGCGACGAAGCGGTTCCCGTCGTACCGAAACAGATGGTACGGATTGGTCGTGAGATCGCCCTTGGCGTCGAAGGAGAGGTTGCCGAGCGCGGTGGCGAACGGTCCGGCCGGTTGCCCGGGCGCAACGGCTCCGGACGCCGGAAACACGGCGCTGCGCGCGATCTGCACGGCGGCGAAACTCGGCAGCACATAGCCTTCGGCGCGAAGGTTGCGCGCGGCGAAGTCGGCGAGGGCGGCGGGATCGGCGATTTCGGCCCATTCGGGCAGGCCGATCATGATCGTGCCGGCTGCCAGTTTCGTTGCCCCATCGGGCGACCGCAGCGTTTCGCCGCCGGCCAAGTCGATGCGCAGGCCGAGGCCGGCGGCGTCGCGGGCCATGATGGCGATATCCTCGCGGTCGCCGCCGACGAAAACGTTCGCCGCGCCGGCCTTGCGCAGCCGCGCGATCAACGCGATCTGGTTTTCCGACTGCGGCCGGTAGGTGTCGACGAAGACCGGCTTCAGCGCCGCCAGGTCGGCGGCGGCGCGAAACGATTCGGCCAGCTCGCGGCCGTAGATCGTCCCGTCGTCGACGATCGCGAACAGGTCGTCGCGCCACAAGCGCGGCAGAAGCGTCGCCACCGCCTTGGCCTCGGCGTCCTCGCGCGGGGCGAGGCGCCAGATCGGCCAGCCGGTCTTGCCGCGCAGGTCGGTGAGGCTGTCGGTGCGCACGGCAGGCGTGATGACCGGGATGCCCGCCGCCTTGAGGAGCGGCAGGGCGGCCTGAAGCGTCTCGGTGCAGACAAAGCCGACGACGATCGGCGTCCCGGCGGCGATCAGCCTCTCGGCGGCCGCCACGCCGCTTTCGCTCGAACAGTCGTCGGGCGCGATTTCGACGGGGATGTCGCCCGCGGCGGCCCGGGCGCCGTTCAGGATCTGCATACCGAGGATCCGCGAGGGTCCGGACAAGGGCGCGACGATGCCGATCCTGACCGGTTCGGCCGTCGCGCGTCCGGTCATCGGCAACAAGCCGAGCATGGCGATGGCCGCGGAAGCGAGACGCATTCGGTCGACGGTCCTCTCGAGCGCGCCCGATGCGGCAGGCTCATGTTCGAGTACAGGCAAGACCCGTACTGGCAGGCCGTGGGGGGCGCAACCATGATTTGCCATCGGGGCAAGGGGGTTGCTTGTTGGCCCGGTCTCCGCGTCATATATACCGCCTGTCCCGAAAGCGAAAAAACCGTTGCTGAAAAAAATCGACGTCGAGCCCCAAGCCTACCGCGACGCCATGGCGCGTTTCGCGGGCGCCGTGCACGTGCTCACCACGGACGGTCCCGGCGGCAGACGCGGTTGCACCGTGATCGCCGCCTGCTCGGTGTCCGACGCTCCGCCGATGATCCTCGTCTGCGTCAACCGCGACAACGCCAAGAACGAAGCCTTCACCGTCAATCGACGCTTCGCCCTGAACGTGCTCGCGCCCGAACATGAGCCGCTCGCACTCGCGATGTCGGGCGTGATCGGGCTGCCGGCCGCGGAGCGCTTCGGATTGGCCCAGTGGGACACGATCGCCACCGGATCGCCTGCGCTGATCGGCGCGATGAGCGTCTTCGATTGCGAATTGTTCGAAGCCAAGGACATGGCCTCGCACCGCATCCTGTTCGGCAAGGTCACCGGCCTGCGCAGGGGCGACAGCGCCGGGCCGCTGATCTATTTCGATCGCGCGTACCGCGCCATACAGGGCATCGGCGGGAAGGCGCGGTGATGGAGCCCGCCGCCCGCGCCGTCCCCGAAACGATCGATGCGACATTGGAGATGCTTTCGCGGGCCGATTACGTCGCCGACCGTGCGCTCGCGACCGTGCTTTTCCTCGCTCTCCGGATGAAGCGTCCTCTGTTTCTCGAGGGCGAGGCGGGCGTCGGCAAGACCGAGATCGCCAAGGTCCTGTCGAAGGCGTTGGGTCGGCCGCTGATTCGCCTGCAATGTTATGAAGGCCTCGACGTGTCCTCCGCGGTCTACGAGTGGAACTACGCCGCGCAGATGATCGAGATCCGCATGGAAGAGGCGCAGGGCCAAGTCGATCGGGGCGCGATGGAACGCAACGTCTTCTCAGAAAAATATCTGATTCGCCGGCCCGTGCTGCAGGCGCTCGATGGCGAGCCCGGCGCCGCGCCGGTCTTCCTGATCGACGAACTTGACCGCACCGACGAGGCGTTCGAGGCGTTCCTCTTGGAAATCCTGAGCGACTTCCAGGTGACCGTGCCGGAACTCGGCACGATCAAGGCGCTGGAGCCGCCGATCGTCATCATCACGACCAACCGCACGCGCGAGATCCACGACGCGCTGAAGCGCCGGTGCCTGTATCACTGGGTCGACTATCCCAGCGCCGAGCGCGAACTGGAGATCGTCGCTCGCAAAGTGCCGCAAGCCAACCAGCGGCTGTCGGCCGAAGTCGTCAAATTCGTCCAGAAACTCCGGCAGATCGAGCTGTTCAAGGTTCCGGGCGTCGCCGAGACGATCGACTGGGCCGGCGCGTTGACCGAATTGGACAAGGTCGCCCTCGACCCCGAGACCGTGTCGGACACGATCGGCGTGCTGCTGAAATACCAGGACGACATCGCCCGCATCGAGCAGGGCGAGGGCCGCCGCCTCTTGAACGAGGTGAGAGCGGAACTCGCGGCGGCCGAGTAGCGGTGGACGCGTTCGCCTCCAGTCCCGGAAGCGGGACGCCCGAAGGGCGCATCGCCGACAACATCGTCTATTTCGGTCGTACGCTGCGCAAGGCGGGGCTGCGAGTCGGACCGGCTTCCGTGACTCAAGCGGTCGACGCCGTGATCGCGGCGGGCATCGGATCGCGCGACGATTTCTACTGGACGCTGCATGCCGTCCTGATCACCCGACATGAGGATCACGCCGTCTTCGACGAGGCATTCCGATTGTTCTGGAAATCGCGCGAACTGATCGAGAAATTGCTGGCGATGTTTTCTCCCGTCGCGCCCGACCGCCGCGAGAGACAGAAGCCGCGCGCGGCCGAGCATCGCGTCGGCCAGGCGCTGTTCGAAGGCCATCGCGACCGCCAGAGCGTCCAGGAAATCCCGCAGGTCGAGGTCGACGCGCGCTTCACGGTCTCGGGCAGCGAGATCCTGCGCTCGAAGGATTTCGCCCAGATGACGGCGCTGGAGGTCACGGAGGCGCGACGCGAGATCGCGGCGCTCCGCCTGCCGTTTGACATGGTCGCGACGCGGCGCTTCCGGGCCGAGTCGCGCGGGTCGAGGATCGATCCGCGCGCCATGATGCGCGCTTCGGCGCGCACCGGCGGCGCGCTCATTCTGCCGAAATTCCGCTCTCTGCGCCGGATCCACCCGCCTTTGGTCGTGCTCGCCGACATTTCGGGCTCCATGAGCCAGTACACGCGCATCTTCCTGCATTTCCTTCACGCGCTGACGGATAAGCGCCGCCGCGTCCACACCTTCGTCTTCGGCACGCGGCTCACCAATCTGACGCGCCAGATGCGTCACCGCGATCCCGATGCCGCGCTGGCCGATTGCTCGGCGGCGGTCAGGGACTGGTCCGGCGGCACCCGGATCGGCGATGCGCTGGGTGAATTCAACCGGTTGTGGTCGCGCAGGGTGCTCGGCCAGCGCGCCGTCGTCATGCTGATCACCGACGGGCTCGAGCGCGACGATGTCGTCGGCCTGGAGAGCGAGATCGAACGGCTGCGCAAGTCCTGCAGGCGGTTGGTCTGGCTCAACCCGCTGCTCCGCTTCGACGGCTTCGAGCCGCGCGCGCGCGGTGTCCGCGCCATGCTCCCGCATGTCGACGAACTGCGTCCCGTGCACAATCTGAACGCGCTCGCGGACCTTTGCGCTTCGTTCGCGTCGTCCATGCCGTCCGCGGCCGATCCGCGGCGGTTCCTGGCCAGCAAACCGGGCGCCGGGCTTGATTCAGGAAGGCAGGCAAACCATGCAAGCGATTGAAATTGCCGATACACTCGATCCGCTGAGGATCGCCGAAGTCTGGCGGACCGGTGGGCGCGCCGTGGCCGTTGCGACCGTGGTGGAGACCTGGGGTTCGGCCCCGCGTCCTGTCGGCAGTCATCTCGTGATCGACGGAGAGGGCAATTTTCACGGATCGGTGTCCGGCGGCTGCGTCGAGGGCGCGGTCGTGGCGGAGGCGATGGACGTCATCGGCGACGGCAAGGCGCGGATGCTGGAGTTCGGCGTCGCCGACGAGACCGCCTGGCGCGTCGGCCTCTCCTGCGGCGGCCGCATCAAGGTTTACGTCGAGAGGCTGAACTAACGATGGATTTCGAGTTGCTCAGACGGCTGAACGTGGAACGCGCGGCGCGGCGAGCGGTCGTTCTCGTCACGGACCTGGGCGGCGGCCCCGCGCGGCTCCTGCTGCGAGATGCGATGCCGGACGATGCGCTTGGCGATGCCGTCGAAGCGGCATTGCGGACCGGCGCGTCGGGCACGGTCGAAAACGGCGGCAGGACTTTCTTTATCAACGTCCATGTACCCGCGCCGCGCCTGGTGATCGTCGGCGCGGTGCATATCAGCCAGGCCTTGACGCCAATGGCGCGCGCCGCCGGCTTCGAGCCCCATATCATCGACCCACGCACCGCTTTCGCCACGCCGGAGCGGTTCGCGAACGTCGTACTGCATGCCGACTGGCCTGAAACGGTGCTGTCGGAAAATCCGCTCGACGGCTATACCGCTTTGGCAGCCCTCACGCACGATCCTAAGATCGACGACTTCGCCCTGAAGGCGGCGCTCGACGCGAACTGCTTCTATGTCGGCGCGCTCGGCAGCCGAAAGACCCATGCCAGCCGCGTCGAGCGTCTGTTAGCGCAAGGCGCGACGCCGGACCAAATCGGGCGCATCCGCGCGCCGATCGGCCTGGACATAGGCGCATCAAGCCCGGCCGAGATCGCGGTCTCGGTGCTGGCCGAAATCATCGCGGCATTGCGCGCGCGCCGCCGCACGGCCGAGAAGGAAAAGGCTGCGTGAAATTTGGGCCGGTCGCGATCGGTCAGGCTCAAGGCGCGATCCTGGCGCATGCCGTCCAAGCCGGATCCAAGCGGCTGCCGAAAGCGCGCCGCCTATCCGAAGCCGACATCGGCGTCTTGCGAGCGGCAGGCGTCGGAACGATCGTCGTCGCCACGCTCGATGCCGAAGATCTCGACGAGAACAGCGCGGCGACGGCCATTGCGCGCGCTATCCGCGCCACCGCGATCGAGGTAAGGCCGGCAGCGACCGGTCGCGTCAATCTGCACGCCATTGCGGCGGGGGTGTTCACCGTCGAGCGAGGGATGGTCGATGCGATCAATGCGGTCGATCCCGCTATCACCATCGCGACGCTGTCCGACAACGCGGCCGTGCAACCCGGCCAGATGGTCGCCACGGTCAAGATCATCCCCTTCGCCGTCGCCGTCGCCCTGATCCAGAAGGTCGAGACCATCCTCGTCGCCAGAGTGTTGTTCGAGGTGCATCGATTCTCGGCACGCCGGGTCGGACTGATCCAGACGGTCCTGCCATCCGTGAAGGCGAGCGTATTGGCCAAGACGCGGCGCGTGACCGAGTCGCGCCTCGCCCGATCAGCCAGCGCGATCGCCTCGGAAGAACGCATCGCGCATGAAACGACAGCCGTCGCGGGCGCCATCGCGCGGGCGCTCCGCGACCACGACATGGCAATTGTCTTCGGGGCCTCGGCCATGTGCGATTTCGACGACATCGTGCCTGCTGCGATTCGGCTGGCCGGCGGCGAGGTCATCCGCGCCGGCATGCCGGTCGACCCGGGAAATCTGCTCGTGCTCGGACAAGTCGGCGGCAAGACGGTCGTCGGCGCGCCCGGCTGCGCGCGCAGCCCCAAGGAGAACGGCTTCGACTGGGTCTTGGACAGGCTCATCGCGGGGATCGACGTGACGGCCTCCGGCATCGCCGGCATGGGTGTCGGCGGTCTCCTGTTGGAGATCGCGGCCCGGCCGCAGCCGCGCGAAAGTCAACATGACGCCTTGAGCATGCGGGTCGACGCGATCGTGCTGGCGGCAGGCCGGTCGAGCCGCATGGGCGGGCCGAACAAATTGCTCGCGCATTTCGACGGCGTTGCGCTGATCAGGCGCGTCACCGACGCGGCGCTATCGAGCCGCGCAGCGTCCGTGCGGGTGGTCGTCGGCCACCAGGCCGATCGCGTACGCCAGGCGCTCGCCGGACTGGATGCGCAGGTTATTGACAATCCCGACTTCGCCGATGGGCTCGCAAGCTCGCTCAAGGCTGGCATTTCGAGCCTGAACCTCGAATCGTCGGGCGCGCTGATCCTGCTCGGCGACATGCCGCAGATCGGCCCCGCCGACCTCGACCGCCTGATCGCCGCTTTCCAGGCTGCCGGGGGCGCCCGCATCGTGCGCGCTACAGACGACGGCAAGCGCGGCAACCCCGTGATCCTGCCGCGCTCGGTCTTCCCTGCCGTCGCCCGCCTCGAGGGCGACACCGGCGCGCGGCATCTGGTCGAGCAGGACGGCCCGGGCGTGATCGACATCGAGATCGGCGCGGGCGCGAGCGTCGACGTCGACACGGCGGATGCGGTGGCGGCCGCCGGCGGCGTCCTGACTGGCTAAACTTGGCGTTTCGGCGCAAGCCTGGCCTCCCGGCGGCAGCGTTCGGAACAGTAGCGAACCTCGTCCCAATTGGTCCGCCACGCCTTGCGCCAGAGCATCGGCCTGCCGCAGGCGGCGCAGGGCTTGCTCGGCAGATCGGATTTCCGGACCATTTTCGGCATCGATGTGATATGGCGCGGCCAGCGACGAGGAACAGGAACCGGATGAACGCTTGCCACTTCCTCCAGCGGCCGGGGCACGCGATATCGATCGCCTTGACGGCGCTGTTGCTGGCGATTGCGCCGCTCGCCGCGGCCGAATCGTTGAAACCCTTCAAGGACGAGCTCTTCGCCTATCCGGGCATCCTGCGCGAGGATCTCGGCGGCGACTACCGCGTCGTCGATTACGACGAAATGCGCGACATCAACGGGCGGGACGAAATCCCCGAACGCCGCGTGAAGGCCGAGTACGTTTCAACCGCCGTTCGCGGCGTGCAGGAGGATCTCGCGCTCAACTCGGCCATCGGCGCGATCCGCCATGTCGCGGTCGGCGCGACGCGGAATGCGCGCTTCATCACGCTCTATCTTCACGGGCAGGGAGGCAGCCGCAAGCAGGGCGTCGACGACTTTACCTTCGGCGGCAATTTCAACCGCATCAAGAACCTGATGGCTGGCAATGGCGGGCTCTATTTGTCGCCCGATTTCACGGATTTCGGCGATCGCGGCGCGGCCCAGGTCGCGACGCTGATCGAGCACTACGCGAAGGCTTCGCCCTCGGCCGAGATTTTCGTCGCCTGCGGATCGATGGGCGGCGCGCTGTGCTGGAAACTTGCCAGCGACGCGAATGTCGCTTCGAAATTGTCCGGCCTGCTGCTTCTCGGTTCGCTGTGGGACGACGGCTTCCTGTCGAGCCCGGCCTTTAAGCGCAAGGTGCCGGTCTTCTTCGGCCAGGGCAGCCGCGACGGGGTGTTTCCGGCCGAAAAGCAGGAAGCCTTCTTCCGCGCCATCCGCGCGAAATCGCCGAGCTACCCGGCAAAATTCGTCCGCTTCGAGACCGGCGCACACGGCACCCCGATCCGCATGACCGACTGGCGCGAGGTGCTGAACTGGATGATCGGCCAGTAGGCCGATCGTTCAGGTCGCTGTTTCGAGCGGGACGAAGTCGCCTGACGGGCGCGGATAGTCGTCGTCGGGCTGCTTGGCGATCGCGCGGATCCGGCTTTCGGCCCGTGCGATCTCGTCTTTCCCATCGAGGATCCGGAACACCGTATCATAGCCGCGGCTGTCGCCGTGCTCCAGCCAGATCATCTCGCCGCGCTCGCGCGCCGCGAGATTGCCGATGACGTGATGCGTCGCGGGTTCGATACCCATCGTATACATCCCCGCCTGGAAATTCTGCCACTGCCACATGCAGGGGAGCTGCGCCTTGCGCGTCACGACCTCCAGGCCCAGTCCTATACGGTCGTTGACCAGCGCCACCGGAACCTCGCCGTCGGCGTCAGCCGCAAGTTCATGTTCCCAGACCTGTTCGACGAAGTTGAGCTTGGGCGCCGGCATGGTCCGATAGCCAACGCCCTGACTTTCGTAGGCCTCGCCGGCGTGGCTCGCCCAGACGACGTCGGCGATCGGCGCGAGATAGCGCGAGCCTTCGTCGAGTACGGGATGGCCGACATTGACGTGGTAGAAGAACATGTGCGGCGTTCGGTAGAAGCCGTGGTTGACGACGCGGTCCGTCAGCCTGATCTCGTTGCCGCCGACATCCGCCTCGATCCGGCGCAGTAAATGCAAGTCCTCGCCGAACACGGTCGACTGCTGGACGACGCCTTCCGCCCAGAGGATGCAGCGGTCGCCCTCCCAGCGTTCGCCATAGCCGGTGAGGCGGGCCGGGATCGTCGAGACGCGGCCGTGCAGCGTGTGGCTGGCGGTCTTCCTCGCCGGATGATTATAGGTGTCGAGCGGCACCTCGTTCATGTAGGCGATGTGGTCGAGACCGCAGGTCAGCACGAGGCCCGAAAACGATCGCATCCAGGCCAGCCCGCCTTCGCCTTCGCTGTCATGCAGCCCCGGATGACGAAAGCCGGACGGCGAATGCCAGCCGATCGCCTGACCCTTGTAGTCGCAGTCGGCGATATCCAGCGCACGGTCGACAAGCGCGGTAAACCGAAGTCCGCTGCCGGTGCGGAACTCGAGCAGGCGGATGCCCCGCTCGACGCCATCGCCGAGCGTCATCAGCCGTACGCCGGCGAATTGCGACAGCGCGCCGGTGCGTTCCGACACCTCCCGGTGGGTGAACGTCTTGCCGTAGATCTCGACCATGGGGCTTCTCAAAGCCCGTGCGCGAGGAACTTGTCGTCGAGGAACGTTTTGGCGCGCGGCACGTCCGCCTCGTCGAGATGCTCGATGATGACAGGGATATTCGGGTGCTTTTCGGAAAGGCGCCTGAGGTAGAGATCATAGTTCAGCGCGCCGGTGCCGGGCGCGTTGAGCACGATCTCCCCGACGCCGCGGAACGTGTGCGAGGCGAGCGCATCCGCGTCGCCGATGTCGGCATGCTTCTCGCTCTTGTCGTCGCCGGCCCGCGCCACGTCCTTGGCATGTGCGATCCTGATCTTGTCGGCCAGCGTGTCGAACACCTGGTTGATGACCTTGTCCATCGCGTCGATGTTGTGGCTCTCGAAATAATTGGTCGGGTCCATCAGCAGGCCGAGGCCGGGGTGATCGACCTGCGCGAACATGCGCACCGTCTCTTCGACCGAGCCGACCACGTTGTTCACATAGGTCTCGAGGCAGAAGACGGCGCCGTGGTCGTAAGCCTCCTGGGCAAGCTCCGAAAGAACCGCGCGGCAGGTCTCGAACCCTTCCTCCGACTTGTTCTTGGGGTCGCTCATCCAGTCGGATTCGGTGTTGTAAGTGCCGGTCTCCGAGATGACGTAAGGGCTGCCGAGATCGCGGGCGTTGCGGATGATCTCCTTCAGCTGCTGGACGTTGGCGGTGCGCTGCTCCGGATCCGGATGGATGAGATTGGTGTAGCCGGAGACGGCGCAGATCGGCAGGTCATGCGCCCGGAACGTGTCGCGCACTCGCTTGGTTTTCTGCTTGTCGAGCGTGCCGGCGGACAGGTCGATATCCTTGAAGTGAAGGTCGAGCTGGACGGTGTTGAAGCCGTGGCTGCGTATCTTTCTGGCGGTCTCCTCCAGACCATATGGAAAATAGCCCGTGAATATGCCCGATTGCATCATATCGATATCCCTCCTTTGATTGGTTCAGCCGATCGAGATTTCGGACAGGCGCACGGTCCGGCCTTCGGCGATCGAACGGTATCCGGCCTCGACCAGCGCCATGGTCCTGACATTGTCGGCTACCGACAGGGCCGGCGCCGTACCGGAGTCCAGCGCGTATTGCAGTTGCTCCATCACGCCGATGAAGGCGTGCGGAAACCACATCGAGTCCCAGGTCGGGGTGACCCATCGTCCCCCGGTCGTGGCAGCCGAGGCGTAGCTCAGGGTCGAGGCCACGCCGGTCGGCCAGCCGATGCCGCCCTTGGCGGTCCCCTTCGCGCCCTCGACGCGCCAACCGATATGCTGGTCGTCCATGTAGCCCTCCTGACGAGGGCCGGACCAGACATCCTCCAGCGACAGCGCAAGCACGCCGGACGGGAACCGCAGCGTCGAGACGGTGATGCCGTCGTCATGCTCGAAGGCCGTGCGCGGGTCCTTGCGGGCGAGCGTCGTGATCTCGTCGGGTTCGCCGAACAGAAAACGCAACACGTCGAGGTGATGGACGCTCATGTTGGCGAGCGTCAGCCGGTCGTAGCCGGCCAGGAACGGCTGCCAATGTGGGATGGCATGCATGTCGATTTGCGCGAAGACGATCTCGCCGAGGTCGCCGCGATCGATGATTTGCTTGAGCACGCGCATCGACTGGTCATAGCGCATATTCTGGTTGACGGAGAGAATCTTGCCGGCGGCCTGCGCCTCGTCGCGCAGCCTGATGGCTTCGGCGAGCGAAAGGGCCAGCGGCTTCTGAGCAAGGATCGCCTTGATGTGCGGTTGCGCCAGAGCATGTCGGATCAGCGCCGGCTGCTGGTCTGGCGGGAAGGCGAGATCGAGAATGTCTAGATCGGCGTCTGCGATCAGCTGTTCGGGCGTGTCGTGGACCTTGGCAATGCTCCAGCGGTCGGCCACGGCCTGGGCCTTCGACTTCGTCCGCGAGGCTATGGCGACGACCGGAAACCCGGCTTGGCGGTAGGCGGCGAGATGGCATTCGGCCATGATCATGCCCGCGCCGACGCAGGCGATCCTGAAGCCGCGCGCGCGAATCGGCGCGTCGGGCTCGAATCCCAAGCTGTTCGCCATCCTCCGCTCCTCCCATATCTCCAGGCGTAATGCGCCCGCCGTCATCCTAGCGTCGTCAGATAAAGCGGGAAATGGACTTTCGCACGTGCAGCCAGATATGGCGCCATGCCTTAGACGGTCGAGGTCACCGCCTGCCGGGTTTGCTGGACGTGCGAAACGTCAGGAACCTCGTAGGTCCAGACGCGGAAATTCTTGAGCCAGTGCGGTCCGAAGGAATTCAACAGGGGAACGTCGGTCGCGTCGCGGCCGCGGGCCACCACGATGCGGCCGATGCGCGGTTTGTTGTTGCGCGGGTCGAAAGTATGCCATCTGCCGCCGAGATAGACCTCGATCCAGGCGCTAAAATCCATCGGATCGAGCACCGGCACGCCGATGTCGCCCAGATGCCCGTTCACGTAACGGGCGGGAACGTTCATGCAGCGGATCAGCGCCACGGCGAGGTGCGCGAAGTCACGGCAGACGCCGACCTGCTCATTGTAGGCGTCGAGCGCGGTGCGCGTGGAGCGCGCCTGCTGGTAGTCGAACCGGATGTGATTGTGGACGTAGTCGCAGATCGCCTGGACGCGGCCCCACCCGGGGGCGGTATTGCCGAACAGATCCCAGGCGACCTGGCTCAGGCGGTCGGTCTCGCAATAGCGGCTGCCCATGAGGTAGACGAGGCATTCGTCGGGCAGGTCGGCGACGGCATGCTGCTCGGCCGACCAGTCGGCCTGGTCCACCGCGCCGCTGTCCTCGATCGTCGCATCGCCCCAAAGCGTCAGGTCGCCGGCCGGCGCGACGAGCCTGAGGCAGCGGTTGCCGAACATATCGCGATAGGTCGACGTCGACGTGTCGGGCTGGGTGATAACGGTTTCGGCGGCGCGGATGTCGGCCTTGCGGTCGTCATGGACGGACAGGAGACAGACCAGCGCGGTCGGCTGGCCGCAATTGACGGTGATCTCGTATCCGTATCGGATCAGCATTCGGCCACTCGCTTCAAGGTATCGCCGGCGACAGTCGTCAGGTCGCCATGCCAGCAGGCAAAACAAGATGCCGAACAAGGACTTGCCGCCCGGCAGCCTTATTCTTTCAGCGGAAGTCGGCGGAAGTCAAAACATAAACGCGTTTGCGCCCGTGCGAATAGGCCTCGCGCGCCACGTCTTGGATGGCGCGCCGGTCGGCGTCGAATGCGGCCAGCGATCCTTCCTCTCCGGGGACGCCTTTCGCCAGCGCGTCGGCATCGACCTCGAACGGAATTTGCGCCATGCCGTCGTGACCGACGAACCTGACGCGTTTCTGGACCGCGTCGTAGCTGCGGCTCGGATTGGGGAATGCAAGCGTCATATCTGGTCTCCTTGGCGGGCCCACGCCAAAGGCGCGCGGTTAAAGCAGCCTGTTGATTTCGACGGTCTCACGGGTCCTGCGCCGCTTGCCCGACGTGTCGGTCCGGAGTTGCTGATCGGCGAGGGATTCCGGCCGCGCCGCATCGTCGAGCGGCGGCGCCTCGCGCTTTGGCTCTTGAAGCGCCTCGACTTCGACGCTTCGGTTTTTCACAACCGGCAGCTCAGCGGCCTTCTTGAAAGCGATCATCTTGTGTCTCCTGATGGCTGCGTCAGCGAAAGGAAGAGGCCGGGCCCGGCCCCAGGCCGCCCGAGACTATTTGGCCGGCGCCGACGGCGCGGTCATTTCCTGATCTTGACGGCCGGCGGGGCGCCGGCCTGCTTGATTTGCGACCCGAAGGTGACCTCCGCCTTCCGGGCCATCTTGTCCTTTTTGGGCTTGGGCGTTTCCTTGTTGCCCTTCTGTTGTTCCCTGGACATCGTCATTCTCCTTCAAATCAGGCGAGGGTCGCGAACTGACCGTCCACAGCGTCCATCGCGTCGAGCGTATCCTCGGTCGCGACCCGGTCGTGCTTTTCCTCGTCGCTGCGGATGCGGTATTGCGGCGAGTTGTCCCGCGCCGGCAGAACGCCGGTCACGCGGTAATTCTCGGCGGTCGCCGGCGAGAGCCCATACTTCCTCTTGAGCCGAACGTACTGGCCTACGGAAAAGAGGTGGGTGGACATGGCGGTTCCTGACTACCGGGTCATCCGGAAGCGTTGGAGGAAAGGGGACGGGCGGTTTCCTGCGTCTCCGCATCTCTTTCGAGCGCTGCCCGCAGTTCGTCCGGGTCGATGGCGATCATTTGCCGCGTCGAAGCGACCGCGCCGATCGCCGGTAGATGCATGAGGGTCGCGACGCGGCGGTAGGCCAGCCAGGAGAGACCCTCGATCGGCTCCTCGTCGTGGTCGACGGCATAGTCGCCGGCAGCCTGAACCGCACCAATGCCCGCGACGCTGAACGGAGCGTGAAAGTGGACGGTGGTCCTGATCGTGCGGCTCGACATGCGTTCCTTGAACGGATCGGCAGGCTCGAAAGTCGACCGACCTCCCGTACGCAGGACGCCATCGCGTCTGCGTCTTTAGAAGGTCGATCGTCTCGAATGAGTTTGGCGGTGGTGAAAAAGACGCCGCGAAAAGCCGAGCCCGGCGCATAAGCGCGGTGAGGTTGGATAGCCGTCAATTGAGTTTTAATTGCGGCCCCAGCGTGTCGGGCGCTCTTGTCGCGCCGCTTGGCGACAGGGGTTGAAGCGGGCGCGGATGAATGCCAAATCTGGGGCGCCTGCCGCGCATCCTCTTTTTTTCCGCAAGTCACGGGTTTGTTCATGGTCACCTATCTCGATGCCGAGACGGCGCCGCCCCGCAACAACGGCCAGATCAAGATCTACGGCGAGACCGCCTTTGCCGGGATGCGCAAGGCCTGTGCGCTGACGTCGCGATGCCTCGACGAGCTCGTCGGCCGGGTCGGACCCGGCGTCAGCACGGAGGCGATCGACCGCTTCGTCTTCGAGTTCGGCATGGACAATCGCGCGCTGCCGGCGACGCTGAATTACCGCGGCTACACGAAATCGTCCTGCACCTCGATCAACCATGTCGTCTGCCACGGCATTCCGGACGCCAAGCCGCTGCGCGAGGGCGACATCGTCAATATCGACGTCACCTACGTCCTCGACGGATGGCATGGCGATTCCAGCCGGATGTACCCGATCGGCGCTATCAAGCGCGCCGCCGAGCGCCTGCTCGAGGTCACGCATGAATGCCTGATGCGCGGCGTCGCCGCCGTTCGCCCCGGTTCGCGCACGGGCGCCATCGGCGCTGCGATTCAGAGCTTCGCGGAAGGCGAGCGGTGTTCGGTGGTGCGCGATTTCTGCGGCCACGGCGTTGGCCGGCTTTTCCACGATTCGCCCAACATCCTGCACTACGGCAGCGCTCATGAAGGCGTCGAGATGCGCCCTGGCATGATCTTTACGGTGGAGCCGATGATCAACCTCGGTCGGCCGCATGTGAAGGTTCTCGGCGACGGCTGGACCGCCGTCACCCGCGACCGCTCGCTCTCGGCGCAATACGAGCATACGGTCGGCGTGACGCAGGCCGGCTGCGAGGTCTTCACGCTGTCGTCCGCCGGTCTCGACCGGCCGGGCTTTCCCGGCTAGCGCATAGCGAGGATCGGCATGGCGAAGGACAAAACCGACGAGCGCGGCTTCTTTCGCGAGATGCCGGCGCCCGTCCCGCTCAAACTCCCTCCCGTCAAATCCGCTCACGCCGGTCACCGCGAAAGACTGCGCGAGCGTTTCCGCGCATCCGGGCAGGCGGCGCTCGCCGACTACGAACTCCTTGAATTGCTGCTCTTTCGTTCGATCCCGCGCACCGACACCAAGGCTCGCGCCAAGGCGCTCCTGAAGCGGTTCGGGTCGCTCGCCGAAGTTCTTGGCGCCCCGGAACATTTGCTGCGGGAGGTGGAGGATATTGGCGAGGCGGCGGCGCTCGACCTCAAGATCGTCGCCGCGGCCGCGCAACGCATGGCGCGCAGCGATATCAAGGGCCGCGAACTCCTGTCGTCATGGGAGCGCGTGCTCGACTACTGCCGCGCGGCAATGGCCTTCGAGGAGCGCGAACAGTTCCGCATCCTGTTCCTCGACAAGAAGAATGCGCTGATCGCTGACGAGGTCCAGCAAACCGGCACGGTCGACCATACGCCGGTCTATCCGCGCGAGGTGGTTCGCCGTGCGCTCGAATTGTCCGCGAGCGGCGTCGTCCTGGTCCACAATCACCCCTCCGGCGACACCACGCCGTCGCGCGCCGACATCGACATGACCAAGACGATCATCGACGCCGCGAAACCCCTCGGCATCGCCGTGCACGATCACATCATCATCGGGATGAAGGGTTTTGCCAGCATGAAGGGCCTGCTTCTGATCTGAAGCGGATCGATCAGCCGCGCTGCGCGGCGTCGATCAGCATGTTGGCGATCTGCATCCGGGCCACCGCCCGTTCGCGTAGATGCGGCGCGGCGCGGTCGGGATGGTTGGCGAAAGCGAAACGCCGCCTGACCTGTCCGAAATCCATATCCCGCCCGTCGAGAGCCAATTCCAGCGCAATCATGTCCGGATCGATCGATGGCTCGACCGCGTTCGCCAGTTCCCCGCGCCCGGCGGCGAGCGCTGTCTCGAAGAGATACCCCGAGAATTCTTCCGCGGCCGTGTCGCCATATTCGGCCTCCAGAACCGTGTCGGCGACGGTGACGCGCCCGGAACAGAGTTCGTCGGCCACGGCAAGATAGTCGAACGGAATGCTGGGTTTGGCCGGCGCATCCTCGGCCGTCACGTCACGCGCGGCGACAAGATCGTCGAGTAGCGCGGCGAAGGCCTTGCCTGCCGATTGCGCCATGACAGCCTCCTCGCCTAAACATCGACCCGTGTCGCCGCATCAATCTACCATCACGGCGTTAAGACTTGTCGTCGCCTTCGGATCGAATTCGAGCGAGCGGCCGATTTGCTCTACAATCCGGCTGCGTCAAACCAGCGCGACCGGCGACTGTCGGTTATGCTGCACTGCACAATCGTCATGAATCAGCTATATTGCGGACGGGAGGTCCAATGGAGAACCTGCCGCATGGGTTTCCCGACAGAGCTGTTTTCCCGGCCGCGCTTCCATGGCATCGGCCCAAAGCGTCCCGCAGACCCGATTTCGGGACGGCTTCCTGCGCCGATGCGCCTTGATCACGACGCGCGGCCCGCCGATTTTCCAAGACGGCCGCGCGAAGGCGCGTTGCGGTGATATGCGTCAGGCGGTGAGGAAATCCATCTTGCCGATCATCACGCCGTTGTGGCGCAGAATGGCGTAGGCCATGGTGATGTGAAAGAAGAAATTCGGCATAGCGAAATCGAAGAGATAGGCGCGTCCGTCGAAGGTCAGAGTGCGCGGCCCAGCCTTGACCTCGACCGAACGCGTTTCGGAACCCTCGAATTCCTCCGGCCGAAATGATGCAAGGAGTTCCTGGACCCGCCCCAGCCGGGCCAAAAGTTCGGCGAACGTCGTTTCGTTGTCGTCGAACCGCACCGCCTCCCGTCCCGCCAGCCGCGTCGGCGCGCCCTTTGCGTGATCGCTCGCGATCTGGACCTGCTTGGTCGGGTTGAGCATGTCCGGCGCCAGCCGCGCCGTGAGCAGGTTTTGCGGGTCGAATTTGCGCGTCGCCGCGTCGGCCTCCGCCTTGGCCAGAATGGCCGACAGCGAACGCAACCGCGCCTGGAATACGGGAACGCTGATATCGTACATGGACAGGCTCATGGAAAATCCTTCACGTCGTTAGGGCGTTTCACAGGTAGGATATTCTTCTTGCCGCTTGCAAGCGCCACCGCGCTTTCGACGTATGGGCGACCGGTGCCCAGTCGTACCGGTCGCTCGGGTCGAAACGTGAATCGCGGCTGCTTTGTTCGCCAACCGAAGACAGGTTTCGAACGAAGCGCCCGCGGCCAGGGCCGCAACCAGCGCGCCGACGAAGCCGTCGCCCGCGCCATGCGTGCTGACGAGGTCGACCGGCAGCGCTTCGAGGGAGACGGGACCGTCGCCGCGCCGGATGCCGGCGACGCCGTCGCCGCCTGCCGTGACGACGACGCTCGCGAACCGCTCGGCGAGCATCCCAGCCGCAGCGCGCGCCGAAGCGAGGTCGCCGACGGCCATTCCGCACAAGGACTCCGCCTCGATGGCGTTGACGATCAGCAGGTCCACCAGCCCCTCCATGTCCGGCGACAAAGGACGGTAGGGCGCGGCGTTCAGGCACACGGTTGCGCCGGCGGCCCGCGCGGCCCGCGCGGCGGCCACATTGATCGCTTCGGGTATTTCGTTCTGCAGGATCACCGCGCGGGCTTGCGACCAAAGGCCGGGGTCGTTCAAGTCATCCTGCGCGAGAAACAGGTTCGCGCCGGAGACGATGACCGCGCCGTAGTCGCCGCCGGCGTCGGAAATCGCCACGCTGATGCCCGACCCGACATTTTTCAGCCGGGCGACGCGTGACGCGTCCACGTCGCCGGAGGCGAGCCCGCGCAGCAGGAAATCGCCGAAATCGTCGTTGCCCACAGCGCCGGCCATGCGAACCGCCGCGCCGGCCTTTGCGGCCGACACGGCCTGATTGCCGCCCTTGCCGCCGAATTTCGGCCGCCAGCCATACCCGGTCACGGTCTCGCCCTTGCGGGGACGGTCGGGCGCATCGACCATGATGTCGTAATGGAGGCTGCCGACGACGACGACGACGGGCTTGCACGAATCGGGAGTCGACGGCGGCATGGCGGTCACGCGCCGAACAGCGCGTCGTTGACGATCGTCTGCGTGGCGACCGCGTCCTGGCGCGACAGCGCCTCGCCAAGCCTGTTGTCGCCGTCGAGCCGGTCCGCGACGGCGAGCAGACGCTGGACGGTGGCGATATTCGCCTCGCATTCGGCGACGGGATCGAGCCCGCTCGCATCCGGAAACGTGTCAAAATAGAGCGCGCCGTCATAGCCGTCGCGGCGGATCTGGCGCAGCAATTCGAGCGTCTCGCGCAGATGCACGGCGCCGACCATCAGCCCGTCGTCGCGCTTGCCGTAGCCGTCGTTGAGGTGGACGCCAAGAAGCCGGCTGCGACGATGGATGAGGTGCGCCGCGAAAGCTGGCTGTTCCCCGGCATAGAGCGCGTGGGCGAAGTCCATCGTCACGCCGAGGTTGGGTGCGCCGGCGTCCTGGATGGCGAGCAGCGTGGTCGCCGCGTCCCGCAATAGACAGTGGGCGCGCGGTTCGTCCGGCTTGTACTCGATGCTGATTAGGCACTGCGGATCATGCTCGGCGACGGCCCGGATGCCCTCGACCTCCCACTCCCAGGCCTGGGCGTAGTCGATCTGGAAATTATAGTCGAAGCCGTCCTGTCCGAGCCAGATCGTCATCAGGTCGCCCCCCATGGCGCGCGCCGCGTCGATGCCGCGTTTGGTGAGGTCGATGGCCTCCTGTCTGACGGATTTTTCGGGATGCGTGAAGGCGCCGAGCTTGAAGGCCGGGTTGGCGTAGTAGCGCATGGCGAGCCCGTTGACCGCCAGGCCGAGGTCGCCGATGCGCGCGCCGAGCGCGGCGGCGTCCCCGGCGACATGATCCGGGAAATTCAGGTCGACATCGGTCAAGCCTTTCACTGTCGCCGCCCGCTCCATCATTCGCATCATTGTCGGCTTGCCCGTCAGATCGGGCCAGAACAAATTCGGGGCGGAGCCGAAGGAGTTCAGACGGGTCGCGAAGCGGGACAGGGTCATCGGGAGTCTCGGTGATCGAACCTGCCGACAATAGCTGGTTTGCGACCCTGCCAACAAGAAGACTTCGGCCAAGCCTGAAAGCTCAGGCCGCGCCTATGGCTCCGACCCTGTTCAGTTCCTCGATCGCGTCGGCCGGCAGCACGAGGTCGCCCGCGGCGAGATTCTCCCTGAGATGCGCGACCGACGAGGTCCCGGGGATCAGAAGGATGTTCGGCGCGCGGGCAAGCAGCCAGGCGAGCGCGGTCTGCAGCGGCGTCGCGCCGACCCGTTGCGCGACCGCCGACAAGGTCGACGACTGCAGCGGATCGAAGCCGCCGAGCGGAAAGAACGGCACATAGGCGATGCCGTCGCGGGCCAGGCCGTCGATCAGCGCATCGTCGTCGCGGTGGGCGAGGTTGTAGGCGTTCTGGACGCAGACGATGTCGCAGATTTTGCGGCCGTCCGCGATCTGCGTCGCCGTCACGTTGCTCAGTCCGACATGGCGCACCATGCCTTGGCGCTGCAGATCGGCCAGAACGGTCAGCGGCGCTTCGAGCGACCCCTCGACGGGATGGTGCGGGTTGAGCATGCTGCGCAGGTTGACCACGTCGAGCGAGTCCAGGCCGAGATTGCGTAGATTGTCATGCACCGCCTGGGTCAGCTCCTCGCGCGAGAATGCCGGAATCCAGGACCCGTCCGCGCCGCGCCGCGCGCTGATCTTGGTGACGATCACGAGATCGTCGGGGTACGGGGAAAGCGCCTCGCGGATGATCTGGTTGGTGATGTGGGGGCCGTAGAAATCGCTGGTGTCGATGTGGTCGACCCCTGATGCGACGGCTTCGCGCAGCACCGAGAGCGCGGCGTCGCGGTCCCTGGGCGGGCCGAATACGCCGGGTCCAGCGAGCTGCATGGCGCCATAGCCGAGGCGCTTGACGGTCACGTCGCCGAGCGCGAACGTTCCGGACTGGCCGAGTGGGGGCATGATGGATCTCCTTTGAGGCTCCTGATGTAGCGCCCGCCGGCCATACGGTTAGGCGCGACACCGCTCCCGCCTGTCCTGCGCGATGGAAAGTAGCGGAACTTGTGTTTGGCTGGGGAACCTGGACCCTGCACCCACAGTCAACAACTTCGAAAAAGCCAATGAAAACAGTGCTTCACCGGTTAAAACTGTTTGAGGATTGTAGCAGTCGAATGGATCGCTGCAATGGCCTTCCTCGGTACTCATCCAATCGGTTGCGTGCCCCTGTCGTACAGAAAGACCGTGACGGAAATCGTCCATTCGCGTTCGGCGTAAAGGATGGCGTCTCTGACCGTGGTTGCAGGAAGGTGATCTACATAGAAGTACGAGGAATTGGCGGTAGCCTCCTCATAGCTGAAGTACTCCGTTCCCTCTGGTCGCTTGGCGCTGTCGTGGGCTGAAGGTTCGTAGACAGCGTCACAATCTGGGCAGGATCGATCTGTTCGGTGATCTACGATATTGCCAATCATCTGATTTGCGACCCTTACTGGCGAGGTTGTTGGCGTACATCGGGTATGATCTCGATCAGCAGCGCTGCAAGATCCTCCTCGCTGACATTTTCGCGATTGTAGGCCGCACTTTCGATGGCAACCGCTGGGCCTGTGAACGTTCCTATCAACTGACCGCCCACTTGTGGGCCTTCCAACGACACAAGTTGAAAGGCCCATTCCATTTTCTGCTTCGTCAGCGCGTCTTCGGCTCGCGCACGGAGCACAAACGCGCGTTCATTAACCGGCTCCCATCCAACTATGTAATTGATGGAGGTAAAATAGCGGCTCAACTGGCCCAAGGTGAACTGGACGCTCACATATGGCGTAGCCGCCGCAACTTGGCGGTTCATAAGCAAATCAGACGGGACACCATTCGGGTAAGAACGGGCAATGCGCGTTTCCGCCATGCGGGTCGCCAAATCTTTACCGAACACGATCCTGTAGCCGCTGATTGCGATCATCCCCACGGCGGTGATCAGAAGCGCGAATTTCCACGATTGAAAGAAATTGGCGTCCAAGAGAATAGTCCTTGCTATGAGGGGTTACGCTAAAATCGGCGACCATCGGTCGATACGAAGCCATCGTTGGGACGGTGGCCCCTTGGTGATTGCCTGACCTCCACGGCGCACGCCGTCTGTTTCCGTGGCGGCAACGGTGTACACAACGACAAAGTCGCTATCGAACTTCAGGTCATAGGCTTCGAGCAATCTGCCCGTGCCGGCTCGAATGGTGCCGAGCTTCTTTTCCGAGGTCGTCGTCTCTATGCTCTCACCATCTGCCTCGGTAAGTCCGATGCTGGAAACCGTCACGTCGTGCAGATCATTGGTCGTGGCGTTGGCCACATAGAGCGGAACGTTGCCGCGAACCCATGTCTGACCGAAGTAGAGCGCAAGCTGAAAGGGTGGCGCTTCGAGCTTGATCGTTTCAGGCCATTCATACTCCGCGCGATAAGCGACCTCGTAGGGAACGTCAGTGAAATTCGGTTGGAACTCGCCACTTGCACCGAAAGCGTCAGTGGTGCCGATGACGAGCCGGGCCTTGCGTTCGCGGCAGACTGCGAGCGCGTCAGAAAGCACAGGGCGGGCCGGGTGAAGCGAAGTCGAGTCTTCGATTTCCGTAAACTCTGCGACTGCGGCGCCTATCCCGGAACGGAGCATTCGGTCGAGTTCGCGACGTTGTTTTGTAAGGAGCTTCTCCGCTTTCCCGACCTCCACCGGAGTGCGGAAGTAGACAACGAGCTCGTGCGACCGAGACCATTCTGCGCGAGCAATCTCTTCGGGGTCATCCAGGCAAAGGACGTTCAAGCCGTCCTGTGAGATTGGACTGAACCGCTGCCCCAGAATGCTTTTCGTTGTGGCTACCAAGAGCGTGGTACTTTCTCGAACAGCCACCTTGCGGGCCACTCCATATGCCGGACGGCTTTTGTTGCCGGTCTCGGTCTCGATAAGATTGGCGACGACAATGGCCTGGTTCTTCTCGAGCCATGTGTTGACCGATTGCAATTGAACAAGCAGTTCGGGGTCGATGCCGTTGACGTCAACTGGATCGAGTTGGCTGAAGGACGCTACGGGCACATCATTCTCGTCCTCGATCCAGTGCGTAGAGGCGTTGAAGGCTGAGGGCGACAGCGAGCCGGAATGTCTCACGGCACGGAGGTAGACGACGACCTTCATGTTTTCCCCATCTTGGCGGATCAAGACGCGGTTTTCCTCGGGCGATGAACCGCCCTTAGAATTCATTTTCAGCTCTGGGAAATTGCGTCGATCCCCGAAGAGAATTCATGTGTTACCGAAAGGCCACTGTTTGGCGGGTCGGGTTGCCGATGGCCCGAACCCGGCCCGGTAGTTTGTCTTCGAGTTTCCTGAGATGCTTCCCCCACGCCGGGTCGTCGCGCTGGGCCTTATCAAAACCAAATATGAGAAGGCGCGGCTCGGGGTTGATGAAAGGCAGCGCCCCTGCCGCGATTTGTGAGATCAGCGGGTCGACTGCTCTGAGGTTGCCAACGGCGTTTCGCATTTCGGCGATACTGACCAACGCCTTCGCTACTTCGACATAACCCGTGGCGAGAGATTCCTCGTAAGCGGCAATCGCAGTCCGATAGTCCTCCATTTGGTTGACGACGGCGGCGGCGGTTTCGCCAGTGGCGCGCAAAGCCGGATTGGAGAAGTGTTTTGCTTCGTAGAAAACGATAGCCGGGTTACCATTAGACGTTTGGCTGACGACAGCGGCGTCAAGCCGATCTTGGCGGCGCTTTGTTTCATCGGCATCTGAAGGGAGGGGCTGGCTTGGGTCGCGAAAATCGCCCTGAGCGCGGGTCAGGGCTATCTCGACATCGATTACACGGCGATCACCCGTCAACAACGGATGTAGGCCCGATTTCTCAGAGCCTGCGAACGCCGCTGCTGCCCGCATCATTTCCTGAAGTGTCCTCTCGCCGTCGTACCGCTTCCAGACCGGATCAGACGGGAACGTGAATTGGCCTTTCGCGAGAGAGACATAAGATTGCGTCTGGCGAACAAGATATTTTGCGTGGGTCAGAGGCGTGACTTCGCGTTCGTTCCAGTCGACGCGAAAGATCGATGCACCGCGAAAGTAGACGTTCAGGGAATTGCGCCGGACGGCAATTACCAGATCATCGCGCCTCAATACGTCGCGCCACCATGAGCCATCGGCTGAGGAGTTTGCCAATGCGTCAAGTGCGTTGAGAAAAGAAAGATCGAGATACCGATGCGGCCTGGGAGATTGGATCATGCGGCGATCTCCCACCAATCGCCATCATTTTTCTGAGAGACATGCGGGCCAAAAAAGTCGGGAAATCGGTGTGGCTCGAAGGTATGGATCGGAACCAGAACCTTCGGTGCGATAGCTTCTGCCAATCGCTTGAGGTCGCCGATGCTCGCGTGGCCGGAGGTGTGGGCGTGTTCTAGCGGGGTACCGCGCTCGGCGAGCGCCGCCGCTACCTTGATGCCCTGGTCTCGCTTTAGGTATCCATCCCATTGCGACCACACCGCGAAGGCACCTTGCAGGCAGTCAGCACGGTCAAGATCGCGAAGCATCGCCGGACGAAACAGGAAGACGGCTTTGTCCGCCAAACCTTTAAGCGCCTCCGCGAAGATGCGGTTGGTCTTATGCCGTTCCAGAAGATCGAAGCGCCCGCTTTGCTTGATTCGGACCCGCTGGTAATGCGGCACATAGACTGCAATCTGCTGCCAGTCCGACTGCGGTATATTGGCATTGCCGGTAGCGCGAAGGATTTCGGCTGCATAAAGATCAATGACGAATGTCCGCCCGCTGCGTTTGCAGGCACGGTACACGCTCACCATTCGGTCAATGTTTTGGGCGGAGGCTGCGACCAGCGCCATGCCTCGCGCACGGCGGAAGATATCGAGCAATGTCGCTTCAACACCGGCTTCGGTTGGAAAGGTCTGGTCTTCCGCCAGCCGCCCGAGCGACGAACCCTCCATGAGCAGCACGTCGATATTGCGAGGCGGATTGGCCAGAAGCCGCTCGAACAAAACACCCTTGCGCCCGTGCGCCCGGAAGTCGCCGGAATAGAACAGCCGCCGATTGCCAGCCTGTACCTCCAACGCATAGGCATCGTACGCGGAGTGATCGACCAGATGTGGAGTGACTGTAAACGGCCCGAAAGCCATCGGGACGCCATTCGAAAATTCAATGGCCCTGTGCGGAACGTAAGGGTGAGGAATGAAAGGCTGCGCGGCCTTCAGTATGCGATGGGTCGCCGCGCCGAGCGCAACCGGCAGCTCAGGCCCGGCCAGATGCGCCAATCCCCAATGATCGACATGCCCATGCGAGAGCACCAATCCAAGAAGCTCGGTTCCTCCAGCTAGCCCTTCAACAGGAGGATGAAGCGATTCGTCGTCGGGGTCACCATCGAGTGGAAGGCCGAGATCAAGTAGTAACCGTGCGCCTTGCGCTTCCAGTTCAACGCAAGTTCCGCCGATTTCCTTCGTGCCACGATGAATTCTGACCCGCATTGCCCCTCCGTTGTCGGGGCCAAATGGAGGGGCGGGTAATTCACCGCAACTGCTTACTCGCGCTGACCTGACGGTCGCGACGATAGCGATTTCATGTGGCTATAGCCAGTGGTTATCTAGGCCTCGGAACGGCTGTCCTGACATGCATGGATGGTCGCGCACTCGTTGCATGGAACTTGAGGCGCATCAGGGTCAGTCAGGATATCTCGCAGGAGAAGCTTGCCGCTGACGCTGGTGTCGATCGCGCTTATCTTGGCGGATTGGAACGGCAAGCTGAAAACCCGACTGTCGATTTACTCGACCGTATTGCCGATGCTCTGTCAGTTCCGGTGACCGAACTTTTCTTGCAGCCGGAAGAGGGCGCTCCTCCTCCACAGCCGTTGAGAAGCGGTCGAAAACGAAAGTAGCCGATTCTAGATTTCGCGCTGATGGACGCTGGGTGTGGGAAGTCAGGGTCGAAATTTTCCGACCCTGACCGTGCCGTCAGGCGGCCTCCGATGTCGACCTATCGTGGTCGAGATCGTCGCTGTTGATTGACATGGGACCGTCTGGGGTTTCAGCCTCGATAAAAGCGTCGATTAGCTTGTCGATCCGGGCGAAATCACAATAGCGCTGATACAGGTCGGCTGCGAACTCAGGTTGTCCGGAAATCGCGATACCCTCAATGAAGCGTTCCAGCGTGATGCCGATAAAACCCGGTACATTGTCGACCGCCGGATTGAGACGCTGCCCATAGGCGGCGACGGCATTTTGGACATGCCAATTTAGGCGTGGCGCGATCACAACAAAGGTGCCCTCGTCGTAGAGCTTCCTGTCGAGCATGGCGAATGCAAGCAGATGCTCCCGCCATAGCTGCTGGAAAGGACTTCCGCGCAGGGATTTGTCTCGGGGATCGATGAACATCGCGGAGATCTCAGAAAGCTCGTCGTAGCGGCCTCGTGTCTTTGCGCTCGGTTCCATCATCGCTTCCGAGTATTTTTGCTCGATGGCGAGAAAGCCGCGTTTGCCATCCGCTGTCCGGTAGCGGATTAGGACGTCGAAGGCTGTGAAATCAGCGGTAAAAAGCGGGTTTCCTCGACCGGGCGAATGCTCGAAAAGGATCTGGGTGACCGTGCCAGTGAAGCCGGGCAGTACCGATGCGAATACGCGACTGGCAAGCGGCATATCGAGCTTCAACACGGCGAAAAGATTGAAAACCAGCGGCATGGAGGAAAGCAGGTTGTGGTAAAGCCGGTCGGTCTCGATGGCTGCGCCGATTTCGCGGTAGGCAACTTCGCGCCGTACCAGAGACGCGATGGACGGAGACAGAAAGTTGCGGCCGGCGCGTCCGGCGACCTGATTGAGCCGGGAGCCGATTCTACGGCTTTTGCCATTGCGACTCCGACGCCGTCCAACAGGCAGACCGCGCTCCTGCCGCCAAAGGGTCTGGAGAATGCGAGCAATACTCTGAAACCGGGTGTCAGCCGGCTCGAAGCATTCGTGCTGGCGCAATATCTGTTCCGGGATCAGCGGAACCGCCTGGCCGAAATCAAATGGCGTATGCGTGGCGGCAAGAGAGGTTTCACAAGGCATCAAATTTCCCAGCAGTTCGTTTCGGATGCCAGGAATTCGGAGGAAATCGCTCTAAATCAACACCAGTTTGTCGATCCGATCACCGTGAAATCGTGTGTCAAAATCGCAACGGTTTGGCTTTCTTCGAGAAGGTCGTGATGAGTGCCAGGGGTGAAGCGCTATATTGAGGGCGGTCGAAGAGATCGCGGCCAATCACGGAGCTTCCGATGACATTTGCTGATCTCGCCAGGAATGAACGCCACGACAATTTCCCAGCGAACCTTGGGATTGATGAGGTGGATTTTGACACATTCGATCCATCGGAACCGACGTGGCACGGCTCTTCTGCGACCCCGCATGCCGACAAGCGTAGGATGCCTGTCGGGATCGATGTGAGTTGGGATTCTGCCGTTTACATGAAGCCCTGTCCGTCGACATGGTGCTATCCTACTGAGCTTTGGGGGAAACCCTACGACTGGACGAAACATGCCAATGATGTTGGCAGTCCGTGGGGGCCAAAGCTGGATGTGCTGGTAAGCAGGCGACCTTCGCCGCCACCAAAGGCGGTTGCGTCTCGGCTAGGAATGTTGAATGCGGAAGTCCGACTGCTATACAACGCGTTCTCTTTCAAGACTTGGCAGAACGGTCGCGGTTTCGACACGCTGATTACGGTGTCGGCGTGGCATCTCGGTATAACGAACCATGCCGAGTTCGCGTCGCTCATTCCGTCGATGAATAAGGCCATCAAGGAGTGGCTCGCGAACGGGAAGGATAGGCCGAGATATCGCCGCGCCCGGTCCTGCCGGTCCATCGAGAGCGTCGACCACCAATACATTTACACACTTGAACGCGGGTATCGACATGGACTGCACTTCCACGAGCTCTGCGTTGTCCCTCCCGAGTTGCAAGCGCATTTCCGGCTGTTTGTAAGAAACTGGTGGGAGATGAAGGCATGCATGGCGATCTCCGAGAACGCCGTCAATGTGAAGTTCGCGCATTCTAGCCGGCCAAACCGGCAATATGAACGTCAACAGTTCTGGTTTCGCTATATCATCAAGACGATGAATCCTGATCTGGCCGTCCGAAAGTGTGATGGGTCTTTGCTGTCGATGGTCGACGTGATGAAACCGCTATGGCGGTGGGGACGGAAGCCCGAAATCCTCCCCATTGCCTGCCCTCAGCTTTACGGCATTGGGCGCAACCTCGACCAGGCTGCGCAGAAAAGAACTGGCTTCCGCTCGAAGTTTGATGCCGGACGCTTTGACGAAATTTACGATGGCTCCGAGGTAAGGATAGGCCTGACGCGGAAATTCAGCTTCTTGGACGATACCTTTTAGGGATTTTGGAGGCTTAACTGTCAAATTGTGGGGATGGGCCGTCCGGAAGGCAATACAAAACAATAGGTTCGGCGGGATACGGAGACCTGCGGGTGTAGATCCTTGTGTCGAATGCCGCTAGAGAAATCGTCATTCGTGATCTGCCGGGAGGCGAAGGTTAGAGTGGCAGGTCTCGCGGTGCGAGGCGGCGGGAGCCAGGCCGCTCTTGCGCAACAAGTTCATGAAAGCGTCAAGTCCGCGAGTTTCGCGCGCCTCCGTCTCTCCGTCGCGGTAGATCGTCCCTTTGACAGGGTAATAGTTGAAGGGTCCGATTTTGATTTGGAAAGCTGTCTTCTTGGTGAACCTGACCCCGGCTTGTTGAAGGGCACCAATGGCGTGATCGACGGCTTCCTTGTTTGAGAGGGCTGGGTATGCATCCGACATGGTTTTCTCCTTCTGAACGGTTCTTCCCCCAGGGCGAGGCTCGCATAGGGGAAAGGGATTGGTAGTTCGAAGGTGAGTTGGATTGTTCGATTGATGGTCGTTTGGTCTGATGGTTGGATGGTTCGTTTTTCAGTTTTCTTTCCCTTCCAATATGGAAAAGACGCCACCAGTCCGGTTTGAACCAAATCGACCTACATCAACAGCGTTTTGGGATGAGGAGGCCGGTGACTTGGTGACGGTGCCCCTTACAATCCTTCGGTTTAGCCCCTGTGCAAGTGCTCGAAGCGAACGTTTGGCTTGATCGCCTCGATGGCGGATGACAACTGCTCCAGGCTTGAGCCCTTGGTATAGCGGGCAGTTTCACCGGGTGAACTATGTCCGGTCAAATGATCGAGCACTTCGCGCGTGACGTTGGCCTGGTGCATCAAAGTCGTCGCTGTGTGGCGAAGGGAGTGGAAGTCGAGGCTTTTCCTATAAACACCGATGTCGCGCCGATACCGCGTGAACCATTTCGAGAACGAGTGCCCGAGCTTCCCGTCCGCGCCACCCGGCTTCAGAGCCGGAAACAGCGCATATGATCGCTTGTGTCCGAAGCTGGCGACGTGATCCACAAGGCCGCGGCGAACAAGCTCTGAGTGTACGGGTACGCGCCTCACAGCGTTCTTGTTTTTGACCTGGCGCGGTGGGCGATCATTGATATCGAAGTAGACGACGCCGTTTTCCTCCCGAACATCATCGGTTTGAAGCTGGCAGATTTCTTCAAGCCGCATCCCGCTGAACAGCGTGATGAGCGGCACCCAGAATTTCTCGTCGCGGATGATCTCGCTCCCTGCAATGGCCCGTTGGCGTGCGGAAAGGCATCCGGTCCAAATTGGCGACGTGAAGAGGGTGGCGAGTTCTTCCGCTCTCCACATGTCGCGTTCTTCGCTGGCCTTCTTGACGCTCGAAAACCGGAAGCCTGCAAAGATATTTGCGGCAACCTGCCCATTGGCAATCGCGTCGTTCCAGATTGCCGAGAGCGCCGAGAAGTGTCGCTTGATCGTCTTTTGCGTCAACAGCGGCGACTTCTTTTCAGCCGGCAGCATCTCGTGAAGTTCGACGATCCTTTGTGGTAAGAGGCCCCGAAATTGAGTGGCCTTGCCGTAGTCAAACGGCATCTTTTCAGCGATCTTCCGGAAGTTGCCGGCGTCTGCTCGGGTATAGTGATCAACGGACTTGTCACCACAAATGCCCAAGAAAAGCCGATAGGTGGCGTCGGATTGATTGGCAGTTTGTTGACGCCATTCGTTGCGCGCCAATTGCGATTTGATGAACTCAGGGTAGATCGATGAAAGCGCCGGCTGGGCAGTTGGCGCTGTCGTTGCCGGATCGGCTAACGCTTCCGGAAGCTTCTGTTCCAGACTCAATGTTTGCTGAAGCAGCTTGTCTTTCGGCTCGAAGTTGAAATCGCCTTCGTATCGAGCCTTGAGAGCTCCGGCGATATCGATGGCCGCGCGATGGACACCTACTTTGCATTGGTGCCGTTCGGCAGCGCTCATTGCCGACCAATCCATTCCGTTCAAACTAGCAATTGCTTCCGCTGTCCAAGCTCCGGTGTCGACGGTGTTGCTTCCAAGGCTCCTGCGGGCTTCGTCAGCTACCTTTTGCCAATGTGCGATTCGTGCGGTCCTGCCTTCCTCGGACAGGAATGCGCCTCGCGCCCGAACGGATGCTTCTCGCTCGAGTATGTAGTTGTAAAAGCCCTGGACGAGGCGAGCCAACTGGTCGTCAGTGAGCATTGGAGAACTGCGCGCGGCTTCGAAGAGCTGTTCAGACAGCCAATACAGCTCATCGGCAAGAATGCGAGCGTTTTTTGGATCGCAAGCACCGAGGCTGCGGACCAACTCTCGCCGTTTCAGCCTTTTTCGTAGATCGGCGGGTATTGCGCGGCGGAAATGAAACACGCGTCCGCGACGGACGACATTCGATAAGGCACTCAAAGCTTCCCGCCTGCCGCATTTTTGCGGAGTTTGTAGCAGCGGATTGTAGCAATGCGCATCGATCCGCCAGCGTCGGCGTGAAGCACATAAATGATTTCAATGGCTTAGCAGTTGGTTGGCTGGGGAACCTGGATTCGAACCAGGACTAACGGAGTCAGAGTCCGTGGGTCTACCGTTAACCTATTCCCCAACGACGCTTCCAGGAAGCGTATGGCGCGTTCGGACGGCGTGAGCCGGTCACGAATTCAGCGAGCCGCCTTGTAGCACAAGATCAAGGGCGATCAAGGCGTTTTGCGAATGGCGCGCGGCCGTTGGACCGCTCATTGCCGACCGAATTGCGCGCGTTCGAATCCGAGCACGAAGAAAAGGGCGAGCGTCAGCGGGATGATCAGGTAGAACAGCCGGAACACCAGCAGAGCGGCCAACACGGAGGAGGGCTCCATCTCCGACAGGCCGGCGATGAAGACCACTTCCAGGACGCCGAGGCCGCCCGGCGCGTGCGAGATCAGCGCCGCCGAGAACGAGACGAGGAAGACCCCGAGCACCACCATATAGCCGGGATTGCCGGCCTCGGGCAGGGCAAAATAGATGATGCCGGCAGCGCCTATCAATTCGATCGGCGCCACAAGCAGTTGCCGCATGACGATCGGCAGGCGCGGATAGTGGATCGCGAGCGCGCCGATCCTGAGCGGGCGCAATTGCAGCCAGCTGCCGAAGATGTAGGTGGCGACCAGCAGGAGCAGCAGCATGCCGCCGCCGCGCGTGGCGCCGACAGGCATGACGTGCATGAAACGGTCGAACACCGCCGGCTCCCAGATCAACAGGAAAGCGCCAAGCATCATCGCGCCGAGCACGAAGGTGAACGAGCACAGCGCCACGAGCACGCCGATATCCTGTCCGCTCAGGCCTTGCGAGGCATAGGCGCGATAGCGGATCACGGCGCCGGACAGGACGGACCCGCCGATGTTGTGCGACAGCGCGTAGGTCGTGAACGAACTGGCGGTGACGAAGGCGAACGGCACCTTGCGTCCGAGATGCATCAGCGCGACGTGGTCGTAGCCGGCGAGCGCGGCGTAGGCGACCAGCGAGCTCAGCCCGCAAAGCGCCCAGCGTTTGGCAGGGATCGCGGCGAGCCCCGCGCCGACCTCGTCAAGCGACAGTCCGCGCACCTCGTTGTAGAGCAGCCAGAGCGACAGGCAGACGGCGCAGAGACCGACCAGCGGCCAGACGAAGCTCCTGAGCCTCATCCGCCGCCGATCGTCGAAGCGTTGTCTGGCAAGCTTGTCCTCGTTGCGCCATCGTCCGGTCCGAACGCCGCGGCCTAGACCATTCTGATCGCCTCTCAGTTAGACATCGCCGTCGCGGCCCCGCAAGTCGTAAAACCGCCCCGCAGATGACCTCTTGGTGAACGCGTCCGTGGCTGTTAGTGTCTCGTCAACGAACGATATGAGCGCGCAGGCGGCTTTCGCGGCCGCGCGACGCCGAAGGGAATTTGAAGTGGAAGACCCCGATACCGGCGCCGGTGCGCCAGGCAAGGGGGAGACCGGACACTCGCGGCCGCGTCAAGGCGGTCGAGGCGAAGGACTGACGGCATCGCGTTCGCGCACCGACGGTCTTGGAACTGCCCGTCCCGGGCAGGCGGCCGACTCCCCGGATCCCGCCAGAAAGGGCAGGAAGCGGCGCAAGCGCAAGCGCGGACGCAAGGTGTTTGCGCCGTCCCTCGCGGCGGCGGCTGATCTGGCCGTCGCTTTGGACGCGGCGATCGCGCATTTGCCTGCGGTTGCCCATGAGGCGCCGCAGGAGCAAGCGTTTTCGAAAGCGTCGCCGCCGCGCCTGGCGGCCGGGCGCGACATCCCGGCCTTCGCGGCGCTCGATCTCGGCACGAACAACTGCCGGCTGCTGGTGGCGATGCCGGGCCGGCCGGGCCAGTTCCGCGTGGTCGACGCGTTCTCGCGCATCGTCCGGCTCGGCGAAGGCCTGACCGCCTCGGGCCGGCTGTCGCAGGCCGCCATGGACCGCGCCATCGAGGCGCTCAAGATTTGCGGCGACAAGCTCGGCAATCGCGCCATAAGGCGCGCGCGTCTCGTCGCGACGGAGGCGTGTCGCGCGGCCGGGAATGGCGTCGACTTCCTCGATCGGGTCGAGCGCGAGGCCGGGATCAAGCTCGAGATCATCGACCGCCGCACTGAGGCGCGCCTGGCGGTATCGGGCTGTGGCGCGCTGGTCGAGCGTGACACCGACGCCGTCGTGCTGTTCGACATCGGCGGCGGATCGTCCGAGATCGCGCTGATCGACGTGTCGCGCCACCGCACGCCGCGGCTGGCCAATCACATCGTCTCGTGGACCTCGCTGCCGGTCGGCGTCGTATCGCTGGCCGAGCGTTTCGGCGGCCGCGATGTCACCCCGGCGATCTTCGCCGCGATGGTCGCCGATGTGTCGGCGATGATCGGCAGGTTCGACGGCCGGGACCGGCTCAAGCATCTGATGGGCAATGCGCGGTTTCATCTGCTTGGAACCTCGGGCACGGTGACGACCCTGGCGGGCGTCCATCTAGGGCTCGACCGCTACGACAGGCGGCGCGTCGACGGGTTGTGGATGGAGAACGGCAATGTCGACGCGATGGTGGCGCGCATCGTCGGCTGGGATTTCGCCGAGCGCGTCGCCAATCCTTGCATCGGCGCCGATCGCGCCGATCTCGTGCTCGCCGGCTGCGCGATCCTGGAGGCGATCCGCGCCTTCTGGCCCTCGCAGCGCTTGCGCGTCGCCGATCGCGGCCTGCGCGAGGGCATATTGAGCGAGTTGATGGCCGACGAGGGCGTCTGGCGCCGCGATGGCGCGATGGGAGCGCGGCCATGACCGACAAGCCGACCAAACCGGGCGCCACGCGCGTGCTCCGGGTCAAGATGCGCAAGAAGAGCGGGCTCAAGGAATCGTCGCGCCGCTGGCTCGAACGCCACATGAACGATCCCTATGTCCAGCGCTCCAAGGCCGACGGCTATCGTTCGCGGGCGGCCTACAAGCTGATCGAGATCGACGACCGCTATAAGTTCTTGAAGCCAGGGCTGCGGGTCATCGACCTTGGCGCGGCGCCCGGCGGCTGGTGCCAGGTCTCGGCCGCCCGCACCGGGTCGAAGGATGCGCATCCGCATGTCGTCGGCATCGATTATCTCGGCATGGATTCCCTGCCGGGCGTCGCGCTGCTGGAAATGGATTTCCTTGACGACGCCGCGCCCGCCCGCCTGATCGAAATGCTCGGCGGCCCGCCCGATGTCGTCCTCTCCGACATGGCCTCGCCCACCACCGGCCATCGCCCGACCGACCATATCCGCACGATGCACCTCTGCGAGGTAGCGACCGATTTCGCGATTTCCGTGCTGAAACCCGGCGGGCATTTCCTGGCCAAGACCTTCCAAGGCGGCACGGAGGGCGAATTGCTGACCCTTTTGAAGAAGCATTTCCGCACCGTGCAGCACGTCAAGCCGCCGGCGTCGCGCGACGAGTCCGTCGAGCTCTACCTGCTCGCTCGCAATTTCAAGGGCCGCGCGGCGGACGGCGCGCCGGACGCCGGCTAGTCGACCAGTTCCTCCGCCGTCCGCGCCTGGCGGGGCTCGTGTCCGGACACGGATTTCCCGGCGTCCGCGGGCATGAGGACGAACGGCGCGAGCGAGAGCGTCGTGATTGCGGCCACGATCAGGAACGCCCACGAGAAATCCGCGGTCCTCAGCACGCCCCCGTTGAAATGGGCGAAGATTTCGAGGATGCCGCCGGCCACGGCGACGCCGAGCGCCACGGTGATCTGCTGCGTGACCGAGGCGATCGCCGTTGCCTGGCCGGCTTTGTCGTTCTCCACGTCGGCGAACACCAACGCGTTCGAGGAAGTGAAGAACAGCGAGCGCAGGAAGCCCGAGCCGACGAGCACCGCCACAATGACGATGGAGGGGGTCTGTGCGGTAAAGAAGCCGTTCGCGGCGATGAAGCATCCCGAAAGGAGAGCCGCGGCGATCAGGACGCTGCGGAATCCGCCCAGCCGCAGCGCCGTCTTGGCGAGGAACTTCATGCCGATCGCGCCGATCGCCGAGGCGAAGGTCAGCATGCCGGACTGGAACGGCGTCATGCCGAAACCGAGCTGGAACATGAGCGGCAGCAGAAACGGCGTCGCACCGCTACCGATCCGGAACAGCGCCCCGCCGCTGACGGCGGCGCGGAATCCGCCGTTGGAAAACAGCCGCAGGTCGAGGATCGGGTGGGTCGCCCGCCTGGCGTGGAAAATGTACAGCACGAAGGACACCAGGCCGCAGACGAGCGTGACCACGCCGACGATCGGCGGCAGCGCGGGCAGGCTCACCACCGAAAGGCCGAAGACGACGCCCGAGGCCGCGACTGCCGAGAGCAGGAAGCCGGTTACGTCGAGCGGCGGCGTGCCGCCAAGTTCCACCTCCGGCAGGAATCGCGCGGCCAGCGCGATGCCCAGCACGCCGATCGGCACGTTGATCAGGAAGATCCAGTGCCAGGTGAAGAAGGTGGTGATGAAGCCGCCGACCGGCGGGCCCACGAGCGGGCCGATCAGGCCTGGCGCCGTCAGCCAGGCCATCGCGCCGACGAGGTCGTTGCGCGGCGTGGAGCGCACCAGCACCAGCCGCGCCAGCGGCGTCATCATCGCGCCGCCGAGGCCCTGCAGCGCGCGCGCGCCGACGAACTGGCCGAGCGATCCCGACAGCGCGCAGGCGATCGAGCCGATGACGAAGACGCCGATGGCGGTGCTGAATACGCGCTTGGCGCCGAACTTGTCGCCCATCCACCCGCTGATCGGAATGAAGACCGCCAGCGACACCAGGTAGGCTGTAAGCGCCAGCTTGAGCGCGATCGGGCTGGCGCCGATGTCGGTCGCAATGGCGGGAAGGGAGGTTGCGATGACCGTGGAATCCATGTTTTCCATGAACAGGGCCACCGCCAGAATGAGCGGAACGGTGCGGGTCAAAACAAGTGTCCGGTTGGCTGCCCCGGTCGCGGGCAATGAGGTGGAGAAGAATGTATTTAGCGCGGACTGCCGGAATGGACACGCCGCCGACCGATGCGTCGCGGCATCGCCGAACTCACTTTGATGTGAAGCCCTTGCCAGTTCGCGTTCCAACGCGACCTTCACCGTATTGCAAACGGGAGATTTTTATGACGAACGGTCCTGACCGCAGGTTGGCAATGAAACTGGGTGTTGCGGGCATGTCCGTCCTTGCCATGCCGCAAATCATGATCCGCGCCGCGAGCGCCGAAATCCCGAGGGCTGCGGCCGGAAATCCGGGCTACAACCGCTTCAAGCTGGGCGACTTCGAGTTCACCACGATCCTCGACGGCCTTCGTCCGAGCGACGGTCCCTATCCGATCTTCGGCGAGGACCAGACGCCCGAGGCGGTCGCCGACCTGATGAAGGCGAACCTCCTGCCGAGCGATAAATTCGTCAACAATTTCTCGCCGACCCTGGTCAACACCGGCAATCAGCTCATCCTGTTCGACACGGGATTCGGAGAGGGCGGCCGCGAGAACGGCCTCGGCAAGCTCGCGGCGCGGATGCAGTCGTCCGGCTATCGTCCCGAGGATGTGACCATGGTCGTGCTGACCCATATGCATGGGGACCATATCGGCGGGTTGCTGCAGGGCGGGAAGCCGGCCTTCGCCAATGCCAGGCATTTCTTCGGCCGCATCGAATATGATTTCTGGACCGCGCCGGAGCGCATGACCGGTCCGACCGAGGGCAACGCCAAGGCCGTCGCGGCGAGCGTTATGCCGCTTGCCGACAGGGCGGTGTTCTTCAACGACGGCGAAGAGCTGGCGCCCGGCATCCGCGCCATGGCCGCCTACGGCCATACGCCAGGCCATTTCGTCTTCCGCTTCGAGACCGCCGGCAAGGCGCTGATCCTGACTGCGGATACGGCCAACCATTACGTCGCTTCGCTGCAGCGTCCGGAGTGGCACGTACGGTTCGACATGGACCGCGAAATGGGCGTCGCCACGCGCAAGCGGATTTTCGACATGATCGCGACCGATCGGCTGCCTTTCATCGGCCACCACATGCCGTTTCCCGCGGTCGGGTATGTCGAGACGATCGGCGCCGGTTACCGCTATGTGCCGGAGACCTATCAGTTCGATCTATAGCTGCGCCGTCGGCGATGCGCAAAACGGTTGTGGACCCGGCGCATGCCGGTCTTCTCAAAATGTCGTCGCCATGTTACCAGCCCGTGCCAATCCTGAAAGGGAAGTTCACGAGAACGGGCGCCGTCCGAAAGGGCGCCGGCGCCCGTTCCACGTTTGAGGATCGGCAATGGCGCAAATCGTCGAAACGGCAACCGGGGCGCTGGCGCTGACCTTCGACGACGTGCTTTTGCAGCCCGGCCATTCCGAGGTGATGCCGGGCGAGGCCGATATCCGCACCCGCATCGCCGGCGACATCGATCTCAATCTGCCGATCATTTCGGCGGCGATGGATACGGTGACCGACGCGCGGCTCGCGATCGCGATGGCGCAGGCTGGCGGCATCGGCGTCATCCACCGCAATTTCGGCCCGGCCGAGCAGGCCGAGCAGGTCCGGCAGGTCAAGAAGTTCGAATCGGGCATGGTCGTCAATCCGGTGACGATCGGCCCCGACGCGACGCTTGCCGACGCGCAGGCGCTGATGCGCGCCTATTCGATCTCCGGCATTCCGGTCGTCGAGAACGGCGGCAGCGGCGGTCAGCGGACCGGCCGGCTGGTCGGCATCCTGACCAACCGCGACGTGCGCTTCGCGACCGATCCCGGCCAGAAGGTCTTCGAACTGATGACCCGGGAAAATCTCGTCACCGTGACTGAAAACGTCGATCAGACCGAGGCCAAGCGGCTTCTGCATCAGCGCCGCATCGAAAAGCTCCTGGTGGTCGACCCCGCCGGAAATTGCGTCGGTCTCATCACCGTCAAGGATATCGAGAAGTCGCAGCTCAATCCCCACGCGACCAAGGACGCTCAGGGCCGGTTGCGCACGGCTGCCGCGACCAGCGTCGGCGACGACGGCTTCGAGCGCGCGCAGAGGCTGATCGAGGCTGGCGTAGACCTGCTCGTCATCGACACGGCCCATGGCCATTCGCAGCGTGTGCTCGACGCGGTGACGCGCGCCAAGAAGCTGTCCAATTCCGTGCGGATCATGGCCGGCAACGTGGCGACCGCCGACGGAACGCAGGCGCTGATCGACGCCGGCGCCGATGCGGTCAAGGTCGGCATCGGGCCAGGCTCGATCTGCACGACCCGCATCGTGGCGGGCGTCGGCGTGCCGCAGCTTTCCGCCATCATGTCGGCCGTCGAGCGCGCGCGGAAGGCCGGCGTCAGCGTCATCGCCGACGGCGGCATCAAATATTCGGGCGATCTCGCCAAGGCGCTCGCGGCCGGCTCGGGCGCGGTCATGGTCGGTTCGCTGCTCGCCGGCACCGACGAGAGCCCGGGCGAGGTCTATCTGTACCAGGGCCGGTCGTTCAAGGCCTATCGCGGCATGGGGTCGGTCGGCGCGATGGCCCGTGGTTCGGCCGACCGCTACTTCCAGGCCGAGGTGCGCGACACGCTGAAGCTCGTTCCCGAGGGCATCGAGGGGCAGGTGCCGTACAAGGGCCCGGTCTCGGGCGTCCTGCATCAACTGGCCGGCGGGTTGCGCGCCGCCATGGGCTATGTCGGCGCGCGGACGCTGGCCGACTTCCAGGAGCGCGCGACCTTTGTGCGCATCACCAATGCTGGCTTGCGCGAGAGCCACACCCATGACGTGACGATCACGCGCGAAAGCCCGAACTATCCGGGCGGGATGTAGACAGGAATTCGACAATGCTGCCCACCGCGATTTTCTGGCCGATGATCGCGCATGCCGTGCTGGTGCTGATCGTCTATCTAACCGTCGGCATAAGGCGGCGTAACGCGGTTCTCAGCGGAGAGGCGAAGCAGTCGGTGTTCCGCGAACGCAACGCAGAACCGGCGAGCAGTGCGTCGGCCGTGAACAATCTGTCGAACCAATTCGAATTGCCGGTGCTGTTCCACGTCGTTTGTCTGGCGCTTTTCGTCACCAGTGGCGTGTCATACGTCGTCGTGGCGCTCGCCTGGCTGTTCGTGCTGTCGCGCTACGTGCATGCCTATCTGCACATGGGCGCGAACCTCATCAGGCATCGCTCGCCGGCTTTCGCGGTCGGAGTCCTGTTGCTCGTCATCCTGTGGGTCTGGTTCGCGTTACACATCGGGGGTGCTGTCTGACGGGAGGCGTCTCCGGGCAAAAATTTTCGGCGGACGACTCTGCCGTTCAGTCGAGATCGACCATCCTGATCTTCAGGTCCGGCAAGGCCGCCGGCGCGAGCGACGTGTCTGCGTCGACCTTCTCGACACTTTGCCATTGACCGTCGACATCCGGTCGCTGATGCACCCAAGTCGCGCGCGTTGCTGCGTCGATCACCCAAAGCTCTGCGACGCCATGGCGAGCGTAGACGTCAGCCTTGATTCCTCGATCGTAAGGCATCGAAGACGCCGCGACCTCCACCGCGAGCAGTACGTCGCTGCCCTTGACGTCCTCTGGCAGAATGTGTTTCGGATAAAGGCACAAGTCCGGTTCGACGAAAGTGCGTTCGGCCAGATAGAGCGACGTTTCGACAGCGACCCTGAGTTTCTTCGGCGTCCCAGTGGCAAAGATGCGCACCAGCGCCGCTTTGATCACCTCGTGTTGATTTCCCTTGGGCGACATCGGAACGACTTCCCCGTCGATCAACTCGAAGTTCTCATCCTCCGCGATGATGCCTACCTCGACCATTCGGCGGATTTCGTCGACGGTGAACGACCGGCGAGGAAAGCCGTCGGCGGCGCGTGTGGCAATAATATTCATTTGGCAATCCCTGTCTCTGGCGGTGGGAAGCTCTCACGGCGACGGCCCGTCGTCTGCCGATCGCCGCGTTTCGGCTGTTCCGCTCGCGCCGATGTCGAATACCGCGACCTTCCGGCCTTCGAACTTCAAGCCGATTTCGCCGCGAACGAGCCTAACCGCGATGTTGCCGAACACGTCGCGCCGCCAGCCATGCATGGCCGGAACGTCGGCCTGCTCGCCCTCGGCCGCGATCCGGTCGATGTCGTCGCCAGACGCCAGCACCTTGGCGGCGACGCCCTCCTTTTCCGCGACCTGTCGCAGCAGCACCTTCAGCAGCTCCGAAGCCGCGTTCGATCCTTCCGGCGATTGCGCCGATTTCGGCAGGCGCGGCATCTGATCGCGCGGGATGGCAAGCGCGGTGGTGACGGCCTGGAGAAGGGCGGTCGCCGTCGTCGAGCGCTCCCAGCCTTTCGGAATGGTGCGCAGCCGAGCCAGGGCCGCGGCGTCCCTCGGTTGCTGCTGGGCGATCTCGTAGATCGCGTCGTCCTTGATCACCCGGCCGCGCGGCACGTTGCGCTCGCGCGCCTCGCGTTCGCGCCATGCCGCGACATGCTGGACGATCGCCAGTTCCTGCGGCTTGCGCAGCCGCATCTTGAGGCGCTTCCAGGCGTCGTCGGGATGCGGATCGTAGGTCTCGATCGCGGTGAGGACGTCCATTTCCTCGTTCAGCCAGTGGGCGCGGTCCTCGCGCGCCAGTTCCGCCGCAAGGTGGCGATAGACGTCGATCAGATGGGTGACGTCGGCCAATGCATATTCGAGCTGCTTGTCGGACAATGGCCTATGCCGCCAGTCGGTGAACCGCGAGGTCTTGTCGAGCTGCGCGCCGGTTATCTTCTGCACCAACTGGTCGTAGGAGATGCTGTCGCCGAAGCCGCACACCATCGCCGCGACCTGGGTGTCGAACACCGGATGCGGGATCAGCCCGCCGAGATGGTGGATGATTTCGATGTCCTGGCGGGCGGCGTGGAAGACCTTGACGATCGCTTCGTTCGCCATCAGCGCGAAGAACGGCGCCAGATCGATCCCGTCCGCCAGCGGATCGACGAGCGCATCGACTCCGGGCGCGGCCATCTGGATCATGCACAGCTCCGGCCAGAACGTCGTCTCGCGAATGAACTCGGTGTCGACGGTGACGAAGTCGGATTTTTCCAGCGCGGCGACGACGGCCTCGAGCTCGGTCTGTGTCGAAATGACGTGCATCGCAACCTTCGGTTTGAAAGACATCGTTCCTTTTCAGCCATGGCGGCGTTCGTCAAGGACAACCCGCGCGGGCGGGTCAGCGACCGTCGCTCCTCTTGCGTCCGCCGGCGGTCTGCCGGGCCAGCTTGGCGAAGACCGTCGAGGTGCGGAGCAGGGCGATGAAGCGCCCGCGCCGCTCGGGCGGCACCGCCGAGCGGGCCCGCATGCGGTAGAGAATAATCACGACGAAGACCACGTAGACGGCGGCGATGAAGCCGAACAGCGCATTCGGCCCGAAGCGCTGCATGAAAAAAGAGGCGGTGAACGGTCCGCCGATCGCGCCGAACGAATAGAACAGCATCAACGCGGCGTTCACCAGGACGAATTCCCCCGAACCGGCGCGGTCGTTGGCGTGCGCCGCCGAAAGCGAAAACATCGGCATCGCGAACGATCCGAACAGGAAGACCAGCGCGAAATTGATCAGCCCGCCGGCCCCGGCGAAGAACACCATGGCCAGCGCCACCACGAGCGAGCCGCCGGTGGCGAGCAGCAGCACCATGCGCCGGTCCCAGCGGTCCGACAGATAGCCGAGCGGATACTGGATGATGGCGCCGCCGATGATGCCGACGCTGACGAAGGTGACCACGTCGGTGACCGACATGCCGATCTGCTCGGCATAGACGGGCGACAGCGTCCGGAAGGAACTGTTCGTGAGCCCGACCGCGATGCAGCCGATGCACCCGAGCGGCGAGATGCGGAATACCCGCGCGAGGTCGAGCTTGACGTTTTCAGGCGCGGTCGGATTGGACCGATCGCCGAGCGAGACCGGCACCAGCGACAGCGTGATCATGATCGACATGATCGCGAAGATCGTGAATCCGCCCGGACCGAACACCGGGATGAGGAACTGCGCGCCGGTGACCGAGCCGATGTCGACGATGCGGTAGAGCGCCAGCACTCGCGCCCTGTCGTGGTTGGCGACGCCGGAGTTGAGCCAGCTTTCCATGATCGTGAACAGGCCGGCAAAGCAGAAGCCGGTCGCGAAACGGATCGCCGACCACATGATCGGATCGATCATCAGGACCAGCATCAGGGTGCCCGCGGAGGCGATCGCGGCGAGCGCGGAAAACGACCGCACATGGCCGACGGATTTCATGATGCGGCCGATGGCGAGGCAGCCGAGCAGGAAACCGCCGAAATAGGCGGTGCCCATGAAGCCGATCACCCATGCCGGAAAGCCCTCCTGTGCGCCGCGCAAGGCGATCAGCGTGCCTTGCAAGCCGTTGCCGCCGAGCAGGATGCCTGCGGCGACGAGGAGGGGGATCATGGGGCGGATGGACGACATGGACGCTCGAAGCGGAAGACGACTCAACCTATACGGATCGATAGCCCGAAAGGCGATGCGCCAAGGGACGCGCGGCATGGTCCAATCGAGCTTTTGCCGGTTGTGCCTAGATTGTGGCCGGGGCAAGCGAGGTTTCGATCATGGCTACGATGACGCTTTCGGTAAGCGACGACATGAAGGAATGGATCGAGGAAGAGGTCGGCGATGAATTCGCCGACGCGAGCAAATACCTGCAAGACCTTGTGGAGAGAGACAAGGTCGAGATGAGGCGCATCGTAGCCGAAGCCGAGGAAAGCGGCATCGGCGACCGGACGCTCGACGAGATTTTCGAAGGGGCCGTGGAACGGGCGCGAACGCAAGGGACCCCTGGTGACTCGTTTTCGGCTCTCGCGACGGGCGCAAACGGACCTGGAGGAGATATTCGATCACGCGGTTCAACCTTTCGGCTTGAAGCAGCGTCGTGGTATCGCGACGGCCTTCGCAAAGCGATCGGGATGCTGGCTGACCATCAACAGATGGGCAGGATCGCGCTGTCGGCTCGGCCTGAAATTCGTCGTCACGAGCAGGACGACACGTAATAATATCTCGCATCGGTGCGAAAAAGATCGTCGTCCTTTCAATACTGCATGGCCGCCGCAGACTCGCGTTCCATTCTCAGCGCTCGCGATGCTCGCCTTGACAAACACCCCCTCCCATGTGCTTTTCCGCGCAAAAATCGGCCTCGCGTCGCGAATGCCTTGGCCGACGTCACCAGCTCGTTCCGGATCGCCATGATGCATCGTTACCGCACGCACACCTGCGCACAATTGCGGACATCGGAGGTCGGCCAGACCGTCCGGCTCTCGGGCTGGGTCCACCGCGTGCGCGATCATGGCGGCCTGCTGTTCATCGACCTGCGCGATCATTACGGACTGACGCAGATCGTCGCCGACCCGGATTCACCGGCGTTCCATGCGGCGGAGACGGTGCGCGGCGAGTGGGTGATCCGCATCGACGGCGAAGTGAAGGCGCGCATGGCGGAGGCCGTCAATGCGAACCTGCCGACCGGCGGGATCGAGGTGTTCGCGCACGAGATCGAAGTGCTGTCGGCGGCCAAGGAACTGCCGCTGCCGGTGTTCGGCGAGCCGGACTATCCGGAGGACATCCGCCTCAAATACCGCTTCATCGACCTGCGTCGCGAGACGCTGCACCGGAATATCGTGCAGCGCACCAGGATCATCGCCGAGATGCGGGCGCGGATGACAGGCGCCGGTTTTACGGAATATTCGACGCCGATCCTGACCGCCTCGTCGCCGGAGGGCGCGCGCGATTTCCTGGTGCCGTCGCGCATTCATCCCGGGACCTTCTACGCGCTCCCGCAGGCGCCGCAGCAGTACAAGCAGTTGATCATGGTCTCCGGCTTCGACCGCTATTTCCAGATCGCGCCGTGCTTCCGCGACGAGGACCCGCGCGCCGACCGGCTTCCGGGCGAGTTCTACCAGCTCGACCTGGAGATGAGCTTCGTCGAGCAGGACGACGTGCTGTCGACGATGGAGCCGGTCATGCGCGGCGTCTTCGAGACCTTCGCCGGCGGCAAGCCGGTGACGCAGGCATTTCGGCGCATTCCGTATGACGAGGCGCTGCGCACATACGGCACCGACAAGCCGGACCTGCGCAACCCGATCGAGATGCAGGATGTGTCGGAGCATTTTCGCGGCTCGGGCTTCAAGGTCTTCGCCGGCATCCTCGCCAACGATCCCAAGGCCGAGATTTGGGCGATTCCTGCAAAGACCGGCGGGAGCCGCGCCTTCTGTGATCGGATGAATGCGTGGGCCCAGGGAGAGGCCCAGCCGGGGTTGGGATATATTTTCTGGCGGAAGGAAGGCGGAAAGATCGATGGAGCAGGTCCGCTCGCCAAGAACATCGGCGAGGAGCGCACTGAGGCGATCCGCACGCAGCTCGGCCTTGCCGATGGCGACGCCTGTTTCTTCGTCGCCGGCGATCCCAGGAAATTCGTTTCCTTCGCAGGGGCCGCCCGCACCCGGGCCGGCGAGGAGTTGAACCTCGTCGATCGCGAAAAATTCGAGCTGTGCTGGATCGTCGACTTTCCGTTCTTCGAATGGAACGAGGACGAGAAAAAAATTGATTTCGCCCACAACCCATTCTCGATGCCGCAGGGCGGCATCGACGCGCTGAACGGGGCCGAACCGCTCGGAATCAAGGCTTATCAATACGATATGGTCTGCAACGGATTCGAGATCGCAAGCGGCGGCATCCGCAACCATCTGCCGGAAACCATGGTCAAGGCGTTCGAGATGGTCGGGCTCGACCGCGCCACGGTCGAGGAGCGTTTCGGCGGGCTCTATCGCGCGTTCCAGTATGGCGCGCCGCCCCATGGCGGCATGGCGGCCGGCATCGACCGCGTCGTCATGCTGCTGGTCGGCGCGAAGAATTTGCGCGAAGTGACGATGTTCCCGATGAATCAACAGGCCTACGATCTTTTGATGGCCGCGCCCTCGGCCGCCACGCCGACGCAACTGCGCGAACTGTCGCTGCGGGTCGTCGAGGGCAGGAAACCGGCGTGACGGCATGACGGCGGCAAAGCGAAACCGGTTGCCTCGTCTGCTGATCACCGGCTTCGAGCCGTTCGCGGGCGCGCCGGTCAATCCCACCGAATTTCTCGTCCGCGCGCTCGCGGACGACCCGCTGGGTTTTGCGGGCATGTCGGCCTTTCGCGCGGCCTTGCTACCGGTCGACTACCGGGCGATCGGCTCGATGCTGTCTGATCTCGGCGGGAACTTCGCGCCGGATATCGCTATCCATTTCGGACTGGCGGCCGGCTGCGGCGGCTTTCGGTTGGAACGGGTCGCCCGCAATCGCTTCGAGAAAGCCAGACCCGACAATCTCGGCGTCGCGCCAGCGGACGGCCCGATCTGCGCGGCAGGTCCGGTGCTGACGCCGACTTTGCCGCTCGAGCCGATTCACGACGCTCTGACCGCCGCGCACCTTCCTGTCGAATGGTCGGACGATGCCGGCGGCTATCTCTGCAACATGGCGATGACGCTATCGCTCGCGGGGACATGCGCGGGCTTTTCGCCGGCGATGTCCGGGTTCGTGCATGTGCCGCTGACCGGCGAGCGAACTCGGCTGTCGGAGGCTCAATTGCTCAAAGGCGCGGCCGTCATCGCAAAGGCCGCGCTGCGCGTCTGGCGAACCGGTTATTCGTCTTCGTTGGCGGTGACCGATACGCCGAGCGTCTTTGGCAGGTCGAGCGGCGTCGACATGCCGGAAGCCGCGATCTGAGAGAACGGCACCGGCGCCGGCGGTTCGGCCGAAATCTCAAGGCTCTTCGGCTGGTCGAGATAGGCGTTGACCGCAGCGCTGATCTGGCTGGAGAGCTCCGGATTATTGAGCTGCGCCGTAAGGAACGGCACGATCGCCTTGGCCTGGTTCTTGATATCCTCCGGCTTCATGCTCTGCATCTTGGCGACGTAGTCCAGGACCTTGCCGGTCAGCGAATCGTCGTCCCAGCGCAGGCTCGCCGAATGGAAAGTGAGCTGCTGCATCATGCCGAGCATCGCCAGCCCCTGCGCCGAATTGTCGGCGCCCGCCGGCTGCTCCGCCATCTTCTTCTGCATTTCCTGCATCGACTTGATGAAGTCCGGCGTATAGCCGCCGAGATCGAACGTCATCCCGAAGGTGCCCGCGTTCGCCACGCTGATGTCGTATTTGCTGAGCCCCAGCCGCCCGTCGGTCGGCTGCCAGGACCCTTCGGCTTCGAAAAAGCCGTTGATCGTCTGATAGCCCATGGCGTCGATAGCGGCCTTGCTCTGCGGGTCCTCGATGAGGGAGAGATCGGCGGTGAATTTCTCCGCCGCGGTCGTGAACGCCATCGGCTTTCCGTCGACGGGCGGCGTGATCTCGGCCGAGAGGTTCTCCATGGCGAATGCGGTCTTGTCGCCCTTCTTGACGCTGAAACTGGCCAGTTCCGCGCCGTCGTAGAACAGCAGCGACGCGATCGGGTCGGTCGACGTGGTCGCCGGCAGCTTGACGCCGGTCAGCGAGAACGGGCTCGCCGAAATGGTCATGCCGTCTTCCGTCATCGTGAAAGGCTCCGTCGAGACGGACTCGATCAGGTAGCCGCCATTCGCCTCGGTCACCCCCTGGAAGGTGACCTTGCCGATCTCGGCGGGCTTCTCGGCGCTCGCCGGACCGACTTTGAGCCCCTCCACCACGATCGCCGACGCGTCGCCCGACACTGACGACCAGCTGAGCTTGATGCCCTGCATTTCCATGAGCTGCTTGAAGCGCTCCACGACGGCGGTCGCATCCTGTGCGTGGCCGACGCCGCTCGCGGCGGCAATCAGGAAAGTCGAGAGTGCGAGCTTACCGAGAAGACGACGGTGAAAGGACATAGGCGTTCCCTGGACATAGTTCGTTGAAACTTTTACGCCGTCACCCCTGGCGAGAAAAACGCGTCGGGAAAAAGGCGTGCGGGCCACATTGGCCGAAGTTTGCGGCAAAAGGCAAGAAGCGCCCGGTTTCAAACTTGACGGCGGCGCGCGGCCTTGATGCGAATCGGCCGCTTCGATAACGCAGCCCGATGGGCAAGGCGTCACCTCCGCCGCCATCGGGCGGCGATTCCATCGAACCGGTCGATTTGAAGAAGGCGCTCGAAGAGCGTTACCTTGCCTATGCGCTCTCGACGATCATGCACCGCGCGCTGCCGGACGTGCGCGACGGCCTGAAGCCGGTCCATCGCCGCATCATGCACGCGATGCGCCTGCTGCGCCTCAATCCCGACCAGGGGTTCGCCAAATGCGCCCGCATCGTCGGCGAGGTGATGGGCAAGTTTCACCCGCACGGCGACCAGTCGATCTACGACGCGCTGGTCCGCCTCGCGCAGGAATTTTCCGTCCGCTATCCATTGGTCGACGGCCAGGGCAATTTCGGCAATATCGACGGCGATAACGCGGCCGCCATGCGCTACACCGAGGCGCGCATGACCGAGGTCGCGACGGCGCTGCTCGAAGGCATAACCGAGGACGCCGTCGATTTCCGCCCGACCTACAACGAAGAGGACGAGGAGCCGGTCGTCCTGCCCGGCGCGTTCCCGAACCTGCTCGCCAACGGGTCGTCGGGCATCGCGGTCGGCATGGCGACCTCGATCCCGCCCCACAACGCCGCCGAACTCTGCGACGCCGCACTGACGCTGATCGGCAACCCGCAGGCAAGCGTGCCGGACCTGATGCAGCATGTGCAGGGTCCGGATTTCCCGACCGGCGGCATCATCGTCGACGACCGCGCGTCTATTCTCGAAGCCTATGAGACCGGACGCGGCGGGTTTCGCGTCCGCGCGCGCTATCACATAGAGGATCAGGGCCGCGGAACGTGGCAGATCATCGTCACCGAAATTCCGTTTCAGGTGCAGAAGGCCAAGCTGATCGAGAAGATGGCCGAACTGCTCACCGCGCGGCGGTTGCCCTTGCTCGAAGATGTCCGCGACGAGAGCGCGGAAGACATCCGCCTCGTTCTGATTCCGAAGAGCCGGTCGGTCGATCCGAGCATCCTGATGGAGTCGATCTTCAAGCTGACGGACTTGGAGAGCCGCTATCCGCTCAACATGAACGTCCTCTCGCGTGGAAAGGTGCCCAACGTCCTGTCGCTCAAGGGCGTGCTGCAGGAATGGCTGGACCATCGCAAGGACGTGCTGGTGCGCCGTTCGCGCCATCGTCTCGGGGAGATCGAGAAGCGGCTGGAGGTCCTCGCCGGCTACCTCATCGCCTATCTCAATATCGACGAGGTCATCCGCATCATCCGCGAAGAGGACGAGCCCAAGCAGGCGATGATGGCGCGCTGGTCGCTGACCGACGTGCAGGCCGAGGCGATTCTGAACATGCGGCTGCGCGCGTTGCGCAAGCTCGAGGAGTTCGAGATCCGCAAGGAATTCGAGGGGTTGAGCGCTGAGAAGACCGCGATCGAAGCCCTGCTCGTTTCGGAATCCAGGCAATGGCAGACGGTCGCCTGGCAGGTCCAGAAAGTGCGCCGCGATTTCGGGCCAGAGCAGAACCCGCAACTCGGCAGGCGCCGCACGACCTTCGCGCAAGCGCCCGACCACGACCTGACCGACATGCATCATGCGATGATCGAAAAGGAGCCGGTAACGGTCGTTATTTCGGCCAAGGGCTGGTTCAGGGCGCTGAAGGGTCACCTGACCGACCTGTCTCTTCTCGCATTCAAGGAGGGCGATAGCCTCAAGCTGGCGTTTCCGGCCCAGACGACCGACAGGATCCTCGTCTTCACGACGGGCGGCAAGTTCTACACGATCGGCGCCGACCGTCTGCCGGGCGGGCGCGGCCACGGCGAGCCGATCCGCATCATCGTCGACATGGAGAACGATCAGGACATCGTCACGGCCTTCGTCCACGATCCGAGGCGCAAGCTGCTGCTGGCCTCCCGTGACGGCTATGGCTTCATCGTCCCTGAGGCGGAGGTCGTCGCCAATACCCGCAAGGGCAAGCAGGTGATGAACGTCAAGGCGCCGGATGGGGCAAGACGGTGCGTGCCGCTTTCCGGCGACCATGTCGCCATCGTTGGCGAAAACCGCAAGATGCTCCTGTTCCCGCTGACCGAAATGCTGGAAATGACGCGCGGCAAGGGCGTGCGCCTGCAGCGCTACAAGGACGGCGGCATGCTCGACATCAAGCCGTTCGTCATGGAACAGGGGCTGACCTGGCAGGATTCCGCCGACCGGACCTTCGTCAAGACCCGGTCAGAGTTGGCGGAATGGATCGGCAATCGCGCGACAGCGGGACGCCTGGTCCCGAAGGGCTTTCCGCGGTCCGGCAAGTTCGGCTGAGTCTCTTCCAGGTTCCTTGCGGCGGCTGAGCGCGTTTGTCCCCCAACCGGCAATGACGCCATGTTTGCTGACGCCCTTCCGTCAGGAGCGTGCGTTGCACCATATTGACGGCGACCAACCATTCGCATAATGAGAATGAACGTTCGCACTCTATTCGAAGCAGATAATGGACAAGCAGTCGGGCATCATTTCCGAGGATGTCGTGGACGCCGACGAGGCGCCGCCGCGCACCGCGCGCCGCGACCTGGTCATCGAGCGGATTCTCGACGCGGCGAAGCTCTGCGTCGTGCGGTCCGGTTTCCAGGGCGCTTCGATGCATGACATCTGTACGGAGTCGGGCATGAGTCCGGGCGCGCTCTACCGGTACTTCCCGTCCAAGGAAGCGATCATTCTCGCCATCGCCGACAAGGATCGGCGCGAGGATGCGGAAACGTTTTCGGCAATGTTCCGCAATCCGTCGGTGGTCGAGGGCGTGGTCGAAGCGACCATGGCCTATATTCGCCATATCCACGACCGCGACATGGCGCCGCTTTTTGCCGAGATTCGCGCCGAATCGATGCGAAACGATACGATCAGCGCGACCTGCCGCGAACATCGCGGCCAGATCGCCGAACGTTTCGAAGCCTATCTGGCGCGCGCCATCGAGCGCGGCGAAATCGAGCCGGAGGCGCGGCTTTCGAGCCTGCTCGTCATGTTCATGGCGATGGGCGAGGGCTTCGCGCTGAACAATGTGCTTTCGCTCGGCGTGCCTGAGGTCGAGGTCGAGACGCTGATCAGGGCGATGGTCGTGGGCATGCTTCGCCCCGTCGCCGAAAGGCCGAACTGATGCCGGCGCGACCAGTAGGACGGATGGATTTCATGACGCGTTTCCCGCTCGCGGCCCTCTCCCTGGCCACCCTTCTCGCGGGCGCCTCCGCCATCTCGCCGGTCCCGGCGTTCGCGCAGGACGGCGCGCCGGCCGCCGAAGTCCCGGCGCTGCCGGCGATCCGCGTCATCGCCGCGGCGCGGCGCGAACTCGTCGAGACGCTGACCGTCAACGGCACGATCGTCCCGCGCGACGAAGCTGCGGCCGGAACCGACCTCAACGGCATGATTGTTCTCGCGCTCAACGCCGACCAGGGCGACATGGTCAGGAAGGGCGACGTGCTCGCGGTGCTCGATCGCTCGATGCTCGACACCGAACTGCTGCAGATGTCGGCGACGCGCGCCCAGAGCGAGGCGACCGTCGACCAGATGCGGGCGCAGATCAGCGACGTGCGCATTTCGCTGAAGCAGGCGAACGAGGCCTACGACCGCGCCGTCGCCTTGCAGAAAAAGGGCGTGGCCACGAAGGCCGAACTCGACAACGCCGTCAACGCGGTCGACAGCGCCAAGGCCAAGCTGGATTCGGCGGAAAAGGCGCTTATCGCCTCGAACGCGCAACTGGCGGTGGTCGACGCGCAGGCCGACGGCGTCAGGGTGCAGTTGAACAAGACCGAGATTCGCGCCCCGGCCGACGGTCTCGTGCTGGCGCGCAACGCGACGCTGGGCGGCGTCGTGTCGTCGAGCAGCGCGGCGCTGTTCCGAATCGCCATCGGCGGCGAGTTCGAACTCGAGGCCAATATCGCGGAAACCTGGCTGCCGCGGCTCGAAAAGGGCATGAAGACCGACGTGATCCTGCCCGGTTCGGCGGACAGGATCGCCGGCGCGATTCGCCGGATTTCTCCCGAGATCGACCAGAAGTCGCGGCTTGGCCCGATCCGCGTGACGCTTGCCAAGGATACGCGCGCCAGGGCCGGCAGTTTCGCACGCGGCGTGATCGAACTGCAACGCCGCGACGGCATCGCGGTGCCGGTGGCGGCGGTGATCTACAAGGGGGCCGAGGCCTTCCTGCAGGTCGTCGAAAGCGGCCAGGTCCGCACCGCCCCGGTCCGACTGGGGGCCCGCACCGCCGATAGCGTCGAGATTCTTTCCGGCGTCGCCGAGGGCGAGGATGTCGTGGCGCGCGCGGGCACCTTCGTTGCCGATGGCGACAAGGTCATGCCCGTACGCGACGACGCAACGGGGGCGATCAAGCCATGAACTGGAACATTTCCGCCTGGTCGATCCGCAACCCCGTACCGGCGATCCTGCTGTTCATCGTCCTGGTCGTGCTGGGGCTGCTCAGTTTCTCGAAGCTCCCGATCACCCGCTTCCCCAACATCGACGTGCCGATCGTCAATGTGACCGTCACCGATCCGGGCGTCGCGCCGAGCGAACTGGAGACGCAGGTCACCAAGCGCGTCGAGGACGCGGTCGCCAACATATCCGGAGTCAAGAACGTCACCTCGACGATCACCGAGGGCAATTCGCAGACGCTGATCGAGTTCCGGCTCGAGGTCGACACCCAGGTCGCGGTCGACGATGTCAAGGACGCGGTCGAACGCATTCGCAGCGAACTGCCGGCCACCGCCGACACGCCGGTGGTCAATCGCGTCGACGTGGAGGGTCAAGCGATCCTGACCTATGCGGTGACCGCGCCGGCGATGACGCTCGAGGAACTGTCCTGGTTTGTCGACGACACCGCCATTCGCAAGCTGCAGGGTCTGAAAGGCGTGGCGCGGGTCGACCGCTACGGCGGCGTGACTCGCGAAATCAAGGTCGACCTCGATCCGGACCGCCTGACGGCGCTCGGCGTTTCGGCCGGCGACGTGAACCGCGCGCTTCGCTCGGCGAACGTCGACCTGACCGGCGGCAGCGGCGATTTCGCCAATCGCGACCAGGCCATCCGCACGCTTGGCGGCGCCAAGACCATCGCCGAACTCCAGGCGCTGGACATTCCGCTTTCGGGCGGGCGCATGGTCAAGCTGTCCGATATCGCGACCGTCGCCGACGCCTGGGCCGACCCGAAATCCTTCGCACGCGTCAACAACCAGACCGTCGTGTCGTTCGGCATCTTCCGCGCCAAGGGCGAGAGCGACGTCGAGGTCAATGCCCGCGCCGAAGCCGCGGTCGCCGACCTGCAGAAGAGCCACCCGGGAATTTCCATCGTCAAGGTCGACGATTCGGTAGCCTACACCGAAGGCAACTATGTCTCGGCGATGGAGATGCTGATGGAGGGCGCCGCCCTTTCCGTCATCGTCGTCCTCCTGTTCCTGCGCGACATCCGCGCCACTCTGGTCGCCGCGACGGCGCTGCCGCTGTCGATCTTCCCGACGTTCTGGGCGCTCGACATGATGGGCTTTTCGCTCAATCTCGTCAGCCTGCTCGGGATAACGCTGGTCGTCGGCATCCTGGTCGACGACGCGATCGTCGAGATCGAGAACATCGTCCGTCATGTGAAGATGGGCAAGTCGCCCTACCGCGCTTCCCTGGAGGCCGCCGACGAGATCGGCCTCGCGGTCATCGCGATTTCGGCGACCATCATCGCGGTGTTTGCCCCGGTGTCGTTCATGAGCGGCATCGCCGGCCAATATTTCAAGCAGTTCGGCCTGACGGTCGCGGTCGCCGTGTTCTTCTCGCTGCTGGTCGCGCGCCTGCTGACGCCGATGATGGCGGCGTATTTCCTGCGCGGCCACGGTCACGAGGAGCCGAGGCCCGGCCGCTTCCTGCGCGGCTATCTGGCGATGCTGCGCGGCACCCTGCGCTTCCGCTGGCTCACCCTCCTGGTCGGCGTCGCCTTCTTCGCTGGGTCGATCTACTGCACGCGGTTCCTGCCCTCGGGCTTCATCCCGCGCGAGGATGCGAGCCGCATCGTCTTCTCGCTCGAACTGCCGCCGGGAAGCCTGCTCGAGGACACGCGCGCCGCGACCGACGAGGTGACGCGGATCATGCGCGAAGTGCCGGAAGTCGAAAACGTCTACGTGGTCGGCGGCGCGAGCCCGGGCGGTTCGCTCGAATACCGGCGCGCGACGGTCGTGGCCGACCTCCTGCACAAGACCGAGCGCGACCTGTCGCAGCAGGCGATCGAGGAAATCCTGCTGAAGAAACTTGCCGCTCTGCCGGACATCCGCGCCTACTTCGTCAACGATCGCGGCGAACGCGCCATGGCCTTCGGCGTGATGGGCAGCAACGGCGCGGTGCTCGACGATCAGGCGCGCAAGATCCAGAGCGCGATGGCGGCGACCGGCAAGTTTCGCGGCGTTTCGTCGAACGCCGCCCTCGACCGGCCGGAGGTGATCATCGTCCCCGATCTGGTGCGGGTCGCCGAACTCGGCATCTCGACGGCGGCGATCTCCGAGACCCTGCGGGTCGCCACCATCGGCGACGTGGACGCCAATCTGGCGAAGTTTACCGTCGGCGACCGGCAGATCCCGATCCGCGTCCAGCTCAACGAGCTCGCCAAGGACGATCTGTCCGTGGTCAGCGGCCTCCCGGTCCTGACCGCCAATGGCGGCGTGGTGCCGCTGTCGTCGGTCGCCGACATACGCTTCGGCCAGGGGCCGTCCTCGATCAACCGCTTCAACCGCGAGCGGCGCGTCGTGATCGGCGCCGACATGGCGCCAGGCGCCGAGCTCAGCGAGGGGCTCAGCACGGTCTTTGCGCTGCCGGAAGTCAAGAATCTGGCGGCCGGCGCCCGCATCCAGGAGACCGGCGACGCCGAAGTCATGGGCGAAGTGTTCGCCGGTTTCGCCACCGCGATGGGCACGGGCCTGATGCTCGTGCTGGTCGTGCTGATCCTCCTGTTCGGATCGGTGTTCCACTCCTTCACCATTCTCGGCTCGCTGCCGCTGGCGATCGGCGGCGTGGTCGGCGCGCTTTGGGTCACGAACTCCGCCGTCTCGATGCCGGTTGTGATCGGCATTCTGATGCTGATGGGCATCGTGACCAAGAACGCGATCATGCTCGTCGACTTCGCCGTCGAGGAGGTCAAGCAAGGCGTGACGCGGCGCGAGGCGATTCTCGACGCCGGCCGCAAGCGCGCCCGTCCGATCGTCATGACCACGATCGCGATGTCGGCGGGCATGGTTCCGGCGGCGCTGGGCATGGGCGACGGCGGCGAATTCCGCGCGCCGATGGCGATCGCGGTGATCGGCGGCCTTCTGATCTCGACGCTGCTCTCGCTTGTCTTCGTGCCGTCATTCTATACGCTCATGGATGACGCGGCGATCTGGACCGGACGGTTCTTCCGCTGGTCGCTGCGGCCGAATGCGGCCGACGAGCCGGGTTCGGAGAGACCGATTCGTCACGGCGCGCCTGTCCATAGCCTGCCGCGGCCCGCCGACCCGATGCCGGTCGCGGCCGAGTAGCGGCGAGCCAGCCGAAAGCGATCGGCCCGATTGCATTTGTCATCGGGCCACGAAAGCGGCACAATGACTGTCGAGAAGGTCGCTAGGCCGCACGTGACGCTGCCGCGGCCGGAGGTTGCGCATTGAACAAGGTCGAGATCGCCAAATTGCCGCGCGAGCAGCACTGGATGGGTCCAGCCTCGTCGACCCGAGCGCCGCTCGTTCCGCCGTTGTCGGCGGCGCGCTGGCTGCTGGTCCTGATCCTTGCGGCGGGCGTGTATTTCTTCCACGGCTTCCTCGTGCCGATGCTCGGCGCGCTGGTCATCGCCTTCGCGAGCTGGCCGATCTACAGCCGGCTCTACGTGATGCTGGGCAGGCGCCGCACGCTTTCGGCCGCCGTGGCGATCATCGCCATCCTGATCTTCCTCATCGTGCCGATCGCCTTCGCGGGAACCTATGCCGTGCAGGAAATTCGCCAATGGATCGGGTGGGCCTACGAGGCGAACCGCAACGGAGCGGCGACTCCGGTCTGGATCGCGACGCTGCCGTTCGTCGGGGCGTGGCTCGACGGGCAATGGGCGCACTATGTCGGCCACCCCGGCGCGATCGGCGAACTCATCCAGATCGTCAGCGGCGCCAACATCGGCAACATCTACCGCGCGCTGCTGGCCGCCGGCGGCGGCGCGTTCAGCCTGCTGCTGACGATCCTGTTCATGCTGATCGCGCTCTTCGTCACCTATCGCGACGGCGACCGCTTCGCCGCGCAGGTGGACCGTCTCGGCGAACGCATCCTGCCGACCCGCTGGGAGCGCATCTCGCGCGTCGTTCCCGCAACCATCAGCTCCACGGTCACCGGCATGACGCTGATCGCCATCGGCGAGGGCCTGGTGCTCGGCACCGCCTACTGGATCGCGGGCGTGCCGTCGCCGGTGACGCTCGGCGTCCTCACGGGCTTCATGGCCTTGATACCCGGCGGCGCGCCGCTGTCCTTCACCCTCGCATCGGTCTATCTGATTTCGAGCGGCTCGCATGTCGCCGGCATCGGCCTGTTCATGTGGGGAGCGGTCGAATTGTTCATCGTCGACAAGACGCTGCGTCCCAAACTGGTCGGCGGCCCGATCAAGCTGCCGTTCCTGCCCACCTTTTTCGGTCTCATCGGCGGCGTGAAGACCATGGGCTTTTTGGGCCTGTTCATCGGACCGGTGCTGATGGCGATCATCGTCGCGATTTGGCGCGAGTGGGTCCGTGAGGTCGAGATGACGGAAAGCGTGGCGCAGCTCGTGCCGGTCGCCTCGCTCGGCAGTCCGGACGACGAGATGGCGGCGGAATATCGCGCCGAGATCGCGCGCAAGGCTCAGACCGGGTGACGCGGCGCGCGAACGGCCGCTCGCCGTTTGCCGCACGTCAGTTGCCATGCCGAATGCGCCATCAGCGCGGCGATCAGCATGACGCCGCCGATCACGCTGGCTCGGCTAGGCCGTTCAGCGAAGATCATCCAGACCCACACCGGCGCGAGCACCGTCTCCAGCAGGTAGAACATCGCGACCTCGGGTCCGGACAGGTATTTCGGCCCGTTGGCGAGGCAGAAGAACGAAATCGGCATCACGACGGCGCCGTTGAAGACGATCCACCAGGGTGCGTTCACGGCGAAGCCGTGGCCGGCGACCATGAACAGCGTGACGAGAAACGGGAACAGGACGCCCACCAGCGCGGTGAAACCCATATCCTCGCCGCTTGACCGGCTGATCGTGATCGCGCAGGCGATGCAGAACGACGAGCCCAGGGCCAGGAGGTCGCCCGGCAAAGAGCCGTTGCCGACGCTGCCGGCGACGATGATGAACACGCCGCCGAGCATGACGGTCATGGCGAGCCAGGTCGCGGCCGCCGGCCGCTCGCCGAGGAACAGCCAGGACAGGACGGCCGCGAACATCGTGTTCAGGGCGAGGATGAACACCAGATTGGCGGTCGAGGTGTTGAAGACGGCCAGCGTGAAGCAGATCGACCCCAGGCCGTAGAGCAGGGCCACGATCAGCCCGGCCCTGCCGGGAATGAGCTTTGGCGCGTTCCTGCTGAACAGCCGCCAAATCGCCCAGATGGCGAGCGCCGCGACGAAGGTGGTCGCGCTGCGCAGCATGAGGATCGACCAGGCTTCGCCGTCGGCCAGGCGGATCAGCGGGATATCGACGGTCAGCACGAGGCCGCCCAATGCCGTCAGAAGCAGCCCCTTCTTGTGGTTGGAACGATTGATCATCGCGGCGTTCCGCCGGCGGCCGCGCGCCGGCCGACTATCGATCCGGCGGCTGCTGGAACCGCTCCCAGCCGCGCGGACCGAGATGTTCCTGCGGCGCGAAGCGGACCTTGTAGTTCATCTTGCGCGACCCGTTGACCCAATAGCCGAGATAGACGTGGGGCAGGCCGGCGGCGCGCGCGCGCGCGATGTGGTCGAGGATCATGAAGGTGCCGAGCGAACGGTCCTCCAGCGCCGGATCGAAATAGGAATAGACCATGGACAGCCCGTCGGCCATCTTGTCCGACAACGCCAGCGCCATCAACTCGCCCCGGCCCCGGCCGGTCATGAAGCTGTCGGGGCCGCGCCGGCGGTATTCGATGACCTTGGTGTCGACATGCGTGTCCTCGATCATCATCGCATAATCGAGGACGGACATCTCCGACATGCCTCCACGCCGGTGGCGGGCGTCGAGATAGGTGCGGAAGAGCGAATATTGTTCGGTCGAGGGCTGGGCGTCGTGCATGGCGCCCACCAGGTCGGCGTTGCGCGCGCTCACCCGGCGCATGTTGCGCGTGGGCCTGAATTCGTCGACCAGGATCCGCACCGAGACGCAGGAGCGGCATGATTCGCACGCCGGCCGGTAGGCGATGTTCTGCGAGCGCCGGAACCCGCCTTGCGTCAGCAAGTCGTTCATTCCCGGCGCCTTGTCGCCGACAAGGTGCGTGAACACCTTCCGTTCGAACTGGCCCTCGATGTAGGGGCAGGGCGACGGCGCGGTCAGGAAGAACTGCGGCGACGGCGTCGGAGAGAAATGGGTCATGCGGATCGAGTGGGTCCCACGAATCGTACTACCATGTCCTCAACCGCGAAAAATTCAATCGAAGAATTCTGAAAGAGAACCCGTTGGCTTCGGCTCCAGCCGGCCATGTTCAACGATCGCTGCGCGCGACGACCGTGCACAGCAGCAGATCGTGGAGCGTACGCTTTCGGTCGGTGAAGAGCGTCGCGAGCAGCACCAGGGGAGTGAGAAGCACATTGGCCGACCAGAACAGGACCGTGTGGACGACCGCGGTCAAGCCGTCGATCCTCCGGCCGTCGAGCCTCTCGAGGCGAATGCCCATCGCGCGCATGCCGATGGTCGCCTGCCTTGCGCTGCCGAGCGTGTTCCAGACGTAGAGCCCCGCGACCAGAGGACCGAGGATCCCGAACAGGCTCCAGCCCAGGCCGAAGGTGACGAGGCCGAGCAGGGCAACGACGAGACCGAACGGGACCAGCAGCAGCGCGACGATCGCATAGTCGAGAAGAAACGCGAGGATCCGCCGCGTCCGCACGCCGGCATAGGCGCTTCGGTCGCCCAGGCGCCCGCCTGAAATTTCGCCGTTCAGCACGGTATCGTTCATGTCGAACCTCATCGCCGGCTCGGTGCGGCCGCCGTCATCAGATGGTGAAGGTCCGTCCGATATCAAGCGCGGGGCGCGCGCTGTCTTCATTCGCGCCTGGGGATGGCCCTGCGTTTAGGCGATTGAACGCGATCCCGTTTTGTCGTTATTTGCAGCGCAGCGCGGATCGCCGCTGCGCGGGGAAAACCGATGGACAGTTACGATCTGGTGGTGATCGGCAGCGGCCCCTCAGGCCGCCGCGCCGCCGTGCAGGCGGCAAAGCTCGGCAAATCGGTGCTGGTGGTCGACAAGGGCCGGAGGCTCGGCGGCGTGTCCGTCCATACCGGCACCATCCCCTCCAAGACGCTGCGCGAGACCGTCCTTAACCTGTCCGGCTGGCGCGAACGCGGTTTCTACGGCCGAGGCTACCGCGTCAAGCAGGACATCCTGATGGGCGACCTGATCGCGCGCCTGCACAAGACGCTCGATCACGAGGTCGAGGTGCTGCAGCATCAGTTCATGCGCAACGCGGTGCGCAGCGTGAAGGCCACCGCCAAATTGATCGACACCAACCGCGTCAGCCTGACCGCCGAAAACGGCGTGCTCAGCGAGGCGCAATTCGCCAACGCGTTGATTTCGGTCGGCACGCGCCCGCATCGGCCCGAACAGATTCCGTTCGACAAGCTGCGCATCTTCGACAGTGACGACATACTCGAACTCGAAACGCTCCCGCGCACGCTGACGGTCGTCGGCGGCGGCGTGATCGGCGTCGAATATGCCACCATCTTCTCGGCTCTCGACGTTCCCGTCACGCTGATCGAGCCGCGCAGCACGATCCTCGATTTCGTCGACCGCGAACTGGTCGACGACTTCATCCACCAGATGCGCGACCGCGGCATGACGATCCGTCTCGGCGCCGCCGTGCAGGAGGTCAAGTCGCTGCCGCACGGCGTCGAGACGACGCTCGCCGACGGCCGGGTCGTGCGAACCGACATCCTGCTCTATGCCGCCGGCCGCAGCGGCAATGTCGGTAGCCTCGGCCTGGAGGCGCTCGGCATCGCGTCGGATCCGCGCGGCCGCATCGTCGTCGACCCGCATACGTTCCAGACCTCGGTGCCCAACATCTACGCCACCGGCGACGTCATCGGCTTTCCCAGCCTGGCCTCGACGTCGATGGAGCAGGGCCGCGTGGCCGCCTGCCACGCCTTCGGCATCCCCCTGCCGCCGCCGCCCGAGACCTTTCCGTACGGCATCTACGCGGTGCCCGAAATTTCGACTGTGGGACTGTCGGAGGAGCAGGTGCGCGAAAGCGGCGAAGCCTACGAATGCGGCGTGGCGCGCTTCCGCGAGACCTCGCGCGGCCACATCATGGGCGTCGATTCCGGTTTCCTGAAGCTGATCTTCTCGCTCGCCACGCGCCGCCTGCTCGGCGCGCACATTGTCGGCGAAGGCGCGACGGAGCTGATCCACATCGGCCAGGCGGTGATCAATCTGCGCGGCACGGTCGACTTCTTCGTCAACAACACCTTCAACTATCCGACGCTCGCCGAGGCCTACAAGATCGCCGGCCTCGACGCCTGGAACCGCATGGGCCGGGGCTAGGATGATTGGGGATCATGGCTCTCACCATTCCTTTCCGGGCGCCTGCGGCTATCTTGTCGGGAAACGGACGGGAATGAACGGACCTTGGACACCTTGAAGGCGCGGCGCGTCCTGATCGTCGAGGACGAAGCTCTCGTGGCGATGCTTGTCGAGGAGATGCTGACCGACCTTGGCTTCGAAGTCGTCGGCCCCGCGATGCGTCTGCAACGAGCCCTGCAACTCGCGCGGCAGGAAGATTTCGACGTCGCCGTCCTTGATGTGAACCTGGCCAACGAACAGTCCTTTCCGGTGGCGGAGGCGCTGCGCGAGCGCGGCATCCCGTTCATCTTCGCGACGGGCTATGGCTCGAAGGGGCTGACGGAGACCTTTCGGGACAGCATCACGCTGCAAAAACCGTTCGAAGCGCGGCAACTCGAACAGGCGCTTTCGCGGGCGATCGGGTCATGAGCCGACCGGCGCCGGCGACCCCGGCGCTTCTTGAGAGCGACCCGCTTGCCGTTCCAGTCCTGCGGCAACTATGGTGCCGGATTGTCCACGACGGCGGGGGTCGGTTTTGCGTCGTCGATCAGCTCGATTGCACCTGCTGGGATTGATTGCCGCGGCGGTCCTTCCGGTCTGGCTTTTCGCCGCCTATCTCCTCACCCAATTCGCCGTCAACGAGCAGGACCGATTCGAACGCGAGGCTCTGCGCGTGGCGCGGCAGGTGTCGCTCTTGGTCGAAAGCGACCTCGCCAACCTGGTGGCGGTGATCGAGGGCCTGGCCAAATCCGACGCGCTTTCAGGCGGCGACCTGAAGACGCTGCATGCGCAAGCCGTCCGGCTCGTGCAGGGGACCGACCGTGCGATCCTGCTGCGCGATGGCGACGGCCGGCAGATCTTCAATACGCAATTGTCCTTTGATGCGCCGCTGCCGCGCGCGCCGGCCCTTTCGCCGATGGACCGCTCGAGGATCGAGGCCGGCGCTCCGATAGTCAGCGGCGTATTCGCCAATCCGGTCTCCGGCGAGTATCGCATCGCCGTCGCGCGCGCGGTGCGCGGACCCAAGGGCGAGGACTGGCTCCTGGCGATCACCGTTCCGACCAAGCGGATCCGCGACGTGTTCCAGCCGGCCGTGCCGCCGGGCTGGACCATCGGCGTCGGCGATCGTGATGGCGCCTATGTCGCCCGGTCGCAGCGGCACGAGGAGATGACCGGCAAGCCGGGTCTGCCGGAATACCTCAAGGAAATCGTCGGCCGCGCCGGCACCTTCACCTCGCGCAATTTCCAGGGCGTGACGCTGCTGGCCGGCTATTATCGCTCGCCCGTCTCCGACTGGTTCTACACCGCCAATATTCCCCTGTCGGTCGTGCAGGCGCCGCTCTGGCGGTCCGTCGCGGCGATCGTCGCCATCGGTCTGATGGCGATGCTGGTTTCGCTCGCGCTCGCCTATATCGTGGGCAAGAGTTTCACCAAGGCCGCGGCCGATCTCGCCGCCCGCGCCGAGGCGCTGGGGCACGGCCGCCCCGTGACCGCGCTGTCGACCAGCGTTTCGGAATTCGGCGTCATCGGCGACGCTCTCAAGACGGCCGAACGCACGCTCGCCGAACGCGCCAGCGAACTCCGGACGGTGATCGAGACCGTGCCCGCCGCGGTGTGGTTCACCTATGACCCGCAGGCGCGGCAGGTCATCCGCAATCGGTTCGCCGCCGAACTGATGGGCTTGGCGACCGCCAACCGCCGGACGTTCGGCGCCCCGGACGAAGTCATCGATACGATCGCGCTGAAGGACGGCCAGACCGTGAGCCGGGACGATCGGCCGCTGAGCCGCGCCATGCGCGGCGCGCAGACCGACAACGAGGAGTTCGCCTACATCATTCCAGGCGGCATCGAGCGGATCCTGCTCACGAGCGCGCGTCCGATCCTCGATTCCGCGGGCGCGATCATCGGCGCGGTGCAGATCAGCCTCGACATCACGGAGCGCAAGCGCGGCGAGGAACAGCGCAGGCTGCTGGTCAACGAACTCAACCATCGGGTGAAGAACACGCTGGCCGTCGTCCAGTCGATCGCCAGCCAGACGCTGCGCAGCGCCGTCAGCCTGCCCGAGGCCGGACGGGCCTTATCGAGCCGGCTCGTGTCGCTTGCCAAAGCGCACGATATTCTCACCCAGGAAAATTGGAGCGGCGCCGATCTCAATGAACTCCTGGTCGCATCTCTCGCACCGCATGCCGAGCTCGGCCGCTTCCATCTCTCAGGAACAGGGGTCTGGCTGCCGCCCAACATCGCTCTATCGCTGGCCCTCGCGGTGCATGAGCTCGCCACCAACGCAATCAAATATGGCGCATTGTCGACCGAAACGGGTAGCGTCTCGATCGCCTGGACGGTGGACGACGGCGCGGAGCAGCGGCCGCTCCGCATCGAGTGGCGCGAGCGGGGCGGGCCGCCGGTGACGCCGACGGAGCGCAAGGGGTTCGGCACGCGACTGCTCGAGAGAATTCTCGACCCCGAGTCGCGTGGACGCGTCGAAATCGGTTTCGAGCCGGCCGGCGTCGTCTGCTTGCTCAGGCTCGATCTCGGTGCGCCGGCCGATTTGCCCGGCGGGCGCTGAAGCCGTCGAGCCATGCCGCCATCGCGCCCTCAGCCCTTCAGCATCTCCGCCACCTGGGGCGCGAAATAGGTCAGGATGCCGTCGCATCCCGCGCGCTTGAAGGCGAGCAGCGATTCGAGCATCGCCTTGTCGCCGTCGATCCAGCCATTGGCGGCGGCGGCCTTGATCATCGCGTATTCGCCCGACACCTGGTAGGCGAAGGTCGGCGCCCGGAACTCGTCCTTGAGACGCCGGATGATATCGAGATAGGGCAGGCCGGGCTTGACCATCAGCATGTCGGCCCCTTCGGCCAGGTCCTGTTCTGCCTCGCGCACGGCCTCGTCCGAATTGGCGTGGTCGATGTAGTAGGTCTTCTTGTCCCCCTTGAGCAGGCCCTGCGTGCCGATCGCCTCGCGATAGGGACCGTAGAAGGCGGAGGCGAACTTCGTCGCGTAGGACATGATCGCGACATCCTGGAAACCGTTGGCGTCGAGCGCGTCGCGGATCGCGCCGATGCGCCCGTCCATCATGTCGGACGGCGCGATGATGTCGGCGCCGCACGCCGCCTGGATGACGGCCACCGCCGCCAGCTGGCGCACCGTTTCGTCGTTGACGACGACGCCGTCGCGCAGGATGCCGTCATGGCCGTGATCGGTGAAGGGGTCGAGCGCCGCGTCGGTGATGACGCCGATCTCGGGCACCGCGGCCTTGATGGCCCTGGTCGCCCGATTGATGATGTTGTCCGGGTCGAGGATGTGCGAGCCGGTCCGGTCGCGCAGGTTCATTCCTACGTAGGGAAAGGTGGCGAGCGCCGGGATGCCGAGTTTCGCTGCGCGCTCGGCCTCCTTGACGGCGAGATCGATCGACAGTCGGAAGACGCCGGGCATCGCGGATATCTCCTGGCGTTGATTCTCGCCGTCGATGATGAAGATCGGCCAGATCAGGTCGTCGACGCCGAGGCGGTTCTCCTGCACCAGCCGGCGCGACCAGTCGGCCTTGCGCATCCGCCGCAAGCGGCGGCCGGCCGTGATCTCGTCGACGCCGCGGCCGCCGCCCAGTGCGGTCGAAGGCACGATCCTGTTCATTGCGTTCAATCTCCCGGACCCGTGCTTCTATCTCGCGCCGCCCGCGCCGCCAAGCGTCCTCCGCGCGATCCACACGATGTCTTCCGCATGGCGACGTCTTGCTCTAGCACTGCTCGTCCATGGCAACCGGAATCGCCAGCACATGAATTTCGGCGGCGGAGACGCGATCCGTTTCGAACGCCGCGGCAAGGCCGGGGTGGTGACGCTGGCGCGTCCGGCCGCGCTCAACGCGCTCACCCATGCGATGGTGCTCGCCTTGTCGAAGGCGCTGGCGTTCTGGGCGAAAGACGGCGATGTCGATCTGGTGCTCATGACGGCGGAGGGCCGGGCGTTCTGCGCCGGCGGCGATGTGCTGCATATCGACCAGGCCAGGAGAGCTGGACGCCCGACCGTCGATTTCTTCGCCGACGAATACCGCCTTGTGGCGCAGATCGCACGGTTTCCGAAGCCCTATCTGTCCCTGATCGACGGCATCGTCATGGGTGGCGGCGTCGGCATCGCCATCCACGGATCGCACCGGGTCGTGACGGAAAGGGCGATCATGGCCATGCCGGAGGCGGCGCTCGGCTTCTTCCCCGATGTCGGCGGCAGCTTCTTCCTGTCGCGCCTGAAAGGCAGCTACGGCCTGTATCTGGGCCTCACCGGCGCGCGCATCCGGGCTGGCGAAGCGCTTCGCGCCGGGCTCGCCACGCATGCGGTCCGGTCGGGCGACCACAAAGCCATCATCGACCAGCTCTGCGCCGGCGCACCCATCGACAAGACGCTGAGACGCTTCGCCTGGATGCCGAACAGCGTGTTGGACGAGGCATCGCTGTTGACGATCGCAAGACTGTTTTCGCGCAATACGCTCGGCGACCTGATGCGCGGCCTGCGGCAAGCGGGGGATCACGGCGATCCGATCGCCGCGAAATCGCTTGAGGCGATCGGCCTCGCATCGCCCACGAGCATCGCCGTGACCTTTCGGCAGATCGACACCGGCGCCATGCTCGAGATCGACGAGTGCATGAGAATGGAATTCCGGATCGCGAACCGCTTCCTGGCCGGCGCCGATTTCTTCGAGGGCATCCGCGCTGCGGTCATCGACAAGGACTCATCGCCTCGCTGGCGTCCGGCCTCGCTGGACCTGCTCGCCGAGCCCGAAATAGAAGCCTATTTCGCACCGCTGCCCGGCGGAGACTTGCGCCTGTGAACGAGACCGTGACCCGGACGCCGGCTTTCGGCCCGACCACCGTCGAAATCCTGTTCGTCTGGTTCCAGCGCATCATGGCCGTCTACTGCCTGACTTTCGGCATGCTTTATTGGGTCCGGCTGATCGGAATCTACCCTGGCGTCCTGTGGCGCTTCGACCTGATGCCGATCCACTGGCAGGTGGTGAGCGTGATGCTGGCGGGATTCTTCCCCTTCGCGGCTGCCGGCCTCTGGATGCTGGCCTCCTGGGGTCCGGTCATATGGTTCATCTGCGCGGCGACCGAGACCGTCATGTACGCGGCCTATCCAAATCTGTTCGGTGAGCGCCTGGCGGTTGTCGGATCGCATCTTTTCGCCGCCGCGCTCTATGCAACGTTCCGGCTGGTGATGCATATTCAGAAGCGGCGGGCGGCCCGCCAGGGTTAACAAACCTTGCGGTCTTGGCTCCAGGTTAACTATCGGTCGAAACCTCTTCGCGTTAACGATATTTTAGGGCTGGCGTTTAAGTCGAATTTTATGGGTATTCGCTACGGTCGCAATCAAGGTGACACACAAGAAAGTCACTTGGCGACAAACGAGAGGCGAAGAAAATGATCAACCCGCGTTCCGCGGCCAAGCCCGCGACTGTATCCGACGATCGCCGCGAGGCAATTCGTTCACTATACATGGAATCACTCCAATTGGTCGAACGGCTGCACCGCCGTCTGCTTGACGTCATCAAGGACGAGTTCGACCGCAACGGCCGCAGCGACATTAACGCGATCCAAGCGCTGCTGCTTTTCAACATCGGCAACGCCGAACTGACCGCCGGCGAACTGCGCTCGCGCGGCTACTATCTCGGCTCGAATGTCTCCTACAACCTGAAGAAACTGGTCGACCTCGGCTTCATCAATCATCAGCGTTCGCGCATCGACCGGCGTTCGGTGCGCGTCAGCCTGACGCCGAAGGGCGCCGAAATCGCGGTGGTCGTGGGCGGCCTTTACGAGCGCCACATCGGGTCCATCGAGCAGGTCGGCGGCATCAACGCCGACGAGTTCAAGCAGATGAACCGCTCGCTGCAGCGCCTCGACCGCTTCTGGAACGACACGATCGCCTACCGGATGTGATTTCGCGGGCAGGGCGTATCGCGGCCCGTCGCTCAAGGACCGGCCGGGCGCTTTTCCGCAACACGTTCGGCTGGCCGCGCGTCGCTAGCGCCACTGGCCACGCTGCCGCCATATTCGAATGAAAATCGAGGCATTGGAAAAAGCCGGCCCGTATCGTCGTGGGCAGGGCGCGCCTTCAACCGATCGTGACGGAGCCAACTGATGGTTGGCCAATTGTTAAGGTTGGCGGACATATCGTCGAAGGCTTCCTTCGCGACTGAACAAGCGGGACAAATGCCAGTGCTCTTGAACAAGACAAGCCGTCGACTTTTCCTGTCCGGGGTGGCCATGCTCGGTGCCGGCTTGATTGCGCAACGCGCCTTCGCAGAAACCGCCGTGGACGATATCCTCAAGTCGGAGCGCCGCGGCAATTGGGACGATCAGTTCGACGCCAAGGCCAGCCAGGGCGCGAACGTCGCAACCAATCAGCCGATCTTCAGTCCGCAGACCGTGGGCAACATCGAAGCCGCGATCGCGCAATATCAGGGCATCGTGGCGAGTGGCGGCTGGCCGGAGGTGCCGGCAACCAAGAAGCTGAGGCTGGGCGTGGTCGATCCCGACGTCGAGGTGCTGCGCAAGCGGTTGATGGTCTCCGGCGACCTTTCGCCCAATGCCGGCATTTCCCCGTCGTTCGACACCTATGTCGATTCCGCCGTCAAGCGCTTCCAACTCCGTCACGGATTGCCCGGCGACGGCGTCATGGGCCAGTACACCTACAAGGCGATGAACGTTTCGGCGCCGGTGCGCCTCGGCCAGCTCCAGACCAACCTGGTTCGCGTCAACACGATGTCCGGCGACCTTGGACCCCGCTACGTCATGGTCAACGTTCCGGCCGCCGCGATCGAGGCGGTCGACAACGGCCGCGTCGTGCTGCGACATACCGCGATCGTCGGCAAGATCGACCGCCAGACGCCGTTGCTGAACTCCAAGATCAACGAGATTATCGTCAACCCCTATTGGAACGCGCCGGTATCGATCGTCCGCAAGGACATCATCCCGTTGATGCGCAAGGATCCGACCTACCTGGCCAAGAACCACATCCGTCTGTTCGCGCCCGACGGCGGCGAGGTCGATCCCACGGCGGTCGACTGGTCGACCGAGGACGCGGTCAAGTACCGCTTCCGCCAGGATCCGGGTTCGGGCAACGCCATGGCGTCCGTGAAGATCAACTTCCCGAGCCCCGAGGGGGTGTACATGCACGATACGCCGCAGCAGAGCCTGTTCGGCAAGCTGATGCGCTTCGATTCGTCGGGCTGCGTCCGCGTCCAGAATGTGCGCGACCTCGTAACCTGGGTGTTGCGCGACACTCCCGGCTGGACGCGTCAGCATTTCGAGCAGACGATCAAGGGCGGCGAAAATACCCCGATCGCCGTGACCAATCCTGTGCCGGTCTATTTCACCTATGTGACGGCATGGTCGACCGGCGAAAGCGTCGTCCAGTTTCGCGACGACATCTATGCGCGCGATGGCGTCCAGGAGTTGCAGATCACATCGGCGCTTTGAGATTCACGAACCCGAAGTTGCAGGCCGCCTCCGGACGGCCTTTGCGTTTGGCGGATGCGAGCGCGCCGCCGGCACAGGATATGGCGCAAAGGAATGTAGCGATCGACCGGAGGCTGGTGTAAGTCGGCCATGCCAGTCATTCCCGCACTCGACGGGACGAGCAAGGACCTTTCGTCATGGACACCGCGTCGACAGCCCCGAGCCACCTCGCGACATTCTTCACGACGCCGCTCGAGGAAGCCGATCCGGACATCTTCCGCTCGATCCGCTCAGAACTCGGCCGCCAGCGCCACGAGATCGAACTGATCGCCTCGGAAAACATCGTGTCGCGCGCCGTGCTCGAGGCGCAGGGCTCGATCATGACCAACAAATATGCCGAGGGCTATCCCGGCAAGCGCTATTATGGCGGCTGCGAGTTCGTCGATATCGCCGAGCAGCTGGCGATTGACCGCGCCAAGGAGCTGTTCGGCTGCAATTTCGCTAATGTGCAGCCGAATTCCGGCAGTCAAATGAACCAGGCGGTCTTTCTGGCGCTGCTGCAACCTGGCGACACCTTCATGGGGCTCGATCTCAATTCGGGGGGGCACCTCACCCATGGTTCGCCGGTCAATATGTCCGGCAAATGGTTCAACGTCGTTTCCTACGGCGTTCGCCGCGAAGACCACCTGCTCGATATGGATGCGATCGAAAGGCAGGCGCATGAATCGAAACCGAAGCTCATCCTTGCCGGCGGCACCGCCTATTCGCGCGTCTGGGACTGGAAGCGGTTCCGCGAGATCGCCGATGCCGTCGGCGCGTATCTGATGGTCGACATGGCTCACATCGCAGGTCTCGTGGCCGGCCGCGTGCACCCCTCGCCAATCCAGCACGCCCATGTCTGCACCACCACCACGCACAAGTCCCTGCGGGGCCCTCGCGGCGGCATGATCCTGACCAACGACGAGGACCTTGCCAAGAAGATGAACTCGGCCGTCTTTCCGGGACTGCAGGGCGGACCGCTTATGCATGTCATCGCGGCGAAGGCAGTGGCCTTCGGCGAGGCGCTGAAGCCGGATTTCAAGGATTATGCGAGGAACGTCGTCGACAATGCCAAGACGCTGGCCGCGACCCTCAAGCAGACCGGTCTCGACATCGTGTCCGACGGCACCGACAACCATCTCATGCTGGTCGACCTCCGGCCGAAGAACGCCACCGGCAAGCGCGCCGAGGCCGCGCTCGGGCGCGCCAACATCACCTGCAACAAGAACGGCATCCCTTTCGACCCGGAAAAGCCGTTCGTCACATCCGGCGTGCGACTGGGAACCCCCGCCGGCACGACGCGCGGCTTCGGCGCGGCTGAATTCCAGGAGATCGGCAGCCTGATTGCCGAGGTGCTCGACGGCTTGAAAACGGCGAACTCCGACGAGGGCAATGCCTCCGTCGAAGCGGGCGTGAAAGCGAAGGTCATGGCGCTGACGGGTCGCTTCCCGATGTACCCGTATCTGGGATGAGCGACTGAATGCGCTGCCCTTATTGCCAGTCCGAAGACACGCAGGTGAAGGATTCGCGGCCCGCCGAGGACGGCGCGGCGATCCGCCGCCGCCGTGTCTGTCCCGATTGCGGCGGCCGGTTCACGACCTTCGAGCGCGTCCAGCTGCGCGACCTCGTCGTCACGAAGAAGTCGGGCCGAAAAGTCCCGTTCAGCCGCGACAAGCTGCTGCGCTCGGTCGAGATCGCGCTGCGCAAGCGCAACGTCGAGCCCGAGCGGGTCGACCGCGCGGTGACGGGCATCGTGCGGCAACTTGAAAGCTCGGGCGAGACCGAAATCGGATCCGGCGAGATCGGCCGCCTCGTCATGGAGGCGCTCAAGGCGCTCGATGACGTGGCCTATGTCCGCTACGCCTCCGTCTATCGCGACTTCCGCGAGGCGAAGGATTTTCACGACGTGCTGGGCGAATTGAAGGCCGAAGAGGATGCGGCCTGAGCGATGGACCGCGGATGGCCCGGAGAGGCGCAAGCCGCGCTCGATCGGCGCTTCATGGCGGCGGCGATCCGGTTGGCGGCGCGCCATTCGAGCCTGACGTCGACCAATCCCTCGGTCGGCGCGTTGATCGTGCGGGACGATGGCGCCGGTCCGACGATCGTCGGACGCGGCGTGACCGCGCTCGGCGGCAGGCCGCATGCCGAGACGCACGCTCTGGCGCAAGCAGGCGAACTGGCGCGCGGCGCGACGGCGTACGTGACGCTGGAGCCCTGCGCTCATCACGGCCGCACCCCGCCTTGCGCCAACGCGCTCGTCACGGCCGGGATCGCCCGTTTGGTTGGCGCGGCCGCTGATCCAGACGACCGCGTGTCGGGCAAGGGCTATGCCATTGTCCGCGCCGCGGGCGTCGCCGTGGTCGAGGGCGTGCTTGCGGCCGAAGCCGCCGATCGGCTCGCCGGTTACCTGATTCGATCGCTTAGGAAGCGGCCGGAAGTGACTCTCAAGCTTGCGCTTTCGAGCGACGGGATGATCGGGCGTTTGCATCAGGGCCAGATCGCGATCACCGGACCTGCGGCGCGCCGGCAGGTGCAGATGATGCGCGCCGATTGCGATGCGATCCTCGTGGGCGTCGGCACGGCGGAGGCCGACGATCCCGAACTGACCGTCCGTCTGCCGGGCCTGGAAGCGCGCTCGCCGGCGCGCATAATCCTGGATCGCAATGCGAGGCTCTCGCCGACTTCGCAACTCGCCTTGAGCGCGAGACAGACGCCGGTCTACCTCGCGGTCGGCCAGGACGCCGCAGCCGCGCGCCGGCGGGCGTTGGAAAACCTTGGCGTGCGCTCGATCGCCACCGAGATGGTGGATGGCGGCATCGCGCTTCCCGAATTGCTCGAGGACCTGGCCGCTCAGGGGATGGCGACCCTCCTTGTCGAGGGCGGCGCGCACACGGCGCGACGCTTCCTGGAGGACGATCTGGTCGACCGGCTCGCGCTGTTTCGCGGTCCGGACGCGGTCGGCGCGGATGGCGTCGCGTCGCCCATCGACCACGAGAGCGTCCCGGCGCAATTCACTCTCCGGCGCACCGCCATGTTCGGCCCCGACGCCTACAGGGAATGGACGAGGAAAATCTGATGTTCACCGGGATTGTCACCGATGTCGGCCGCATCGAAGCCGCCTCGCCCCTGCCGAAGGGCGTCCGGTTCCGTGTCGCCACCAGCTACGATCCCGCCACCATCGCCGTCGGCGCGTCGATCTCCACCGCGGGTGTCTGCCTGACGGTCGTGTCCTTGCCGCAAGAGGACTCGAACGAACGCTGGTTCGAGGTCGAGGCGTGGGAGGAAGCGTTGCGCCTGACCACGGCCTCCCGGTGGCGGGCGGGATCGCGCGTCAACCTCGAGCGCGCGCTGAGGATCGGCGATGAACTCGGCGGTCACATCGTCTCCGGCCACATCGACGGCATGGCCGAGATCGTCGCGCGCGAGGACGAAGGCGAGGCGGTGCGCTTCCGCATCGAAGCGCCCCGCCACCTGGCGAAATTCATCGCGCCCAAGGGGTCCGTCGCCCTCGATGGCGCGTCGCTCACCGTGAATCGCGTGGATGGCCGCGTCTTCGACGTGCTGCTCATCCATCATTCGCTCACCGTCACGACCTGGGGCGAGCGCCAAGCCGGCGACCGCGTCAATCTGGAGGTCGACACCATGGCGCGCTACGCGGCGCGGCTCGCGGAGGCGGCGGGGCAGGGGTTGTGACCCAGATCGACAACGGACGCACGAAGCTCTCGGCCAACGCGCTGGACCGAGCCTCGACGGCATGCTTCACGGTCGGCATACTCACGCCTACGGCAGGTTACCTTTATGGGTTTGTCAGTTTCGACAGGTTCATCGATGCGACTTGGCTTCTGACAGCGGCAGGCGGTCGGCTTATCGCCACGATTGCACTACATCTATCGGCAAGAAAAATTCCGGCGAGACTAAGATAATGAGCTTCAGCAACCCGATGTTTTGGTTCACGTCGCTTGGAATGCCGGCCATTGTGGTTATCGGCGCCTACATTGCCGTGCGCCTGCACGAGCGGTCGCTGAAGCGCTGACGCCTCCGCAATCGATCGCTTGCGGTCGACCGTCCTTCGGCATAAGCCACGGCGACCCCGGAGACTTGAATGGCAGCCACGTCGCATTCCAGCAGCGCCTTTTCCGTGCCGAGCAAGCCGGCGCATATTCTGATCGTCGAAGCGCGTTTTTACGACGACCTCGCCGATGCCCTGCTGGATGGCGCAAAGGCGGCGCTGGACGAAGCCGGCGCGACCCACGATCTCGTCACGGTGCCGGGCGCGCTCGAAATCCCCGCGATCATATCTTTCGCCCTCGACGGCGCGGAAGAGGGCGGTGCGTACTACGACGGCTACGTTGCGCTTGGCGCGGTCATCCGCGGCGACACCTACCATTTCGACATCGTCGCCAATGAATCGTCGCGCGCGCTGATGGACCTCGCGGTCGACGAGTCGATTGCGATCGGCAACGGCATCCTCACCACCGAAAATGCGGAGCAGGCCTGGACCCGGGCGCGCCGCGCCGAAGGCGACAAGGGCGGTTTCGCGGCCCGCGCGGCGCTGACCATGATCGCGCACAAGGAACGGTTCGGGGCGCGGTGACGGTGAGCAAGATGCCAGAGGCCGTCGAACAACACCCTGTCCGTCACGCCAACAAGCGCGGCGCGGCTCGCCTCGCGGCTGTGCAGGCCCTCTACCAGATGGATGTGGCTGGAACGGGCGTTCTTGAGATCGCGGCGGAATACGAGGGCTACCGGCTCGGCAAGGAGGTCGACGGGGAGATCTACCGCCAAGCCGACGCGCAATGGTTCCGGGCGATCCTGTCGGGCGTGGTCGAGAACCAGAAGACCGTCGATCCGATCATCCGCGAGGCGCTGACCGAGGATTGGCCCCTGTCGCGCCTGGATTCGACGCTGCGGGCGATGTTGCGCGCCGGCGTCTACGAGCTGATGCACCGGCTCGACGTGCCGGTGGCCGTGGTGATTTCGGAATATGTCGACATCGCCAAGGCCTTCTACCTCGACGAGGAACCGAAACTGGTCAACGCGGTGCTCGACCGCGTGGCGCGCCGGGTGCGCGGCGAAGGCCGCGGCAAGGGCCAGTTCTGATGGATGGCGCGGTGCGCGAGGCGCGCCGGACGGCGCTGATCCTGGCGACCTCGCAGGCGATCATCGGCTCGGCCGCGCCGATTTCGATCTCGATCGGCGCGCTTGCGGGCTACCAATTGTTAGGCCTGGACAAGGCGCTTGCGACCGCGCCGGTGACCGGCTTTAACGTCGGAGTTGCGCTTGGCGCGGCGCCGGCGGCCGCGATCATCAAGCGCGCCGGCCAACGCAACGGCTTTCAGATCGGCACGCTCATCACCGCCGCGGGCGGCGCCTTGGCGACGCTCGCGTTGTTCCAGGGTTCGTTCTGGCTCTTCGTCGCCGGTCTGCTGACCGTCGGACTCGGCGGCGCGTTCGTCCAGCAGTTCCGTTTCGCCGCCGCCGACAATGCGACTCCCGAATTCAAGGCGCGCGCGATTTCTTTCGTGCTCGCTGGCGGGATCATCACGGCGGTGGTCGGCCCCCAGATCGTCATCTTCACGCATGATCTGATCCGATCCGTGCCGTTTGCCGGCTCATTCGCCTCGATCCTCGCGCTCGCGGCGACCGGAGCTGTCATCCTCTCTTTTTTGCCTCCGGCGGGCCCGATCCAGGGCGTGGCCGGCGGCGACTCGCCTCCGGCGAGACCGCTGGCGCACATCGTCGCCCAGCCGCGTTTCCTCGTCGGCCTGACCTGCGCCATCGGTTCCTACGCCTTGATGAGCTTCGTCATGACCGGCGCGCCTCTGGCGATGGTCGGATGCGGCCTCTCCTCGAACGATGCGACGCTCGGCATTTCCTGGCACGTCATGGCGATGTTCGGCCCGAGCTTCTTCACCGGCCGCCTGATCCATCGTTTCGGCGTCGAGCGGATCATCGTCCTGGGACTGGGTTTGCTGGTCGCCTGCGGGTTCGTCGCCCTGTCCGGCCTGGCGCTGTGGCAATTCTGGAGCGCGCTCATCCTGCTCGGCCTGGGCTGGAATTTCGGCTTCATCGGCGCGACCGCCATGGTCGCGGAGACCTACCGGCCGTCGGAGAAAGGCAAGGTCCAGGGCTTGCATGACTCCGTCCTGTTCGGCTCGGTGGCGTGCGCATCGCTGATGTCGGGCGCGGTCTACAACGCCTGGGGCTGGGCGATGCTCAACTGGATCATTTTTCCGGTTGCCTTGCTTTGTTTCACGGCGCTGTCGGTACAACGCCGCTTGTCCGCGCGCGCAAGGACGGCCTGACCCCATCATTTCAATCGATCATATCGGGCCTTTCGCCGGAGTGGTTTCCTGGCGCTTCGGGCCGCTGCGGCGAAACCCGGACAGAACGCCAACAAGACCTTGACGATGGGGGAGGCGTTTCGCATACACCCATGTCGGGCGCCGGTTTTCGCATGCGCAAACTCCGGTGACGGTCAACGGTTCGGAAGGGGTTTCCGGGCCACATCAAGGAAAAATCTGGCAATGACAATTCTCTACGTGGTCATCGCCTGCGGCCTGCTTTCCATCGCCTATGCCTTCTGGGCGACGCAGTCGGTCCTCGCGGCCGATCAGGGAAACGCGCGCATGCGGGAAATCGCCGGCGCCATCCGCGAGGGCGCACAGGCCTACCTCACGCGTCAATACACGACGATCGCGATCGTCGGCGTCGTGGTGTTCGTGCTTGCATGGTGGCTGCTGTCCGGCACGGCTGCGATCGGCTTCCTGATCGGCGCCGTGCTTTCGGGCGCCGCGGGCTTCATCGGCATGCACGTCTCCGTCCGCGCCAACGTCCGGACCGCGCAGGCTGCGTCCAACAGCCTTGCCGCCGGCCTCGACATCGCCTTCAAGGCCGGCGCGATCACCGGCATGCTGGTCGCGGGCCTGGCGCTGCTCGGCGTCTCGGTCTACTACCTCATCCTTACCGGTCCCATGAACTATGCCCCCGGCGATCGCGCCGTCATCGACTCGCTGGTGTCGCTGGGCTTCGGCGCATCGCTGATTTCGATCTTCGCGCGGCTCGGCGGCGGCATCTTCACCAAGGGCGCCGATGTCGGCGGCGATCTTGTCGGCAAGGTCGAGGCGGGCATCCCGGAAGACGATCCGCGCAACCCCGCGACGATCGCGGACAATGTCGGCGACAATGTCGGCGATTGCGCCGGCATGGCGGCCGATCTATTCGAGACCTATGCGGTGACCGTCGTCGCCACCATGGTGCTCGGCTCCATCTTCTTCGCCGGGACAGCGGTGCTGTCGAGCGTCATGCTCTACCCGCTCGCGATCTGCGGCGCGTGCATCATCACCTCGATCGTCGGCACCTTTTTCGTCAAGCTCGGGGCGAACGGTTCGATCATGGGCGCTCTCTACAAGGGGCTGATCGTGACCGGGCTGCTCTCGATCCTCGGTCTTGCCGCGGCGACGTCGCTGACTGTCGGCTGGGGCGATATCGGCATCGCGGACGGGATGATGGTCACCGGCATGAACCTGTTCGTCTGCGGGCTGCTCGGCCTCGTCGTGACCGGCCTGATCGTGGTCATCACGGAATACTACACCGGGACCAACAAGCGCCCGGTCAACTCGATCGCCCAGGCGTCGGTCACCGGCCACGGCACGAACGTCATCCAGGGCCTCGCGGTTTCGCTGGAATCGACAGCCTTGCCGGCAATCGTCATCGTCGGCGGCATCATCTCGACCTACCAGCTCGCCGGTCTTTTCGGGACGGCCATCGCCGTCACCACCATGCTCGGCCTCGCCGGCATGATCGTGGCGCTCGACGCGTTCGGTCCGGTGACCGACAATGCCGGCGGCATCGCCGAAATGTCCGGCATGCCTAAGGAAGTGCGCCAGTCGACGGATGCGCTCGACGCGGTCGGCAACACCACGAAGGCGGTGACCAAGGGCTACGCCATCGGTTCGGCAGGGCTCGGGGCCTTGGTGCTGTTCGCGGCGTATTCGAACGATCTGAAGTTCTTCGCCGCCAACGGCGACAAATACCCCTATTTCCAGGACATGGGGACCGTCTCCTTCGACCTTTCCAATCCCTATGTCGTCGCGGGTTTGATCTTCGGCGGGCTGATCCCCTACCTGTTCGGCGGCATCGCCATGACGGCGGTCGGCCGCGCGGCCGGCGCCATCGTGGAGGAGGTGCGCAAGCAGTTCCGCGAGGACCCGGGCATCATGCAGGGCACGTCCAAACCGAACTACGCGCGCGCGGTCGACCTGCTCACCAAGGCCGCGATCAAGGAGATGATCGTTCCCTCGCTCCTTCCGGTGCTGGCGCCGCTCGTCGTCTATTTCGGCGTGCTGCTGATCTCGGGCTCCAAGGCGTCGGCCTTCGCCGCGCTCGGGGCGTCCCTGCTCGGCGTCATCGTCAACGGCCTCTTCGTGGCGATCTCGATGACCTCCGGCGGCGGCGCCTGGGACAATGCCAAGAAGAGCTTCGAGGACGGGTTCATCGACAAGGACGGGACGAAGCACCTCAAGGGTTCCGACGCGCACAAGGCGTCAGTCACAGGCGACACCGTCGGCGACCCCTACAAGGATACGGCCGGCCCAGCCGTCAACCCGGCGATCAAGATCACCAACATCGTCGCGCTGCTGCTGCTCGCCGTCCTAGCCCACGGCTGACGTCTTACGGAATCGAAAGGCCCGCGGGAGCGATCCCGCGGGCCTTTCGGTTCAAGTCACCCTCGCACGGCCCTACGGCGTTGCGCCAGGCAAGGTCGGAACCGCCTGCGCGCCCGTCAGCAGCTGTCCGATGAAGTTCTGGTCCTTGCCTCGGGTCGGCGTGGTGCGCGAGATGAAATCGAACACCTTGCCGTCCTTGAGGCCGTAATTGGCGATGTCGCGGACGCGGCCGTCCTCGCCGAAATAGACGGCGAGGATGCGCTGGTCGACGAGCCTTGCCTGCGCGAACGCCACCGGGCGGTAGCGCTTCTGCGAGATGTAGTAGAAGACCTCGTTGTCGAAGGTCGCGGTGGTCGACGGGCTTCCGAGCGCCAGCACGACCTGCTCCCGGCTCGATCCGACAGGGACCAGATCGATCTGCTGCTGATCGATGACGTAGCCTTGAGTCAGGGTTTCGCCGGTCGACAGGCCGAGTCCGGAGGTTCCGGTGCAGCCAGCCAAGGCCGCCGCGACGAGCGCCCCGGCCATGTGGAAAGATGGACTTGCCGGCGCGATCTTGATTTTCATGAACCCCAACAACAACTTTGTCCGACGCCCCCGTCCCCCGGCAGCGCCTTGCGCGATGTGGCAAATCCGGTAAACCAGCTTTCATGCCGATGCAACCAGACCGAAAGCCGCGACCCGCCGAAGGACCGACAGTCATCGTTCGTCGCTGGCTCGGCTTGAAGCAAGGCCCGGATCGCCAGATCCTCGATTTGCTCTACGCGCAGATCGTGGCGGCTGCGCGGCGGGAGGTGTTTTTTTCGCAATGGCAGGCGCCCGACACACCGCTCGGTCGCTTCGAGATGGTGGCGCTGCACGTCTTCCTGTTCCAGCACCGGCTGCGCGGCAGCAGCGGCGCGGCGCGCGACGTGGCGCAACAGCTCATCGACGATTTCTTCACCGACATCGAGCATTCGCTGCGCGAACTGGGCGTCGGCGATGTCGGCGTTCCCAAACGGATGAAGAAGCTGGCGAGGATGTTTTACGGCCGCACATTGTCCTATGCCCGGGCGATCGAGGAGAACGACGAGGCCGCCCTGGCCGTGGCGCTCGCCCGCAACGTGCGCCCGCAGGTCGAGTCCTGGCCACAATCGCGATTGCTCGCATCCTACGTGATGGCGGCGGACGCCGCGCTGGCCGCCCAGTCCTTGGACGATATCGTTGGCGGCGCGGTCTCTTTTCCCGCTCCGGTCGCGGATGTGGAATCACGGCCGTGAAGCAGCCGACCGCGACCAGCCCGATCTCGTTCGACGTGGCGGTCGCGCGCCTGCCCAAGAACGGACTGCCGGTGACGATCGAGGCGACCGGCCGCCAGCGCGCCGCGCTCGCCGACATTCACGACGTGTTGAATGTCGAGCGTTTCCGCGCCGACCTCCTGGTCACGGGATGGAAACGCAACGGCGTGAAGATCGAAGGGCGCGTGCGGGCCGACATCGTCCAGGCCTGCGTGGTGACGCTCGACCCGCTTCCCGCGACCATCGATGTGGAGATCGACGCGGTATATTTGCCGGAGATCTCGAAATTCGGGCGCGAAGGCTTCGGAAGCGGTGGCGAGATCCTGCTCGACGCGGATGGCCCCGACAGCCCGGAAACGTTTGCCGGCGACCGAATCGATGTCGGCGCGCTCGCGGAGGAGCATTTCGGCCTGGCCATCGACCCTTATCCCCGCCGCAAGGGCGCATCCCTCGACGTTTTGACCGGCGATACGCCTCCCGATCAGGCCGACGAAAACCCGATCCGCAAACTCGGCAGCCTCTTCCCGAAGGCCTGACCGACTCAAGCCTGCCCGAATTGCATTGTAAGAGCCTAAAAAACCGCTATTTTCCCGCCGCGTCCGCTTCGGACGCAGCCACTGCAACGAGCGAGACCGGAACCGAGTGATCAGGATTTCCATCGACGCCATGGGCGGAGATCACGGACCTGCGGTCATTGTCGCGGCTTTGGCCAGAATCGCCAAGCGCCGCACCGACATCAATTTCGTCGTGTTCGGCAAGACCGACGCGGTCCAGCCCGAACTGGACAGGTACCCCGCTCTGACGCCGGTCACGCGCTTCGTCCATTGCGACGTGGCGGTCCGGATGGACGACAAGCCGAGCCAGGCGCTGCGGCATGGACGCTGGAAATCCTCGATGTGGCGCGCGATCGAGGCCATCAAGGCCGGCGAGGCGGATGCGTGCATTTCGGCCGGCAACACCGGCGCGTTGATGGCGATGTCGAAGTTCTGCCTGCGCACCATGGCGACGATCGAACGGCCGGCGATCGCCGCGATCTGGCCCACGATCCGCGGCGAAAGCATCGTCCTCGATGTCGGCGCCACGATCGGCGCGGATGCCCACCAGCTCATCGATTTCGGCATTCTTGGCGCCGCCATGGCGCGCGCGATCTTCGGCATCGACCGCCCGAGCGTCGGTTTGCTGAACATCGGCGTGGAGGAGATCAAGGGCCAGGAGGAAGTCAAGGAGGCCGGCCGCCTTCTCCGCGACGCCAACATGATGTCGATGAAGTATCACGGCTTCGTGGAAGGCGACGACATCGGCAAGGGTACGGTGGACGTGGTCGTTTCCGAAGGCTTCGCCGGCAACATCGCGCTCAAGACCGCCGAGGGGACGGCGCGGCAGATCGCCGGCTATCTCCGCAGCGCCATGACCCGCACCCTGATGGCGCGCATTGGATATATCTTCGCCAAGAGCGCCTTCGAACGGCTGCGCGAGAAGATGGACGTGCGCAAGGCCAATGGCGGCGTCTTTCTCGGTCTCAACGGCATCGTGGTCAAGAGCCACGGCGGCGCCGACGAGGAGGGGTTCGCGTCCGCGATCGAACTCGGCTATGACATGGTCAGAAACAGGCTGCTCGACCGCATCGAGGCGGACCTCGATCTGTTCCACGCCCGCCATCCCCAGCCCCCGCGGGCAAAGGCGGAAGCGGATATCAAGCCATAGGACGAGAGATGATCAGATCCGTCGTGCGCGGGGTCGGATCGGCGTTGCCGCGCCGCATCATGAAGAATGCCGATTTCGATCCGGCGCTGGACACCTCCGACGAGTGGATCGTGCAGCGCACCGGGATCCGGCAGCGTTATATCGCCGGCCCGGGCGAGACCACCGCATCGCTTGGCGAGGCGGCGGCGCGGGCGGCCTTGCTGCATGGCGGCCTCGCGCCCTCCGACATCGACCTGATCGTGCTGGCGACCTCGACGCCGGACAACACGTTTCCGGCGACCGCCGTCGACATCCAGCACCGCCTCGGCATGAGCCATGGCTTCGCCTTCGACATGCAGGCGGTCTGCAGCGGCTTCGTCTATGCCGTGGCCACCGCCGATGCGCACATCAAGGCGGGTCTCGCCGTTCGCGCCCTGGTGATCGGCTCGGAAACGTTCTCGCGCATCCTCGACTGGAGCGACCGCACGACCTGCGTGCTGTTCGGCGACGGCGCGGGCGCGATCGTGCTCGAGGCGCAGGAGGGCGAGGGCGCGATCCTCGATCGCGGCGTTCTGGGCGCGAGCCTGCGCTCGGACGGCAGCCACAAGCAGAAGCTCTACGTCGATGGCGGGCCGTCGACCACCGGGACCGTCGGCCATCTGCGCATGGAGGGCCGGGAGGTGTTCAAGCATGCGGTCGGCATGATCGCCGACGTCATCGAGACGACCTTCGCCGAAGCCGGCATCACCGCCGACGACCTCGACTGGTTCGTGCCGCACCAGGCCAACAAGCGCATCATCGACGCCTCGGCTCGCAAGCTCGGCATCGCCGACGAGAAGGTGGTCGTCACCGTCGACCTGCACGGCAACACCTCGGCCGCCTCGGTTCCGCTTGCGCTGGCCGCCGCCGTCGGCGACGGCCGCATCCGGCAGGGCGACCTGATCATGCTCGAAGCGATGGGCGGCGGGTTCACCTGGGGCGCGGTTCTGATCCGCTGGTGACGGCCGCCGGGACATCCCGGCCCCTCGTCGCGGCATCCGTTCTTGACCTCCCACGGTCAATTTCCTAACGTCCGACGGCTCTATTCCGGGCGCCTGGAGGAGGCGATTTAGCCATGGCGAGTAAGACACTCACACGTGCCGATCTTGCCGAGGCGGTCTACCGGAAAGTGGGGCTCTCGCGCACGGAATCCGCCGATCTGGTCGAGTCGATCCTGGATGAGATATGCGAGGCGATCGTGCGCGGCGAAACCGTGAAGCTGTCGTCCTTCGCGACCTTCCACGTCCGCGAGAAGAACGAGCGGATCGGCCGGAACCCGAAAACCGGCGAGGAGGTGCCGATCCTTCCGCGCCGCGTCATGACGTTCAAGGCGTCCAACGTCCTGAAGAGCCGCATCCTGCGCGGGCGCCAGCAGGGCAAGCCGAAGGCCGCGAAATAGCCGGCCTGCCTGACGATCCGGTTGATGACCGGGCTCGTCTTTCTCGCGCCTCTTGAATTCTCACGCGCAAAGAACTGCAATGCAAGGCGAATCGAGTTCGCGATTGCCTGTGATGCGTCACGGGCGGCCGCGACCGTCAGCCGGGGCCGGGTAAGATGACCATGGACAAGAGTCCCGATGCGTTCCGGACGATCTCCGAAGTCGCCGAGGATCTCGACCTGCCGCAGCACGTGCTGCGGTTCTGGGAGACCCGCTTCACCCAGATCAAGCCGATGAAACGCGGCGGCGGCAGGCGCTACTACCGGCCGCAGGATGTCGAACTGATCAAGGGCATCAAGCACATGCTTTACGATCAGGGCTACACGATCAAGGGCGTCCAGAAGCTGCTGCGCGAGAACGGCAACCAGTTCCTCGTCGCCGTCGGAAGCGGCGACCTTGCCGCGATCGAGGTGATCGCCCAGCGCAAGCAGGCGTCGATGGTCCAACTGACGCCAGCCGCCATGCCGCAGCGCGGCGGCGAGGACGAGTTGCTGGTCGGGGAGGCCAAGGTCAAGCCCAGCCGGCGCTTCTTCGGGCTCGGCAAGCCTGAAGACGACGGTCCGGTCGGCGCCGATGCGGGACGGCTTTCGCGCGACAATCGCGCGTTGCTGCAGGAAGCGCTGTTCGATCTTCTGGAGTGCAAGCGCCTGCTCGATCAGGTGCGCTGAACCGCTCCCCGGTCGTTGGGGACGGTCCCTGCCTCGGCATCGGGCGGCTCGATGAGGATTTTTGCCTCCGCCGCGGCTTCGATTATCGCATTTTGCGCGTCGATGGTTGAACGATGTCCGTCGAGGACCTTAAGACAGGTTTCGATCGCATCGCGATGCCTCGGGCCGGGGGCAACCGGCCACCGTTCGGTCAGGATTGTCTGCGCCCCGGCGACCGATTTCACGATCGTTTCGCCGTCTTGGAGCCTGAGGCGGACCGGCTGCGGAAATTCCACAGTCAGGCCTTGTCGACGACTTCGGTTTCCGGACGGTCGCCGCCTTGCGCCACTTCCTCATGCCACTGACCGGCGGAGTCCTGATATTCGATGCCCTCGCTATCGCCGCCGACCTCTTGTTCGCTGGAGGCCGCACGGGCCGCCGACAGGGCGTCGTCATGCGACCCGAATGTCTCGGAAAACACGTCGCCGACCTTGTAGGCCCAGCCGCCGTCATGCTCGACGATCCGATAGCTCACCTTGCTCATCCCAGGTCTCCAACGCGACGATTTCGAAGTGTGGTCACGGCCGCGATCACATGACCGCGCGCTTGAGTTTCGGCTTGATCGCGCCGTCGGGCGGAGACAGCAACGCCAACGGCGCTTTCTGATCGTCGCTGTTTTCCTGCGCGATCCGGTAGATGACCCAGGCTGCTGCCGCCAGGAAAATCATTCTCATCGAGGTATCCTTTCGCGATCGGCCCCAAGCCTGGACAAATTGGCTGAAACAGCCATCGGACAGGATTTTTGGGCGCGCCGCTTCAACAGCGGCGAGGCGCATTGGTTCCCGGCCCGTGCGCTCATGGCCGGCGATCGGCCTCGCCGGGATCGAGCATGCCAGCGACACGTTTCTTGCCCGCCGGCGGCAGGAGTTTCATCACCAGGATGAAACCCGACAGCACCAGGCAGATGCCGTTCGTCAGGATCAGCGGCCATTCCCGCTTCATCAGGCCGAAGGCCAGCCAGGCCGCGAAGCCGATCACGGTGACCACATACATTCCCGTGGAGATCGAACCCGTGTCGCGGCTCCTGATGATCTTCCAAGCCTGCGGCGCGAAGCTCGTCGTCGAACAGAGCGCGGCGAAGTAGCCGATGACCGATACGGTTTCCATCGCCCTCAACTGCCGCGTCCGTCAATCGTTCGCGGGGACCGCAAAAATCGGACGGCCGAGGCTTGCGTCCTCGCGCCCCGGGCGTCGCCATCCACTTTTGCCTTTACTGGCGGCGCGGAGTTGGCTACCCGATCCGTGCGTCCGGAACGGCGCCGGGATCGCGCCCGAAGGCCGGCATAGCTCAGCGGTAGAGCAGCGGTTTTGTAAACCGAAGGTCGGGAGTTCAATCCTCTCTGCCGGCACCATCACCGCTTCCGCCGACGCCGATCCGGGGTGGATTTGTGCGGCGAAGGGCAGGGGAAGCATGAACGCGGTCGAGATCGAGGAAGCCGTATCGGAGCTTAGCCGCGCTCCCTTCGATCCCGCGGAGTTTCCGTTCGCCTTCCTGACCGCCTTCGGCAACAAGGCCACCACGGTCAACCGGCTCAGGACGCCATCCCTCAACAAGTCGGACGTGGCGGGCGGCCTGCTCCAGGCCCGCAACATCCACCTGGCGGTCTGCGCCGAGGGTCGGGTCCGGGAGACGATGGCCGCGCTCAAGGCCAGCCCAAAGACGGTCGTCAACAAGGTCAAGTTTCTCCTGGCCACGGACGGCGTGACGCTGGAAGCCGAGGACCTCGTTTCCGACGAGCCGCCCATCGTCTGCAACCACCCGGACCTGCATCGGCATTTCGGCTTCTTCCTGCCGCTCGCCGGCATCTCGACCGTGCGGGCGATCAAGAACAACCCGATCGACATCAAGGCGACCGGCCGCCTCAACAAGCTCTATGTCGAGCTGCTGAAGGACAATCCGGAATGGGCCACGGAGGCGCGCCGGCATGAGATGAACCAGTTCATGGCCCGGCTGATCTTCTGCTTCTTCGCGGAAGATACGGGCATCTTCCTCAACCATCTGTTCACCAAGACGATCGAGCAGATGAGCGACAGCCAGCCGGGGCCGGGCGGCTTCGGCAACACCCATGAGGTGCTGCGAGAACTGTTCCGCGCGATGGACACCGGGATCGAGGCGCGCAAAGCTGGGAATTTCCGGCCCTGGGCCGATGCGTTCCCCTTCGTCAATGGCGGGCTGTTCACCGGCGGCGCCGACTGCCCGCACTTTTCCCGCATCGCACGCTCCTATCTCTTGCGGGCGGCGGAACTGAACTGGCAGGAGATCAATCCCGACATTTTCGGCTCGATGATCCAGGCCGTCGCCGACGACGCGGAGCGCGGCGAGCTCGGCATGCACTACACCAGCGTGCCGAACATTCTGAAGGTGCTCAATCCCCTGTTCCTGGACGATTTGCGCGAGCAATTGGAGGCGGCAGGCGACAACCTACGCAAGCTGCGGAATCTACGCAAACGTCTATCGACAATCCGCGTGTTCGATCCTGCCTGCGGCTCGGGGAATTTTCTGGTCATTGCCTATCGCGAGATGCGCCAGATCGAGCACGAGATCGTCAGGCGCACCGGCGACAAGCCGAAAAGCGTGATCCCGCTGTCCAATTTCTACGGCATCGAGATCAAGGGCTTCGCCGCCGAGATCGCCCGCCTGGCGCTGCTCATCGCCGAATTCCAATGCGACGTGCGCCTGATCAGCCAGACGGAAGCGCGGCTGAACGTGCTGCCGCTGCATCGGACCGGGCAAATCCATATCGGCAATGCGCTGCGGCTCGATTGGCTGGAGGTGTGCCCGCAGGAAGAGCCTGCAGACCTGTCCAGTATAATACCGGTACAAAACGAAATCGATTTTTCGCCCAAGGAATTTGAGACATATGTTTGCGGCAATCCACCTTATCTAGGCAGCCAATGGCGCTCCAATGCTCAACAAGTTGACATGGATATTGTTTTTCGGAAAGAGACAAGCAGCTACAAAGATTTGGATTATGTGGCGGCGTGGTATCTAAAAGCAGCGGAATATTGCTCAAAGAATCGAGCTAATTTCTCGCTGGTGGCCACAAAGACTATATGTCAAGGCATTCAGGTTGCCATGCTGTGGCCACTGATATTTAAGCGAGGGTTGAAAATAACGTTTGCACATAGACCCTTTACCTGGAGAAATTTGGCAAAGGCGAAGGCCGGAGTGACATGCATCGTTATAGGTGTTTCAAGCCAGACTAATAGTTCAAAACGTATCTTTGACGGCGACGTGGTAAAAGTGGCCAGTAATATCGGTCCTTACCTGCTCGATATGCCTGATCTGATTGTACAAAAACTACCGCGTCGCTTAGACAATTTGCCGATCATGGATTACGGCAACAAACCGTCAGATGGTGGAAATTTGATTTTCGAAGATTTGGATGAGGCCACCAGCCTCACGCAAAAATATCCGGATGCCGCGCACTTTATCCGTCGTTACATGGGATCGCAGGAATTTGTTCGCTCATTGCCTCGTTATTGCCTTTGGATCGACGATAAGGAGCTCGCAGTAGCGAATCGCATTCCTCCAATTAGTAGGCGATTAGAAAAGGTTCGCGCTTTGCGAACTGCTAGTAAAGGAAAGCAATCTAACGATAATGCGTTAACCTCTCACCGATTTGTTTACGCTCCGCATCAAGATGGTATCGCGTTGATCGTACCTCGCGTGACCTCAGAAAATAGACCGTATCTTCCATGCGGCATAATTGACGCGAATACGATTGTCGCCGATACCGCTGCGGTCATATATAGCCCACCGACGTGGGCATTAGCTCTGATAGCAAGTAGACTCCACCAGCAGTGGATTGCGACAGTTTGTGTAAGACTTCGCACCGACTATCGATACTCCAACACCCTCGGCTGGAACACATTTCCCGTCCCCCCGCTGACCGAAAAGAACAAATCCGACCTGACTCGCTGCGCCGAGGACATCCTCCTCGCCCGCGAGGCGCATTTTCCGGCGACCATCGCCGATCTCTACGACCCGGACACCATGCCGGACGATTTGCGCGCCGCTCACGAATGCAACGACGAGACGCTGGAGCGCATCTACGTCGGCCGGCGCTTCCGCAACGATACCGAGCGGCTGGAAAAGCTGTTCGAGATGTACACCCGAATAAGCGACCGCACGGCTTCGAAAAAGAAGACGCTGCCCCATTGAGGTCCAGGGCTTCCTTTCGGCCTCGTTACCGTGGTTCGTCTTGGCGGGCTCTCTCCCCAGGTAAACAGCAGCTTGTTTTTGCATACTCTGTCCATACAATAGTCTCGATGAAGAACATCTTTGAGGTCCAGACAAAAACAGGGCGCTGAAGGCGGATGGGGTAAGAAACATCTGTTTCAAGGACATTGTCGCCGCAATCGAAGGGGGCGGACTTCTCGACGATGTCGAGCATCCCAACCCAGGCAAGTACCCGCGCCAGCGCATGCTCGTCGTGCTGGCCAACGGCTACGTCTACGGCGTTCCCTACATCCCGACGGCCGACGGATTGTTCCTCAAGACGGCGTTTCCAAGCCGGCGCCTGCGCCACATCTACCTGACCGGAGATCCCGATGACCGAAGCGCCTAGGATCGGCAACTTTCTCGACCAGGAGGAACATGCGTTGTTTGAAACCCTTGAAACCGGGGACGCGCCCCTCGCCAGCGTTCTCACACCCGCGCGACGGCGGGAGATTGAGGACATGGCGCGAGCCACGATCTCTGACGATCGGGCCAAGATTTCGCTTCGTGTTCCGAAAGGCGATCTGATCCGTCTCAAATCACGCGCGCTTCAGGAAGGAATTCCCTACCAGACGCTGATCAACGCATTGATTCATAAGTATGTCTCGCGTTGATCAGAACGAGTGTCTCCTCGCCCGCGAGGCCCACTTTCTGGCGACCATCGCCGATTTCTACGACCCGGACACCATGCCGGACGATTTGCGCGCCGCGCATGAGCGCAACGACGAGACGCTGGATCGCATCTACGTCGGCCGGCGCTTCCGCAACGACACCGAACGGCTGGAAAAGCTGTTCGAGATGTGCACGAAGATGGTTGCGGACCAGCCGGCGAAGGCCACCAAGGCTGTCCGGCGCGCGGCCGCTGGGGCGGTCTCTTGAATTTCGGACAACACGATGTTACGTCTCTCATTTGAGAGACGTAGTGGAGGCGAAGATGTCGAGTTCGATGCTGCATGTCCGGATGGACAACGAGCTCAAGGCGAAGGCCACCGCAGCGCTGGACGCGATCGGGCTTTCGACCGCCGACGCCGTGCGCATCCTTTTTCACCGCATCGTCGCCGACCAGGCTTTCCCGCTGGAACTGAAGGTTCCAAACGCGGAGACACGTGCGGCGATGGCCGAAGCCGACGAGATCATCCGGTCGGGGCGGTTTCGTTTCAGCAACGCCGACGAACTGTTCGCCGAACTTGAAAAAACCAGCGGCCAGTAAGCGGGCGTCGCCCCCGCGACAGGTCGCGCACGCCAAGGCCTTCCTCAAAGACTGGAATGAGTTGTCGCGTTCCGGCCGTTACGACATGGGGCTGTTGAAGGAGGCGATGCTGCTGCTGATCGCCAACGACGCGCCGCTCGGCCCCGAATGGCGCGATCATTCGCTGAAAGGCAATTGGGCCGGCCATCGGGAGTGCCACATCGGGGGCGACTTTCTGCTTGTCTACAAGCTCGACAATGGCGCGGCGCCGGGCGGCATCGTCTTCGTCCGCGCCGGCACCCACAGTGAGTTGTTCAATCCATGACCACCCCCGCCCCCATTCCCTCCGTCTCGCTGCGCGTCGCGCATACCGGCGCCTCGACCAAGGCCAACGAGTTCGGCATGCGCACCATGCAGGAGCGCGCTTACGCGCATCGTGGCGAGCAATACCTTCTGATCAAGTCGCCGCCGGCCTCGGGCAAATCGCGCGCGCTGATGTTTATTGTGCTTCATAAGCTGAACGAGAAGGACGTGAAGAAGGCGATCATCGTCGTGCCCGAGCGCTCGATCGGCGGCAGCTTCGCCGACGAGCCGCTGTCCAAATACGGCTTCCATTGGGACTGGACCGTCAAGCCGCAATGGAACCTCTGCAACGCGCCCGGCATCGATCAGCCGAGCGTGGCGAAATCCAAGGTCAAGGCTGTCGGCCAGTTCCTCGCCAGCGACGACAACGTGCTTGTCTGCACCCACGCGACGTTCCGGTTCGCGGTCGATGAGCTCGGCATCGAAGCCTTCGACGATTGCCTGATCGCGGTGGACGAATTCCACCATGTATCCGCCAACCCCGACAACCGGCTCGGCGCGCAGCTCGGCCAGTTCCTGGCGCGAGACAAGGTGCATCTGGTCGCCATGACGGGATCGTACTTCCGCGGCGACGCGGAGGCCGTGCTTTCGCCATCCGACGAAGCCAAGTTCGTGACCGTGACCTACACCTATTTCGAACAGCTCAACGGCTACGAGCACCTGAAAGCGCTCGATATCGGCTATTTCTTCTATTCCGGCCGCTACCTCGACGCGATCATGAACAAGAACGTGCTCGATCCGACCAGGAAGACCATCGTCCACATCCCGAACGTCAACTCCCGCGAGAGCACCAAGGACAAGGTGAAGGAGGTGAACGAGATCATGGACTCCCTCGGGACCTGGGAGGGCGAAGACCCCGTCACCGGCTTCCATCGTGTGCGGCTGCCGGGCGGCCGACTGATCAAGGTCGCCGACCTCGTCGATGACGATCCCGGCAAGCGCGACAAGGTCGTCGGCGCGCTCAAGAACCCCGCGCACAAGAACGACCGCGATCACGTCGACATCATCATCGCGCTCGGCATGGCGAAAGAAGGGTTCGACTGGATTTGGTGCGAGCACGCCCTGACGGTCGGCTATCGGTCCAGCCTGACCGAAATCATCCAGATCATCGGCCGCGCGACGCGCGACGCCCCCGGCAAGGCCGCTGCCTCCTTCACCAATCTCATCGCCGAGCCGGATGCGAGCGAGGAGATGGTGGTCGATGCCGTCAACGACACGCTGAAGGCCATCGCCGCGAGCCTGCTGATGGAGCAGGTGCTTGCCCCGCGTTTTGATTTCACGCCGAAGAACAGCGGCGAACGCGAGGGATTCAACTACGGCGACGACGGCTACGATCCGAAAGGCACGAACGTCGGCTTCAACGAGGCGACCGGTCAATTCCATCTCGAAATCAACGGACTGGTCACGCCGCAGAGCAACGAGGCCAAGCGCATCTGCCAGGAGGACCTGAACGAGGTGATCACGGCCTTCGTGCAGGACAAATCCGCCCTGGAGCGCGGCCTGTTCGACGAGGAGACGGTCCCCGAGGAACTGACCCAGGTCCGCATGGGCAAGATCGTGAAGGATCGCTATCCCGAACTCAGCGAGACGGATCAGGAGGCGGTTCGCCAACACGCGATCGCCGCGCTCAACCTGACGCAGCAGGCCAAGGCCATTGCGACCGAGATGGAAGAGAAAGGCGAGACGAAGGGCGGCTCGGCCTTCGTGGACAGCGTCCGCAAATACGTGATGAGCGTGCGCGATCTCGACATTGATCTGATCGACAAGATCAACCCGTTTGGCGCCGCCTATTCCATTCTGGCGAAATCGATGGACCCGGCAGTTTTCAAGCAGGTGGCGGCGGTGATCGCTGCCAAGCGCATCAACCTGACACTCGACGAAGCGCGCGATCTGGCGAAACGCGCGCTGAAATTCAAGCAGGAGCGCGGTAGGCTGCCCGACATCACCTCTCCCGATGCCTGGGAGAAGCGGATGGCGGAAGGCGTAGCCTTCCTGCAAAGACATGCGACGGCGGCCGCCAATGGATGAACTGAGCGACAATGACCTTCTGGAAGCCCTTGGCGTCTCCGTCGAGCGCAAAAAGGCGGCGGTGCGCACTCCGAAGGAAGAGCGCATCATTGCCGGCTTCGAGGACATCGTGAAGTTCGTCGAGCAACACGGTCACCCGCCTCAGCATGGCGAAGGCCGGGACATCTTCGAAAGGCTCTACGCCGTCCGTCTCGACAGGCTTCGCGAGCTGCCGGATTGCCGGGCGATCCTGGCGGAGTTCGATCGCTTCGGCCTGCTGGAGCCGGCTGTTCCGGCCCATGGCGGCTTTGCCGAGGAGGCGGACGACTACGCCCTGTTGGCCGAACTCGGCGTGGACAAGATCGAACAGACCGACATCACCAAGCTCACGCATGTGAAGCCGCGCGAGGAAATCCGCGCTGCCGAAGAGGTCGCCAACCGCACCGTCTGCCACGATTTCGATACGTTCAAGCCGCTGTTCCAAAAGGTGCAAAACGATCTTGATCAGGGGATGCGCACAACCAGGCGGTTCGTCAAAGATGCCGGTTTTCTGAAGGCAGACATCCAGTCCGGTCAATTATTCATTCTTGGTGGCCAGATTGCCTATGTCGCTGAGGTCGGTGAGCCTATCAAAGCACCCAATGGCGAGACGGACGCGCGGCTCAGGGTCATCTATTCCAACGGAACCGAAAGCGACCTGCTGCTTCGATCGCTTCAGCGCGCGCTCTATAAGGACGATGCCGGCCGCCGTATCACCGACCCGAATGCCGGGCCGCTGTTTGGCGGCGACGCCGCCGAGGACGATCTGGAAAGCGGGACGATCTACGTCCTGCGCAGCAAATCGGATCATCCCGACATCGCCGCCCACCGCGAGCTCATTCATAAGATCGGCGTCACCGGGGGGAAGATCGAAACCCGTATCGCCAACGCCGCCCTGGACGCCACCTACCTGCTTGCCGATGTCGAGATCGTCGCCAGCTACAAGCTGTTCAACATCAACCGCACACGGCTGGAGAACATCCTCCACCGTGTTTTTTCGGCGGCGCAACTCGATTTGACGATTGAGGATCGCTTCGGCAATCCCGTAAGGCCGCGAGAATGGTTCTTGGCGCCGCTGCCGGTGATTGATCAGGTCGTCGATAAAATACGGGACGGCTCGATCGTCAGGTTCGAATACGACCCGACAACCGCCTGCCTCATGCAAAGCGACCATTCTTAGGCTTCCTGTCCACCATCCCGTCGAAATGGACCTGGAAGTTTGACCGAAACAGGATTGCCCGCAGGAATGCGCCGATTGACAAACCGCCGCTCAGACGCCAGAAAACTGGACCGTTCAGTTTTCCGCTGGTTGTCGGTTGGTCCCTTGCGCCCACGTTGAAGGTGAAGACATCCATGCCGGGGCTGCGGTTTCATCGCTTTCGGGCTCGGATCATCGACGCGGTCTTCGTCGGCGTCTTGGTGCAATCCGGTTGCAGCGAACCTCAGCCTCAGGCAGCCAACCCGCCGATGCCGGTCAGCGTGATGGTCGCCAGTCGCACATCGGTCACGTCGGCCGTGAGGCTGACCGGTGAAATCAGGGCGCGCGTGGAATCGGATCTGGGCTTTCGTTTCGCCGGCCAGATCGCCTCGCGCCTGGCCGATGTCGGCGACCGGGTCGAAGCCGGTCAGGTTCTGGCGGCGCTGGATTCGACCCGCCAAACTGCCGACGTGAGCGCCGCGACCGCGCGGGTCCAGTCCGCGCAGGCGCAGCTCACGCAGGCGCAAGCCGCGTTCGAGCGCCAGAAGGCGCTTCTGGTCAAGGGTTTCACCACACAGAGCAATTTCGACGACGCCCAACTGCAGATGCAGACCGCGCAGGCGTCGCTTGAGACCGCGCAGGCCGACCTCGGGACAGCGCGCGACAGTCTCGGCAATACGCAACTCCGCGCCGACGCGACCGGCATCATCACGGCGCGCAATGCCGAAGTGGGGCAGGTCGTGCAGGCGGCGCAGGCCGTCTTCACTTTGGCGAAAGACGGGCCGCGAGACGCCGTGTTCGAGGTCTACGAATCGCTGCTGACGGCCCCGCCCGACCAGAATCAGGTTGAGATCATGCTCTTGTCGAATCCCGCCGTGAAGGCGGTCGGCACGGTGCGCGAGGCGGCGCCCGCGATCGATCCGAACACGGGCACGATCCGGGTCAAGATCGGCGTGGACGCAACGCCGCCGGAAATGCAGCTCGGATCGGCGGTTTCCGGCGTTGGCAGATTTCACAAACGCGACCTCTTCGACCTTCCCTGGACGGCATTCTTCGTCGCCAACGACAAGCCGGCCGTGTGGGTCGTCGATCCGAAAAGCAATGCCGCCTCGACCAGGGAAGTCGAAGTCGACAGTTACCAGACCCGCCGGTTGTTGCTGGCGAGCGGCCTCTCCGACGGCGATATGGTCGTGACGGCGGGCGTCCAGCTGTTGCGGGCGGGTCAGGTCGTCGCGCCGCGCCCGGCGGATGCGCTCAGCGCGGGCGGACAGTAGGCATGATCCCATTCCTGCCTCGCCTGATACTGGGCGGCCTCGCGCTCGGATGCCTTGGGGGCTGCGGAAAGGGGGATGACAAGGCCGGTGCGCCGCCGGTGCGCCCGGTCCTGTCGGTGGTGGTCGCGGAAAGCAATGCGCGACAGATCGGCTACGCCGGCACCATCCAGCCGCAATTCAGCGCCGACCTTGGCTTCCAGGCGCTCGGCGCCATCGTCGCGTTCAACGTCGATATCGGCGACCTGGTGAAGACCGGCCAGGTTTTGGCGCGGATCGACGCTACCGCCCTGGACCTGTTGGTGCGCAGCAGCGAGGCCGATCTGGCCAAGGCGCAGACGCAGTTCATCAACGCCGATGCATCGGAGCGGCGGATATCCACTCTGTTCGATCAGAAAGTGTCGACCCAGGCCGAGCTGGACGCCGTGCGGCAGGAGAAGGCGACGGCGTCGGCCAATGTGCAGGCGGCCGAGGCCAATCTCGCCAATGCGCGCGAGCAGCGCGGTTATGCGTCGCTCTCGACCGACATGGACGGCGTCGTGACCGAAAAGATCGCGCAGGTCGGGCAGACGGTGTCGGCCGGGCAAAAGGTCCTGACGGTCGCGCGAACCGACGTGCGCGAAGCCGTGGTCGACCTCTCCGATAGCGTGGCGGGCGCGTTGTCGGTCGGCGCTCCGTTCGAGATTCGCCTGCAGGTCGACCCGTCGATCCGGGTCGCCGGCAAGGTGCGCGAAATTGCGCCGCAGGCCGATGCCGCGACGCGGACCTATCGCGTCAAGATCACGCTCGACCGGGTGATCGAACCGTTCCGGCTGGGTTCGACCATCACGGCGTTCCAGCTCGGCGCGGCGCCGAAACCCACGATCGAAATTCCCCGGTCGGCCGTTTTCGAGCGCGACGGGGCGACGATGGTCTGGATCGTCGATCAGGGAGCGAAGGCCGTGCGTCAGGTCGAGGTTCGGCTGACCGATCGGGACGGCCCGTCCGCGGAGGTTACGAGCGGCATTTCAGTTGGCGACCGGGTCGTGACCGCGGGCGTGCACAGCCTGGCCAAGGATCAGGTCGTGAAAATCGGTGAGGATGCCAAGCCGTGAAGGGGTTCAATCTCTCGGACTGGGCGCTGCATCATCGATCGCTGATCTGGTACTTCATGATCGTCGGATCGGTCGCGGGTCTGATGTCGTATTTCAACCTCGGCCGCGCGGAAGATCCGGATTTCACGATCAAGACGATGATCATCCAGGCGACGTGGCCTGGCGCGACGATCGAGGAGACCATCAACCAGGTCACCGACCGGATCGAGAAGAAGCTCGAGGAACTCGACAGTCTTGACTACACCAAGAGCATCAGCCTGCCCGGCCAGACCACCGTCTACGTCTACCTGAAGGATACGACCAAAGCCGCGACCGTCCCGACCGTGTGGCTGCGGGTCCGCAACATCATAGCGGACATCAAGGGCCAGATGCCCCAGGGTGTGCAGGGTCCCTTCTTCAATGACGATTTCGGAGACGTCTACGGCAACGTCTACGCGTTCACCGCCGACGGTCTGACGCAACGTCAACTCCGCGACTATGTGGAGGATGTCCGCGCAAAGGTCCTGACGGTGCCCGACGCCGGCAAGGTGAACCTCATCGGCGCGCAGGACGAGGTGATCTACCTCGAATTCTCGACGCGTGAACTCGCCGCGCTCAGCATCACGCAGCAGATGGTTGTGGATCGGCTGCAATCACAGAACGGCATTTCGCCGTCGGGCATCCTCGAAGCCGACGGCGAGCGCGTCAGCCTGCGCGTCAGCGGCCAGTTCGCCTCCGAGGAGAGCCTGCGCGACATCAGTCTCAGCATCAACGGCCGTTTCTTCCGGCTCGGCGACGTGGCGACCATCACCCGCGGCTACGTCGATCCGCCCACCAGTCTGTTCCGCTTCAACGGCGAACCCGCGATCGGGCTTGCCATCGGCATGCGCGCGAACGCCAACCTGACCACCTTCGGCGATGCGCTGAAGGAAGAGATGACCCGCATCGAGGCCGATTTGCCGATCGGCGTCGGCGTCCATCTCGTCTCGGACCAGCCGCGCATCGTCGAGGAGGCGGTCGGGGGGTTCGTCCAGGCCCTCATCGAGGCGGTGGTGATCGTTCTGATCGTGAGCTTCATCAGTCTCGGGGTTCGCGCGGGCCTCGTGGTCGCAGTGACGATCCCGCTGGTGCTGGCGCTTACCTTTCTCGTCATGGAGGCGCAGGGCATCTCCTTGCAGCGCATTTCGCTCGGCGCGCTGATCATCGCGCTCGGTCTTCTGGTCGACGACGCCATGATCGCCGTCGAGATGATGGTGGCGCGTCTCGAAATCGGCGACCCGCTCGAAAAAGCGGCGACCTATGTCTACACCCACACCGCGTTTCCGATGCTGACCGGCACCGTGGTCACGATCGTCAGTTTCTTTCCGGTCGCCCTGAACAACAGCAACGCCGGCGAATTCACCTTCACGCTGTTCGTGGTCATCGCGGCCGCGCTGCTGATTTCATGGGTCGTCGCGGTGCTGTTCGTCCCGTTGATCGGCGTCACCCTCCTGCCCAAGTCCTTGAAGAAGCATGGCAAGGGGCCTGGCAGGTTCACCCGCGGCTTCGTCTGGCTTCTCTCCGCCTGCGTCCGCTGGAAATGGCTGACCATCGCGGTGACCGTCGCGCTGTTTGCCGGCTCGGTCTACGCCACGCGCTTCGTGCAGCAGCAATTCTTCCCGTCGTCCGACCGCGTCGAGGTCGTCGTCGACTGGACGCTTCCGCAGAATGCGTCGATCGCCGAAACGCGCCGCCAGATGGACCTGTTCGAGAAAAAGGCGCTGGTGGGCGATGAAGACATTGAGCACTGGTCGTCCTATGTCGGCCAGGGGGCCGTTCGCTTTCTGCTGTCCTTCGACGTCCAGCCGGCCAGTCCGAATTTCGGCCAGATCGTCATCGTGACGAAAGATCTCGAAGCGCGCGAGCGCGTGCGCGCCAAGCTGAACAAGATCGCCAAGGAGGATTTCGTCGGTACGGACGGCTTCGTCCACCTTCTGGACATCGGCCCGCCCGTCGGCCGGCCGGTGCAATACCGGGTCAGCGGACCGGACATCCAGGAGGTCCGCCTGCAGGTGCAAAAGCTTGCGGCGGCCGTCAGCAAGAACGCAAATGTCGGCGACATCGCCTTCGACTGGAACGAACCGGCCCGCGTCGTCAAGGTCGACGTCCTCCAGGACAAGGCCGCGCAACTCGGCATCACGTCGGAAAGCATATCGACGGCCCTCAACGGCATCGTCGGCGGAACGGCGGCGACTCAGGTGCGCGACAGCATCTATCTGATCGACGTGGTGGGGAGGGCCGACCAGGGTGAACGTTCGTCGATCGACACGCTGCAGAACCTTCAAATCCAGAAGCCGGATGGCTCGTCGGTTCCGCTCGCCGCGTTGGCCGCCATCCGCTACGAGTTCGAGCAGCCGATCATCTGGCGGCGCGACCGGCTTCCGACGGTGACGATCAAGGCCAGCGTGCGCGGCGACGTGCAGCCGGCGACGGTGGTGCAGCGGCTGGCCCCCGATGTCCAGACGGTGATCGACGCGCTTCCAGCCGGATTCAAGGTGGAAACGGGCGGCGCCGTCGAGGAGAGCGGCAAGGGCCAAGGGCCGATCGTCGCGGTCGTCCCGCTCATGCTGCTGACCATGGCCACGGTCCTGATGCTGCAGCTCCAGAGTTTCCAGCGGCTGTTCCTCGTCGTCGTGGTCGCGCCGCTGGGCCTGATCGGCGTCGTCGCCGCTCTGTTGCCCAGTCGCGCGCCGCTGGGATTCGTGGCGATTCTGGGCGTGCTCGCGCTGATCGGCATCCTGATCCGGAACTCCGTGATCCTGGTGATCCAGATCGAGGATTTGCGCGCCGAGGGCAAGGACGGCTGGAGCGCGGTGATCGAGGCGACGGAACACAGGATGCGTCCGATCCTGCTCACCGCCGCCGCCGCGAGCCTGGCGCTCATCCCGATCGCCTTCGAGGTATTCTGGGGACCGATGGCGTTCGCCATGATGGGCGGCATCATCGTCGGCACGGTCCTGACGCTGTTTTTCCTGCCGGCGCTCTACGTCGCCTGGTTTCGCCTGAAGGAGCCGGAGAAGGATCGTCCGCCGGCCGGCGCCGAGGACGGAGCGGGGCGGGCTCAATCCGAACCGCATGCGGCATGATCGTGTGACCGACGGATGGCCTTGCGGTGATCCAACCGCGTGCGGGCCCCTCAAGCCGCCTTCTGGCCGTAGTAGGACAGGAAGATGTCGATTGCTTTCGCCGTCACGTGATCGATTTCGGTCGCCGACGGCAGGTCGAGCGACAGCATGCCCCGGACATCGATGTCGGCTCGTAGCAGACTGAAGAATTGCGCCGCCGCCAATGTCGGGTCGTCAATGTTCAAACGACCGCTCTCCTGGGCCCTGGAAAAAAAGCCGGATGTCTTTTCGAGCAATTTTGCCGGACCGTTCTCGAAGATGAACCGACCGAGTTCCGGCAGGCGCGGAATGGCGGAAATGATTGCGCGCTGCATCATGAAGCATCGCTCGCGCATGAACACGGCGAAAAAATTCCGTGCGATGGCCAGGAGAATATCCTGCAACTCCGCTTCCTCGTCGATCGAGTCCCATGCTCCCTCGCTGATCTGGCGGGATTCCTCACACATGATCAGCGAGAAAAAGTGTTCCTTGTTCTTGAAATTTGCGTACAGCGTTGCTTTGGAAACACCCGCGACCTGGGCGATCAAATCCATCGTCACGGCGTCGAAACCGCGGGTCAGGAACAGACCGCGCCCCGCGCACATCATCCTCCCGATTTTCGGATTGGCGCGCGTCCCAGGCGTCGTCGCGCTTTTGAACGGTGGCGTCAGCAGATCGTCGGCGAAAGGGTCTTTGACCAACGCATCAATCCCGGGCGAAAATCATGGAGCGCGTACCGTGAGCTTCGCTGCGCGCTTGCACACGATATGTGCATTATGCAACCCGTTTTCCATCTTGCCGCGAAGAAACATGGCATTTGCGAACGATCTTGCCCGAATGCCGATGATCGCGACGGCGCCAGCTCTTCAAGCAGGCGAGAAACGTCTCCATATTTGCTTTCCATGATGCAGTGATCGGAGGCCGCTCATGCTTCGTTTTGTTCTCGTCGCAATCGGACTCGTCCTGTTTGCCCTGCTGTCGATCCGGCTGGTGCGCGAGGTGCGGTCCGCCGGTCTCGATTGGCGCGGGATCGGCATCGCCATCGGGTTCGTGGCGCTCGCGTTCTATCTTCGCCATGCGACCGGGCTCGGCTGACCCGGTTGCCGCGGTTTTCCGCCAACCTGTCGTTCCTGTTTCAGGAGTTCGATTTTCTCGACCGCTTCCGGGCCGCGGCCGAAGCCGGGTTTCGCGGCGTCGAATATGTCGGACCTTACGATCATCCACCGGAGCGGGTCGCGGCGCTGCTCGACAGGCACGGCCTCGCGCAGGCTCTATTCAACCTCCCGGCCGGGAACTGGGCGGCCGGCGAACGCGGTCTTGCGATCCTGCCCGATCGGGTCGAGGAATTTCGCGCCGGCGTCGACCAGGCCTTGCGCTACGCCAAGGCGCTCGGCTGCAGGCAGGTGAATTGCCTCGCAGGCATCGCGCCTGCCGATGTCCCGCACGAGACGCTCGAGCGCACACTCGCCGAAAACCTGAAATTCGCCGCCGATCGACTGGGTAAGCATGAGGTCAGGCTCCTGATCGAGCCAATCAACGCCCGCGACATTCCCGGCTTCTTCCTCAACACGTCGCGCCAAGCGCTGGCGCTCGTCGAGCGTGTCGGATCGTCAAACCTGTTCCTGCAATACGACATCTATCACATGCAGGTGGTCGAAGGCGATCTTGCCCGCGCCATCGAGGCCAATCTCGGGCGCATCGCGCATGTTCAGTTCGCCGACAATCCCGGACGCCACGAACCCGGTACCGGCGAGATCAATCTGCCGTTCCTCTTCGGCCTGCTTGACCGGCTTGGCTATGCCGGCTGGGTCGGCGCGGAATATCGACCGAGCGGAACGACGGTGGAAAGTCTTGGGTGGATGGGAGCAGGGAGTAGGGAGTAGGGAAGGCTCCTGAGTCTAGCAGGGTTGACCGGGTAGCAATAAAAATCTTTCTTCGACTGCCGACTGCCGACTGCCGACTGCCGACTGCCGACTGCCGACCGCCTACCGCCTACCGCCTAGATACTTCCGGGCGGCGTAAAGTGCGATGGCGGCGGCGTTGGAGACGTTGAGCGAGCGGATCGCGCCGGGCATGTCGAGCCGCGCCAGCGTCGTGACGGTCTCGCTGGTCTTCTGGCGCAGGCCCTTGCCTTCGGCGCCGAAAACGAGCGCGATCCGGTCCGCCGAAAAGCTCGTTTCCAGGTCCGCCGGCGCATCCGAATCGAGGCCGATTGTCTGGAAGCCCGTTTCGTGCAACCGGTCGAGCGCCGCGGCCAGATTCTTGACCTCGATCATGTCGATATGCTCGAGCGCGCCGGAGGCGGACTTGGCGAGCGCGCCGGACTCCTGAGGGCTGTGGCGCGCCGTGGTGATCATCGCGCCGGCGCCGAAAGCGACTGCCGACCGCAAAACCGCGCCGACATTGTGCGGATCGGTCACCTGGTCGAGCACCACGACAAGCCTCGTCTCGCCGAGCGCGACCAGCGGCCTGGGCGCCAGCGGCTCGGCTTCGATGAGAACTCCCTGGTGGACGGCGTCGCCGCCAGTGAGCCGGTCGATGTCGCGCGGCTCGACCATCTCGGTCTTGAACCTCAGAGCACCGGTATCGGCGATTTCAAGCCGCTCGAGCGCGTTGCGCGTGACCAGCATCCGCCTGATCGTCCGGCGCGGATTGTCGATCGCCGCGCGCACCGTGTGCAGCCCGTAGAGACGCACAAGGCCGTCCGGCGGCGTGTCGCCACCCAAGCCACCGGGCGATCGATCCTGCTTCGTAACCGGGGTGGTCGCTGCCTTCTGGTCGCGGTGGGTGCGTCGCAGATTGGCGTAGTGCGCGTCTTTCGGGGTCGGGGGTCGCTTGCTGTCGGCCATGCGCCGTCTATAGCGGCTGCGCGGGCGATTGAATACACCGGCGCGAAAGCCGACTTGTCGGTTGACACGCAATTTGGCAATGGCCATAAGGCCCACGCGTCTTCGAGCCGGCGACGGCCCGAAGCCGCAAGGATGCCGCGAGCCAGGCTCCGGACGGTCGGAGGGGTGCCCGAGTGGTTAAAGGGGACGGACTGTAAATCCGTTGACTCAGTCTACGTTGGTTCGAATCCAACCCCCTCCACCATCGTCGCCCAAGGTCGCGGGTGTAGCTCAATGGTAGAGCAGCAGCCTTCCAAGCTGAATACGAGGGTTCGATTCCCTTCACCCGCTCCAGTTTCAAGGCCTGGCATTTTGCCGACCCGAGCCGATTTGCGTTCCAACGCCATCGGATGATCGTATAAGCGCGGGGCGGGCGAGAGAGGCTCCGACGGACAGGCCATGCCCATTTCGATCCTCATCTTCTATGCGCTTCCCGCGGTTCCACTCGCGGCGCTGACCTTGCCGCTCTACATCATCGTGCCGACCTTTTATTCCGAGACGCTCGGTCTCTCGCTGGGCGTCGTCGGCGGCGCGCTGCTCGCCGTGCGCATCGTCGACGCGGTCAGCGATCCGCTGATCGGCTGGCTCTCGGACCGTTTCAGACCGCGTTTCGGACGGCGGCGGACCTTCTTCCTGCTGTCGCTGCCCATCGCGGGCCTGGCCTCGACCATGCTGTTCTGGCCGCCGCCCGGTGCGGACGGCGTCTATCTCGCCGTGTGGGGCTCGGTGCTGTCGGTTGGCTTTACGGGCGCGCTGTTGTCCTACCAGGCATGGGGAGCGGAACTGGTCGGGAGCTATGGTGAGCGCTCGCGGCTCGCCGGCTATCGCGAAAGCTTCACGGTGGTCGGCACGCTGGTCGCCATCGCGCTGCCGTTCGCGATCGGCATTGGAAGCGCCCGCGGCCTGCATGGCCTGGCGGTGCTGGGCCTCGCCGTGGCGGCCGGACTTGCGATCTTCGGCGGGCTCGCCGCCTGGCGGGTTCCGGAGCCGCGCGAATATTCGACCTCGCGGCTGTCGCTCGGCGAGGGGCTGGCGCATATGCGCGGCAACGGGCCGTTCGTGCGCCTGATCTTCGCCTATTTTCTCAACGGTTTGGCGAACGGCATCCCGGCGACGCTGTTCCTCTATTTCGTGTCGAGCGTGCTTGCCGCGGCCGACATGCGCGGGCCGCTGCTGTTCCTGTATTTCTCCGCAAGCCTGCTCGGCGTGCCGCTGGGCGTGCAGCTCGCCGGCCGGCTCGGCAAGCATCGCGCATGGTGCTACGCGATGATCCTCAATTCGGCGATCTTCGCGCTGGTGCCGTTGCTTGGCCCCGGCGACGTGGCATGGTTCGTCGCGATCTGCATCGCCACCGGCCTTTGCCTCGGCTCGGACCTCGCGCTGCCCACCTCGATCCAGGCCGACGTCATCGATGTCGATACGGCCGCGTCGGGCGAGCAGCGGTCCGGGCTGTACTTCGCCGCCTGGAGCCTGGCGACGAAGCTGTCTCTGGCGCTCGGCGTCGGCATCGTCTTTCCGCTGCTTGCGTATTTCGGCTTCGACCCTGCCCCCGGCGCGCGCAACGGCCCCGAAGCCCTGAACGCGCTGGTCGCGATCTACGTCGTGCTGCCGATCGCCCTGAAGGTCGCGGCTATCGCGCTGATGTGGAATTTTCCGCTCGACGAGGCGGGGCAGACGGAGCTGCGCGCCGGCATCGAAGGACGCAGCGCGGTTTAGGCTTTCGCCTTGTGGCTGTCCCAGTTCGTGGCCTTGTGCACGAGCCAGAACCTAACGGGGATGGGCAGGAGGCGGATCAGCTTCAGGATCAAGGTGAAGCGGCGCGGAAAATGAATTTCGAAACCGCCGCCGCTGATCCCGTCCGCCATCCGCACCGCCGCGCTTTCCGCCGAGATCAGGGCGGGCATTTTGAATTCGTTCTTCCTGGTCGCCGGCGTATCGACGAAACCCGGATTGACTACCTGGATGCGGATGTTGAGGCCGTCGAGATCATGTTTCAGGCTTTCCGCCAGATAGTTCAGGGCCGCCTTCGACGCGCCATAGGCCGAGGCCGCCGGCAAGCCCATATAGGACGAGGTCGAGCCGACGAGCACGATCTGGCCCCGGCCGCGCCGCTTCATGCGCGCGATGATGGGGACGGCGCCGTAGAGGGCGCCGAGCACATTGAGCTGGAAGGTCTTCTCGACCTTGTCGAGGTCGATATCGCCGCCTTCGATCGGCAGGTAGACGCCGGCATTGAAAACCGCGAGCGCGATCGGGCCGAGGTCTCGCTCGATCGCATCGGCGGCGTCGGCCGTCGCCGATCGATCGGCCACGTCGCAGGGGAAGGCGGCGATGCGGCCGTTGCCTGTCACAGTTTCGGCCGCGAGTTTCGCGAGGTCATCCGCTCGTCGCGCCGTCGCGGCGACGGTATAGCCCTGCGTTGCGAGCCTGAGCGCAAGTTCGCGGCCGATTCCGCTGCTCGCGCCGGTGACCCAGGCCACGCCGTCGGCCGGTTTTGCTCGGTAAAGTGCCATGCGTCTGTCGCCTCGAGGTTTCACTTCGATCTCCGCATATAGTGCGCCAATGCCCAGGCGATGGTCGAATGGGTCCGCAGATGCGAGGAAACCGATTGGCCCTTGCTCATGGCGGGCGGGTGTCCGGTGTTGATGTCGACGCCCGGCTCTGGCAGGAAAGCTGCGCTGACGCAGTCGGCGGCCACTGCGTCGACGGGCCAGGAAAGAAACACGGGATGAGGCAATGATCGGTTCGGTGATCGACGCGATCGGCAATACGCCATTGATCCGCCTCCGGCGCGCTTCCGAAGAAACCGGCTGCGAAATTCTCGGCAAGGCCGAGTTCATGAATCCGGGTCAGTCGGTCAAGGATCGGGCAGGGCTGTTCATCATCCGCGACGCCGAGCGTCGGGGGCTGCTGCGGCCAGGCGGCCTGATCGTCGAGGGCACGGCGGGCAACACCGGCATCGGCCTGACGCTGGTCGCCAAGGCGCTCGGCTACCGCACCGTCATCGTCATCCCGGACACCCAGAGTCAGGAGAAGAAGGACGCGCTGAGGCTGCTCGGGGCGGCGCTCGTCGAGGCGCCGGCGACGCCCTACAAGGATCCGAACAACTATGTGAAGCTTTCGGGCCGCCTCGCCGAAAAGCTTGGGCGCACGGAGCCGAACGGCGCCGTCTGGGCCAACCAGTTCGACAATCTCGCCAACCGCGACGGCCATATGGAAACGACGGCGCAGGAAATCTGGTCGCAAACCGTTGGCGAGGTCGACGGCTTCGTTTGCGCGGTCGGAACGGGCGGGACGCTTGCCGGCGTCGCCATGGGGCTTCGGGCCAAGCGCAAGGACGTGAAGATCGCGCTGGCCGACCCCCAGGGCGCCGCCCTGCACAGCTTCTACACGACGGGCGAGTTCGAAGCCGAGGGAAGTTCAATCACCGAGGGCATCGGCCAGGGCCGCATCACCAGGAATCTCGAAGGCTTCGCCCCGGACTTCTCGTTCCAAGTCCAAGACAGGGAAGCGCTGCCGATCGTCTTCGATCTGGTGCAGGAGGAGGGGCTCTGTCTCGGCGGCTCGTCGGGCATCAACGTCGCCGGCGCGATCCGGCTGGCGCGCGAACTCGGACCCGGCCACACGATCGTGACGATTCTCTGCGACCACGGCACGCGCTACCAGTCCAAACTCTTCAATCCCGCTTTCCTGCGGACCAAGGATTTGCCCGTGCCGTCCTGGCTCGAAGCGCCCGACGTGATATCGGCGCCGTATCAGAAGGTGGCATGATGTCTGGCGCGGAAATCCTTTTCCGGGACGATTCCTATCTCGCCGAGACCACCGCGACGGTCGTCGGCGTGAACGAGCGCGGCGGGATCCTCCTCGACCGCACCATCTTCTACGCCACCTCCGGCGGACAGCCGGGCGACACGGGCGTCCTAGTTCGCGCCGACGGCGGCAAGCTCATCGTCGCGGCGACGATTCCCGGCGAAAGCAAGCACGAGATCGTGCATGTCGCGGCGCCGAACCAGGACTTGCCGGCCGTCGGGGAGCGCGTGGGCCTTTCGATCGACTGGCCCCGGAGGTTCCTGCTGATGCGCATGCACACCGCCTGCCATCTGCTCAGCGTCGTCTGTCCGTTCCCGATCACCGGCGCGGCGGTGTCGGAGGACGATAGCCGCGTGGATTTCGACATGCCCGACGCCTCGATCACCAGGGAGGCGGTGACCGAGAGACTGATGGCGCTGATCGCGGCCGATCATCCGGTATTTACGCGCTGGATCGCCGATGCCGATCTTGCCGCGAACCCGGGCCTGGTCAAATCCAAGAACGTCCGCCCGCCGGTTGGCACGGGCCGTATCCGTCTTGTCTGCATCGGCGAGGACGCGTCGGTCGACAGCCAGCCATGCGGCGGCACGCATGTGCGCTCGACCGGTGAAGTCGGCCAGATTCATATTGGCAAGATCGAGAAGAAGGGGCGCGAGAACCGCCGTTTCCGGATTCGCTTCGGCCAGCCGCCAGCCCTCTGAGGACGCCCCGCATGCCAGACAAGAGCCCGTTCGTCGTCGATGCCGATTGGTTGCAGGAAAAGCTCTCGACCCCTGGCGTCAGCATCGTCGACGGCTCCTGGTATCTTCCGGCCCAGCGTCGCGACGCGAAGGCCGAGTATGAAGCAGGCCACATTCCCGGCGCCATCTTCTTCGACCACGACCAGGTCTTCGATCCGGACGCGATCCTCCCGCATACGCTTCCCAAGCCGCTGACCTTCGCCAAGCACGCGGGCGCGATGGGTATTTCGGCCGACGACACGATCATCGTCTATGACGGGCCAGGAGTGTTCACCGCGCCGCGCGTGTGGTGGATGTTCCGCGTCATGGGCGTATCCGAAGTCTTCGTCCTCGACGGCGGGTTCGACCGGTGGAAGGCCGAAGGACGCCCGGTCACCGCCGAGCCGACCAGGGTCGCGCCGAATATCTTCCACGCGGCGTTCGACCGGCAATCGGTCGCCACGCTCGACGACATGCGCGAGATCGTCAAGAACGGCGGCCGGCAGATCGCCGACGCGCGCTCGCCAGGGCGCTTCGCCGCCACGGAGCCGGAGCCTCGCGCCGGCATACGCCCCGGGCACATGCCGGGCGCCAGGAACGTTCCGGTCATGTCGCTGTCCAGGGATGGCTCGCTGTTGCCTTTCCATGAGTTGAAGGCGAAGCTCGAAGACGCCGGTCTCGATCTTGCTCGGCCCGTCGTGACCTCTTGCGGGTCGGGCATCACCGCCGCCGCGATCGTACTGGTGCTGGCCAGCGTCGACCATCATGACGCCAAGCTGTACGACGGGTCCTGGACGGAGTGGGGCGGCCTGAAGGATACGCCGGTCGTGACGGGCGAAGACTGACATGGCCAGCGCCGAGCGCCCCGATCCGATCGACGTCACCGTGACCTTTCTCGAAATGAAGCGGCCGCCGGCCCGCTACGCCCCGCTGCCGTACAATCGGCAGGTCGCGCTGATGCGTGCGCACAAGCTTCCCACCCACTACTACCGCTACCTGATCGACCGGGTCGGCCGCAAATGGCATTGGTGCAATGCCTTGCGGCTTTCCGACGAGGATCTGGCCGAAGGCCTCTCCAGGCCGGACCGGGATATCAGGGTGCTCTATATCGACGGCTCGCCGGCCGGCTTCTTCGATCTCAAGCCGCATCCGCCGCAGGAGACCGAACTCGCCTATTTCGGCATGATGGAGCATGCCACCGGGCAGGGCATCGGCCGCTGGTTCCTCGGCGCCGCGATCGAGGCGGCATGGTCGCACAAGCCGGAACGCGTGATCGTCCAGACCTGTACGCTCGACCATCCCGCCGCTCTGCCGCTCTACCAGAAACTCGGCTTTTCCCCTGTCGGACAAAAGATGGAGACGGTTCGTCCGTTGTCGATGGCCGAACGGTCCGCGGTCGTGATGCGTCCGTGACCCGGACGATCGCCGACAGACGGGTTCTCGCCCTTGAACGGATGCCGCGTCGGGAATTTAACTCCGGCAACCCGGTCGCGTTAACCATTGGTTAACCAAACCGGCGCCATTCTACCGTCAGACTGTCACGGTGCCGTCGCATCCACGCGGTATCGGACAGATGTCGATCGACGAGCCGACCGCGGATGAACCGGCGGCGCATCTCGGCAGACGAGGAAGCGGGGTAAAACCCCGCTTTTTTGTTGTCCGTCGCTAGGCGGCCAGCACCAGCTTCGGCTCGGCCATCTCGTAGCCAAGCGCTTCGGCCACCGCGCGGTTGGTGATGCGGCCCTTATGGACGTTCAATCCGTTGCGCAGATGCTGGTCGTCGACCAACGCCTTCAGGCCCTTGTCGGCGAGCTGCAGTCCATAGTGCAGCGTCGCATTGTTCAAGGCATGCGCCGAGGTCACCGGCACGGCCCCGGGCATGTTGGCGACGCAATAATGGATGATGCCGTCGACCTCGTAGGTCGGTTCGGCGTGGGTGGTGGCATGCGATGTCTCGAAGCAGCCGCCCTGGTCTATCGCGACATCGACGAGCACTGCCCCCTTCTTCATGCCAGACAGCATTTCGCGCGTCACGAGCTTCGGCGCGGCCGCGCCGGGAATGAGCACCGCGCCGATGACGAGATCGGCGGAAAAGCATTCGTCCTCAAGCGCTTCGACGGTCGAATAGCGCGTATGGACACGGCCGTTGAAGATGTCGTCGAGTTGGCGCAGGCGCGGGATCGACCGGTCGATGATCGTGACATCGGCCCCCAGGCCGACGGCGATGCGTGCGGCGTGCAGGCCCACGACCCCGCCGCCCAGCACAGTGACCTTGCCGGGCAGCACGCCCGGGACGCCGCCGAGCAACACGCCCCTCCCGCCGTTGGCCTTCTGCAGCGCGACCGCGCCGGCCTGGATCGACAGGCGTCCGGCGACTTCCGACATCGGCGCGAGCAGCGGAAGCCCGCCGCGTTCGTCGGTCACGGTTTCGTAGGCGATCGCGGTGACCCCCGACGCGATGAGGCCCTTGGTCTGTTCGGGGTCCGGCGCGAGGTGCAGGTAGGTGTAGAGAATCTGGCCGTCGCGCAACTGCACCCATTCGGAGGGCTGGGGCTCCTTTACCTTCACGATCATGTCGGACTTCGAAAAGACCTCCGCCGCCGTCCTGGCGATCTTCGCGCCGGCGATCCTGTAGGCGTTGTCATCGGCGCCGATGCCCGCGCCGGCTCCCGTCTCGATGATGACTTCATGGCCATGCGCGGCGTATTCGCGGACCGCGCCTGGCGTCAGTCCGACGCGATATTCGTGGTTCTTGATTTCCTTGGGACAACCGACGCGCATTTCCGTCTCCTTGCTGGCGGGGTTTCATCGCCTTGCGATGCATGAAACCACGAAACGGGGCGCGGATGTTTGCATAGACCATTGCCGGATATGGGAAAATACGTGCATTCTTGCACTGGTTATGACCTTCTTCGCAGGATATGCGGTCCATGGCGCTGGATAAGATTGATCTTGCGATCCTGCAGGCGCTTCAAGCCGACGGCCGCTTGCCCAACGCGGCGCTGGCCGAGCGGGTCGGTCTGTCGCAATCCGCGTGTTCGCGCCGGCTCGACGCGCTCGAAAGGACCGGCACGATCCAGGGCTACCACGCCCGAATATCGAGCGCCGCGCTCGGCCACCAGACGACGGTGATCGTACACATCTCCCTGTCGGGCCAGTTCGAGAAAACACTGTCGGATTTCGAAGCCGCCATAAGGCATTGCCCCAATGTCCTGTCCTGTCATCTGATGTCGGGAGAATATGACTACATCCTGCGCGTCGGCGCCCGGGATCTCGCCGACTACGAACGCATCCACAAGCAGTGGCTGTCGGCGATGCCGCATGTGACGCGGATCAACTCGTCCTTCGCCCTGCGCGAAGTCGTTGACCGGACGGCGCCCGGATTGCGGCCGGAACCCACGTAGCGGCCTGACATTCATCCCGGTGTCACACGGGCCTGATGGGCTTGCCATGACGAGTGAATTGGTCTTAAGTCGAAACCGTTCCTTGTTTGTTCATGGAGAAGCGGGATGTCCCTCGCATTGCCAAGCCTGTCGCGCCGGACGTTCATGACCGGGACCGTCGCCGCCGCTTTCACGATGCTGCATCCCTTCTCGGCTCGCGCGCAAGCCAATCAGGCGCATTTGCGCATCATGGAAACGACCGACATCCACGTCAACGTGCTGCCGTATGACTACTATGCCGACAAGCCGAACGACACGATGGGCCTGTCGCGCACGGCGTCGTTGATCGAGGGCTTTCGCAAGGAGGCGACGAACGCGATGCTGATCGACAATGGCGACCTGCTGCAGGGCAACCCGATGGGCGACTACATCGCCTATGAAAGAGGGATGAAGGACGGCGACGTCCATCCGGTCATGAAGGCGATGAACCTGCTCGGCTACGAATGCTCGACGCTCGGCAACCATGAGTTCAATTATGGCCTGTCGTTCATGGACAAGGTGTTGGCCGGCGCGAACTTCCCGTTCGTCTGCGCCAATCTCGTTCGCGGGACACAGCTCGCCGCCAATCCGCGCGACGACAAGCTGTATCTGAAACCCTACGTCATCCTCGACAAGCAGGTCAGCGACGGGGCCGGCGTCGAGCATGCGATCCGCATAGGGATCATCGGCTTCGTGCCGCCGCAGATCATGCTCTGGGATTCCAAGAATCTGTCGGGCAACGTCATGACCCGCGATATCATCGAGGCGGCCAAGGCCTGGGCGCCGCGGATGAAGGAGGAGGGGGCAGACATCGTCATCGCGCTGTCGCACTCAAGCATCGACGTGAAGCAGACGCCGATGATGGAAAATGCGTCGTATTTCGTAGCCGGTGTCGAGGGAATCGATGCCGTGTTCACCGGCCATCAGCATCTGGTGTTTCCTGGCAGGAAAGATTTTCAGGACCTGGAGGGCGTCGATGCGAAAGCAGGGACGTTGCAGGGCAAACCCGCCGTCATGGCCGGTTTCTGGGGCTCGCATATGGGCCTGATCGACCTGCTCCTGGAGCGCGACGGCTCCTCCTGGAGGGTGATGTCTGCAACCTCGGAAGTTCGCCCGATCTCCGAGCGGGTCGACAACAAGACCAAGCCGACCGTAAAGGACGATCCAAAAATCGCCGACGCGGTGAAACCCGAGCACGAGGCGACGCTCGCCTACGTCCGCCGCCCGGTCGGCAAGACCTCCGCGCCGCTCTATTCCTATTTCGCGCTTGTTGCCGACGACCCTTCCGTGCAGATCGTCAGCCAGGCGCAGACTTGGTACATCAAGGATCTGCTGAAAGCCACGCAGTGGAAGGATCTGCCGGTCCTGTCGGCCGCCGCGCCCTTTAAGTCGGGCGGACGAGGCGGGCCCGATTACTACACCGACGTGCCGGCAGGCGATATTGCGATCAAGAACGTCGCCGATCTGTACCTCTATCCGAACACCGTCCGCGCCGTCGCGGTCACGGGCGCGCAGGTAAAGGAATGGCTGGAGATGTCGGCCGGCATCTTCCATACGATCACGCCGGGCAAAGCCGACCAAAAACTGATCGATCTCGATTTCCCGGCCTATAATTTCGACGTCATCGATGGCGCGACCTACAGGATCGATCTGTCGAAACCTGCGAAGTACGATTCGAAGGGTGCGGTGCTGAATGCTTCGTCCGCGCGCATCGTGGATCTGTCCGTAGGCGGCAAGCCGATCGATCCGACGGCGCTTTATGTAGTCGCAACCAACAACTATCGCGCCGGCGGCGGCGGCAATTTTCCGGAGATCAACGAAAGCAAGATCATTTACGAAGCGCCGGATACCAACCGTGATGTGATCGTCCGCTACATCCTCGCCCAGGGCTCGATCGACCCTTCGGCCGACGGCAATTGGTCGTTTGTCCCCATGCCGGGCGCATCGGTGCTTTTCGATACCGGCGCGCGCGCCAAGGACTTCATCGCCAATGTCAAAGGCATCAGGATCGAGCCGACGGGAGAAGGTGAAAGCGGTTTTACGCGCTATCGCCTGACGCTCTAGCCTGGACATCGGAAAAACCGACCAGTGCAGAAAGCAAATGTCGGAGCGCGAGGTTGAATGAGCAAAGCAGGCCGGTTGGCCTGCTTGTAACCGCAAATCGCACGCAATCAGTTGATGGAGGGCGAGGAAATGCTTGAGCCGCTCTTCGAAACACCTGGATTGCTGTAGGGCGCCGCGCCGCTGGTGTTTCCGGTCGCCGGCGCGTTCGAGGTTCCGTTCGTGGCGCCGCGATTCATCGGGTCGGTCGGAATATCGAGCGGCGCCATGCCTTTGGGCTGTTGCGTGCTGGGGATTGTGCCTGCAGACCCTGGAACAGCATTGGTGGCGCCGCCGTCGATAGCAGAGCCGGAAGACCCTATGGCGCTTCCAACTGAACCGCCGCTTCCGGAATTAACGGAGCCGCCGACGCTCGGGTCCAGGACCGAAGGGCATGTTGCCGAGGCATCGTTGACCACGTCGCCGCACGACGTGTTCTGGCTCCATCCGCACACTGTGCTGGCCATGACCACAGCCACTGCCGCCAAATACTGTTTCATCGTTGCCTCCTGCTGCTGCGTTTCGATATCGGGAAACGCCTGATCGACCGTCAACGCGGACGTGGAGGCAAGGTTCAGTGTGGGGCGATCACGAAATCAAGAGTGGTAGATCACCTGGCGGACATCGATGTATTCCGCGCGAAAGCCAGCCTCGCAGTAATGCAGGTAGAACTCCCACAATCTGCGGAACCGATCGTCGAAACCGAGCGGTACGATACGGTCCCATGAGGCCAGGAAGCGGTCGCGCCATTCGGCGAGGGTTCGCGCATAGTCTTGTGCGAAGATGCGTTCGCGCACGAGCCGCATGCCCTGCTCCGCCCCAAGCGCGCGCAAGATCCGGGGCGTCGGCAGCATGCCGCCGGGGAAGACGTAGCGCTGGATGAAATCCGGACGCCTGCGGTAGACCGAGTATGCCGCTTCGTTGATGGTGATGATCTGCAGACCGGCCGTCCCGCCAGCGCGCAGGCATTCGCGCACCTTGCCGAAGAAAACCGGCCAATACTTCTCACCTACCGCTTCGAACATCTCGATCGAGGTGATCCGGTCATAGGTTCCGGTCTCGTCGCGGTAGTCTTGAAGCTTGATCGTCACCTTTTCGGAAAGACCCGCATCCGCGATCCGCCGGGTTGCGAAATCATACTGCTCGCGGCTGATCGTCAGTCCGGTGACGCGGCAGCCGATCTCACGCGCGACGAATTCGGCGAAGCCGCCCCAGCCGCAGCCGATCTCGAGTACATGATCCCTTGCGGTGATGCCGGTATCGAGCGCCAGCGCACGGTATTTGGCGTGCTGCGCACTCTCCAGATCGTTGGCGCCTTCCGAATAGATCGCCGACGAGTAGGTCATGGTCGGGTCGAGCCATTGCTTGTAGAAGGCGTTGCCGAGGTCGTAGTGCGCCGAGATATTGTTCTTGGAGCCCCGTTTGGTATTCTCGTTCAGCCAATGGCGGGCGCGCTGGATCAGCGTCAGGAACCAGTTCGAGCCGTAGGCGATGGTTTCGCCGGTCTCCACGTTGACGACGAACAGTTCCAGAAAGGTCGTCACGTCCGGGCTGTCCCAGTCTCCGTCAAAATAGGATTCGGCCACCCCGATCGTGCCGCCCGCGAACGCGCGGCCGGGCAATTTCCAATTGTTGAGGATGACAGCGGCCGCCGGTCCGGGCGCGTTGCCGGAAATCTGGAACTCGCGCCCCTCGGGCGTGCGGATTTTGAGTGAGCCGCGCGGCAACTGCATCGCCATTCGCAAAACCGCGCGCGCCTTTCCAGGCAACGCCCCTGCGATCTCGCTGAAATTCCTGTCGGTTAAGTCGATCACATCGCCGAAAGGTGAGAGTGCGGTGCGGTCATCTGCCATGCGTATTCTTCCTGCCCTCCGTCGACGGCCTTCCGTGCTCGCGCCGACCCGACGCAAAATGATGTGTCGCGGCGTTGCGCGCAACCGTGCACATCACTCCCCTGGCTCCAGGGCGCCGTGGTCGCGAAAACTGGCCTTGACCGGCGCGGGCGGACTGCGTCGGAATTTTGCGCCCTTCAGCCAGAGCTTCAGAGCCTCCCAGTGAATGCCGGCCACGATCTTGAACGTCATCAGCGGAAAGCGCGCCAGGCATCGCGCAAGCTGCGGGGTCGACAGCGGCGTCGCGTCGCCCACGAACGTGGCCGCCAGCAGCGGCTCGCCGCCCTCGGTTTCGTGGATGCGCATGCGCACCGTCCTGCCCGGCGGCAACATCCGGAAATGGTAGCGCGTTCCCATGTCCATGAAGGGGGAGACATGGAAAATCTTCGTGCGCGATTGCCGCACGCCGGCCGGCCCGACATCGCCCGCGCGCATCGGCGCGACATAGGTGTGGCGCTGGCCGAACGTGTTGCGGACCGCATAGATCATCGCGAGCAGCGCGCCATCGGCGCCATAGGCGAAATAGACGGAAATGGGATTGAAGACGTAACCCAGGATGCGCGGGTAAGCCAGCAGCAGGACGCGCGACGCTGTCTGCTCGACGCCTGCTTGGGCTAGAAGTCCGTCCACGAAATGGCGGATCGTCTCTCCTTCACGCTCGACATGGTCGCTCTCCAGGAACGACGTGATCCCGCGCCGGTTGACGGCGAGCAGCGGCGTCGACGCGGCGAGTTCGTCAAGCCGGTCGATATCGACGAGGAGAGAAAAGACCCGGTAGACGAAGCGGTGGCCGAACGGCTTCAGCCGCGCATGCATGACCTCGCCGGTGTACAGCGTGCCAGCCGCGATGGGCGGCGGGCCATTGGCCGCCATCGTGGTTGCACGCAGCCGGTCCTTCGACATCGCGCCGCTATTCCGCCGCGAGCGGTAGATCGACCGCCGTCGAGCGCCATGGAACAGGCGCGCCGAGTTCGGAGGCTACGTCGAGGCCCGAACGCAGGCCATCCTCATGGAAGCCGTGCCCCGTCCAGGCGCCGGCGAATGACGTGCGCCGAACACCCTGGATGTCGTCAAGCCGCGCCTGTGCCGAAAGAGCCCGCGCGTCGAATTGCGGATGATCGAAGCTCCACTCGCCGAACACCAGTTCCGATCGAGGCTCGCGGGTCGGATTGAGCGAAACGAACAGCGGCATCCGCGCGTCGATTCCCTGCAGGCGGTTCATCCAGTAGGTCACGCAGACATCCTTGGCCGGACCGTCGTTCGACCAGCGCAGATAGTTCCAGGCGGCCCACGCCGTACGGCGCTTCGGCATCAGGCGCGGATCGCGATGCAGCACGACGCGATTGGGACGATAGCTGATCGCGGACAGGATTTTCGTTTCGAGATCGGAGGGATCGCCGAGAAGCGCCAGGGCCTGGTCGCTATGCGTGGCTACGATGACGTGATCGAACCGCTGCGGACCGTCCTCGCCTGCCCAGACCGTGACGCCGCCGCTATCACGGATGATCGACCGCACCGGCGTTCCCAGGCGCAAACGCCTGCCGAGCGGCGCGAGCAAGTGGTCGAGATAGGTTCGCGCGCCATTGGTCACCGTGCGCCAGTTGGGCCTTTCGTTGTGGATCAACCGGTGGTTCTCGAAAAAACCGATGAAGCTTGTTGCCGGATAGTCGAGCATCCGGGCGTGTGGCGTCGACCATATCGCCGCCGCCATCGGGATCAGGTAATTGTCTCGGAACTCGGCGGAAAAGCGCCGCCGCTGCAGATATTCGCCGATCGTCGCGTGACCGATGAGACCGGAATCGCGATCCGCTAGGCATTGACGGTTGAAGCGCAGGATTTCGCGCAGCATCCAGAGAAAGGTCGGGGAGACGATATTGCGTTTCTGCGAAAAGATGGTGCGCAAGTTTTCGCCGCTCCATTCGAGCCGACCGTCATCCATCGAGAGCGCGAAGCCCATGTTGCTTTCATGGGTGGCGACGCCAAGATGCGCGAACAGTGCCGTCAGGTTCGGATAGTTGAGTTCGTTGTAGACGATAAACCCAGTGTCGACGGAAACGGGTCTGCCGTCATAATCGATGTCGACGGTGGCCGTATGTCCGCCGGCCCGGTTCTCGGCTTCGTAGACCGTCACGTCGCACTGCGCGTTCAGCGCCCAGGCGGCCGACGCGCCCGCGATGCCCGAACCGACGACCGCAATGCGACGCCGTCCGCCTTCGCCGCCAAGAAATGGCGCAATATTCATCGAGGTCCTCGCATGGTCCGGAATGCCTGCATCGCACGGTCGCGTGCCTGGTTGTGGTCGATGAGAGGTACGGGATACGTTTCGCCGAGTTTCACGCCGGCCTCGTCGAGCGCGGCCCGCGAGGCGGTCCACGGTCTATGGATGAATTTGTCTGGCAGCCTTCCGACTTCCGGGACGTAACGGCGGACGTAGGCTCCATCCGGGTCGAATTTCTCGCCTTGGAGAATGGGATTGAAGATGCGGAAATATGGTGATGCGTCGGCGCCCGAGCCCGCGACCCACTGCCAGTTTCCCGGATTGTTCGCGGCATCGGCATCCACCAGCGTATCCCAGAACCAAGTTTCGCCCTTGCGCCAGTCCGTCAACAGATGCTTGGCGAGGAAGGAGCCGACGATCAGCCGCACGCGGTTGTGCATCCAGCCGGTCTGCCAGAGTTCGCGCATGCCGGCATCGACGATGGGATAGCCGGTGCGGCCTCGTTGCCAGGATCGAAGATCCGTCTCTTCGCCCGCCCATGGAAACGCATCGAAAGCATGATTGAAATTGGCGGTCGCCAGATCCGGGTTGTGAAAAAGCTGGTGATAGTTGAATTCGCGCCAGCAAAGCTCCTTGCGGAATTTTTCGGCGTCGGCGCGGTTTTTTGCCGCAACGCCACTATTGCGAAGTCTGGCCAGAATCTGAAAGGGCGTGATTTCGCCGTGAGCAAGATGCGGCGACAGCATCGACGTGCCCTGGCGGCCCGGGAGATCGCGAGCCTCGCCGTATCCGGCAAGCCCATCGCCGAGGAAAGCGGAGAGACGCCGCTGGGCGCCGGCCTCGCCGGGCGTCCATCTATCGCGCAGGCCCGTTGCCCAATCCGGCGATTTCGGCAGGAGGTTCAGATCGTCAATGGTCAGCGAATGCAGCGGCCTGTCGAAGGGCCTGATCGCCTTCGGCGCGTCGATGGGATCGCGCGGTTCGGGCAACGCGCTCAGCGCCCGCCAGAACGGCGTGTAGACCTTGTAATGGCCCCCCGAACCGGTCGTCAGTCGCGCCGGGTCGTGCAGCAACTGGCCATCGAACGCCTCGACTGCAATTCCGCGCTTGCCGAGCACGCGGATCAACCCGTCGTCGTCCCTCAGATCGGCAGGATCGTGGTTTCGATTCCACTGGATCCGGTCGGTTTTCGTCTCGTCGATCAGCCGATCGAGCGCTGTCCCCAACTGGCCGGCGCGCAAGGTCAGGCCGGCGCCCAGCGCGTCCAGGCCGGAGGCAAGCGCTTCTAGCGAATGGTGAAGCCACCAGCGTGAAGCGCTTCCACGTGGCCGCCCCGCCGGTTCTGGGTCGAGAACGAAGACCGGGACCACCGTCCTGCCGCTGTCGGCTGCCGCGGCCAATGCCGCGTTGTCGGCCAACCGCAGATCGTTTCGAAACAGGACGAGGATCGGCGGGTCGTTCGCGGCCGGTCTGGCGTTCTTCATTGAGTCCTTAACGTCTTCGCCTTCGGGCGGCTCGCTGCAATCAAGATCGGGCGACGCGCCCGTCTTTCAAGATCGCCGGAAGGGGTTCGCGTCGCAAGACGGCGAAGACGATTGATTTACTTTTTGCGGATATGTTGTTTGATCGGCGAGCATCATCGAGGCGGCAATGCGCTACGTCATCGGCGTCTGCATCTTGACCGGATTTCTGATCTGGGACGGGTTCTATCACGACGGACTATATCTGGACGAGGTCGTTAGTTTCACCAGCCGACTCGTCGGTTCCGTCGTCCGCAGTGTGACCTGAACGAGGCGATGGCATCTGACTGATGAAGCATGGTACGCCCAAGGGGAATCGAACCCCTGTTACCGCCGTGAAAGGGCGGTGTCCTAACCGCTAGACGATGGGCGCGCTCAGACGCCCGGCTTATAGTGATTTTGATTTGCGCGGGCAACCCGGCAAAGTCGATGCCGAACGCCTTTTTGTCAGCCCGCCTGAAGACTATCCGCGGCAGCGCCAGTTCCAGTCGCGTTCCGGCCCGATGTCCACATGGACGGAATTGGTGTGGCAGTATGTGCCGACTCCGCCGCGCCCTGGCATGGAGCGCAGGAAGTGCGCAAGCTCCGTCTTGCCGACGCCGGGAACCTGTATATCGGCCGCTGCGCAGTACATGTGCAGCGAATTCTTGGCGCCGCGCGCCAGAATGTTGCGGGCGCGGCTGCGGTAGCCCGAGGTGACCATCAGTTTTTTGCCGTAACGCTGCTCGACGACCTTCAGAACCCGCACCAGAGACGGCTTGAGGCAGGCGACGTCGACGCTTGCGGTCTGTTTAAGGAGGCCGTTCGGCGCGAGCCGCGCCATGCCGGCGGCGGACGCGACCTGGTAGGCGCCGTCGCCATCCTCCTCATGCACGTCGACATCGCTGTCATCGTCGATGCCGGATTTGCGGGTGATCTCGAAGAGCGCGCTCATGCGACGCACGCCGGGTAGGCCATCGCCATTCTCGCCGCCGATCGACGCCAGCGCCAACGGTCGTTTTCCCCCAGCCTGATCGAGGTCGATCACAGGCTTGCCCGGCCGATTTTCGAAAACCTGCTTCGGGGGAATGTTTTCGATGAACGCCTTCGCGGCCGTCTCGTTGGCCAGTTTCTTGACTGGCTCCTCATGCAGCACCGGCTTGCGCAGGTCGGCGCTCGCGGCTTTTCCGAAAAGAAACCCGCCGAAAGACTTGCCGGTGGATGTCGGGACGATCGGCTTGTCGCCTTGCCGCGTAGCGCCAGTGTCCTGCGCCGGCGGCCGCTCCGCGTCCTCGGCCCGTGCTGCTTGCCTGGCGCCAGCGCTGCTTGGATTCGAGGCAGGCAGGTAAGCGACTTCGGGCGGCAATTCGGCTTTGCCTTCGCCGACCGCCGTGACTGTTTTGGTCACGGCGGTCGGCGCGTCGGGTGTCGGCGCGGTCATCGAGGCGGCTTTGGAGCCGGACGCGTCCAGGTCGAGATCGGGATCGCCGGACGATGTGCAGGACGCGAGCATAAGGCCCATCAATAGGCTCAATAATTTCAGTTTTTCGCCGCTTGCGCGCCGCGATTGTGCTTGTCGCAAATCGCTTCCTTCCCTCGCAATTCGGCCGCGTGACCTGCCGAACAATCATGAACGCCCCAGACGTCACGCCCGCGATGCGAGAGACGGCTCGTCGAATCTTGTTCCCCGATACCGAGTTTGAAGCTACTGAGCAAATAAGGCAACACCGTGGTCCGCCCCAATCCGGCCGCGTCTGGCGTCGTTCCGCGCCAATGGCTTACAACCGCATTCTGACATAGTCGCCAGGCGCATCCCCGAGCGGTTTGCTTTTGGCGCAGACCTTGCGCGCGGGGACGCGGTCGCCGTCGTGACCTTCGATCCATGCCTGCCAGTGAGGCCACCAGGACCCCGCATGCTCGCTGGCGTCCGCGACCCATGTCGCGAAGTCGCCTTCAGGTTTGCCCCCCGTCCAGTACTGGTACTTGTTCTGCGCTGGCGCGTTGACGACGCCGGCAATGTGACCGGAGCCCGCCAGGACATAGTCGACCGGTCCGCCGAACAGGCCTGAACCCGTGAAGACCGACAGGGCCGGCGCGATGTGATCTTCCTTGGCGGCCAGGTTGTAGATCGGAACTGCGATGTCGGCGAGGGACAGCCGCTTGCCCGCGATCGTCATCCGGCCACGCGCGAGATTGTTCTCCAGATAGCAGTTGCGGAGGTAGAACGAATGATTGGCGGCCGGCATCCGCGTCGAGTCCGCGTTCCAGTAGAGCAGATCGAACGGCAGGGGTTCCTTGCCGCGCATGTAATTGTTGACGACGTAGGGCCAGATCAGGTCGCCGGAACGCAGCATGTTGAAGGCGGTCGCCATCTTGGTCCCGTCGAGATAGCCCTTTTCGCTCATCGTCCGCTCGACGGCGGCGACCTGGTCCTCGTCGACGAAGACCTTGAGGTCCCCGGCATGGGTGAAATCCACCTGCGTCGCGAACAGCGTCGCGGTGCGGATGCGCTCGTCGCCCTCCCTGGGGAGCAGGGAGAGAGCGGCGGCGAGCAGCGTGCCGCCGACGCAATAGCCGATCGCGTTGACCTCCTTCTCCCCGGTTTCGTTTTCGATCGCGTCGAGCGCAAATTGCAGGCCTTCGCGGATATAGGCCTCCCAATCCTTGGCGCCGTGCCGCTCTTCGGGGTTGACCCACGAGATCACGAAGACCGTGTGGCCTTGCTCGATCGCCCAGCGGATGAACGATTTCTGCGGATTGAGGTCGAGAATGTAGAACTTGTTGATCCAGGGTGGGCAGATCAGGAGCGGGCGTTTCAGCACCGTCTCGGTCGACGGTTGATAGTGCAGGATCTCCGCGATGTCGCCGCGCGCGATGACCTTGCCGGGCGTCAGCGCGATGTTGCGGCCGATTTCGAAAGGCGAATAGTCGGCCTGACGGACCTTGAGGTCGCCATGTCCCGCCGCGATGTCTTCCGCCAGCATTCTCATGCCGCGCACCAGGTTTTCGCCGTTGCTTGCCACCGTTTCGTGGAAAAGCTCAGGGTTGGTCAGGATGAAATTCGACGGCGAGATCGCGTTGGAAATCTGCTTCACGTAGAAGGAAGCCTTGTGGCGGGTGTGCTCGTCGAGTCCATCCGCGTGGTCGACGAGGTCGCCCGCCCAGCGCGAGGTGACGAGGTAAGTCTGCTTCAGAAAGTCGAAAAACGCGTTCTTGCCCCATTCCGGATGCTGAAACCGCTTGTCTGGCTTTTCAGCCGCTGCGGGCGTCTCTGTGACCTCGCCGTTCGACCGCTGCACGGCGTTCGCCCAGACCGAAAGATAGCCGGAAAACAGGCGCGTCTGCGCCTCGACGGCGCGCTGCGGATCGGAAATCCAATATTCGGTGACCTTGGAAAACGTCTTGACGATATCGGCGACCGGATCCGCGAGGTCGTCGCGGACGATGCCTTTCTCGCGCGGCTCGGCCCATGCTGCGGCGGCCTTGCCCGCCTGTTCGATCATGCGCGCCATGTTGAGGGCGAAACGCTCCGGATCCTTGACGACATAGGGTTCGGCAGGCGACGCCGGAGCATCCGGCGCCTTGTCCGAATCGGGAGCTTTCGTCATGGTGCGGAGCGTTCTCTCAAGCTTTTTGAAGACATGGTATCATGACGGGATTGACGGGGTCCAATGCAGGCTTGCGACGAAGGCGTTGAACGGCATAGGAACGACCCATGACCTTTCACGCTCCGTGTCGACAGGCTGCTTCTACCCGTTGCATCGCGAACGCCATCTTTTCGGCGCTTTTCGCCGCCGTCGCCGGTTGCGCGTCGGCGCCTGAACCGGCGGTCCCCGGCGGCCCGCAAACCGGCGCGACCGACACAGGCGCCTATCCCAACCTGAACGTGCCGCCGCAAGCGGCGGCGGCGGCCATCACCGACGATGACAAGGCCAGCCTGGCGGACCGCCTGGCCGGCGCCAAGGCGCGTCAGGTCTCAGCCGGCCGCGGCGTCGGCGCCAGGAGCGATCCCGCCTATCTGGAGAAACTCGCCAAAGACCATGGCGACGAGACGCTGAAGGCGATCGAAGCCCAATGACTGCCTCGACCGCTCGGCCGATTGGGTATATAGCCGTGCGACCTCGACACAGAGCTTCGTTGGAATAGCGATGGAAGACTTTCACAAGGTTAGGCGGCTTCCGCCCTATGTTTTCGAGCAGGTGAATCGCCTCAAGGCCAGCGCGCGCTCGAAGGGCGCCGATATCATCGACCTCGGCATGGGCAATCCCGACTTGCCGACGCCGAAATCCATAGTCGACAAGCTTTGCGAAGTCGTGCGCGACCCGCGTACGCACCGCTACTCGTCCTCGCGCGGCATCCCCGGCCTGCGCCGCGCGCAGGCAAGCTACTACGCGCGCCGTTTCGGCGTGAAGATCGACCCCGAAGCTCAGGTCGTGGCGACGCTTGGATCGAAGGAGGGGTTCGCCAACATGGCGCAGGCGATCACCGCGCCGGGCGACGTGATTCTGTGCCCGAACCCGACCTATCCGATCCATGCTTTCGGCTTCATCATGTCGGGCGGCGTCATCCGCTCGCTGCAGGCGGAGCCCGACGCTGGCTTCATCCCGGCGCTGGAGCGTGGAATCCGCCATTCCATCCCCAAGCCGTTGGCCCTGATCCTGAACTATCCGTCCAACCCGACCGCCCTGGTCGCCAGCCTGGATTTCTACAAAGACGTCGTCGCCTTCGCGAAAAAGAACGACATCATCATCCTGTCGGACCTGGCTTATTCGGAGATCTACTTCGATGGCAATCCGCCGCCCTCGGTGCTCCAAGTCCCCGGCGCCATCGACGTCACCGTGGAGTTCACGTCGATGTCGAAGTCCTTCTCGATGCCGGGCTGGCGCATGGGCTTCGCGGTTGGCAATGAGCGCCTGATCTCGGCGCTGACGCGCGTCAAATCCTATCTCGACTACGGCGCCTTCACGCCGATCCAGGTCGCCGCGGCGGCCGCCTTGAACGGCGACGGCAGCGACATCGCGGAAGTGCGCGACATCTACCACAAACGCCGCGACGTGATGATCGACACGTTCGGCCGCGCCGGTTGGAAGATTCCGGCGCCCCCGGCGTCGATGTTCGCCTGGGCGTCGATCCCCGAACCGTTCAGGCATCTCGGCTCGCTCGAATTCTCCAAGCTGCTGATCGAGAACGCCGACGTCGCGGTGGCGCCCGGCGTCGGCTTCGGCGAGCACGGCGACGACCACGTCCGCATCGCGCTCGTCGAGAACGAGCACCGCATCCGCCAGGCCGCGCGCAGCATCAAGCGCTTTCTATCGTCGGCTGGCCAGCCGGCCGATAATGTCGTGTCGCTCGCAGCGCGCCGCTAACTGTCCCAATTCGATCTCATCGAGAGGTTGCCGCGGCCATGACCGACGCGTTGCGGATTGGACTTGCCGGCCTCGGAACCGTCGGCGCTTCCGTGGCGCGGGCGATCAAGGAGAAGCGCGGGGAACTCACCCGCCAATGCGGTCGCGAGCTCGTCGTCGTCGCTGTTTGCGCGCGCGACGGGTCGCGTGACCGCGGTGTCGATCTGTCGGCCGCGCGATGGTTTAGCGACCCGGCGGAACTCGCGGCGAAGGCCGATATCGACGTGTTCGTGGAACTGATCGGCGGCGCGGAAGGCGTCGCGCGCGCCAGCGTCAAGGCGGCGCTCGAGGCGGGCCGGCATGTCGTGACCGCCAACAAGGCTCTGCTCGCCAGGCATGGCGTCGCGCTGGCCGAGATCGCCGAGCGCAAGGGCGTTCTGCTGAACTACGAGGCGGCGGTGGCCGGCGGCATCCCGATTATAAAGACGATGCGCGAATCACTGGCGGGCAACACCGTGTCGCGCATCTTCGGAATCCTCAACGGGACGTGCAACTATATCCTGACGAGAATGGAGGCGGAGGGGATTTCCTTCGACGCCTGCCTCGCTGACGCGCAGCGGCTGGGATATGCCGAGGCCGACCCGACCTTCGACATCGAAGGCAACGACACCGCGCACAAGCTGTCGATCCTGACCAGCCTGGCCTTCGGCTGCCGGATCGCTGCCGACGACATCTACCTCGAAGGCATCTCTAACATCACCCAGGCAGACATCCGCGCCGCGGCCGACCTCGGCTATCGCATCAAGCTGCTCGGCGTCGCCCAACGCACCGAAAGCGGCATCGAGCAGCGCGTGCATCCGACCATGGTGCCGACCGCCTCCGTGATCGCGCAAGTGCACGGCGTCATCAACGCCGTCGCGATCGAGACGGACATACTGGGCGAGCTTCTTCTTTCGGGACCAGGCGCGGGCGGAAATGCCACGGCGTCCGCGGTCATTGGCGATATCGCCGACATCGCCAAAAGCCGCCCGGGTTTCCAGCACGGCCCGGTGTTCGGTCGCCCAGCCAAGGAACTGAAACCTTATAAGAAAGCCGGGATGCGCTCGCACGAGGGCGGCTATTTCATTCGTCTGACGGTGCATGATCGAGTCGGCGTCTTCGCCGCCGTCGCCAAGCGTATGGCCGACAATCACATTTCGCTTGAGTCGATCGTCCAGCGCGCCGTCGAGGACGAAGCGGACACGACCAAGACGGTTGTCCTGGTCACCCACGAAACCACGGAAGCCGCCGTTCGAAAAGCGGTCGAAGGCATCACCAAGGACGGTCATTTGACCGACAAGCCGCAGGTGATCCGCATCGAGCGGGCGGGGTGACCGGTCTGCGCGCTGGACAGGAACAGAGCCTGCAGCATGACCGGTGAAAAGCGATCATTTCTCGGCGTCCGGCGTTCTGTCACCGGGCTGGCCTGGACCCATCGCCTGACTGAACGCCAGGAGATGGCGGCGATCGCCATGACGCAGACGCGTGGCGTGGCCGACATCGTCGCGCGCGTGTTGGCCGGTCGCGGCGTCGCCGCCGAAGATGTCGCGCGGTTTCTCGACCCGACCATTCGCGATCTTTTGCCGGATCCCGCGACGCTGACGGATATGGAAGCAGCCTCGCGCCGGCTGGCCGACGCCGTGCTTAGACATGAACGAGTGGCGATCTTCGGCGACTACGATGTCGACGGCGCGGCGTCCTCCGCCATGCTCAATCGCTTCCTGCGCCATTTCGGCGTCGAAACGGAAATCTACATCCCGGATCGCATCTTCGAAGGCTATGGCCCCAATCCGGAGGCGATGCGCGACCTTGTCGCACGCGGCGCAAAACTCATCGTCACAGTCGACTGCGGAGCCAATAGCGCGGCGTCGATCGAAGTCGCGCGCAATGGCGGCGCGGATGTCGTGGTGCTCGACCATCATCAGGTCGGCGGCGCGCTGCCGCAGGGCGTTGCGGTCGTCAATCCCAATCGCGAGGACGACCTTTCGGGGCAGGGACATCTGTGTGCGGCCGGCGTGGTCTTCCTGACCCTGGTGCAGACCGCCCGCGTGCTGCGCGCCAAACAGTATGGCGTCGCACCGTTCGACCTGCTCGGCGTGCTCGATCTGGTCGCGCTCGCCACTGTCTGCGATGTCGTGCCGCTCGTCGGGGTCAACCGCGCTTTCGTGGTCAAGGGCCTGCTTGCCATCCGGCGGCAGAAGAATGCGGGGATGGCCGCGCTGGCCCAGATCTCCAAAATCGGCGAGCCGGTCAACGCGTTCCATCTGGGTTTTCTGATCGGTCCGCGCATCAATGCCGGCGGGCGCATAGGCGACGCCGCGCTGGGCAGCCGACTGCTGGCCACCGACGACCCGGTCGAGGCGCTGGCGATCGCTGGGACGCTCGACCGGCTCAACCAGGAACGGCAAGCCATGGAACAGGTCATGCTCGCCGAAGCGCGCGCCGAGGCGGATGCGGAGCTTCTCGGCGGCGGGCCGGCGATCCTGGTGACCGGCAACGACCGGTGGCACCCAGGCGTCGTCGGGCTTCTGGCGTCGCGCCTTAAGGATCATGCGAGGCGTCCGGTCTTCGCCATCGCCTTCAATTCAAACGGTATGGGGACAGGTTCGGGTAGATCCGTAGCGGGCTACGATCTCGGGCGCCTGGTGCGCGACGCGTTCGCCGAGGGGTTGATCGAAAAGGGTGGCGGCCACGCGATGGCGGCTGGCATAACCGTCCATCGCGACAAACTTGGCGAACTGCGGATTTTCTTCGAGGAACAGGCGGGGCTCGAAGTCACGCGCTTGCGCGACGAGGAGAATCTGCCGATCGACGCCGCGCTGTCGGCCGAGGGCGCATCGCAGGCCCTGCTCGACGATCTCGACCGCGCCGGACCGTTTGGCGCAGGTTATCCGCCACCGGTCTTCGTGCTGCCGCGCCATCAGGTCGCCGACGTACGGCCGGTTGGCGCCAACCATTTGAAGGTCGACCTGAAATCCGACATCGGCGGGATCGTCAAGGCCATCGCTTTCCGGGCGGTTGATACACCGCTGGGCGATTTTCTGTCGAAGGCCCGGGGCGGCCGGGTCCATGCCGCCGGGCAGATCCAGCCCAATACCTGGAACGGGGTCCGCACCGTGCAGTTTCGGATCATCGACGCCGCTCAGGCCAGTACGCTCTGAAGCCTGCCCAGTTCGGCGATGCGGTCGCGGGTCGCTTCATAGCCCGCGCGGATGGCTTCGTCCGCGCGATAAAACTCGGACAGGCCGACATGGCCGAGCTTGGGTTGCAGCGACAGGTCAGGGGGATCGCCGGCCAGGCGCGCGCGCGAAATGCGGTCCTGGATGATGTTGAACGCCTCGACCGTCACGCCGCTGATGCCGAGTCGCGTTTCGCGCGTCGAGGCTGCGGGTCGTCGGTGATCGGTGGTTTCGACCGTTAGTTCGCCGGCGCTGTGCTTGATGACGGCAGCGCGGCCGAATTGGTCGTAATGCAGATTGACCGCCACCACGAGGCGCTGTTCGTAGGCGCGGCAGACCGAGACCGGAACCGGGTTCACCAGCGCGCCGTCGACCAGAACGCGGCCGTTGCAGGTGACGGGCTCGAACACGCCGGGCAGGGCGTAGGACGCCCGCATTGCGGTAATCAGCGCGCCCTTTGCAAGCCAGATTTCATGCCCGGTGCGGATTTCGGTCGCCACGCAGACGAAGGGTTTCGGCAAGTCGGAGAAGCTTAATCCGCTCATATGCTGCTGCATGCGCGCATCGAGCCTCATGCCGCCGAACAGGCCGTTGCCGCCGAAGTGGAAATCGAGCAGGCCGAAGATGCGCCGCTTGGTCAAGCCGCGCGCAAAATTCTCGAGTTCATCGAGCTTGCCGGCGAGATAGCAGCCGCCGACGAGCGCGCCGATCGAGGTGCCGGCGATCATGTCGATCTGGATGCCGGCCTCGTTGAGCGCCCGCAGCACGCCGATATGCGCCCAGCCTCGCGCCGCGCCGCCGCCGAGCGCCAGGGCGATCCCGGATTGTCGCGCGGGCGCCGGCGAGGGCGCCATGATAGTCTCGATATGCCCCGCGCCGTCTCTGGAGCCGGCTTTACCCCTTAGCGACGCCCAATCGAGCATCTCGCACTCCCACTCCCACCGAGGCGAAGTCTAATCGCTCGCAGTCGCCAAACCATGAAGAAACCGACGCCGGGCATAGATTCCGCGATCAGGGTCTGAAGTGCGATCGTGGTCAGGACTCGTCGGCGTCGCGCAAACGCGCCATGCCATTATGGACCTCGACCACGCGATAAAAGCATGAGCGCCGGCCGGTGTGACAGGTCACGCCGTCGCCCGCGACCTGGACTTTCAACCAAAGCGCATCCTGATCGCAATCGGTTCGGATCTCCACGATCCGTTGAAAATTGCCCGACGTCTCGCCCTTCTTCCAGAGCGCCGACCGCGAGCGGGACCAATAGTGCGCGATGCCGGTTTCGAGACTGAGCGCCAGGGCCTCGGCATTCAGATGCGCGACCATGAGCAGCGTTCCGTCCGACGCATCCGTGACCACCGCCGCAATCAGGCCAAGTGCGTCGAAACGGGGCGCAAAATCCAATCCTTCTTCAAGCCAGGCCTTGTGCTGGGACGGACCCGGACAATGCGAATCCACGACCGTGACGGTCCTGTCTGGAACGACCGGATCGCGATCAGGTCCCATGACTGGACCGGACCATCGTCAGAAAGCGGATCTGCTCCTCGGGGCTGTCCTTGAATGCGCCTGTGAAGGTTGAGGTCAAGGTCGTCGAGCCTTGCTTCCGTATGCCGCGCATCGCCATGCACATATGTTCCGCCTCGATCATGACCGCGACGCCGCGAGGGTTGAGAACCTCCTGGATCACGCCTGCAATTTGCGCCGTCAGCGATTCCTGCGTCTGCAGTCGGTGGGCAAAGATGTCCACCACCCGCGCGATCTTGGAAAGGCCGACGACCTTTCCGTCCGGCAGATAGCCGACATGCGCCTTGCCGATGATCGGCACCATGTGGTGTTCGCAATGAGAATGGAACTCGATATCGCGCACGATGACCATGTCGTCGTAGCCAGCGACCTCTTCGAAAGTGCGGCCGAGTTCGTCGGCCGGGCACATGTCGTAGCCGTTGAACATTTCGAGAAATGCCTTGGCGACGCGCTTGGGCGTGTCCCGCAGCCCCTCCCGGTTCGGATTGTCTCCCGTCCAGCGCAGCAGCGTGAGAACGGCGGCTTCGACCTCGCTTTGGCTCGGCCGGTCGGTGACCGGCCTTTCCATGAAATCGGCCTTTGGCATGGGCCGCTTGAAAATCGCATCCATCGATAAACTCCAACGCGGGCCAATATCCCGCTATCAATTCTGCGGGCCGGCGGCCCCTATGACCGCCTTGCAAGGCGCATGACCATTGGTCAGAGCCTTGCCGCAGCAGCCGCTTGGCCTCTATATATGGCGGAGCGGTCCATTTGAAAGATTGCCCCGTGCGGCGGCCTTTTCGCGAAACCGCGGCTGAGTGGAAAATCATGATCGACGATGTCTACAATGCGAAAATTCTCGGTTTTGCCGGGAACATCGGCCGGACGGGCAGATTGCCGCGGCCGGATGCAACGGCCAGGGCGCACTCCAAATTGTGCGGCTCGACGATCACCGTCGACCTTTCCATGCGCGACGGGTTCGTCACCGATTTCGCGCATGAAGTGAAGGCGTGCGCCCTCGGTCAGGCGTCGTCGGCGATCATGGCGCAACATGTGGTCGGCGCATCGGCGCAGGAGTTGCGCGCCGTGCGCGACACGATGTCGAGAATGCTGAAGCAGAACGGGCCACCGCCGGAAGGACGGTTCGCCGACCTGAAATATCTGGAACCCGTGCGCGACTATAAGGCTAGGCATGCATCGACGATGCTGACCTTCGACGCCGTGATCGACGCGATCGAGCAGATCGAGGGGAATCGGTCTGAAACTGCGGCCTAAGCTGCACCCTCGACTTTGATTTCCTTTCGTAGCCAGTCCGCGAACGCATTCGCCGGCTCGCTCAGTGCCTGAAAGTCGGGCGCAACGAGCCAAAAATCCCCATAAGGGGCTGATATCTCAAAAGGCTCGATCAGCCTTTCCGCGCGTAAATCCTCGCTATTCAACTTCGTGTCGCCCAGCGCCACGCCGTGGCCGAGGATAGCGGCCTGGATGCCGAGCGCGCCGTCCGGGAACATCGGGCCGCGCGGCGCCCCCGGATCGGCGACGCCGGCCACTTCGAACCAACGCGCCCAAGCATCCCGGCCATCGTCATGCAGCAACGTATGGCGGAGCAGATCCGCCGGTTGCAGCAATGGCGGCCCGGACGCGAGGAGAGACGGCGACATGACGGGGATGATCATGGAAGCGACCAGATGTTCGCACTGAACGCGCGGCCACGAGGTCTTGGTGACGCTGAAGCGAATGGCAAGCTGCGCTTCATGGCTTCGAAATTCAACCAGCCGGCCATCGACGTCGACCACGATGTCGATATCTGGGCGCGCTCGACGAAAGCCGACGAGACGAGGCACCAGCCACAGCCTCGCAAACATTGGCTCGACGCTGATTTTCAGCAGTGTCTGCGCAGGCTTCGCCACGATCTCGGACAGCCGCGTATCGATATCGTCGAAGCTGCGCGTCAGTTGGTCAAGCAGCCTGCGACCGGCAAAGGTGAGTTCCACCCGGCGGTGCAGCCTCTGGAAGAGCGGCTGCCGAATGAGAGTCTCCAGTTCGCGAATTTGTCGGCTGACGGCAGCTTGCGAGACGAAGAGTTCCTCCGCCGCGCGACTGAAACTCAGCAATCTGCCCGCAGCTTCGAAACTTCGGAGAGCGGTCAGGGGCAAGCGTCCGCGCTTCATCTTCATAACCAAGCGTTATGCGAGGACCAACTTATACTCGTTTGAAAAGCAAGACCAGCAGCGGTCTGTTCCCCTCCAAAGGAGAGCGGCCATGTTCGAAGTTTTCGGTATCCTGGGCGACGTTGTTCGTATCGTTACCTTCCAGCCTGCCCGGATATCCGGCAACGGTCCGCCGGAAAGGGAACGTGAATGGATCGACGAAAGCTACCGCCTGCGTGAATCGCAAATGCGTTGGCGCGGCGCAGGGCGACCTGACATTGCGCCGGCGCAAGGGAACGGCCATGTATGCCGCATGAGCGATCAGGAACCGGCCATTTCGCCTCAGGGCCGCCTGGAGCATGGTCTGGAAGTTCGGACTGCCCCCAGGGGCCGCAACTTCTCCGATTCCTGGCGCAGATCGCCCGGCCGCCTGCTCGGAACCTCTGTCGTGCGCTTCTATCAGCTCACCTTATCCGGCTTCGTCGGCAACTCCTGCCGGCATCTGCCTACCTGTTCCGAATATGCCTACGAGGCGATCGCGCGGCATGGACTGTGGACAGGTGGTTGGATGGGGTTGTTTCGCCTGATTCGTTGCGGACCTGGCGGAACGCACGGCGTCGACAACGTGCCGCTCCGACTGGAACCCGGCTATCGCTGGTTCACGCCCTGGCGTTGTTGGCGGATCGGCGCGGGAGGCCCCGAGGCGCAGCGCTAAGCTTTGCGCCTTTACGCGCAGGTGACCCCACATTAGAACACCGCTCGCCGCCGGACGCGTGCGGCATGTCGACCACCCGCGTTGGTATGCGGGACTGGATAGCAGGAGCCCGCAAATGCCCGACTCGATCTCCCTTATGTTTCCCGATGGCTCCGTGCGCGACTACGATGCCGCGTCGACCGGCGCGCAATTGGCCGAGTCGATCTCGAAATCGCTCGCCAAGAAGGCGGTTGCCGTCGCGATCGATGGTGAAATCCAAGATCTCTTGGACCCGTTGCGGAAATCGGGCAGGATAGAAATTCTAACGCGCGAGGACCCGCGCGCGCTGGAACTGATCCGGCACGATACGGCGCACGTTCTGGCCCAAGCCGTGCAGGAAATCTGGCCCGGCACGCAGGTGACGATCGGCCCGGTCATCGAGAACGGCTTCTACTACGATTTCGCGCGCAACGAGCCATTCACGCCCGAGGATTTTCCCGTCATCGAAAAGAAGATGCGGGAGATTGTCGCGCGCAACGAACCCTTCACGAAGCAGGTCTGGCCGCGCGAAAAGGCGCGCCAAGTTTTTCGTGACAAGGGCGAGGCCTACAAGGTCGAACTGATCGATGCGATCCCTGAAAATCAGGATCTCAAGATTTACGATCAGGGCGGTTGGTTCGACCTTTGCCGTGGCCCGCACATGGTTTCGACGGGCCAGATCGGCAACGCTTTCAAGCTGATGAAGGTCGCAGGCGCTTATTGGCGCGGCGACTCGAACAATCCGATGCTGGCGCGCATCTACGGCACGGCCTGGGCCGAACAGGCGCAGCTCGACGCCTACCTGCATATGCTGGAAGAAGCCGAGAAGCGCGACCACCGCAAGATCGGCCGCGAAATGGACCTGTTCCATTTCCAGGAGGAGGGGCCCGGCGTCGTGTTTTGGCATTCGAAGGGCTGGAAGATGTTCCAGAACCTCGTGAGCTACATGCGGCGCCGCCTGAACGAATTGGATTATGAGGAAGTCAACGCGCCGCAGGTGCTCGACAAGTCGCTGTGGGAGACATCGGGCCATTGGGGCTGGTATCGCGACGCGATGTTCAAGGTGACGGTCGCGGGCGACGATACCGACGACGATCGCGTTTTCGCGTTGAAGCCGATGAACTGCCCTGGACACGTCCAGATCTTCAAGCACGGCTTGAAGTCCTATCGCGATCTCCCTATCAAACTCGCGGAATTCGGCGCCGTCCACCGCTACGAGCCGTCCGGCGCGCTTCACGGTCTGATGCGCGTGCGCGGCTTCACGCAGGACGACGCGCACATCTTCTGCACGGAAGAGCAACTCGCTGACGAGTGCCTGAAGATCAACGGCCTGATCCTGACCACCTACGCCGATTTCGGCTTCGAGGAGATCGAGGTCAAGCTTTCGACGCGGCCCGAGAAGCGTGTCGGAACGGACGCCGCGTGGGATCATGCCGAAGACATCATGAGCAACGTGCTCAAGACGATCGAAGCCGAATCGGGCGGCAAGATCAAGACGTCGATCAATCCGGGCGAGGGCGCCTTCTACGGCCCCAAATTCGAATATGTTCTCAAGGACGCGATCGGCCGCGACTGGCAATGCGGTACGACGCAGGTCGACTTCAACCTGCCGGAGCGGTTCGGCGCTTTCTATATCGGCTCCGATTCGGAAAAGAAGCAGCCGGTGATGATCCATCGGGCGATCTGCGGCTCGATGGAGCGCTTCATCGGCATCCTGATCGAGAACTATGCGGGCCATTTCCCACTCTGGTTCGCACCGCTACAGGTGGTGGTGGCGACGATCACCTCGGACGCGGACGATTATACGCGGTCCGTCGCGGCGAAGTTGAAAAAGGCGGGCCTGACGGTTGAGTCCGATCTGCGGAACGAGAAGATCAACTACAAGGTGCGCGAGCACTCGCTTGCGAAAGTGCCGGTCATCCTGGTCTGCGGTAAGCGTGAGGCGGAAGAGAATACGGTCAACATCCGCCGCCTGGGCTCTCGGGAGCAGCAGGCGATGGGCCTCGACGAGGCGATCGTTGCGCTCGTCGCGGAGGCCGTGACGCCGGATCGCCGCTCGACGCGCATTGGATGAATTGAACGCGCAGGCAATCGACCTGCGCCTTTCATCCGTCTGTCACCTTACTGATGTAACGGCTGGCCATGAAACAAGTGGCTCGCCGTCGAAACGAGTTTCCGGAACTGTCCTATTCGAACGATGGCCAGCCGCGCTTAAAACGCTGGTTCATACGGTCGGTCGAAGGGCTGTCCGGCCGCGATCGATATGCGGGTCTCTATCGGATCTGGCGCGCCGAGGCCAGGAACGGCGACGGACGCCTCTTTTCACGCCTGCTCGAGTTGATCGACGTCAAGGTGCGCCATGCCGAAGCGTGGCCGCCGCAAGATCTTCCCCCCACGCCGCTGGTGATGATCGCCAACCATCCGTTTGGAATCGGCGATGGCATCGCCATCCTGTCGCTGGCCGAGAAACTCGGCCGTCCGTTCCGCGTCATGATCGCGTCGGACTTGCTCAAGATACCGGAAATGGAGCCGTATTCGCTGCCGGTCGACTTCTCGGGCACCAAGGAGGCGCTGAAGCAGAACCTGGCGATGCGTCACGAAGCGCTCCGGCTTCTGAACGCTGGCGTGACGGTCGTAATCTTCCCGGCGGGCGGCGTCGCGACAGCGCCGAAAGTGCTTGGAACCGCGCTCGATTTGCCGTGGAAGATCTTCGTCGCCAAGCTTGTGCAGGACGCCAAGGCGTCCGTCATACCGATTAATTTCGCGGGTCAGAATGGCCGACTTTTTCATCTCGTCAGCAAACCGATGAACCTGGTGGAGAGCGACAGGCCCGTGGCCCGCTTCGTCGGCAACCTATCGCTGACCCTGCGGCTTTCGCTCCTGATCCGGGAATTCGCGCGCCTGTCCGGCCGTTCGATCGAAGCCAGGATCGGCGACACGCTTCCTTGGGAGGAGCTCCAGGCGCTGCGCGACCGCAAGGATTTGCTTGCCCGGTTGCAGCGGGAAGTGACCGCGCTGGCGCCGAAGACGGGACGGAAACCCGGTCGGCGCATGCCGAAACTGAAGTTGCCCGGCAGGCAGCGGCTGGCCGCCTGACAGCTGACTAATCGGCGCCTTCGGCGGCCGACGGAACGTTCTCGTCCGCGATGACCTCGACCTCCTGGTTCTCACCCGCGGCCACGCTGAAATCGCGCTGATACAGATGATCGCGATTCTTGGCGACGACCGTATAGTCGCCTTCGGCCAGAACCATCGAGGCGAAAGCGCCGACGCTTTCGCGGACCGAATCGCCGGACCCGGTCAACACGGACCAAGACGTGTCGGCGATCGCCTCGCCGCCGGCGGCGCGGACGAGCTTCATCGTGATCTCGGCGGCGTGATGCTCGACGGTGGCTTCGGTCAACTTTCCCGCCTCCACCTTGATGTCGGAGCGTATGACGGCGTTGACGTTGCCGTAGGTCGAGACGACATGATAGGTCCCGGCATTGAGCCGCACGACCGAGTTGGGATTGACGTTCGGCAAGATCAGCGCGCGGTCGCCATTCGGCTTCTCCTGCGCATCGTAGATCGAGAAACGAAGCTTGTCCGCCGAGATCGGCTTGCCGCCGGCCAATTGCGCGTCGAGCTTCAATCCGCCGGCATCGAGCACCAGTTCCTCGCGCTTGGCGTCGCGCCCGACCGAAACGCGCTTGGTGGCGCCGGCGCGGCCGTAGGACGCATGAATAAGATACTGGCCGGGCGCGAGGTCGAAGGATTGGGCGCCGCCTTGCGCGGACGCCACCAGATGCAGCTTGCCGTCCGGACCGGGCTCCGTGTCGAAGACGCGCCAGATCATCCCGCGTGTGACCTCCGGCCCGTCTTCCATCAGCTGCGCGGCGAGCGTGATCCGCCCGAGGCCCGCGGTCGATACTGGCGAGGGCGGCTTGGCGGGCGCGAATTCGGACAGGCCGGGCATGTCGATCCGGGGTGCGCGGTCGCCGAGGTCCTGCGCAAGGACGATGCGGACGCCAGGAACGCAAACGAACATCGCGACCATCGCGGCGCGTCGGAAAATAGCCTGCTTCATGCCTTGTGTTGGACCTCGGCGCGGTGGCAATTTCAAGACGAATCTTTCCCGCGCAGCGAGGGCCGTCCTCGACGGCGCCCAAGCCAATCCTCGAAAATGGACATCGAACCATGGCTTCGCCGATCATCGACTTCATGCTTGCCCGAAATTCGCCTCCGATTCACGAATTGACGGGCCCCGGCCCGAGCGACTCGGAAATCGTGCAGATCCTCACCGTCGCAGCTCACGTCCCCGACCATGGACGACTGGCGCCCTGGCGCTTCATTCTCTACCGGGGCGCGGCGCGCGCGGCGGTCGGGGAGGCGCTGCTTGCGCTGGCGGAGACTCTGGAAGGCCCGTTGCACGAAGGCCGCCGTGAGAAGGAGCGGACGCGCTTTTCGCGCGCGCCGCTCGTTATCGGCGTGGTCAGCAGCCCCAAGCCGCACGCCTCGATCCCGCAATGGGAGATGTTCCTGTCCGGCGGGGCGGCGGCGATGAGCCTGGTTCTGGCGGCGCAGGCGCTTGGCTTCGGCGCGAATTGGATCAGCAACTGGTACGCGGATTGCGACGAGGGCAGGCGGCTGCTTGGCCTCGCGCCGCATGAACGGGTGGTCGGCTTCATCCACATCGGAAATCACGATGGTCCGGTGCTCGAACGTCCGCGCCCGGCGGTCGAGACGCTCTACGCGGATTTTTCCGGACCGCATCCGGCATAGGCGGCGGCCGCGCATCAGGGGAAGCTTGTCCGGTTCCGGCAGGCCCGGTGCTGCGAAGACTTTGCAATATCATGGTGAACGGTTCGTAAACCCTTTTGACCTACGGTCGAACTAAAGGGATCCGGACGACCATTGTCCGGTCGTTTGGCGGGTCACATGATTATCGCGCAATTCCTGAAATGGATCGACACGGCGCGGGTGGCGGAGCGGGTTGCCGCCGCCACCGCGCTTTCGAGAGCCTATATCGACAATCAACTGCCGTTCGAGGAGCGATGCGCTGTGGAAGGCGCTTTGACGCTGCTGCTCGACGACCCGTCCGCCAAGGTGCGGCAGGCGCTGGCCGAAACGCTCTCGATGAGCCGTCATGCGCCGGCACAGATCATCAGCGCCCTGGCCTGCGACCAACCCGAAGTGGCCTGCCGGGTGATCGGCCGGTCGCCGCTGATGACCGACCTGGACCTGATCGACCGCGTTGCGGCCGGAACCGAAGCCATCCAGACGCTGATCGCCAAACGGTCCGACCTGTCGATGGCGGTCGCGGCCGCACTGGCGGAAGTCGGCGAACCGGCGGCATGCCGCGCGCTGCTCGCCAATCCGTCGGCTGCGATCGCGACGCTCAGCTTTCGCCGCATGACCGAACGCCACGGGCACATTGCCGCGACGCGCGATGCGCTGGTCGCCGACCGGCGGCTGCCATCGGAATGCCGGCATGCACTGGTGGAAAAACTGAGCGATGCGTTCGGCCGGTCGCCTTTCGTCGCCGCGCTTCTCGGCGCGCACCGAACCGAGCGCGTTCTGCGCGACGCCTGCGTCAAGGCCTCGCTGGCGGTCGTCGAGCGGACGCGATCCGTCGAGCATCCCGCCCTGATCGAGCATTTGCGCCTGCGCGGCGACCTGACGACCTCGTTCCTGGTTCGCGCTGTGGCGCACGGCAAGATCGATTTCTTCGGCGCCGCGATGGTCGCCCTCACGGGCCAGTCCGAACAGCGGGTGAAGTCGATTCTTTCCGGCGGCGGCGACGGGGCGGTGAACGCGCTGCTGCGGAAGGCTGGCCTGGCGGCGGCGACCCATGGAATCGTCGTCTGCGCCCTCAAGATGTGGCGCGAAGTCGCCCGCGGAAAGCGCATCGCCGGCACGCAGGAAGTATCCTGGACGATGCTGCAGGAAATCGGCCGCACCGGCGGCGCCAACGAACTCGCCAGCCTGCTGAAATCGATCCACCTCGACGCCCTGCGCGAAAACGCGCGCGGCCATGCGTTGTCCATCGCGGCTGCATAAGGCGGAGCAAACCGCCTAGATGTCGAGTTCTTCCGTCTGGGCGAATTCGGCCCGGTCCTGGATAAAGCGGAAACGGGCGTCGGCCTTCGTTCCCATCAGCGCATCGACCGCGAATTTGGTCGTCTCGATATCGTCAATGACCTCCACGCGAAGCAGCGTGCGCTTCTTGGGATCCATCGTCGTCTCCTTGAGCTGCGCGGCCATCATTTCGCCGAGGCCCTTGAAACGACCTAGCTCGACCTTGCCGCGCCCGATGAATTCGGTCTTCAGCAACTCGTCCTTGTGCCGGTCGTCGCGCGCATACATCACCTTGCCGCCCTGGCTGATGCGGTAAAGCGGCGGGACGGCCAGATAGAGATGGCCGTCTTTGATCAGTTGCGGCATTTCCTGATAGAAGAAAGTGATCAGCAGCGAAGCGATATGCGCGCCGTCGACATCGGCGTCCGTCATGATGATCACGCGGTCGTAGCGCAGATCCTCGTCGCGGTATTTCGAGCGCGTGCCGCAACCGAGCGCCTGGATCAGGTCGGAAATCTGCTGGTTGGCGGAAAGCTTCTCGTGTCCCGCGCTCGCGACGTTGAGAATCTTTCCGCGCAACGGGAGCACGGCCTGCGACTGCCGATCGCGCGCCTGCTTTGCCGAACCGCCCGCCGAATCGCCTTCGACGATGAAGATTTCCGCGCCGGCGGCCGCATTCTGCGTGCAATCGGCGAGCTTGCCGGGAAGCCTGAGCTTGCGCACCGCGCTCTTGCGGCTGACCTCGCGCTCCTGCCTGCGTTTCACCCGCTCGTCGGCGCGCGCGATCACCCAGTCGAGCAGCTTCGAGGCTTCTTGCGGATTGTCGGCGAGCCAGTGGTCGAACGGATCGCGGACGGCGTTCTCGACGATGCGGATCGCCTCGACGGTCGCCAGCCGGTCCTTGGTCTGGCCGACGAACTCCGGTTCGCGGATGAACGCCGACAGCATGCCGGCGGCGGAAATCATCACGTCCTCCGGCGTGACGACCGCTGCCCGCTTGTTGCCGGTCAGGTCTGCATAGGCCTTCAGCCCGCGCGTCAGGACGGCGCGAAATCCCGCCTCATGCGTCCCGCCTTCGGCGGTCGGGATCGTGTTGCAGTAGGAATTGACGAAACCGTCGCCGCCGAACCAGGTGACCGCCCACTCGATCGAGCCGTGCCCGCCCTGCTTTTCGCTTTTCCCGGCAAAAACTTCTCGGGTCACCTGGAACTCGTCTCCGAGCGAGGCGACGAGGTAATCCTTCAAGCCGCCGGGAAAATGAAACACGGCCTTTTCCGGGGTGGTGTCCTTGTCGCCGAGAAACTCCGGCGCGCATGTCCAGCGGATTTCGACTCCTCCGAACAGATAGGCCTTCGAGCGCGCCATGCGGTAGAGCCGCGCCGGCTCGAATTTCAGCGCCTTGCCGAAAATATCGGCGTCGGGGTGGAAGCGGACCTTCGTGCCGCGGCGGTTATGGACCTCGCCGAGTTTTTCGAGCGGTCCCTTCGGCAGGCCGCGCGAGAAACGCTGGCGGTAGAGCTGCCGGCCGCGCGCAACCTCGATCTCGACATCGTCGGACAGCGCGTTGACCACCGATATGCCGACGCCGTGCAGGCCGCCCGACGTCTCATAGACTTTCGAGTCGAATTTGCCGCCGGCGTGCAGCGTCGTCATGATGACCTCCAACGCCGACTTGTCCTTGAATTTCGGATGCGGGTCGACCGGGATGCCGCGTCCGTTGTCGGTGACGGTCAGGTAGCCGTCGGCGCCGAGCTCGACCTCGATGAAGGTCGCGTGACCCGCCACCGCCTCGTCCATCGAATTGTCGATGACTTCGGCAAAGAGATGATGCAGCGCCTTTTCGTCGGTTCCGCCGATATACATGCCAGGCCGCCGGCGGACAGGTTCAAGCCCCTCCAGCACCTCGATGTCGGAGGCGTTGTAGCTGTCGCTCGCGTCTTTGACCGAGAGAGCAGCGCCCTTGCGCGCGGTCGCCTGCACGATCGGATCGGCGACAGGGGTCGCCCGCCGCGGTTGCCGAGAAGCGCCACGCGGCGCGAATAGATCGATGGTTTCGTCCATGAGACCGTCGTGTTTATGATTCGGGTTTGCCGGGAGTGTTGCACGATTTTACCATGCAACGACATTGTTCGCAGTTTGTTCTGACAAACTTTTCGACAGCGAGCCATAGCCTGATCGTAGTTAGCAAAGCGTTCATGCCGCGAGATCGCTGATCGGGCGACCCGGGGACCGCGATCAGTCCGGCGCTTCGGCCGGCCCGGTGTAGCGGCGCTTGATCGCTTCGGCCACGAGCGTCCTGCTTTCAGCGAGCGGCAGCGACTTGTCCTTTTCGATCGCCGCCGCTTCGTCCGCGAGACCGTCGTCGCGAAGCTGCTTTCGGAACCAATCGGAGTAGTCTCCCGCCTTCAGATGATGCTTCCAGGTCTTGTCGTCGATGCCTTCCGCGATCTGCACGAACATCGTCAGATTCTGCGCCCGCAGGTTCATCGCGTTATCCGGCCCGCGGAAATAAAAGCTGCCTTCCTCGTTGATCTCGCCTTCGGCATATTTGCGCGTATGGCGCTTGCGCGACTGACGCGGCTTCTCGGCGGCGACAGTCCTCGGCTGCTTGTCCTTGCCCGGCCGCCAGAACAGAATCGTGTCGCCTTCGGGGGCCTTGAGACCCGGCGGCGCCCGCCGCCCGGTGGCCTTGCAGAACGTGCGGATGACATCGGTCGCCTTGGGTCCAAGCGCGATCACCGTCGTCACCAGTTTCAGCGCCGAGGGCGCGACGGATTCGGGGTGGACGGTGATCAGGATGGTTCCCGGCAGGGCGCCGGGCATGGCGAGCGAAGATCCGTCGCGCGTCGTCGGCAGCATGTGGTGCGCCTCGTCGGCGATCAGCCAGTGCGGCCGGGCCGTGCGCGCGCGAAAGCCGAATAGCTTGGCCAGAAACTCGGCGAAAAACTCCGGCCGCTTGTCGAGTTCGACGCCGAGGGCGGCCACGACGATGCAGTTGCCGGGCGTTTCCAGAAGGTCGAGCGCCTGTTCGATCGGCGGCGGCTTGTCTGCCTCGCCGACCTGCACCGCGCCTTCGAGTTCGCCATAATCCCCCTCGGGATCGATGACGCAGAACTGAAAGCCCTTCTCGGCGCAGCGTTCGGTGAATGCCGTGGCGAGCGTCGATTTGCCGATGCCGGAACTGCCGGCGATCAGCACGCAATCGGTCGGGCCGAGTTCCGCCGGCTGATCGTCCGCGTCGACGCCGATGGCTACCCGGTTGCGCGGCGCCTTGCCGAGGTCCTGGTCGCGCTTGATGATCTGCGCGATCAGTTGCTCGACGCCCTTGCCGCGCGCGCCCCTCGTCACGAGATCCGCGGTGTCCTTGACGGCGGGCAGGGCGTTAGCGACGGCCACGCCGCAACCGCAGGCAAGCAGGAAGGCGTGGTCGTTTTCCGCGTCGCCGACGGCGACCACGTTGTGCGCCGAAAGCCCTAGATCGGCGAGCGCGGCTTCGAGGCCCGTCGCCTTGTTCACGCCGCTCGGTAGGATCATCACCGCGCCCTTGTTGAAGACGATGTGAAGACCGAGCCCCATCTCCTGGATCACATCCAGCACGGTGTTCTGGTGCGGCTCCCATGTCGCCACGATCGACTTGCCGACCGAGATCGGTCCGACCCCGCGCCGCTCCAGTTCGGCGACGAACTCCGGCGCGGGCGAGGGCGACAGCGGCTTTTCCTCGCCGCTGGCGGGGGTGTAGAGCAGCGCTCCGTTCTCGGCCACGACGCGGTCGAAGACGTCGAGGTCCGGGAAGACGCGTTTGAGGTCGGGCATCTCGCGCCCGGTGACCATGAGCAGCTTGCGGCCGGTTTGCTTAAGCCGTCGCGCGGCGTTCAGAGTGGCCGCGGTCACCTTGCCGTTGTGTGCGAAGGTTCCGTCATAGTCGGTGGCCAGGGCGACGTAGTACATTCACAATCCTCCAGGCTGCCCTACAGCCGGCGAATAGCCGCTGCCGACATCGCAATGACGCGACAACGCGTGGCGGCCTGGCCGGCTCCATGACGATTTCGACAGGGGGGCCGCGGCGCGCTCAACTCGCGAGCGCCTCGATCGGCGGGCAGGAGCAGACGAGGTTGCGGTCGCCGGCGACGTTGTCGATGCGCGATACCGGCGGCCAATATTTCGCCGCCGTGTCGGGACCTCCCGCCGGACAGGCCGCTTCGAGCCGCGAATAGGGATGCGTCCAGTCGGCGGCGAGAAGTTCCGTCGCGGTGTGCGGCGCGTTGACCAGCGGGTTGTCGCTCTTGGGCCATTCGCCGGAGGCGATGCGCGCAGCCTCCATGGCGATGGCGATCATCGCGTCGCAGAAGCGGTCGAGTTCGGCCTTCGGCTCGGATTCGGTCGGCTCGACCATCAGCGTGCCTGCGACTGGCCACGACATGGTCGGCGCATGAAAACCGTAGTCGATCAGGCGTTTGGCGACATCCTCGACGCCGATGCCGGCAGTATCCCTGAGCACGCGCGTGTCGAGGATGCACTCGTGCGCCACGCGGCCGTTGCGGCCGGCGTAGAGCACGGGATAGTGGGCATCGAGGCGATGGGCGATGTAATTGGCGCTGAGGATCGCCGTTTCGGTGGCGCGCTTCAGCCCGTTCGCGCCCATCATGCGGATATACATCCAGGTGATCGGCAGGATCGAGGCGCTGCCGAACGGCGCGGCCGAGACGGCATACTTCGTGCTGGTCTCGACATGGCCCGGCAGGAACGGCGCGAGATGCGCCTTGACGCCGATCGGGCCGACGCCCGGGCCGCCGCCGCCATGCGGGATGCAGAAGGTCTTGTGCAGGTTCATGTGGCAGACGTCGCCGCCGATGTCGCCTGGCCGCGCGAGGCCGACCAGCGCATTCAGGTTCGCGCCGTCGAGATAAACCTGGCCGCCGTGTTTGTGGACGATGGCGCAGATGTCCCTGACGCCTTCCTCGAAGACGCCATGCGTGGACGGATAGGTCACCATCAGCGCGGCGAGCCTGTCGGCGTGCAGCGCGGCCTTGGACTTCAGGTCGTCGATGTCGATGTCGCCGGCGTCCGTGCAGCGAACCACGACGACCGACATGCCGGCCATGTGGGCGCTGGCCGGATTGGTGCCGTGCGCGGAGGAGGGGATCAGGCATATCGTACGGCCGGTTTCGCCTTTGCTCGCGTGGAACCGCCGGATCGCCAGCAGGCCGGCATACTCGCCCTGGCTGCCGGCATTGGGCTGCAGCGATACCGAATCGAAACCGGTGATCTCGGCCAGCCAGGCTTCGAGCTGGTCCGTCATGATCTTGTAGCCGCCGGTGTGCCGGCCAGGCGCGAAAGGATGCAGGTTGGCGACGCTCGCCCAACTGACCGGCATCATTTCGGCCGCTGCGTTGAGCTTCATCGTGCAGGAGCCGAGCGGGATCATCGTCCGGTCGAGCGCCAGATCCTTATCGGCGAGCTTGCGCAGATAGCGCATCATGTCCGTCTCGGAGCGCACGTCGTCAAAAACCGGCTGGGTCAGAAAATTGCCGTCGCGTCGTCTGGCGGGGAGAAGGGAGGGAGCCTCGCCGGGCGCGTCCGCGCCGAACAGGGCGGCAAGCGCGATGAGGTCCGCTTCCGTCGAAGCCTCGTCGAAGGCGATCGAAAGGCGGTCGTGGTCGATCATGCGGATGACGCGGCCGCCGGTTTCGGCGCGCGCCGCGATGGCGTCGGCGCGGCCTGGAACGGCGACGGTCACCGCGTCGAAGATCGGACCTTCCGCAACCGCCAGTCCGGCCGCCGCCAGCGCGGCGGACAATCGCGAGGCAAGCCCATGCACGCGGCCGGCGATCGTCTGCAGGCCATGCGGCCCATGCCAGATCGCGTAGGCCGCCGCCATGTTGGCGAGCAGCGCCTGCGCGGTGCAGATGTTCGAGGTCGCCTTGTCGCGGCGGATATGCTGCTCGCGGGTTTGCAGCGCCAGGCGATAGGCCTGACGGCCCTTGCTGTCCTTCGACTGGCCGACGAGCCGTCCGGGGATCAGCCGGGTCAGGCGCTCGCTGACCGCGAGATAGGCGGCATGCGGTCCGCCGAAGCCGATCGGCACGCCGAAGCGCTGCATCGGCCCGACGCAGACTTCCACCCCGTGCTTCGCCGGCGCCTGCAGGATCGTCAGCGCCAGCGGATCGGCGACCGCGATGACGAGCGCGTCGCAAGCCTTCGCCTTCGCGATGATGTCGCCGTAGTCGGCATAGACGCCATGCGTGTCCGGCCATGGCAGCACTACTGCCGCGACCGTGACGTCGACCGCGCCATCGTCGATCGCGATGCCGAGCGGCTCGGCGCGCGTCCGTGCGACATCCAGCACCTGAGGATGCAGGACGCCGGCGACGACGATGCGGCCGCGCTGCTCGCGGTGATGTCGCCAGGCGATGCCGATCGCCTCGGCTAGCGCCGTAGCCTCGTCGAGCAGTGAAGCCGACGCGACCGGCAGGCCGGTCAGTTCCGTGACGAGCGTCTGGAAATTGAACAGCATCTCCAGCCGACCCTGGCTGATTTCGGCCTGGTAGGGCGTGTAGGCGGTGTACCAGGCCGGATTCTCGAACAAGTTGCGCTGGATGACCGGCGGCACGAGGCAGCCGTGATAACCCTGTCCGATGAAGCTCTTGGCGATGACGTTGTTCGCCATGATCGCGCCGAGTTCGGCCAGCGCTTCGGCTTCGCCAGCAGGCGCAGGCAGGTCGAGAGGCCGGTCGAGGCGGATCGACTGCGGCACGGTCTGCGCGATCAGCGTTTCCAGCGACGGGACGCCGAGCGCGGCCAGCATGGCGCGGCTCTCTGCGGTGCGGGGGCCGATGTGGCGATCGGCGAATTCGGAACGAGGATCACTCATGGTTTGTTCAGCCCACCATCTTTTCATACGCCGCCGCGTCCATCAGCCCGTCGAGCTGTGATGCGTCCGCAAGCGTCATCTTCCAGAGCCAGCCTTCCGCGGCAGCCGCCGAATTGACCAGCGCGGGCTCGGATGACAGCGCCGAATTCGCCTCGACGATCGCGCCGTCGGCCGGCGCGTAGACATCGGACGCGGCCTTCACCGATTCGACCACCACGGCCACGTCGCCCTTCCTCAGGACCTTGCCGGCCGCCGGCAGGTCGACGAAAACCAGATCGCCGAGCTGCTCCTGCGCATAGTTTGTGATGCCGACGGTCGCCGTGTCGCCGTCGACGCTGATCCATTCGTGATCCTCGGTGTAAAATACCTGCGGCATGACATTCATCCTTTGCGATAATGGTGCGGGGTGAAGGGCAGGGAGCACACGTCAATGGCCACTTTGGCGCCGCGTACGTCCGCGTAGAGTCGGGTTCCGGCCTGCGCCAAGGCCACGTCGACGTAGCCCATGGCCACCGGATGGCCGACGCTCGGCCCGAATCCGCCCGACGTGACGCGTCCCACGGCGTCGCCTGCCTGGTTGGTCAGCGTCGCGCCGGCGCGAACCGGCTGACGTCCGTCCGGCTTCAGCCCGACGCGCTTTTCCGGCGCGCCGAGCGCCAGCGCCTTGTGCAAGAGGTCCGCGCCGATGAACGTCCCCTCGAGTCGCACGGCCTTCGGGATGGCCCACAGAACGCCGGCTTCGACGGGGTTCGTTTCCTCGGTGATGTCCTGGCCATGCAGGCAGAGCCCGGCCTCGAGCCGCAGGCTGTCGCGCGCGGCGAGGCCGACCCAGGCGACGCGGCCGTGGGCGAACAGTCGGGTCACGAACTCTCTCGCGTCCGCCTCCGGCAGGCCGATCTCGAAACCGTCCTCGCCCGTATAGCCGGAGCGGCTCATGAACCAGGTCGGCCTGGGCTCGGCTCCGCTCATGAACGCGAGCGCGTCGGTGGCGATACCGGCCTGTTCGAGCACGGCGGCGGCTTCAGGCCCCTGAATCGCCAGGAAGACACGGTCGAGCGGCGTGACCGTGCAATCGTAGCCTTTCGCCACATCGCGCAGATGAGATTCGTCGGTCGCCGCGTTTCCCGCATTGGCGACCACCATGAAGCGCGTCCCGGCCAGGCGCGTGACGATCAGATCGTCGATGATCCCGGCATGCTCGTTCAAGAAGAAGGTGTATTTCGATCGGCCGGGCAGGATGGCCGCCGCATCCATCGGACATGTCTTCGACAGCAAACCGGCCGCGCCGTCGCCTGAAACTTCAATGAGCTTCATATGCGAAATGTCGAACAGACCGGCATGCTCGCGCGTGTGAAGATGCTCCTTCATCACGCCGGCGGGATAGGTCAGCGGCATCGACCAGCCTGCGAACGCGCCGAATTTCGCTCCGGCTCGTTCGTGCAGATCCGCCAGGGGAAGGGTCTTGGACGGTTCGGTCATTGCTTCTCCAGAGCGCACGCTTCAAGGCCGCGAAATGCGACCCGTCCGTGCCCCTCTGTCTGAAGCCTGAGAGACTCGCGCAGCCGGAACCCTGTCGGCCGCGCTTACACCTTCGGCGCGGGGTCGCCCCCGACTTTCCAGAGTGTCCTGACCGGATGCGGTTCTTCTGCCTGAGAGATTTCGGGCGATTTCCCCTTCGGCGGCAGCCTGGGCTGCTCTCTCCCGCGAACCGGCGAGACGTTTGACCGCCTCGGACGACAGACTTCTACCCGAACGCCACCCGTGTGTCACTGGAAACTTCGCCGCAGTGCGGCATGAAACTTTCAATGACCGAGGCTCACCGCGAGGTTGACCGACGCGGCGACCAGAACCGTGTTGAAGAAATAGGAGACCACGGAATGCAGCAGGCTGATTTTCCGCATCCGCGTATCGGTGATTTCGACATCCGAGGTCTGCGCGGTCATGCCGATGACGACCGAAAAATACAGGAAGTCGTAGCCTTCCGGGTCGGGCGTGTCGGGGAACGTCAGACCGCGTTTCAGATCGGGGTCGTCCGCGTCCTTGGCTTCGTCATCCTCGGGTTGCCAGTAGAGGTGGGCATAGTGGAAGGCCGCCATGGTGTGGATCGTCGCCCAACCGAGCGCGACGGACGCGAGCGACAGGCCGAGTTCGGGCCAGGACGGCGTCTCCGGCGCATTGATCAGCAGGAACAGCGACGCGATCGCGACCACCGCCGCGCCGAAGGTAACGGCCAAAATGACTGGCGCCGGTTCGTCGTCCCGCGCCGCATGCTTTTTCAGGAAGGCGGCGGTCAATCGCGGCAGCTTGACGGCGGCCATCACGAGGTAGATCAGAAACGACGCATTGGCCCCCGCCTCGACCGCGATGTGCGGCCGCACGAACGCCACCGCCACGCCCACGACCGGGCCGGCGATCGCGGCCAGGTAGAAAGGGAAGTGCCGGTCGTGGCGGATGTTCATCCGGCGCTCGCGACGGCGCGGCGAACGATTTCATCGAGACGTCCGAGAAACCGCGACCGATCCTCGCGCGCGAACCCGGCATTGTAGCCCTTGCTCTCGCCCGTTTCGCGCAGGTGCTGCTTGAGTTCGCGCATCGCCACCGCCATGCCGATGTTTTCGGGGGTAAACGGCCTGCCTGTCGGCCCGATGACGTGGACGCCCTTGGCGACGACTCGCGCGGCGAGCGGGATGTCGGCGGTTATGACGATATCGTTGGCTTGGGCGTTGTCGACGATCCAGTCGTCCGCCGCGTCCGCGCTCTTCGGCACGACGACATGGCGGATCATCGGATCGCGCGACGGCCGCAAGCCGCCGTTCGAGACGAACGTCACGACGAGGCCGTGCCGCTCCGCGACCCTCGCCGCCTCGTCCTTGACGGGACAGGCGTCGGCGTCGACGAGGATGTGGACGGCCATCGCCGTTTGCCCGCCGCGGTCAATACACGACCACGCTGCGAATGCTCTCGCCCGCATGCATCAGGTCGAAACCCTTGTTGATGTCCTCGAGCTTCAGCGTGTGCGTGATCATGGGGTCGATCTCGATCTTGCCGTCCATGTACCAGTCGACGATCTTCGGCACGTCGGTGCGCCCGCGCGCGCCGCCGAAGGCCGTGCCCATCCAGGTCCGGCCGGTCACCAGCTGGAACGGGCGCGTGGCGATTTCCTTGCCCGCGCCGGCCACGCCGATGACCACCGACTTGCCCCAGCCGCGATGCGAGCATTCGAGCGCCTGGCGCATGACGGTGGTGTTGCCGGTGCAGTCGAACGTGTAGTCGGCGCCGCCGATCTGGTCGGCGCCGCGTTTGGTGAGGTTGACGAGGTGAGGCACGACATCGCCCTCGATCTCCTTCGGGTTGACGAAATGCGTCATGCCGAATTTCTTGCCCCAGGCTCGCTTGTCGTCGTTGATGTCGACGCCGATGATCATGTCGGCGCCGGCGAGCCGCAGGCCCTGGATGACGTTGAGGCCGATGCCGCCGAGGCCGAACACCACCGCGCTCGCGCCGATCTCGACCTTGGCGGTGTTGATGACCGCGCCGATGCCCGTCGTCACGCCGCAGCCGATGTAGCAGATCTTGTCGAAGGGCGCGGCCGGGTCGACCTTGGCGAGCGCGATCTCGGGCAGCACCGTGAAGTTCGAGAAGGTCGAGCAGCCCATGTAGTGGAAAATCCTGTCCTTGCCGATCGAGAAGCGCGATGAGCCGTCGGGCATCACGCCCTGGCCCTGCGTCGCGCGGATGGCGGTGCACAGGTTGGTCTTGCGCGACAGGCAGGACGGACACTGGCGGCATTCCGGCGTGTAGAGCGGGATGACGTGGTCGCCCTTCTTCAGCGACGTGACGCCCTTGCCGACATCGACGACGACGCCCGCGCCTTCATGGCCGAGAATGGCCGGGAACAACCCTTCCGGATCCGCCCCCGAGAGCGTGAACTCGTCCGTATGGCAGATGCCGGTCGCCTTGATCTCGACCAGAACCTCGCCGTCGCGCGGCCCTTCGAGATCGACCTCCATGATCTCGAGCGGCTTTCCGGCGGCGGTGGCGACGGCGGCGCGGGTTTTCATGGTCGGAGTCTCCCAGGATTTCGAGCGCGGAAAGTTTCAGGAATCGATGCGCACGGCAAGCCCAACCGCAACGCGAAAGGGTGCGTCGCCACGCCTGCTTTCGCATCTGGCCATTGCCTGACAATCAGGAAACGGCGCATGGCTTCGCGCCTATCGATTTAGATAGTGACGCGCCGCCATGCGCCGCCATGGTCTGCGTCCCCCGAATTGCCACGCTCCATTTGCGAAGCACGACATTTCAGGGACCGGGTTTCAGGGCTCATCACCCAAATCCTGCTACCGTTGCAGGACCAACCTGGGACCGCCTTGCCTGGACGCACGGTTGTGCACATCCGTTCCCCAGCAAGCAGCGGCATCACCATAAGGGACATGCGGAGGGAAGGGATCGATTCGCGCCGGCTGCCGATGTCCGTCCATTGCCTCTGAAAGCGAAGCAAAGATCAAGTGACGGAGATTTCGCTTTTTCCGCCTTTGCCCTCCGCAACTGTCGCCACCTTGCTGCGGAAAAAAAAAGCTGTGCCCCTCGGTTGTTCTGCCGCACGACCGAAGCGCCGACATCGGCGGCCCTGCGGCGTCGCGGCCTGCGAGACGATACGGCATCGATGGCGCGAGTCCCAGTCCGCATGGTACCCTGCAGTCGCGACCCATCCTGTCGCAACGCGCGGTCAGCCGGGAGACAAGAAAACGCCGACTTTATTCGCGCACACCGCAAAGGCGGTTGCCTAGAGTGCGCCGACCACCTTCCAAACGGCTTCACGACCCTGCTGCAGCAGGAGGCGCCGCGCTTCGGGAGACGGGCTCGGCTTGCACAGATGCCACTGGAAATGCGGCGTGTCGGGATGCCTCCAATCTCCGCCCCAGCTGCAATCATGTGCCTTGAAGATATCGGCGATCTTGCGGAACCAGGCCTCGCCGCCTTCGGGCTCCCAGTATTTCGTCTCGTGCACCACGTCGACGGCCAAGCCGTAACCGTGCCAGCTCTGCAGGTTGGTGGGAGCGTTCGTCACGGTGTGTCTCGGCGGAATGATGGTCCGCCCCCGCGCATAGTATAAGGCTTGAAGCTCCTGGCTGCGTTGCGCTTCGTAGACCTTGGCAGGAAATCCGGCGTCACGGCAGGCTCGAAGGGCGGTCCTGACCGCGTCCTCGAACTTTGGCGCAAGCAGGCTCAGATCGTTGCTAACCCTCGCGTCCGACAGGCTCCCGCGCGCGCTCATAACAAACCTTTCTGTGGGTCGCCGCTGACCCATTCATGCGGCTCGTAAGCGTCGTCCGCGAGGGCCACGGTCGAGGTGATGCTGGCGCCGAGAAGCTGCGCCGGATCGCCGTCGCCGACCGCGGCGGGATCCGAGACGCCGGGTCCGGCTGCAGGCCTTGACGGCGTGGCAGCCGGAGCCTGACCGGCAGAGCGGTCCTCTGAGGATTCGTCCGGGCTCTTCTCCTTGGGCTTGACGGTCGACCGGATGACCATGAGCTTGTTGAGGATGTCGAACCAGAACGGGGCGCCAAGCATGACGGCAAGAGCCGTTATCAGCCATCCCGGAACTGCGAGCATCACCCCGTACCAGCGGTCTTTGCATTGAAAGACCGGCTCGCCGCCTGACGGGGGTATCGTCGCGGTGCAAGACTGAGGCATCGGAAAGATTCCACCATCGTCCTGCCATATCCAGCCGATCGGAAATCCGATCGCGGCAAGTTGCTCGCTCAACTGCGTCACGGTACGGGATGTCGTATTGGCGTCGTCGCGGGCCTCGACCTCGGTCTGCGCCGCGGAAACGGCCGCCGCGCGCAGGTTCTTGTCGCTGATTAGGCGCTGCGCGACCACGATAGCATCGACGTTAAACGCGATCGCGCCGAGCAATCCGAGCGCCAGAAGAATCTTGCCGCTTCTGCGCTTGTACCACCCCGATACCCGGTCCATCGTCCCGTCGTACCAGTCCTCGAGGATCTGACGCGTCCGTGCGAGGTCTCCCGACGCGGTGTCGATCGCAGTGAACACCACTTTCTGAAGGTTATTCTGATTGGGCGCATTCGAAAGGCTGCCCTTCAACCCGTCCAGCGACAGCGCATGATGCTGCTCCATGAGTTGCTGGATGACCGCTAGGGAGAAATTTTGCCGCGGTATGTAGGATGGCAGATCCTTAGACACGGCCTCCCCCTGTTTGTATTTGCCGCGATACAATGAAGCGATGAAGGGGCTGTCGTAGAACTTGGCCGTGAAACCGGGGTTGCTCGCCTCCGAAAGAAGCTCCTTGATGCCGGCCTCCAATTCCCGGGCCCTCATCTTCATGAAGGTTTCGAGAAGCTCACAGGACGCTGTCGCCACAAGACTCATGAAGAAGAACAGGAGGGCCATCCCGATCCCGACTTCGATTGCCTCCGAGCCGAACATGACAGCCTCCGGGTCCCCAGCCGCCACCATGATAATTTCCCGCTATGCAACGTCAAGTAGTATTTGCGAGAAAAATGTCGTCCTCGTCTCGGCGCCCGCCTGTGCGGCCTCCGCTGCGCCCGAAATACTGTTGCGGCGAGGCTTGTGGCGGCGCGTTCGAAACCTTTATTGCAGCAGCCATGGCAAAGGCACCGCATCCATGTTCACCAAAATCCTGATCGCCAATCGCGGCGAGATCGCGTGCCGTGTCATCAGGACGGCGAGGCGGATGGGGATCGCGACGGTCGCGGTCTATTCCGACGCGGACCGCGATGCGCTGCATGTCGAGATGGCCGACGAGGCGGTGCATATCGGGCCGGCGCCGGCCACCGAGAGCTATCTCGTGGCGGAGAAGATCATCGCCGCCTGCAAGACGACAGGCGCGCAGGCCGTTCATCCGGGTTACGGATTCCTTTCCGAGCGCGCCTCTTTCTGCGAGGCTCTGGAGGCGGAAGGCATCGTCTTCATCGGCCCCAAGCCGAAGGCGATCCGCGCGATGGGCGACAAGATCGAATCGAAGAAATTCGCGCAAGCCGCCGGGGTCTCGACCGTGCCGGGCTGGCTCGGCGTGATCGAGGACGCCGATCACGCCGAGACGATCGCGGAGGACATCGGCTATCCGGTGATGATCAAGGCGTCGGCCGGGGGCGGCGGCAAGGGGATGCGGATCGCCTGGTCGCGGGACGAGGTCCGCGACGGCTTCGAGCGGGCGCGCTCCGAGGCGAAAAGTTCGTTCGGCGACGACCGGGTCTTCATCGAGAAATTCATCGTCGATCCGCGCCACATCGAGATCCAGGTGCTCGGCGACGCGCATGGCAACTGCATCCATCTCGGCGAGCGCGAATGCTCGATCCAGCGCCGCAACCAGAAGGTTGTCGAGGAGGCGCCGTCGCCCTTTCTCGACGCCGCCACCCGCAAATCGATGGGGGAGCAGGCCGTGGCCCTCGCCAAGGCGGTCGACTATCAGAGCGCCGGCACCGTCGAGTTCATCGTTGATGCGAGCAGAACTTTTTATTTCCTTGAGATGAATACGCGATTGCAGGTCGAGCACCCCGTGACCGAACTTGTAGCTGGGATCGACCTCGTCGAGCAGATGATTCGCATCGCGGCGGGGGAGACGCTGGTCGTGGCGCAGGATGACGTCCATTTGGACGGCTGGGCGGTCGAGAGCCGGCTCTACGCCGAGGACCCCTCGCGCGGTTTCCTGCCCTCCACCGGACGGCTGACGCGCTACCGGCCGCCGCCGGAGGGCCGTTTCGGCGGCATCGTGGTCCGCAACGACACCGGCGTCACCGAGGGGTCCGACATCTCGATGTTCTACGATCCGATGCTGGCGAAACTTTGCACCTGGGCGCCGACGCGTGGCGAGGCGATCGACGCCATGGCGGACGCGCTCGATGCGTTCGTGGTCGACGGGATCGCGCACAACATCCCGTTCCTGTCATCGCTCATGGCGCATCCGCGCTGGCGGGAGGGGCGCCTGTCGACCGCTTTCATCGCCGAGGAATATCCGGATGGTTTTACCGGCAAACTGCCCGGCGATGACGACAGGGCCGTGTTTGCGGCGGTTGCGACCGCGATCGAACTGGCTTGCCGCGATCGGCTGGATCGTTTCCCGGGCAGGCTTGGGCGGCGTTTGGGCGCGATCGTGGCGGATTGGGCCGTGCGTGTCGGTCCTGACTATCTGGATGTCCGGATCGGCGAGGGGATGGTTTCGATGCCGACGCGCGGGACCATGTCGATCGCCGGCGGTCCCGCGATGCCGGTGACCTCCGATTGGCGGCCCGGCGGCGCGCTCTGGACGGGAGCGGTGGGCGAGCGCCGCGTCATCGCCCAGGTCAGGCCGGCGGAAAAGGGCCTGCTCATCGCCTGGCGGGGCATGTCGGTGGTGGCGCGCGCGATGCGGCCGCGGGTCGCGGAACTGGAAAGGCTCATGCCGGCCAAGCCGCCGCCCGATACGTCCAAATCGCTGCTCTGCCCGATGCCCGGCCTCGTTGTCGCCATCGCGGTCGCCGAGGGTCAGCAGGTCAAGGCTGGCGAGACGCTGGCCGTCGTCGAGGCGATGAAGATGGAGAACGCGCTGCGCGCCGAGCGCGACCTGACGGTATCGAGGATCAACGCCAAGCCGGGCGACAGCCTGGCGGTCGACGCCGTGATCATGGAGTTCGCGTGAGCGCTGGTCCGGCGGCCAGTCTCTCGCCGCATGGATGATGCGGAGGATCGCGATGGTTTCTTGCCCACCCCTCATCACGACGGCATAAGCGACAATGTAGGGTAGGCCCACGACCGGCTTTTCGTACATCCCGGACACTCGTCCAGGCCGCCCGGTCGCCATATTTCCCAAGGCTGCGCATGTCAGTCGAACGCGATCGGCGACGCGGAGCGCGGCCTGTGGATTGTCGGCTTTGATGTAGGCGATCTGGTCCTTGAGATCGTCCAAGGCATGGCGCGACCACTGAACCGATCGCGTCATGGCCTGCCGTTCATCTTTTCCGCAAGGAGCGCACGTATCTCTGCCATAGCCTGTTCATGCGGCACTACACGTCCGGCCTCGACATCGGCGAGACCGCGCTTGATCCCTTCGACGATCTTCAATTCGCGGTCGACATAGGCGGAAACGGCCTCTCCGGCCAGGAAGGAGCGGCTGCGCCTTGTGTCATGCGCGAGCCGTTCCAGCTTCTCCTTGGTCGTCGAACTGACGCGGATGGTCATCGTGCTGGTGGTCATGAATGATCGTCTCTGTGCTGTGTTGTGTACAAACTAGCACATCTAATCTGACTCCAGAAGACTGTGACAGACGCCCGTTTACGCTGGACTGGCGTCGGGCGCTGCTGGACAATACATCCCTCGATTGGCGAGTCCCTCCTGAACGGCGAAATGATGGCAGACGACAGACTTCCGCGCGACCCGCTGATGCGTGAAGCGTTCAACAAAGCGAACGCGCCCGTCCGGCCCGCGCGCCCATTCATCCATCTGCGCGTCCATTCCGCATATTCGCTGCTCGAAGGCGCACTGCCGATCGCCAAAATCGTCGCCCATGCGCTCAGAGACCGGGCGCCGGCCATCGCCATCACCGACACCAACAATCTGTTCGGGGCGCTCGAATTCGCCAACAAGGCGACGAAGGACGGCATCCAGCCTTTGCTGGGCTGCCAGCTCGATATGAGTTTCAGCGGCGAGACGACGGGAGGGAGCCGCGGCAACGGCCAGCGCCGTTCGGGCGTGGAGCTGAGCCCGGTCGTCGTGCTGACCGCCAACCGGACCGGTTACGAGAATCTCGTCCGCCTCGTCAGCCGCGCCTATCTCGAGGGCGCGGCCAACGAGGCCGTGCGCGTCTCGACCGACTGGCTCGAGGAATTCGCCGAAGGCCTGATCTGCCTGACCGGCGGCCCGCGCGGACCGGTCGGCGCGGCGCTGAAATTCGATCACGCCGATCTCGCCGAAACGCGTCTGCTTTCGCTCAAGCGCATCTTCGGCGACCGCCTTTATGTCGAACTCGAACGCGTCGGCGCCTACGACCGCCAGATCGAAGCGGCGGCGATCGAACTGGCCTATCGTCACGAACTGCCGATCGTCGCGACCAACGAGGCCTTCTTCCCGGCGCGGGAAGACTATGACGCGCATGACGCGCTCATCGCGATCGCGGAAGGGTCGGTCGTGGCGTCCGATGACCGGCGGCGGCTCTCGCCCGACAATTTCCTGAAGAGCCAGGCCGAGATGGCGGTCCTGTTCGCGGATCTTCCCGAGGCGATCGACAACACCGTCGAGATCGCCATGCGCTGCTCCTACTTTCCGAGGAAGCGCGCGCCCATCCTGCCGCGCTTCACGGGCGGCGACGCGGCCGACGAGGAAACCGCTCTCGAGGCGGAGGCCCACGAACTCCGGCGCCAGGCGCGCGAGGGTCTCGCGATGCGCATCGCGCATTTCGGCCTCACGCCGGGCTTCGACGCGCAGCAGTATGGCGAGCGGCTGGAATTCGAGCTCGGCGTCATCGAGACCATGAAGTTCCCGGGCTATTTCCTGATCGTCGCCGATTTCATCCAATGGGCCAAGGCGCAAGGCATCCCCGTGGGACCGGGCCGCGGCTCCGGCGCGGGCTCGCTCGTCGCCTATGCGCTGACCATCACCGACATCGACCCGCTGCGGTTCTCGCTGCTGTTCGAGCGCTTCCTCAATCCCGACCGCGTCTCGATGCCCGACTTCGACATCGACTTTTGCCAGGACCGCCGCGAGGAGGTGATCCGCTACGTCCAGCGCAAATACGGCCGCGACCAGGTCGGGCAGATCATCACCTTCGGGACGCTCCAGGCCCGTGCCGTCCTCCGCGACGTAGGTCGCGTCCTGCAGATGCCGTACGGCCAGGTCGACCGGCTGTGCAAGATGGTGCCGCAGAACCCGGCCAATCCCGTCACGCTCGCCAAGGCCATCGAGGGCGAGCCGCGTTTCGCCGAGGAAGCGGAGAAGGAACCGATCGTCGGCACGCTGCTCGCCATGGCGCAGAAGCTCGAAGGACTCTACCGCCACGCCTCGACGCACGCCGCCGGCATCGTCATCGGCGACCGGCCGCTGTCGGAACTCGTGCCGATGTATCGCGACCAGCGCTCCGACATGCCGGTCACGCAGTTCAACATGAAGCTCGTCGAGGAGGCCGGGCTGGTCAAGTTCGACTTCCTCGGCCTGAAGACTCTGACGGTGCTGGAAACGGCGGTCAGGCTGATCCGCCGCCGCGGCGTCGAGATCGACCTGCCGCGCCTGCCGCTCGACGATTCGAAGACCTACGCGATGCTGTCGCGCGGCGAGGTGGTCGGCGTGTTCCAGGTGGAAAGCGCGGGCATGCGCAAGGCGCTGATCGGCATGAAGCCGGACCGCATCGAGGACATCATTGCGCTCGTCGCGCTCTACCGGCCGGGGCCGATGGAGAACATCCCGACCTACAATGCGCGCAAGCATGGCGAGGAGGAAATGGCCTCGATCCACCCGATGATCGACCATCTGGTGGCCGAGACTCAAGGGGTCATCGTCTACCAGGAACAGGTGATGCAGATCGCGCAGGAGCTTTCGGGCTATTCGCTCGGCGAGGCCGACCTGCTGCGCCGTGCGATGGGCAAGAAGATCCGCTCCGAGATGGACGCGCAGCGCGAGCGTTTCGTCTCGGGCGCGATGGCGAAGGGTTTGGGCAAGCCGCAGGCCGACTTCATCTTCGACCTTTTGGCGAAATTCGCCGACTACGGCTTCAACAAGTCGCACGCCGCCGCCTACGCGGTGATCTCCTACCAGACGGCCTTCCTCAAGGCGCACTACCCGGTCGAGTTCCTGGCCGCCTCGATGACGCTCGACATGGGCAATACCGACAAGCTCGCGGAATTCCGGCAGGACGCGCTGCGGCTCGGCATCGATGTGGCGCCGCCCTCGGTCAGGACGAGCTATCGCGATTTCGAGGTCGAGGAGAACCGCATCTTCTATGCGCTGGCCGCGATCAAGGGCGTCGGCGACGGCGCGGTCGAGCATATCGTCGCCAAGCGGCGCGAGCGCGCGTTCGCCGACCTCGAGGATTTCTGCGAGCGCGTCGATCCGCGCATCGTCGGCAAGCGCGTCTTCGAAAGCCTGATCCTGGCCGGCGCGCTCGATTGCTTCGGCCACGACCGCGCCGCGATGATGGCCGGTCTGGAGCGGATGATGGGGCTGGCGTCCCGCGCGGCGGAGGACGCGGCGATGGGCATGATCGACATGTTCGGCGGCGCATCCGCAGCCAGGCAGCAGAAGCTGCACCTGCCGGCTGCCGAACCCTGGCTGCCCGCCGAACGCCTGTTCAAGGAGTTCCAGGCGGTCGGCTTCTACCTCTCGGCCCACCCGCTCGACGAATACAAGCAGGCGCTGAAGAAGATGCGCGTCCAGAACTGGACCGAATTCTCCGCCGGCGTGAAGCGCGGCGCGGCCGCCGGCCGGCTCGCCGGGACCGTGACCTCCAAGCAGGAGCGCAAGACGCGCACCGGCAACAAGATGGGCGTGGTGATGTTCTCCGACCAGTCCGGCCACTACGAGGCCGTGCTGTTCTCGGAGGCGCTGGCGCAGTTCCGCGATCTGCTCGAACCCGGCCGTTCGGTGGTCCTCACCGTGGCGGCCGAGGACCGTCCGGAGGGCGTCAATTTGCGCATCCAGACGGTGGCCTCGCTCGAGGAGGAGGCGAGCCGCGTTCAGAAGGCGTTGCGGATTTTCGTCCGCGACTCGGCGCCCGTGTCGACGCTTGCAACGCAGCTGGCCGCCAAGGGCGAGGGGCAGGTCAGCTTCATCGTGCTCAAGGGCGAGGCGCGGGGCGAGGTCGAGATCGCGCTGCCGGACCGCTACCGCATCTCGCCTCAGATCGCGTCGGCGATGCGCGCCATCCCTGGCGTCGTGGACGTCGAACTGGTCTGAGCGATGCGGCGGATTGTCCCGAGCGACGCCTGACCGCTCGATCGACGGTTTGAGGCACGAACATTCCGCGCTATCGTGATTTCGGCAATCGCATCCTCTTTCCGGCGAAGGCGCCGGCTCTATTTGCCTTCGACGACCCCGTTCGAACCAGGATGGACATGGCAGGCATCGTTCTACAAACGAGAACCGATGCGGCGAAAGCGCCGGTCCTGACCCCCGCTTCGCCCGCGCCGCTTCCCGAACAGGTTCGGCGGCGGCTGCTCGAACGACACGGCGGATTTGCGATCGCCTATTCGGCCGCTCTGCAGCCGGACATGAACTATTTCGGCAATGACGACGGCTTCCTGAGCTACAAGCTGGTCGGCGGCACCGCTTTCGCGCTCGCAGACCCGATCGCGCCCTTCGACCAGTGGGAAGGTCTGATCGACGCGTTCGTCTCGCAGATGAAGGACGTCGGTTTCTGGCAAGCCTCGCGCCGCACTGCGGAGATCCTGGCGCGTCGCGGGTTCTTCGTCAACGAGTTCGGCTGCGTGACGACGCTGGACCTGCGCGATTTTTCCTTTGCCGGAACCAAGCGCCGCAGCTTTCGAACGGCGAAAAACCGCATGACGGCAAAAGGGCTCCGCGTCGTGGAGCGGCCCGTTCGCGACTTCGCGGCCGCCGACATCCTGGCGATCTCCGACGGCTGGCGCAAAACCAAGGTCAACCGCAGGCGGGAGTTGAAATTCCTGGTGCGGCCGGTGGTGCTTGCCGACGAGCCCGGCGTGCGCAAGTTCTTCCTGGTCGACGCCGCTGGCCGCCCGCTGGCCTTCGCGTTCTTCGACCCGATCTACGCCGACGGCGCGATCGCCGGCTATCTGTCGACGACGCGCCGCTGGCTGCCGGAGGCAGATCCGCTGGCCGCCCATGCGCTGGTCGGCGCGGCCATCGCGGTCTTTCAGCAAGAGGGCGTGCCGTGTCTTCACCTCGGCTTGTCGCCCTTCCATCGCATCCGGGATGGCGATCTCGGCAAGAACTGGCTGGCCAAGCGCGTCTTCCGCCTGCTTTACACCAGCCGGCTCGCCAACCGCTTTGTCTATCCCGTCCAGACGCTCGCGCGGCACAAGGACAGCTATGGCGGCAAGGCGGAGCAGACCTATTACGCCTTCAACACGTTGCCGGCGCTTCCGCGTCTGCTGAAGCTTGTTTGGGCGCTTCGCATCATCTGAGCTGGCCGTCACTCCTCGGGACCGTCTTCCCGGGCCGCGTTGCCTGATCGGCCGAACGTATAGCCGTGCTCGATCGCCTTGCCGCCGAACTTGCCGCGCAGGATGTCGATCGCGCCTTCGGCCATCGCGCGCTTGCGTGCCTTTTCGTCCACGAGGTCGGGCGGGTCGGCCTTGCCCTCGTCGGTGAGGTCGCCGACGCCGATGCCGAGCAGTCGGTAGCGCGTGCCGTCCGTCTCGCGCTCCAGGAGTTGCAAACCGGTCGAGAAGATGCGGTCGGCGAGCCGCGTCGGATCGCCGAGCAGCCGGTTGCGCGTGCGGATCCTGAAGTCCTGCGTCTTGAGCTTGAGCACGATCGTCCGGCCCGCCAGGCCGCTCTTCTTCAGGCGCGCCGAGACGCGCTCCGACAGGGCGCGCAGGATCGGCACGAGGTCCGTAGCGGACGCGAGGTCGGCATCGAAGGTGGTCTCGGCCGAGACGCTCTTGGCGTCGCGGTGCGCATGGACGGTGCGCTCGTCCGCGCCGCGGGAGAGGTGGAAGAGGCGGTTTCCCATCGAGCCGTAGCGGCGCAGCAGTTCGGCCTGCTCGATCCTCTGCAGCTGTCCGATCGTGCGGATGCCGTCGCGCTCGAGTGTCGCGGCGAACGCCTTGCCGACGCCCCAGATCAGCGTGACCGGCTGGGGGCCGAGGAACGATACGGCCTCGGCCGCGCCGATGACCGCGAAGCCGCGCGGCTTGTTGAAATCCGAGGCGACCTTGGCGAGGAACTTGCAGTAGGACAGGCCGGCCGAAACGGTGATGCCGACCTCGTTTTCGACCCGCCGGGCGAATTCGGCGAGCACCAGGGCGGGTGGGCCGCCGTGCAATCGCTCGGTGCCGGCCAGATCGAGGAACGCCTCGTCGATGGAGATCGGCTCGACGAGCGGGGTCAGCGCCTCCATCATCCGGCGGATCTGCCGTCCGACTCGGACATATTTCTCCATGTCGGGCTTGACGACGACGGCTTCCGGGCAGGCTTGCAGCGCCTTGAACATCGGCATGGCCGAGCGCACGCCGCTGATGCGCGCGATATAGCAGGCGGTCGAGACCACGCCGCGCCTGCCGCCGCCGATGATCACCGGCTTGTCCTTCAGTGCGGGATTGTCGCGCTTTTCGACCGCGGCATAGAAGGCGTCGCAGTCGATATGCGCCATCTGAAGCGCATAAAGCTCCGGATGACGCGCCAGCCGGGGGCTTCCGCAGCGCTCGCATCGGCGCTCCGACGAATGCTGGAGCGCCAGGCAATCGCGGCAGAAGCCATGGATTGGATCGTTGACCGGGCTTGCCATGGCTGGGAACGTAAAAGGAACGAAACGACTCTACGTCACCGCCATACGGTCCGCAAGGCGGGTCCTGGCAATGCGGCCGCTTGAACGCCTACACGCCCAGCGCCGCGGCGATCCTCGGCTTGGCTTCGGCCCAATCGTCGACGACGATGGCGCCGTCCGGCGGCGACGGTAGCATATGGCGGAAAGTATTGTCGGCCATCAGGTGGAACAGATGGGCGTCGGCGACAGCCTGGCGGACCGAGGCGAGGTTGCGCGGCTGGTCGTCGACGAAGGCGACCGGCCGCCCGGCCGCCCCGCGCAACTGGCGCAGCGCGGGGCCTTTCGGCTGCTCCGTCGTCAACAGCGGATAGGGCAATCCGAGCGCGTCGAGATGGGCGCGGCGCGCCGCGCGATAGCGATGCGGCATCGCGGTCAGGAGCACGATCTCGACCTTGCCGGCGAGTGCGCGCATCGCGTCGGCCGCGCCTGCCAGAACGGTCTGCCAGTCGGCTTGGGCGACGAAGAAGGCGTCGATCATGTCGTCGACGCGATCGTTGGCGACCGGCAGGCCCGTTTGCGGATCGAGCACGTTGCCATGGAGGCTGAACGTATCGAGTCTCAGGTCCAGTCCCAGCGTCGCGACGTATTTCGGAAAGGCGCCGATGAAGTCGAGGACGACGTCGTCCACGTCGAGGACGAGGAGCGGCCTCGCATCGCGCGCGAGTTCGGCGATCTGACGCGCCGTTTCGGGATCGTCGCTCATGTCGAGGACAGATAGCGGTCGTCGCCGTTCGGCAGCGCGCGCAGCGCCGCTCCCACCGACGCCGGCTCGATCCCGGCGGCGCGCGCGAAATCCATGAGCGTCGCCTCGTGGCCGAGGATGAACTGTAGCACGCCCGCCAGAAAACCCGGCTCCCGCGCGGCCTCCCGGATCGCGCAGGCCTCGATGCCGGTCAATGCGAGGAAGCGCGGCAGCAGCACGGGATCGCCGGCGATGAACGACAGCGCCGACACCGCGATTGCCTGCGCTTCCTGGCCGGCCGCTTCGCCCTTCATGCCATGCTCCCGCCGCACCCTGCACTCCGGCCTGAGTTAGACAACGGATCGACCGGCCGCAAGTGCTTGAAAAGCTTGTTTGGTCCTTACCCCGAGGGGGCGGGCCGTTTCCGTTTCATCAACGTTCTGCCGCTATGGTGCGGACGAGATGGACTCGCCGCCGGGCATGCGACCTCCGCATCCCGCGACCGCGATCGGATCGAATGCGCATGGCGAAGAAGGTGATGATCGTCGAGGACAACGAGCTCAACATGAAGCTCTTCCGCGACCTGATCGAGGCCAGCGGCTACGAGACCGTGCGCACGCGCAACGGGCTCGAGGCGCTCGACCTCGCGCGCCTGCATCGTCCCGACCTGATCCTCATGGATATCCAGCTGCCCGAAGTGTCCGGCCTCGAAGTCACCAAATGGCTGAAGCAGGACGACGATCTCCACACCATCCCCATCATCGCCGTCACGGCGTTCGCGATGAAGGGCGACGAGGAGCGCATCCGGCAGGGCGGCTGCGAGGCCTACATCTCCAAGCCGATCTCGGTGCCCCGTTTCATCGAAACCATCAAGTCCTATCTGGGCGACGCATGACGCGCCGCCGCACCGTGCCGCCAGTGTGAGCCTGCGATGACCGCGCGCATCCTCGTCGTCGACGACATTCCCGCCAACGTCAAACTGCTGGAGGTCCGGCTGCTTGCCGAGTATTTCGAGGTGCTGACCGCGACCAACGGTCCGGATGCGATCGAGATCTGCGAGAACGGCCGCGTCGACGTGGTGCTGCTCGACATCATGATGCCCGGCATGGACGGTTTCGAAGTGTGCCGCCGGCTGAAATCGGACCCCGCCACGTCGCATGTCCCCATCGTCATCGTCACGGCGCTCGACCAGGTGGCGGACCGCATCCGGGGGCTGGAGGCCGGCGCCGACGACTTCCTGACCAAGCCGGTCAACGACCTCCAGCTCATGACCCGCGTCCGCAGCCTCGTGCGGCTGAAGACGCTGACGGACGAGTTGCGGCTGCGCGCGGCCACGACCCGCAACATCGGCATCGAGGAATTGCTGTCGCGCCGCGCGCCCGACGAGGGAACCCCGCCGCGCATCCTGCTGATCGACGAACGCCCGCCGTCCGCGGACCGCATCGCCCGCATGTTCGGCGATCGCATCCGCCTCGACGTCGCCGCCGATCCGCAGGAAGGGTTCTTCCAGTCGGCCGAGGCGCCCTACGAATGCGTCCTGATCTCGACGAATTTCCGCAACTATGATCCCCTCCGCCTCTGCGCGCAGATCCGCTCGCTCGACCGGACGCGCCTGCTGCCGATCATCCTGCTTGCCGAGGAAGGCCAGGACCAGCTCATCCTGCGCGGGCTCGAGCTCGGCATCAACGACTATCTGATCCGGCCGATCGACGAGCAGGAGCTGACCGCGCGCCTGCGCACCCAGGTCAAGCGCAAGCGCTACAACGACCATCTGCGCGCCAGCGTGACGCAGACGATCGAGATGGCGGTGACGGACGGCCTGACCGGGCTGCACAACCGGCGCTACTTCGACAGCCACATCAGGACGCTGTTCGAACGCGCCATGTCGCGCCGGCGGCCGCTGTCGATGCTGATCACCGATCTCGACCGCTTCAAGGCGATCAACGACGGCCACGGCCACGACGGCGGCGACGACGTGCTGCGCGCCTTCGCCGCCCGCTTGCGCAAGAACGTGCGCGGCATCGATCTCGCCTGCCGCTATGGCGGCGAGGAGTTCATCGTCGTCATGCCGGACACCGAGCAGGCCGTGGCCGAGGCGGTCGCGGAGCGCATCCGCTCCGAGATCGAGCGCCACCCCTTCGCCGTCGGCAAGGCGGGCGTCTCGATCAACGTCACCATCAGCGTCGGCGTGTCGTCGACGCTGCGCGGCAGCGATACGGTCGAGGGTCTGGTGAAGCGCGCGGACGTTGCGCTCTACGAAGCCAAGAACGCCGGCCGCAACCGGGTCGTGGCCAGGGCGGCCTGATCATGCCCTCCTGCCGGCAAACCGGCCGGATATTTACCATAAGAGCAATCATCGCAAGGAATTCTTAAGATATAATTGCGTTTCGACTCGCGCTGCAACAGTAGTGGGCGACGGAAGAGCGGCCGGTCCACGGTCGATGCTTCCTCGACGCTCCATGACGCTCAGGTCCGCCGCATCTCCTGGGCCCATGGGGTAGGCCGGCCGGCTCTGGCGCACAGTGTCTTCCTCGTACCGCTGCCCGAGCCGGCCGGCCCCTGCCGTCTCCATCGTCAGACTCAACGCGACCGATGAAAACCGCGCAACAAAAAGCCGCCCGGAGGCGGCTTTCGACGGCGAGCGGGCAAGCCGATGCTACTTGATCTTGGTTTCCTTGAACTCGACGTGCTTCTTGGCGATCGGATCGTATTTCTTGAACGAGAACTTGTCGGTCTTCGTGCGGCTGTTCTTGCTCGTGACGTAGAAGAAGCCGGTGTCGGCGGTCGACAGAAGCTTGATCTTGATGTTGGCTGCTTTCGCCATGGGTGGTTCCGTTCGAATTACAGGGTTGGATGGCGCGGCCGGACGCTCGCCCAGCGCTTGAAATCAAGCCGCGACACATAAAGATCGGCCCATGAAAGTCAAGCCGCCCGTCGCGACGCGACGAGGCGCGCGACGACGAGGCCGATATAGGCGGCGAAGAACAGGCCGAGCGCCGCGGCGAACCCGTCCTTGCCGAACAGGTCCATCCCGATGCCGATCACCTGCGGACCGAGCACCATGCCGAGGCCGTAGCACAGCACGAAGGCGGCGTTGGCGTTCGCGAGTTCGTGGCCCGAAAGCCGCGATCCGAGATGGGCGAGGCCGACCGTGTACATGGCCGCGACCATGCCGCCCCAGACGAACAGCACGCCGGCCATGATGCGCCACTGCGAGGCGACGGCCGGCAGGATCGCCATGCCGAGCAGACCGACGATGGCGCAGAACAGCAGCAGGTGGCGCCGGTCGCGCACCCGGTCGCTGAGCATGCCGATCGGGATCTGCATCAGCACGTTGCCAAGGCCGATCATGGTGAGGAGCAGCGCGGCCTCGGCCTCCGAATAGCCGCTGCGGCTGCCGTATATCGGGAAAAGCGCGAAGCCGCCCGTCTCGACCGCGCCGAAGACCAGCACGGCCGCCGTCGCCGTCGGCACCAGCCAGACGTAGCGCAGGAATTGCGGCCCGCCCTCGCGCCGTTCGATCGTCGGCCCCTGCCGCCAAGCGGCGAGCACCGGGACCAGCGCGACCATGACGAGCAGGAAGACGGTCCCGAACGGCGCGAAACCGCCGCTGCCCAGGCGCGAAAAGATCCAGGGGCCGGCGGCGAAGCCTAGCGAAAGGACGGTGGAATAAAGCCCGAGGACGAAGCCGCGATGCTGTGGCGGCGCCGACGAAGAGATCCAGAACTCCGATAGGATGAACAGAACCGTCAGCGCGATATGCAGCACCACGCGCAGCGGGAACCACATCCAGAAGGCGTTGGCGAAGTAGAATCCGGTGAAGCTGAAGGCGCCGACCAGGATCATGGCGACCATCGTCGGCACGACGCCGAAGCGAATCGCGAGCGGCGTCGCCATGGGCGCTGCGGCGGTCGAGGCGAAGCCGGCCACGGCGGTGTTGAGGCCGATCATGCTGGCCGAGAAGCCGCGCTTTTCGAGGATCACGCTGAGCAGCGGCATGCCGAGCCCGATGGCGATGCCGACGACGCTGATCGACGCGATCGCGGCCACGATCGGTAGCCATTGCACGCGCCGAACATGGCCGTCTGAGGACAGTTCGCCGGTCATGTCCGAGTTACGCCTGATGCGATCACTGCAGGTCGCGCAGCAAGCGGTCGCCGACCATCCGGTAGAACGGGACAGGCGCTTCGGGGTCGAGCGCCGGATCGACCTCTAGCCGGTCCTTGAGCTCGGTGAGCATGGTCCGCGTCATGTCGTGAATATCGGCCGACAGCGCATCGTCGAACGAAAGCCACAGCAACCCCTGCAACTCGTCGCTCGGTCCGCCATCGGCGAGTTCGACGGCGACGCTGTCGCGCCGAACGGCGAAGAAGTGGGCGTCGAAGCGGCGGACGCGCCCGGGCGGCGTGATCGCCCGCCCGATGTGCCGCAGGTTTTCGAGCGACGGCATGACGCCATGCTTGGAAAAGCCCGTCCAGCCGGCGCGCGTCGTGGCGAATCCGCGCTTTTCGCCGATCAGCAATCCGGCCTCTTCGTAGGTTTCGCGCAGCGCCGAAAGCCCGATCGCGCGACTGCGGGAGGGAGACTTGCCCATCCGCGAAAAGCGCCGCGCGATCGCCGGATGGAGACCTGTCCCGGCGGCGACGCGCGAATCGCCCGGGTCGGTGCGGCCGCCTGGAAAGACGTAGAGGCCGGGCATGAAAACGTGCCCGGGATGCCGCCGGCCCATCAGGACGCGCACGCCGCGCGCGTCCTGATCCATCACGACCAGCGTCGCGGCGTCGCGCGGGCGAAGGGCCCCCGATGCTCGGACGGGATGGTCCCGCTCGCTTTCGCCGATCTGTCTCTGAACGGTTCCATGCATGGGCGGGTTCTTATTACAAGAGCGCCGCGGACGATACGGCTTGCGGATCGGCCCGCTTGGGCCAGGATCGCCAGCCGTCAAAGTTCGGGATGCGACTCGGCCGGAGCGTCCCCGCCGCCGAAGCCGTGCATGTAGAGCGCCCATTGCAGCCCCACGACTCCGCCCTTGACGGGTCGGATGAGGGCGACCGCCAGAAGGATCGTGAGCGGAATCCAGATCGCCAGGTCCTGCCATGTCGACAAATTGCTCGTCGCCTCGAAACCCATGAACAGGCTGACCACGATGTGGCCGACGATCACGACGACGATGTAGGCGGGAAGGTCGTCGGCGCGGTGATGATGCATGTCGGCGCCGCAGGCTTCGCAGCGGTCGACGATTTTCAGAAACGATCTGAACAGCTTGCCCTCGCCGCAATTCGGGCAGCGGAACAACAGGCCGCGGCGGATCGCGCTCCACACCGGCCGCGCCGGCCTGCCGGCATGGAGCTCGCCGCCGAAAATCTGTTCCTGCATCGTCATCTCCTGCCGCGCGCGCCCCGGCGCGGCGCCGGTCCGCCCGGCCTGCGGACCTTGGACTTGTGGAACGAACGCTTGGAGCCGGGCAATGGTTTCGGATCACTCAGCATCTCGAAGCGCAATGCGCCGGCGAGCGGCGCGACCTCGATCAGCTTGACCCGCACCGGGTCCGACAATTGATAGCCGTGGCCGCTGCGCTCGCCGACCAGCGCCCGCAGCGTCTCGTCGAAGATATAGTATTCGTCGCCGAGCGTTCCGATGGGCACGAAGCCGTCCGCCCCATACTGCGGCAGTTTGACGAACAGGCCGGACTTAGTGACGCCCGAGATGCGGCCGTCGAACTCGCCGCCGACGTGCTCGGCGAGGTGCGCCGCCGTCAGGCGGTCGACGGTTTCGCGCTCGGCGGCCATGGCGCGGCGCTCGGTGGCCGAGATCAGCGTCGAGATGTCCTCCAGCCGGGCTTCCTCGGCGACCGTCAGCCCGTCCTTGCCGAGCCCGAGCGCCGCGATCAGGGCGCGGTGTACGATGAGGTCGGCATAGCGCCGGATCGGCGAGGTGAAATGGGCGTAGCGCCGCAGGTTCAGCCCGAAATGGCCGATATTGTCGGGGGCGTAGACCGCTTGGCTCTGCGTGCGCAGCACGACATCGTTGACCAGCGCCTCGTTCTCTCCGTCCCGGACGCGATCGAGAACCGCGTTGAATTGCGGGGTGCGAAGTTCCGCGCCGCGCGCCAGCGAAATGCCGAGCGACTGCAGGAACTCGCGCAGCGACTCCTGCTTCACGGGCGATGGCGCGTCGTGGATGCGGTAGACCAGCTTCTGGCGCTTGGCCTCCAGCGTCTCGGCCGCCGCGACGTTCGCCTGGATCATGAATTCCTCGACGAGCCTGTGCGCGTCGAGCCGTTCGGGAACGACGACGCGGTCCACCGCGCCGTCCGGCTTCAGCAGGATCTTGCGTTCCGGCAGGTCGAGTTCGAGCGGCTGGCGCTTGTCGCGGCCGCGCTTGAGCGCGGCATAGGCGGCCCAGAGCGGCTTCAGAACGCGGTCGAGGATCAACCCGGTGCGGACGTCGGGCTTGCCGTCGATCGCCGCCTGCGCCTGCGGGTAGGAGAGGCGGGCCGCCGAGCGCATCAGAACGCGGTGGAAGGTGTGGCGGATCTTGCGGCCGTCGGCGGTGAAAATCATACGGACCGCAAGGGCAGGGCGGTCGATGCCTTCCCTGAGCGAGCACAGATCGTTGGAGATGCGCTCCGGCAGCATCGGCACGACGCGGTCGGGGAAATAGACGGAATTGCCCCGATTCAGCGCCTCGCGATCGAGCGCCGACCCCGGCCGGACATAGGCGGCGACATCGGCGATCGCCACCGTGACGACGAAGCCGCCGGCATTGGCCTCGTCCGGGTCGGGGATGGCAAACACCGCGTCGTCGTGGTCCTTGGCGTCGGCCGGATCGATCGTCACCAGGTCGACCGCGCGCCAGTCCTCGCGACCGCTCATTGAGGCTGGTCTTGCCTCCTCGGCTTCGGCGATCACGCTCTGCGGGAAGATGTGCGGGATGCCATGGACGTGGATGGCTATCATCGAGACCGCCTTCTCGCTGGTCAGCGAGCCGAGCACCGAAATCACCCGCGCCGTGGCGAGACCGTAGCGGCTGGCCCGGACTGGCTCGACCTCGACGAGGTCGCCGGCCTTCGCGCCGCTGGCGGCGTCGGGCTCCAGCACCAGTTCGGGCTTGCCGCGTTCCACCGGATCGATCCGGATTGCGCCGTCGGGCAGCACCCGCACGACGCCGAGCGCGCTGTCGGCGCGCTTGTCGAAGATCTTCATCACGCGGCCCGTGTAGGTCGGGCCGTCGTTCTCCGCGTTGCGGAAGATTTTGGCGAGCACCCGGTCGCCGATGCCAGGCGCCTTGCCGCCGCGCGGCGTCTTGATGGCCACGACTGTCGCGATGTCGCCGGCGATCCGTTCGCTCGGACGCGCCAGAAGCGCGCCGTCGCCGTCGCGCGCGAAGATGTCGAGCACCGCGACATGCGGCAGCGCCCCGGCGCGGACCAGCCGCTTTCGGTCGCGGTCGATCAGCCCCTCGTCATGCATGGCCGACAGCGTGTCCTTCAGCCAGACGCGGTCGTCGCCTTTCAGCGAAAAGGCCTTGGCGAGGTCGCGCTTGCCGCTCTTGTCGGGATGGCTTTCGATGTAGCGCAGGATCTGATCGCGATCCGGCCGGAAGTCGCCTGAAGGGCGAGGATCGGCCGCAGCCCCCAGGATCGAGGGCTTGCCGCGTTTGGCTTTGGAGGGAGGCGATTTGCCTGGCAAACTCAGGCCTTCTTCGCGGCGGGCTTCTTGGCCGGCGCTTTCCTGGCCGCCGGCTTCTTGGCCGAAGCGGGTTTCGCCGCAGCGGTTTTTGCCGCTGGCTTGCGCGCGGGCGCGGCTTTGCGGACCCGCTTCTTGCCGCCGCCCTGGGTTTCCTTGTCGGCGATCAACACCAGCGCCTCTTCAAGCGTGAGCGTCATCGGGTCCTTGGCCTTGGGCAAGGTGGCGTTGATTTTGGCGAAATTGACGTAGGGTCCGTACTTGCCGTCGCGCACCGTGATCTTGCCGCCATCCGGGTGGTCGCCGAGTTCGCGCAGCGCGGCCGGCGCGCCGCGACCCCCGCGCGGGTTCGACTTCTTCTCGGCGATGACGGAGACCGCGCGGTTGAGGCCGATCGAGAACACGTCCTCGATGCCTTCGAGATTGGCGTAGGTCCCGTCGTGCAGGACGAACGGCCCGTAGCGGCCCAGCCCCGCCGAGATCATCTTGCCGCTTTCAGGATGCTTGCCGACATCGCGCGGCAGCGCCAGCAGCGCGAGCGCCTTCTCGTGATCGATGGAATCCGGCGTCCAGCCCTTGGGCAGGCTCGACCGCTTCGCCTCCTTGCCGTCGCCGCGCTGCAGGTAGGGGCCGAACCGCCCGCTGCGCAGCGTGATCTCCTCCTTGGTGTAGGGGTCGGAGCCCAGCACCTTGTTTCCTTCGTCGACCGCGCCGCTGGTGCCATCGCCATTGACCACGTCGCCGAGCTGGCGCGTGAAACCGCATTCCGGATAGTTCGAGCAGCCGACGAACGCGCCATACTTGCCGAGCTTCAGCGACAGGTCGCCGCTGCCGCATTTCGGGCAGATGCGCGGGTTCGAACCATCCTCGCGCGCGGGAAATACCAGCGGCGCGAGTTCCTCGTTCAGGGCGTTCAGCACGTCGGTGACGCGCAATTCCTTGATGCCGTCGATGGCGCCCGAAAAGTCAGTCCAGAAATCGCGCAGCACGTCCTTCCAGACGAGCTTGCCGTCCGAAATCTCGTCGAGCTTCTCCTCGAGGTCGGCCGTGAAGTCGTATTCGACGTATTTGCGGAAGAAGCTTTCGAGGAACGCCGACAGCAGCCGGCCCCGCGAATGCGGGATCAGGCGACGCTTGTCGATGGTGACGTACTCGCGGTCTTCCAACGTCTTGAGGATGGCCGTGTAGGTCGACGGCCTGCCGATGCCGAGCTCTTCCATCTTCTTGATGAGCGAGGCTTCGGAATAACGCGGCGGCGGCTCGGTCGAATGCCGGGTGGCGGTGACCGACTTGCGCGCCAGGGCTTCGTCGGCGCGGATTTCAGGCAGCCGGCCGCCTTCCTCGTCGTCGGCGACCACGGTATCCTCGTCCTTGAGGTCGGTATAGGCCGCGATGAAGCCGTCGAAGCGCACCACGGAGCCGACGGCGCGCAGACCGGCGGTCCGCGAGCCGTTGCGGGCCTCGATCTCGACCGTCGTGCGCTCGATCTCGGCCGGCTGCATCTGGCTGGCGATCGCGCGCTTCCAGATCATGTCGTAGAGCCGCGCCTGATCGGCATCGAGGAATTTTCGCACCTGGTCGGGCGTGCGGGCGAAGTCTGTCGGGCGGATCGCCTCGTGGGCTTCCTGCGCATTCTTGGCCTTGGCCGAATAATAGCGCGGCTTCTCTGGCAGGTAGCGCGCGCCGAACTCCTTGCCGATCACTGACCGCGCCGAGGTCAGCGCCTCCGGCGCCATCTGCACGCCGTCGGTGCGCATGTAGGTGATGAGGCCCGTGGTTTCGCCGCCGATGTCCATGCCCTCGTAGAGCCGCTGCGCCACCTGCATCGTGCGCACCGCCGAGAAGCCGAGTCGCGACGAAGCCGCCTGCTGCAGCGTCGAGGTGGTGAAAGGCGGACCCGGATTGCGCTTGGTCGGCTTGGCTTCGACGGACGCCGCGCGGAACGACGCGCCTTCGAGCATCGTGCGGATGTCGGTCGCCTGGCGTTCGTCGGCCACGTCCAGTTTCTGAACGCGCTTGCCCTCCAAGGCCGTCAGCCGCGCCTCGAAGGTCTCGTTGCGAGGCGTCGCGAGAAGGGCCGCGATCTGCCAGTATTCCTGGCGCACGAAGCGCTCGATCTCGGTCTCGCGGTCGCAGACCAGCCGCAGCGCCACGGATTGAACTCGCCCGGCGGACCGCGCACCGGGCAGCTTGCGCCACAGCACCGGAGAGAGCGTGAAGCCGACCAGATAGTCCAGCGCGCGCCGCGCCAGATAGGCGTTGACCAGCGGCGCGTCGATCTCGCGCGGATTGGCCATGGCGTCCAGGACCGATTGCTTGGTGATCGCGTTGAAGACGACGCGGCTCACCGGCTTGCCCCTGATCGCCTTCTTCTGGTTCAGCACCTCGAGCACATGCCACGATATGGCCTCGCCCTCGCGGTCCGGGTCGGTCGCCAGGATGAGGCCGTCGGCGTCCTTGAGCGCCCTGGCGATGTCGCCGAGCCGTTTCGAGGACGGACCGTCGACTTCCCACGACATCTCGAAGTCTTCGTTCGGACGCACCGACCCGTCTTTCGCCGGCAGATCGCGAACATGCCCGTAAGAGGCCAGAACCGTGTAGTTCTTGCCGAGATATTTGTTGATGGTCTTGGCCTTCGCAGGCGACTCGACGACGACGACGTCCATGGAATTCCGTTCGTGCACTGGCGACTGCGCGGCAATCGGGCAATCGGCCGAGGGTCCTGCAGCCCCGTCACATGGCTGTCGAAAGGGCTTCGGTCAAGAGCGGCTCGGCTGGAAGCGAACGCAACTGCATACAACCAACGATAAAATGGAGGCGCGGCTGCAACTTCTGCTATTTCGGAATAGGACCTCTGTTGAACGCGCCGTCTGCCTTGGGCTGTATTTCAAGAGCGATGGCGCGCTGTCTGGCGCAATCTCGTCCAGCAGCGAAGACTGACGATTTCGAAATGGCCGCCGGCCTGATCGAGATGGCGCATCTTGGACGGAGGACGCGCTGCATGGCGCCCGCCTCTAAAGATCCACGAAGACAATCGAGACGCTGCCGCCGGCGTGGCGTTCGAGCCGGCCCGACAGGTCGAGTTCGAGCAGGATCATGAAGATTTGCGCCGGGTGAAGCCCGGTGTGGCGGATGAGTTCGTCGATCTGTGTCGGCGTCGGACTGAGCGCTTCCAGCACGCGGGCGCGATCGGAATCCGCCGCGGGCGGCGAGTCGGTGAAATCGGGCGTCTCGCCGGCCGCGAAATGAGATGCGATCCTGCGTTGCGACAAGGGCCGCAGGCCGTCGAACACGTCCGCCGATCCTGTGACCAGCGTCGCGCCGTCCTTCAACAGCTTGTTGGTTCCTTCGGCGCGCGGATCCATGGGCGAGCCTGGAACCGCGAAGACGATGCGGCCCATCTCGCCCGCGAGCCGGGCGCTGATGAGCGAGCCGGAGCGGCGCGCCGCCTCCACGACCACCAGGCCGAGCGCCATGCCGGCGACCAGCCTGTTGCGGCGCGGGAAATCCTGCGCGCGCGGCTCCCAGCCGAACGGCATTTCCGAGACGACCGCGCCGCGCTCCGCGATTTCCTCGCCCAGCGCGATGTTTTCGGGCGGGTAGGGCCGGTCGAGACCGCCGGCGAGCACGCCGATCGTTCCGGTCGCGAGGCTGCCCTGATGCGCCGCCGTGTCGATGCCGCGCGCGAGCCCGGACACGATCGCATAGCCCTCCGCCCCGAGGTCGGCCGCGAGCCTGCGCGCCATCTTCATGCCGGCGAGCGACGCGTTGCGCGCGCCGACGATCGCGACCGCCGGCCGGCCGAACACATCGCCCCGGCCCTTGACCGCGATCAGCGGCGGCGGATAATCGATAGTGCGAAGCGCCGCGGGATAGTCGGGTTCGCCGATTCCGACGAAGCGCGCGCCATGCCGCCGCGCCGTTTCCATCTCCGCCTGTGCTGCGGCCATCGGCGGAATTTTCGCGATGCTCGGCGCCTTGGCCTGGCGCATCAGGTCGGGCAGCCGGGCGATCGCCTCGTCCGCCGAGCCGAAGCGGTCGATGAGATCGCGGAACGTCGCCGGCCCGACATTGGGCGTGCGGATCAGCCTGAGCCAGCTCAGCCGCTGCGCGTCGCTCAGTCGCGGCCCGTCCGGCATCAGATCTTGGCTCCGATGCGCGATTCGGTTCCGGCGAGCAGCCGCGCGATGTTGGCCTTGTGCTTGAACCAGACGACCGCGCTCATGACCGCGAACAGCGCGGCGATCTCCGGCAGGCGCATGAAATAGAGCGCGACCGGGACCGCCAGCGCGGCGACGAGCGCGGCAAGCGACGAATAGCGCAGCAGGAAGGCCAGCGCGAGCCAGACGGCTGCGAAGACGAGCGCCACCGGCCAGGCCAGGCCGGCGAGCACCCCGAGATAGGTCGCGACGCCCTTGCCGCCCCTGAAGCCGAGCCAGACCGGGAAGATGTGCCCGACGAACGCGGCGAACCCGGCCGCCAAGCCATAGTCCGGCGCGAAATGGCCGGCGATCAGCGCGGCCGCCGTCCCCTTCAGCGCGTCGAGCAGCAGCGTCAGGGCGGCGAGGCTTTTGTTGCCGGTGCGCAGCACGTTGGTCGCGCCGATATTGCCCGACCCGATCTTGCGGACATCGCCGAGGCCCGCGGCCCGGGTCACGACGAGGCCGAAAGGGATCGAGCCGAGGAGATAGCCGAACACGATCGCCACGAGCAGGCCGGTTGTCATCGTTCCCCCTGGACCGGCCGAGCCGGGTCATCCTTATGATCCGAAAACCGTCCTGCCGGCAACCAGCGTGCGCACGACGCGGCCCTGCAGCCGCGCGCCTTCGAAGCTGGTGTTCTTCGAGCGCGACAGGATGCCGGCTTCGCTGACCAGCCAGGGCTCGTCGAGGTCGACGATGGCGAGGTCGGCCTTGGCCCCGGGCTTGAGCGTGCCGCCAGGCAACCCGAACAAACGCGCCGGCGCGGTCGACAGCAGGTCGACCAGGCGCGACAACGCCACGTCGCCATTGTGGTGCAGGCGAAGCGCTACGCCGAGCAGCGTCTCCAGCCCGATTGCGCCATCGGCGGCGTCCGCGAAGGGCAGGCGCTTGGTGTCGACATCCTGCGGATCGTGCGAGGAGACGAGGATGTCGATCGTCCCGTCGCGAATCGCCTCGACCATCGCGACGCGGTCCTCCTCGGCGCGCAGCGGCGGCGAGAGGCGGAAGAAGGTGCGGTACTCGCCGATGTCGTTCTCGTTGAGCGCGAGGTGATTGATCGAGACGCCCGCCGTGATGTTCGCGCCGTCGTTTTTGGCGCGCGCGATCGCCGTGGCCGACAAGGCGGTCGAGATCTTGGCGGCGTGGTAGGCGCCGCCCGTCAGCCGCGCGAGCATCAGGTCGCGCTCGAGCGGGATGACCTCGGCCTCGCGCGGAATGCCGGGCAGGCCGAGCCAGCTTGCAAAAAGCCCTTCGTTCATCACGCCGGACGCGGCCAGGTCGCGATCCTGCGTCTCGTGCGCGACGATCGCGCCGAAATCGCGCGCATAGGTTAGCGCCCGCCGCATCACCAGCGCGTTGGCGATCGTGCGGCGGCCGTCCGTGAACATGACGGCGCCCGCCGCCTTGAGCAGTCCGAATTCCGTCATCTCGCGGCCTTCGAGGCCCTTGGTGATGGCGGCAGTGGGAAAGACGTTGACCACGGCCGTGTCGCGCGCGGTGCGCATGACGAATTCGACGAGCGCGATGTCGTCGATGACCGGATCGGTGTCGGGCATCATCAGGAACGAGGTTACCCCGCCCGCCGCCGCCGCCCGGCCGGCCGAGGCGATCGTCTCGCGGTGCTCCGCGCCCGGTTCGCCGACGAAGACCCGCCCGTCCACAAGCCCGGGCATGACCGTCATGCCGCTGCAATCGAAGATCACGGCCCCGCCGGGCCGGCCCTGGTTGAGCGCGGACGCGCCGGCGGCGACGATCGCATCGCCGTCGACGATGACCGTGCCGATCTCGTCCAGCCCGCGAGACGGGTCGACGATGCGGGCTCTTTCGAAAACCGTGACGCTCATCCCGCGACCCCGTCCGGGTTGCGCCGGCGGTCGAGCAGCGCTTCCATCACCGCCATGCGCACGGCCACGCCCATCTCGACCTGCTCCTGGATGACGCTTTGCGGACCGTCGGCGATCTCCGAGGCGATCTCGACGCCGCGGTTCATCGGACCGGGATGCATCACCAGCGCATCCGGCCGCGCCGCCTTCAGTTTCTGCGCGTCGAGGCCGTAGTAGCGGAAATATTCGCGCACCGACGGCACGAACGCGCCCGCCATTCGCTCGCGCTGCAAGCGCAGCATCATCACCACATCCGCATTGTTCAGCGCTTCCGCCATGGTCGGATAGACATCGACCGACATGCGCTCGATGCCGACCGGCAGCAAGGTCGAGGGCGCGGCGACCCGGACGAACGCGCCCATGGCGGCGAGCAGCAGGATGTTGGAGCGCGCCACCCGCGAATGCAGGATGTCGCCGCAGATGGCGACCGTCAGCCCCGCGAGCTTGCCCTTCGCGCGGCGGATGGTGAGAGCGTCGAGCAATGCCTGCGTCGGGTGTTCGTGCGCGCCGTCGCCGGCGTTGACGACTGAGCAGCCAACCTTCTGCGCCAGGAGGGCCGCGGCCCCGGCCGATCCGTGCCGGATGATCAGGATGTCGGGCCGCATGGCGTTGAGCGTCATCGCCGTATCGATCAGCGTTTCGCCCTTCTTCACCGATGAACTCGCGACGCCCATGTTCATGACATCTGCGCCAACCCGCTTGCCGGCGAGCTCGAACGAGGCCTGCGTGCGCGTCGACGCCTCGTAGAACAGGTTGATCTGCGTGCGGCCGCGCAGCGTCGTCGTCTTCTTCTCGTTTTGCCGCGAGATCGCCACCGCTGCGTCGGCGCGGTCGAGCAGGATCTGGATGTCGGAAGGGGTCAGGCCGCGAATGCCGAGCAGGTGGCGATGCGGATAGATCGGCGGGTTTACGGGCGCGGGGGTCACAGGCGGTTGCTATAAGTCCGGGCCAGCGGACCGGCAAGGCGCATGGCTCGAAACCTCTCCTTCTCCCCGGTTTTTCATCGCGTCCGCGGCGCGCGTTCGTCTATAAGGCGGCGATGGCGTCGCTCCTCCGGGCGGCGGAGCGAGGAAACGGCTTGACGCACGAAGTCATCAACCAGCCGCCGCCCATCGCCGGCGGCAACGCCTGGCGCGGCGACCCGCTGCTGGTGCAGTTGGCGGAAGCGTTTTCCGATCCCGTCCGCAAGGAACTCGACGGCCTCGGCAAGTTCGTCCTCACCGCCGAGGCGCAGGACCTCGCCCGGCTGGCCAATGCCGAAACGCCCAAGCTGCGCACGCACGACCGGCAGGGCCGCAGGCTCGACGTGGTCGAGTTTCACCCCGCCTACCACGCGCTGCTGCGGCGCGGCATCGCCGGCGGCCTGCATTCCTCCGTATGGGAGAACGGCGGCGAGGAGGCGGGCAAGCGTCACCAGATCCGGGCGGCGCGCTTCTTTCTCACGTCTCAGCTCGAAGCCGGCCATCTCTGTCCGCTCACCATGACCAGCGCTTCCCTGGCGGCGCTGATGGCGAGCCCTGGCCTGTTCCGCGAATGGGCGCCGCGCATCATCAGCCGCAAATACGACCAGGCCCAGAAGCCGCCCGTCCAGAAGGCCGGCCTGACGCTCGGCATGGGCATGACCGAAAAACAGGGCGGCACGGACGTAAGGGCCGGCACGACCAGGGCCGAGCGGATCGACAACGGCTTCCATCGCCTCACCGGCCACAAATGGTTCATGTCGGCGCCGATGTCGGACGCCTTCCTGGTGCTGGCCCAGGCGGGCGAGGGGCTCTCCTGCTTTCTCGCGCCGCACATACTCAGCGATGGAGCGAACAATGGATTCCGCTTCCAGCGCCTGAAGGACAAGCTCGGCAATCGCTCGAACGCCTCGTGCGAGGTCGAGTTCGAAAACGCCGTCGGCGAGCTCGTCGGCGAGCCGGGCGCGGGCGTCAGGACGATCATGGACATGGTAACCATGACGCGGCTCGACTGCGCCGTGGCGTCCTCGGGACTGATGCGCGCCGGCCTGGCGGAAGCGGTCCATCACGCGCGCCACCGCCAGGCTTTCGGGACCGCGCTGATCGACAAGGACCTAATGCAGCGGGTGCTGGCCGACATGGCGCTCGACGTGGCCGGCGCGACCGCGCTGTCGTTCAGGCTCGCCCGCGCCTTCGACGAGGCGGCCGGGAACCGGGCCGAGGCGGCCTTCGCGCGCGCCATGACGCCTGTCGTGAAGTACTGGGTCTGCAAGATCGCGCCGGCGCTGCTCGCCGAAGCCATGGAATGCCTTGGCGGCAACGGCTATGTCGAGGACGGGCCGCTCGCGCGCTACTACCGCGAAGCGCCGGTGAACGCGATCTGGGAGGGCTCGGGCAACGTGATGGCGCTGGACGTGCTGCGCGTGCTGGAACGCGCGCCTGGGCTGTTCGACGAGGTCCTGGCCGGCATGGAGCGCGACATCGGCCCAGGCGGGCGCGGGGCGACCGGCGTGCTGCGCGCGGCCATGCAGGTCGCGTCGTCCGACGAAGGGTCGGCGCGCATCCTCACCGAGCAGCTCGCCTTGACAGCCGCCGCGGCGGAACTCAAGCGCATCGGGGCCGGACGCATCGCGGACGCCTTCATCGAGACGCGGCTCGCGGGCCAGTGGCGCGGCACTTACGGCATGCTCGCGGCGCGCCACGATTCGCGCCTGATCGTCGATTCGCTCTATCCCGCGAATTGAGCCCGCTGCCCCGGCGGCCCGCCGCGTCGAGAGGCTGGCTTTGTTCACAGGTCGTTAACCTTAACAAATGGTTTACGTTGCGCCGCTGAGCCGCGCGCTCCACTCTTCGTTCCGCGACGAGGACATGATGCCGCGAATTCTCACATTGTTTCTGGTGCTGCACTGGGCGACCGTCTTTTCGTTGCTTGCGGCGCTCTCGATTCTCGACGCCGGCGGGGCGGAAGGCCTGAACGCCTTCGGCATCCGCGTTGCGGTCGGCGATATGCAGGACGCGCATCGCCTGGCCCTGCGCGCCGCGATCGGCTTCGGGTTCACCACCTGCGCGGTGTTGTTCTGGTGGTCCCTGGCGACCATGGCTCTGTCGCTGGGACACGAGGCGACTCAAGGCGACGAGGTTCTCCGCGTCGCGTTCTCCGCATCGGCCTTCCTCATCACCCTGATCCTGATCGTCGCCGCGGTCGTCCATGCCGATCATTTCATGCCGGTCATCGCGACCCATGTCGCCGCGCTGATCGCTTCCTACGTCGCGATCAGGGATGAACGCGACTCGCGGCCGCCGAGAGAAAAGCCGTCGGAAGAACAGGTGCGCCTCGCCGCCCGCGTGAAGGCGCTCGACGCCTCGCAAATCGCGACGCTCGGACGATTCGCGTCGAACCTGCACGTGTTCAAGGGACAGAACCGCTGATGCGTTATGTTTTCGGCATTTGGGCCTTTCCGCTCGTCATCTTCTGGGGCTGGTTCGGCTTGTCCTACTACGACATCAATTTCGGCTACCTCATGCTTTCGCGCCAAGTCCATGACCTTTACTTCGAACTGTGCGGCCAGGTGCTCGGCTTGGCGCCGGCCTCCGTGCCTTGGCTCATCCTCAAAGCGCTGGTTTTCGACACGTTCGTCCTCGTGGGCATCTGGGCGCTTCGCCGCCGGCGTGAGATAAGGGACTGGATGCGCCATCGCCGCGCGCGCTACGGGCGGTCGACATCCTCATCCGCCGAATCCGCGCCGAGCGCCTGAAGCCGGTCGAGCACGCCCTGCAGGATGAAGGCCGCGGCGGCCGAATCGATCTTGGTCTTGCGCTTGGCGCGCGAGAAATCCATCTCGATCAGCGTCCGCTCGACCGCCACGGTCGACAGCCGCTCGTCCCAGAACGCCACGGGCATGTCAGTCAGGCGCTCCATGTTGCGCACGAAGGCGCGGGTCGACTGGACGCGCGGACCGCTGCTCCCGTCCATGTTGATCGGCAATCCGACCACCAGCGCGCCGACGTCCTCCCTGGCGAGTTCGGCGATCATGATTCCGACATCGATCGAAAACTTCTTGCGCGCGATGACCTGGCGCGGGTGGGCGAAGGACAGGCCGCGATCCGAAACCGCAAGCCCGATCGTCTTGTCGCCGAGATCGATCGCGGCGAGCGGCTTTCCTCCGGCGAGATAGACCTGCAGGGTGTTGATTTCGACGACGGGCAACGGCTTTCCTTTGCGCTGGCTGTCTTCTATCTGTCCTGAAATCGAAAATCGAGAAAGAAGCCACGCATGAACCTGACTTGGTACGGCCATTCCGCATTCCGGATCGAATCCGGCGCCGCGAAGATCCTCATCGACCCGTTCCTGACCGGCAACCCGTCGTGGAACAAGGGCTGGGAGGAGCCGGCGGCCGGCATCACCCACGTGCTGCTGACGCATGGTCATAACGACCATGTCGGCGACGCGGTCGAGATCCTGAAGAAGACCGGCGCGATGCTCGTGGCGAATTTCGAGCTGTGCATGTATTTGGTCGGCAAGGGCGTCGACGGCGGCAAGATCAATCCCGGCAACACCGGCGGGACCGTCGAATGCGGCGGGTTCACGACGACGTTCGTCCAAGCGCTGCACTCGTCGTCCTTCAGCGGCGAGGGCGGCGCCAATACCTATCTCGGCAACCCGCTCGGCCTCGTCCTGCATTTCGACGACGGCCGATCGCTCTACCACATGGGTGACACGGACATCTTCGGCGACATGGCGCTGATCGACGAACTGCACAAGCCCGAGATCGGCGTCGTCCCGATCGGCGACCGCTTCACCATGGGCGGCGCGGTCGCGGCGCTCGCCTGCAAGCGCTTCTTCAACTTCAAGAAGATCGTGCCGGCGCATTTCGCGTCGTTCCCGATGGTCGACCAGAGCGCCGACAAATTCATCGCCGGCATGGAAGGGTCGGACGCCGAACTGTTGTCTCCGCCGGTCGGCGAAGCGATCGAAATTTGACCGGCGAGCGGAGAGCGAGATGGCGAAGCTTTTGACGGTCGTTTCGGCGGCGATGCTGACGATGATCCCAGCATCGGCCTTTGCCGCCGACGACTTCATCCAGGGCGTCTATTTGAAGTCGCAGCAGCTCTGCGGGCAAGCACAGGCCGGCAAGCTGCAGACGCTGATCGCGGCCGGACAGATGGCGCTGTCGCCGCGTGGCTTCGATACGGTGCAGTCCGACTGCGCCTTCCTGCAGGTGCTCAAGCATCCGCGCAAGGACAAGGCATGGACGGTCACCGCGTTCTGCGAGGCCCCGGACTATGCCTCGCCCGACGTCTTCACGATTATCGAGCGGGCGCCGGGCAAGGTCGATGTGGCGTCGCTCGCCGAGGGCTATTCCGGCCCGGTCGAGGAGGAGTCCGGCGACGACGGCAGCGCCGGCGGTCTCAACGCTCCGGCCGCCGACGGCAGCGATCTCGCCAACAGCGGCATCAGCGGCGCGTATGTCCTCTGCGACGGCGTGACCATGCCCTGAGCCGGCGCGGTTGCGCGAACCGAGCCACGCCGCTATAGCGCGGCCCGACCGTCCCTCTCATCGACCGCGCCCGAGGCCTTGATGTCCGTCGACCGCCAGACCGTAATGCGCGTGGCGCGTCTTGCCCGCATCGCCGTTTCGCCGGACGATACCGAGCGGATGGCCGGCGAGCTGAATGCGATCCTGGGTTTCGTCGAGCAATTGAACGAAGTTGACGTGTCGGGCGTCGAGCCGATGGTGTCGGTCACGCCGATGGCGCTGAAGAAGCGCCAGGATATCGTGACCAACGGCGGCAAGGCGGCCGACATCGTCGCCAACGCGCCGTCGACGGCCGAGAATTTCTTTCTCGTGCCGAAAGTCGTGGAGTAGCGGACGTGGCGGTCGCGATCGCGGTCGAGACGCCTTTGCAGGACGACGTGCGCCGGCTGGTCGCCGACCTCAACGCGACGATGATCCCGCTGACGCCGCGCGAATTCCAGTTCCAGCTCACGGTCGAGCAAATGGCGGAGCCCTCGATCACCCTGTTCGTCGCACGCGGCGAGGACGGCGCGCCCCTCGGGATGGGCGCGCTCAAGGACCATGGCGGCGGGCAGGGCGAGGTCAAGCGCATGTTCACGCTGCCGGCGCGGCGCGGGCAACGTCTCGGCTCGCTGATCCTGCAGCGCATCGAGGCCCTGGCGCGCGCGAAGGGCCTGGCGCGGCTCGTCCTGGAAACCGGCGAGGCGGAAGGCTTCGAGCCGGCGTACCGCGTCTACGAACGCAACGGCTTCACGGTCTGCCGGGCCGTGCTCGACTATCCCGATTCCGGCTTCTCGCGCTTTTACGAAAAGAACCTGGCCCGATGAACGAACTGACCCGCCTGACGATCGCCGAGGCCCGCGAAAAATTGCGCGGCAAGGAGATCACCGCCGCCGAACTGACCGACGCTTATCTCGACGCTATCGACGGAGCCAACCGGCGCCTGAACGCCTATGTCGCCGTCACGCACGACAAGGCGCGCGCGATGGCGGCCGCTTCGGACGGCCGGCTCGCTAAAGGCGAGGGCGGCCCGCTGGAGGGCATCCCGCTCGGCATCAAGGACCTGTTCGCGACCCAAGGCGTCCACACCCAGGCGTGCAGCCATATTCTCGACGGCTTCAAGCCGCGTTACGAATCGACCGTGACGGCCAATCTGTGGGCCGACGGCGCGGTCATGCTGGGCAAGCTCAACATGGACGAGTTCGCCATGGGGTCGTCCAACGAGACCTCGCACTACGGCCCGGTCGTCAACCCGTGGCGGCGCGCCCGCTCCGGCGGCGGGCTCGACAATCTGCAGCTGGCGCCGGGCGGTTCGTCGGGCGGCTCGGCGACCGCCGTCGCGGCGTTGCTGTGCGCCGGCGCGACGGCGACCGACACGGGCGGGTCGATCCGCCAGCCGGCCGCCTTCACCGGAACGGTCGGCATCAAGCCGACCTACGGGCGCGTGTCGCGCTGGGGCGTGGTCGCCTTCGCCTCGTCGCTCGACCAGGCCGGGCCGATCGCCCGCGACGTGCGCGACGCGGCGATCATGTTGAAGTCCATGGCCTCGACCGACGCCAAGGACACGACTTCCGTCGACATGCCCGTGCCGGACTACGAGGCCGCGATCGGCAAGCCGATCAAGGGCATGAAGGTCGGCATCCCGAAGGAATACCGCGTCGACGGCATGCCGGCCGAAATCGAGATCCTCTGGCTGAAGGGCATCGCCTGGCTCAAGGACGCCGGCGCCGAGATGGTCGACATCTCGCTGCCGCACACCAAATACGCGCTGCCGGCCTACTATATCGTCGCGCCTGCCGAAGCCTCGTCCAACCTCGCGCGCTACGACGGCGTCCGTTTTGGCCTGCGCGTGCCGGGCCGCGACATCACCGACATGTACGAGCGGACCCGCGCCGCGGGCTTCGGGCGCGAGGTCAAGCGGCGGATCATGATCGGAACCTACGTGCTTTCGGCCGGCTACTACGACGCCTACTACCTGCAGGCCCAGAAGGTCCGCACGCTGATCAAGCGCGACTTCGAGACGGTGTTCGCCGACGGCATCGACGTGATCCTGACCCCGGCCACCCCGTCCGCCGCCTTCGGCATCGCCGATCAGGACATGGCGTCCGACCCGGTGAAGATGTACCTGAACGACATCTTCACCGTGACGGTGAACATGGCCGGCCTGCCGGGGATCGCGGTGCCGGCCGGCCTCGACGCCAGCGGCCTGCCGCTCGGCCTGCAGCTCATCGGCAGGCCGTTCGACGAGGAGACGCTGTTCCGGACGGCGCACGTCATCGAGCAGGCGGCTGGACGGTTCCGGGCGGAGAAATGGTGGTGAGGCAGGCAGTAGGGCAGTAGGATTGATAGCCCGCAGAAATGACTTGATCGCTCAAGGGACAGTTTTCTGACAAGCATTGCCCAGCAGCCAGGATGCGAGTTCTCCCTACTCCCTACTCCCTACTCCCTACTCCCCACTCCCTACTCCCCACTACCACATTCCGCGCTTCCGAGAAGAACTGCCGCCGGATCAGCACCGCGAACAGCAGGCACGTCGTGAAGGCGAAGGCGGCGGGGTTGATGAACCAGCCGAGATAGCCGATCGAGAAGAACGTGCCGCGCAGGCCGGCGTTGAAATGCTTGCCGGCGAGGATGTTCATCGAAGCGGCGCGCTGCACGGCCGCCTCGGTCTCGGCGGGATTGGCCGCGCCTTCGCGCTGCATCGGCACCGCGCCGACCAGGATCGAGCAATAGTTGAACAGCCGGTACGACCAGCCGAACTTGAAGAACGAATAGGCCAGGATCGTGATCAGGCCGAAAACCTTGACCTCGAACGCCTGTCGCGACGGCGAGACCGCCAGCGGCAGGTCGCCGACGATCGCCAGCACGTGGTCGGAGGCGTTGAGCAGCGCGAAGCACCCGCCGATGGCGAACAGCGAACTCGATGCGAAGAAGGCCGTGCCCTGCTGCAGGCCGACCATGATGCTGGTGTCGATCATCCGCAGTTCGCGCCTGGCCATGGTCTGCATCCACGCCGCCCGCTGCCGGTTCATGGCCGAAGACAGCGAGACGCGCTTGAACAGACGGCCGCCGGCCGCGAGCGAATGGACGATCCACGCCGCCAGAAAGAACACCAGCGCGGCAACGTCCATCGTGGTCAGCAGCGGCTGGTTTTCCATCGGCGCTCGGACAAGGCGACTATCGTGCGGCAAGCAAAGCATCCGCGCGATGTCGCGGCAAGCAAAAGCGACTTCGGCTCCGGCCTAGCGCCGGCCGCCCAAAGCGCCGATATACGCTCCTGGATCGCCATGGGCCGGCCGGCCGGGAGTTTTGCCGTGTTCCTCTCCGTTTTCGACCTGTTCAAGATCGGCATAGGCCCATCGAGCTCGCATACGATGGGGCCGATGACGGCGTCGGCGCGATTCCTCGACGAGTTGGCCGGCAACGACTGGCCGCGCTCGGCCGGGACGCGCGTCGGCCGGGTCGGCGCGAGCCTGCATGGATCGCTGGCCTACACCGGGATCGGCCACGGTTCCGATCGCGCGGTCATGCTGGGACTGGCCGGCCAGACCCCGGTCAGCGTCGATCCCGACACGGCCGATGCGATGGTGGCGGCGATCCGCGCCGGCAAATCCGTCACGCCGCCCGGCCATCCGACCTACCGCTTCGATCCGGCGGTCGATCTCGTGCTCGACAGGAAGACCCCGCTGCCCGGCCATGCCAACGGCATGACGTTTTATGCTTACGACACGAACGACCATCTCATCCTGCGGCGCGTCTACTACTCCGTCGGCGGCGGCTTCGTCGTCTCGCAGGAAGAGATACAGCGCGCCGCGGGTCGCGCCGAACCGAAAGCCGGCGACCGCGTCCCCTATCCGTTCGCCACCGCCGTCGAGATGCTCGCGATGGCCGCGGCGAGCGGGCTGTCGATCGCCGAGATGAAGCGGGTCAACGAAGAGACGCGAATGGATCGGGCGGCGCTGAACGACGGTCTCGACGCGATCTGGGCCGCGATGCGCGGCTGCATCGAGCGCGGCCTTGCGCAGGAAGGCATCATGCCCGGGGGGCTGAAAGTGCGGCGGCGGGCGCGGCGGCTTCACGACAGGCTGCAAGAGGAGTGGCGGCAGAACCGGCCAAACCCGCTGCTCGCCAATGATTGGCTTTCGATCTACGCCATGGCGGTGAACGAGGAGAACGCCGGCGGCGGCCGCGTCGTGACGGCGCCGACCAACGGCGCGGCGGGCGTCATCCCGGCGGTCCTGCGCTACTGCCTGCATTTCCACGTCGACGCCGACGAGAACGGCGTCCGCGATTTCCTGCTCACGGCGGCGGCGGTCGGCGGCATCATCAAGACCAACGCCTCGATCTCGGGAGCCGAGGTCGGCTGCCAGGGCGAGGTCGGCTCGGCCTCGGCGATGGCGGCCGCCGGTCTCGCGGCCGTCATGGGCGGTTCGCCCGAGCAGGTCGAGAACGCCGCCGAAATCGCGCTCGAGCACCATCTCGGCATGACCTGCGATCCCGTCGGCGGGTTGGTGCAGGTGCCGTGCATCGAGCGCAACGCGCTCGGCGCGGTCAAGGCGGTGACCGCCGCGTCGCTGGCGCTGAAGGGCGACGGAACGCATTTCGTCCCGCTCGACGCGGCGATCGAGACCATGCGGCAGACCGGACTCGACATGAACGAGAAGTACAAGGAAACCAGCCTCGGCGGGCTGGCTGTCAACGTCGTGGAATGCTGACGCCTGTGGAGAACGCGGTCCGGCGTTGAATGGCGGCTTTCCAGGGTTTAGACCGGAAGACATGTCCCTCAACATGCTGAAACTCTGCGTCGGCTGCGACAGCGTCGAGGATCTCGAAGGCTGGATCGATTTTCGCCTCGACGAGCGCCGCCGCGCCGGCGAGCCGGCCGAGCAATTCCACACGACGCGCATGGTCCCGACGCGGGCCGCCGAACTGATCGACGGCGGATCGCTCTATTGGGTCGTCAAGGCGCAGGTGCAGTGCCGCCAGCGCCTGCTGGATATCCGCCCCTTCGTCGATGCGGAAGGGATATCGCGCTGCCACCTGATCCTGGCGCCGGAAGTCGTGCGCACGCAGTGGCAGCCGCGACGCCCGTTCCAGGGCTGGCGCTATCTCAAGATCGAAGATGCGCCGCGCGATGTCGACGCGGGCGACGGCGATATCATGTTGCTGCCGCTTCATCTGCGGCGAGAACTGGCTGAACTCGGACTTCTCTGAAGGCCCCGACGACGCGATTCAGGCCGTCGCAGGCCGGAACGATCTTGCAAGACGCCTGGCTCCGACACATGTTCTGCGAATTGGGAAAACGGGCGCGTTCGACCGCATTACGCTCGCATCGGCAACGTGGCGTTTTTTCACAGCGCGGCGGGGGCGGCCTCGAAGTCGTTGAAATTCGCGAGGCGGGACGCCGGAGGGTCGCTTGCAGTTCGAAAGCCTGAAGAGGTTGTTGTCGCCATGACCTATGCGGTCGCAGCGGTCCTCGTCCTGCTGGCGCTGGTCTTTGCGCTGAACGCGTTCGCGACGTCGAACCCTGCCGCCGTGGCCAGGTCGGTTCGCCTGGCGGGCCCCGCCGTTCTCGGATTGCTCGGCGCGGCGCTTCTCGGCGTTGGACTGGCCGGACCCGGCGGACTGATGATGGCCGTCGCGTTCGGCTGGTTTGCTTTGGCGCGGCGCAAGACGGTCGCCGCCAACGATCCGAAGTCGAGCAAGCGGTCGAGCGTGCGCACCGCGGCGCTGGAAATGGAGCTGGATCACGAGACGGGCGGCTTGGAGGGCCTGGTGCTCGCCGGCCGGCACGAGCAGCGCATGCTGAGCACGATGTCGCTGCCGCATCTGATCGAACTCTACGCCGACCTGAGATCCGATTCGGAGAGCCGGCAGCTACTTGAGACGTATCTTGACGGCCGGTTTCCCGTCTGGCGCCAGAACGCGAAGGCGCAGATTGGCCCGGGGCAGGGTGTTGCGCCAGGTTCGGGCGCCATGACTAAGCAGGAGGCTTACAAGGTCCTTGGTCTTGAAGCGGGGGCCACCGCGGCGGATATCCGCAAGGCGCATCGCCGCCTGATGCAGCGCCTGCACTCCGACATCGGCCGGTCTTCTGTCCTCGCGGCGCGCATCAACGAAGCCAAGGACATCCTGCTCACCAATCATCACTAGGTCTCCCGATACGAGTTACAGAGGAGAGATCGCCGGTTCAGTTCTGGACCGCGTAGCAACCGATGCTTTTCCTTTTTAGCGAGGCGCACGCCTTCCACGCCTCGGCCTTCGATCCGAATCCGCCGAAACGGGCGCGATAGTAGGTTACGCCGTCCTTTTCGAACGCCGTGGTGAAGCCGTCCGCCGCGGCGAGGATGCCCGCGGCCTTTTGGCTCGCCGTCTTCAGCGCGCTGGCGGCCTCCGCCTTGCTCGGCGACGATGCGATCTGGACCACCCAGCCGCCTTGCTGGCCGGACGACCGTTCGAGGACGGGCTGTCTGGCGGATCGCGTCGCCACCGAAGCGGTGTTGACCGCATCGATGTCGGCGGTCGGACGCGGGGCCGGCGCGGCGTAGCCGTGCTGCTTGATGATCTCGAACGGAGTCGTCTCCGCGGCGGGCCGCGCAGGGGCCTTGGCGGCGGCGACTTCCAGTTGTTCCTGGACCTCTTCGGCGTCGACCGCGTCGCCGGGAGGAGGCGGCGTCGTGTCCTGCGGCAGGAGGGCCCTGGCCATCGCCAACAGATTGGACTTGCCCGTCTTCGCGACGAGTGGTCCGCCCCTGCGGCCGGAGGCCAGCGGCATGTATCTGGCGATCAGCTGCGCCATATGCGCATCGCGCGCTCCGCCGCTCGTCCCGCCCATCACGACCGCCACGATGCGCCTGTTGCCGTCGGTGACCGACGAGACGAGATTGAAGCCCGATGCGCGGGTGTACCCGGTCTTGATGCCGTCGACCCCCTTGATGCGGCCGAGCAGCCTGTTGTGGTTGGCCAGGCGCTGGCGTCCATAGGCGAAGGAGCGAGTGGAGAAGTAGGGGTAGTACTGGGGAAAATGCTCGCGCAGCGCGATGCCGAGGGTGGCCATGTCGCGCGCGGTGGTGAACTGCGCCGGGTTGGGCAGACCGTTGGCGTTGCGGAACACGGTTCCGATCATGCCGATCGAACGCGCCTTGGCCGTCATCATGCGGGCGAAGCCGGCTTCGGAGCCGCCGAAATACTCGCCGAGCGCGGCAGCCGAATCATTGGCAGATTTGGTGACGAGCGAGAGGATCGCGGTATCGACGGTTATGGAATTGCCCGCTTTCACGCCAAGTTTGGTCGGCGGCATGGAAGCCGCCTGGACGGAGAAGGGGATGAGCGTGTTCTTGCTGATCTTGCCGGCGGCCAGCGCCTCGAAGGTGATGTAAAGCGTCATCATCTTGGTCAGCGAAGCCGGGTAGCGGCGTCCGCCCGCGTCGGCCGAAAACAGCGTCTTGCCCGTGTTGGCGTCGATGACGACCGCCGAATAGCGCGCGTCCGCCGCCGTCGCGACATCCGCGAACATGGCGAATATCGCCGTGAGAGCGATGGCAACCATGGTTTTGAGGGAGAATCGACGCGGGAAAGTCACGGAAGTCGCCTGACGCACTGTTACATCCTTTGAACTGCATGCCGGGAGGCGGCAAAGGGTCCTGCCTCTGCGCGGACAGTAGAGCGAGGGCCGTTACCAATCCGTTTATGGTAACCAGAAGGTTGCGGTTTTCGCCCGGTCTTTAGCCAACGGCGCGCCGCCGCGCCGTTGCGATCAAATCGCCCGAACCGGCGCCCGACCATGCGCGGGCGGGATTGTCAGCGCCGGAGAAGGGCTTAAAATCCGATCCGCGCGACCTACATGTGACAGGCGGGCGCGTCGCCTGCGAAAGGAAAGGACCTTTGAGACAGAGCGGGGAAGTCGCGCCGAAGCGCGCGGCCGCGATGCAGGCCGGTGAATCCGACGGGCAAGCGCCGGGACGCGGAACCGCGGTCATCACGCGCACGAAGCCAAAGACCAAGAAGCCCAGCCTTTACCGGGTCCTCATCCTGAACGACGACTACACGCCGATGGAGTTCGTCATCCACATCCTGGAGCGGTTCTTCCAGAAAGACCGCGAAGCGGCGACCCGCATCATGCTGCACGTCCACAATCACGGCGTCGGCGAATGCGGGGTCTATACATTCGAAGTGGCCGAGACCAAAGTGTCGCAGGTCATGGATTTCGCCCGTCAGAATCAACATCCGCTGCAATGCGTGATGGAAAAGAAATGAGGTCTTGCATGCCGGCTTTCTCATCAGGTCTCGAAAAGGCCCTCCATCAGGCGCTCACCTTCGCCAATGAGCGCCATCACGAATACGCGACGCTCGAACACCTGCTGCTGGCTCTGATCGACGACGCCGAAGCCGGCTCCGTCATGCGCGCATGCAACGTCGACGTCGACGATCTGCGCAAGACGGTGCTGGGTTATATCGATACCGAGCTGGACAACCTGGTCACCGGCTACGACGAGGACTCCAAGCCGACCGCCGGCTTTCAGCGCGTCATCCAGCGCGCGGTGATCCATGTCCAGTCTTCCGGCCGGGACGAAGTGTCGGGCGCGAATGTCCTGGTGGCGATCTTTGCCGAGCGGGAAAGCCATGCCGCCTATTTCCTGCAGGAGCAGCAGATGACCCGCTACGACGCGGTCAACTACATCTCGCATGGCATCGCCAAGCGCCCCGGCGCTGGCGAATCGCGGATTCCGCGCGGCGCCGAGCAAGAGCAGAACAGCGCGCAGAACGGCGAGGCGGAGGAAACCGGCGGCAAGAAGAAGGCGCAGGACGCCCTGACCGCCTATTGCGTCGACCTCAACAAGAAGGCGAAATCGGGCAAGATCGATCCGTTGATCGGCCGCACGTCCGAGATCAACAGGACGATCCAGATCCTGTGCCGGCGGTCCAAGAACAACCCGCTCTATGTCGGCGATCCCGGCGTCGGCAAGACGGCGATCGCCGAGGGCCTCGCCAAGCGCATCGTCGAGGGCGCGGTGCCGAAGGTGCTCGCCAACGCGACCATTTTCTCGCTCGACATGGGCACGCTGCTCGCCGGCACCCGCTATCGCGGCGATTTCGAGGAGCGCCTGAAGCAGGTGGTCAAGGAACTCGAGGAGTTCCCGGGCGCGATCCTGTTCATCGACGAGATCCATACCGTGATCGGCGCGGGCGCGACCTCGGGCGGTGCGATGGACGCGTCCAACCTGCTCAAGCCGGCGCTGTCGTCGGGCGCGATTCGCTGCATCGGGTCGACCACCTACAAGGAATTCCGCCAGTTCTTCGAGAAGGACCGCGCGCTGGTGCGGCGCTTCCAGAAGATCGACGTGAAGGAGCCGACGATCGAGGACACGATCGAGATCATGAAGGGGCTGAAACCCTATTATGAGCAGTTTCACCAGGTCAAGTTCACCAACGACGCCATCAAGGCGGCGGTGGAGCTTTCGGCGCGCTACATCAACGACCGCAAGCTGCCCGACAAGGCGATCGACGTGATCGACGAGACCGGGGCGTCGCAGATGCTCCTGCCGGAGGGCAAGCGCAAGAAGACGATCACCATCAAGGAGATCGAGGCGACGATCGCGACCATGGCCCGCATCCCGGCCAAGACCGTGTCGGCCGACGACGAGCAGGTGCTGGCCAATCTCGACGAGGAGCTGCGCCGCGTCGTCTACGGCCAGGACACGGCGATCTCGGCGCTGTCCTCGGCGATTAAGCTGGCGCGCGCCGGCCTGCGCGAGCCGGAGAAGCCGATCGGCTGCTATCTGTTTTCCGGCCCGACCGGCGTCGGCAAGACCGAGGTCGCCAAGCAGCTCGCGTCGTCGCTCGGCGTTGAATTGCTGCGCTTCGACATGTCGGAATATATGGAGCGCCACACGGTCTCGCGCCTGATCGGGGCGCCTCCAGGCTATGTCGGCTTCGACCAGGGCGGCATGCTGACCGACGGCGTCGACCAGCATCCGCATTGCGTGCTGCTGCTCGACGAGATCGAGAAGGCGCATCCCGACCTGTTCAACATCCTCCTGCAGGTCATGGATCACGGCAAGCTGACGGACCACAACGGCAAGTCGATCGACTTCCGCAATGTGATCCTGATCATGACAACCAATGCCGGCGCCTCGGACGCGCAGCGCGCGGCGATCGGCTTCGGCTCGACCAAGCGCGAGGGCGACGACATGGAAGCGATCAACCGGCTGTTCACGCCGGAGTTCCGCAACCGTCTCGACGCGATCATCCCGTTCGGCTCGCTGCCGGTGCCGGTCATCCACCAGGTCGTGCAGAAGTTCGTCATGCAGCTCGAGGCGCAGCTTTCGGAGCGCGGCGTCACGTTCGACCTCGCGCCGGAGGCGATCGCCTGGCTGGCCGACAAGGGCTACGACGAGCGGATGGGCGCACGGCCGCTGTCGCGCGTCATCCAGGAGCACATAAAAAAGCCGCTCGCCGACGAGGTCCTGTTCGGCAAGCTGAAGCATGGCGGAACGGTCCGCGTCACGGTCGAGACGAAGGAGGGCGGAGAGAGCGGGCTCAAGCTCGAGTCGCTGGCCGACGAGATCCGCGTGAAGCCGAAGAAGGAAGACCCCGGCAAGGATGCGGTCCGCAAGACCGCCGCGAGGAAGGCGTCCGCCAAGAAGGCCTTGGCGCCCAAGATCAAGCTCCCGCCGCCGGCCAGGGACGGCGTCAAGCGCAGCCTCGTGCCGCAACTGCCGCGCAAGAGCTGATCGCCGGCGGACACGGATCAGAAAGGGCGCCGGTGGCGCCCTTTTCGTTTCGGCGCGGCGACGCGGGCATGCGGCGAAAATCATTCGACGGATTTGCTTCGCCTTGATGCGGGGCGCGTGGTAACCGCGACGCCGCATGTCCGAACCGACCGCACGCGACCCCGCATCCACCGACCATCGCAGATGGTATTGGCAGGGCGTCCGCAAGGCGTGTTCCGTGCCTGGCCTGATCCTGTGCACGGCGCATGTCGGCTACGCCGGGCTGGCGCAGGAAGCCGGCCTGGACATGCCGCAGGCGGTGTTCATGGTCGCGGCGATATGGGCGCTGCCCGGCATGGTCGTGATGCTCGGCGCGGTCCTTTCGGGGGCGGGGTTTCTCGCCATCGCCCTCGCGGTGGCGCTGTCCTCGATCCGGCTGACGCCGATGGTGGTCGCGCTCGTGCCGGAGCTGCGCGGCCCCAAGACCCGCAAGCTGACGCTCTACATCCTGGCGCATTTCGTCGCCGTGACCTCCTGGGTCATCGCCATGGAAACACTGCGCGAGGTGCCGCGCGATTCCCGCACGAGCTACTATGCCGGGCTCGGCTCGACGCTGATCCTCACAAACATGACGGTCGTCGCGATCGTCTACGCCGTCCTCGACAGCCTGCCGCCGATGGTGGCTGCCGCGCTCTTTCTATTGACCCCGATGTATTTCGTGACTTCGCTCTGGGGCTCGGCGCGCGAGCGCGCGTCGCACGTCGCGATGGTTTTGGGATTGGCGCTCGGCCCCGTCCTGCATCTGGTCATGCCTGGCTTCGACCTGCTCGCGGCCGGGGCGCTGGGAGGCGGCTTGGCCTATGCGACGCATTTTTGGCGCGGGTCCAGGGCGTGACGCTGCAGTCGGTCGACGCCTGGTGGTGGCCTTATCTCTTCATCCTCGCCGGCGGATGGGCGATGACCTATCCGTGGCGCTTCCTCGGCGTGTTCCTCGGCGGGCGGATCGGCGAGGGCGCGGCAATCCTGGTGCTTGTGCGCGCGGTCGCCACCGCGCTCGTCGCGGCGGTGATCGGGAACCTGATCTGCTTCCCGTCAGGTCCCGCCGCCGCTTCGACGCTGACGCTCAGGATCGGATCGGCGCTGCTTGGCTTCGCCGCCTATTTCTATCTCGGCCGCAAGGTGCTGCTTGGAATCGTCGCGGCCGAGAGCGTGTTCGCCGTCGGACTGTATTTCGGTTATTGAGCCAGAGCCGCGCTGATTTTTTTGGCATGCGCGGCGAGCGCCTCCGGCTTCTCCATGCCGCCGGCATGCGGCTTCAGCGCCACGCCGTCGAAGCGCGGGACGATGTGAAAATGCAGATGGAAGACCGTCTGGCCCGCCGCCGGCTCGTTGAATTGCATGACGGTCACTCCGTCCGCTTCGAAAGTCGATTTTACCGCGATCGCGACCTTTCGTACCACCGCCATCAGCGGTCCGAGGATGCCGGCGTCCGCATCGAGCAGGTTGCGCGACGGCGACTTCGGGATGACCAGCACGTGGCCCGGGCCTTGCGGCATCACGTCCATGAAGGCGAGCGTGTCGCTGTCCTCGTATACCCTGTGGCACGGAATGTCGCCGCGCAGGATTTTGGCGAAGATGTTGGCGTCGTCGTAGGCGGTGGGGGCCATATGGGTTCTCGGCAGTCGGCAGTCGGCAGTCGGGAGTGGGGAGTGGGGAGTGGGGAGTAGGGAGTAGGGAGTAGCCTGAGTTTAGCAGGGTTGACCGGGTAGCAATAAAAATCTTTCTTCA
>CAXTJQ010000003.1:222411-346826 GCA_964244725.1 uncultured Rhizobiaceae bacterium
ACTGCCAACTGCCAACTGCCAACTGCCAACTGCCAACTGCCAACTGCCAACTGCCAACTGCCGACTGCCGACTGCCAACTGCCTACTATCGACTGCCCTCTTTCCTGAACGGGCTATGCGCTTCGAAATAGGCCGCGACGCGCTCGACCTCCTGCCGCTCGTTCCTCAGATGACTGGCGACGGCGTTGCGCAGACCCGGATGCGCGATGTAGTGCGCCGACCGCGTGATCACTGGGCGGTAGCCGCGCGCGAGCTTGTGTTCGCCTTGCGCGCCGGCCTCGACGACCTTGAGCGTGTGGGCGATCGCGAAGTCGATGGCCTGGTGGTAGCAGACCTCGAAATGCAGGAAGGGATGCTCCTCGATGCAGCCCCAATTGCGGCCGAATAGGGTCTCCGAGCCGATGAAGTTGATCGCGCCAGCGACATAGCGGCCGTCGCGCTTGGCCATGACGAGCAGGATGTCGTTAGGCATTCGCTCGCCGATCAGCGAGAAGAACTTGCGGTTGAGGTACGGGCGGCCCCATTTGCGCTGGCCCGTGTCCATGTAGAATTTGTAGAAATCGTCCCAGGCGGATTCGGTCAGGTCCCTGCCGGTGAGCCAGTCGATCGTGATCCCGCTGGCGACGGCCTCGCGCCGCTCCTTCTTCATCGCCTTGCGCTTGCGCGATGCGAGGCTGGCGAGGAAATCGTCGTAGGTTGAATAGCCTTCGTTGAAGAAATGGAATTGCTGGTCGAAGCGCAGCAGGAAGCCGGCCTCGGTCAGCACCGAGACATCCGTGTCGGTCGCGAAGGTCACATGCGCCGACGATGCGCCCAGGCGATCGGTCACCGCCTTGAGCGCTTCCGCCAGCATGGCGCGCTCGCTTGCCTCGTCCACGGTGTCGGCGACGAGAAGGCGCGGCCCGGTGGCGGGCGTGAAGGGAATGGAGACCTGAAGCTTCGGATAATAGTTGCCGCCGGCGCGCGCGAATGCATCGGCCCATCCGTGGTCGAACACGTATTCGCCCTGGCTGTGCGACTTGAGATAGCAGGGCACGGCGCCGGTCAGCACGCCGTCCGCGTCCTCGACGCGCAGATGGCTGGGCGTCCAGCCCGTGCGAGGGCTCGCGCAGCCCGAATCCTCGACGGCGCTCAGGAAGTCATAGGACAGGAACGGGTTGTAGGGGGTCTCGCTTGCGCCGCGCAGCGTGCCCGAAAGGCTGTCCCATTCCATCCTGGTGAAGTTGCCGATCGAGCCGGCGACGCTGATCGTGCGCTCGCCCTGGCTTGTTTCCGCGTCCCTGCTGCGCTGCGTCATTGGCGCGATATGTGCGCTTCGACGCTGCCACGGCAAGAGCCATCTCATGAAAGCGGCGCTGAATCCGGATCGAAGCCTTCGAACGTCATCTGGTCGGCATGGGCGAAGGTCTGCGCCACCGCGGCCTGATCGCGCACCGTCCAGGTGATCACCGGCATTCCAAGTTTTTCGCGCACGAAACTGACGAACGGGTTGGGCAGATGGTCGACCGCGTAGGAGGTGAAGGCGATGCCGTGCGCCAGCATCGCGAAATGCCCTTCGATTTGCTGGTTCTCCGTTCCCCATGCCGTCAGGCCGGCCGGAATTTGCGGCATGGAGCGCCGGAAATCGCGGATCAGCCAGTGGTCGAAGGACATGATGGCGACCTGACCGGCATAGCGGCTCAACGACGTGCCGACTGCCTCGACCAGACCGTCGTCATGGCCCGGTATGCCCTTCAGCTCGACGATGACCGGGACGCGACCGGCGACGAAGTCGAGGGTCTCGCGCAGCGTGGGAATGCGATCGTCAGTGCCGCCGATGCGCATCGCGGTCAACTCCGCGGCGGTCCGTTGCCAGACATAGCCGCTATTTCCGGCAAGCCGCTTGAGGTCGTTGTCGTGCAGCACGACGGCGTCGCGGTCGGCCGAAAGATGCGCGTCGCATTCGATCGCGTAGCCTCGGTCGATCGCTCGCCCGAACGCCGACAACGTGTTTTCCCAGACCAGCCGGTTGGCATCGTGCAGCCCGCGATGGGCGATCGGGCGGGCGGTGAGCCAGGAGAGATCGCTCATGGTCAGCGCAGCTCGATGATCGCTTCGACTTCGACCGGCGCATTGAGCGGCAGGGACGCGGTTCCGACCGCCGACCGCGCGTGCTTGCCGGCCTCGCCGAGCGCCGCGACCAGAAGATCGGAGGCGCCGTTGGCGACCAGATGCTGCTCGTCGAAATCCGGCGTCGAGGCGACGAAGACCGTGATCTTGACGATGCGGGCGATGGCTTCGAGAGAGCCCGCCGCCGCCTTCGCCTGGGCAAGCACGTTGATCGCGCAATGCCTGGCGGCGAGTTCTCCGGCCTCCGTGCCGAGCTCGCGTCCGAGCAGGCCCAGCGCCATCAGCTTGCCGTCCTTGAGCGGCAACTGGCCTGAGGTGAACAGTAGGGTTCCCGTTCGCATGAACGGCAGGTAGTTCGCGGCGGGGGCTGCGGCGACAGGTAGCGTCACGCCGAGCTTCTCGAGCCGCTTTTCGATTGTGTCACCCATCGTCTTTCCCTATCTCTTCTGCGCGGCGGCATGCGCGGCGGCGAAATTGCAATGTTTGCCGCTCTCGCGCCACGACTATTTTGCAAACAAGGCATGGTGCTGGTGTTCCAGCCCAGTCCTCGATCGGAGCGGTTCATGCGGGCCTCACGCCTGGTTGTCTTCGGTCTCGCGGCCTTCGGGCTTGCAGGTCCGGCCCTTGCGGCGGCGCCGCTGATCGCCCACCGCGCGGTCTACGACCTGGTCCTCGACAAGGCCTCCGACCGCTCCGGCATCACGGGCCTCAGCGGCCGCATGGTCTACGAGTTCAACGGATCGCCTTGCGAGGGCTATACCGTCAATTTTCGTTTCGTGACGCGCATCGACACCGGCGAGACCTCGCGGGTCACCGACCAGCAGACGACGACCTTCGAGGACGCCGCAGGCAAATCCTTCTCCTTCGTCACTAAATCCTACACCGACCGCGCCCTCGACCGCGAACTCAAGGGCATTGCGACCCGCGATCCGGGCGGGCTGAAGGTGAAGATTGACAAGCCGGAAGCCAACAGCCTGCAGTTGAAGACGACACAGTTTCCGACCCAGCACCTCGAGGAATTGATCCGCAGGGCTAGGACCGGCGAGACGTTCTACGAGACCAACCTGTATGACGCGTCCGAGAACGCCGACAAGGTCATGACGACGACGGTCATCGTCGGCAAGGAGCGCGCCGCGGTCGCGGGCGATCCCGAGGTCGCGGCGCTGAAGGGTCTCGGCGCGGAGAAATACTGGCCGGTCGACATCGCTTATTTCGACGAATCGGGCGGGGGCGGCGAGGAAGTGCCGGAATACCGCATCGCTTTCAAGCTGCACGAAAACGGCGTGACCCGCGACCTGACCATGGACTACGGCGATTTCTCAATGAAGGGCACGCTGGTCAACCTGTCGGTGTTCGACGCGCCGAAGCAGGTTTGCAAATAGGCGACCGATGGGTTCGCTGCGTCGTCCGTTGCATTCCCTCCGCATTGCCTCTATATGCCGCGTCATTCCACACACGGACTTTGGTGTCTGCCCGGGAGAAATCCGGCTGAAACCTCCGGTGGCGAAAAGAGATCGTTCCTTTCGCCTGTGTCCGTGGAGGCCAACCGGAAAGGACCTATGAATGGCACTGCCTGATTTCAGCATGCGCCAGCTTTTGGAAGCTGGCGTTCACTTCGGCCACCAGACCCACCGCTGGAACCCGAAGATGGAGCCCTACATATTCGGGGCGCGCAACAACATCCATATCATCGACCTGTCGCAGACCGTTCCGCTCCTTCACCAGGCGCTGAAGCAGGTGTCTGACGTGGTCGCACGCGGCGGCCGGGTGCTGTTCGTCGGCACCAAGCGCCAGGCCTCGGACATCATCGCCGATGCGGCGCAGCGTTCGGCGCAATATTACGTCAATTCGCGCTGGCTCGGCGGCATGCTGACCAACTGGAAGACGATCTCCAATTCGATCGCCCGCCTGCGCAAGCTCGATCAGATTCTCGCCGGCGACAGCAGCGAGGGCCAGGGCCTGACCAAAAAGGAACTGCTCAACCTGCAGCGCGAGCGCGAGAAGCTCGACAAGGCGCTCGGCGGCATCAAGGATATGGGCTCGACGCCCGACCTGATGTTCGTGGTCGACACCAACAAGGAGGCGATCGCCATCCTCGAGGCCAAGCGTCTCGGCATCCCGGTGGTGGCGATCATCGATTCGAACTGCGATCCCGACAAGATCGACTTTCCGATTCCCGGCAATGACGACGCCGCGCGCGCGGTGCAGTTCTACTGCGACCTGATCGCGCGGGCGGCCATTGACGGCATCGCCCGCCAGCAGGGTTCGTTCGGCGTCGATGTCGGCGCGGCGGTCGAAGCGCCGGTCGAGTCGGTTGTCGATCTGCCGGTCGACGCGGCGCCGGAAGAGCCGGCTCCGCAGGCCTGAACCCGACTCGACCGTCCGGGTCGCGTTTGCATCGTATGTCAAGTGCGCGATCTGCCAGGTCATCGACTTCGGCAGGTCGCGCGACGTTTTGGACGAAGAGGCGAAGATGAGCATTACCGCTGCACAGGTGAAGGAACTCCGCGAACTCACGGGCGCGGGCATGATGGACTGCAAGGCGGCGCTGGCCGAGACCGGCGGCGACATGCAGGCGGCCGTCGACTGGTTGCGCGCCAAGGGCATCTCCAAGGCCGACAAGAAGGCCGGCCGGATCGCGGCGGAAGGGCTGATCGGCGTCGATAGCGCGGGTCTCGAGGTCGTCGTGGTCGAGGTCAATTCCGAGACCGACTTCGTCGCCCGCAACTCCGCGTTCCAGGAGATCGTCCGCACCGTGGCCAAGGTCGCGCTGGAGGTTGGCGGCAAGACCGAAGCGGTGGCGGAGGCCAACTATCCGGGCTCCGACAAGACAGTCGCCGAGACGATCAAGGACGCCGTCGGCACGATCGGCGAGAATATGAGCTTCCGCCGTTCGGCGATGCTTTCGGTCGGACAGGGCGTGGTCGCGAGCTACGTCCACAACGCCGTCGCCGACGGGCTCGGCAAGCTCGGTGTGCTGGTCGCGCTTGAAACAATGGGCGACGAGCAGGCGGCGCGGACCTTCGCGCGCCAGGTCGCCATGCACGTCGCGGCCACCAACCCGCTCGCCCTGACCGCCGAGGAGATCGACCCGGCGGTCGTTGCCCGCGAGAAGGCGATCTTCACCGAGCAGGCGCGCGAATCCGGCAAGCCGGACGCCATCGTCGACAAGATGGTCGAGGGCCGCGTGCGCAAGTTTTACGAAGAGGTCGTCCTTCTCAAGCAGGCGTTCGTCGTCAACCCCGACCTGACGGTCGAGAAGGCGCTGAGGGAAGCCGAGAAGGCCATCGGCGCGCCGGCCAGGATTACGGGTTTTGTCCGTTTCGCGCTCGGCGAGGGCATCGAGCGGGACAAGACCGATTTCGCCGCCGAGGTCGCGGCCGCCGTCAGGAAATAAGGCGACGGCATTTCGCTGCTTGTCGGCCGAAGGGCGTCGCGTGACATCGCGGCGCCCTTCGTGTATCGGGCTGTCGCGCGGCCCGACCCCGCGCCGCCGCGCCATCCGCCCGCCCGGAACGGGTTTCGGCAAGCTTCAGGAGTTTCGATGCCGCCCAGCCCCCGCTACAAGCGCGTCCTGCTCAAGGCTTCGGGCGAGGCGCTGATGGGCGCGCAGCATTTCGGCATCGACGTCTCGGTGGTCGACCGCATCGCCTCGGATATCGCGGAGGCGAGGGCGCTCGGGGTCGAGGTCGGCGTCGTGATCGGCGGCGGCAACATCTTCCGCGGCGTCGCGGTCGCTTCGAAGGGCGGTGATCGCGTCACCGGCGACCACATGGGGATGCTCGCCACCGTCATCAATTCGCTGGCGCTGCGCACCTCTCTGGTCAAGCTCGGCGTGGAGTCGGTCGTGCTGTCGGCGATCGCCATGCCGGAGCTGTGCGAGAGCTTCTCCCAGCGCCAGGCCACGGCCTACATGAATGCCGGCAAGGTCGTGATCTTCGCCGGCGGCACCGGCAATCCGTTCTTCACGACCGATTCGGCCGCCGCCCTGCGCGCGGCTGAAATCGGCGCCGACGCGCTGTTCAAGGGCACGCAGGTCGACGGCGTCTATTCCGCCGATCCCAAGACCGACCCGACCGCGACGCGCTACGATCGCATCACGCATGGCGAGGTCATCAATCGCGGCCTGGCGATCATGGACACCGCCGCGATTGCGCTTGCGCGCGAAAACAACATCCCGATAATTGTCTATTCGATCCACGAAAAAGGTGGTTTTGGCGAGATTCTCAAGGGCGGCGGCCGTTGCACCGTCGTTGCCGATTGATCGACAGCCAAGGCCCGGGAAACGTCAGGAGCTTCCTATGAGCGACGGTGCGAATTTCACCGACATCCAGCGCCGCATGGATGGCGCGGTCTCGGCCTTCAAGACCGACCTGGCGTCCCTGCGCACAGGCCGCGCGTCGTCCAACCTGCTCGATACGGTCCAGGTCGCGGCCTACGGCACGACGATGCCGATCGCCCAGGTCGCGACGGTTTCGGTTCCCGAACCGCGCATGATCTCCGTTTCGGTGTGGGACCGCTCGATGGTCAACGCCGTCGACCGCGCCATCCGCGAATCCAATCTCGGCTTCAACCCGATCATGGACGGGACGACGCTGCGCATCCCCTTGCCGGAACTCAACGAGCAGCGGCGCAAGGATCTGGTCAAGAAGGCGCATGAATATGGCGAGAACGCGCGCATCGCGGCGCGTCACGTTCGCCGCGACGGAATGGACGCGCTGAAAAAAGCCGAGAAGGACGGCTCGATCGGCGAGGACGACCAGCGCAAGCAGTCGGAACGCGTTCAGAAGATCACCGACGATACGATCTCGATCATCGACAGCCTGCTGTCCGGCAAGGAATCCGAAATCATGCAGGTCTAGTCAGGGAGAAATCCGAAAGCGCATTCGATGACGAAGCCCGCGCATGTCGCGATCATCATGGACGGCAACGGCCGCTGGGCCAAGGCGCGCGGGTTGCCGCGCCTCGCCGGTCACAGGGCGGGCGTCGAGGCATTGCGCCGGGCGGTGCGCACCGCGTCCGATCTCGGCATCGGCTGGCTGACGGTCTATGCGTTTTCGTCGGAGAACTGGTCGCGCCCGCAGACGGAAGTGACAGATCTTCTCGGCCTCCTGAAGCTGTTCATCCGCAAGGACCTGGCCGAGCTGCATCGCTCCGGCGTCCGCGTCCGCGTCATCGGCCGCCGCGACACGCTGCAGAAGGACATTCTGACGCTGCTCGAAGAGGCCGAATCGCTGACGCGCGGCAACACCGCGCTGACGCTGGTGATCGCCTTCAACTATGGCGGACGCGATGAAATTTTGCGCGGCGTCCAGAAACTGGCCGAGGCGGTCGCGCGCGGCGAGCTGCGGTCCGACGCGATCAGCGAAACCGTGCTCGCTCGCTCGCTCGATACGGCCGGTATTCCCGATCCCGATCTGGTGATCCGCACGAGCGGAGAATCGCGGCTGTCCAACTTCCTGCTCTGGCAGTCAGCCTACAGCGAACTCGTGTTCCTGCCTTGCTATTGGCCCGACTTCACGGCCGAACAATTCGGCGAGGCGCTGCGCCAGTACGGCGCGCGCGACCGTCGCTATGGCGGGCTCTCGGCCAAAGTCGTTCTGTCGAACAGCGCCTGACGGCGCGCCGCCGCGCATGACCAATCTGCAACTCAGAACCGCCTCGGCGCTCGTGCTCGCGGCGATCGTGCTGACCGTCACCTGGTTCGGCGGACTGCCGTTTCGACTGCTGTGCGCGGCGATCACGCTGGCGGTTCTCCACGAATGGACGCGCATGGCCCGGGCCGCACGCCCCGCCCACGATATGTCGCGATGGCTCGTGGACGTTCTCGGGGCGGTCCTTGCCGTGGCCATCGCGATCGGATCGCCGGCGTCCCTGCTGCTGGGCTTCGCCAGTGCGTCGTGCCTCCTGCTCGCGATCGTGGCCGCCATTGCTCGCCGGCCGCACTGGGATGCGGCCGGTTTCGCCTATGCGGCGCTGTCAGGCCTGTCGCTCGCCAAGCTGCGCGGCGACGGGGAAGCCGGGCTCCTCGCCATTCTGTTCCTGTTCGCGGTCGTCTGGGCGACCGACATCTTCGCCTATTTCGTCGGCCGCGCAATCGGAGGCCCAAAGCTTGCGCCGGGCATTTCACCCGGCAAGACGCGAAGCGGGGCCGTGGGCGGCCTGGTCTTCGGCGTCGCCGCCGGCGTCGCCGTGGCGATGGCCTCGGGCTTTTCCGACATTCTGCCGCTCGCGGTCGTCGCGGCCCTGTTGTCGGCGGTGTCGCAGGCCGGCGACCTGTTCGAATCCTGGGTCAAGCGCCGCCACGGCGCGAAGGATTCGGGCTGGATGATCCCGGGCCATGGCGGGGTGATGGACAGGGTCGACGGGTTGGTGGCGGCGGCGTTCGCGCTTTTCGCGATCGGCGCCGTTTTGGCGGATGCGGACCAGCCCGCGGCGGGCCTCTTTCCGTTCTGACGACACTGGCGAAGCCGCCGCGGTCTTGATAGGCCTTCGTTCCGCCGCTCTTTCGGCAGCATCGTCGGCCGCGCGCCGCACGCCCACCCCGAGGATTGTTTTTGACCAACGTCTTTTCGACATTCTTCGGCGGTGACAGCGTCCTCGTCGGAACGATCGCGCCGTTCCTGTTCGTGCTTACGATCGTCGTCTTCGTCCATGAGATGGGCCATTACCTCGTCGGCCGCTGGTGCGGGATCGGCGTCAAGGCGTTCTCCGTCGGCTTCGGCCCGGAATTGATCGGCTTCAACGACCGTCGCGGCACGCGCTGGAAATTGTCGGCCATCCCGCTTGGCGGCTACGTCAAGTTCGTCGGCGACATGAGCGTGACCAGCACGCTCGACGCCGACGAGACCCAGCGGCTGACGCCCGAGGAAAGAAAGGTCGCTTTCCATACCCAGCCGGTCTGGAAGCGCGCGGCCACGGTCTTCGCCGGGCCGGCCTTCAATTTCCTCCTGACGATCGCGGTGTTCTCGGTCTTCTTCGCGACCTACGGGCGGTTCGTTTCCGAACCGGTCGTGGCCGAAGTCAAGGCGGACAGCCCGGCGCAGCGCGCCGGCTTCCTGCCCGGCGACCGATTCGTCACGGTGGATGGTCAGAGCGTCGCGACGTTCGGCGACGTTCAGCAACTCGTCTCCGGACGCGCCGGGGACGCCATCGTTTTCGTCATGCTTCGAGGCGAGGAAGAAGTGACGCTCACGGCGACGCCCGAAGTCATGGAGCAGAAGGATGGCGTCGGAAACACCGTCAGGCTTGGCGCGATCGGCGTCGTCAACACCGAGCAATATGCCCAGAGGCGGGTGGTTTCCTATAATCCCGCGGAGGCGGTCGTCGAAGCCGTGTCGCAAACCGGCCAAATCATCGCGCGAACCGGTCAATTTTTGAAACGTTTCGTCGCCGGCCGTGAAGACAAGTGCCAGCTCGGGGGACCGATCAAGATCGCGGGAATGGCGGGAAAGGCGGCGAAGGTAGGATTCGAACGGCTGATCGAACTGACCGCGCTGCTTTCCGTCGGCATCGGCTTCCTCAACCTTCTGCCGATCCCGCCGCTGGATGGCGGACATCTCGCCTTTTACGGCTATGAAGCGGTTTTCCGCCGCCCGGTGTCCGAGCGCATGATGGAAGCGGTCTATCGGGTCGGGGTTTTCGTCGTGCTGGGCTTCATGGCGTTCGTGGTGTGGAACGACCTTTTCGGCTGCTGAACAGCGGCGTCGTCGGGCCGCAAGCCCGGCGCATTGTTGGTTCGTTTACCATGGAAATCGTTAGGCGTGACGCCAATGCCACGCCGTCGCTCGAAGTAAACGGCGGTTAACCTGAAGCCTTGCGTATAGGGAAAATCCGGTTAATACCGTTAACGCAAATGTCCGCGACGCCCGGTTTTCTCGCCGTGGGGACTACGAGAAAAAAGGTAATCTGATCTCGATGAAGTCAGCTTCGAACTTTTTGAGCGCCGCTTCGGCGATCGCTCTTTCGGCGGCGATCGCCGTTCCGGGAGCCTTCGTGGCGCAGCTTGCGGTCGTTTCGGCGGCGCAGGCAGCCGTGGTCAGCAGCATCGAAGTGCGCGGCAACCAGCGCGTCGACGCCGAGACCGTGCGCAACTATCTGCCGATCAAGCCGGGCAAGTCGTTCTCGGGCGCAGACATCGACAATGCGGTCAAGACGCTGTTCGGCACCGGCTTGTTCTCCGATGTAAAGGTCAATCAGGTCGGCTCGACGCTCGTCGTTCAGGTGTCCGAATACCGCGTCGTCAACCAGGTGCTGTTCCAGGGCAACAAGAAGATCAAGGACGTGCCGCTGGCCGCCGTTGTCCAGCTCAAGCCGCGCGGCGCGTTTTCCGACGCCGCGATGGAGACCGACGCCGAAGCCGTGCGTGCGGCCTACAGGCGCATCGGCCGCGATGACGCGACGGTCACGGCGCAGGCCGTCGATCTCGGCGACAACCGCGTCAACGTCGTCTTCAACATCCAGGAAGGCGACCGCACCAAGATCGCGGCGATCAATTTCGTCGGCAACAGCGCGTTTACCGACCGCCGGCTGGCCGATGTCATCGCGACGAAGCGCTCGACGATCCTGTCGTTCCTGTTGCGCGACGACGTCTACGACGAAGACAAGTTGCGCGCCGACGAAGAGGCCCTGCGGCGCTTCTATTACAACCGCGGCTACGCCGATTTCCGCGTCGTTTCGGCCTATGGCGAGCTGGACGAAACGTCCAACCAGTACACGGTGACTGTCACGGTCGAGGAAGGCGAACGCTACACGTTCGGCGACATCAACATCGACAGCTCGATCGCCGAGATCAATGCCGAATCGCTCAAGTCGGTGGTCAAGACGCAGGCCGGCGATGTCTACAGCGCAAAGCAGGTCGAGGACTCGATCATCGCGCTGACGGAGCGGACGGCCGGCCAGGGCTATGCCTTCGCGCAGGTCACGCCGCGCGGCGACCGCAATTTCGAAAACCACACCATTTCGGTGACCTATACGATCGACCAGGGTCCCCGGACCTATGTCGAGCGCATCGAGATCCGCGGCAACGCGCGAACCCGTGACTACGTCATCCGCCGCGAGTTCGACGTGAGCGAAGGCGACGCGTTCAACCAGGTGCTGGTGCAGCGCGCCAAGCGGCGTCTCGAGGCGCTGAACTTTTTCGAAAGCGTCAACATCTCGACGGCTCCCGGGTCGGAGGCCGACCAGGTCGTGCTCGTAGTCGACGTAGTGGAGAAATCCACCGGCGAATTGTCGGTCGGCGGCGGCTACACCTCGGGCGGCGATTCGCCCGGCCCGACGGTCGAAGGCTCGCTGTCGGAACGCAACTTCCTCGGCCGGGGCCAGTTCATCAAGTTCTCGGCCGGCGGCGGCCAGCATTCGCGCGACTTCGGCTTTTCGTTCACGGAACCCTATTTCCTCGGCCGCAGGATCGCGGCCGGCTTCGACATTTTCCGGCGGTCGCGCACCTACGATCGGTACACGAGCGAACAGACGGGAGCGACCGTGCGCCTTGGATTGCCGATCACCGAGGCCTTGTCGACGCAACTCGCCTATAATTTCAGCAATGAGAAATACGATTTTCGCGACGATTGCGAGGACGAGAACAACAACGGCCAGATCGACCCGTCGGACTGCGACGTCTCGCGCGCGATCATCGACGGCGTCGAGAACAGCCCCTGGATCAAGTCGTCGATCTCGGGCGCCCTGACCTACAACACGATTGACGACGTGAAGAACCCGCATGCGGGTCTCTTCGCCAACGTCACGACCGAAGTCGCGGGCGTCGGCGGCGATGCCGAGTTCGTCAAGTTCACCGGCCGCAGCACATACTACAAGACGATCTCCGAACAGTTCGATATCGTCGGACTGCTGAGCGGCGGCGCCGGGCATATCATGGGCTACGGCAACGAGGATTCGCTGCGCATCTTCGATCATTTCCAGAGCAACGACCGCATCATTCGCGGATTCGACTTCAATGGCATCGGGCCCTACGACGCCGACACCAAGGACAAGCTTGGCGGCACGACCTACTTCAACGCCTCGGCGGAAGCGCAATTCCCGCTTCCTCTGATCGCGGAGAGCTTCGGTCTTCGCGCCTCCGTCTTCGCCGATGCCGCGACGCTCTACGGCAACAAGATCGCCGCGACTCCCGGCCTGACGGTGGCCGGGACGGAATCGGAATGGCGCGCCTCGGTCGGCGCAGGCCTGATCTGGGCATCGCCCTTCGGTCCGCTCCGCGTCGACTATGCGGTGCCGGTGCTCAAACAGGACGAAGACGAAGAGCAGAACTTCAACTTCGGCGTCGTGACCCGTTTCTGACGCCAGTCGAACGAGTCGACCGGCTCCCGGCCGGAATGAAGGCGCGAATGTCTGAACTGCGTTTCTTCGCGTCGACGCGGCGTTTGACGGTGGCGGAAGCCGCCGCTATTGCCGGCGCAACGCTCGCCGACGCGGCGCATGCGGGCGTCGAGATCGCGATAATCGCGGCAGCCGAGATCGGCGGCCGCGATGCCGTCGTCTATATCGAAGGCAAGCGCAACGCGGCTTTGTTCGACCATCTTCAAGCCGCCGCGGTATTTTGCACGGCGGACCTGGCGCATCTGGCGCCGCCGTCCATGGCCGTGATGATCACGCCGCATCCTCGGCAAGCCTTTGCCAGGATCGGACGACTCCTCTATCCGCAGGCGGCTTCGCCGCCCGCCGCCACCGGCGAGACCGGCGTCAGCGCCGCGGCCTTCATCGATCCGGCCGCGCGCATCGAGGACGGCGCGGTGATCGAAGCCGGTGCGGCGATCGGGCCGGGCGCCGCGATCGGCGCCGGAACGATCGTCGGGCCGAATGCCGTCGTCGGAGCGGGCTGTCAGATCGGCCGCGACTGCTACATCGGACCCGGCAGCGTGGTCCAGTTCGCGCTGATCGGAAACCGGGTGGTCATCCACGCCGGCGCCAAGATCGGGCAGGACGGTTTCGGCTTCGTACCCGGGCGCGATGGTCCCGAGCGCATACCGCAGATCGGCCGCGTGATCGTCCAGGACAATGTCGAGATCGGCGCCAATTCCACCGTCGACCGAGGCGCGTTGTCGGACACCGTCATCGGGGAGAACTGCAAGATCGACAATCTCGTCCAGATCGCCCACAATGTCCGGCTCGGACGCAATTGCATCGTCGCCGGCATGACCGGCATTTCGGGCTCGGTGACCGTCGGCGACAATGTCATGATCGCCGGCGGCGTCGGCATCGCGGATCATTTGACGATCGGCGACGGGGCGCGGCTTGCGGCGCGAAGCGGCTTCATGCATGACGTGCCCGCGGGGGAAATCTGGGCCGGCTATCCCGCAAAACCGATGGGCAGGGCGATGCGCGAATTCGCCGCGCTCGCCAGGCTGGGGCGGCCGACTTTCCGGAAAGGCAACGACGATGGTTGAGCCCGTCCGCGGCACGCTTGAGACGGTCGACATCCTCGCCATCATGAAGCTGTTGCCGCACCGCTATCCCTTTCTCCTCGTCGACCGCATCGTCGAGATCGACGGCGACAATTCGGCGGTCGGGATCAAGAATGTGACCATCAACGAACCCCATTTCCAAGGCCATTTCCCAACCCAGCCGGTTATGCCGGGGGTGCTGATCGTCGAGGCGATGGCGCAGACCGCCGGCGCGATCTGCATCCACCACGCCAGGAGCGACAAGCCGTCGCTGGTCTATTTCATGACGATCGACAACGCCAAGTTTCGCCGTCCGGTGGTTCCCGGCGACCGTCTCGAGATACGCGTCACCAAGTTAAAGCAACGCGGCGCCATCTTCCGCTTTGCGTGCGAGGCGCTCGTCGACGGCGTGAAGGCCGCCGAGGCGGAGATTTCGGCCATGATGTCGGCGCCTGCGGCGTGAGCGATCCGGCGCGGCAGACCGAAACATTCGTCCACGCCTCGGCCATCGTCGAGACGGGCGCCCGGCTCGGCGCGGGCGCCTATGTCGGGCCATTCTGCCATGTCGGTTCGGACGCGGTGATCGGCGATCGCACCCGGCTGGTCAGCCACGTCGTCGTGACGGGGGCGACCACGATCGGCAGCGACGGCATCCTGCACCCGCAATCCGTGATCGGCGGTCCGCCGCAGAGCACGGGCCACAAAGGCGGCCGCACGACGCTCGCCATCGGCGACCGATGCCTCATCCGCGAATTCGTGACGATGAACGCCGGCACCGACTTCGGACGCGGCGCGACGACGGTCGGCAACGACGCGCATTTCCTGGCCTATGTCCACGTCGCCCACGATTGCGCAATCGGCAACCACGTGACGCTCACCAATGGCGCGACGCTGGGCGGACATTGCGAAGTCGGCGATTTCGTCGGCATCGGCGGCCTGACCGCGGTCCTGCAGTTCGTGCGCATCGGCGCAAATGCGTTCGTCGCCGGCGGGTCAATGGTGACGGGCGATGTCGTCCCCTATGCGCTGGTCAGCGGCAACCATGCCGTGCTGCGCGGGATGAACGTCGTCGGCATGAAGCGCTCGGGCGTCGAGCATTCCGACATCCTGACGCTGCGCAGGGCCTACAAGACCCTGTTCGACCGCGGCCGGACGCTGGCGCAGAACATCGAGACGGCCCGAGCGGAGTTCGCCGAATCGCCGCAGGCCATGAAGGTGATCGATTTTCTCCTGGCGCGCGACAAGCGCAAATTCACGCTTCCACCGGTGACCGGCGGGCTCGATGACGAAGACAGCGAAGCCGGCTAACGGCCCGGCGATCCTGCTCGGGCTGAAGGACAGGGTGGCCATCATCGCCGGCAGCGGCCGCCTGCCGGTCAACGTCGCGGAGGACTTGGATCGTCACGGCCATCCGCCCTTCGTTCTCTTGGTGCGCGGAGAAAATCCTCCCGACAGCCCGCTGCGATCGTTCGAGCATGAGGACATCGGTCTGGCTGATTTCGCAACGCTGCTGCCCAGGCTGAAGCGGCGCGGCGTGACGCACGTCGTGCTGGCGGGCGGCATCAGCCGGCGCCCGTCCTGGAGCGAGATTCGGCTGAGTTTCGGACTCTTGCGCTACATTCCCGTCGCCATCGCGGCCTTCGCGCGCGGCGACGACGGTCTGTTGCGGTCGCTGATCGGGGAAATCGAGAAGGGCGGCGTCCGCGTGGTCGGCGCGCATGAGATCGTTCCCGACCTGCTTGCGGGCGAGGGCCCGTTGACCCGGACCAAACCGCTCAGGGGCGACCTGCGCGATCTGGACGCGGCCTATGCGGCGGCGCGCGCGATCGGGGCGCTCGATATCGGCCAGGGCGCCATCGCCATCGGGGGGCGCGTGATCGCGCTCGAAGGCGTGGAGGGCACCGACGGGCTGCTGGAGCGCACGAAAGCGCTGCGCGGCCATGGCCGGCTGGCAGGCAAGACCCGTGGCGTCCTGGTCAAATGCGCCAAGCCGGCTCAGGAATTGCGCGCCGACCTGCCGGCCATCGGCCGGGCGACGATCGAGGCCGCGCATGCGGCCGGGCTCGCGGGCGTCGGCGTAGAGGCCGGCAGGGCGCTGGTCCTCGACGGCGCCGAACTGACCGCCCGCGCCGACGAACTCGGGCTCTTCGTCGTCGGCCTGCCGCAAGGCGCCATGTCGTGAGCGCCGGCCCTCCGCTCAAGATGGCGGTTGTCGCGGGCGAGGAATCGGGCGACCTGCTCGGTTACGATCTCGTCTCGGCGCTGGCCGTGATGACCGGTCGCCAGATCGAACTGATCGGCGTTGGCGGACGCCACTTGCAAGCGCTCGGCCTCGAACCGCTGTTCGACGCGTCGGAGATCGCCTTGATGGGCATCAGCGCCATCGTCCGCGATCTCCCGCGCCTGATCCGGCGCATCGGCCAGACGGCGCGGTCGATTGCGACCGCAAAGCCGGACTGCCTGGTGACGATCGACAGCCCGGAATTCGCCCTGCGGGTGGCGAAAAAAGTGCGCGCGCTCGATCCGACGATCCCGATCGTCCACTATGTCTGTCCTTCAGTCTGGGCATGGCGGCCCGGCCGGGCGCAGGCGATGCGCCCCTATGTCGATCATATTCTCTGCCTGCTGCCCTTCGAACCAGCCGAACTCGCGCGGCTGGGCGGTCCGGCGGGGACCTTCGTCGGCCACCGCCTGGCGACCGACCCCGGGATTTTGCTCGCAGCCCGAATGCAGGACAACCGTCCGCCTTTGCCACCAGGCGAACCCAGGACGATCCTCGTGCTTCCCGGGTCACGGCGCGGCGAAGTCAACAGCCTGATCGCACCCTTCTCCGACACGCTGGCGCAACTGCGTTCGCGCGGACACCGGCTTCGGCTGCTCATGCCGACCGTTCCGCATGTCGCGGCTCTCGTCGCCGAGGCGACATCGACCTGGACCGACCGGCCGGAGATCATTCTCGACGCCGAGCGCAAATGGCGCGCGTTCGGCGAGGCGGACGCGGCGCTGACGGCGTCCGGAACGGTCTCGCTCGAACTGGCGCTCGCAGGCGTCCCGATGGTGTCCTGCTACCGCCTGGATGGCATGGCGCGCCTGGTACAGCGCTTCGTGACCGTTTGGTCGGCGTCGCTGCCCAACATCATCGCCGACAAACCAGTCGTGCCGGAATTCTACAACGAATTCGTTCGCCCGGAAAATCTTGCGCGGCAGCTGGAGGCGCTGCTCTCGGACACCCCGATGCGCGCCTGGCAGAAGCAGGGTTTTGCCGACATCGTCGAACGGCTGCGGACTGACAGGCCATCAGGCCGGATCGCCGCGGATGTTGTGAAATTGGCGGTAGGGCAGTAGGGCAATGAACTGAAGGACTTGCTCGAGAGACTTGTCGTAGATTTTCGTTGGTCGACTGCCGACAGCCGACTGCCGACTACCGCTTCGCAATGGGCACGAAATCGCGTTCCGACGGGCCGGTATAGAGTTGGCGGGGGCGGCCGATCTTCTGGTTCGGATCCTCGATCATCTCCTTCCACTGCGAGATCCAGCCGACGGTGCGCGCTACGGCGAAAAGCACGGTGAACATGGTCGTGGGGAAGCCCAGCGCCTTGAGCGTGATGCCCGAATAGAAATCGACATTCGGATAGAGCTTCTTTTCGATGAAATACGGGTCGGTCAGCGCGATTCTTTCCATCTCGATGGCGATGTCGAGCATCGGGTCGTCCTTGATGCCAAGCTCGCCGAGCACCTCATGCGCCGTCTTCTGCATGATCTTGGCGCGCGGGTCGTAGTTCTTGTACACGCGGTGGCCGAAGCCCATCAGGCGGAACGGGTCGTTCTTGTCCTTGGCGCGGTCTATGAATTCCGGGATGCGGTCGACCGAGCCGATCTCGGCCAGCATGTTCAGCGCCGCCTCGTTGGCCCCGCCATGCGCGGGACCCCAAAGGCAGGCGATGCCGGCGGCGATGCAGGCGAAGGGATTGGCGCCCGACGAGCCCGCGAGGCGGACCGTCGATGTCGAGGCATTCTGCTCGTGATCCGCATGCAGGATGAAGATGCGGTCCATCGCCCGCGCCAGCACGGGATTGACCTTATATTCCTCGCAGGGCACGGCGAAGCACATGTTGAGGAAGTTCGCTGCGAAGCTCAGATCGTTCTTCGGGTAAACGAAGGGCTGTCCGATGTAATATTTGTAGGCCATCGCCGCGATGGTCGGCATTTTGGCGATCAGCCGCATCGAAGCGACCATGCGCTGATACGGATCGGAAATATCGGTCGAATCGTGATAGAACGCCGATAGCGCGCCGACCACGCCGCACATCACCGCCATCGGATGGGCGTCGCGGCGGAACCCAGTGAAGAAGCGCGACATCTGTTCGTGCACCATGGTATGCCGCGTCACGCGGTAGTCGAAATCGTCCTTCTGCGATTTCGTCGGCAGCTCCCCGTAGAGCAGCAGGTAGCAGACCTCCAGGAAGTCGCTGTGCTCGGCCAACTGGTCGATCGGATAGCCGCGGTGCAGCAGAATGCCGGCATCGCCGTCGATGAAGGTGATTTCCGATTCGCAGGCAGCGGTCGAGGTGAAACCCGGATCGTAGGTGAAGGCGCCCGTGTCCTTGTAGAGCGACGCGATGTCGATGACGGCGGGGCCCACGGACCCGGCTTTCACTTTCAGATCGTGGGACTGGCCGTTGAACTCGAGTTTCGCAGACTGGTCGGACATGGAATACCTTTCCCGCATTCGATCGGTGAGATGGAGCAAGCGAGTGGACCGGCAAGCATTGCTGGCAGCGGCGACGGCCGATCTGCCGACGGCGAGAGGTCGGGCAATCGCCGCAATGTTGCACCGCAGCACGCGATATTCAATGGGTCAGGCGGCGGCCCGATTCATAAATCGATCTGGTCGCGGATGCGGCCGAGACTTTCCTCGCGCCCAAGGACCGCCAGCACGTCGAAAACGCCGGGCGAGGTGGCGCGCCCGGTCAGAGCCGCGCGCAGCGGCTGCGCGACCGACCCGAGCTTGTGGCCGCCGGCCGCCGCAAAGTCGCGAACAACCGCTTCGGTTGTCTGGGCGGACCATTCTCCCTCGACGCGGCTCAAGGCCTCCAATGCGCCCAGAAGGATCGTGCGCGGCGAATCGCCGAGGATCGCAACGGCCTTGTCGTCCATCGCGAGCGGTCGGACGGCGAACAGATAGGACGCGCTGTCGGCCAACTCGACCAGCGTTTTTGCGCGCTCCTTCAGACCCGGCATCGCCGCCATCAACTGTGCCCTCCGCGCGTCGTCGAGGCCTTCGGCCATCGCGCCCCCGAGGCCAAGATAGGGCAGGGTGTCGAGGAGGATGTCGACCAAATCGGCATCCCCCATCCGCCGCATGTGGATGCCGTTGATCGCCTCCAGCTTCTGGAAATCGAAGCGCGCCGCGCCGCGGTTGACGTCCTCGATCTCGAACCATTCGATCATCTGGTCGAGCGACATGATCTCGTCGTCGCCATGGCTCCAGCCAAGCCGCGCGAGATAGTTTTTGAGCGCCGACGGCAGGTAGCCCATGGCGCGGTATGCGTCGACGCCGAGCGCGCCGTGGCGCTTCGAGAGCTTCGCCCCGTCCGCGCCGTGAATCAGCGGAATATGCGCCATCACCGGGATGTCCCAGCCCATCGCGTCGTAGATCACCTGCTGGCGCGCGGCGTTGGTCAGGTGATCGTCGCCGCGGATGATATGGGTGACGCCCATGTCGTGGTCGTCGACGACCACGGCGTGCATGTAGGTCGGATTGCCGTCCGAGCGCAGGATGACGAAATCGTCGAGATCCTTATTGGGGAATTTGACGTCGCCCTGCACGCGGTCGCGTACGATGGTCTCGCCTTGGGCGGGCGCCTTGATGCGGATCGCGCCCTTGACGCCTGGCGGCGCCTCCGACGGATCGCGGTCGCGCCAGCGGCCGTCGTAGCGCGGCGGACGGCCCTCCGCCTTTGCGGTCTCGCGCATGTCGGCGAGTTCGGCCGGCGATGCATAGCAGTAATACGCCTTGCCGAGCCCAACCAATTCCTCGGCGACCGCGCGATGTCGCGGCGCGCGCCCTGCCTGCGAGACCGCATCGCCATCCCACGTCAGGCCGAGCCAGGACAGTCCGTCGAGGATCGCGGCGGTCGCCGCGTCGGTGGAGCGCTCGCGGTCGGTATCCTCGATGCGCAGCAGCATGTTGCCGCCGGTGTGACGAGCATAAAGCCAGTTGAACAGCGCGGTTCGCGCCCCGCCTATATGGAGGAAACCGGTGGGTGACGGCGCGAAGCGCGTGACGACGGGCTTGGGCATGAGGCAACCAAAATGGAGAGCGGCGCGCCGAAGGTTGTTGCTGCGCGGACATGGAAATCAGGTGGCGTTCATGTAGCATAGAAGGTCGGAGGCGCAAGCCGGGCAGGGGAATGCGCACGGCGGCGCTGCGGGGCGCGCGATGTCGATCGAAATTTTGACTCGGGAGGCGGGAGAGCGGCGGTGGTTCGCCGCTGCGGACGAACGCGCCTCCACATCCGGCGACGACCCGGTTGCGCGCGAAGCCGGCGCGCCCGTACCGCCCGCATCGAGACCGTCACGGACATTGCGGACGCTGCCGTTGCGGATGGATCGGCGCACGATTGCCGACCTTGATGCGGGAAACGTTCTTCGCGGCGGAAAGCAAGCTTTCGCCGCCGCGCTGCTGATCGAAACGAGCGCGGCACGCCGTTCCTGCTGGTTCCGGTGCTGCTCGCTTTCGGCGCCTATCTCTATTTCGCGTTGCCGAGCGAACCGAGCCTGCTTTTCCTGGCCGCCGCAAGCCTGCTCTGCGGCGCAAGCATCCTGATCCTTCGCGCTTCCCGGTTTGCGGGAATGGCGGCGACGGCTGCTTTCATCATCCTGCTCGGAGCGCTGCTCGGCAAGGCCGAGACCCTGAGGGCCGCAACGCAGATGCTCGGCGGCGAGATTTCGACCAGGATCACCGGGCGTGTGGTCAGCCTGGATGTCCTTGCCAGCGGCCGCGCGCGGCTGACCATCGACATCGTCAAGACCGAGCGGCCGACGCTCAAATACGCGCCTCAGCGCGTCCGGGTCACGGCGCGGAAGGCGACCTCCGGACTTCGCGCCGGCGACTTGGTCAGCGGACTGGTGAAATTGCGGCCGCCGTCCGGCCCGGTCCGTCCCGACAGCTACGATTTTTCCTTCGAGAGCTATTTCGACGGTATCGGAGCGTCCGGCTTCTTCATGACAGGACCCGATATGGTCGAAGGCAAGCCGCCCGAACGCGGGTCGATCGCGGCGGCGATCCAGAATATCCGCGACAGGATCGCCAGCCGCATCAGGGCGCGCATTGGCGGACCGGAAGGCGAAATTGCCGCCGCGCTGCTGGTCGGCGTCCGGGCCGGCATTCCGGGCGACATCAGCGAAGCGCTCCGCCGCACTGGCATCTACCACATCATCTCCATCTCCGGCCTTCACATGGCGCTCGTGGCCGGCGCGGTGATCGGCGCGATCCGGGCCGGCTTCGCGCTGTTTCCCGGATTCGCCTCGCGACGGCCGGTGCGCAAATACGCGGCTTTCGCGGGGCTGCTGGCCATCGCCGGCTACCTCGTCATTTCCGGCGGCGAGGTGGCCGCGCAGCGCAGCTTCCTGATGCTCGCCGTGATGCTGCTGGCGCTGATGTTCGACCGGGCGGCGCTGACCATGCGCAACCTGGCGATCTCCGCGATCGTGGTCCTCGTCATCGCGCCGCACGAGGTGATGGGGCCGAGCTTCCAGATGTCCTACGCCGCGACGGCGGCGCTGGTCGGCGCCTACGGGCTGTGGAGCGAGCGCCGCGCCGCCAATCTCGCGTCGCCGCCCGAGCCGAGCGGGACGGTGGCCGGCCGGGCCCTGCGCCGGACGGCGGGGATCGTGAGCGGATTGCTGGTCACCTCGCTGGTCGCTGGGCTCGCGACATCGGCCTATGGCGCCTATCATTTCCAGCGCATCTCGCCGCTCAGCCTGCCGGCGAATCTTGCGGTCATGCCGGTCGTGTCGGGAATCGTGACCCCCGCAGCAGTGCTCGCGGCGATCGCGATGCCGTTCGGATTGGATGGATTCTTCCTCGACATCATGGGCAAGGGCATCGCGGCGATGGTGGCGGTGGCCGAATGGATGTCGGCGCGCTCGCCGGTCGACGCCGTCGGCCTGATCTCGGGCTACGCCGTCATCGCGCTGACCGCCGCCCTGATCGTCGCGACGGTGGCGACCACCTGGCTGCGGCTGCTCGCCATACCCGTCGCGGTCGCCGGCTGCGCGATGCTCGGCGCGGCCAGGGAGCCGGATATCCTGATCGCGGAGGATGCGCGCCTTGTGGCTTTCCGCACCGCCGACGGCCGTCTTGCGCTCAACCAACCGCGCGGCGACGGGTTTACCGCGGAGTCTTGGATGCGGGCGCTGGCCACGAACGACCTTGCGAGACCAGGATCCGAAAAGGCTGTGGCGCGGCCTTTCGTCGGGTTCGTCTGTTCGCCAAGCGTGTGCAAGGCGACTGTTCCCGGCAAAGCGGTCGTTGTTCGCACGGCCGACGAGGAGGACGCGCGGCAGGCCTGCGCCACGGCCTCGGTGATCGTCGTCGCCGACGCGACGTCCCGGCTTCGCTGCGCACGGAGCGATGTGGCGATCGTGACGCTGCGGCAATTGGCCCGCAGCGGCAGCGCGGCGGTGTACCTGCCGGCCAGCGGACGCGGCAAACCCGAAGTCGAATTCGCGATCGGCGAACCCGATCGGCCATGGCATGCGAGCCGGGTCTTTTCGCGCGAAGCCCGCGGGATGAGGGCCTATGCGCCCAAGGCGAAAGGGGAGTCCAAACCGATCGATGCCGTCCGCGACCCGCAACCGGCCGGGTAAGGCGAGGGTGGGGTGCAAGCCGAGCGGACTGCGTACGGCGCGAAGCGGCGGTCGCCATCGCGGGTATCGCCTGACGCCTGTTCGGAGAAGCGTCTCAAACCACGTCGAACACTATTCGATCAATTGAGGATTGACTTTCATATCAGGGATCAAGCCCTTGATATAATGGCGCGAGTGACGGGGCTCGAACCCGCGACCTCCGGCGTGACAGGCCGGCACTCTAACCAACTGAGCTACACCCGCGCAGCGACGCCGTTGCCAACGCCGCGATGGGGGTCGATTACGGGGTTCGCCAAAGGGTGTCAAGCGCGGTCGGGTCGATATTCGGCTGCATTTTGACGTCCGTAGAGGACCGGATCGCGAGCCACGCGCTAAGGATTGCGCCTTGCACCGCCGGGGCGAACCGCATAGACCACGCCTCGCGTCGGGCGATTAGCTCAGTTGGTAGAGCGCTTCGTTTACACCGAAGATGTCGGCGGTTCGAGCCCGTCATCGCCCACCATGTCCTCCACACATCGAATCCGGTCGCTCGATTGACAATCGCGGGAGTCTGGCCTTTTCTTGGCCGCGTAGATCCAGTGGCGGGAAATTGGCTGGACCTCTCCACTGGTTGAGCCGCTTGAGAGCGGCATCGGATTTCGCTGCGACGACGGACAACAAGGGCGCTCGGAGGCGCCGAATTTGGTTACGCGCCGGCCGCCATGGCCGAAAAAATGTCTGAGTTCCTGACAACAATGGGAGACTACCGCATGAGCACGTTTCTGACATCGATCGACCGCCGGAAATTTCTAGGCGGGACCGCGGCGGGCATCGGACTGCTCGCCGCGCCTGCGCTGATCTCCAGCAAGGCGCTCGCCTCGTCGGGCGAAGTGAATTTCATGGGCTGGGCCGGTTATCCGGGACTGACCGAGAAGGTGTTTCCGGCCTTCGAGAAATCGACCGGAATCAAGGTGAACTTCAACGAACAGCCCGACCAGGACGCCATGTTGGCGCAGGGCAAGCTGTCGCTCCAGACGGGCGCCGTGGATATCGTCGAACCGACCGTCGACCGCGTCGGCGCATGGGCGAGCAATGGCCTCGTGCAGGGCTGGGACACGAACAAGCTCTCGCTCGATTCCTATCTTCCCGGTCTGGCCGATGGCGCCGCAGGCGAGATGGCGACCGTCGAGGGCAAGCGCATGATCGTTCCGAGCGTCTGGGGCACCGAGGCGCTGACGTACAGCAAGGCGGACTCGCCGACGGAATACGGAAAGCTCAGCCTCGGCGATCTCTTCGATCCCAAGAACGCCGGCAAGGTCTGCGTGCGTCCGCACTCCGCGCTCGCGGCCATGGGCCGGTGGCTCGATAGCCAAGGCAAATTGCCCAAGCCGTGGATGGACGGCTACAAGGACGAAGCCTCGATGAAGGAGGTCTGGGATGTCGCGTTCGCCGAGGCTGTCAAGGCGAAGGGCAACATCGTCCAGTTCTGGAACGGCGAGAACGATGCGCAGGCGGCCTTCCGCACCAACGGGGCGACCATCGGCCTGACCTGGGACTCGACCGGCTACAATCTGCGTAGCGACGGTTTCGGTTTCCTCGCGCCGAAGGAGGGCGCGTTCGCGTGGAACCAGGGCTTCGTCTTGATGTCGAACGCCAAGAACGTCGAGCAGGCGAGCGAATTCGTCAAATGGGTGTCTTCCGCAGAAGGATCCGCCATGTGGGCGACGGCTTTCTCGGCCAACCCCGTCGGCAAGGGCGGCATCGATCTGACCGCTCCCGAGGTGAAGGAGTTCTACACGGCGGCCTATCCGGCCGACGCGTTGCAGAAGCTCTGGTGGTGGCCTGCCCAGGCGGCCTGGTTCCTCAAGCTGCGCGGCGAGTATGCCGACAAGTTCAAGGCCGCCTGAGCAAATCGGCGGCGCGATGCAAAACAAACCGCCGGTTGGATCGGGGCCGGCGGTTCTTTTTTGCGCTGCAACAATTTCGCTGGCGTACGACAAGTGTTGAAGGCAGACTGTTTGCATGAGCGCGGGCGTCAATCTCGACCAGGTATGCGCGGATTTCGGAACGTTTCGCGCCGTCGATCGCGTCAGCGTGGATATCAGGCCAGGCGAATTCTTCTCTTTCCTTGGACCGTCGGGCTGCGGCAAGACCACGATCCTGCGCATGGTCTCGGGGTTTATCAGCCCGAGCGCCGGCAAGATCGAGATCGGCGGCCAGGACATGCGCGACATCCGCCCCAACCAGCGCCCGACGGCACTGATTTTCCAAAACCTTGCGCTGTTCCCGCTGATGCCGATCTGGGAGAACATCGCCTTCGGCCTCGAGGTGCGGGGAATCGACAGGAAGACGCGGCGCGGGAAGGCCGAGGAGCTTCTGGCGCTCGTCGATCTTCACGGCGCGGCGGATAAGATGGTGAGCCAGCTTTCGGGCGGGCAGAAACAGCGCGTCGCGATCGCCCGCGCGCTCGCCGTAGAGCCCAAGGTGATGCTGCTCGACGAGCCGCTGTCCGCGCTCGACCTGAAACTGCGCCAGCACATGCGCGCTGAATTGCGCGCTATCCAGAAGCGCACCAACGTGACCTTCATCTATATCACCCACGATCAGGGCGAGGCGCTCGCCATGTCCGACAGGGTCGGCGTGATGTCACATGGTCGGCTGCAGCAGGTCGCCGCGCCGCGGGACATCTACAACGACCCGGTCAACGGCTTCGTCGCCTCGTTTGTCGGCGAGAACAATGTTTTCGCGGGCAGCCTCGGCCTCGCCAGTGGCGGTGTGGCGCGCTTCGACACGTCGAGCGGAACGCTCAATGCGCGGCTCGGTCCGGGCGCGGCCACGGCGGCCAAGATCAAGCTCTACGTCCGGCCCGAGCATGCGCGGCTGGTCGAAAGCGCGCGCGACGGCGAGAACGCCATTCCCGTCGAAATCGCCGACGTCGCCTTCGAGGGCAACTTCATCAGCATCCAGGCCCGCGACGCGGCCGGGCGGATCCTGGTCGCGGAAGCCCGCAACGACGGTCAGGCTCTCGTCCCGACGCCCGGTCAGAAGCTGAACCTCGTCTTCAACCCGGTTCACGCGCTGATCCTGGCCGACGAAACCGCGACCGCAGTCGAGGCGGCCGCATGAAGGATCTGCTGCAGCGCTACGGCGCGGCGCTCGCCACGCTGTTTGCGGCCGTCACTGCGTTCTGGCTCCTGGCGCTGGTCATCCTGCCCGACCTCTACCTCTTCGAGAACTCGTTCAGGCCCTATCTGCCGGTTGCCGAGATGGGCGGACCCAGGGACACCTACAGCGTCGACAACTATATGACGTTCTTCCGCAGTCCGATCCACATCCAGGTCTTCGTCTGGACGATCCTCTACAGCAGCCTCGTCGCGGTGCTGTGCTTTGTGATCGCCTACCCCCTGGCCTATTATCTCGCCAAGGTCGCGCGCAGCAATGTCGTGCCGACCTTGTTCCTGCTGCTGCTCATACCGCTCTGGACGAGCGAGGTGCTGCGGTCCTTCGCCTGGTTCATCATTCTCGCATTCAAGGGTCCGCTGAACCTCACCTTGCTCGGCCTCGGCATCATCGACCAGCCCATCCGCTGGCTGACCGGCTTCCGGAGCGTCATAATCGGTCTGGTCTACACCTACGTGCTGTTCATGCTGTTCCCCCTCTATAACGCGATGCAGTCGCTTGACACCAATCAGATCGAGGCCGCCGAGGATCTCGGGTCGCCCTGGTGGCGCACCCATTGGCGCGTGATCCTGCCGCACGCCAAGCCCGGCATCGCCTCGGGCGCCGTCATGGTGTTCATGCTGTCCGCCGGCTCGATCCTGGTCCCGACGCTCCTTGCCTCGACGACCTCGCGCTGGTTCACGGAAGTCATCCAGCAATGGATGTTCGAATCGCAGGACTGGAACACCGGGTCGGCCTATGCTTTTCTTCTGCTGCTGCTCTGCACGGTCTTCGTCTCGGTCGTGATGCGGCTGTTCCGCGTCAAGCTGTCCGACATCGCGAAATGAGCGCGCCATGAGCCAGGCGCGCCGCTCCGACTGGGCCTTCCATTTCTACCTGGTGGTGTTCCTCGCCTACATGCTGCTGCCGCTGGTCGTAATGGGCGGCGCCGCCTTCAACGATTCGCGCTTTCCGTCCGTCTATCCATGGGTCGGCTTTACCGATCGCTGGTTCGTCGAACTCTGGGCCGACGGGCGGCTATGGGTGGCGTTCCGCAACACGCTTCTGGTCGCCCTGGCGGTGGTCGGCCTGTCGGTCCCGATCGGCACCGCCGCCGCGATCCTGATCAACAGCCTGACCGGCGCGTCGCGCGCGTTCCTCTATGCGCTCATGGTCGCGCCGGTGCTGACCCCGGGCGCGGTCATCGGCATCTCGACGCTGTTGTTCTGGAACCGGTTCTCTGTGCCGGCCGGCCTGCACCTCTCGGTGCTCGGCCAGGTCTCCTACATCGCGGCCTTCGTGATGCTCCTCGTGCTAGCGCGGCTACAGAGCTTCGATCGACAGCTCGAGGAGGCGGCGCTCGATCTCGGTGCGAGCCATGGCCAGGTGCTGCGGCGCATCCTGCTGCCGCATCTCTACCCGGCGATGGGAGCGGGAGCGGCCATTGCGTTTTTCCAGTCGATCGAGAATTTTAACGTCACGCTGTTCACGCGCGGCACCTTCGATACGCTGACGGTCTACGTCTTCTCGAAAGTCCGCAGCGGCATCACCCCGACGATCAACGCGCTGGCGTTGATCCTGATCGGCGTGACGCTCGTCTGCGCCATCGGGTACGAGGTCTCGCGGCGTCGATCCAACCGCCGCACGATGCTGGCCGCACCGGCACAATAGCGTCCGATCGGCGGGTCACGGCGAATGAGAGGCTGTCCCAAACGCGGTCTCGCCGTGGCGCTTGCATGTCTGCGGTTACAGCAGCCTCATGAGATATGACCGATCTCATACGACTTGCCGACGCCGACGATCTCTCCGCCATCGAAGCGATCGTCGACGCCGCCTATGGGCATTACATCGCGCGCATCGGCCGCAAGCCCGGGCCGATGCTCGACGACTACGCCCGCCTGATCGGGGCGTGCAGGGTGCATGTGCTGGAGCGCGGGAACGCGATCAAGGGCATGCTGGTCCTCATTCCCGAGCCCGCGACCATGTTGCTCGACAACATCGCCGTGGCTCCGGATGTGCAGGGCGCGGGCGTCGGGCGGGCGCTGATGCGGTTCGCCGAAACCACAGCCCGCGATCGGGGCTACGATGCGATCAGGCTCTACACGCATGTGACGATGACGGAGAACCTCGCGCTCTATGCGCGGGCCGGCTATGTCGAAACCCATCGCGGAGAGGAGAAGGGCCTGGACCGTGTCTATATGACGAAACGGCTTGCTTGACCCCGAAGCCGCCAAACGTGTCGGCGGGCGCGTTTTTCGTCAGAGCAACTGGCCGACCTTGTTGCCGACCTTGATGAAGCGCAGCGGATCGACCGCTTCGCCGTCGCGGCGGACCTCGTAGTGAAGATGCGGGCCCGTCGACCGGCCGCTGCTGCCAACCCGTCCGACGACGTCGCCGGCTTCGAGCTTCTGGCCTTCGCTGACCTCGATCTTGCTCAGATGCGCATAGCGCGTCGAAAGCCCGTTGCCGTGCTCGACCTCGACCATGCGGCCGTAGCCGCCGTTCCAACCGGCTTTGGTGACGGTTCCAGCGGCCGTCGTCTTGGCGGGAAATCCGATGCCGGCCTTGAAATCCATGCCGGAATGCAGGGCGGGCGTGCCGAGAAGCGGGTCCTTGCGGACGCCGAACGTGCTCGAGATCGGCCGCCCCGGCGCGGGATTGGCGATCGGCAGCAGCTTTGCCTCGCCCTTGACCTTGTCGAGCCGGTCGAGGGCCTCGTCGAGCTCCTTGACCTTGCTGTCGAAAATCTGGGACCGGTCCACCGCCACGAGCGGGCCGCCCATCGCGCCCTTGCCGTAGTCGGCGGCGATCGGCAGGCCCGCCTCCTGCAAGGCGTCGGCGATCTGGTCGGCGGTCTGGTAGGCGTTGTCGGCGAGCTTGGCGATTTTCTTCATTTGATCGCTTTCGATGGTCTGCAGCGACTGGTTCAATTCGACGAAGAGCTTGTCGGCCTTGTCCGCGGCCGAAACTGGGCTGTCGCCGCCGGCGCGCGGCGACCAAAATGAAAATGCCGACGGCTTGGCGGCCTCGGCGAATGCCGGCGCGTGCGTCGAGTCGGGATTGATCGTCGAGGTGTCCGCCCGCTTGTCGGCGTCGCCCGCGCTGTCCAGCGCCGGCCCGTCGCCGAGCTCGAGTTCGGCGCGGTCGAGCACCGGATCGAGACGCCCATGCCGCTCGCTGAGCTTCGATTGCCGCTGCAGCAGTTCCGAAACCTTGGTCTCCATCAATTGCTGGTCGAGCAACTGGCGGCTGGTGATGCGGTCGACCTGCGCGCGCAGCGCCGAGATGCGATCCTCGTAGGCGTGCTGCATGCGCGACTGCCGGGCCACGGCCGCGCCGAGCAGATCGTCGCGGAAGACCAGATAGGACGTCGCGACGAAATAGCCGAGCGTCACGGCCGCCACGGTCGAGCCCGCGAGCGCCGCCATCCACGGCCGAACAGTGAAATGACGGATGCGGTCGCCGCGCGCGATGATGATCGTGTGCGCTTCACGACGTTTGCCGAAAACCGCCGATTGACCCGACATCTGCACAATCCCTCGGTCAGTTTGCACAAATCATGTGCAAACGGATTAGACACGATTAGGGTTAACAAACGCTTTGCCCGGTCGGCCGCGGATTGGCCGACAATCGAACCGCACCCGAATCAAGGCGAACAAGGCCCCTTGCAAAACGTGAACAAAACAAGTACATGGATTCGCATTGGATCGAACGCACTACCTTCATCGATGACATAGGGGTATGTATCATGGCTCAGAATTCGCTGCGGCTGGTCGAGGACAAATCGGTGGATAAAACCAAAGCGCTGGACGCCGCGCTCTCGCAGATCGAGCGCGCCTTCGGCAAGGGCTCTATCATGCGCTTGGGCGCAAACGAGCAGGTGGTCGAGATCGCGACGATCTCCACCGGCTCGCTCGGCCTCGACATCGCGCTGGGCGTCGGCGGCTTGCCGCGCGGCCGGGTCATCGAGATTTATGGCCCGGAAAGCTCGGGCAAGACGACGATGGCGCTGCACACCGTGGCCGAGGCGCAGAAGAAAGGCGGCATCTGCGCCTTCGTCGACGCGGAGCATGCGCTCGACCCGGTCTATGCCCGCAAGCTCGGCGTCGATCTCGAGAACCTGCTGATTTCGCAGCCCGACACCGGCGAGCAGGCGCTCGAGATCTGCGACACGCTGGTCCGTTCGGGCGCCATCGACGTGCTGGTCGTCGATTCGGTCGCGGCGCTGACGCCGCGCGCCGAGATCGAGGGCGAGATGGGCGATTCGCTGCCCGGCGCACAGGCCAGGCTGATGAGCCAGGCGCTGCGAAAGCTTACCGCGACGATCTCGCGCTCCAATACCATGGTCATCTTCATCAACCAGATCCGCATGAAGATCGGCGTCATGTTCGGGTCGCCGGAGACCACGACAGGCGGCAACGCGCTGAAGTTCTACGCCTCGGTGCGGCTCGACATCCGTCGCATCGGCGCCGTCAAGGATCGCGACGAGGTCGTCGGCAACCAGACCCGCGTCAAGGTAGTCAAGAACAAGCTGGCGCCGCCATTCAAACAGGTGGAATTCGACATCATGTATGGCGAGGGCGTATCCAAGACCGGCGAGTTGGTCGATCTCGGCGTGAAGGCCGGCGTGGTCGAAAAGTCGGGCGCTTGGTTCTCCTACAATTCGCAGCGCCTCGGCCAAGGCCGCGAGAACGCCAAGCTTTTCCTGCGCGACAATCCTGAGACGGCGCGCGAGATCGAGATGCTATTGCGCCAGAATGCCGGGCTGATCGCCGAGAAGCTGCTGGAAAACGGCGGTCCGGAGCCGAATTTCGACGACGCCGCCGAAATGTAATTTCGGTCCGGGATCGGATATGACGATCAGGACGCCGGCGTTCCCGCCGGCGTCCTGCATTTGGGAGGTCGGCCGATGGCGAGTGCGCCGGTCTTGGACGGACCGTCGTGTGGACAGGCCTGCGGGCCGCCGCTAAAAGGCGCGGGTCCATCATTCGAGCCGGTCGTCCGGAAAAGGCAGCACTATGAGTGGCGTCAACGAGATCCGGTCGACCTTTCTGGATTATTTCCGCAGGAACGGTCATCAGGTCGTCGCGTCGAGCCCGCTGGTGCCGCGCAACGATCCGACCCTGATGTTCACCAATGCCGGCATGGTGCAGTTCAAGAACGTCTTCACCGGACTGGAGACGCGTGCCTATAGCCGCGCGGTCACATCGCAGAAATGCGTCCGCGCCGGCGGCAAGCACAACGACCTCGACAATGTCGGCTATACGGCGCGCCACCACACCTTCTTCGAGATGCTCGGCAATTTCTCGTTCGGCGACTATTTCAAGGAGCAGGCGATCGAGCTGGCGTGGACCTTGCTGACCAGGGAATTCGGACTGGCGCGCGACAAGCTGCTCGTCACCGTCTATCACACCGATGAGGCGGCGGCGTTGCTCTGGCGCAAGATCGCGGGCTTTGCCGACGACAGGATCATCCGGATCGAGACCAGCGACAATTTCTGGGCGATGGGCGATACCGGGCCGTGCGGGCCGTGTTCGGAGATATTCTACGATCATGGCGGAGGGATCGCGGGTGGTCCGCCCGGCAGCGCCGACGAGGACGGCGATCGCTTCATCGAGATCTGGAACCTGGTTTTCATGCAGTTCGAGCAGGTGACGAAGGCGGAGCGGATCGACCTGCCGCGGCCCTCGATCGACACCGGCATGGGCCTCGAACGCATCGCCGCCGTCATGCAGGGTGTTCACGACAATTACGACATCGACCTGTTCCGGGCGCTGATCCGCGCGTCGGAGGACGCGACCGGCGTCAAGGCCGAGGGCGCCAATCGCGCCAGTCATCGCGTCATCGCAGACCATCTGCGCGCGTCGAGCTTCCTGATCGCCGATGGCGTCCTGCCATCCAACGAGGGCCGCGGCTACGTGCTGCGCCGCATCATGCGTCGCGCGATGCGTCATGCGCAGCTTCTCGGCGCCGCCGATCCGCTGATGTGGCGGCTGGCGCCGGCGCTGGTGCGCGAAATGGGCCAGGCTTATCCGGAACTGGTGCGCGGCGAGCCGCTGATCGCAGAGACGCTGCGTCTTGAGGAAACGCGCTTCCGCAAGACGCTGGCGCGCGGGCTGGGCTTGCTTTCCGAAGCCGCGGAGGGGCTTGGCGACGGCGATCGCCTGGACGGCGAGACGGCTTTCAAGCTTTACGACACCTATGGCTTCCCGCTCGATCTCACGCAGGACGCGCTGCGCCAGCGCGGTGTCTCGGTCGATCTCGACGCGTTCGACGCCGCCATGGCGCGTCAGAAGGCCGAGGCGCGGGCCAACTGGTCGGGTTCCGGCGACACCGCCACCGAGGCCGTCTGGTTCCCGATCCGCGAAATTGCTGGGCCGACCGAGTTTCTGGGCTATTCGACCGAAAAGGCCGAGGGGGTCGTGCTGGCGCTCGTCCGGGACGGCGCTTCCGTGGCCAGCGCAGGCGCCGGCGACGCCGTCGCCGTCGTCGTCAACCAGACCCCGTTCTATGGCGAGTCGGGTGGCCAGATGGGCGATGCCGGCGCGATCGCCGGCGACGGCTTCCGCATCGACGTGACCGACACGCAGAAGAAGGCGGACGGCGTCTTCGTGCATCTCGGCGCGGTGAGCGAGGGCGTCGTCAGGCTCGGCGATGCCGCCGAACTGACCGTCGACCACGCAAGGCGCTCCGGCTTGCGCGCGCATCATTCGGCGACCCATCTGATCCACGAGGCGCTGCGTGAGACGCTTGGGACGCATGTGGCGCAAAAGGGCTCGCTCGTCGCGCCCGATCGGCTGCGCTTCGATTTTTCCCATCCCAAGCCGATTTCGGGGGCCGAGCTGGAGGCCGTCGAGGCCATGGCCAACGCGGTCGTGGTTCAGAACACACCGGTCACGACGCGGCTGATGAGCGTCGACGACGCCATCGCCGAGGGCGCGATGGCCCTGTTCGGCGAAAAATACGGCGACGAGGTCCGGGTTGTGTCGATGGGCGCAGCCCTTGAAGCGGGGAAAGCCGGAATGCCCTATTCGACCGAATTGTGCGGCGGCACGCATGTATCGGCGACCGGCGATATCGGCCTCGTGCGGTTGGTGGCCGAGAACGCGGTGGCGGCGGGCGTGCGGCGCATCGAGGCCTTGACCGGCGAGGCGGCGCGCCGCCATCTCGACGAACAGGATCGCCGCCTGAAGTCGATCGCGTCGGTCCTCAAGGTCGCGCCGGCCGATGCGCTGGCGCGCGTCGAGGCCTTGGTCGAGGAACGCCGCAAGCTCGAGCGGGAGCTGACGGAAAGCCGCAAGAAATTGGCGCTGGGCGGTCCGGCGGCCGGGGGCGACGAGGCGGAAACGGTGGCCGGCGTGGGTTTTTTGGGCAGGGCGGTCACGGGCGTCGCCCCGAAGGATCTGAAGGGCCTGGCCGATGCTGGCAAGAAGTCGCTAGGTTCCGGGGTGGTCATGTTCGTCGGCGCGGCCGAGGACGGCAAGGCGAGCGTCGTGGTCGGGGTCACCGACGATCTGACGGCGCGCTTCAGCGCGGTCGACCTCGTGCGCATCGCGGCGTCGGCCCTGGGAGGGCAAGGCGGCGGCGGCCGGCCGGACATGGCGCAGGCGGGCGGACCGAACGCCACGAAGGCCGGGGAAGCCATCGCCGCCGTGAAGCTGGCAATGGCGGCCTGAGCAGGAAGCTCAGGAGCGCTCCGACTCTTGCCTACGCCATCGCCTTCTGCAAATTCTCGTCGATCTTGTCCAGAAATCCGGTGGTCGACAGCCAGGGCTGGTCGGGGCCGATCAGCAGCGACAGATCCTTGGTCATGAAGCCGGATTCCACGGTTTCGATGCAGACCTTCTCGAGCGTATCGGCGAAGTGTTTCAGGTCGGGATCGTCGTCTAGCTTGGCGCGGTGGGCCAGACCGCGGGTCCAGGCGAAGATCGAGGCGATCGAATTGGTCGAGGTTTCCTCGCCCTTCTGATGCTGGCGGTAGTGCCGCGTCACGGTGCCGTGCGCGGCTTCGGCCTCGACGGTCCCGCCGTCCGGCGTCATTAGCACCGAGGTCATCAGGCCGAGCGAGCCGAAACCCTGCGCGACCGTGTCGGACTGCACGTCGCCGTCGTAGTTCTTGCAGGCCCAGACATAGCCGCCCGACCATTTCAGGCTCGACGCCACCATGTCGTCGATCAGCCGATGCTCGTACCAGATTTTTTTCTCCTTGAAGGCCGACGCGAACTCGGCCTCGAAAACCGCCTGGAAGATATCCTTGAAGCGCCCGTCATAGGCTTTCAGGATCGTGTTCTTGGTGGAGAGGTAGACGGGATAGGTGCGAAGCAGGCCGTAGTTGAGCGAAGCGCGGGCGAATTCGCGGATCGATTCGTCGAGATTGTACATCGCCATCGCGACGCCGGCGCCCGGTGCGTCGAACACCTCATGCTCGATGGTTCGACCATCGTCGCCGACGAACTTGATCGACAGCTTGCCCTTGCCGGGAAACAGGAAGTCGGTCGCCTTGTACTGGTCGCCGAAAGCGTGCCGTCCGACGATGATCGGCTTGGTCCAGCCGGGCACCAGGCGCGGCACGTTCTTCATGATGATCGGCTCGCGAAAGATCGTGCCGCCGAGGATGTTGCGGATGGTGCCGTTGGGCGACTTCCACATCTTCTTCAGCTTGAACTCGTCGACGCGCTGCTCGTCGGGCGTGATGGTGGCGCATTTGACGCCGACGCCGATCGCCTTGATCGCATTGGCCGCGTCGATTGTCACCTGGTCCCCGGTCGCGTCGCGATGTTCGACGCCAAGGTCGAAATACATCAGGTCGAGATCGAGATAGGGGTGGATCAGCTTGTCCTTGATGAACTGCCAGATGATGCGGGTCATCTCGTCGCCGTCGAGTTCGACGACCGGATTGTCCACCTTGATCTTCGCCATTGAAGCGCCTCGTTTTTTGTTGTCTCAGGAGACTTGAAAACTTCCGTCGCCTATAGCAAAGCCCCCATGCCCGCGCAAACGCAAGCAGCCTCGAAGGCCGGTCCTGTCGTCATTCTGGTGGAGCCGCAGCTTGGCGAGAACATCGGTATGGTGGCCCGCGCCATGGCGAATTTCGGCCTTTCGGAGCTTCGTCTCGTCAAGCCGCGCGACGGCTGGCCGAGCGACAGCGCGCGGGCGACCGCCGCGAAGGCCGCGCATGTCATCGACGCGGTCGCGCTCTGCCAGACTGTGGAGGAGGCGGTCGCCGACCTGACTTACGTGTTGGCGACGACCGCCCGGGAACGAGACGGGTTCAAGCCTGTTCTCGGTCCGGTCGAGGCGTCGCTGACCCTGCGCGGGCGGGCCAATGCCGGGCAGACCACCGGCATCCTGTTCGGCCGCGAGCGTTTCGGTCTCTTCAACGAGGAAATCGCGCGCGCCGACGCCATCGTGACGTTTCCGGTCGATCCGGAATTCGCCTCGCTTAACATCGCGCAGGCTGTCATGCTGATGGCCTACGAGTGGATGCGCTCGGGTCTGGCCAACGAGACGGACACGGCCTTCGCGAGCAAACCCACCGTTCCGGCCGAGCGCGGGCAGATCATCGGACTGCTCGACCATCTGGAAGCGGCGCTGTCGGCGCGCGGCTATTTTCGCCCGGCCGCCAAGAAGCCAAAAATGCTCGACGGACTGCGCGCCGTGTTCACGCGGCCCGCCTTCACCCAAGCCGAGATCAAGGTCCTGCGCGGCGTGGTCTCATCCCTCGACTATTTCTCGCCGACCGAGCCGCGCGGCATGGGTTATCCCGAGCGCAAGCAGGCCGCCGACGCGCCGCGCATGCAGCGCCGGCCCGCAGCGGACAAGCGAGAGCGCGGCGATGGCTGAGCGTCCCGTTATGATGTTCGATTCGGGCGTCGGTGGGCTGACTGTGCTGCGCGAGGCGCGCGTCATCATGCCAGGCACACGCTTCGTCTATGTCGCCGACGACGCTGGGTTTCCCTATGGCGGCTGGGAAGAGGACGCCCTGCGCCGGCATGTCGTCGCGTTGTTTTCGGGGCTCCTCGATCGCCACGACCCGGCGCTCGTCGTCGTCGCCTGCAACACCGCCTCGACGCTGGTGCTGCGGGATCTGCGCGAGGCCTATCCCGCGACCCCGTTCGTGGGCACGGTGCCGGCGATCAAACCCGCCGCCGAACGGAGCCGATCCGGCATCGTCGCGGTGCTGGCGACGCCGGGCACCGTCAAGCGCCAATACACCCGCGACCTGATCCGCAACTGGGCGTCCAAGGTCCATGTCCGCCTCGTCGGCAGCGAGCGGCTGGCGACGCTGTCGGAGATCTACATGCGCAATGGCTTCGTCGACGAGGAGGCGGTGCGCGATGAAATCGCCCCCTGCTTCGTCGAACAGCACGGACGCCGCACCGATATCGTGGTGCTCGCCTGCACGCACTACCCGTTTCTGGTCAACCGCATGCGCAAGACCGCGCCTTGGCCCGTGGATTGGCTGGACCCGGCGGAAGCGATAGCCCGCCGGGCGCTGTCCCTGCTTCCGGCGCGACATGAAACGCTGAATTCAGTTATCGACGATCGGCATCCCGATATCGCGGTTTTCACCTCCGGAGGGCCGGACATCGCGACGCGTCTGCTGATGCGCGGCTTTGGCCTCGCTACTCCGCTCTGAGCAGGTCGCGCCGGCTGGGTCGGAGCGGGCGTTGTGGGCCGCCCGGTTATTTGCAGCGACGGACCCTCGTCACGACGACATGTCGGCGGTGGTTGCGATACACGACCTTTTTCCGGGTGACCATGCGACAGACCTGGCGATGCCGGGGCCTGTTCATCTGGGCATGATGCCTCCCTGTTTTGATCACGACCGACGCCGCTTCGGCGGGTGCGACGGTCGCGAGGGAACCGGTAGCCATCATCAACGCGGTGACGAACGCGATCAGTGTGGTTTTCATTGTATGACCTTTCTTGAGAGTCCCTTGCCCGTGCCGCTTCAGTCATCCTTTGACAGAACCTGCCGGCGCCTTGGCAATTTATCTGAAGGGCATTGAGTTCCCAGTTAATTCGAGTTCATGCTGGCGATCCCGCCGTGGTGGCTGCCTTTCGCGGTGTCGCCGAAATCTTGAGGGAGGAGAGTGTTGACAACGCGGTTCCGCTCGCCTACCCACCCTCCATCGCTGGGTCGCACGGTCCGGCGTTCATTACACGTGTCCCGTGGGTTTCCCGCAAGCTGTGCGCGGAAACCCTGTCAGGCTTCGAAAACGGAAGCCAGAGGAGGGCGCGTTTCCTTCGCCCGTGGCATGACGTTGCGGGTGCAATGCATCGATAAGGGAATGCGATGAGCAAGCGCGAATCCGCGAAATACAAGATCGACCGACGTCTCGGCGAGAATATCTGGGGCCGTCCCAAATCGCCGGTCAACAAGCGCGAATATGGCCCCGGCCAGCACGGCCAGCGCCGCAAGGGCAAGATGTCGGACTTCGGCCTGCAGCTTCGCGCCAAGCAGAAGCTGAAGGGTCACTACGGCGACGTTTCCGAAAAGCAGTTCCGCAAGACCTATGAGGAAGCCGACCGCCGTCGCGGCGATACCTCGGAGAACCTGATCGGGCTGCTCGAGTCGCGTCTCGACGCGGTCGTCTACCGCGCCAAATTCGTGCCGACGATCTTCGCCGCGCGTCAGTTCGTCAACCACGGTCATGTCAACGTCAATGGCAAGCGCGTCAACATCGGCTCGTACCGATGCAAGGCGGGCGATACGATCGAGGTGCGCGAAAAGTCGAAGCAGTTGGTGATCGTGCTCGAATCCGTGCAACTCGCCGAACGCGACGTGCCGGACTACATCGAAGCCGATCACAACAAGATGTCGGTCAAGTTCGCCCGCATCCCGGGATTGGCCGATGTGCCGTTCGCTGTCCAGATGGAGCCGAACCTGGTGGTCGAGTTCTACTCGCGCTAAGTCTGCCGTCTTTACGCTCTTGCAAAGGGCCGGGCCGGCCCGGCCTTTTACATCAGCGAACCGGTCTGCGTCCTCCCTGCTTCAGTCCGCGCCGCCGGTGGTGTAGGAGCGAGGGATGAACGTTCACAATCCCGCGCCCGACATCGACGACGCCGATATTTCCGGCGCCTGCCACCCGATGTTCCTCGATACCCCGTCCTCCATCGGCTTCAACAAGCTGCGCAAGCGGTTGTTGCGCCAGATCCGCGAGTCGATCGAGGGCTACGGCATGGCGAGGGCCGGCGACCGCTGGTTGGTCGCGATTTCGGGCGGCAAGGATTCCTATGGCCTGCTGGCGCTCCTGCTCGACCTTAAATGGCGCGGGCTGCTGCCGGTCGACCTGCTCGCCTGCAATCTCGACCAAGGCCAGCCGAATTTTCCGAAGCATGTTCTGCCCGAATTCCTGGATCGGCATGGTATAGCGCACCGGATCGAATACCGCGACACCTACTCGATCGTAACCGACAAGATCGCCGAAGGCGGCGCTTACTGCTCGCTATGCTCGCGCCTGCGGCGTGGCAACCTCTACCGCATCGCGCGGGAAGAGGGGTGCTCGTCGCTGGTGCTCGGCCATCACCGCGAGGACATCCTCGAGACCTTCTTCATGAACCTGCTCCACGGCGGGCGGCTTGCGGCGATGCCTCCGAAGCTGCTGAACGACGACGGCGACGTGATGGTGCTGCGCCCGCTGGCGCTCTGCGCCGAGTCCGATCTCGCGCGCTTCGCCGAGGCCATGCGCTTTCCGATCATCCCCTGCGACCTCTGCGGCAGCCAGGACGGCCTGCAGCGCAACGTCATGAAGACGATGATCGGCGAGATGGAGCGTAAGATGCCGGGCCGCAAAGATACGATGATCCGGGCGCTGTCCAATGTCCGGCCCTCGCATTTGCTCGACCGCGCGCTTTTCGACTTCGCCGGCCTGCCGGCTCCCCCGCAGAAAGTCTGACCATGCATTTCGACGACAAGGCGATCGAATGGCTTGCCGCGCTTCTTGCCGAGACCGCCGAGGCGGAGATCATGCCGCGATTTCGAAGGCTCGAGGCGTCCGACATCCGCCAGAAGACCTCGACCATCGACCTGGTGACGGAAGCCGATGTCAATGCGGAGCGGGTGATCACGGCGCGCTTGCTGGAGCGGTATCCGGGTGCGCTGGTGATCGGTGAGGAAGCTTATGCCGCCGATCCGACGACGCTCGCGGGACTATCGCAAGCCGATCTCGCCTTCGTCGTCGACCCGGTCGACGGCACGTTGAATTTCGCCTCCGGCCTGCCGCTGTTCGGCGTGATGCTCGCCGTGGTCGTCAGGGGCGAGACGGTGGCCGGCATCATCCACGATCCGGTCGGCAAGGACTTCATCCTGGCCGCGCGCGGCGGTGGGGCGCATATCCGGGGCATGGATGGCGGCGCGACGCCCTGCCGCGTCGCGCCCGCCGCGCCGATCTCGGCGATGAGCGGGGCGGTCTCCTGGCATTCCCTCAACGAGCCCGAACGCTCGCTGCTGGCTCGAAACTGCGCCAGGATGCACGCGCATTTCAACTATCGCTGCGCGGCTCATGAATATCGCTTGCTCGCCACCGGCGGCGGTCACTTCGTCGTCTATACGAAGCTCATGCCCTGGGATCATTTGCCCGGCGTCCTGATCCAGGCGGAGTCGGGCGGCTATTCGGCGCTTCTCGACGGCTCGCCCTATCTGACGTCGACCCGGGGCGGCAACTTGATCGTCGCTCCGGACCGCGAAAGCTGGGACGAGATTAGGCGCACGCTCTGGGCGGACTGACCCTCAATGCATTTCCGTCGCGGCGTTCGCGCCGCGCGGTTTCGGCTCGTTGTGCGGCTGGAACAGACGGCCCTTTTCGGCAAACAGCACCATGACCAGTCCGAACAGCCCGACGGCGCAGAAACCCGCCGATAGCGGCGTGGTGGTGCCGTCAAACGACTGCCCGATGAACGCGCCGATCAGCCCGCCGCCCAGTGTCTGCATGAACCCCTGAACCGAGGAGGCGGTCCCCGCGATGTGGCCGAGAGGCTCCATGGCGAGCGCGTTGAAGTTCGAGCCGATCCAGCCGAACTGGAACATCGCGGCGGCAAACAGCAGGACGAAGCCGACGAGCGGGACATGCCCGAAAAGCGACCAGACGAACCAGATTGCGCTGACGATGGTGAAGCCGATGATCGCGCCATGCGACAGGCGCCGCATGCCCCAGCGCATCACCAGGCGTGAGTTGAGAAAAGACGATATCGCCATCATGCCGGCGATCAGCGCGAACAGGATCGGAAACCAGACGCCCAGCCCGTAGATGCCGACATAAATCTGCTGCGCCGAATTGATGAAGCCGAAGAGCGCGCTGAAAACGGCCGTCGAGGCCAGCGTATAGCAGAGCGAGACGCGCGTCGTGAGGACCGTGCCGAACGCGTGGCCGACCGAGGCCAGCGTGAACGGCCGACGATCCTCGGGATGCTGCGTCTCCGGCAGGCGGATCGCCGCCCAGATGGCGATCGCCAGTGCGATCGTGCCCATGCAGATGAAGATGAAGTGCCAGTTGGCGACCAGCATCATCAACTGTCCGATGCTGGGGGCCACGACCGGTATGATCATGAAGACCATGAAGATGAGCGACATGATCTCGGCCATCTGGCGGCCGCCGAACCGGTCGCGCACCATTGAGACAGCGATGACGCGCGTCGACGCCGCGCCAATACCCTGGATAAACCGCAGCGCTAGAAGCGTCTCGAAGTTGGGAGACAGGGACGCGGCGAAAGCGGCGACCAGATAGACCGTCAGCCCGAAGAGAAGCGGCCGGCGCCGCCCGAAGCGATCCGAGGCGGGACCGTACGCCAGGAGCGCGAAGGCCATGCCGGCGAAATAGGCGGTGATGACGTATTGCCGATGGTTCGCGTTCTCTACCCCGAGGCTTGCGCCAATTTGCTGCAGACCCGGCAGCATGATGTCGATCGCCAGCGCGTTGAGCGCCATCAGTGCGGCGGCGAGCGCGATGAACTCCCGCTTGGACAGCGCGAACGTCGGAGCATGGCTCATGGAGGTGTGTTGGTCCATCGCTCAGCTCCGGCCTCGATCAAAAAGGAAATGCGCCGGAGAAACCGGCGCATCGATGGATTACAACAGCGAGGGGCTATATGGGTTCCGGCGCAATTCCGGACGTAAAGCTACGCCGAAGCCTTTGCGCTGATGTTCTTTTCCTGCATGTAGGTCTGCAGTTCGCCCGCCTGGAACATCTCGCGGACGATATCGCAGCCGCCGACGAACTCGCCCTTGACATAGAGCTGTGGGATGGTCGGCCAGTTGGAATACTCCTTGATCCCCTGTCGAAGCTCGTTGGACGACAGGATGTTCACACCTTTGTAGTCGACCCCGAGGTAGTCGAGGATCTGCACGATCTGGCCGGAAAATCCGCATTGCGGGAAATCGGGCGTCCCCTTCATGAAGAGAACGACGTCGCTCCCCTTCACCTCGTTGTCGATATAGTCGTTGATGGCGGTCATTGATTTGTCCCTTGATGCCTGTGGGAGTCGGGCGCGAACCATTGCAGACAAGTAAACCCCCTGGCGGCCCAAAACAAGAACCAATGGCGGGACCATGGTCCGGCACTGCGGCGCGGCGCGATGATCGCGCCCGGTCGATTGTTTGCCCTGACGCCAAAGAGAGCTGAGATGTCGAGAGCCGACCTGTCCGATTGCTATCGCGAGTACATCGCCTGCCTCAATGCACGGGATTGGGCGAACCTCGGACAATTCGTCCATGAAGACGCATCTCACAACGGGCGAAAGATCGGCCTTTCGGGCTACCGCGACATGCTGGTCGCGGACTTCGACGCAATACCCGATCTTCGTTTCGCCATCCAACTGGCGATTTCCGATCCGCCGGTCATCGCCAGCCGTCTCAGATTCGACTGTACGCCGAAGGGCCATTTCCTCGGCCTGCATATCGGCGGCAGGACGGTATCGTTCACCGAGAACGTGTTCTACGAGTATCGGGAGGGCAGAATCTTCCAGGTCTGGTCGATCGTCGACAAGGCGGCCATCGAGGCACAACTTTTCTAGCCTGCCCAACCGGTCGTCGGCCAGCCTCAGCCCACGCGCCGCTTTGCCTTCGCGCGCGATCGGACGGTTCGCTTTCGGCTGGTCTGCCGCTTCGAGGGCTTCAGCAGCTTCTCGATCCGCGAAAGCCGCTCGGTCGGGGTCAGGGCGCGCTTCCGGCGTCTTGCCCTGCGCCCAACTCCCGTCGTTTTCCTAAGCATCTCGGTGAGAACGTCGCGGACGATGCCTTGCACGAGGTCGGTGATCGCGGACACGAGACGGCTCCCGGGGGGTTACTCGGGCACGCTGGTCTGCAGCGCAAGCGCGTGCAGGACGCCGCCCATATTGCCCTGCAGCGCGTCATAGACCAGTTTGTGCTGCTGCACGCGGCTCTTGCCGCGAAAGCTTTCGGCGACGACTTCGGCCGCATAGTGATCGCCGTCGCCGGCCAGATCGCGGATGGTCACGACGGCGTCGGGAATGCCGTTTCGGATCAACCGTTCGATCTCGCCCGCATCCATCGCCATAGAGAGGTCCGTCCTTAGCTTCCCATGAACGCAGGAAACCATGATTCATGCGCCGCGCGCAACGCCGCGACCGGTATCGCACGGGCCTCGCCGAGCTTCAAGGACGACCCGCCCGTCCTGCCGATGCATGGCGCCCGAATATTCAGCGACCGCGCCTCGTCGACGATTTCGCATAGCAATGCATCGTCGAACAGCATTGTCACCAGGTAGCGGCCTTGGTCCTCTCCAAAGAAGAGCGGAACCTGATCCCATTCCTCGGGAACCTCGATCGTCGCGCCGATCCCGGACGCCATCGCCATTTCGGCCAGAGCAACGGCGATCCCGCCATCGGAAACATCATGGACGGCCGTCGCCGCGCCGCGTCGTATCAGTGTTCGCGCGAAGTCCCCGACGCGTTTCTCATGCGCAAGGTCGACCGGCGGCGGCGGCCCATCCGTCCTGCCGTGTAGGTCGCGCAGGTAAATCGACTGTCCCAGGTGCGTTCCGAACCGATCCGGCGCGCCGACCAGCAGGATCGCCTGACCCTCGGCCGCGAAGCCGATGCGCGCCATTTTCGACCAGTCGTCGATCAGGCCGACGCCGCCGATTGTAGGCGTGGGCAGGATGCCCTGGCCGTTGGTCTCGTTGTAGAGCGATACGTTGCCGGAGACGATCGGGAAATCGAGGACGCGGCAGGCCTCGCTGATTCCCTCGATCGCCCTGACCAACTGCCCCATGATCTCGGGACGCTCCGGATTGCCGAAATTGAGATTGTCGGTCGCCGCGAGCGGTTCGGCGCCGCAGGCCGTGAGGTTGCGCCAGCATTCGGCCACTGCCTGCTTACCGCCCTCGAACGGATCGGCCTCGCAGTAGCGAGGCGTCACGTCCGAGGAAAAGGCCAGCGCCTTGGTCGGGTGGCCGTCGACGCGCACGACGCCGGCATCGCCCCCTGGGATTTGCAGCGTGTTGGCGAGGATCAGCGTATCATACTGCTCCCAGACCCAGCGCCGGCTCGACAGCGCCGGTCCCCCGAGCATCGCGAGCAACGCATCGGCGATGTCGGTTTGCGGGATATCATCGGCGGCGAGCGGCTTCGGCACGATCGGCGCCGTCCAGGGGCGGTCGTATTCTGGAGCCTGATCGCCGAGATCCTTGATCGGCAAATTGGCCACTTCCTCGCCTCGGTGGAGGACGCGGAAGCGCAGATCGTCGGTCGTCCTGCCGACGATCGCGAAATCCAGCCCCCATTTGACGAAGATCGCCTCCGATTCGGTTTCCTTTTCGGGCCGCAGCACCATGAGCATGCGCTCCTGGCTTTCCGACAGCATCATCTCGTAGGCCGTCATGCGCTCTTCTCGAACCGGCACGCGGTCGAGATCGAGCTCGATGCCGAGGTCGCCCTTGGCGCCCATCTCGACCGCCGAGCAGGTGAGGCCGGCGGCGCCCATGTCCTGTATGGCGATCACCGCGCCGGTCGCCATCAGTTCGAGGCAGGCTTCGAGCAGGCATTTCTCGGTGAAGGGATCTCCGACCTGGACGGTCGGCCGCTTCTCCTCGATCCGGTCGTCGAACTCGGCTGACGCCATCGTCGCGCCGCCGACGCCGTCGCGGCCGGTCTTGGCGCCGAGATAGACGACCGGCAGGCCGACGCCCTTGGCCTCCGACAGAAAGATCGCATTGGTGTTGGCGATGCCGGCGGCGAACGCATTGACCAGGATGTTGCCATTGTAGCGCGCGTCGAAATTGACCTCGCCGCCGACGGTCGGCACGCCGAAGGCGTTTCCGTAGCCGCCGACGCCCGACACGACGCCGGCAACCAGATGCCTGGTACGGGGATGGTCAGGTGCGCCGAAGCGCAGCGCATTCATGGCAGCGATCGGCCTTGCCCCCATGGTGAAGACGTCGCGCAGGATGCCGCCGACCCCGGTCGCCGCACCCTGGTAGGGTTCAATAAAGGAGGGATGGTTGTGGCTCTCCATTTTGAAGACCACGCACTGGCCGTCGCCGATGTCGACGACGCCGGCGTTCTCGCCCGGTCCCTGGATCACGCGCGGCCCCTTGGTGGGCAGCGTGCGCAGCCACTTCTTCGATGATTTGTACGAGCAATGCTCGTTCCACATGGCGGAAAAAATGCCGAGTTCGGTAAAACTCGGCTCGCGCCCGATCAGGTCGAGGATGCGCTGGTATTCGTCCGGCTTCAGGCCGTGCGATTTGACCAGCGCGTCGGTGATGGCGACCGTGTTCGAGATCATCGCCTCAGGCCGCGGCCGAACAGGATGTGTCGCCGGCCGACCAGCGCGTCAGGTCGGAGGTGACGCGCCCGCCGAGCGGCTCGGAAAGCAGCGGCCCGAAAGCGTGCACCTTCGACGAAGCGCCCGTCGCCTGGACCACGAGGAGCGGTTTGCCGCCGTAATTCCGCGCCGGCACCAGCAGGAAGCGCGGCTGCCCGCCGAAAGCGTTCAGCTCGTTGGCGAATTTGTACGGTTTGAAAGCCGGATCCTTGGCGGCGAACCAGCATTTGTGCGCGGCTGTCGCCACCACCTCCATCGCCCGCAATGACGCGCTCTTGCCGCTGCTAACGATGTTGACCTCCGGCGGCTTGGACTGACAGGCGGAAAGAACGGCCAAGGCTGCCAAGGTTGCCAAGGGCAGGGCGGTCAGGCGCAGGAATCGCATCGGCTTATCCGCATTGCTGGTGACGAGTGGAAAATCGGCTTCAGGCCGCGAGGCCCAACGCGCTTTCGAACAGGCCGCGGCCGTCGGTTCCGCCATGCGCCGCCTCGACGAGATTTTCGGGATGCGGCATCAGGCCGAGGACGTTGCCCGCCGGATTGACGATGCCGGCGATGTCGTTCAGCGAGCCGTTGGGGTTTGTCCCGTCGGCATAGCGGAACGCCACCTGACCCTCGCCTTCGATGCGCGCGAGGGTTTCGGCGTCGGAGAAGTAGTTGCCGTCATGGTGCGCGACCGGCGCGCGGATGATCTGGCCCGGCGTGTAGTTCCTCGTAAACGCTGTGTCGGCGTTGGCGACCGACAGCTTCACTTCGCGGCAGACGAATTTCAGCGAGGCATTGCGCATAAGCGCGCCCGGCAAAAGCCCGGCCTCCAGCAGAATCTGAAAACCGTTGCACACGCCGATAACCGGCACGCCTTGCGCGGCCTTCCGCGCCACCGCCTGCATCACCGGCTTACGCGCCGCAATCGCGCCGCAACGCAGATAATCGCCGAACGAGAAACCACCCGGGATGACGATCAGGTCGACCTCGGGTATTTCGGTCTCCGTTTGCCAGACTGTCACCGGCGCCCGCCCGGAAATCATGGTCAACGCCGCCATCATGTCGCGGTCGCGGTTGAGGCCGGGAAGCAGGATGACGGCGGATTTCATGGAGCTTCATGACACTCGCGTCGACCGACCCAGAGCACCAAGTGATCCAATGCGGGAAAAGATGTGGGCAGATTGCGAATGGAAAACGCGAGCTGGTATTTCGCCTCAGCCTCGAGCGGTTCGTCTAAAATACCCATCTCGTCACATCTTGAAAGCACTATTTTCAAATACCGGCGGAGGACAAATATGCTTGGAAACATACCTTTTTTCGACAGCCACGCCATCATGTCGTGTTTGTTTTTCGAACTGTTGCACGGCCGACAAGCCCAAACCAGATTGTCTGCCTCGTCCATTCCGTGCCGAGCTCGCGGTATCATATGGTCGAGCGACAAATGCGAGTCATGGCCGCAATAGACGCAAATTTGCGGAAGCTTCATTTTGAGCCGCTCGTCATCATAGAGAGAGCGCACAGACATTTTTCCCGACTTGAGACCATGAAACAATTTGCTTCGTATGATCTGGTCAACGGGGCGATAATTCACGAGACCGGCATCAAGCGCGGCATGAGCGCGCGCGAGATTTCCGTAGGACCAATAGATTTGGTCGCGAATGGTGATGATTTCAGGTCTTCCCATCCCGTCTGCTCAATCCACCGCGACGCTGTAATTTTCGATCACCGTGTTCGCCAAAAGCTTCTCGCACATCGCCTTGAGATCGGCTTCGGCAGCGGCGCGGTCGCGGCCCCCGATCTCGATATCGAAGACCTTGCCCTGCCGCACCGAGGCGACGCCCAAGAACCCCAGGCTGTCGAGCGCACCCTCGATCGCTTTCCCCTGGGGGTCGAGCACACCCTTCTTGAGCGTGACCGTGACGCGCGCAATCATACCCGACCTTCCACCAGAGCTTTTCCGCTCTGTAGCGCGGCGATCCGCCACTGAAAACAGAAACGGCCGCTCATCACAGCATTTTAGCGACGGGCGGCCGTCTCGATCGGCAAGAAGCGTTTAGCCCGCGGCGCGGCGCGCGGCTTTGGGACTTTCATTGGCGAATAGACCCGCGTCGCGCAGCATCCGGACGTTGAAGTCGAACCAGGTGCGCAATTCGCTCAGACCGGCCGCGGCCGTCCACAGATCGACGCCAAGCGTCTCGACGACCTCGTCTTCGTCCATTTCCAGAACGCGCTCGATGGAAACGCCTTCCTTCTCTATCGCCGGCCAGATTTCGGACTGGCACTTCGGCAGCTTCATGTAGCTGATCTGATAGTCGCCCGCGGCCTTGTCGACCTGCTCCTGCAAGTTGGTCGTCAGGAACGGACCGCCGACATCGTTCTGGACCACGACCAGACGCCCGAGCCGGAACGAATCGCGCTTCAGGATATCGTGCACCAGGTTTGCGACGTTATCGATCGCGTGCCGTTCGGCCTTGCAGATGCAGAGGAAGTCGACCTTGGGCGAATTCTTCTTGTCCATCAGCTTCTTCAACTGGCGGTCCACCGACCAGTCCAGCAGGCTCGTTATGACATTTGCGCCGACATCGACGATGCTGTTGCCGGTCAGGAAGACATTGCCGATCCGGTCCCAGTAGCGGAGCGGCGCGTTCGCGTTGTTCTCGCTTCGAGCGGCCGTCAGGTTCGCGCCCACGCCATATTCCGTGACCTGGTCCGGGTAGAGTTTTCCGATTTTGGAATGACCTGAATCATCGAGGAAATCGGCGGCGACCAGCTTGTAGTTCTGGCCCAGACGCTTGCTCGCGAGATAGAGCAACTGCGCAAGCGTGGTTTTTCCCTGACCGCCCGCATGCGCGACGCTGATCAACGTATTGGACATTCTCATCTCCCAGTATCATCGATCGAAGCCGGCATGGCGCCCCGGAAACGCCTCATCCCGCCGTTCATCGGCAGAATCATGGTTTCTCGACCGTTAATGAATATTGACTCGACTGCCATAAAACAGAAACACGGCTTCGACAACCAACGAATACATTATTCATTAACGTAGAATCGCCGCTACTCGGCGTTCTAGAGATTGGTTAACTGCCGGGCGTTCCAGCCGCGCTCAGTGCGGTTTTCCCTTGCCGGTTCCCGACGCCACGAGGATGGGGCCTGCCGGACGCGGCGGCTCGTTCTCGTTCATGATGCCCAGCCGGCGCGCGACTTCCTGATAGGCCTCGACCAGACCGCCCATGTCGCGGCGGAATCGATCCTTGTCGAGTTTCTCGGCCGTTGTCGCATCCCACAGGCGGCAGGAGTCCGGCGAAATCTCGTCCGCGACCACGATCCGCATCATGTCGCCCTCGAACAGGCGGCCGCATTCGATCTTGAAATCGACGAGCTGGATGCCGATGCCGAGAAACAGGCCGGACAGGAAGTCGTTGACGCGGATCGCCAGCGCCATGATGTCGTCTATCTCCTGCGGGCTCGCCCAACCGAACGCCGTGACGTGCTCTTCGGAGACCATGGGATCGTCGAGCGCGTCCGCCTTGTAGTAGAATTCGATGATCGAGCGCGGCAGCACGGTGCCCTCCTCGATGCCGAGGCGCTTTGCGAGCGACCCGGCCGCGATATTGCGCACCACGACCTCCAGCGGGATGATCTCGACTTCCTTGATCAACTGCTCGCGCATGTTCAGCCGCCGAATGAAATGGGTGGGGATGCCCATCCGATTGAGCTGATTGAAGATATGCTCCGAGATCCGGTTGTTGATGACGCCCTTGCCGTCGATGACCTCATGCTTCTTCTTGTTGAACGCGGTCGCATCGTCCTTGAAGAACTGGATGAGCGTGCCGGGCTCTGGTCCCTCATAAAGGATCTTTGCCTTGCCTTCGTAGATGCGGCGGCGGTTCTTCATGATGCGTTCTCGAATTTCCTGACAGCGGCCTGTGGCAGGCCGCTTCGACTCGCCTGAACTTAGCATCAGGACATGCGTTTCAACCGCGGTCTCTAAAGCAATCGCGACGGTTGCTCAATCCGCAATCCGGCGCGGCCGCACCGTCAACTCATTATCGTCGCGCTGGCGCGTCGATCTCGGGTGTTGACCGGCGCGCGCCGTTTTGGTTTGTGCTGGCCGGACCTATATGGGACCCGCAATTCGAATTCCCAGCCGGAGGCTTAGCATGAGCAACATGAAGGATCGCGAAGAGGGCTTCGAACGCAAATTCGCATTCGACGAGGAACTCCGCTTCCGGGCGACCGCGCGTCGCAACAAGCTGCTCGGCCTCTGGATCGCGCAGAAGCTCGGCAAGTCGGGCGCCGAGGCGGACGCCTACGCCAGGGAGGTCGTCAATTCCGACTTCGAGGAGGTCGGCGACCACGACGTCTTGCGAAAGGTCCGCAAGGATCTCGACGCGGCCAACGCAAATCTGTCCGATCTGCAGCTTCGCGGCGCGTTGGACGAATTCATGGCCCAGGCCGTGGAGCAGCTGCAGGGCAACTAGGCGAATTCGGCCGGGTCCCGCGACAGGCGAGGCGACATGGGTCACAGGGAGGGACTTCGATGAATCTGGCCGAGCGGCTTGCCGCGGATGAAGTCGTTATCACCGGCTGGTCCGGCGTGCCCGATCCGCTAACCGTCGAGATCATGGCGGCCCAGCCCTTCGATGCGATCACGCTCGACATGCAGCATGGCGGCCACAACGAGGACAGCGTCCTGCGCTCGATCGTGCCGGTCCGCCAGGCCGGCAAGCACGCGATCGTGCGCACGCCGGTCAATCGCTTCGACATGGCGAGCCGCGCGCTCGATTTCGGAGCCGAAGCCGTCATCGCGCCGATGGTCAATTCGGTGCGCGACGCCGAACTTTTCGCCAAGGCGATGAAGTATCCGCCTGTCGGCGAGCGGTCGTGGGGGCCGACTTTCGGTTTTCCGCGCCTGAGGGGAACCACGCACCCCGCCTGGCTCGCCGAAACCAATGCCAGGACCGTCTCGATCGCCATGATCGAAACGCGCGCGGCGCTTGGGGTTCTCGACGACATCGTCGCGATGGCGGGCATCGACGCCGTATTCCTCGGTCCCTCCGACTTCTCGATCGCCTGGACCAATGGGGCAACCATCGACCCGGTTCTCGAAGACATGATGGAGACCGTCGCGCAGGTCGCCAAGCGGGCGCGGGCGGCCGGCAAACACGCTGGTATTTTCCTGATGGATCCAAGCTTTGCCGGCCGATATGTCGAAATGGGCTATCGCTTCCTGGCCTTCGGCACGGAACACCGGATGATCGCGCTCGGCGCGGCGCGTCTGCTGACGGATGCCCGCAACTCGCTTGGCTCGTCGGCTCCATAGGTCGCTACCGTGGCGATCGGACTCGACAACAGGAACGGAACAGGTACGAATGGAACTGTGGACAGGGCGCGGGAGCCGGGCATCATGGCGGCGCCGCCATGGCGGGTTCTGTAGGATGTGGCTTAGATAGACAATTTAGGACAAGCGGAGAAACGACATGGCAGGCAGCGTCAACAAGGTCATTCTGGTCGGCAATCTCGGGGCCGATCCCGAAATCCGCCGGCTGAATTCGGGCGAGCCGGTGGTCAATTTGCGCATCGCGACATCGGAAAGCTGGCGCGACAAAAGCTCGGGCGAGCGCAAGGAAAAGACCGAATGGCATTCGGTCGTGATCTTCAACGACAATCTGGCGAAGGTCGCCGAGCAATATCTGAAGAAAGGCGCGAAGGTCTATATCGAAGGCGCGCTCCAGACCCGCAAATGGGAAAAGGACGGCGTCGAACGCTACACGACGGAAATCGTGCTTCAGAAATTCCGCGGCGAGATGCAGATGCTCGATTCACGCGGCGGCGGGGAGGGCGGCCAGGTCGCGTATGGCGGCGGCGTACAGTCGCGTGGCGGATCCGATTTCGGACAGTCCGGACCGGCTGATAGCTACGGGTCTAACCGTGGCGGCGAGAAGGGCGGCGGTTCGTCGCGCGACTTGGACGATGAGATTCCGTTCTGACGCGGACTATGCGGGCGCCCCGGTCTTGATTTAGGATGTTGGATGGTTGGGTCGTTCCGTGGCAAATTCAGAGCCCGGAATGGAGGGGCGTCACATGGCCTATCTCGATTGGGGCAAGCTGTACACGAACCACCACTCCTACGACGACATCCATAAATACGTTCCCGGAATCCCGAAGGACGATCCGAAGACCAAGGATGTCGACGAAGGGTGGGAGACCTGCTGTATCCAGATGAGCCACGCCGTCAATCTGTCGGGGTTGCTCATTCCAGGATCGACGTCCGGAATTGGCATGAATGTAAAGGGAATGAACTATATTCTTGCGGTCCCCAACATGCGGGATTTTCTGAATTCGGCGTTTTCGCAAGCCGAAAACTACAGCGGCAATCGAACGACGATGATTTCGCAGATCGTGGATCGACGCGGCATCATCGGTTTCGGCGACCGCCACATCGATTTATGGAAGAAGACCAATATCCACCGGCCGGACTATTACATCCTCAGCGCGCTCTGGGAGGCGAAGAGTACGAAGCGCGATGGCATTTATTTCTGGGAAGTGGCGTACGATGAAAATCTTGGCTTCTGACGCCTTCACGCCGCCATCAGCGCCTTGATGCCGTCGGCCACGAATTGGACCGCGAGCGCGGCTAGAATGACGCCGAGTAGCCGCGTCAGGATCGAGCGGCCGGTTTGGCCGAGAATGAAGTCGATCCTGTCCGCAAGCAAAAAGACCAGGTAGGTCAAAAGCAGGCAGACCAGGATGATGGCGACAAGCGACGCCTGCGCCGCTACGCCATCGAACGACGGTGAAAGCAGGACGGTGGCCGAGATCGCGCCGGGACCGGCGATGAGCGGTATCGCCAGCGGGAACGCGGCGAGGTCGTGGATGTGGTCCTTGGTGATCGCCACGTCGGAAATCTTTTCCTTCCGGTCCTGCCGCCGCTCGAAGACCATCTCGAACGCGATGAAGAACAGCAGGAAGCCGCCGGCGACGCGGAATGCGGGGAGGGTGATGCCGAACACCGACAGGATGCCCGCTCCGGCGATCGCGAACAGCGCCAACAGGACGAAGGCGATGATCGACGCCCGCACCGAGACCTGATGCCGCTCCTCGCGCGTCATGCCGCGCGTCAGCGCCAGGAACAGCGGCGCCAGTCCAGGCGGATCGATCGTCACCAAAATGGTGACGAAGGCATTGAACAGGGCGTCGAAGCTCGGCATTCCAGGTCCCCAGCCCAGCCGAAGGTACCTGCAAGCGGCGTTGCCCGCCAGCCTGAACGCGCCGAATCAGTCTCGGGATCAGCCTTGCCTGCACAGGAATTACCGGACGTTTCGGCCGCTTTACCGCAATTTAGCCGCCGCGCCATCAAACGAACTCGCAAGCCATTGTTTGCAATGATTTAAACAGCGCTTCGAATTGCATTCGAGGATTGGTTATCGGGACTGCGATCCTATATAAGCGGGAGCAGATTCCAATTTCAGCTGTGACCGAATTTGACCGATCAGAAATTACCGCGCGGCAGCGACGGCGGCCCCACCGGCATCGAGCCCATCTCCATAATCGAGGAGATGCAGCGTTCCTACCTCGACTACGCGATGAGCGTCATCGTCAGCCGCGCTCTGCCCGATGTCCGCGACGGTCTGAAGCCCGTGCACCGCCGCATCCTCTACGCGGCCCATGAGAGCGGCTACCATTGGAACCGCAAATATGTGAAGTCGGCCCGGCCGGTGGCCGACGTGATGGGCAAATACCATCCGCATGGCGACGCGTCGATCTACGACGCGCTGGTGCGCATGGCGCAGGACTGGTCGATGCGTGTGCCGCTGATCGACGGGCAGGGCAATTTCGGCTCGATCGACGGCGATCCGCCGGCAGCCATGCGCTATACGGAGTCGCGACTCGCCAGGGTCGCGCATGAGCTTCTCGAGGACATCGACAAGGAGACTGTCGATTTTCAGGAGACCTACGACGCCTCCGGCAGCGAGCCGAAGGTCTTGCCAGCGCGCTTCCCGAATTTGCTCGTCAACGGGTCCGGCGGCATCGCGGTCGGCATGGCCACCAATATCCCGCCGCACAATCTGACCGAGGTCATCGACGGCTGCATCGCGTTGATCGACAATCCTGCGATCGACCTGCAGGCGTTGATGGAGATCATTCCGGGTCCCGATTTCCCGACCGGCGGCATCATCCTCGGGACGGTCGGCATCGAGAACGCCTACGCCACCGGACGGGGTTCGATCCTGATGCGCGGCCGCGTGAACATCGAGCAGCGCGCCAACGACCGCGAAGCCATCATCGTCACCGAAGTGCCTTTTCAGGTCAACAAGTCGACGATGATCGAGAAGATGGCCGAACTCGTGCGTGAAAAGCGCATCGAAGGCATTTCCGATATCCGTGACGAGAGCGACCGGCAGGGCTACAGAGTGGTCATCGAGCTGAAGCGCGACGCCAATGCCGATGTCATCCTGAACCAGCTTTACCGATTCACGCCGCTGCAGACATCGTTTGGCGCCAATATGGTCGCCTTGAACGGCGGCAAGCCGGAAGTGCTGACGCTGATCGACATGCTCAAGGCCTTCGTGTCCTTCCGCGAGGACGTGATCAGCCGGCGCACGAAGTTTCTGCTGCGCAAGGTGCGCGACCGCGCGCATGTCTTGGTCGGACTGGCGATCGCGGTGGCCAATATCGACGAAGTCATCAAGCTGATCCGACGGGCGCCCGATCCGCAGACGGCGCGCGAGCAGTTGATGGAGCGCCGCTGGCCTGCCTCCGATGTCGAATCGCTGATCCTGCTGATCGACGACCCTCGCCATCGGATCAACGACGACGGCACCTACAACCTGTCCGAGGAGCAGGCGCGCGCAATCCTCGAATTGCGCCTGCAGCGGTTGACCGCGCTTGGCCGCGACGAGATCGCCGAGGAGCTGAACACGATCGGCGCCGAGATCAAGGATTACCTCGACATCCTGTCGTCGCGTGTTCGCATCCAAACGATCGTCAAGGACGAACTGGCCAAGGCGCGCGATGAATTCGGGACGCCCAGACGCACCGAACTCGCGTCCGGCGGCGCGGACATGGACGACGAGGACCTGATCCAGCGCGAGGATATGGTCGTCACGGTCACCCATGGCGGCTACATCAAGCGCGTACCGCTGTCGATCTACCGGGCGCAGAACCGGGGTGGCAAGGGCCGCTCGGGCATGGCGACCAAGGACGAGGATTTCGTCACCCGGCTGTTCGTGGCCAACACCCATACGCCCGTGCTGTTCTTCTCCTCGCGCGGCATCGTCTACAAGGAAAAGGTCTGGCGGCTGCCCGTCGGCACGCCGCAATCGCGCGGCAAGGCGCTCATCAACCTGCTGCCGATCGAGAACGGCGACCGGATCACGGCCATCATGCCTCTGCCGGAAGATGAGTCCACCTGGAGCGAGCTGGACGTGATGTTCGCCACCACGCGCGGCACGGTGCGTCGCAACAAGCTGTCCGATTTCGTCCAGGTCAACCGCAACGGCAAGATCGCCATGAAGCTCGAGGAAGCGGGCGACGAAATCCTGGGCGTCGAGACATGCACGGATCAGGACGATCTGCTCCTGATGTCGGACGGCGGCCGGTGTATCCGGTTCGCCGTCGCCGATCTGCGCATCTTCCAGAGCCGCGGCTCGATGGGCGTGCGCGGCCTTTCGCTCGGCGTGGACGAAAGGCTGATCGCGATGGCGACGCTATCCCATGTCGAGGCGTCGCCCGACGAGCGTAATGCCTATCTCAAGCGCGCGGTGGCGCTTCGCCGGGCCATCGGCGAGACGCCCGGAGACGAGCCGGAGGATGACGTTGCGCTGGTGGGCGAGGAAGTCGCGGGCGAACTTTCGCTCAGCGACGAGCGGTTCGAAGACCTGCGCGGGCGAGAGCAATTCGTGCTGACCGTCAGCGAGAAGGGGTTCGGCAAGCGATCCTCGTCCTATGATTTCCGCCTGACCAATCGTGGCGGCAAGGGCATCCGCGCGACCGACGTTTCCCAGGTCGATCGCATCGGCAAGCTCATCGCCGGATTTCCGGTTCGCGATGGGGATCAGATCATGCTCGCTTCGGACGGCGGACAGGTCATACGGGTGCCGGTCAACGACATCCGCATCGCCAGCCGCGCCACCAAGGGCGTCACCATCTTCAGCACGGCGGGCGGAGAAAAAGTCGTCTCGGTCGATCGCATTTCCGAGCCTCAGGCCGATGTCGACACGCCGCCGCCGCCCGCGGCGTCCGACGACTGACGGTCGAAGTGCGCCATATCCGGGAGTGGCGCGAGGCGCCTTTTCACCCTAGTTTCGTCCGACCGTGGAGTTGCATCTGAGACGGGAGGGGCGATATGGCGGGCGATGTCCAGGATGAGGCGGAAGACGATGACGGCGAGGTGGTCACCGTCGACCAGGCTGTCGGCATCGCGCTCGACCTGTTCAAGAAGCGCGAGCTCAAGGCTGCTGCTGGCATGCTCGAGAACATCCTTGAAAATGTCCCCGATCATGCCGACGCCCTGAATTATCTGGGCGTCGTGCGCTTCCACCTTGATGGCCCTGAGAAGAGCGTCGCGTTCCTGGAGCATGCGGCGCGCACGGCTCCGGACCATGCCGGAATCCGCAACAATCTCGGCAACGCCTATGTCGAGGTCGGCGACATCGACGCCGCCGTCGACGCCTACGACAAGGCGATCGAGATCGATCCGAATCTCGCCGATCCGTATAGCAATCTCGCCTCCATCGTGAAGCATGCCGGCAACCCGGAGTTTGCCGAAAAGCTGTTGCGTAAGGCGATCGACATCAATCCCGAATTCGGCGTCGCCCACCAAAACCTTGCCGCCATTCTGCTCGACAGCGGCAGGGCGCGAGAGGCAATCGACTATTTCTGGAAGGCGACCGTGCATCTGCCCGACAAGGGCGTGCCGGCGCATTTCCTGGCGCTCGCCTACTGGTTCGCGGGGCTGAAGGACCTGGCGATCGACTTTGTCCGCAAGTGGGCCGACGCCAACCCGAACGATCCGCAGGCGCAGCATATGCGCGCCTCGATGACGGGAGAGAACGTGCCCGACCGGGCGTCGGATACGTATGTGCGCAAGCTGTTCGACTCATTCTCGGGCAGCTTCGACGCCAAGCTGGAAAGCCTCGAATACCGGGCGCCCGAACTCGTCGGCGAGGCCGTGAAAGTCGCGGTGGGCGCCGATAGCGCGAGCCTAACGATCCTCGACGCCGGATGCGGCACCGGGATGTGCGCGAAATACCTCCGACCCTTGGCATCGGAACTTGTCGGAGTCGATTTGTCTAAGGGCATGCTGCAGAAAGCGCGGAAACTTGGCCTTTACGACTGTCTTGAAGACGGCGAACTCACCGCTTTCCTCGCCAACAAGCCAAACGGATATGACGTCGTGGTTTCTGCGGACACACTTTGCTATTTCGGAAAGCTTGAAGTGTTTGCGTCAACGTCGCTGGCCGCTGTGCGGTCGGGAGGCTTCCTGGCTTTCACGGTCGAGGCCCTCGAGGTGGAAGCGACCGAAGATTTCCGCTTGGCCGTCAACGGCCGTTACGTTCATAACGAGCGCTACGTTCGTGAGGCTTTGGTAGCCGCTGGGTACCGGATCGAGGAGTGCAGGCGAGAGAAACTTCGGATGGAAAACACGGAAGAGGTAACCGGTTTGCTGGTGGTCGCGCGGCCGGCTACAACTCAGTAGCGACCCCGCACCCCGAAACTCTGATTTTTCCGGACCTTCGCTTCAAGCTTTACGCGGCCTGATTCTTCCTGGAGACCGAAGACGGTGCCGATCAGCATGGCGATGGTCATGGCGGCGGCAAGCATGTAGATGATCATGATGGCGGGTCTCCTTCGCCATGCAACGCGGCGGATTCCATTTGGTTTCACGCCGCTGGCGGCTTTGCGAAAAATCTGTTGTGGGGGTCCCGGTGGCTTGCCGACCACATCGGCGCGGCGACGCGAATCCGGTGCGCCGGCGCGATTGCCTTTGACGGTCAAGCCATCTAGAAGCAGCCGCGATGACGAAACGAAAAGCGCTCTATGCGGGATCGTTCGATCCGTTGACGAACGGCCATCTCGCGATTTTGCGGGCGGCTCTGGCGGTCGCGGACACAGTGCTGGCGGCGATCGGCGTTCATGCGGGCAAGACGCCGCTGTTTTCCTTCGACGAGCGGGTCGCGATGATCAAGCGATCGGCCATGAGCGAATTCGGGGGCGATGCAGTGCGCATCGAAGCGGTCTCCTTCGAGGGGCTGGTCGTCGATGCGGCGCGCGCGCATGGCGCGACCGTCCTGATCCGCGGCCTACGCGACGGGACGGACCTGAACGACGAGATGCGGATGGCGGGAATGAACGCGGCCATGGCGCCGGGCGTGCAGACGGTCTTCATTCCCGCGAACCCCGCGGTCCGCCCGATTGCCGCAACGCTGGTCAGGCAGATCGCGGCCATGGGCGGGGATGTCGCCGCCTTCGTTCCGCCGGACGTTGCCGCGGCGCTCCACGCCAAATTCACAAAGCACTGAAGCCGGAGACTAAGTCATGATGATCAAGGCCTTGTTCGCATTTTTGCTGTTGGCCGCTTCGCTTGCGCTCAGTCAGGCCGCCGGCGCCGCCGAGCCCGAAAACACGATGATCGTCACGCTCAAGGATGGCGACGTGACGATCGCGCTTCGGCCCGACCTTGCGCCCAAGCATGTCGCGCAGATTAAGGCGCTGGTCCGTGAGGGGGCCTATGACAATGTCGCCTTCCACCGCGTGATCGACGGCTTCATGGCGCAGACCGGCGACGTCCAGTTCGGCGACATGGAGAATGGTTACGACGCCGGACTTGCCGGCACCGGCAGTTCCGACAAGCCCGACATTCCGGCTGAATTCTCCGAAACGCCCTTCGTGCGCGGCACGGTCGGCATGGCGCGGGCGCAGAACCCTGACTCAGCGAATTCTCAGTTCTTCATCATGTTCGCACCTAATCCGGGCCTCAATGGAGGCTACACCGTGGTCGGTACGGTCGAGAGCGGCATGGAGCTCGTCGACAAGATCAAGAAAGGCGATTCCGGCCAGAACGGTTCGGTCAGCGAACCGGACCGTATGATCAAAGTTCGAATCGCCGCCGACAACAAATAGCCGATCGACGAAAGGAAATAACGATGGCCGAGATCAAGGACCGCGAGCAGGCGCTCGTCATGGAAACGACCAAGGGCAGGGTCGTGATCGAGCTTCTGCCGGGGCTGGCTCCCAACCACGTCGCGCGGATCAAGGAACTTGCGCGCGAGGGCGCCTATGACGGCGTGGTCTTCCATCGCGTCATCGACGGTTTTATGGCGCAGACCGGCGACGTGAAGTTCGGCAATTCCAGCTCGCCTGCGTTCGCGCCGGCCCGCGCGGGTCAAGGCGGTTCTGACAAGCCCGACCTGAAACAGGAATTCTCCAACATGACCCATGCGCGCGGCACCTGCTCGATGGCGCGGTCGCAGAGCCCCAACTCCGCCAATTCGCAGTTCTTCATCTGCTTCGACGACGCGGCTTTCCTGAACAAGCAGTATACGGTCTGGGGCCAGGTCATCGAAGGCATGGACAATGTCGACAAGATCAAGCGCGGCGAGCCGGTCAAGGATCCGGACATGATCGTCTCGCTTAAGGTCGCGGCGGACGCTCCGGCCTGAGGCGCGGCGCCCGGCATGGCAAACATCCTCTGGTCGCTGCTCGGCATCGTCGCCGGGTCGTTCATCGCGATTCAGGGGCCGGTCAATGCCGAGCTCGCGCGCGGCCTAGGCATCCCGATCGCGGCGGCGGCGGCATCCTTCCTGTCCGGTGCGATCATTCTCTGCCTGGTCACGCTCGTCTTCTCTCAAGCGCAGGGCGTATCGCTGAACTGGCGCGCGCCGGCGCTGTGGCTTTTCGCGGCCGGAGGCTGCCTCGGCGGGTTCTATGTCACCAGCGCGGTCTTCCTCGTGCCGCGCATCGGCGCGGCGGCGACCATGGCCTTCGCCGTCAGCGGCCAGCTGATCGCAGGCATGCTGGTGGACCGCATCGGTTTTCTAGGCGTCGCGGTCCGCGAGATCTCGCTAGGCAGGATCGGCGGCGCCGTGCTGCTGTTGACCGGGGCGCTCCTCATCCGGCTGACCTGATGCGCGTCGACCTCTTCGATTTCGAGCTTCCGGAGGAATGCATCGCGTTGCGGCCCGTGAGCCCGCGCGACGCGGCGAGGCTGCTGGTCGTTAGGCCCGGAGAGCAGATCGCCGACCGCATGGTCGGCGATCTGCCAAACTTTCTGCGGCCCGGCGATGCGCTGGTCTTCAACGACACGAAAGTCATCCCGGCGCGGCTGTTCGGCCTGCGTCGGCGCGGCGACGCTGAGGCGCGCGTCGAGGCGACGTTGCACATGCGCGTCGGCGAGGATCGCTGGCTGGCTTTCGTGCGACCGGGAAAACGCGTGGCGGCGGGCGACCGCATCCATTTTGGCCATGATGGGAAAGCCTGCCTGCTCGGCGCGCTCGACGCGACGGTGATCGAGAAGCGCGAGGGCGGCGAGGTCCTGCTGTCGTTCGACGTTTCGGGCGCTTATCTCGATGAGGCGCTGCGCGCGGTCGGACACATCCCCCTGCCGCCCTACATCGCCTCCAAGCGCGCCGACGACCTGCGGGACGAAGCGGACTACCAGACGCTCTACGCGCGCGAAGAGGGCGCCGTCGCCGCTCCCACTGCAGGCCTTCACTTCACGCCGGCGCTTTTCGATGCACTTGCCCAAGCCGGCATCGAAATGCATTTCATCACTTTGCATGTGGGCGCCGGCACATTTTTGCCGGTGAAGGTTGACGACACCGCCGACCACATTATGCATGCCGAGCGCGGGACGATTTCTGCCTCGACGGCCAAGGCTCTCAACGCCGTCCGGGCGCGCGAAAACCGTGTCGTCGCGGTCGGGACCACATCGCTGCGTTTGCTTGAAAGCGCGGCCGCCGAAGACGGAACGCTGTCGGCGTGGTGCGGCGAGACGCGCATTTTCCTGACGCCCGGCTCGCGGTTCAAAATCGTCGATGCGCTGATGACGAATTTCCACCTGCCGCGCTCGACCTTGTTCATGTTGGTCTGCGCGTTTGCCGGCATGCAGGAGACGCGCGCGGCCTATGCGCATGCGATCCAAGCGGGCTATCGCTTCTATTCCTACGGCGATGCCAGCCTCCTCTTCCGAGGCGAGGCGTGACCTGACGATGGCCGAGCAGTTTGCGTTCAAGGTCCTGGCGACAGACGGTCGGGCGCGGCGCGGCGAAATCTCGATGCCGCGCGGAAAGATCCGTACGCCGGCGTTCATGCCGGTGGGCACGGCGGGGACGGTCAAGGCCATGTATCTCGATCAGGTGCGCGCGCTCGGGTCGGATGTCATCCTCGGCAACACCTATCATTTGATGCTCCGCCCCGGCGCCGAGCGGATCGCGCGCCTCGGCGGTCTGCACGACTTCGCCCGCTGGCCCTATCCGATCCTGACGGATTCGGGCGGGTTCCAGGTCATGTCGCTCGCCAAGCTGCGCAAGCTGAATGAGGACGGCGTGACCTTCCGCTCGCATATCGACGGCTCCGCCCACGTCATGTCGCCGGAGCGGTCGATCGAAATCCAGGACCTGCTCGATTCGGACATCCAGATGCAGCTCGACGAATGCGTCGCGCTGCCGGCGCCTGAAGCCGACATCGAGCGGGCGATGGAGTTGTCTCTGCGATGGGCCGAGCGCTGCAGAATAGCGTTCGGAGACCAGCCCGGAAAGGCGATGTTCGGCATCGTCCAGGGCGGCGACGAGGCGTATCTACGCGAAAGGTCCGCCGACGCGCTGACGACGATGAACCTCAAAGGCTACGCGGTCGGCGGCCTGGCGGTCGGAGAGCCGCAGGCCGTCATGCTCGACATGCTCGAGGCGACCTGTCCGCGATTGCCGGAGAGCCAGCCGCGCTACCTGATGGGCGTCGGCACGCCGGACGATATCGTCAAATCGGTCGCGCGCGGCATCGACATGTTCGACTGCGTGATGCCGACGCGGGCGGGGCGGCACGGGCTTGCCTACACGCGGCGCGGCAAGGTGAACCTGCGCAATGCGCGGCATGCCGACGACCACCGGCCGCTCGACGAAGAGAGCGGCTGCCCGGCCGCGCGGGATTATTCGCGCGCCTATCTGCATCATCTCGTCCGTTCGCAGGAAGCGCTCGGCGCAATGCTGCTGACTTGGAACAACCTCGCCTATTATCAGCAACTGATGGCCGATCTCCGCGACGCGATCACGGCCGGATCGTTCGCATCGCGGACGGCGGAGATTTCCGCTCGCTGGGCGGAGGGAGACATGCCGGTCCTGTGAAGCGATACGGGAACAAAGCCCGGACGGTTCGCTTTGAACGAGTCTGAACATCTCCGGAATCGTTTCATGAAATACGCCACCGCCTACGGCATCGCTCTCGTCATTTTCCTCGCTCTCGACGCGCTCTGGCTGGGGGTGGTCGCACGCACGCTGTATGCGACCCGGATGGGAGACCTCATGTCGCCCAATCCGCGTTGGGGAGTGGCGATCGCGTTCTACGTTCTCTTCGTGGTCGGCCTGGTCTATTTCGCGATAAGCACGGGCATGGCGACCGGCAACTGGCAGACGGCTGCGATGAACGGCGCATTGTTCGGGTTCTTCTGCTACCTGACCTATGACGGGACGGCGCTGGCCGTCATCCGCGGCTTCGATCCCGGTCTTGCGATCACCGATACCATCTGGGGCGCGGTGCTCAGCGGAGTGACCAGCGGCGCCACCGTACTGATACTCTCGGCGATGGGCCAAGCGCCGCGGTGAGCGTCAGGTGCTCAGTGAATTGGACGCCTTGAGGCTGACCCCGTTGATCAGGTAACTGCCGTCTGGCTGTCGCTCCAGCCGGTACATGGCCTCGTAATCCTTGCCGTCCGGTCCAACGATCATCAGTTGCTGCACAATGGCGTCGCCCCCCATCTCCTCGACCTTTCCAAAGGAATAGCTTTTCGGCTTGTGCACCGGCTCGTACGCGCCCGACACCATGCCCATGAAGGATTGGACGGTCGGAAAAAGCTGCTTGATGCTCGGCGCGGCGAAAGCGTAGGCGCCCGCGTCATCATCGCGCTGGAACGCTTTCAACTGCCCGTCGATAGCATTTTGGGCGGCCTTGATCTCGGCTTCCCCGCCAAAGGCCGATGCCAGCATCAGCGTGGGCAAAATGGTTAGGGCCAGGATGAGGGGGCGCATTGCGGTTCTCCATGGAGCGGACGATCGGCGCGACCGGCTTTGGCCATGACGCCCCGTCGACATTACGCCGACAAATGCCGGTTGGTTTCAAGGCCGGCTGTGAAGTTTGGCTCCCAACGACGGCTGCGGTATGAGGCCTCATGGTCGGCTGCTTCCCTAACATTTCGATTGCGCTTGCTTTTCGCGGTCAAGGCAATTGAAATGAACTGATCGGGGAGTATCGGTTTGGTTGCATTCGATGAAATGTCACCGGAGAATGTCGGCATCCGCCGGCCCTATTTCGGCTATGAGAGCTGGCTGAAGGATCAGGATACCACCCGCCTGACCGATAAGATGAAGGATGCGGAGCGGGTTTTCCGCAAGACCGGCATCACCTTCGCGGTCTACGGCGAGGCGGAAGCCGCCGAACGTCTGATCCCGTTCGATATCGTGCCGCGGATCCTTTCCGGCCAGGAATGGCGCCGGCTGACCCAAGGCATCGAACAGCGCGTTCAGGCGCTCAACGCCTTTCTGGACGACATCTACCATCGCCAGGAAATCCTCAAGGCCGGACGCGTGCCGACCGAGCTCATCTCCGGCAACGAAGCCTTCCTGCCCGAGATGATCGGCGTCCGACCGCCGGGCGGGGTTTACACGCACATCATCGGCGTCGACATCGTGCGCACCGGCGAGGACGAGTTTTTCGTGCTGGAGGACAACGCCCGCACGCCTTCCGGCGTCTCCTATATGCTCGAAAACCGCGAAACGATGATGCAGCTCTTTCCGGAACTGTTCCAGCGCATCAAGGTGCGCCCCGTCGAGGACTATCCCAAGCTTCTGCGTCAATCGCTGGCGGCGACCCGTCCGGAAGGCGTGAAAGGCGCGCCGACGATCGCGGTGCTGACTCCCGGCCTCTATAATTCCGCCTATTTCGAACACGCCTTCCTCGCCGACCAGATGGGCGTGGAACTGGTCGAGGGGCAGGACCTGCGGGTGGTCGACGGCCACGTCGCGATGCGCACGACGCAAGGCTACAAGCAGATCGACGTGCTCTATCGCCGCGTCGACGACAATTTCCTCGATCCTCTGACCTTCAACCCGGACTCGACGCTTGGCGTGCCGGGGATCATGGATGTCTACCGCGCGGGCAACATCACCATCGCAAACGCGCCTGGCACCGGCATCGCCGACGACAAGGCGATCTACTCCTACATGCCCGACATCATCGAGTTCTACACCGGCCGCAAGGCGATCCTCGGCAACATCCCGACATGGCGCTGCGGCGAGGCCGACAGCCTCAAATACGTCCAGGAGCATTTGGCGGAACTCGTCGTCAAGGAGGTACACGGTTCGGGCGGCTACGGCATGCTGGTCGGCCCGGCGGCTTCGAGAAAAGAACTCGAGGAGTTCGGCAGGAAGCTCGCGGCGCGGCCGTCGAACTACATCGCCCAGCCGACGCTGTCGCTCTCCACATGCCCGATCCTGACCGAAGCGGGCCTCGCCCCGCGCCACGTCGACCTTCGGCCTTTCGTTCTGGTCTCCGACCGCATCCAGATCGTCCCCGGCGGCCTGACCCGCGTCGCCATCAAGGAGGGCTCGCTGGTGGTGAATTCCTCGCAGGGCGGGGGGACGAAGGATACGTGGGTGTTGGATGATTAGGGAGGGAATAGGGAATAGGGAATAAGATGGGTAATGAGACTGCGTCAATAGAATCGTACCGCGACTTGGACATCTGGAAGGAAGGAATGAACTTGGCAGTTGCCAGCTACGCGGCAACACGAACGTTTCCGAGGGACGAGATATTTGGGCTAACGTCGCAGATCAGGCGTTCTGCCGCGTCCATTCCGGCCAATATTGCGGAAGGATATGGGCGCGAGCATACTGGGTCGTACATTCAATCTCTGCGCATTGCGCAGGGTTCGCTGAAGGAGTTCGAGACACACGTGATTTTGGCGCAACGCGTTGATCTGTTAGCTTCGAATGATGCGGCCCTACTCCTGGTTGACGGAGAGAAGCTTGGAAAAATGATCCGTTCATTGATTCGGTCTCTCCAGCGAAAGTTGCAGCAATGAACACTCCCTACTCCCTACTCCCTACTCCCCACTCCCTCCCGCCGAAGGCGCGCTGATGCTCCTCGGCCGCACCGCCAACGGTCTCTACTGGATGAGCCGCTATATCGAGCGCGCCGAGAACATGGCTCGGCTGCTGGACGCCGGGCTGCGCATGGCGCTGACGCGGACGGCGAGTTCGGCGGAGGAGTGGAATTCGGTCGTCGTCAGCGCCGGCTGCGAGTTCGGCTTCGCCAATCGTCACGATGAGGTCTCGGCCACCGCCGTCGCCGATTTTCTGCTGCGCGACATCACCAACTCGTCGAGCGTGCTGGCCTCGATCGAGACGGCGCGCAGCAACGCGCGCATGGTGCGCACCGCGCTGACCCGCGAGACCTGGGAAAGCATCAACGAAGCCTGGATGGCGCTCAGGCGCGTCCTCGCCAGACCGATCGACGAGCGCGACCTTCCGACGGTGCTCGACACGATCAAGCGCGAGACGGCCCAGATCCGCGGCACGTTCCACGGTACGATGCTGCGCAACGAGATCTTCGACTTCGCGCAGCTCGGCACCTTCATCGAGCGGGCCGACAACACCGCGCGCATCCTCGACGTGAAATATTACGTCCTTTTGCCGTCCATCCATTGGGTCGGGTCGTCGCTCGACAATTACCAATGGGAGTCGATCCTGCGCTCGGTCTCGGCGCACCGGTCCTATCGCTGGGTCTACGAGGCGGACTACCGCCCGACCAACATCGCCGAATATCTGATCCTCGACGTGCGCATGCCGCGCTCGCTCGCTTTCTGCTACCGCAACATCGCCGACCATCTGAATTATCTCGAAAAGGCCTATGGCGCGGGCCATGCCTGCCAGGAGACGGTGCTGGCGACGCAGGCCAAGCTGAAGGCCGGCGCCATCAAGTCCATCTTCGACACCGGGCTGCACGAATATCTTGGCGCGTTCATCCAGGACAACAACCGGCTCGGCGAGGAAGTCGCGCGCCACTATCGGTTCTATTGATGCGGCTCAAGATCTCGCACCGCACCGAATACCGCTACGGCGCACCGACCGCCTACGGCCTGCAGCGGCTCCGCCTGACGCCGACGACAGGCCCCACGCAGACGGTCGAAAGCTGGTCGCTGGCCATCGAGGGCGCGCGCGAGGAAATTGCTTTCGTCGACCAGTTCGACAACGAGACCCGCCTGATCAGCCTGGAGGGCGGCTCTGCGACGGTTGCGGTGGTGGCCGAAGGCATCGTGGAAACACGCGACACCGTGGGAATGGGTGGACATCATGCGGGATTCGCGCCGCTTTGGCTTTACGGCCGCATGACGCCGCTGACCGAACCGGGCGCAGCTTTGCGCGAATTTGCCGGTGCGATCAAGCAGGGCGACCAGATTGGCAGCCTGCACAATCTCATGAACGCGGTCGCCGACACGGTCGACTATATCGCCGGCGCGACCTCGGCGGCCACGACCGCCGAACAGGCGCTGACCGCCCGCAGCGGCGTTTGCCAGGACCATGCCCACATCTTCATCGCGGCGGCGCGCCTGCTTGGCTACCCCGCCCGATACGTCAGCGGTTATCTGATGATGGACGCGACGAAAGAGCAGGCGGCCAGCCACGCCTGGGCCGAAGCGCATGTGCGCGGCCTGGGCTGGGTGGCCTTCGACGCCTCCAACCGCATTTCCCCCGACGAGCGCTACGTCCGCCTCGCCATCGGACGGGATTATCGCGACGCGACGCCCGTATCCGGCATAAGGCTGGGACAGGGCGCGGAAGCGCTTGCGGTGACGATCACGGTGGAGCAGTAATCCTCGCTTTGTACTCCGGGTTTGATTCCAATGACCTACTGCGTCGGCCTGAAGATCGACCGCGGCCTCGTGTTCATGTCGGACACGCGGACCAACGCCGGCATCGACAGCATCTCCACCTTCCGAAAGATGCATGTCTGGGAGACGCCGGGCGAGCGCGTCGTGACGCTCATGTCGGCCGGGAACCTCGCCACGACGCAGAACGTGATCAGCCTGCTCAACGGCCGCGACAAGCCGCTCGACGAGCGCAAATCCTCGGTGCTGGAGACGCCGTCCATGTATCAGACGGCGCGGCTGATCGGCGAAACCGTGAAGGAGGTCATCCTTCGGTCCTCGCCGACCGGGCAGAAGGCGGATTCCTATTTCAATGCATCCTTCATTCTCGGCGGCCAGATCAGGGGCTCGGTTCCGCGGCTCTTCATGATCTATCCGGAAGGCAATTTCATCGAATCGACGGACGACACGCCTTTCTTCCAGGTCGGCGAGACGAAATACGGCAAGCCGATCATCGTGCGCGCGTACGACCGCGAGATGAGCTTTGCGGAGGCCGTGAAGCTTCTGATCGTGTCGTTCGATTCGACGGTCAAGTCGAACCTTTCGGTGGGCCTTCCGCTCGATCTGTTGTTCTACGAGAAGGACAGCTACCGCGTCGGCGTCCAGAAGCGCATAGGACATGACGACGACTACTACCGCAGCGTTTCGACCGGCTGGTCGACGGCGCTGAAGAACGCGTTTCGCAGCCTGCCGGATTTCCCGGAATAGCGGTGCTTCCCGACGCCTGACGGCCTTCAAATCCGCTCGTCATTGGCGGCTTCCGCCCGCTTTCGTTTTCGGCTATTAAAAAGAAAAACGAAAGTCGGGAGGCTCGGATGTATCTTCCGCCACGTCATGCCGAAATCGTGCAGATGGCGAAGGACAATGGACGCGTGCTGGTCGACGACCTCGCGGCGCATTTCAGCGTGACGCCGCAGACCATCCGCAAGGATCTCAACGACCTCTGCGACCAACGCCTGCTGAGCCGAATCCATGGCGGCGCGCTTTTCCCATCCGGCATCGCCAACATGGAATACGAGGCTCGGCGCAGGATCGCCTCCGACGAAAAGGAGGCGATCGGTATGGCCGCGGCGCGCCTCATACCCGACAACGCATCGCTGTTCATCAACATCGGCACCACCACGGAAGCGGTAAGCAAGGCGCTGCTGGACCATTCCGGCCTGATGGTCATCACCAACAACATCAATGTCGCCAACAGGATGCGGGTCTATCCCGGTATCGAGGTCGTCATTGCCGGCGGCGTCGTGCGCGGTTCGGACGGCGGCGTGGTCGGCGAGGCTGCAGTCGATTTCATCGAGCAGTTCAAGGTCGACTACGCCGTCATCGGCGCTTCCGCGATCGATCATGACGGCGCGCTGCTGGATTTCGACTTTCGCGAAGTGAAGGTCGCTCAGGCGATCATCGCCAATGCGCGCCACGTTATCCTCGTCGCCGACGCGACCAAGTTCGAACGCACGGCGCCGGTGCGCATCGCGCAGCTTTCGCAGGTCGATACGTTCATTACCGATCGCTGCGAAATCGGGACGATCCGCGCAATCTGCCTCGAATCGGAAGTCAACCTCATCGAAACGACGCCACCCAAGGCGTGACTTGCCGGCGCCGACGAAATCGATGCTTCGACGTCTATTTCGTTTGACATTCGGAATGATTTCGAAATAATCGCCCTCGGCTTTCGAGAGCGGCTAAAATGCTGCAGTGCGAAAGCCTGGGAGGATTTTCTTGGGCGATCCGGCAATCCATGACATTTTTGTCATCGGTGGCGGCATCAATGGATGCGGCATCGCTCGCGATGCCGTCGGCCGGGGCTTCTCCGTCTTCCTTGCGGAGATGAACGACCTCGCCAGCGGCACGTCGTCCGGCTCGACCAAGCTCATCCATGGCGGTCTGCGCTACCTCGAGCACTACGAGTTCCGGCTTGTCCGCGAGGCGCTGATGGAGCGCGAGGTGCTCTGGAAGATGGCGCCGCACATCATCTGGCCGATGCGTTTCGTGCTGCCCTACGCGCAAGGCCTTCGCCCGGCATGGCTGCTGCGGCTCGGGCTTTTCCTCTACGATCATATCGGCGGCCGCAAGCTGCTCCCCGCCACCAAGACGCTGGACATGACGCGCGACCCCGCCGGCAAGCCGCTCAAGCCGCTGTTCAAAAAAGCTTTCGAATATTCGGACGGCTGGGTCAACGACGCCCGACTCGTCGTCCTGAATGCGCGCGACGCCGCGGACCGGGGCGCAATCATAAGGACCCGTGCCCGTGTCGTTAGTGCTCGCCGCGACGGCGAACTGTGGGAAATCGCTGTCGAGCATACGCGCACGCGAGTCGTCGAGAAGATGCAGGCGAAGCTGATCGTCAACGCGGCCGGCCCCTGGGTCGATCAGATTCTGTCGGGCGCGGTCGGCCGCAACGATGTCCACAATGTCCGCCTCGTCGGCGGCAGCCATATCGTCGTGAACAAGAAGTTTGACGATCCGCGCGCCTATTTTTTCCAGAACAAGGATGGCCGAATCATCTTCGCCATCCCCTACGAGGAGGATTTCACCTTGATCGGCACAACCGACAGGGACTATGTCGGCGATCCGAAGGACGCCAGGATCACCGATACCGAAATCGACTATCTTTGCGCCGCCGCAAGCGAATATTTCGCCGATCCCGTCAGACGTTCCGATATCGTCTGGACTTATTCGGCCGTGCGCCCGCTCTACGACGACGGCGCGTCCAAGGCGCAGGAAGCGACCCGAGACTACGTGATCAAGGCGGACGGCAAGCCGGGAGAGGCGGCGGTGGTCAACGTCTTCGGCGGCAAGATCACGACCTATCGGCGGCTTGCCGAATCCATGCTGGAGAGGATCGAGGATCATCTCGGCAAGCGCGGCAAACCATGGACGGCGGGCGCGACGCTGCCGGGGGGCGATTTCCCGGCCACGGGCTACGAGGCGCAGGTTACCAAATTGAAGGCAGCCTATCCGTTCCTCGATCTGGCGCACGCCAGGCGGCTGGTGCGCGCCTATGGAACGAAGGCCGGCGAATTGCTCGGCCCCTCGCGGTCGATCGAGGATTTGGGGCGCAATTTCGGCGCCGACCTCTACGAGGCGGAGGTTCGCTACTTGATGCGCGCCGAATGGGCCGTTTTCGCCGAGGATGTGCTTTGGCGTCGGAGCAAGCGCGGGTTGCGCCTGAGCAAGGACGAAGCCGTCGCGCTCGATGAATTCATGGCGGATGCGCGCGGCGAGCGAGCTGCCGCCGAATAGAGTGTGAGCGAAAGGCCTGGGAGGAGGCGGGATGCTGGAATTGAGAAACGTGACGAAAGTGGTGGCGGGCGCGGAGCACATTCGCGACGTGTCGCTGTCTTTCGCGCACGGCTCGCTCAACGTTCTCTTGGGACCGACGCTTTCCGGCAAGACCAGCCTGATGCGCCTGATGGCCGGTCTCGATGCCCCGACGTCCGGCTCCGTCTGGGTCGACGGCAAGGATGTCACGGGCGTCCCCGTTCAGAGGCGCAACGTGGCTATGGTCTACCAGCAGTTCATCAATTATCCGGCGATGACGGTCTACGAAAACATTGCGTCGCCGCTGCGGGTTGCAGGCGTGGCGCAAGGCAAGATCGACAGCGAGGTCAAGCGCGCGGCCGAGATCCTGAAGCTCACGCCTTACCTTCAACGCACGCCTCTTAGCCTTTCCGGCGGCCAGCAGCAGCGCACGGCGCTCGCTCGCGCGATCGTCAAGAACGCGGGCTTGGTCCTTCTTGACGAGCCGCTCGCCAATCTCGACTACAAGCTGCGCGAGGAGCTGCGCGCCGAGCTTCCCCGGCTCTTCGCCGAAACCGGCGCGATCTTCGTCTACGCCACGACCGAGCCGCACGAGGCGCTGCTGCTCGGCGGCAGCACGGCGACGCTGAGCCTGGGCCGGGTGACCCAGTTCGGGCCGACGATCGACGTCTTCCGTCGTCCTGTCGATCTCATCACCGCGCGGACCTTTGCCGACCCGCCGCTGAACACGATCGTGCTGCGTAAGCAGGATCGGAAATTCTTGATCGACGGCGGGCCGGGCCTGCCCGTTCCCGCGAGCGCCGAACACCGCGCCGATGGCGATTATACGGTTGCCTTTCAGCCCCATCATCTCACATTGAGGCGATCTGATCCGGAGGCGGTGGCGGTCAAGGCGAAAGTCGCCGTGACTGAAATCACCGGCTCCGAAAGCTTCATCCATCTCGACTTCGCCGACGTCCGCTGGGTCATGCTCGCCCATGGCATCCAGGTCTTCGAGCCGGACGAAACGATCGAGGTCTTCATCGATCCGCGCCATATCATGGTGTTCGACGAGAGCGGCCGCGCCGTTTCGGCGCCGGCGAAGCTGGCGGCATAGGGGCGGGACAAGATGGCGCGTATCGATCTCGACCACATCCGCCACGCCTACGCGGCGAACCCGAAGAGCGACGCGGACTATGCGCTCAAGGAGGTGCATCACACCTTTGACGACGGCGGCGCCTACGCGCTTCTCGGCCCGTCCGGCTGCGGCAAGACGACGTTGCTGAACATCATTTCCGGCCTGCTGCAGGCCTCGCATGGCCGGCTGCTGTTCGACGGCCGCGACGTGACGCGGCTGTCGACGCAGGAGCGCAACATCGCGCAGGTGTTCCAGTTTCCGGTGATCTACGACACGATGACCGTCTACGACAATCTGGCGTTTCCATTGCGCAACCGCGGGGTTTCCGAGCCGGAAGTCGATCGCAAGGTCCGCGAGACGCTGGCGATGATCGATCTCGCGGATTGGGCGAAGCGCAAGGCGAGGGGGCTGACCGCCGACCAGAAGCAGAAGATTTCGCTCGGCCGCGGCCTTGTGCGCTCCGACGTCAACGCGATCCTCTTCGACGAGCCGCTGACCGTCATCGATCCGCACATGAAATGGGTGCTGCGCTCGCAATTGAAGCTCCTGCACCGCCGTTTCGGCTTCACCATGGTCTACGTCACGCACGACCAGACCGAGGCGCTGACCTTCGCCGAGAAGGTCGTGGTGATGTACGACGGGGAAATCGTCCAGATCGGCACGCCGGCCGAATTGTTCGAACGTCCAAAGCATACATTCGTCGGCTATTTCATCGGTTCGCCCGGCATGAACGTCATGCCGGTCGAGGTCGAAGGCGAGAATGCGCGTCTTGGCTCGCAGACGATCGCGCTGCCCGGCGCGCCGGCAGCCCCGGGCGCCACCGAATTGGGCATCCGCCCTGAATATGTCCGGCTCGGCTCCGCCGGCATGCCGCTGTCGATCACCAAGGTCGAGGATATCGGCCGCCATAAGGTCGTGCGCGGCAAGATCGAGGGCCGCGAGATCGCGGCGATCGTGCCCGAGGACGGCGAAATTCCGGCCGATGCGCGGATCAGTTTCGATCCGGCCGGCATCAATCTCTATGCCAATTCCTGGCGCGTCGAGATGGGGGCGTAGGCCGTGGACAAGACCTGGAACAACAAAGCCTGGTTCATGGTCCTGCCGGTGCTCGTGCTCGTCGCGTTCTCGGCCGTTATCCCGCTGATGACGGTGGTCAACTACTCCGTCCAGGACACGTTCGGGAACAACGTCTTCTCCTGGTATGGCGTCGGTTGGTTCGAGGACATGCTGCATTCCGACCGCTTCTGGGAGGCGATGGGGCGCAATTTGATCTTTTCGGGCATCATCCTGGCGATCGAGGTGCCGCTTGGCATCCTGATCGCGCTCAACATGCCGAAATCCGGATGGGGCGTGCCGGTCTGCCTGGTGCTGATGGCGCTGCCGCTGCTGATCCCCTGGAACGTCGTCGGCACGATCTGGCAGGTCTTCGGGCGCATCGACATCGGGCTGCTCGGCCATACGCTGGATGCGCTCGGCTTCGACTACAACTACGTCAACGACCCGTTCGACGCCTGGGTAACCGTCATCGTCATGGACGTCTGGCACTGGACGAGCCTCGTCGTGCTGCTTTGCTATGCCGGCCTCGTCTCGATCCCGGACGCCTACTATCAGGCCGCCAAGATCGACGGCGCGTCGCGCTGGTCGATCTTCCGCTACATCCAGTTGCCCAAGATGAACCGCGTGCTGCTGATCGCCGTGCTGCTGCGCTTCATGGACAGTTTCATGATCTATACCGAGCCGTTCGTGGTGACCGGCGGCGGTCCCGGCAACTCGACGACCTTCCTGTCGATCGATCTCGTCAAGATGGCGGTCGGCCAGTTCGACCTCGGCCCGGCGGCGGCGATGTCGATCATCTACTTCCTGATAGTGCTCCTGCTGTCATGGGTGTTCTACACCGTCATGACCAACTTCGACGCGGAGCGCTGAGATGGCGGAAATCCGGCACACGGCCGCGCGCACCGATACCTTGCCCGCCGCGGCGGGGCCGGCGGCCGCCGGCCAGGACCAGGTGGCGCGCGCCATGCGGCGGCGTGGCGACGAGTCGCGCTTCTGGTGGCTGATCCCGACGATCTACATCATCTTCCTCATGCTGCCGATCTATTGGCTCATCAACATGAGCTTCAAGACCAACCAGGAAATTCTCGGCGCGTTCGCCCTCTGGCCGGCCAATCCGACGCTCGCCAATTACGAGGTGATCTTCACGGACCCGTCCTGGTACAAGGGCTACATCAACTCGATCATCTACGTCGTGATGAACACGGTGATCTCGATCGCCGTCGCGCTGCCCGCGGCCTACGCCTTTTCGCGCTACCGGTTCCTCGGCGACAAGCACCTCTTTTTCTGGCTGCTCACCAACCGCATGGCGCCGCCCGCCGTCTTTGTGCTGCCGTTCTTCCAGCTCTATTCGGCCTTCGGGCTGATCGATACGCATATCGCCGTGGCGCTGGCGCACTGCCTGTTCAACGTGCCGCTCGCGGTCTGGATTCTCGAGGGCTTCATGTCGGGCGTGCCCAAGGAGATCGACGAGACCGCCTATATCGATGGCTACTCGTTCCCGCGCTTCTTCCTCAAGATATTCACCCCGCTGATCGCGTCGGGCATCGGCGTGGCGGCCTTCTTCTGCTTCATGTTCTCCTGGGTCGAACTCTTGATCGCCCGCACGCTGACCACGACCGCCGCCAAGCCGATCGCCGCGATCATGACGCGGACGGTCTCCGCCGCCGGCATGGATTGGGGCGTGTTGGCGGCGGCCGGGGTGCTGACCATCATCCCGGGCGCGCTGGTGATCTGGTTCGTGCGCAACTACATTGCCAAGGGCTTCGCCCTGGGGAGGGTGTGATGAGGGTGGCGACGGGATGGCTGCGTCTGGGTCCTCTCCTGCGAAGCGGGGGAGGGGGACCACACGAAGTGTGGTGGAGGGGGCGAGTGACGGGGCGAGAGGGTCGGACCCGGCGGCGGGCTTCATCTGCCCCCTCCACCATGCTGCGCATGGTCCCCCTCCCCCGTAAACGGGGGAGGACCTAAGCACCATGACCCTCTCCTGGATGGCATGGACGTTTCCGACCGCGCTCTTCTTCATCACGATCCTGCTCCTTCTGATCGCCATGGGCGTCTGGGAATACGCCTCGCCCGGCGGCAACCCGCGCATCGGGGTCCTGCGCTTCGAGACCACGCGCGGGGACCGGCTTTTCGTTTCGCTGCTCGGCAGCGCTTTCATCCATCTCGCTTGGTTGGGTCTGATCGGACCCAACCTGTGGTGGGCTCTCGCTCTCTCGGCGGTCTACGCCATTGGCGTATTCCGGTTCGTTTAGAGGGGGAAATACCGGAGGCGCCGCATTGCCGGCGGCGTTTCCAGCTTGACGTCGAGACTTAATTCAAAGGGAGGAATCCATATGAGACGGCATCTACTCACATCGACGACAGCCATCGTGCTGCTGTTCGGCGCCGGAAGCGCCTGGGCAGGCATGGACGAGGCCAAGAAATTCCTGGACACCGAGATCAAGGATCTCTCGACGCTGCCGCGCGCCGACCAGGAGAAGGAAATGCAGTGGTTCATCGACGCGGCCAAGCCGTTCGCCGGGATGGACATCAAGGTGGCGTCGGAAACGCTGACGACGCATGAATACGAGTCCAAGACGCTTGCGAAAGCCTTCGCCGAGATCACCGGCATCAAGGTGACGCACGACCTGATCGGCGAGGGCGACGTTGTCGAAAAGCTGCAGACGCAGATGCAGTCGGGCGAGAACATCTATGACGCCTACGTCAACGACTCCGACCTGATCGGCACGCACTGGCGCTATCAGCAGGCGCGCAGCCTGACCGACTGGATGGCCAATGCCGGCAAGGACGTAACCTCGCCGACCCTCGATCTCGCCGATTTCATCGGCACCTCGTTCACGACGGCGCCGGACAAGAACCTCTACCAGCTCCCCGACCAGCAATTCGCGAACCTCTACTGGTTCCGGTACGACTGGTTCAACGACGAGAAGAACAAGACCGACTTCAAGGCCAAGTACGGCTACGACCTCGGCGTGCCGGTCAACTGGTCGGCCTACGAGGACATCGCCGAGTTCTTCACCGGCCGGGAGATCGACGGGAAGAAGGTCTATGGCCACATGGACTACGGCAAGAAGGACCCCTCGCTCGGCTGGCGCTTCACCGATGCCTGGCTGTCGATGGCCGGCAACGGCGACAAGGGCATCCCGAACGGCCTCCCGGTCGACGAATGGGGCATCAAGGTCGACGAGAACTCGCGTCCGGTCGGCTCGTGCGTCGCGCGCGGCGGCGACACCAACGGCCCGGCCGCCGTCTATTCGATCGCCAAATATCTCGATTGGCTGAAGGCCTACGCCCCGCCGGAAGCGCAGGGCATGACGTTCGGCGAGGCCGGACCGATCCCGGCGCAGGGCAACGTCGCGCAGCAGATCTTCTGGTACACCGCCTTCACCGCCGCCTCGGTGGTGGACGGTCTGCCGGTGGTCAATGCCGACGGAACGCCGAAGTGGCGCATGGCGCCGTCGCCGCATGGCGTCTACTGGAAGGACGGCATGAAGCTCGGCTATCAGGACGTGGGCTCCTGGACCATCCTGAAGTCCACGCCGGACGACCGCGCCAAGGCCGCCTGGCTCTACGCGCAGTTCGTCACGTCCAAGACGGTCGACGTGAAGAAGAGCCACGTCGGCCTGACCTTCGCGCGTGAAAGCACGATCCAGGACAAGAGCTTCACGGAGCGCGCTCCCAAGCTCGGCGGCCTGATCGAGTTCTACCGCTCGCCGGCCCGCATCCAGTGGTCGCCCACCGGCACCAACGTGCCGGACTACCCGAAGCTCGCCCAGCTCTGGTGGCAGGCGATCGGCGACGCGGCCGCCGGCGCCAAGTCGCCGCAGGAAGCCATGGATTCTCTCTGCGAGGAGCAGGAGAAGGTCATGACCCGCATCGAGAAGTCGGGCGTGCAGGGCGATATAGGCCCAAAGATGGCCGAGGAGCACGATCTCGATTACTGGAACAAGGACGCCGTCGCCAAGGGCAACCTCGCGCCGCAGCTGAAGATCGAGAATGAGAAGGAAAAGCCCGTGACGATCAACTACGACGAACTCGTCAAGAGCTGGAACAAGTAACGTCGGTTCGGGCATTCGCGCCCAGCTGAGAACTGCGGGGGAGACGGCGCGTAGCCGTCTCCCTTATTCGTGTTGGAGGGCACGCAATGACCAGACACATCCTCGCCATCGACCAGGGCACCACGTCGACGCGCGCGATCGTCTTCGACGGCGGCATGCGGCCGGTCGGCGTCGGGCAGCGCGAGTTCGCGCAGATCTATCCGCAGTCCGGATGGGTCGAACACGATCCCGAAGCAATATGGGAGTCTGTATTGTGGTCGGTTGGTCGGGCGCTCGCCAAGGCGAAATGCGGAGCCGGCGACATCGCCGCGCTCGGCATCACCAATCAGCGCGAGACGATCGTCATCTGGGACAAGGCGACTGGCCGGCCAATCCACAACGCCATCGTATGGCAGGATCGGCGCACCGCGCCGTTGTGCGGAAGGCTCAAGACACAAGGTTTCGAGCCGATCGTCGCGAAAAAGACCGGTCTGCTGCTCGATCCGTATTTCTCAGGAACAAAAATCGCCTGGCTGCTCGATAATATCGAGGGTGCGCGCGGACGCGCCGAAAAAGGCGAATTGCTGGCAGGCACGATCGACAGCTTCCTTGTCTGGCGGCTGACCGGCGGGCGCGTACACGCGACCGATGCGACCAATGCTTCGCGCACGCTGCTGTTCGACATTGAAAAAAATCGCTGGGACGACGAACTGCTCGGCATGCTCAACGTGCCGAGGGCAATCCTCCCCACGGTCAAGGACTGCGCCGACGATTTCGGCGTGACCGATCCGGGGCATCTCGGCGCGGCTATCCCCATCCTCGGCGTCGCCGGCGATCAGCATGCGGCGACCATCGGGCAGGCCTGCTTCGAGCCCGGCATGCTGAAATCGACCTACGGCACCGGCTGCTTTGCTCTGCTCAACACCGGCGCCAAGCTGATCCGCTCGCAGAATCGCTTGCTGACGACCATCGCCTATCGCCTCGACGGCAAGACGACCTTTGCGCTGGAAGGCTCGATCTTCATCGCGGGCGCTGCGGTGCAGTGGCTCAGGGATGGGCTGAAGGTTCTCGGCAAGGCCGAGCAAAGCGGTGAATGGGCCGCAAAGGCCGACCCGACCCAGAACGTCTATCTCGTGCCGGCTTTCGTCGGGCTGGGCGCACCTTACTGGGACGCGGAGGCGCGAGGGGCCATGTTCGGGTTGACGCGCAACAGCGGCCCCGCGGAATTCGCCAGGGCTGCGCTGGAATCGGTGGCGTTCCAGACTTTCGACCTGCTTCAGGCGATGAAGAGGGACATGAGCGCCGAAACCAGAACCGTGCTGCGCGTGGACGGCGGCATGGTTGCCTCCGACTGGACGATGCAATGTCTCGCCGACGTCATCGATGCGCCAGTCGATCGCCCAAAGGTGCTGGAGACCACGGCGCTCGGCGCGGCGTGGCTTGCGGGCAATCGTTCCGGAGTCTGGCCGGATGCGTCGCGCTTCGCCAAGTCATGGGCGCTCGAACGTCGATTTCTGCCTGAAATGGCTGAGGACGAGCGTCGGCGAAAGATGGGGGGATGGGCGGATGCGGTCCGCCGTACGCGCTCGGTTGCGGAATAGAAAAGCCCCACGCCGAAAGGCGTGAGGCTTGCAGCAATTCCAGATCAAACGAAACTAGTTGCACTGGCGGCGAGGACCGTTCGTCGGCTGGTAGGTGTTGTCCGAAGCACGGTACGAGCGATAGCGAGCGTAGCATGATTGCGCATGCGACGAGCCCGACCTGTTCACCGCGCCGCCGATGATGGCGCCGGCGATGAACGCGCCGGCGGGGTACCAGTAATTTCCATGCCGGCGATAACCGCTGCGGTAATTGCGGTATCCGCGATGGCCGCGGTAGAAACCGTTGCGGTTGCCGTGGCGGTAGATATTCCTGCCGTTGCGGAACCCGTTCGAGTAGCGCCTGGCTCCCCGCTCGGCCACGTCGACGACGTTGGCGTTGCCGCTTTCGGTCTGCACGGTTGTCCTCGGCACGAAGGGCGCCGCCTCGGTCGGCAGCAGGCTCGCCATAGTCATCGACGCGGCGATGGCGGTGGCGAAAAGTCCGGACATGAATCTCTTCATGAATATGCTCCTGTCGTTTCTGTCCCTATCGTGCCTAGAAGGGGTTCCGGATGGCAATGTTCCGACATTACGGAAGTTTAATCGCGCCGGCTGCGTTGCCGATCCGGAAACCGGCGTGCTAATCGCCCGCCCGCATTGTGGAGAAGCCAATGGAAGATCGGATCAAGGTCAGAAGCGTCGAAACGCTTTCTGAGAACTGGGGTGTCCTGAAGAAGACGGTCTTCGATTACCGGCGCGCCGATGGCCGCTGGGATACCCAGACGCGTGAGACCTACGACCGCGGCAACGGCGCGACCGTCATTCCGCACGACCCGGCGCGCGACACCGTGCTGCTCGTCCGTCAATTCCGCTATCCGGCCTTCGTCACCGGCCATCCCGAACCGTTGCTCGAAGCCTGCGCCGGGTTGCTTGACGAGGATGATCCCGGGGATTGCATCCGCCGCGAGGCCGAGGAGGAACTCGGATACCGGCTGCGCGACATCGCCCCGCTCTTCACCGCTTATATGAGCCCGGGCAGCGTCCTGGAGAGACTGTCGTTCTTCACCGCGACATACACGCCGGCCGACCGCGTGTCCCGGGGAGGCGGCGACGCCGGCGAGGGCGAGGACATCGAGGTCGTGGAAATGACGCTCGCCGACGCCTGCGCGGCGATTGCCGCCGGAGCGATCGCCGATGCCAAGACGATCATGCTTCTCCAGCATCTCCTCCTTTCCCGCATGACGCCCTAGCGAACGAATGTCATCCGGGCGTCGACCGATTTTCTGCGGCGAAGTGACCTCGTGAACGAAAAAAATCCGGTGCGTCGCTGCAGAGCGGCGCAAGGAAGCTTGCGCGCCATTCTGGAATATCCTAAGAGCAAAGCGCTGTTTTTTATCCATAAAGTTCGGTCTGGAGCCCGCCTCTCCGATCCGGATGGCTTGATCTCGTAAGGCGTTGCAGGGAGGTTACCGTCATGAAGTTCGCACTCAAAACACTCACGCGGCGCAGCGTCGTCGCGCTCGCGGCCGCATCGGTTCTGGCCGGTCTGGCGTCCGTCGGCGCGGCGTCCGCGCAAGGCGTCACGGTCCCGATCATCGTCAAGGACACGACGTCCTTCTACTGGCAGATCGTGCTGGCCGGCGCCCGCGCCGCCGGCAAGGATCTCGGCGTCACTGTGCCGGAACTCGGCGCGCAGGCTGAGACGGACGTCAACGGCCAGATCTCGATTCTCGAGAACGCAGTTGCCGGCGCGCCGGCGGCGATCGTCATTGCGCCGACTGAATTCAAGGCGCTCGGCAAGCCGATCGACGAGGCGGCCTCCAAGGTCAAGATCATCGGCATCGACTCCGGCGCCGACTCGAAGGCCTTCACCTCGTTTCTGACGACCGACAACGTTCAGGGCGGACGGGTTGCGGCCGACGGCCTCGCCGCCGCGATCGGCGCAGCCAATGGCGGCAAGGTCGAAGGCGACGTAGCGTTGATCACCAACGCGCCGGGCGCCGGCTCGCTCGAGCAGCGCAAGGAAGGCTTTACCAAGCAGCTCGCCGAAAAGTATCCGGGCCTCAAGCTGGTCGCCGACAAATACGCGGACGGGCAGGCCACGACCGGTCTCAACATCGCGACCGATCTGATCACGGCCAACCCCAACCTCAAGGGCATCTTCGCTTCAAACCTCATCATGGCGCAGGGCGTCGGACAGGCCGTGGCCGAGAACAATCTCGGCGGCAAGGTCGCGCTGGTCGGCTTCGACAGCGACGAGAAGCTGATCAAGTTCCTCAACGACGGCGTCATCTCGGCGCTCGTGGTGCAGGACCCCTACCGGATGGGCTATGACGGCATCAAGACCGCGCTCGCCGCGTCCAAGGGCGAAAAGGTCGAGGCCAACGTCGACACCGGCGCCAATCTCGTGACCAAGGACAACATGAAGGACCCCAAGATCGACGCGCTTCTCAACCCGAAGCTCTGAGACCTGGCCGCTCGGTCGTCTGACTGACTTGAACGTTGCGCCGTCCTCGTCCCGTGAAAAGGGGAAAGAGGGCGGCGTCAGCATCGTATTTTCTGCCTTCCCCAGTCCTTCATCGCACGAAGGACACGGCAAGCCGACCAGGCAGGGCCATGCTTAAAGCGGGTTGCACTTGGTTTCCTCGCGCATCTCGATAGACTGTGCAGGGACGGTCTCGGGAGGATTTGCGTGAACTCACCTGCACCCGCGGCAAGCGCCGAACGGATCCCCGCGCATGGCGAAACCATCCTGGAGCTGCGCGGCCTCGAAAAGCGCTATCCCGGCACGCATGCGCTGAAGCCCGTGGACCTTGCGTTCCGGGCAGGCGAAATCCACGCGATCGTCGGTGAGAACGGCGCGGGCAAATCCACCCTCATCAAACTGCTGACCGGCGTCATCACGCGCACCTCCGGAGACGTGATGTGGCAGGGAAGGCCTGTCGCGCTCGCGACGCCGCACGAGGCGATGGCGCTGGGCATCAACGCCGTCCACCAGGAGGTCGTACTTTGCCGCCACCTTACGGTGGCTGCGAACATCTTCCTCGGCGAGGAGGAATCGAAATACGGACTGCTGCGGCACCGCGCGATGGTGCGCGACGCGCAGAGGATCATCGACGACCTGGGGTTCGACCTGCCGGCCCATGTGATGCTCGGCGACCTGACCATAGGGCAGCAGCAACTCATCGCCGCCGCCCGCGCGACGACCCGCGGCACCAAATTCCTCATCTTCGACGAGCCGACCGCCTATCTGACCCGCAGGGAGGCCGAGCAGTTGTTCGCGCTGATCCGGCGGCTGGAGGCGCAGGGCGTCACCATCGTCTACATCAGTCATCGCATGGAAGAAGTATTCGAACTCGCCAGCCGCGTCTCCGTACTGCGCGACGGCACGCTGGTCGGCACGCGCAACATTGCGGAGACCAACGACGCGGAACTGGTCCGGATGATGATCAACCGCTCGATCGAGCAAGTCTACCACAAGGAGCCTTTCGCCTTCGGCGCGCCGATCCTTGAAGCCAAGAGCCTTTCTGGCAAGGGCTTCGCCGATGTGTCGCTCACCGTGCGCTCGGGCGAGATCGTCGGTCTCTACGGCCTGATCGGTGCGGGCCGCAGCGAGTTCGTGCTGACGCTCTACGGCCGCCATCCGAAATCGTCCGGCTCGATCCTGTGGGACGGCAGGGAGGTGCAGATCGGCTCCGAGCACGACGCGATGAAGCTCGGCATGGCCTTGGCGCCTGAGAGCCGGCGCGACCAGGGCCTGTGCCTCAACCTGCCGGTCGGCCTCAACCTCAATTTGCCGATCTACAAGCGCATCAGCAACAATCTGCTGATTTCCAGTCGCGAGGAGAAAAGCCACGCCGAACTGCAGATCGGCGGCCTGCGCATCAAGACGCCGACCCGCCATGCCTTGGCGTCCAGCCTGTCGGGTGGCAACCAGCAGAAAATCGTCATCGGCAAATGGCTCAACCACGGCGCGAAGCTGTTCATCTTCGACGAGCCGACGGTGGGCGTCGACGTCGGCACCAAGGCCGAGATCTACCGGCTGTTCGCCGACCTGCTGCGCCAGGGCGCGGGCATCATCCTGATCTCGTCCTACCTGCCCGAGGTCTACGAACTGGCCGATGCGCTGCACGTCTTCCGGCGCGGCCGGCTGGTGGCCAGCCACGGCTATCGCGCAGCCGACCACGAACAGGTTCTGACCGAGGCGATCGGCGTCTAGCCGCAACGACAAGAGCATACGGGGAACGCGCCGATGAGTACGGAAACGGTCGAGGTCGTGAAGGCCAAGCGAAACTACAACCTGCTCTTCGGGCTGACCTTGCTGGCGCTGCTGGTGCTCTTGTGGGTGGCGTTGTCGGTCGCCACGATTGATAAGAATACCGGCGTTTCAACCTTCGCCTCCGGCAACAATATATCCAACCTGCTCCGTCAGGGGTCGATGATCGCCATCCTCGCGGTCGGGCAGACCTTCGTCATCATCACAGGCGGCATCGACCTGTCGGTCGGCGCGATCGTCGGTTTCGCCACCGTCGTCGTCGCCATGATGATCAATGCCGGCTTCCCAGTCTGGATCGCGGTCGTTGCGACCCTTCTCGTCGGCGTGGCAATCGGTGTCTTCCATGGCTTCGGCATCGTCAGGATGGGTCTTCCGCCCTTCATCATCACGCTCGCCACTCTGACCTCGCTGCGCGGAATCGGCCTTCTGATGACCGGCGGCAATTCGATCAATATTCTGAACGACGATTTCCCGGCTTTCTCCCGCGCCTCGTTTCTCGGTATCCCCAATCTGTTCTGGATGGTTATCCTGGTCGGCGTCCCGGCCTACGTCTTCCTGCATCACAGCCGCTGGGGGCGCTACCTCTTCTCGGTTGGCTCCAACGCCGAGGCGTCGCGTCTCTCCGGCGTCAACGTGCCGCGCACGATCTACATGGCCTATACGCTTTCGGGGCTCTGCGCCGCCTTTGTCGGCATCCTGCTCGCTGCCCGCATCGGCATCGGCAATCCCACCCAAGCCGAAGGTTGGGAACTCCAGGCGATCGCTTCGTCTGTCATCGGCGGAACGAGCCTGTTCGGCGCGGTCGGCTCCGTCCACGGTCCATTGCTCGGCGCCTTCATCCTTGCGACCATCAATAACGGCGCGAACCTGCTTGGAATGAACTCGTTCTGGCAGCGCATCATCACCGGCGTCTTGATCATCGTCATCGTCTATTTCGATGGCCTTCGCCGGCGCGGCAAATAGACGGGCGCGCACATGCAATCCGTCGTCTGCCGCGCGCCCGGCGATCTGATCGTCGAGGACAGGCCCCGCCCTGAAGGCGCGCCGCTCGGCTGGGTGCGCGTCGGCGTCAGCCATGTCGGCATCTGCGGGACCGACTACCACATCTTCGAGGGCAAGCACCCGTTCCTCGCCTATCCGCGCGTCATGGGTCACGAAGTATCGGGGCGGGTGCTCGATGCGGGCGAGGGGGTGGCGCTTCCGGTCGGCCAGGCGGTCATCGTCAATCCCTATCTGTCCTGCGGGACATGCGTCGCCTGCCGGCAGGGCAAGCCGAACTGCTGCGTGACGATCGAGGTGCTTGGCGTCCATCGCGACGGCGCGATGTGTGAGGAGGTCCTCGTGCCGGCGGGCAATCTCTATGCCGCCGACGGGCTCTCGCTCGAAGACGCCGCGACGGTCGAATTCCTGGCGATCGGCGCGCACGCCGTCCGGCGCTCCATGGCGCAATCCGGCTCCCGGGCGCTGGTCATCGGCGCGGGACCGATCGGCATCGGTACGGCGATCTTCGCGCGGATCGCCGGTTTGGACGTCACGCTGCTCGACATGAGCATCGAACGGCTCGCTTTCGCGTCGGCCGAGCTCGGCTTCGCCACGATCGACGGATCGCGTGGCGATGTCGCCGAACAGGTCCGCGCCGCGACAGGTGGCGAATGCTTCGACGCCGTGTTCGACGCGACCGGCAACACCGGCTCGATCCAGTCGGCTTTCGCCCATGTCGCCCATGGCGGCGTGCTGGTCATGGTCAGTGTCGTCAAGGACGACATCAGCTTCTCGGACCCGGAGTTCCACAAGCGCGAGATGATGTTGATCGGGAGCCGCAACGCCACGCGCGAGGACTTCGACCATGTCGTTGACTCGATCCGAAGCGGCGGCGTGCCGACGGCCAAACTGATCACCCACCGCACCACGCTCGCCGACGCGCCGCGCGACATCGCGCTCTGGGCGCACCAGAAGTCCGGACTGATCAAGGCGGTGATCGGGGTCGGCGCTTAGCAGGGAATGGCGCGGCGGCCCGCCTTTCTTCCGGGTTGAGAGGCTTCTCTGCGGCCCCGCTCGCGCTACATTCGTCCTGTCTTGCCCACGCGCACCCCGCGATCGACGGGTCTTGGCGGGTGGCGATAGAATCAATCGACGCGAAAGGCTTTCCCATGTCCGAACTCAATGCGGCCGGCTCCGGCACATTCGCCATCGGTGGCGTGACGACGGTCAACCGGCTCGGTTTCGGCGCCATGCGCATCACGGGCCCCGGCATCTGGGGTCCGCCACGCGATCACGCGGAAGCGATCCGGATCCTGAAGCGGCTGCCGCAAATCGGCGTGAATTTCATCGATACAGCCGACTCCTATGGACCGGACGTGTCCGAGGAACTCATCCGGGAGGCGCTGCACCCCTATGACGATGTTTTTGTTGCGACAAAGGGCGGCCTGACCCGCGGCGGCCCCGACCAGTGGACGCCGAAAGGCGACCCGGCCTATCTCGAGGAGCGGGCAAAGGGCAGCCTGAAAAAGCTCGGCGTCGACCGGATCGGACTTTGGCAGCTGCACCGGATCGATCCTCGCGTGCCCGCCGACGATCAGTTCGGCGCGATCCGGTCGATGATCGACGAAGGCGTCATCCTGCACGCGGGCCTGAGCGAAGTGTCGGTCGCCGAGATCAAGGCGGCAAACAAGATATTCAAGGTCGCCACTGTCCAGAACCGCTACAATCTGGTCGATCGCGGCAGCGAGGATGTCCTCGATTATTGCCAGGGGAACGGCATCGGTTTTATCCCGTGGTACCCGCTGGCCGCCGGCGGTCTGGCCAAGCCAGGCTCGCTGCTCGACGCGATCGCCAGGAAGCACCGCGCGGCCCCGAGCCAGATCGCCTTGGCTTGGGTTCTGAAGCGAAGCCCTGTCATGCTGCCCATCCCGGGAACGTCGAGCGTGGCGCATGTCGACGAGAACGTAGCGGCCGCGAACATTCGGCTGTCGGACGAGGATTTCAAGGCGCTCGACGAAGCCGGCAGGGCTGCATAGCGCCGCGAAGGTCCTACCAGCGGGCGACGCGAGGCGCCAGCAGGCCTCCCGCCATCGCCAGGCCCAGAATGGAGATCGTATACCACACGGCGACGAACAGCGGCGAGTCGTCAGGACAATGCGCGGCATAAAAGCTGGCCGCGAGACCACCGGCGAGCAATCCGGCAGTCGCGCCGGCCGGGCCCGGATCGGTCGACGCGCCATACCTCAGCGCAGCAAGAAAGACAGCCAGCGGCGCGGCGCCTATCAACGGAATGAAAGTCAGGCAGAGCACATTGTTCGTGCCGACCATCTTTGAAAGCCATTCCGCCGCCGGCAACGTCATCAGTTCCGCGACGATCGCCGCGCCAAGCAAAAACGGCGCGGCCAACAGCGCCTGCGGCGGAAGGCGGCGCCTCCCGGCGGGGCGCGAGAGGGCCTGCAGCAAACCGAATGCACTCAAGGCGAGCACAATCGTTACGACGAATTTGAACAGGAAGCGCGGCGAATGGACCGCCTGCGAGATGTCGTGACGCGGACCGAGCATCATGAAGAAAGCGGAAGCCGCCAGCCCGATCGAAAGCAGCCACGCGCCTCCCCACACGGCGGTGAAGGTTGGCCTGGCGCGACCGGCGTCCGCGGCGATGGCCTTGATGAGGTCCCGGGTTTGCATCTTCATGTCCGTCCAAACCGCTTGGAGATTGCGCTCAGGCCGCGGTGCAAAGACACACGGACGGCGGTTTCGTTCATGCCTAGGCGCCTAGCCGTTTCGCCGATGGACAAGCCCTCGACCGAGATCGCCGTCACGACGCTTTTCTGACCCGGCGCCAACGTATCGAGCACTGTCCCGATATCGCGTCCGCTGACCGCATCCGGTTCGGGCTGCGCGAAGGTTTCGGCGATCTCGTCGATCTCGAGTTCGATGCGCCGGCCCCGCCGACGGAAGGCGTCGATTAACTTGAACCGGGCAATCGCGAAAACCCAGGGCAAGACCGGTGCGTCGGCGATCCACGTATGGCGCTTCAAATGGATAGCGAGCAATGTTTCCTGCACGATGTCCTCGGCGTCGACCCCGCCCGTCACGATGCGCCGACGGGCGAAGCCGCGAACGAGGGCGGCGATGCCCTCCAGAAAGACGGCATAGGCTCTCTCGTCCCCAGCGATCGCTCTCCGCAACAAGTCGGCAAGCTCGTCGTCGTCCCTGCCGTTCAACCTCGGTCTCCACCCATTCGCCGTACCGGGCGGCCTTGTTACGCATGTGCGGAAATAATGTCCAAGTCGGCAAGACGATCACGAAGTCGTGTTGTCTCCCGGTGTAACGCGAAGGCCGCCCCAGCGAAGAAGAAACGACTTCGGTCGTGGCGCGGCGGGCCGGGCGTGATAGGTCGGATGGCGCGGCTGTCCGCGAAAGGACCCTGAACATGGATGATTTGAGGGAAGCTAAGTCCAAGGCGACGGTCCGACCGGCGCCGGTAGTCAAGCCGCTCATCTACAGGCAGTTCCTGTCGACGCGCGTCGCCCATTGGACATGGGCCGTGGCCCTGTTCTTCCTGTTGCTTTCGGGGCTGCAAATTTTCAACGCCCATCCCACGCTCTATTTCGGCAAGCAATCGGGTTTTGGTTTCGACAACGAAGTGCTCGCCATGCGCGCCGAAACGACGCCCGAGGGGGCGGCCGTCGGCTACACCCGCGTCTTGGGCGCCCGCTTCGACACCACAGGCCTGCTCGGCCTTTCCGAGCGGGACGGCAGGGCCGCCAAGCGCGGGTTCCCCGCGTGGGCGACCATCCCGTCCTACCAGGACCTCGGCACGGGGCGCGTCGTGCATTTCTTCTTCGCCTGGATCTTGGTGATCACCTTGGCGGTCTGGCTCGTCGGCAGCCTTATTAACGGTCACCTGCGGCGCGACCTCGCGCCCCGCGCCGACGACCTGCGCAAACTGCCGCGCGATATCATCGATCACGCGAAGCTGAGGTTTCATCATACGCGCGACTACAACACGCTGCAGAAGCTCGCCTATGGCGGCGTATTGTTCGTCGTCTTCCCCCTCGTCATTCTGACGGGACTTGCGATGTCGCCGACGATGAACGCGGTCGTTCCCTTCCTGGCCGAAGCGTTCGGCGGCCGGCAGACGGCGCGCACGATCCACTTTTGCATGATGCTGCTGCTGGTTGGATTTTTCATCGTGCATATCCTCATGGTTCTGGCCGCCGGACCGCTCAACGAATTGCGCTCGATCGTCACCGGCTGGTACCGGATCGATCCGCCGGCATCCCCTGATTCAGAAGCCGGAAAGGTCTGACGATGGCCGGTTTCAAACTCTCCCGCCGCTCTTTCCTGACCGGCGCCGCGCTCGGCGGTTCGAGCCTGGCGCTCGGCGGCTGCGATCTGCTGGACGGCTACGGCCGCGACAGCGGCGTCCGCGATGTTCTCGAGAGCGCGAACGATCTGACCTATCGCGTGCAAAGGCTTCTCGCGGGGCGCGGCGCCCTGGCTCAGGAGTTCAACGAGGCCGACATCCGCCAGCCGCAACGGCCCAACGGCGTCACCGCTCCGGAAAACGAGGACTACAAGGCGTTGCTCGCCGGCAATTTCGCCGACTGGCGGCTCGTGGTCGGCGGGCTGGTTGAAAATCCGCTCTCGCTCTCGCTCTCGCAACTGCAGGCGATGCCGTCGCGCACCCAGATCACGCGTCACGATTGCGTCGAAGGGTGGAGTTGCATCGCCAAATGGACGGGCGTGCCGCTGTCCATCGTCCTCGACCAGGCCAAGCCCAAGCCGTCCGCCCGCTACGCCCTGTTCCAGTGCATGGACGTGATCGACCGCGATTTCTCGGGCGACATCAAATATTACGGCTCCATCGACCTGATCGATGCGCGTCATCCGCAGACGATCCTGGCCTATGGCGTCAACGGCAAACCCCTGCCGGTCGAGAACGGAGCGCCTTTGCGGGTGCGGGTCGAGCGCCAACTCGGCTACAAGATGCCGAAATACGTCGGCAAGATCGAGCTCGTCGACAGCTTCGCGCCGTTCGGCCAAGGCCAAGGCGGTTACTGGGAGGACAACGGCTACGATTGGTACGGCGGAATCTGACGCTTTGCGCGAAAGTCGAGAAATTTTTCACCAATAATTTGGAAGACGTAACAAACCCGTTCCGTTCATCGAAGCAAAGGCAGGGGAATGTTCCCCGACAACGGAAACGGTGAGGAATTCGTTATGTTGAAAATCACGCTCGCGGCCGCTCTTCTCGCAGTCGCTTTCGCCCCGCCCGCATTCGCCGCGAATGCGATGAAGACCGACGACGCGATGATGATGAAATGCGACGACGCGTCGATGATGAAGGTGCAGGCCGAGATGGACAAGGTCACCGATCCGGCGATGAAGGAGATGGCCATGAAGGAAATGGACATGGCCAAGGACTCCATGAAGGCCGAGAAGATGGACGACTGCACGATGCATATCGATGGCGCGATGAAGGCGATGACCAAGGGCTGATCGCCCCGCGGGTGCTTGAAGCGGCGCCGGATAGCCGGCGCCGCTTCATTGTGATGTGCGTCAACCCGAGCGAGCGGCCCTTCGATCACTCCGGCGTGAAGACGTAACGAACCCACCCAGGGCCGCGAATGCCTTTCAGGACCGTCAGCCGACGCTCCCCACTCGGATCGGAACCAGGGCGATGAAACTGTCGAACATCCTGTCGAGAGCGGTTTTACTGGCGTCTGCTTTCGCCGCGTCGATCGGCATCGCCGATGCCGCCGACAAGCGCCCGGTGGTGGTCGAGCTCTTCACCAGCCAGGGCTGCTCGTCCTGCCCGCCCGCCAACGCGAATTTGATCGAACTGAGCAAGCGCTCCGATGTCCTCGCCCTGAGTTTCGCCGTCACCTACTGGGACTATCTCGGCTGGAAGGATATTTTCGGCAAGCCGGAGTTCACGAAGCGCCAGGCGGTCTACGAGCCGGCTCTGGGCGAGCAGGGGTCGTTCACCCCGCAGATGGTCGTCGACGGCCGTGCGAGCAACGTCGGATTTCGCATCGGCGAAGTGGAGCGGCTCATCGCCGCCGCGAACGTCGACGGAGGCCCGGCCATCATTGTCGCCGCCGGCATGGTGTCGATCGCGGCGGGCCGCGCGCCGTCGGAAGGCGCGGATGTCTGGCTCGTCCGCTACGATCCGAACCTCGTCGAGGTCCCGGTCAAGCGAGGCGAGAACTCGGGCGCAACCCTGCCGCATACTCACGTCGTCCATGCGCTCGAGAAACTTGGACGGTGGAGCGGCGACGAAGCATCCTTCGATCTGCCTGCGGCCCCGGCTGGGCTGCGCACCGCCATTCTCGTCCAGACGCCGCGCGGCGGGCCGATTCTCGGCGCGGCGACCAATTGAAGCTGCCGACGCCTGGCTTATTTGCGTCGATCCGTAACAATTCGACGCCGGCGTTCGTATCTCATTCAAGAAGCTTCGATGGCTGAAAGGATCAAGATGATGATGACACGTCGAGAAATACTCAGTGGCGGTGTGTGCGGCCTGGCGGTTTTGGCCGCAACCGGCGCTGTCGGGACCGGGCCGCTTTGGGCGGCCGTGGAAAAGGTCAGCCACACCGACGACGAATGGCGCAAGCTCTTGACGGCCGACCAATATTCGGTTCTCCGCCAGGAAGGGACGGAGCGTCCGTTCACCAGCGCCTTGAACGACGAGCATCGGGCCGGGACGTTCAGCTGCGCCGGCTGCAACCTGCCGCTCTATTCGTCCACGACCAAATTCGACAGCGGCACCGGGTGGCCGAGCTTCTGGGCGCCCATTGACGGCGGGGTGGAGACCAAGGACGACGGCTCTCTCGGCATGACCCGCACGGCCGTGATGTGCGCGCGGTGCGATGGCCATCTCGGCCATGTTTTCAACGATGGACCTCAGCCGACCGGTCTGCGCTACTGCATGAACGGCGTCGCGATGACGTTCGCCGCCGCCGCCGCGTGACCCTCGGACACGAATGGCTGCGACGCCAGCGATTGGCGGCGCGTCCCCAACCATTTCAAATGCAAGGAGACACGACATGACGACTTCCACGACGGGCATGACAAAGACCTGGTTCGCCGGCAAGCGGGGGCCGGTCCTTTTTGGCGCCTCGATCCTGGCGCTTGCGGCGACCTTCGGCGCGGCGACGCGGGGATCGGCGGAGACGGCGATCAAGGTCCCGCCGCCTGCGATGAGCGAGGTGAAATCGACGGTGGCCACCGAGAAGGCCGTCATCGCCGGCGGTTGCTTCTGGGGCGTTCAGGGCGTGTTCCAGCATGTGAAGGGCGTCAAGAACGCCGTGTCGGGCTATGCCGGCGGCGACGCAGCCACGGCGCAGTACGAGACGGTGAGCGGCGGGTCGACGGGCCATGCGGAAGCCGTCGAGATCACCTTCGACCCGAAAATCGTCAGCTACGGCAAGCTCCTGCAGGTCTATTTCTCCGTGGCGCACAATCCCACCGAGTTGAACCGCCAGGGTCCCGACACTGGCACGCAGTACCGTTCGACGATCTTCGCCGCGAGCGACTCCCAGAAGCAGGTCGCGCAAGCCTATATCGAGCAGCTCGACAAGGCGAAGACCTATGACGCGCCGATCGTCACGACGATCGAAACCTCGAAGGCTTTCTATCCGGCCGAATTGTATCACCAGGACTATGCGACGCTCCACCCCGACAGCGGCTACATCGCGACCTTCGACCTTCCGAAGATCGACAATCTCGGCAAGATGTTTCCCGAACTCTACAGCGCCAAGCCGACCCTCGTTTCCGTTGCCGGCGTGACGAACTAGGCTTCGTGGACAAAGGTTGACGTGCGACTCTGGAATTGATTCAAGGCTTCTTTTAGAGGAAGCCTCTCCGGGGGTGTCAGGCAGCAGCGGCCAGCCCGTCCTCCTCGACCTGTCCGGCAACGAGCTGTCGATCGACACGCTGGCGACGTCGAAGACCTTCCTCGACATGGACGGCGACGGCTACCAGCGGCGCACGGCGTGGGCGGGCGCGGGGACGGGGGTGCTGGACGCGGACGGCGACGGCAAGATCAGCCGCTCGTCGGAGTTCGCGTTTACGGAGTGGGACGCGAGCGCCGACAGCGACCTCGAGGCGCTGCGCCGCGTGTTCGACACCAACCACAACGACAAGCTCGATTCCGGCGACGCGCGCTGGGGCGAGTTCAGGATATCGCTGAACGGCGCGCTTGTTTCCATGGCGAGCCAGGGCCTTGCCTCGATCGATCTGATCGCGGCCGGCAGCGGCCAGCGCTTCGAGGACGGCTCGGCGATCACCGGGACGGCGAAGTTCACGCGCACCAGCGGCGCGACCACCGTCTGAGCAACGCAGGTCAAATCGGAACCATCGCGGCCGCCATGGAGGCGGCCTGGAGGCCGGTGTGAGGTTTCGACTATGGGTTGCATTGGCGTCCCATGACAGGTCGGCGTAGGCTTGCCTCCCCTCGCAACCCTCGCTCCCCTCCCGTTGATGGAACAACGCAAATCCCAGGCTTTGCGGCCGGACCGTTTCGAAGCTTTCTATGCGGGGCGAGCGGCCAGCAGCCCGGCTGGCCGACCGTCAATCCGTCGCCGCAATGTCGTCGGACGTTGGCGCGGCGGTCGGCGAAGCTTGACAACGGTATCCGGGGCGAAGCCTTCCGGCATCCGAATGTGCGAGGCGATTGATCGCCTCTTCGGGTCGTGCATCGAAATCGTTGGTGAGCGCGATGGGGCTCGAACCCATGACCTACTGATTAAAAGTCAGTTGCTCTACCAGCTGAGCTACGCGCTCCCGATGGCGCCGTGGGCGTCCTCGAAATTCGGCCGGACCATAGGGAGACGGGGTTGCTCGGTCAATCGCAAATCTACCGCGCTGCCGCGCGTCGCGGCTTGCGCCGGTCGGCCACCTGAAGGTGATTTGGCGGAAGCGCGCCGAGCCTCTATACGGGCGTTGAACCGGGCGAGACATTCCTGAAATGGCGATCGACATCGGCTATCTGAGCGCGTTCGGCGCGGGTGCGATATCGTTTCTGTCGCCATGCGTTCTGCCGCTCGTTCCGCCCTACCTCTGTTACATGGCCGGCGTCTCGGTCGAGGATTTCCGCGGCGCGCGGAGTCCGGCCGCGGGGGCCGGCCCGCGCGTCGCGCTGGCGCTGACGGCTTGCGCCTTCGTCCTCGGTTTCTCGACCGTGTTCGTGGCGCTTGGCGCTGGCGCGTCGACGATCGGCCGCTTCCTGCGCGTCTGGCAGGAGCCGCTGGCGCTTGCCGCTGGCGTTCTGATCATCGCCATGGGCTTGAATTTTCTCGGCGTCCTGAAAATTCCGCTGCTGTCGCGGGAGGCGCGCTTCCAGGCAGAAGGCAGGCCGGCGAGCGCGGCCGCCGCCTACGTCATGGGCCTGGCCTTCGCCTTCGGCTGGACTCCGTGCATCGGCCCCGTCCTTGGTCCGATCCTGACCCTGGCGGGCGGGCGCCAGACGGTGGGCGAGGGCGCGCTGCTGCTCGCCGTCTATTCGATCGGACTGGGCGTGCCGTTTCTCGTTGCGGCTTTCTTCTCCGGCGCCTTCATGACCTTTCTCGCACGATTCCGAGTCCATCTCGGCCGCGTCGAGAAAGCGATCGGCGCCCTGCTCGTCGTGGCCGGCATCCTGTTTCTCGCGGGCGGGGTGCGGACGATGTCGTACTGGCTGCTTGAAAGCTTCCCGGCGCTTGGTAGGCTCGGCTGATGCGAACTCGTCGCGCGAGGGTGATTTTCGCCGCGTTTGATGATCGTCTTGCTGCTGCTAATACGTTCTCCGGTCGATTCCAGGATTCGTGATCATGCCCAGAACTTGCCTGTCCATCATTCTTGCCGCGGGCGAGGGAACGCGGATGAAGAGCGCAACCCCCAAGGTCCTGCACAAGGTCGCCGGCCTGCCGATGCTCGCGCATGTGGTCGCGGCGGCCTCGCGCGCCGGCGCCCGCAAAACCGCCTTGGTGATCGGCCATGGCGCGTCGGCGGTCGCCAAGGCTGCCGCGTCTTTCGCGCCCCGGGCGGATATCTTCGTCCAGGAACAGCGGCTGGGCACGGCGCACGCGGCGCTTGCGGCGCGCGCGGCGATCGAGGAAGGCTTCGACGACATTCTGGTCATGTTCGGCGACACGCCGCTGGTGGCGGTCGATGTGCTCGATCGCGCTCGCGAAAGGCTCGCCGAAGGAAATGCGGTCGTCGTCGTCGGTTTCCGCACCGACCGGCCAGCCGGCTACGGCCGGCTGATCGAGACCAGCGGCCACCTGACCGCGATCCGCGAGGACAAGGAGTGTTCCGACGCCGAACGCGAGATCCGCTTCTGCAATGGCGGCCTGATGGCGATTGCCGGCAACCAGGCGCTCGGCCTTCTGGACCAGATCGGCAACGACAACGCCAAGAGCGAATACTACCTCACCGACATCGTCGAGATCGCCCATCGAGCCGGCCTGAAAGTCGCGGCGACGGAGGCCCCGTTCGAGACCTTGCTCGGCGTCAATACTCTCGTCGAACTGGCCGACGCTGAAGCCCTGTGGCAGCGCAGGCGGCGGCGCGAGGCCATGCTGGCCGGCGTCGCGCTGCACGCGCCCGACACTGTCCATTTCGCCTACGATACAGAACTGGCGGGCGACGTGCTGATCGAGCCCAACGTGTTTTTCGGTCCGGGCGTGACCGTCGCGAGCGGCGCGGTCATCCATGCCTTCAGCCATATCGAAGGCGCGACGATCGGACCGGACTGTCACGTCGGGCCTTTCGCGCGGCTCCGGCCGGGCGCCGATCTTGGAACTGGCGCGAAGGTCGGAAATTTCTGCGAGGTCAAGAACGCCGCCGTCGAGGCCGGCGCGAAGATCAACCATCTGAGCTATATCGGCGACGCGCGCGTCGGCGCCGGCGCCAATATTGGAGCGGGCACGATCACCTGCAACTACGACGGCTTCGGCAAATTCGAGACCGACATCGGCGCCGGGGCCTTCATCGGCTCGAACTCCGCGCTCGTCGCGCCGCTCAGCATCGGCGCTGGGGCCTATGTAGCGTCCGGCAGCGTTATCACCGACGCCGTTCCGGCGGACGCGCTCGCCTTCGGCCGGGCTCGGCAGAAGACGCTGCCGGAACGCGGCCGCATGCTGCGCGAACGGTTGCTGTCGGCCAGGAATGGCGCGGGTTCCGGTAACGGTTCCGCAGGTCAAACCGTGTACGCAGCGCAGGCCGGCGCTGGTCCTGTAACAGATTGACACCGAATTTGATTTCGGATCGGCGATCGCGCCTGCGAAGGCGTCGCGACGGCGGACGATGAGGGCCTGGCATGTGCGGCATAGTGGCGATCGTGGGCAGGACGGAGGTCGCGCCGCTGATCGTCGACGCGCTCAAGCGGCTCGAATATCGCGGCTACGACTCGGCCGGCGTCGCGACGATCGAGAACGGCAGCCTGGACCGCCGCCGGTCCCCGGGCAAACTGATCAATCTCGAACGCCTGCTCCGGGATGTCCCCCTTGGCGGCGCGACCGGGATCGGCCATACGCGCTGGGCCACGCACGGCGTCCCCAACGAGACGAACGCCCATCCGCATTTCTCCGACGGCGTGGCGGTCGTGCACAATGGCATCATCGAGAATTTCGCCGAACTGCGCGATGAGTTGACTGCCGACGGCTATGTGTTCGCGTCGCAGACCGACACCGAGGTCGTCGCGCATCTCGTCGCGCGCGAGCTGGCGGCCGGACGCCCGCCGGTCGAGGCCGCGCACAATGCGCTGAAGCGTCTGGAAGGCGCGTTCGCCTTGGCGATCATCTTCGCCGACGAGGAAGACTTGATCGTCGGCGCCCGCAACGGCCCGCCGCTTGCCGTCGGCCACGGCGAGGGCCAGATGTTCCTGGGTTCGGACGCGATCGCGCTCTCGCCTTTCACCAACCTCGTCACCTATCTCGAAGATGGCGACTGGACCGTCGTGCGCCGCGATTCGGTGCAGATATTCGACATGGCGGGCCGGATCGTGAAGCGGGTGCGCAAGCAGTCTTTGAGCACCAGCTTCATGGCCGACAAGGGCAACCACCGCCATTTCATGGAGAAGGAAATCCATGAACAGCCGGAGGTCATTGCCCACACGCTGGCGCATTACATGGATTTTACGACCGGCAGGACGCGCGACATCGGTCCGCCGTTTCGGTTCGCGGACATCGACCGGTTGGCCGTCTCGGCCTGCGGCACCGCCTACCTCGGCGGCCTGATCGGGAAATACTGGTTCGAACGCCTGGCCCGCCTGCCGGTCGACATCGATGTCGCCTCCGAATTCCGCTACCGCGAGATGCCGATCTCGAGGAAGAGCGCCGCCCTGTTCATCTCGCAATCCGGCGAGACCGCGGACACGCTGGCCTCGCTGCGCTACTGCCGCGGCGAGGGCATACCGATCGGCGCGATCGTCAACGTGCAGGAATCCACCATCGCGCGGGAATCCGACGTGACGCTGCCGACGCTCGCCGGGCCTGAGATCGGCGTGGCCTCGACCAAGGCGTTCACCTGCCAGCTTTCGGTGCTGGCCGCGCTCGCGGTCCGCGCCGGCGTCGAGCGCGGAACGATCTCGGCCGATCGGGAAAAAGCGCTTGTGCGCGAATTGTCGGAGGCCCCGAAATACGCCGGCCAGGTGCTGAAGCTCGAACGCCAGATCGAGAAAGTCGCGCATGAGCTGTCGCGCTATCGCCATGTCCTCTATCTCGGCCGCGACACCAACTTTCCGCTGGCGATGGAAGGGGCGCTGAAGCTGAAGGAAATCTCCTATATCCACGCCGAGGGCTACGCCGCTGGCGAACTCAAGCACGGCCCGATCGCGCTCATCGACGAGACCATGCCGGTCATCGTGATCGCGCCGCACGACCGCATCTTCGAAAAGACCGTTTCCAACATGCAGGAAGTCGCCGCGCGGGGCGGCAAGATCATTCTGATCACCGACCGCAAGGGCGCGGCCAAGGCGACGATCGCGGCGATGGAGACGATCGTCCTGCCGGACGTCCCCGAGATCATCACGCCGATCATCTACGCGCTGCCGATCCAGATGCTGGCCTATTTTACGGCCGTCGCCATGGGCACCGATGTGGACCAGCCGCGCAATCTGGCAAAATCCGTGACCGTCGAATAGCCGCCGTTCCCGGCGGGACTTGAACGGGATTTGAATTGTCCGCCGGCGCGAATGATGATCTAGCTATGGTGCAGCGCACAATCGACGCGCCGGGCAGTGGTCATCGAGTTTGGAACCGTCGGCGCCATGACGCGGCTGAGAAATTATTTCCTGACCGGAATGGTGGTGTGCGCGCCGCTGGCGATCACCGCCTATATCGCCTGGACGCTGGTCCACTGGGTCGATTCCTGGGTCAAGCCGTATATTCCCTCGGCCTACAACCCGGACAATTACCTGCCTTTCGCGGTTCCAGGTTTCGGCCTGCTGGTCGCCTTGTTCGTCATCACGATGATCGGTTTCCTGACCGCCAACTTCATTGGGCGGTCGATCGTTCGATTTGGTGAAAAGCTGCTCGGGCGCACCCCCTTCGTGCGTGGCGTCTACAAGGCGCTGAAGCAGATTTTCGAAACGGTTCTATCGAACAAGAACGATATGTTCCGCACGGTCGGAATGGTCGAATACCCCCGCAAGAACGTCTGGTCGCTGGTCTTCGTATCCACCGAAAGGGATACGGAGATCAACGCCAGGCTGGACCGCGATGGCGATCCGCTGGTCGCCGTCTTCATGCCGTGCACGCCCAATCCGACGACTGGCTTCCTGATGTATGTGCATCGTTCCGAAATCGTGCGCCTCGACATGTCGATCGAGGACGGCGCCAAGCTCATCGTATCGGCCGGACTGGTCGCGCCCGAATACAAGCGCAGGCTGACCACGGAAGGCGGCGAAACCGTGGATGTCGAATTGGCCGATCCGGTGGTGGCGGTCGCCACCAGGGCCGGCCGCCGATAGAGCCTACCCGGCCTGCAGCAAGCGCACCGCTTCATCGCGGCCGAACAAATACAGGAGCATGCGCACGGCCCTTCCGCGTTCGGATTGCAGGTCGGCGTCGCGCCCCAGAATGAGCCGCGCATCGTCGCGGGCGATCTCGAGCAGATCGGCGTGGACGTCGAGCCGCGCGATCTGGAAGCCCGGCATCCCGGATTGCCTCGTCCCTAGCAATTCGCCTTCGCCGCGCAGTCGCAGATCCTCCTCCGCGATCCGAAACCCGTCGTCGGTCTCGCGCATGATCGATAGACGGCTGGACGCGGTCTCGGAGAGCGGCCCCTTGTAGAGCAGGACGCACGTCGACGCTTTCGTCCCGCGTCCGACGCGGCCCCGCAACTGGTGCAGTTGCGCGAGGCCGAAGCGCTCGGCGTGTTCGACGACGATGATCGTCGCGTCTGGCGCGTCGACCCCGACCTCGACCACGGTCGTGGCGACCAGCAGCCGCGTTCCACCATCCTTGAAGACACGCATCGCGCCGTCCTTCTCCGCGCCCGCCATTCGTCCGTGAATCAGTCCGACGCGGTCGCCGAACTCGGTTTGCAAGGTGCCGAACCGCGCCATGACGGAGGTCAGGTCGACTTCGTCTGATTCCTCGACAAGCGGGCAGATCCAGTAGACCTTCTGGCCGTCCGACATGGCGTCGGCGATGCGGCCGATCAACTCGTCGAGACGCTCGAAGGGCAGGGTGACGGTGCGGATCGGCCGGCGGCCCGCTGGTTTTTCGGTAAGCCTGGACACGTCCATGTCGCCGAAGGCCGTCAGCACCAGCGTACGCGGAATGGGCGTCGCGGTCATCACCAGCATGTCTGGCGCTTCGCCCTTGGCCGTGATCGCCAGGCGTTGGTGAACGCCGAAACGGTGCTGTTCGTCGATGACCGCGAATGCGAGGGTCTTGAACCCCACGGTCTCCTGGAAAAGCGCATGGGTGCCGACGACGATGTCGATGGAGCCGTCCTCCAGCCCCGCCAGGACCGTCGCCCGGTCCCGGCCCTTCTCGCGTCCGGTCAGGATCGCGACGCGAAGACCGGCGGCTTCGGCAAGCGGCGCGATGGTCGCCAGATGCTGCCGCGCCAGGATTTCGGTCGGCGCCATCAGCAGTGCCTGACCGCCGGCCTCGACGGCCCGCGCCATCGCGAGCAGTGCGACCACCGTCTTGCCCGACCCCACATCGCCCTGCAGAAGGCGCAGCATGCGGTCCGGCTTGGCCATGTCCGCGTCGATCTCGGCCAGCGCCAGGTCTTGCGACGCCGTGAGCGCGTAGGGCAGGGCCGCGCGCACCGCGGCGATGCGGTTGCCGTCGCCGGTCAGCGGACGCCCGGGCCGCTTGCGGATGCGCGCCCGCGTCAGGGCGAGCGACACCTGACCGGCGAGGATTTCATCATAGGCGAGACGCCGCCAGGCCGGCGCTTCCGGGGAGACGTCGATCGGGTCGGCCGGATTGTGAATGCGATGCAACGCTTCGTGGAACGACGGAAAGGTCTGCCGCCGGGCGAGTTCCGAATCGATCCACTCCGGGGTTTGGGGCAGGCGGGCCAAGACCTGCACGACCGCTTTCCGCAGCGTCTTGAGATGCAATCCCGCGGTCAGCGGATAGACCGGCTCGACCAGCGGCAGGTTTTGCGCGTCGCTGGCGGGTGCGACGTGGTCGGGATGCACCATCGACGGCCGCCCGTTGAACCATTCCATCGTGCCGCTGACGACCATCTGTGCGCCGACCGGCATGCTGCGCTCCAACCAGGGACCGTTGCCGCGAAAGAAGGTCAACGCAATCTCGCTCGTATCGTCATGGGCGAAGACGCGGTATGGCGCCGAGCGGTTGCCGCGCGGCGGCGGCTGGTGCCGGTCGATCCGTACGTCGAGAGTCACGACCGCGCCCTGCGGGGCGAGCGCGATGCCGGGACGGTTGCGTCGGTCGATGACGGTATGCGGGAGCAGGAAGAGCAAGTCGCCGGCCCGCGCCTCCCGTGCGGAAAGATCCGCCGGGACGACATTGGCGATCAGGCCCGCGATCTTGGGTCCAACGCCGTCGAGCGAGGTGATCGGAATAAACAGCGGGTCAAGCACGGTCGGACGCATGGCGGCGACCTTAGGCATGTGATTTGGCGGCGCAATACTGACTTGACGGCCGGTGCGCGCTATATGCCGCGATTGCTCAGCGGGAATGCGCGATGACCGGCACGACACGTTCCAGCGACGGCCTCGATGCGCGCCGCCGCAAGCTGCTGTTTCGCTCATGGCATCGCGGATTGCGCGAGATCGACCTCATCCTCGGCTCGTTCGCCGACGCGCAAATCCATTCCTTGACCGCGGCCGAACTCGACCAGTATGAGCGGCTGCTCGACGTTCCCGACCCGGAAATCCTGCCTTGGGTGACGGGAGGCGAGTTGCTTCCGGAAATGCCCGGACACCAAATCCTCGAAAAGATTCTCGCTTTTCGACGCGCCATGATCTTTTGAAGCTGACCCCATGTCCCTGATCAAACCTCTCGGGCTGCGCAAGATACGCACCGGTTCAATCGTCGTCGATGGCGTAGCCGACGGCTACGAGGCCTTCGCGCTGGCCGCGCTGTCGGCGGAGGCCGCGCCGAATGGACCGATCATCTATGTCGCGAGCGACGGACAGCGCCTGCCGTCGATCGCAGAGGCGATTGCTTTCGTCGATCCGACGCTGCCGGTCCTGGAATTTCCCGCCTGGGATTGCCTACCCTACGACCGCGTTTCGCCGGCCTCCTACGCTGCGGCGCGCCGCATCGAGGGCATGGCCGCGATGATCGCGCTCGCCAAGTCGCCCCATCGATCGGTGATCCTCACGACCGCGAATGCCCTGCTGCAGCGTTTGCCGCCGGCTTCGATGATCGAGGACCAGACGTTCCGGGCGCGGCCGAGCAGCCAGATCAACATGAACGCCCTCGTCGGACGCCTCGAGAATTCCGGCTTCGACCGCGTCGCCACCGTGCGCGAAGTCGGCGAGTTCGCCGTGCGCGGCGGCATACTCGACCTGTACGTTCCGGGTGCGCCGGAGCCGGTGCGGCTGGATTTCTTCGGCGATACGCTGGAATCGATTCGGGCCTTCGATGTCGGCACGCAGCGCACGACAGGGCAGCGCAAGGAACTGATCCTCGAAGCGATGAGCGAGGTCGCGCTGACGCCGCAGACGATCGATCGTTTCCGCAAGAGCTACATCACCGCCTTCGGTGCGCCGAGCCGCGACGACGGCCTCTACGCGGCCGTGACTGAGGGCCGCCGTTTCGCCGGCATGGAGCACTGGCTGCCGTTCTTCTACGACCATCTCGAAAACCTATTCGACTATTTGCCGAAAGCCCCAGTCGCGTTTGATCATCTGGCGCACGAGGCGATCGCAGAGCGTGACGCGCTGATCCGCGACTACTACGAATCGCGACGCCAGCAGGCCGATGGCGGCCTGAAGGATGCGGTGCCCTACAAGCCGGTTCCGCCGGCGCAGATGTACCTGTCGCCCGATGAGGTCAGGGCCGCGGCGGCCGACCGGCTGGTGGTCGACTTCACGCCGTTCGACGCGCCGGATGCCGGCGGCCGGTCTGTGGTCCACGCTGGATCGCGAGCGGGGCGCGGTTTTTCGCAGGAGCGTGCCGACCCGAACGTCAACGTCTTCCAGGTCGCCGTCGATCACATCGCGACCATCCGCGCGGCCAAAAAGAAAGTCATCATCGCCGGCTGGAGCGAAGGCTCGCTTGACCGCTTGTCGCAAATTCTCGCCGAGCATGGGCTCGGTAATATCAAGACGGTCGACACGCTGGCCGATCTCGAAGCGCTCCCGGCCGGGCAGGCCGGCCTTACCGTGTTGCCGATCGAATCGGGATTCGAGACGGGCGATCTGCTGGTGGTTGCCGAGCAGGACATCCTCGGCGACCGGTTGGTGCGGCGCTCGAAAAAGCGCAAGCGCGCTTCTGATTTCATCGCCGAGGCCGCCTCGCTGTCCGCCGGCGATGTAGTGGTCCATGCAGAGCATGGGATCGGCCGTTTCGTCGGGCTCAAGACCATCGAGGCGCTGGGCGCTCCGCACGACTGCCTCGAGATCCACTATGCCGGCGACGACCGGCTTTTCCTGCCGGTCGAAAACATCGAGCTGCTTTCGCGTTATGGCTCGGAAGGCGCCGAGGCAAATCTTGACAAGCTCGGCGGCGGCGCATGGCAGGCGCGCAAGGCCAAACTCAAGCGCCGCTTGCTTGAAATGGCCGGCCAGTTGATCAATCTCGCCGCGGAACGGCGCATGCGGTCCGCGCCGGTCTTCATGCCGCCCGAAGGCGCATACGGAGAATTCGCCGCGCGTTTTCCTTATGAGGAGACCGACGACCAGCAGCGCGCCATCGATTCGGTGATGGAAGACCTTTCGGCCGGCAAGCCGATGGATCGGCTGATCTGCGGCGATGTCGGCTTCGGCAAGACGGAGGTGGCGCTGCGCGGGGCGTTCATCGCGGCGATGGAGGGGTTCCAGGTCGCCATCGTCGTGCCGACCACGCTCCTCTCGCGGCAGCATTTCAAGACGTTCACGCAGCGCTTCGTCGGCCTGCCGCTGGTCGTGCGCCAGGCATCGCGGATGGTGCCGGCCAAGGAACTGGCGGAAACCAAACGCGGTATCGCCGACGGCACGGTCGACATTGTCGTCGGCACCCATGCGCTGCTCGGCAACGCGATCTCCTTCAGGAATCTCGGCTTGCTGGTCATCGACGAGGAGCAGCATTTCGGCGTGAAGCATAAGGAGAGGCTCAAGGAGCTCAAGTCGGATGTGCATGTGCTGACCCTGTCGGCGACGCCCATTCCAAGGACGCTGCAACTAGCGCTGACGGGCGTACGGGAATTGTCGCTGATCGCCACGCCGCCGGTCGACCGCCTGGCCGTGCGCACCTTCATCTCGCCCTTCGATCCGCTGGTGGTGCGCGAGACGCTGCTGCGCGAGCGCTATCGCGGCGGCCAGAGTTTTTACGTGGTTCCGCGCATCGCCGATCTGGCCGATGTCCGCGCTTTCCTGGACGCGTCCGTTCCGGAGCTCAAGGTCGCGACCGCCCACGGCCAGATGCCGCCCGGTGAACTCGACGACATTATGAACGCCTTCTACGACGGCCAATACGACGTGCTGCTGTCGACCACCATCGTCGAATCCGGGCTCGATATCCCCACCGCCAACACGCTGCTCGTCCATCGTGCGGACATGTTCGGTCTGGCGCAGCTTTACCAGTTGCGCGGGCGCGTCGGCCGGTCGAAGACGCGCGCCTACGCGCTCTTCACGCTACCCGCCAACCGCAAGCTTACGGACACAGCCGACCGCCGGCTCAAGGTGCTGCAGTCGCTCGATACGCTGGGCGCCGGGTTCCAGCTGGCGAGCCACGACCTCGACATTCGCGGCGCGGGCAATCTGCTCGGCGAGGAGCAATCGGGTCACATCAAGGAGGTCGGCTTCGAACTATACCAGCAGATGCTGGAGGAGGCCGTCGCGGAAATCCGCGGAACCGGCGAGGTTTCGAACGGCGACTGGTCGCCGCAGATCGGCGTTGGCGCGGCCGTGATGATCCCGGAGACCTTTGTCCCCGACCTGCAACTGCGCCTGGCGCTTTATCGCCGCCTGGCCGACCTCGACACCCCCCAGGACATCGACGCCTTCGCCGCCGAGATGATCGACCGTTTCGGCACGCTGCCCGAGGAAGTCGAGCACCTGCTCAAGATCGTCTTCATCAAGGGCCTCTGCAAACGCGCCAATGTCGAGAAGCTGGATGCCGGCCCGAAAGGCGTCGTCATCCATTTCCGCAAGCGCGAATTCGCCGACCCCGTGGGCCTGGTGCGCTACATCGGCGAGCAAGGATCGGCGGCCAAGATCAGGCAGGACCAGAGCGTCGTCTTCATGCGCGACTGGCCGAACGCGGAGAAACGTCTGTCGGGTTCGGCCGTGGTCATGACCCAGCTGGCGAAGCTTGCGACCAAAGCCGCGGCCTAGCCCGTTTGCTTCAACTCGCCGCGTTCCTTCGCCGCCGCGACCTGCCGGATCGCGTCGGCCAGCGCGTCGGCTTCCTGCGCGCCCATCACGGCGTAGCGGCCTTCGAGCAGGAAGCACGGGACGCCGGTGATGCCCATCTTCGATGCGGTCGCGACCTCGGCCTCGACTTCGGGCCGGTCGGCGGTCGTGGGCAGCATTGCCGCCACCACGGCGCCGTCCATGCCGGCATCCTCGGCCGCTGCAACGAGAACGGCATGGTCGCCGATGTTCCCGCCTTTCTCGAAATAGGCCGAGAACAGCGCTTTGACGAGGCGATGCTGAACCTGTGCGCCATTCGTGGCGGCCCACCGGATCACGCGGTGCGCGTCGATCGTGTTCGGCGCGACCTTGATCGCCTCGAAATCGAATTCGATGCCCGCCGCCTCGCCGACCGGCTCGATCCTGGCGTGGATCTCGCGGACGCGCTCCTCGCCGCCGAATTTCCCGATCATATAAGCCTTGCGGTCCACGCCCTCTGGCGGAATCGTCGAATCGAGCTGGAACGGCCGCCACTGGATACGCACGTCGATCCCGGGAACGGCGGCGATTGCCTCGTCGAGACGCTTCTGGCCGATGTAGCACCACGGACAGACCACGTCCGAGACCACGTCGATGAGGATTTCCTGACGCTTGGCCATCACGCGATCTCCGCTGCCTACTGAACCTTACGCCACCATGTCGGCAATTGGTAACCCGACAGCGACGTGTTTTCGGGATGCGCCAGATAGGTCCAGTAGCCGATATATTGCTTCGGATTGTGCTGCATGGGAACCATGTAGGCCCCGGAGATGAGCAGGCGATCGAGCGCGCGGACTGCCGCGACGAAATCGTCCTTGCCGCGCGCGTTCACCATCGCCTCGATCGTCGCATCGATCGCCCGGCTTGCGACCCCGGCGAGGTTGAACGACCCCGGCGCGTCGCGCGACGAGGAGCCCCACCGGCCGATCTGCTCGATGCCCGGCGAGAGCGACCCGACGAAGCCGGTCGAACCGATGATGACATCGAAGTCGAAGCGCTGCTTGCGCGCCTGGATCTGGTCGGCCTCCAGGGATCGCACCTCGACCGCGATGCCGAGCCTGGCCAGCGTCCGCTGGTAGACGATCGCCAGCCGCTGCTCGCTGTCGGAGGCGGTGACGATCTCGAACCCGAAAGGCTGCTTGTCCGGGCCGGCCAGCGCGCCGTTCGAGAGCGAGTAGCCGGCCGTCTTGAGCAGGTCGAGCGCGGCTTTCATCACCGCCCGGTCGCGCCCGGAGCCATCCGTACGCGCGGGTTCGTAGGTCCCATCCATGACGGCGGGCGTCACCTCGTCGGGGAACGGCGCCAGCAGCGCCTTTTCCTCGTCGCTCGCGGGCGCGTGGTAGGCGGACAATTCCGAGTTCTGCCAGAAGCTGACGGTGCGCTGGAGTTCGCCGTCGAAGACGTTGCGGTTCACCCATTCGAAATCGTAGAGCATGCCGAGCGCCCGGCGCACGCGCACGTCGGCGAATTTCGGCCGGCGCGTGTTGAAAAGAAACCCGGTGACCACCGGTGGAATGTGGTTCTCGAACGCGCCGATCGCGACGCGGCCGTCCTTGAGCGCCGGAAAGTCGAAGCCGCGTTCGAGTTTCTTCGGATCCGCGTCCAGTTGCACCGCGCAGACCCCCTTCTTGAAGGCCTCGAATTGCGAGTTGGCGTTGAGGAAATACTCGATCGTGATGCGATCGTAATTGTCGAAGCCGCGCTTTGAGGGAAGGTCGCGCCCCCAGTAGTTCGGATTGCGGCGAAAGACGATCCGCTCGCCCGGCGCGACCTTTTCGATCGTGTATGGCCCGCTTCCCACGACAGGCTTCAACGTGGTCTGGTCGAACGTATCCTTGTCGAACGCGTGCTTCGGCAGGATCGGCGTCATGGCGACGATCAGGGGAAATTCGCGATCGGCCTTTTTGTTGAAGACGAACCGGACGCCGTGGTCGCCGACCTTTTCCAGCCTCTCGATGCGCTTCATGCGGTCGCTGTAGGGCGGCCGTCCCTTGTCGGTGTAGACATCGTAGGTAAACAGCACGTCCTCGGGCGTCACCGGCTCGCCGTCCGACCACTTCGCGTCCGGATTGAGATCGAAGATCGCCGTCTTGCGGTCGGGCGTGATATCGATCGACTGCGCAAGCAGGCCGTAGAGCGAGAACGCTTCGTCGGCGCTGCGCTGCATCAGCGGCTCGAAGACGAGGTTGCCAAAGATGGTGTCGATCGTGCCTCGCGCGGTCGTGCGCAGGCTCTTGATGATGAACGGGTTGAGGTTGTCGAAGCTGCCGACCACGCAGTAGGTCATGTCGCCACCCTTGGGCGCGTCGGGATTGGCGTAGGGGAAATGTGCGAAATCGGGCGGCAGCGCCGGCTCGCCCTGCATGGCGACCGCATGCCTCGGCTCGGCGCTGCCGGGCGTATCTGGAAGGCAGGCCAACAACGCGCAGGACAAGAAGATCGTTCGGCGCATGGCGTGCAGTCTCGGTCCGTCGTTACGATTCGCGTTGTTGACACTAGCATGATGGCGCCGGCGTGGATTTCGGGCGGTTGGCGCGAGTTTCGATCGTCAGGCTGGATTTGACGGTCCGGGCGATGTACACGGGCCTGGAGTCATTCTGTTGCCTCATTTGCGCAACACGTAGCGACCACATGCAGCCGCTTGGCTGCCGCCGACCGAGGATGGGGAAAGTCGAACATGACGAGCACGGGGTCCAGGGGCTTTCGTCTTTCTTTGCTTGCCGCGGGTGCGCTTGCCGTGTCAGGCGTCGGCCTCATTCCGGCATCCGCCCAGCAGCAGCAATTGCCGCAGGGCTGGTTCAAGGCCTGCACGAAGCAGGAGGCGGTCGACATCTGCAACGTGCAGAACATCGTCACGGCGTCCAGCGGCCAGCTCGTGACCGGTTTGAGCCTGATCGAGCTCAAGGGCAAGGTCAACCGCAAGGTCTTCCAGGTCACGGTGCCGACCGGCCGCCTCGTGCCGCCCGGAATCGGCCTCCAGGTCGACGGCGGCAAGGCGCAGAAGCTCGATTACGTCATCTGTTTCCCGGACCGCTGCGTGGCGGAAGTGCAATTGTCCGACCAGATCATCGCCTCGTTCAAGAAGGGCTCGGAGCTGACGCTTACCTCGATTAACTTTCAGAACCAGCCCAATCCCGTGAAGATCACGCTGGCGGGCTTTACAGGCGCCTATGACGGCGCGCCGTTGCAGGCCTCCGACATCGACGCGCGCCAGAAGAAGCTTCAGGAATTCGTCTCCAAGAACAATGACGATTTCGCCAAGAAGCTGAAGGAAGAACAGGACAAGGCCAAGACCGCGAATTAGCGCCTTGATGTCCTGACCAGAACACCGAAAGCGAAAAAGCGGGCCGCGAGCCCGCTATTTCATGCCGCCGCTCTGGCACTCTCAATGCGACAGATGGGGTTTCGCCCGGTAGCGTCCGCCGCTGAGGCTTTCGAACATGTCGCCGACCTGCGGGTGGCGCAGCGGCTCTCCGGTCTCGTCGACCAGCAGGTTCTGTTCGGAGACGTAGGCGATATATTCCGTCTCCGCGTTTTCCGCGAGCAGATGGTAGAAGGGCTGGTCCTTGCGCGGCCGCACCTGGGCCGGTATCGCTTCGTACCATTCCTCGGTATTGTTGAATTCGGCGTCGATATCGAAAACGACGCCGCGAAACGGAAAAAGCCTGTGGCGCACCACTTGGCCGATCGAGAATTTCGCCGCTCTGATCGTATTCATGTTGATACCCTGCCGACATATTTGGCGCAATCCGCCGCGAAATTCAATCTCGGGCGGTTTGGTCGGCTAGCGAGATCGTCGTGCTCGGACGCTTCGATAGGATCGGCAGGCAGACGTGGAACTCGCAATTCTGCCCATCGCCCTTTTGCTCGCGAGTATTTTTGTTGGATTTGTGGTCGCATCGAAGTGATGATGTGATGGCGCGGCAAGCAACTGCCAGTGGATTCTAGCGTCGGACCTGTTCCCGCACCGTTGAGAAGAACGACCCGAAGCCGCTTCCTGGCCGCAACCCCTCGCGCATGAAGAACGACCTGAGCGGCGCGAACGCGCCGAGCAGGCCGAGCCCCGCGCTCCGCGCGATCTGTGCCGGCAGCATGTTGGAGAGGAGCGACCCGTTGAGAAGGCCGACGGCGCCGCTGCGCGCCAGAATATCTGGCCGCCGCTGGCGGTCATAGGCGGCAAGCGCATGCGCTCTGCCCGGATCGTCGCGGTTCGCCTCGCAAATCTCGACGAGCTGCTGCACGTCGCGAATGCCGAGATTGAGCCCCTGCGCACCGATCGGCGGAAAGGTGTGGGCCGCTTCGCCGACGAGCGCCACCCTGTTCTTGCCGAACGAATCGGGCAGGCTCTCCGACAACGGATAGATCTGCGGCGGGACTTCGACCTCGACCTCGCCGAGCATCGACTGCATGCGGTCCTCGACCTCGCGTGAAAGTTCCGGCAGCGGCATTGCCGCCAGCCGCGCTGCGGTCGCGTTGTCAGCCACCCAAACCAGGCTGGAGCGGTCTCCAAGCAGGGGAACCTGGGTGAAGGGACCGTTTTCGGTATGGAATTCCGTCGAAGCGAAAGCGTGGCCGCGGCTGTGCAAGAAGCTCAGCGCCAACGCCGACTGCCCATGTATCTTGGCGCGCACCACGATGCCCGCCGATTCCCGCGCATTTGATTCACGGCCATCCGCCGCCACCGCCAGACGCGCATGAATCTGGCCGCCCTGCCAGGTCGCGACGATTTGGTCGTCGCGCGTCGACCATTCGTCCGCCAGGCCCTCGAACCATGCGACGGTCGCCATGCTTCGGACCTTCGCTTCCAGCGCGCCGTTCAAGACCCGGTTCGGCACGTTCATGCCGAACTGCGCCTCGCCGATCTCGGCGGCATGGAACGTCACAACCGGACTTCGGATCAGCCTGCGGGTCGCGTCGACGATGCGCATGACCTTCAACGGAGCCGCCTGCGACGCGATATCGGCCAACAGTCCGAAATTGTCGAGGAATGCCAATGCCGGTGACATCAACGCGGTCGTGCGCCCGTCGTCCAGCTTGGCGCGCGGGCCGATCAGCGCGACCCGGAAGCCGCTTGTACAAAGCGCCAGCGCGGAAAGCAGACCCGTTGGTCCGCTCCCGGCCACGACGATGTCGAATGGCCCACCGGATTGCTTTTCCATGATCGCGGTCCCCGTGAAGCTTTTCGATATAGGGCCATGACGCGGGGCGGACAACGCGGGCGGCCCTGACTTCGGGGACACGCCGTCCCACGTTGTCGAAGGCGCGCTTGTTCACGCCCGCCCGGGTGCTAACTGACTTGTTTGTGCCGGCGGGGTACGGTTTACTCCCGGCCGAGAGTGGGAATCGCAAGGTGGCCGAACATTCGACCGACGAGGAAGCGGCCTTCTTCCCGCAGCAGCGAGAAAGACTGGCGCGCGCCGTGAGGAAGCCAAAGAAGGTCACCTGGCCGCAGGCTCGGGCCTTCTCGGTTCACCTTCTGACCGCCTCGGGATCGTTTCTTGCGTTTCTTTCGCTCGTCGCCGCGAGCGAGGAACGCTGGACCGCGATGTTCTGGTGGCTCGGCCTCGCGCTCTTCGTCGATGGCGTCGACGGGCCCATGGCGCGCAAGCTGCAGGTCAAGGAGATCCTGCCCACATGGTCGGGTGAACTCCTCGACAACATCATCGACTACGTGACCTACGTGCTGATCCCGGCCTTCGCGCTCTACCAGCGGGGTTTTATGGGCGAGGGCCTGTCGTTCCTGTCGGCGGCGATCATCGTCATCTCGAGCGCGATCTACTATGCCGACACCGGAATGAAGACGAAGGAGAACTTCTTCAAGGGCTTTCCGGTCGTCTGGAACATGGTTGTTTTCACGCTTTTCGTCATCGAGCCTGGACAATGGCTGTCGTTTGCCATCGTCGTGGTCTTCGGCGTTCTGACCTTCATTCCCATTAATTTCATCCACCCTGTCCGGGTGGTGCGGCTGCGGCCGATCAATCTCGGCGTGACGCTGCTCTGGTGCGCTTTCGGAGGGCTGGCGCTCGCGCAGGCGGCGCTTGCGGCCTGGTACAATCAGATCGGCGTGCTTGCCGAAAGCGTGAGCAACATCACGAAGATCGGCATCGCCGCGACCGGCCTTTACCTTTTCTGCATCGGCGGTGTCATGCAACTCTTTCCAAAACTGGGCGCGAGCAGGGTCGATCGATGAAAGCCATCCAAATCACCGAAAATGGCGGTCCCGAGGTTCTTGAAATGGTGGATGTCGAGGTCGGGCCGCCCGGCGCCGGCGAGGTGCGTCTTCGCCATACCGCGATTGGCCTCAACTTCATCGACGTCTATTATCGCTCCGGCCTCTACCCGCCGCCTAACGGTTTTCCACTCATTCCGGGAGGCGAGGGCGCCGGGACCGTAGTGGAGGTCGGCGATGGTGTGGAGTGGCTCGAAGTCGGCGATCGGGTCGCCTACACCATGGCGTCCGGCGCATATTGCGAGGAGCGGCTGATCAAGGCGGACCGGCTGGTCAAGGTTCCGGACGGCATCACCGACGAGCAGGCGGCCGCTTCGATGTTGAAGGGACTGACGGTCGAATACCTTCTGCGGCGGACCGTCAAGGTCAAGCCCGGCGACACTGTCCTGTGTCACGCGGCGGCCGGCGGCGTCGGGCTCATGCTCGGGCAGTGGGCCAAGCACCTCGGCGCCACCGTCCTCGGGACGGCGGGCTCGCCGGACAAAATCGAACTCGCCAGGATGCATGGCTATGACCACGTCGCCAATTCCAGAACCGAGGACATCGTCGCCTTCGTCAGGGACGCGACTGGCGGCAGGCGTTGCGACGTCGTCTATGATTCGGTCGGCAAGGATACGTTTTCCGCCTCGCTCGACTGCATCCGGCCGCTGGGCATGCTGGTCAGTTTCGGCCAGTCGTCGGGGCCGATCCCGCCGTTCGCGATCGGCACGCTGGCGCAAAAGGGTTCGCTGTACCTGACGCGTCCGACCTTGTTCACCTACATCGCCGAGCGCGCCGACCTCGAAGCGGCGGCCGACGCGCTTTTCGCGGTGATCGGCAGCAGGGCGGTCAAGGTGCAAATCAACCAGAGGCATTCGCTCTCCGACGTGGCCAAGGCGCATGCCGACCTCGAATCGCGCAAGACGACCGGCACGACCATTCTCATCCCCTGAGATTGCCCCGATATTTTGACGCAGCCCAGGATCAGGCCTTTGCGTTCCGCCCGCTTGATGCGTACCATCGTTGCGGGAACAGAATAAAGACGAACGGGCGCGTCTTGCAGTCAGCGCATATGGGGACGGCCGGCAACCTCCTGGAGGTTCGCGGCCTGACGAAGATATTCGGCTCGCTCAAAGCCTGCGATCAGGTCGATCTGACGGTGGGCCGCGGTCAGATTCACGCGCTGCTCGGCGAAAATGGCGCCGGCAAATCCACATTGGTCAAAATGCTGTTCGGTTCGCTCGAGCCGAATGCCGGCGAGATTCGCTGGAATGGCGAGCCGGTCCGCATCGCGAGCCCCAGTGCAGCGCGCAAGCTCGGCATCGGCATGGTCTTCCAGCATTTCTCGCTGTTCGACGCGCTGACCGCCGCCGAGAACATCGCGCTCTCGCTCGACGGCGACACCCCGATCTCGACCATTGCAGCCAAGGCCAAGGCGCTGTCCTACAGCTACGGACTGCCCCTCGATCCCTATGCGCTGGTCGGCGATCTGTCCGTCGGCGAGCGCCAGCGCATCGAGATCATCCGCTGCCTGCTGCAGACGCCGCAACTGATCATCCTCGACGAGCCGACCTCGGTGCTGACGCCTCAAGAGGCCAACAAGTTGTTCGAGACTCTCGATCGGCTTCGGTCCGAAGGCAAGTCGATCCTCTACATCTCGCACCGCCTCGAAGAGGTGAAACGCATGTGCGACGCGGCAACCGTCCTGAGGCACGGCAAGGTCGTCGGCCAGTGCGACCCGCGCCGCGAGACGGCCTCGTCGTTGGCCCGCATGATGGTCGGCGCCGAGGTCCAGCCGGTCATCCGCGAACCCTATGCTGGAGGACGTGAACCCAAGCCGTTGCTGGAAATCAATCATCTGTCGCGCAAGCCGGCGACGCCGTTCTCGATTCCGTTGCGCGACATCAATCTGCGGGTTTGCGCCGGCGAGGTGATCGGCATCGCGGGCGTGGCCGGAAACGGGCAGGGCGAGTTTTTCGAGGCGGTGTCCGGCGAGGTTCTTCAAGGCGATGCAGGCTCGATCCGCATTCGCGGCCAGGATGCCGGTCGCCTGTCGATTTCCGGACGAAGGATGATCGGCGCGGCCTTCGTGCCGGAGGAGCGTCTGGGTCACGGTGCGGCGCCCGGGATGAAGCTTTCGGAAAACCTCCTGCTTTCCCGCTATGCCACCGACCGAAAGGCTTTCGTCGCCGGCGGCGTGATCAGGACCGGCGCGCTCGACAGCGCGGCGCAGCGCATCATCGCCGACATGGATGTCCGCAAGAGCGCGCGCGATCCGGAGGCCGCCGCATTGTCGGGCGGAAACCTGCAGAAATTCATCATCGGCCGCGAACTCGACCGTCAGCCGATGGTGATGGTCGTCAACCAGCCGACCTGGGGCGTCGACGCTGGCGCGGCCGCGCGCATCCGCCAGGCGCTGATCGGACTCGCGCGGGCAGGCTCCGCGGTGCTGGTGATCAGCCAGGACCTCGACGAGCTGTTCGAGATCTCCGATGCCATCGCCGTCATGCACGATGGAACGCTGTCCTCGCCGATGTCCATCGCCATTGCCACGTTCGAGACGGTCGGCCTGCTGATGGGCGGCGCCGAGCCGGGCCATGGCGCGCCCGTGGCGGAGCCCGCCTGATGCGCATCGAACTCGTCAAGCGGCCGCAGCGCTCCGCGCTGTTCAGCGCCCTCTCGCCCTTCGTCGCCTTCGGCCTGACGCTGGTCTTCGGCGCCATCCTGTTCGCGCTGCTCGGCAAGAATCCGGCCCTGGCGCTCTACGTCTATTTCGTCGAGCCCCTGACCGAAATCTGGTCCCTCCACGAACTCGCGATAAAGGCGGCGCCGCTGATCCTAATCGCGGTCGGCCTCTCGGTCTGCTACCTCTCCAACAACTGGAACATTGGCGCCGAGGGCCAGTTCACCATCGGCTCGATCGCCGGCTCGATCCTGCCGGTCATGGCGCCGGATTTCCAGAACGCGCTGACGCTGCCGCTCATGCTGCTGATGGGCATGGCGGGCGGGGCGCTCTACGCGGCGATCCCGGCGCTGCTTAAGGTGCGCTTCAACACCAACGAAATCCTGTCCAGCCTGATGCTTGTCTATATCGCCGGGCTGTTCCTGGACTGGATCGTGCGCGGGCCGTGGCGCGACCCGAAGGGCTTCAATTTTCCTCAGACGGTGCAGTTCAGCCCGCCGGCGGTTCTCCCGGAAATCCTGCCCTGGTCCGGCCGCGCCAATCTTGGATTCGTCTTCGCAATCATCGCCGCCGTCGCCGTCTGGTTCCTGCTCGCCAGGACGCTCAAGGGCTTCGAGGTGAAAGTTCTCGGGCAAAGCCCGAGGGCGGGGCACTTCGCGGGTTTCTCCAATGGCGGGATGGTGTTCTTCGCGTTCATCGTGTCCGGGGCGCTGGCTGGCCTGGCCGGTATTTGCGAAGTGTCGGGCGCGATCAATCAGCTTCGCCCGGTGATTTCGCCCGGTTACGGCTTCGCCGCGATCATCGTCGCCTTCCTTGGCCGCCTCAATCCGCTCGGCATCGTCGCGGCGGGTCTCGTTCTGGCGCTGTCCTATCTCGGCGGCGAGGCGGCGCAGATCTCGATCGGCGTCTCCGATAAGGTCGCGCGCGCTTTCCAGGGCATGCTTTTGTTCTTCGTACTTGCCAGCGATACTCTGATTCTCTACCGCATCCGCTTCGTGGCATCGTCGCCGGTCAGGAGCGGGGAGGCGGCTCATGGGAACGCTTGAAGCGGTCCTGCTCACGATCGCGACCGCTGCGACGCCGCTCCTGATAGCGGCGCTTGGCGAATTGGTGGTCGAGCGCAGTGGCGTGCTCAACCTCGGTGTCGAAGGCATGATGGTGATGGGCGCAGTCAGCGGTTTCGGCACCGCCCTGACGACGGGCTCGCCCTGGCTCGGCATGCTCGCGGCGATCGTCGTCGGCGCGCTGTTCTCGTTGCTGTTCGGCTTTCTGACGCTGACGCTGGTCACCAACCAGGTCGCGACCGGCTTGGCGCTCACTTTGCTCGGGCTTGGCTTCTCCGGCATGCTCGGCGTCGGCTTCGTGGGCCTGCCCGGCATCCGCATGCCGAACGTCTTCATCCCGGGTCTCACCGACTTGCCGCTGGTCGGACGTCTAATGTTCGGGCAAGACCCGATCTTTTACGTATCGATCATCCTGACCGTCGGGGTCGCATGTTTCCTTTTCCGCACCCGGGCCGGCCTGACGCTACGCTCAATCGGCGACAATCATAATTCGGCGCATGCGCTGGGCATCGACGTGGTTGGCGTCCGCTATTTGTCGGTGATGTTCGGCGGCGCCTGCGCAGGGCTCGCCGGCGCGCATATGTCGCTGGTCTATACCCCGCAATGGGTGGAAAACATGACAGCCGGGCGCGGTTGGATCGCGCTCGCGCTTGTGGTGTTCGCATCCTGGCGGCCTTGGCGGGTTTTGGCGGGCGCATACCTGTTCGGCGCGATCACCATTGCGCAGTTGCACATCCAGGCCATCGATCTGGCCGACCTCGCCTTCCTGCCAGGTCCGGTCCGTTGGCTGGCCGGGATGATAAAATCCGTGCCGTCGCAGCTTCTTTCTGCGCTTCCCTATCTGGCGACAGTAGTGGTTCTCGTTCTAATCTCACGAAACAGACGGCTGACCATGATGAACACACCGGCGTCTCTGGGTCGTCCGTTCGTACCAGATCGATAATCACAAATCGGGCGCTCCCAAGCCCGGTCAAAGGGGTAACACGATGAAGAAACTTGTATTTGCAACCGCGGCCGTAGCTGCGTTCACGCTGGCCGGCGCCGTGGCGCAAGCGCAGGAAAAGCTCAAGGCCTGCTGGGTCTATGTCGGCCCGGTCGGCGATTTCGGCTATTCCTACCAGCACGACCAGGGCCGTCTCCAGGTCGAGAAGGAACTCGGCGACAAGGTCGAGACGACCTTCCTTGAAAACGTTTCCGAGGGCCCGGATGCCGAGCGCGCCTTCGAGCGCCTGGCGCGCGATGGCTGCAAAATCATCTTCGGCACGTCGTTCGGCTTCATGGACCCGATGGTCAAGATCGCCGCGAAGTTTCCCGACGTGAAATTCGAGCACGCCACCGGCTACAAGAAGGCCGACAATCTCGGCATCTACAACGCCCGCTTCTACGAGGGCCGCTATATCCTGGGCGAAATCGCGGCGAAGGTGTCGAAGAGCGGGACGGCCGGCTACATCGTCTCGTTCCCGATCCCGGAAGTCGTGATGGGCATCAACTCGTTCATGCTCGGCGCGCAATCGGTCAATCCCGACTTCAAGGTCAAGATCGTCTGGGTCAATTCCTGGTTCGATCCCGGCAAGGAAGCTGACGCCGCAAAGGCGTTGTTCGACCAAGGCGCCGACATCCTCGTGCAGCACACCGATTCCACCGCCGGCCTGCAGGTCGCGGAAGAACGCAAGCTCAAGGGCTTCGGGCAATCGTCGGACATGATCAAGTTCGCGCCCAATGCGCAACTGACATCGCTGACCGACGATTGGGGACCCTATTACGTACAACAGGTCAAGGCTGTGCTCGACGGCACATGGAAGCCTGGCGACACCTGGGCCAGCATCAAGGACGGCGCCGTGGTCATGGCCCCGTACACGAACATGCCGGACGATGTGAAAGCCATGGCGCAAGCCACCGAGAAGAAGATCGCCGGCGGCTGGAATCCATTCACCGGCCCGGTCATGAAGCAGGACGGCTCGCCCTGGCTCAAGGAAGGCGAGGTTGCCGATGACGGCACGTTGCTCGGGATGAATTTTTACATCAAGGGCATCGACGACACATTGCCGCAATAGACCAAGACGCGTGAGATTTTGCGGATGGGGCGCCTTCAGGCGCCTCTTTCGTTTGTGATCTCGAACGTCGTGGCCTGCGCAGATTCTACTGACGGATTGGTGGCAGGAGGCTCGTGCTAGAAACAGGATGCAAACAGAGGACAGGTTCGATGCTCAAGTTCTACTATGCACCCTGGTCGCGCGCCTCGGGCGTGAGATGGCTCCTGGAAGAGCTTGGAGTCGACTACGAGGGGATCCACATCGACATCCGCGCCGTCGGCGGCGTGCCGGAAAGCTATCGAAAAATCCATCCGAACAAGAAGGTGCCGGCGATCGAGCATGATGGCATTGTGATCACCGAGCGTTCCGCCATCACGATCTATCTCGCCGACGCGTTCCCGGAGTCCAAGCTCGCGCCGGCGATCGGCAGCGTGGAACGCGGGCCATATCTAACGACCACGATCTATGTGGATTCCGTGATGGACCCTTGCATCAAGGGCAGGATGAATGGCCTGTCCTACAAATCGAACGAATATTCGTTTGGCCTTTTCGAAGACATGGTGCTTCACCTTGAACGCCAGTTGACCGCGCAGCCCTACGCCGTCGGACCCAGCTTCACGGCTGCGGACACGCAACTTGCTTCCGCCATTTCGTTCACGATGGACAATCTCAAGGCCCTGCCTGCCAAGCAGGTTTTTAAAGACTACCTTGCGCGTATCGCCGAGCGTCCGGCCTACAAGCGCGCGCGGATGATGGATTATCAAGATGCGCAAGCAATACCTGCGCTCATAAGCGTGGGATGATCACACGGCCTGACCGTAGAGATCGTAGGCGTCCGCGCGATCAATCTTGACCGTGACGATGTCGCCGGCCCGCAGCGGTCGGCGCGAGGTCACATGAACGGAGCCATCGATTTCCGGGGCGTCGTATTTGGAGCGGCCCATCGCAGAAAGGCCGCTCGCCTCATCGACGATCACGGACAGCCTCTTGCCGATCTTCCTCTGCGAAGAAGCAGCTGAGACTTTCTGCTGGCGCTGCATGAAGCGGCGCCATCGGAGGTTCTTGACCTCCTCCGGCACCTGCGGAAGGTTCAGATCGTTCGAGCGAGCGCCCTTCACCGGCTCATATTTAAAGCAGCCGGCGCGGTCGATTTTAGCCTCTTCAAGCCAATCAAGCAGGATCTCGAAATCGGCGTCGGTCTCTCCCGGGAAGCCGACGATGAAGGTCGAGCGAATGGCAAGATCCGGGCAGACCTCGCGCCAGCTTGTAATCCGCTCCAAGGCTTTCTCGCCATGCGCGGGCCGGCGCATATTCCTGAGAACGGCTGGTGAAGCGTGCTGGAACGGAATGTCGAGATAAGGCAGGATCTTACCGTCGGCCATCAGCGGGATGACATCCGCGACATGCGGGTAGGGGTAGACATAGTGCAGACGGATCCAAAGACCCATTTCTCCGAGTTCCATGGAGAGGTCATGGAACTTTGCGCGCACGTCGCGATCCTGGAATCGGCTGGCCTCGTATTTGATGTCGATACCGTAGGCGCTGGTGTCCTGCGAAATCACCATGATCTCCTTGACGCCGGCCTTGGCGAGCCGCTCCGCCTCGCGCAGCACGTCTGCTGCCGGCCGCGACAGAAGATCACCGCGTAGCGCCGGGATAATGCAGAACGTGCAGCGGTTGTTGCAACCCTCCGAAATCTTGAGATAGGCGTAATGGCGTGGCGTAAGCTTGACACCCTGAGGCGGCAGCAGGTCGAAAAGCGGATCATGCTGCGGCGGGGCGGCTTCGTGAACAGCGGCCATGACGCTCTCGTAGGCTTGCGGCCCGGTGATCGCCAGCACTTTGGGATGGCGTTGACGAATGACGTCCGGTTCGGCGCCGAGACACCCGGTGACGATGACGCGCCCGTTTTCCGACAGCGCGCTGCCGATCGCGTCGAGCGATTCATCGCGGGCCGAATCGAGGAATCCGCAGGTATTGACCACCACGAGGTCCGCGCCGTCATGCTTGCGCGCGATCTCGTAGCCTTCGGCGCGAAGGCGGGTAAGGATACGTTCCGAATCGACCAGGGCTTTCGGACAGCCGAGGCTGACGAAGCTGACGCGTGGAGCGGCGGACATGAGCAGTTCCAAGTTGCAAAGAGGCGAAAGCCAACTGCGGCCGGGCTTTCAGTTGACGATCCCAAGGCAGGCGCTGCGAATTGCGATGCGCGACCGGCCATATCACGATTTTCCGGCCGATCAAAGCCGCGCGGAACAGCCGAGGCGCGGGAAGTTAGGGCCCTACTGCGTTGCCGCCAAACCAGCCACTCAGGAAGCTGAATGGCTGCGGAAATTGATCAACCGCCCCGTCGAGGAGCATTTTGACGGCGACGTAAAGGATGATTGCCAAGCCGATATAGGCGATCCAGCGGAAACGGTGCAGTAAACGCGCGACGAAGGAGGCGGCGAAACCCATCAGCGCGATCGAGAGCCCCAGTCCGATGATCAGAACGGTCGGATGGTTGATCGCCGCACCGGCGACGGCCAGCACATTGTCGAGAGACATCGAAACGTCAGCGATGACGATCTGCCAGGCAGCTTGCGCGAATGTCTTACGCGAGCCCTTGCCGGCAGGCCGGCCGCTGTCGAAGTCGGCATTCGACAAGGCGTCGGTCGCATCCTGCTCGTCCTGATGGCTGACGCGCAGCTCGCGCCACATCTTCCAGCAGACCCAAAGCAAGAGAAGGCCGCCCGCGATCAGCAGCATCGGCCCGATCGCTAGCAGCCACTGGGTGATCAGCGCGAACCCGATGCGCAAGACGGTGGCCGCCGCTATACCGACAAGGATCGCCCGCTTGCGTTGATCGGCGGGCAAGCCGGCGGCCGCGAGACCGATCACGATCGCATTGTCGCCGGCCAGTACGAGATCGATCGCAATGACCTGCAGGAGCGCTGTGAGGCCCGCAGCGGTAAAAATCTCCATAGAAAAATGTATCCTCGGTCGGCGATCGGCTGCTCGGCGTATTTGAGCGGGCAACGCGCGTCAAGCTGAAGCCGCCGCACGATGCCCATGCGCCAGAACTGCTCGGCGCACATGCGCCACAGTTCGCTGGTGAGGGTCGTTTTCGGTGGAAGAAAGTAGTCCCGGCCTTGATTGATTGAGCAGGAAGCCGGGGACTAAACCTTTTCGGCAACCTTCTTGCGCCCACGCGTTTTCGCGGGAGCTACGAGGACGACGGCTTCGGCGATTTTGCCCTGTTCGGCGGCTGCCTTGCGACCAAGGCCCATGGAACGCGCCAGTTCGGAGCGTGTGGCGGCATAGTTCGGAGCGACCATTGGATAGTCGCTGGGAAGGCCCCACTTCGCGCGATATTGTTCCGGGGTCATTTTGTGGTGGCTCGCGAGGTGACGCTTGAGTGATTTGAATTTCCTGCCATCCTCAAGTGAGATGATGTAATCGGGCGTCACCGACTTCTTGACAGGCACAGCCGGGGTCGGAGGAAGTGCGTCCGGTATGATCGTTCCGCTCAGTTTCTGCAGCGAGGCATGCACGCTCGACACGAGTTCGGTAAGATTGGCGACGGGTACGCTGTTGTTCGAGACATAGGCCGAAACGATTGAAGCCGTCAGTTCTAGTGTTGAATTCCTGTCGTCTTCCACGATATCGCTCCAGGTCGAAAAATATGATTCATCAAAAAACCGTCGACCACAATCTAAAGTCACGCGGCGCGTCAGCGCAAATATGCACGGCGGCGAACTATCAGATGAAATCGAATGCGCCGCAAGAGCATTTATCGGCTTCGAGTTGAAACTTGTGGAGCCCCCCGGCGTTGGGCCGAACACTGGAGAATGACCATGAAGACCATTGCGACCTATGCAGCACTCGCTCTGCTGATATTCGGCAGCGCTTACTCGTTCAGCACGGCCGCTTCGCACGCACAGGATCTCGAGCTTGAATTGGGCCAGAGGGGTCCCAAGCTCAGGTTGCGCGACGGCGACTGCGATCCGAACCGGGAAAGGTGCCGGAACGACAATCGACGCGGCTTTCAGGATGATGATGATGAGGACGGCCCACGCCGTGAAGGCCGCCGTTTCTGTACCGACGACCGCGCTCTCGACAAGGCCCAGCGTATGGGTATCCGCCGCGCGCGGATCGTCGACTCAGACAGGCGCTCGATCGAAATTCGTGGCCGAGATCGTGACGGTGAACGAGTCAATGTCACGGTTGGCCGCGACCGATCCTGCCCGGTGATCGGATGAGCATGCGGTTCGTACCAAGAAACGCGTCCGGCTAGCCTTCCGTCATTAAGAACACGAAAAACGAACGCGACGGTCGTCTCCTGTCACGTTTTCGCAATGCACAAGGCGAGGGAGGCTGCCCGCGGAGCGCGCCAGCCGCCCTGATTTCCGGGCTCTTCTAATAGTCTTTGCGGACCGCGTGGCCGCGGTAGGTCGCGCCGCAGGCACAGCCGCCGCGGGGAACTGCAGAAGGCGATTGGGCGGCTCCGTCTCGTTACGTTCCCATCTCACGACAGGCACGGACCTGACATCGTCTATTTCAGGTCGGTAGCTCGGCACGATCGAACCGTCATAGGTGCGGGTGCATGCTCCGCACGCGATGATCACCGCAAAGCATTGTATGGCGCAAACAATTTTGCGAAGCGCTTTCCATTCGATTTTGCCACCGACGCTCGGCATACTTTCGCGGCCCTAACGGCATCCATATTTGCAAACAGAGCGCGGAACATGGTCGGGTTCAAGGGCCTTGAGAAGTTTCCCTGAGGAATCCGGACGGATATCGTCTCGACCCAATCGTCGCCGGTTCGCAGTCCGACATGCGGAAATTCGGCAATTGTAATTGTTGACTGCCTGGCTCATGAATTGATAAGTCGAGCAAGCAATGAACGATTGGCAAGGCATCATGACGTTGAAGGGAATCATTTTCTGCGCCGGCCTGGGGTTGTTTTTCTCAAGCCATGTTCAAGCGCAAGACAGTGGCAAGGGAATTGTCGTCTACAATGCCCAGCATGAGAGCCTCGCCAAGGAGTGGGCCGACGGCTTTACGAAAGATACCGGTATTCAGGTGACGTTGCGCAACGGCGGCGACAGCGAATTCGGCAATCAGATCGTCGCCGAGGGGTCTGCCTCACCGGCGGACGTTTTCCTGACCGAGAATTCGCCAGCGATGACGCTGGTCGACGGCGCCAGTTTGTTTGCGCCGGTCGATCCCGAGACGCTGGCGCAGGTGACGGACGCTTTCAAACCAGCCAACGGGCATTGGATCGGCATCGCCGCCCGGAGCACCGTCTTTGCCTATGACAAGATCAAATTGACAGAGGCGGAGCTTCCCAAATCTCTGCTCGACTTGGCTGATCCTTCCTGGAAGGACCGTTGGGCGGCTTCGCCTTCGGGGGCTGATTTTCAAGCGATCGTCAGTGCGCTGCTCGCGTTGAAAGGCGAGACGGCGACCGCCAACTGGCTGGCGGCGATGAAGACCAATTTCAAGTCCTACAGGGGCAACAGCACCGCGATGAAGGCCGTGAACGCCGGGCAGGTCGAGGGCGCCATCATCTATCACTACTACTACTTCGGCGATCAGGCCAAGACCGGTGAGAACAGCGACAATGTTGGATTGCACTATTTCCGAAACGAAGATCCGGGCGCTTTCGTAAGCATCTCGGGAGGCGGGGTTCTGGCGTCAAGCAAGCATCCGGTTCAGGCGCAGGCCTTTTTGAAATGGATCACGGGCAAGAACGGTCAGGCAATTCTCAAGGACGGCGCCTCGTTCGAATATGCGGTCGCAGACGGAGCGCCGTCCAATCCCGCACTCGTGCCGCTGACCGATCTGCAAGCGCCGAAGGTCCAAGCCTCGGACCTCAACAGCAAGGCTGTGACCGACCTCATGACTGCGGCCGGATTGCTTTGAATCTCGATGCGACCTGCGGGGCGGCTGCTCGCATGGACGATGCGATCGGCTCCACCTCCGAGGTGCGGCTGCGTGGGTGTTAGTCCAGATGCACCCGGCGCATGAATCGCGGAAGATCGCGCTGCGCGCCGATCCGGTTGCGGTGCCGCGTTTTTCCGTGCGACGAATTCCATGGGTCGTGGTCGCATCGGTGATAGTGTCGCTCTTTGCGCTCCTGCCCCTCGGCTTCGTGATTTGGATGTCGATTCAGACGGGTTGGTCCGAGGCTTACGCCCTGATCGTCAGGCCCCGCGTCGGTGAGCTGCTGGTTAACACCGCATGTCTGGTGTTGCTGACTGTCCCGATCGCATGCATCCTGGCGATCGCGCTCGCGTGGCTAACGGAACGCAGCGACCTGCCAGGCGTGCGGCTGTGGGCGTGGATGTGCGTGGCGCCCCTTGCGATCCCGGCCTTCGTCCATAGCTATGCCTGGGTGACCATGCTGCCAAGCCTCCATGGCCTGGCTGGCGGGGTGCTGGTCTCCGTGCTGGCGTATTTTCCGTTCCTTTACCTCCCGATCATCGCCATGTTGAGGCGCCTCGACCCGGCGCTCGAAGACGCTTCGGCCTCGCTCGGCGACGGTCCAGCCAAAGTATTCGTTCGCGTGGTTCTGCCGCAACTGCGTCTGGCGATCTGCGGCGGCTGCCTGCTCGTGGCCCTGCACCTGCTGGCCGAATACGGGTTGTTCGCCCTTGTTCGCTTTGACACCTTCACGACCGCCATCGTCGATCAGTATCAGTCGACCTTCAACGGCGCGGCGGGTAACATGCTTGCCGGCGTGCTCGTCGTCTGCTGCCTTGGCGTCCTTGGTCTCGACATGGCGGTGCGCGGCGACGAACGCTATGCGCGTGTCGGGTCGGGCGCGGCTCGGCGCGTCGCCTCCGTCCGGCTCGGCGGCTGGACATGGCCCTGCCTGGGATTTCTCCTGGTCACCATGTCGCTCGCGATCGGCATTCCGCTGCTGACGATCGGCCGCTGGCTGATCTCAGGTGGGGTCGCCGTCTGGAAATGGGAAGAGATAGGTCCGGCGCTTGGCCAAACGGTGCTTCTCGCCCTTGCGGGCGGGCTGCTGGCGGCAGCAGTCGCGCTCCCGATCGCGTGGCTCTCGATCCGTTCGCCGGGACGTCTACCGCAATTTCTGGAGCGTTCGAACTACGTTGTCGGATCGCTCCCGAGCGCCGTGGTTGCACTGGCGCTGGTTACGGTGACGGTGCGCCTGGCCATGCCGCTCTACCAGACGTTCGTTGCGATTCTTGTGGCCTATGCGCTCATGTTCCTGCCGCGCGCGATCATCGGGATGCGGGCCAGCATCGCGCAGGCGCCGATGGAACTCGAGCAGGCTGCCGCGGGGCTGGGCAAGTCTCCCCTGCGGGCCGTTTGGTCGACGACGGTGAAATTGTCCGCTCCCGGCGCAGCCGCGGGCGTGGCGCTTGTCTCGCTCGGCATTATGAATGAATTGACCGCGACTCAGATGCTGGCGCCGAACGGCACGCATACGCTGGCGATGCGGTTCTGGTCGCTGAGCAGTGAGATCGACTATGCCGGCGCGGCGCCCTACGCGCTGATCTTGATCCTGGCGTCGTTGCCGCTGACATGGCTGCTCTACGTACAGTCGAAGCGCATGGTCGGGCGATGACGCTCCTATCCCTTCGCTCCATTGCCAAGCGCTACGGCGCGGTGGCCGCGCTCGACGGGGTCGACCTGTCCGTATCGGCGGGAAGCCGAATGGCGATTGTCGGCCCGTCCGGGTGTGGGAAGACGACGCTCCTTCGGCTGATCGCAGGCTTCGAGGCCCCGGATGCAGGTGAGATCGTCTTCGACGACAAGGTAATCGCGGAAGCGTCGACCGCTTTGCCGGCTCATCGCCGCGGAATCGGCGTGGTAGCACAGGACGGCGCTTTATTTCCTCATTTGACCATTGCCGAGAACATTGGTTTTGGGATCAGCCGCCGCGAGTCTGGCCGCGACAAGCGGATTTCCGAATTGGCGTTCACTGTCGGTCTCGACGCGCCGATCCTCAAACGGCGTCCCCATGAATTGTCGGGCGGCCAGCAGCAGCGCGTTGCGCTGGCGCGCGCCATGGCGCGGCGGCCGCGCCTGATGCTGCTGGACGAGCCTTTTTCCGCGCTCGACACCGGACTGCGTGCAAGCATGCGCAAGACCGTGGCCGAATTGCTCGAGGCCCAGGGCATCGCGACCGTTCTCGTCACACACGACCAGGCCGAAGCGCTGTCCTTCGCTGATGAAGTCGCCGTCATGCGCGACGGAAAGTTCTCGCAGGTCGGATCGCCGCAAGACCTGTATTTTCACCCGCGCGACGCCATGGTCGCTCAATTCCTGGGCGATGCGATTTTGCTGCCCGCCCACGTCGCGGGCGGTTACGCCGATTGCGCGATCGGTCGCATTGCCGTCAACGCGTCCGATCGGCGCGACGCGGTGCGGGTCATGCTGAGGCCCGAGCAGATTGTCCTCGAGCCGCTTTCGCGTGATCAGGCCTCCGAAGCCGCGGCGCGCAAATCGCTGTTAGGCGAAGTCGTCGAATCGGCTTTCGGAGGTCCGTTCTGTACCCTCTTGGTGAAGCTCCTGAACGTTCCTGATACCCCCGCCGCCGCGATTGGCGGGACCCGGCTGATGCTGCGCCGATCTTCCCTCGATGCGCTCCAGGCCGGCGCCGTTGTTCGGATCACGGTCAGCGGCGATGCGCACGTTTTTCCCGTGACGTGAGGAACGCCGAGCCATGGCGGGCCGGCCGTTGATGGTATCCAGTTCGCTGCGCCCTGCCTCAATCCTTGGCGCGTTCAACGTACGCGCCGTCCGCGGTCATGACCACGACCCGCGTCCCGGCGCTGATATGCGGCGGCACCAGCGTCCGCACGCCGTTGGACAGTGTCGCGGGTTTGTAAGACGAGGACGCGGTCTGGCCCTTCGTTACGGGCTCGGTGTCGACCACCTCGAAACTCGCGCGTTGCGGCAGGACTAGCGAAATCGCCACGCCGTTGTGCTGCGAAACTTGAACCGCCATGCCCTCGATGAGATAGGGTGCCTGGTCGCCGACCACGCTTTCCGGAACCGCGACCTGGTCGAAGGATTCCGGATTCATGAAATGATAGCCGTCCGCGTCGCTGTAGAGGAACGTGTGTTCGCGTTCCTCTACATAGGCGCGCTCCACCTGCTCCGTCGTCCGATAGCGCTCTGAAATCTTCACGCCGTCCGAAATTCGCCGCATATCCAGCTGGGTGACGGGCGTGCCCTTGCCCGGATGGATATTTTCGGCAAAGAGGATCACGTAGAGCTTGCCGTCCTTGTCGACGACGTTGCCTTTGCGCAGCGAACTGGCGATCACCTTCATGATAGAAACCCTGAATATCGAAGAAGTCGGATCGGCGACGAAAACGCCCGCGCGCGCCATACCGCATCCCGGGCATTTCCGCCAGTCGGCGGTGGCGACGCCCGCTGGCGGCGATTGATGGAAGCGTCGCCCTGGTGGACCCCGCATGTCCACGCCGACCGCCGGCCACGCCTCTTGCTTCGCAATGCCATCGCCGCCGCCGTCAGAAGCTGGTTTGACGACCGTTCGTTCGTCGAGGTCGAGACCGCGGCGCTCCAAATATCGCCCGGCAATGAGACGCATTTGTCCGCTTTCGCAACCGAAGCGATCGGCCAGGGGGGCCTGCGCGCGCCGCTCTATCTCCACACCTCGCCCGAATTCGCCTGCAAGAAATTGTTGGCGGCTGGCGAAAGCCGCATCTTCAGCCTCGGTCGCGTGTTTCGCAACCGCGAGCGCGGACCCCTGCATCATCCGGAATTCACCATGCTGGAATGGTATCGCGTCGGGGAGACCTATGAGGGCCTGATGGACGATTGCGCGAACCTGCTGGCGCTGGCCGCGCGAGAAGCCCGGTGCGCACGCTTCTCGTTCCGGGGAAGGGAAGCGGACCCCTTCGCGAAGCCCGGTCGGCTCGCCGTCGCCGACGCCTTCCAAGGCTATGCCGGGATAGATCTGCTGCAGACCGTGGATGCGACCGGAGAAACGGATCGCGCCGCCTTGATCGCGGCCGCTTCGACCGCCGGTATCCGCACCGCGGCGGACGATTCCTGGTCTGACGTTTTCAGCCGCGTCATGGTTGAGAAAATCGAGCCGTTTCTCGGCTTGGGCAGTGCGACGATCCTCTACGATTATCCGGTCGCGGAAGCAGCGCTTGCGCGGCCGAAGCCGGGCGACGCCCGGGTGTCGGAACGGTTCGAACTCTATTGCTGCGGCGTCGAATTGGCCAACGGATTTGGCGAACTCACGGATCCTCAGGAACAGCGCAAACGCTTCTCCGCCGAGATGGCGCAAAAGCAAAGGCTGTACGGCGAAAGCTATCCGATCGACGAAGACTTCATCGCGGCGCTCGCCGTCATGCCGGAGGCAAGCGGCGTCGCCCTCGGTTTCGACCGCCTCGTCATGCTGGCGGTCGGCGCCTATCGGATCGAGGACGTAATCTGGACGCCGGTAGCCGCGACGCCGTCCATTGATGGATAACATGTCCACTCGTCGATGTCGTATGGCGCGTCGCCGATAGGCCGTGTCGAATCCTTGGCCATCTTGTCGTCGGAATGGTCAGTGAGCCCACAAGATTGCGAGCGCGACACAGGCTGTTCAAACCTGGGCTTCATAGACCTGTCCCTGTGTTGATGCGACGATGAGGTTTCCTTGTTGGTCGAAGGCGA
>CAXTJQ010000003.1:346926-350118 GCA_964244725.1 uncultured Rhizobiaceae bacterium
CGTTCGCGATGTAACGCCCAAAACCAGCGTCATACCGATACGACACGTCAGGGCCCTGGCCGATCGAGCCGTCGGTGACGACCGTCGAGCCGAAGCCGTAGGTCGCGGCGCCCTCGACGAGGCCGAGGCCGCTGAGCAGGACCGTCGCCGAGGACCCGTCGGAGGCGACCGACTGCACGGTGGCGGCGGTGATGACGGGAACGACCTGCAGGTCGAACGCCGCCCCGTTCTGGTCGCCGACGAGCCTGACCGCGCCGCTGACGGCGTCGAGGGGCACGACGATCTCGGCCATGCCGCCGTCGGCCGACACCGTCGTCGGCTCGACGACGATGTCGCGCAAATTGCCCTCTGCGTCGACGGTCTTGAACAGGATGTCGATCCCGGAGCGCAGCCCTCTGCCCGCCACGGTGATGGTCTGCCCGGGATTGGCCGAGGCCGCGCCGGGATTGGCCGGCGCGCCGGACGCGGCCGTCGCCGACAGGCCGGTGAGGGCGGTGGGCAACGCCGCGCTGACGCCGCCGACGGTGGCGACCCGGATCGGCCCGGTCGGCATGCCGGCGGAGGTGGCGAGGCTGATGACGCCGTTCCCGGCATAACCGCTGCCGGTGTAGCGCTCGTAGACATCGGGGCCGGCGTCGCGGGCGATGTCGCGGTAGGCGATGGCGCCGAAGCCGATGGTCGTGGCGCCTTCGGCGAAGCCCGATCCCGTCAGTTGCAGCGCGCCGTTGGCGAAGGTCGATCCGGCGCTCATGTCGACGAGGTCGAGGGTCGGCACGATCTGCAGGAACAGGCCGACGGCCTCGTCGACGAGGCGCACTGCGCCCGAGGTCGCGTCGGCGGGCACGATGACGGTGAGCGCGGCGCCGTCCTGCGACACGCTGGCCGCGGCGACGGTGCGGCTCGACAGCCGGCCGCCGCTGTCGAGCGTGGTGAAGACGACGCCCTTGCCGGCCGCCAGGCCCGACCCGGCGAGCGTGATGGTCTGTCCGGTATTGGCCGCGGCGACCCCGGCATTGGCCGCCGTTCCGCTGCCGGCTTCGGCCGCGATCGCTGAGAGCCGCGTCGCGTCGTTCGTGCGCCGCACGAGCGTGAAGTCGTAAGCGCCCGTGCTGAATGAACCGCCGCCGCTTCCGGCGACCGCGGGGTCGTAGCTGTCGTTGTAATAATCGCTGACGCCGAGATAATAGGTCCCGGCGGACGGCGCCTTGAAGGCCAGCTCTTCCCCGGGTCCGGAATAGCCGCTCGACAGCACCTGGCCGGCGCCGTCGAAGACGCGCAGATGGACATATTGCGACGCGCCGCCCAGCGTCAGCCGCAGGCTTTCCCCGGCCGCCAGGTCGAGACGGTAGACGTCGACATCGTCGATGTCCTGGTCGCCGTCGCCGATCGCGCCGGCGATATGGACCTGGTGGTCGGGCAGCAGGCCGGGATCGGTGGCGAGCGCCAGCGTGTCGCCGGCGTCGGCGGCCGGCGCGATGTCGGGATCGGCGGCGATCGCCGCGCCTGTCCTCAAGCTGGCGCTGCCGCCGAGCGTGGCGGCGGTGACGACGCCGGCGCCGACGCCGGCTGGAACCGTCAGCACGACGACCTGCTGGGGGAGGCCGTTGCCGTTGTTGCCGGCGTCGAAGACGGTCTGGACGCGGAAGACGCCGACGCCGCGGCCGTCGATGGCGATCTGGACCTCCGCGCCGACCAGGCCGGTGCCTTCGAGCACCAGCGTGTTGCCTTCGCCGACCGTTCCGCCGAGCGCGCGCAGCACCGGCACGATCTGCAGCCGCAGGGTGGTCGCGGAGCCCAGCACCTTGACGAGGCCGCTGCGCGCCAGCGCCGGGACCTCGAGCGTCAGCGTGCGGCCGTCGTTGCTGGCGACGCCGGTGCGGGTGATCGCGCCGGCGGCCCCGGTATCGTCGACGCCCTCGAACTGCACCAGCGTCGCGCTGGTGAAGCCCTGGCCGGTCAGCGTGATGGCCTGGCCGGCATTGGCCGAGGCGACGTTCCCGTCGGCCGCCGCGCCGGCCTGCGCCGCCGCCGTGATGCCGGTGAACTGCACCGGCGGCTGGGCCGCGAACACGGGCCCCGCGAGCGTCGCCGACCCGCCTTCCGTGACGATGGCGATCGGCCCGTCGAGCGTCAAGGGCGCGGCCAGGCGGTAGCGCAGGTTCTGGCCGTCGGTCACGTCGAAGTCCCCTTGCACGGCCAGTCCGTCGCTCAGGGCGACGCCGCCGATCGTGACGGTCGAGGCGCTTTCCTGGAAGCCCGACCCGATGAGCTCGAACGCGCCGTCGCCGCCCGGCCGGCCGGACAGGCCGGTCAGCGTCGGCACCACCTGCAGCCGCACGCCGGCGCTGGCGTTGTAGGTCTGAACGCCGGTGGCGCTGTAATTGCTGAATGCCTCGTCAAACAGCACGGCCCCGTCGGCGCTCACCTGGAAGCGGTCCGGGCCGTTGCCGGCGGTCAGCCCGTCCCAACTGTCGATCGCATAGAGGTCGAAGGACAGCGTGTAGGTCTGGCCGGCGGCAAGGCCCGCCAGCGACAGCGTCTGGCCCTGATTGGCGAAGCGGCCCGAGAAGCGCGACAGAGCGCCGCGCGCGCCGCTCTCGACGCGGGCGTCGCTCCATTGCGCCTGGGCGCCGGCCTCGAAGTCGTCGGCGAACACGCTCGTCCCGTTCTGGCTGACGGTGACGTTGTCGATGCCCCAGCTCTCGTCGTCGATGCCGGCCAGCCCGAGGTCGCCGAAGCGCAGCCGCGCCGTGTCGGATCCGGCCGTGAAGGCCATCGTCACCTGGCGGTAGACGCCGTCGGCATAGCCGCCGTTGAAGGCGATGTCGCGGGCGCCGGCATTGACCACGCGGATGTCGCCGGTCGTGGCCAGGACGGGCACGGTCACCTGCAGGCGCGCGCCGTCGGCGCTGACGGCGAGCGGGGCGAGCGCCACGGTCGAGACGGCGCCGTCGCCGTCGCGGACCTGGAACTGCACCTGCGTGCCGGGGCCGAAGCCGCTGCCGGTCAGTTCGATCGTCTGGCCGGCATTGGCCGAGGCCACGCCCGCCTGCGCCGGCGCGCCGTCGCGCGCCAGCGCCGTGATGCCCGACAGCGTCGGGCGCGCCGTCGCCGGCTTGAAGGCCGGATCGACCTTGTAGACCTGTCCCTGTGTTGATGCGACGATGAGGTTTCCTTGTTGGTCGAAGGCGA